>NZ_CM186283.1:0-1921059 GCF_059772345.1 Prochlorococcus sp. MIT2308 | reverse complement strand
AGAAATTACCTAATGGATTTTGATTTTAGCGAGAACTTCAATCAGAAATTGTTAAATCTGGGAATCCAGTTGTAAAAATTGAATCGTCACATTCAAAAAGGCAAATTACGTCATGGATCAGTTAAATAACACACAAATAGGTTTATTTTTTAAGAACAAAAATTAATCAGATGAAATAAACAGTAACTTAAAGTTCAAGAACATCGAAAAGCCCGAAATCAATAACTATGTATAAGGTAGTTAAAACAGCAAGATTCAATAAAAGCAATAAACCAACCATAGTTTTAATGACAAGATGGCACGCTATCTTTAGATGTAAAAGTCGTTTATCTAAGGATATAGGGGCACTTCATGCTGCAAAGATCCAAGAAAAACTAACTAATCACACTATTCAAGTAGCTAAAGAGATTCAAAAAGATGGTCTTGCTGATGTAACAGTTGCCATCGATGGAATTGGAATTCAGGCAGCAAAAAAATGGGCGCTCCAAAATAAGATTCAAAAAATTGCGCTTCAAGGGCCTGGCAATCTAGGAACAAAAATGAAAAGACAGTTTTTAAAGACTCAATTTGAAAATACTATTTCTCACAAAACGATTCATAAACCTGTCCTATTAATTGGAACTGATTTACCATCAATCTCACACTTTGACTTAATTCAAGCTATTCAAATACTTAATAAAAAAGAAATGGTATTAGGTCCTTCAAAAGACGGTGGATACTGGCTTATAGGATTATCAAACAAACTCTTAAATCCATTATGCACCTGGCCGTTTTCTGGTATAAAATGGGGAAGCGATAAAGTGCTTGAAGAGACAATTCGATTGGCCTCCTTAAATCAAATAAATTATCAATTACTTCAAACTAAAAATGATCTTGACAATATTTTGGATTTATCACCATGGCTAGATCACAACAGTTTCCAACTCTCAGCATCGTCATACCAACTCTAAACGAAGCAGATCATCTTCCTCTTCTCTTTGCTGATTTAAATGAATGGCCTGATGATTTTGATTTATTATTAGTGGATGGAGGAAGTACAGATTTAACTATTTCAATTGCAAAAATACAAGGAGTTAGTGTTATCAATAGTCCTAAGAAAAATAGAGGATACCAATTAAAAACTGGTGCCTCCAAAGCAAAAGGAGATTGGCTTCTATTTCTTCATGCAGATAGTAGATTTGACAAAAGATGTGGAGAAACTTTATTTAAAATAACGCAAAATAAAACATCAAAGAATTTTGCATGGTATTTTGATTTTAAAGTCAAAAAAGATAAATTAGAATACAGAATTTTAGAACTCGCTGTAGCACTTAGAAGTCATTTTTTACAACGTCCTTATGGTGACCAAGGTTTACTAATTCACAAAGACCTTTACCACCGATCAGGAGGGTTCTCATCCTTAAAAATAATGGAGGATCTAGACTTGATAACTAGAATTACGACAACTGCAAAAGTAAAGCGTATCGGTTTAAATTTATACACTGACGACATAAGATGGTCTAATTCAAATATAATTAAACGTGCTATTAAGAATGCAAGCTTAAGAAAGAAATGGCGCCAAGGCCATGAAACAGATAAATTATCAAAAGAATACTATTCATAATTTATCAACTGTGATTTAATCAATTAATTAGAATACCAAAAGGCACATTTATTCCCTTTTGGTTCTAGATTCCATCCTTGTCTTTTATAAAAATTTATCACATCAGAATCAGCAAATAGAGTTACTCTAGTAACACCTTCCCTTTTTAAACTCCTCATTAAATATGACATAAGTTGTTTCCCTAATCCATAACCTTGATAAACAGGGTTAATAGCTACATCCCATATTGTTGCATCAATAACTCCGTCTCCGGTGCATCTTGCAAATCCAATTAATCTTGGAAACTTAGGATCATGTTGCCATAGACCAATCTTAAGCAAGCTATTATCTAGAGCTCGTTTCACTCTTCGAAGTGGTCTTCTTCCCCAACCAACTGCTTGTAAAAGTTGCTCAAGTTCAATTAAGTCAAAAGATTTGGAATCACTAAAAACGAAGAGGGATGAATTATCTTGATTAAAGTATTGAATAGCTTGTTTTCCATATATATTTTTTAAGGTTTCATCTGAAAGAACATTTTGATTCCTCCAGCCTGGCATTCCAAGTTTTTTTGACCCTAGATTAATCATAAATTAGTACTAGTCAGATAGATGCGAGACCTTTTTCTTGCAAATCAGATAGTTGAGCATAAAGTCCACCCAAAGCCCTCAACTCTTCATGATTACCTTGCTCAACTAGCCTTCCTTTTCTCATTACAAGGATTCGATCAGATGATTCTATTGTTGCTAATCTATGTGCAATAACAAGCGCTGTTCTTTTCTCTAACAACCTATCAAGATCTCTTTGCAAAGTTGCCTCAGTTGACGGATCCATAAAAGCAGTAGCTTCATCCATGATTAATACTTTTGGATCTCTTATTGCAACTCTTGCAATAGACAAAAGCTGTCTCTCACCTGAAGAAAGATTCCCTCCTCTTTCCCTGATATATGTATCTAATCCATTTGGAAGCTTTCTCAATAAATTATCGAGTCCTAATTCACTGCATATATCTTTCAAGCCCTGATTATCTATTGAAGAATCCAAACGAAGATTATCTGCAACGTTTCCACTAAAAAGGAAAGTGTCTTGAAGCACTACTCCAAGTTGTTTCCTAAGAGCTTGTATAGAAATGTTTTTAATATTTTGACCATCAATGTATATATTTCCTTTTTGAGGTTCATAAAGCCTACATAATAATCTAATCAAAGTGGTCTTACCTGACCCAGTTGGGCCAACGAGAGCGACATGTTCACCGGGATTAATTTTGAAACTTAAATCGTTTATTATAGGTTCATCTTCTCTGTAAAAAAAACTAACATTTTCAAATAAAACTTCTCCAATTCGAGTTTCATTTGAATTGATTATCTTTTTATTTTCTACCTTCTTATCAATTTGATCATAAATCTCTATTTTCTTTTCAAGCAGCTCACTTATTCTTTCAACTGCTGTTAGCCCACCCTGGATTTGTGTAAATCTTTCTGCCAATTGTCTCAGAGGTTCAAATAATCTTTGTGAATAAAGAATAAATGTGGTTAGAGTACCAAGTCCCATAGCTCCTGCCGTAACCATATAACCACCCAAAGAAATAACCAATGCCACTGCTGCCAATGAGACCCATTCGATAAAAGCAGAAATACTGCTGTCATAAAAAATAGTCCCGTTTACCGCATTTTTATAATTAGTACCTGTTTTGGAAAATTTTTGACCATTTAATGATTGCCTTCTGAACATCTGAACAACTTCTAGGCCTTGTAAATTTTCCTGAAAGTTTGCATTCAGTTGGGAAAGTTCTTCTCTAACTTTATAGTTTTCTATTCGATAACGTTTTTGTAGCCAAAGAATAAAAGCTGTAACAGGTATTTGAATAATTAAAAGAAGCAAACCCAATCTCCATTCAATTAAAATCATAGTTATTGATATAACTATAAGGCTTACAAAATCAGCTAAAACACCAACAGCTCCACTTCCGAAAACTTCTGACAATGCATCAACATCACTAGTTAATCTTGTTAGCAATTTACCAACAGGCATTTTGTCATGAAAACGCAATGACAATGACATGGAATGGGAAAACAAATCATTTCTAATTCTTGCAGTCAGCCTTTGCCCTACAGCCTGTATATTGTATGACTGAAAACCCTGTAATCCAAGTCTTAGTAATACTGTTATGAATAGAATTAATATTATCAAACTAATTGATGATTGACCAGATAAATTATCAAAAAAAGATATCGTATCTTCTCCTCTTAAAACAGAAATAGCTTGCCCTACAAGGAGAGGTTGAATTGCACCGGCTAAAGCAACAGGCAATAGTATTAAAAGTATTAGAATTAAACGTTTTTTTTCCTTTTTTAAATATTTACCAAGTTTCTTAACTCTTCGAAAATCATTTTTTGCCATCAGTAGAGAGATTAATCTGAGATTGGATTTGAATTGAATCAATAATTTCTTGAAGTGGACCTCTATCTAACCTTAGTGATAGAGGATGACCAACAAGCCGAGCGCTTGATTTGAAAAGTTCTTCAATTTCTATCAGACCATTATCTCTAAGAGTACGACCAGTTGCGACCAAATCAACGATTGCTTCAGCCATACCTGTTATTGGACCAAGTTCAACCGATCCACTCAAATGAACCAATTCAACAGGCAAATCAATTTGATCAAAAAATCTCTTTGCACAGTTTGTAAATTTACTTGCAACACGACAGTTAGGTGGCAAGTCAGTAGCACTCAAATAACCACTACTCGATTTAACTGCAACAGACATATGGCAAGCTCCAAAACCAAGATCAACTAAATTAGACACCTGCAATTTCTGCTCTTGTAACACATCAAAACCCACTATTCCCAGTTGTGCCTGTCCATAAGATACGTAAACAGGGACATCACTGTTCCTTACTAAAAGGGCTTTAGCTCGTCCACAAACTGACGGGACCATCAATTGACGATTGCTATCTTCTAAAACAGCCGAAAAGTCAAGTCCAACGTTCAAAAACATTGAGACTGATTCTTTCAATAAGGCGCCTTTTGCTAATGCAACTGTAAACATGTCAAAAACCATTGAAATTGATTCCAACTATTTCATTACTTAAATAAAAAATGTTAGAGAAAGAAAGCGAATTCACTATTCACCCAATTACTGTTTTACAGGACAATATCGTATGGGTATGGGTCCACAATTGCAATGCGGTAGTAATAGATCCATCCATCTCAAGTCCTGTAGAAAAATGGCTTTTAGAGAAAAACCTATCCTTGAAAGCTATCCTTCAAACGCATCATCACGATGACCATATAGGTGGATCACAAAAGCTAATCAAAAGATGGCCGAATGCAAAGGTAATTGCTTCAAAAAAAGAACTTAAAAGAATACCTTTTCAAACATTTTCAGTAGATGATAATGATATTTTTCATTTAATGGATGGTGAAATTCAAGTCATTGAAGTGCATGGTCATACGAACAACCATATTGCCTTTTATGTATCCAAAGAAAATGCTAAATATAATATATTATTCCCTGGAGACACAATTTTTGGAGGTGGTTGTGGTCGCCTTCTAGAAGGAACGCCGTCTCAAATGTTTGAAAGTTTATATAAACTTAATTCCTTACCAGAATTCACAAAAATATACTCAGCTCATGAATATACAGAAAACAACTTAAAATGGGCATTAACTTTAGATTCAAAAAATATTTCTATTAAAGAAAGATTAGAGCTTGTTCAGAATAAGCTTCGAAATGGAATACCTAGTCTCCCATCAACAATCTCAGAAGAAAGAAAAACAAATTTATTTTTAAGAGCGCAAAATGTCGAAGAATTTACAAAACTAAGAATGCACAAGGATAGTTGGAAATGTTAAATTCTAATTTAACTATCAAATCTCAACACAAGCCTATACATTTATGAAAAGTTCAGATATAGAGCCAATCGAAACAGAATTCGCACCTAAACCAGTTGGCCCCTATAACCAAGCTGTGTTAGTAGAAAACTGGTTGTATTGCTCAGGACAAATTGCTTTAGACCCTTCAACTGGAGTAATGCTAGGGAATGGGAACATAGAGGAGGAAACTAGACAAGTTTTAAAAAATTTAATGGCAGTAGTTGAAGCTGCTGGTGGGAAAAATTCAAATGTAGTAAGAACAACTATT
This sequence comes from Prochlorococcus sp. MIT2308, assembly GCF_059772345.1. Lineage (NCBI taxonomy): Bacteria > Bacillati > Cyanobacteriota > Cyanophyceae > Synechococcales > Prochlorococcaceae > Prochlorococcus > Prochlorococcus sp. MIT2308. Next base: position 1,915,336 of record NZ_CM186283.1, on the reverse strand, counting down.
TATTTGACTGATTTAAACGACTTCGCAATAGTGAATGCGATTTATGCAGAAACCTTTGGGGGAGCAGCGACGAGCCCAGCAAGAGCATGCGTGGAAGTATCAAATCTTCCAAAGGGAGGAAAAATTGAAATAGATTGCGTTGCTTGGCTAGGAAACAAGAAATAAAAACAACTTTGTGACTAAACAGAACATTGCCACTTTGCTAAGTGGCCCCATGATTGTCTAAATTAATAAATGATTCGCGATAGACAATGTCCACTGCCAAGTTGACTATTGGCGAACTAGAAGCAGGATACCCTTTGTACTGCAAAGCACTTAGGAGGCTCTTGCAGCAAGGACGTACCGCTGATCAAATTCAAAGAACAGTTTGCTGGAGCCATCTAGAGACTCTTAATCGCTGTTTGCCAGGGAGATATAAAACTCCCTCTTATCTAATGGCATTAATCAAAAGAGACCTAGAACAACCAAAAGAAGAAGATTAATTTTTTTGCTGATTATTTAAAAAATCTATTTTACTTGCGAAATCAAAATCATCTTTTGATATTTCTTCTTTCTCATTATTTTCCACAGGCCTGATGGTGATATTTGCATAAGTCTTCCCGAAACTTATGTCAGGGAAGCGATTTACCTTCTCGCAAAAATCACCTAGCTCATCTAAAAAATCTCTGTTTTTTTCATAAGATTGGAATTCAAACCTTTTTTCTAGACACTCTGGTCTTTTCTTTTGCCTCCACCCTTCCATAAAAAAAAACATTTCTTTTATAAAAACTACTACATCTTGAATTGATTGAAGAAATAATTTATAAACAAAAACTACTTAACTTCTTCTTTTAGCACCACTCCCTCTCAAAGCCGGCTCAACTTCGATATGTGGACGGGCAATGATGTGTGCCGCAACCAAGCCATCCCCAACACGCTCACATGCATCAGCACCTGCTCTCACAGAAGCATTCACAGCACCAGTTTCACCACGAACCATTACTGTTACATATCCTCCACCTACGAGTTCCTTAACGATCAAATTAACTTCAGCAGCCTTAGTCATTGCATCTGCTGCTTCTATTGCCGGTACAAGTCCACGAGTCTCTATCATTCCTATTGCAATCCCTGATTTTGAATTGCTTTTGGAACCTTTATTTTTTCCAATTGGAGTTTTAGTTGAACCAGAACCTCCAGAGCCATTTAATATCTTTCTAGCTCCAGGAATACTTTTAGTATTAGATACTTTTTCAGTCGAAGAGGGCTTTATGTTGGAAGTAGTTTTTAATTTAGTGCTTGAATTCAAGGGAGTAATATCAACAATCTGATCTTTAGGTTTAATGCTTTTATTACCACTTTTTGGTCGTCGATTTGAAGAGTTAGTCATAATTTAGGAATTTATAAAATTAAGCTTTATTGAAAAGTGCACAAACTAATCATCAGGTGACCAATTATCAATAATCCCACCAATAGTTAAATCAGTTTGAACATTTGGATCTGGGCATCCCCACCTTGCTGCGGTTCCTGTTGCAGTAAAGACCCAATTACCTTCTCGCGCACCGACAGGGTCAACAGCCACAAGTCTTTTACCTTTGTTATTACACAATATTCTTAAATGCATGTGTCCTAAACCTTCCACTCTCTGTGTACATACCAACCGTCCCATAACTTGCATGATCTCCATTATTTTTCTCCTCCTGGAATCTGTTGTTGTGTCTCTGGATCCCAATGATCAATAATCCCAACAATAGTTAAATCACTTGGATAAGACTTACTTCCAGCAGCTTCGCGAGCGGCAGAACTTCCTACACATATAACCCAATCATCTGGTTTACATCCAACAGCATCAACAGCAACTTTTTTTGAGCTGCCATCCAATACAACCTGTAAATGCTTATGTTCAAAGCCTGGAATGCGATTGGTTGAGACAAGTGGTTTGAGAACTTTACAAATGAGCATTTAGTGAGCCTCCTGAGTGACTGGATCGAGGGAAGAACCTACAACTTCTGCAGGAGCCTTTTTGTCTCGATCTCGAATAGTAAGAAATGTGTGAAGTGATCCATCATCTATTAAATCTCGATAACGAGACTTAATAGCCTCATTAATTCTATGACAATCAGATAACGCCCTATTCCTCGCATGAGGGACACTACCTGAGTAATCAAAGCGAATGACAATAGGGATTGGTAAGCTCCTAGAGATATTGAGACCTGTAAAAATTTTCACTCCGACATCTAAGTCAGGAGCTCCTTGCTCAACAGTCTCCAAATGAGCAAAATAAGTAAGGTTTCTCAAATGAACTTCTTTAAAACCAATACCTACACCAATAAATCTCTCCGCATGACCAGCATCTTTATAACTTCCATCGTGAAAGTTTTTTACATAATCAATTTGAGAAATATTATTTGAAATGAGTTTAGTGATAAACATAACCATATTTGGATCAGTTTCTCCAGGACAAACACTTTTGATATTTTCTTGAATTTTTTGAAGAGCATCCTCAGCATTTAGAAATTGAGTCTCTTTGTAGATTTCATTTGAACAAACCCATGATTTCAAATCAACTTCATTAGTTTTTGAAGGAGTATGAACTCTTATCGCATCTGTATCTGTGTCAATACCAATTAAAAGCAAATCAACAGATGCACCACAGCAAAAACTATTTTCGACTGCTTCCCTAAAATCTAATAATCGCTGTAAGCCTTCTGATGCCGCCAACTCATCATTACTACCATGTGCAGCACATCCTTGGTGCGTAGGATCAACAGAACTAAAATGATAGATTACTGATTTTAAATATCTTGTTGGCTCAGTTGCAGAATTAGGAGTTGACTCTCTATATCTACTATGTTCTGTTTTAATCCAACGATTAACTGTTTTTTCAATATCAAATAGAGCACCGGCATGAGAACGCCTCCTAACAGAGCTAAAAGGTATACGTAAAGCGTAAGAAATAGCATGAGCTAATCGGCCATCAGCACAGGGAGTTATATCTAAAAGATGAAAGCCACATTGATAAAGAAAAGATTGAAAAGATTTGGCATATTGACTATCTTCAGATCCCTCTATTGGATCTGAATTGAAAAATTCATTACTAGTCAATTGGTGTGATTGAAACACACACCATGCAAACAAAGCACTTATATCAACACTTCCAACCCACGCCTTTTCAAGTATGTGGAGTGGTAGTTCATAACCTAATTCTGAGCGACATAAATTTTGAGCTCTTTCTACAAAATTTAAATCATTTTGAAGACTAGAGACTCTTTTTAAAAGAGGAACAATATTGTCAAATCGACCTTTAACCTTTTTTTCGTATTGATTTAACTTCTGATTTTCTTGAGAATTGGTTAATGGATGATCAGTGGAAAAAGAGCTAATGATTTTTATTTCATCAGAGAAAGAATTAGTAGTCTTAATTAGTTCAGAATTAAAGCTCTGGTTCTCTAGGTCGACAAATCTCTTCATAGGAGCTGTAGGCCCACGAAGAGATTTCTTGGCCAAATTACGATAGGCCATCGACTATTTAACCTCTTGCTCCACCAGAGAAAGTAACCAGTTGACCTTCCCTTGTATTACCACTAGAGCCAGTGATTAGGAAATCTGGTTCAGGAACCTCTTGGTTTCTCTTTAATTCAGATGCTTTCATTGCACTCATTGGTCCTGGACGTGAAGGGTTTCTACGCTTAGCAGAGGCACCTTCAGTTCCCGTGACATGCTCTCCTCTGGCCCAATCATCACCAGTTATGTTCAATCCTGCAGATTGTCCTTCTCCTGTTATTTGAGAAGTTGGACGTTGCTTAGCTTCCTCATTAACTATTTCGTCAACTTTATTCCTCTGAGAATTTGATGGTTTTCTATCAAAACGAAATTGTTCAGTTCCTGTCACTTTATTTGCAGCCATATCAAATGGACCAGTGATTCTTGAGCTGTCTTCATAGCTCGTACCTGTCACACCCGAATTAATTTCATTTTGAATATGAGCCTGCCTAGCTGGAGATTTCACGCTGAAACTTGTCCATGCAGCTGCTTTCTCAGGTTTTTCTTCATGCGCATAACCTTCAGGAATATTTAAAACACCACAATTATCTTTTAATTGATCTCCTCCTACATAAGGAGTTCCAGTTAAAGGTTCACAAGCTCCCTTATGAGCTCCTGTCATCTTGCCGCCTATGCCAGGTTGCTGGCCAGTCAATCTTGCAGCAGGAGTGCCAAGTTTCCTAGGAGTTCTAGCCACTATCTCAGATGACGAGGGATTATCACACCATTGATTTGCTTGATCTAATCCTGCATAAGGGGTACCTGTTACCGCTTTACAAGTGCCAGGTTCATCTCCTGTTACGAGTGGTGATCTACCAGTCATAGTTCCACTAACGGATTGAGTTTTATTAGTAATACTCAATCCAACTTTTGCTGGATCAGGAGCGGGCTTGCTTCCACAAAATGCATTAAATTGTCCAGCACCCACATACTCATCTCCTGTCACGTTCTTGCAACTACCAGCCTCATTACCAGTAACATTCTCTCTTCTAGATACGTCAGTACCAGTTACACCATTTCCACGAATTGTTGTTAGTGAGCCAACCTTTTCTGCTGGTCTGCCTGAAGGGAGTGGATCAGCACCTAAATACTGATCACCAGTTAGATCTTTGTTTGATCCAGCCTCATTCCCTGTAACCAAAGCGGATCTACCAGTCATAGTTCCACTTACTTTCTTACCCTCTAAAGTTTGGCTATAACCAATCTTTGAAGGAGAGGGATTAACACCTCCGCAGTAGGCATTAGATTGGTTAGCTGAAATATATTCAGTGCCAGTCAGGTTCTTACAAGTACCAGGCTCATCTCCGGTAACTTTCTCTGATCTGCCCACCTCATTACCAGTAACTAAATTTCCATGAGTAGTACTTGTAACGCCTACTTTTGCTGGCTGACTTATAGAAGTATTTGAACCATTGCAGAAAGAATCAATAACTTCTGAACCCAAGTATTGAGTACCTGTTATTGAACGACATGTACTTGCTTCATTTCCTGTGGTTTTTAGAGATCTATTTGCTTGAGTTCCGGTAACAAGTTGGCCAGTAGAAGTTTCACTCATTCCCACTTTCCAATGTGCATCAGGTGCATTGGCATTTTGCTTGGCACCATTCTTATTTGGACCACAAGGACGTGTTACTGATGTACGAGTTTTTCCAGTCGCTCCTGTTTTACTTTTTAGCTCTCTAACACGTTGAGCTATTTCTTTAGTGGTCAAATCTGGATTACCCTGGCGAGCTACTGAAGCAGCTGTAGTTGGCTGCTTTCCAGCAGATTTACCGTGTTTTGATAATGCTTCTCTTCGAGCCAGCACATAAGCTCTACTTGAATTTGTAATTGCTTTTCTTTTAACAGTTGAGCGATGATCAGCCTTTCTTTTGTTTAAAGTCAAACTGATTTCAGGCTTTGAAATTGTATTTCTAGTCTCATCTAAAGCTTTTTGCTCACATTCAGGGCAACAATGTTCAGTCTTTTTTGCTTCGTAAGAAGGAGCGTTTAGAACCTTTTTTCTCTCAACATCAACTCGGGTTATATCTTTTGTATGATCAGCAGATTTGCCTCTACGAGATAATGCCTCTCGTCTAGCAATAACAAGTTTTCGACTAGACTGAGCTACTGAACTTTTATATGACCTTGCACCTGTTGAACTTCCAGAAGCACCTGATTGATAACTACTAGTACTTAACTGAGAAGAGGAATTATTTGAATTAGTCAAAGTTTTTTTAGGCTTAACAAAAACCGCATCAGTTCTCGTGGCCCTCGCATCGCTTGAGGAACGAACTCTATTAGGTGTTGAGCCTTTAATAGAGGCATTTTTACCACCTTGACTTAATGCCTGTCGGCGATCAAGAACTAATTGTCTACTTGTTTGTTTTGCCATATCAATCCAATGGAGAGATCGTAAAAAATAATTTTTAATTCTCTAAGGAATTATTAGCCCCGAAAACTTTTCAGGGCTAAATTTATCAAAGCCTTAATTCTAGCGGCCTTGGAAAACTACAAAGCAAGTACCTTGGCTTTGTGTGTATGCGTCATATCCAACGATACGAACATGGTGGTCAGGATATGCTCTATGACAAGCTTCTAACTCACTTACTACAAGATTCAAATCCTTTTCACCGAAGAAAGGTAATTTCCAATAAGACCAATAGGTCTGCATTGAACCACTTGGATGAACATGCTCAATAACTGGGCTCCAACCCTGAGCAATGATATAAGCGATTTGATCGTAAATTTCGTCCTGGGTCATCGGCGGTAAGAAGCCGAATGTTTCCAGGGTGGCGACTGTCTGATAGTCACCTACTGTGCTCTGGAAAGGCATGGTGAACTTAGGTTAGTGAATGAATGAAAGTCGACTGAGTTATCGACTAGTGAATTTAAGAAAATTAGAGGTGACTTTTAAAAATCACCCCTATATCTTTTTACTGAACGTCGAGTTTATCGACTGTATCGAATTCGAACTTAATCTCCTTCCATGTCTCAAGAGCAATTGCTAGCTCAGGGCTATGCTTTGCAGCTTCAAGAAGGATATCGCGACTTTCTTTTTCGATTTCTCTACCTGCATTACGTGCTTTAACACATGCTTCTAGAGCTACACGGTTCGCAGCCGCACCAGCAGCTGATCCCCATGGGTGACCATGAGTACCACCACCAAACTGAAGACATGAATCATCTCCAAAGATTGCGAGCAATGCTGGCATATGCCAAACATGTATACCACCAGATGCTACGGCAAATACACCAGGCATAGAACCCCAATCTTGATCGAAGAAGTTACCGCGAGAACGGTCTTCAGGGACAAAGGATTCACGAAGGTTATCGATATAACCAAGAGTTGTTTGACGATCTCCTTCTAGTTTTCCAACAACTGTTCCTGTATGGAGTTGGTCTCCGCCTGATAGGCGTAAACACTTCGCAAGAACTCTGAAGTGAATACCGTGTTGAGGATGACGGTCAATAACCGCATGCATAGCACGGTGGATATGAAGAAGCATGCCGTTCTTACGACACCAGTTAGCCAGACCTGTATTAGCGGTAAAACCACCAGTAATGTAGTCATGCATGATAATGGGCATATCGAGTTCTTTTGCAAACTCAGCACGCTCATACATCTCCTCAGGAGTAGTCGCTGTACAGTTAAGGTAATGACCTTTAACTTCCCCAGTTTCCTGCTGGGCTAGCTTTACTGCTTCAGCCACAAACTCAAAACGCTCTCTCCAACGCTGGAATGGCTGAGAATTAATATTCTCATCATCTTTAGTTAGATCAAGACCGCCTCTGAGACATTCGTATACAACGCGACCGTAGTTTTTACCCGAAAGACCAAGCTTAGGCTTAATAGTACAACCAAGTAATGGACGACCGTACTTATTAAGACGATCACGTTCAACCACGATTCCACTGGGAGGTCCGCCACAGGTTTTGATAAATGCCATTGGGAAGCGGATATCTTCAAGACGAAGATGTCGCAAGGCTTTAAAACCAAAGACGTTTCCAACAAGTGATGTTAAAACGTTAGTTATAGATCCTTCTTCAAAAAGATCTAACGGATAAGCAATAAATGCATAGAAGGCATCCTTGTCTCCAGGGACATCTTCGATGCGGTAACAGCGGCCTTTGTAGAACTCAAGATCTACTAATAATTCAGACCAAACTGTTGACCATGTACCTGTGGATGATTCAGCTGCAACAGCTGCTGCAACCTCTTCCTTTGGTACACCTTCCTGACCTGTGCATTTAAAACATGCTAGTAGGTCAGTATCTAGGGGGACGTAGTCAGGAGTGAAGTAAGTATCTCTATACTCCTTAACTCCAGCATCATACTTTTTAGCCATTGATAGCTCCTGTTAATTAGTTTAGAAGGTTGAAAATTTGAAAAGTCCTCTCCTCTTCGGACTTAGTCAAAAATCAGTCCTTCTGACCCAAGAAGTTACCGTTACCCAAAGCTGGCTCAACTTCACGATGAGGACGAGCAATGATGTGAGCTGCAACGAGTCCGTCACCTACACGCTCACAAGCGTCTGCACCTGCACGAACTGCAGCGTTTACAGCACCAGTTTCGCCACGAACTAAAACTGTTACGTAACCACCACCAACAAACTCACGACCAATCAAGCGCACTTCTGCTGCCTTGGTCATCGCGTCAGCAGCTTCAATAGCTGGTACTAATCCGCGTGTCTCGATCATGCCGAGAGCAATACCCATTGTTTCGCTAGCCATGTCCTATTTCAGTAAAGGGATGGAATGTTCAGGAGGGACAATGGCCCGCCAAAGAGTAATTAGTCAAGGGGATTTTCTAATAGCGCTGATTACAGTTTCTAGTTCCAAGTATAAGCTGAGCTTATCACCCTTGCTACGACAGTTGAGTATCGCTGTTCGATCAATGGTTAGGACATACTCATATTGCATTGCGTAAACTTGTCCATGTAGTTATTTTTACCCACGAGACAGCTTCCTGGCTATGTCAGGGTTGGAATGTTCACCCAAAAACTGTCTCAAAATCATCTAAAAAATCCAACTACTTTTGTTTTTAACTTCTTCCTGTAAGACTATATAGATCTAGTTAAATTATTCGATTTGGAAAAGCCATTAATAACAATAGCTAGTGGTAATCCAAAGAAGGTTGCCGAGATAGAGGCAATGCTTGGGCCACTCCCAATTGAAGTCAAAAAACAACCTAATTCTCTAGATGTTGAAGAGACAGGAAAAACATACCTTGATAATGCAATATTGAAAGCAAAAGCAGCAGCAGAATTAACTAACAGTTGGACTATTGCGGATGATTCTGGACTTGAAATTGATTCTCTTGGTAATGCTCCCGGTATTTTCTCTGCGCGACTTGCAGATACAAATGAAAAAAAGATAGAGAAGATTCTTTCTGCTCTTGGTGACAGTCCCTACAGAAGTGCAAAAGTATGCAGCGTAATGGTGCTTTGCACAAACACTGGAGAAATTATCAAAAATACGATAGGGATTTGCTGGGGTGAAATTTTAAAAAAGCCTGCTTATCCAAATGGCGAATTTGAATCATTATTTTGGGTTCGTGAAACTAACTGCACTTATGGAGAATTAAATAATGCCCAATTATCTAAACATGGAAGTAGAGGCAAAGCAGCTAGAGAATTAGCTCCTTACCTTTTGAAAGCTATGGGAATTAAAAGATAATTAATTTCTATTAATGTAATCAATAGCTCTCATCGCCGCAGCAGCAGCCTCTTCAACATCGCCTTCTTTTCCCGCCAAAGTCAGCCTTCCAAAAGCACCAACTCCTTTCACATCAACGATTGTGATATTTGATGACTTCTCTGCCTCGTTTGCAGCCATCAAAACATATCCCGCTGGTTCAGTCTCAAGGATGAACATACTCATGCCAGATTGAATCATTGAGCCACGTCTATTTTGGCGGTTGATCAAAACAGCATGGTCAGGAGTAATAGATCGAATAACTTCAGTCCAAGTAACTTGAGGATTAGTTCTCCTATCAATTGTGCTTCCTATGGCATCTAAAACGACATCACCAGAATGCAGTACAGTACTTTGATCTCGGTGATAAAGAGCAAGAGAGCCAAATGCCCTCTCAACGATCATTTGGCCTAATCGCACGTTGCTGGCTTTTAGTGCGATATCTGTAACCCTGTGCACAGCCATTCCAGGAGAAACCTCCATCCAAAGGCAAGCATCGCCAGGTATGGGCAAGAATCCTGAACTTGCAGTTCCCATATAAGCCGCAAGTTGAGGTTGCAAAGAATCTAGGAAAACATATGTTCTTAATTCAATTTGTTTTACATGACTTGCTTGCCGAGCCACTAACGATTTTTCCGAATCAGTTGTTATTACACGCTTTGGATCGTCAGCAAGATATTCATCCACCTCTGCACCAGTAATTCTCTGGCTGCCACCTAGTCGCCTTTCATTATTTTCGAATGTGGCGAATCTTGTCATGGGCGGGATATTACCTCAAAGATTGCCTTTTTAGCTAGCAATTTAGACTTGCGTGCTTAATTTTAGCCGATAAATTCAATACATATAGTTCTGATTGAAGAATGACTGCACCTCAGCCAAAGGATTCAAAAAATAATAACTTAAATACTGAAATCAATCCGGAGCAAGCACTTGGGTTAGTCTCATTGGGTCTTATGCAAAAATTGTCCGATAAAGGTATTGGCAACTTGAATTGGTTAAAAGAAGACGAAAAATGTGATACCTATGAACTGCGTCAAAGACTTGAACTAACCTCTCTAGCTATAGAGACAGGAGCTCCACTTAGCACGACAGAAGTATCAAAACTTTTAGGCGTTAGGCCAGGCTCCTCAAGAGTCGAGAGAGGTGGTCTCATTGCTAAAAAGATATCAAGAAATGTTTGGAGATTAATTAAATCAAGCCAAGAAAGTTCTCATTGGCGTAATTAGAAGTACAAAATTTAGGCTTTATAATGAGCCTTAGCATCGTAAAGAGTTTCTTCATTAATTTCTCTGCATCCTGCTTGGCGGGCATAATTCTCTGTATTTCTTCTTACTTTACCTCTTACAAAAAATGGGATTTTAGAAAGCTCCCTTTCACCTTCATGAGTCCATATAGGATCTGAACTTGTATTTGTTGAATCATTCGAAATTGTAGTTTTAACTCCTTGATTAATATTTTCAGTTCCTTTTCCACCTAAATGGCCTAAATGACTTTGATGACCGTCTACGAATTCAAAGTCATGCTTAAACATTCCAATTAAATGTTCTTCAAGTCCCATCATTAGAGGATGGACCCAGTCGTCAAAAATGACATTTGCCCCCTCCCATCCCATTTGAGGACTATATCTAGCAGGTACATCCTGAACATGCATCGGTGTGCTAATTACTGCACATGGTATGCCAAGTCTTTTTGCACTGTGTCGCTCCATTTGTGTACCAAGAACCAATTCTGGAGACGTTTCTTTTATCGCCTCTTCTACTTCCAAGTAGTCATTTGTTATCAATGCCTCTAAGCCAAGAGCCTTAGCAGCCGGACGAACTTTCCTAGCCATCTCACGGCTATAAGTTCCTAGACCAACAACTTTAAAACCTAGCTCCTCGTTAGCAATTCTTGCTGCAGCAAGAGCATGAGTTCCGTCTCCAAAAATAAAGACTCTTTTCCCTGTTAAGTAATTCGAATCCACTGAATTCGAATACCAAGTTAGTTTCGAATTATTAGCTTCGTTTACTGATTGTGGGATTTCCATCCCTAAAATTTCGTGTAATTCTCTAAGAAAATCCTGAGTAGCCCCAACGCCAAGAGGAACTGTTGTGGTAAAAGGCATATTTAAATTTCTTTCAAGCCAAATACAAGTTGATTCCGCTATCTCTGGATAAAGGCAAACATTCACATCTGCATCTAGTATTCGAATTATATCTGCAGGTGAAGCTCCTAATGGCGCCACAACATTGACGTCTATACCGTGCTGACCAAGAAGTTTTTGTATTTCCAAAATGTCATCACGACATCTAAACCCAAGTAAAGTTGGACCAAGAAGATTTACTCTCGGTCTTCTTTTTTCCTCCTGCCAAGCTTGTTTTGATTCTTCCGATTTGTCTTTAAGTAAATTTCTTACTATTTGATAAAAAGTCTCAGAGCCACCCCAGTTTTCTTTTTTGCTATAGGCAGGCAACTCTAGGCTGACAATTGGGATGTCAAACCCCATACCTTTAGCAAGTGAACCAGGCTGATCTTGAATTAATTCAGCTGTACAGCTTTCTCCAACTAAAAGAGCCTCTGGATTAAACCTATCGACAGCTTCTTTTATATGTCCTTTTACGAGTTCAGCTGTATCACCTCCTAAATCTCTAGCTTGAAAAGTTGTATATGTAACAGGTGGCCTACTACCACGACGTTCAATCATCGTAAAAAGAAGATCAGCATAGGTATCTCCTTGAGGAGCATGTAAAACATAATGTAATTTTTTCATCGACGTGGCAATTCTCATCGCACCAATATGAGGAGGGCCTTCGTATGTCCAGAGAGTTAATTCCATGAAATTAATTTGATGTAAGTGTTTTAGGGTTTAAAATGTCATGCCTGCGAAGTGGCCTTGAGAACAATTCTGCTAGATCAGAAGCTTGATCAATACCGTGAATTGGGCTAAAAACCATTTCAATCGACCATTTAGTTGATATCCCTTCTGCTTCGAGTGGATTAGCAAGCCCCATTCCACAAACAACTAGATCTGGCGAACTATCTCTTACTCTGTCTAATTGCCTCTCAACATGCTGTCCCTCAACAATACGACAATCGGGTGGGAGTAAGTCTATTTCTGCTTTCATTAAATCTCTATTTAAGTAAGGCGTTCCTATTTCAACAATCTCCATTCCACACTCATTACTTAGAAATCTGGCGAGAGGTATTTCTAACTGAGATTCGGGCAAAAGAAACAGTTTCTTTCCAGAAAGTTTCTCTACATGAGGTATCAAGGCTTGCTTTGCCCTAGATATCAATGGATTTAATATTGAATCAACTAGAGATTTCTCTATTCCAAATGAATTCGCAGCCGCCTGAATCCATAATGTACTTCCCGTGACACCTAATGGAAAGGGAGCTTCAATTATTTCAGCACCTTTATTTTTTAACTCTCTTGCCGTATCAGTTAAATATGGCTGCGTAAGAAGGACTTTGGTCTCCGAGCCAATTGAAGGTAATTCAGTTGACTGCCTGGGTGGAAAACTTTCTACATTGTCTATACCAAGTCGATTAAAAATACTTGTAAGCCGATCCTCTACAGCATTCGCAAGAGTACCTACTAAAAGCAATTTCTTTTGATCACTCTTCGGCATCAATGGTATCAATGCTTTTAAAGCTCCATCTTCACCTTGAGTGAAAGTTGTTTCAATTCCACTACCCGAATAATTCAATACTGTTACTTGACCCTTAAGTTCAATATTCAGATTTTCGGCAACTCGTGAAAGATCTATTTTTATTACTTCGCTTGGGCATGAACCAACTAGAAAAAGAGTTTTTATTTCCGGTCGTCTTGCTAAAAGATTTTTAACTACTCTGTTTAACTCGTCATGAGCATCAGCTAATCCTGCCAAATCTCTTTCTTCCAAAATGGCTGTGCCAAAGCGCGGCTCAGCAAAAATCATCACACCAGCTGCACTTTGAATCAAATGAGCACAGGTTCTAGAACCCACAACCAGAAAGAAAGCATCAGGCATTCTCCTGTGGAGCCAAACAATAGATGTTAGGCCGCAGAAAACCTCTCTTGGACCAGATTCCTTAAGGAGCGTTGCACCGCTCATAGAAATAAATTTAATACATGTATATATTCAAATTGCATCCAAAAAGGGTATACCGTCAACAAACACTTAATCTCTTTCGCATTTAGTTACTTTTTAGTTACCTAATATCTGACTACGGTGACTTTTGCTCTCCCAACAGTTAGCAGTCCTCAGTAAAGACAGGATACTTGGAAGGCAATTCCTTATCCAAGATACAAGCCAAAGGCATGAGTAGAAATACGCATATGCGCTGTTCAGGATGTATATATTTTCATTTGAAGATATATATTTAATGCCAAATGTATCGAATTCGCTAAACATTTCCTAAAGAGATATTTGACTGCAAGAATATAAACAAGGACTTTCGAAAGAAAAAGATTAATGACTTCGACAATAACTCGTAAGGAGGACGGTGAAGGTAGCGTTCAGGTAAAACAAGATCCAAAAGCACAAATCCAAGAAGGAGCTCTTGTTATTGCTGTATATGGCAAAGGAGGTATTGGCAAATCAACTACTTCTTCGAATTTATCAGCTGCATTTTCAAAACTTGGAAAGAAAGTACTTCAAATCGGTTGTGATCCAAAGCATGACAGCACTTTTACTCTTACGCACAAGATGGTGCCTACCGTCATAGATATTCTTGAAGAAGTAGATTTTCATAGTGAAGAGCTTAGACCTGAAGACTTTATGTTTAAAGGTTTCAATGGTGTCATGTGCGTTGAGAGTGGTGGGCCTCCAGCCGGAACAGGCTGTGGTGGCTATGTCACTGGTCAAACAGTCAAACTTCTAAAAGAGCACCATCTTTTAGAAGATACTGATGTGGTTATATTCGATGTTCTTGGTGACGTTGTATGCGGTGGTTTCGCTGCTCCATTACAACATGCAAATTATTGTCTAATTGTTACCGCAAATGATTTTGATTCAATTTTCGCAATGAATCGCATCGTCGCAGCAATAAATGCCAAAGCAAAAAATTACAAAGTTCGCTTAGGAGGTGTAATAGCCAACCGTTCTGCTGAATTAGATCAGATAGAAAAATTCAATGAAAAAACAGGTCTTAAGACCATGGCTCATTTTCGTAACGTAGACGCAATACGCAGATCAAGACTCAAAAAGTGCACAATTTTTGAGATGGATCCAGAAGAAGATGGCGTAGTTGAAGTACAAAATGAATATCTTTCGTTAGCCCAGAAAATGATAGATAACGTTGAGCCATTAGAGGCAGAACCTTTAAAAGACCGTGAAATATTTGATCTACTTGGATTTGACTAAATAAATACTTAAAGGGCTATTTCATACCAACTAAACGCATAGACAATTCCCAAACTTTTCTAGAAGTCACTGGATCTGTCACTCTATCTGACAACTCTTGTGAGAATTGTTGTCTGTCCTTACGTTGTCTATTACCCCAGCTCCAATGGACACCTGAAATAGCAAATTGAGGGTCTGCAACGACTTGCGCTACTCTGTCACCAGCGAGCGCTTCACTGACAAAACCTCCAGTTATTAATTTCTGAAACCATGGGAACAACCACTGAAACAGTTTAGGAGTGTTTCTAAATAATCTTGTATTAGCGACACATCCTGGATATAGAGAACTAAAAAGAATTGGAGAAGAATTAAATCGCCTATGTAATTCTTGAGTCGTAATCATATTGCATAACTTACTGTCTTTATAGGCTTTCCCTGGCTTAAAACGTTTACCACTAGCCATTGATATTGGTTCGCAAAAACCCTCTTCAAAACCAGATAGATTTCCGAGATCAGCAGGAGCTGGTATTGGTATTTTCCCGCCTAACTCTTTGTTGTTAGCAGTTACTGTCCCTAAAATGACTACTCTAGATGATTCCACCCCCCAAAATCTTCCCTTCCAGACCGGTCTTGAGGACTTACTAAGATTTTCCAAAAGCAACTGAATCAATAAAAAATGCCCAAAATGATTTGTTGCCATTGATATTTCATATCCCTGTGGAGATCTCAATGGTTTTTTTAAACGAGGCAGATACACAGCAGCATTACAAACCAAAGCATCCAATGGTTTGTCCAAATCCGCTAGAAGACTTTTAGCCCCATTGCGAACGCTATCCAAGTCGCCAAGATCAATTTGTATATGTTTCAGTTGTCTTGGACTATTAATAGGTAAACCTATAGCTGAGGCCGAAGCCTCAGCTCTCAAAGAAGATCTATTTGCGGTAATAACTCTCCACCCCCTCTCTACCAAAGACTTTGTTGCATACAAACCAACACCTGAGGTTGTACCAGTAATTAAGACAGTTCCTGGTGCCGCTTGTACTAGAGCCATCTTCTTTAGTAAAAACTATTTTTAATCAATTTTCAAAGACAAATCTAAACCTAAGAGACGCAAAGTTCATCATCGCCAGATAACTCTGACACTATTTGGAGTAATCCACTGATCTTGCTCCTTAAAAAAACTTTGTTCTCCACCATTTATAAACATTTCATCAAAACGTAGTCTTATCTTTTGAAGTTTTTTTGATTCTCTTTCTAATAGATATGACAACTCCAGATTCCTATTTACACGTTGATGAGATGCAAGTCCTAAGTTCACGAGACTTGTTGAAAATACAATCAATAGACCAAGCTTCAAAATTAATCCCACATAGCTATATAAAAGCTCTCGCCTAATTTCTTCTTTCTGAAATTCAGAAACTTGAGTAAAAGCATCGATTTTTTTATTTACAGAAGGATTCCTCTTAATAATTTTCCTTGATCGCTTCCTTCTGAATGGCTCTTCAATACGCTGAGGTTGTCCCAAAATCAAATGAAAGTCTCACATGTTTTCATGTTAACTTAATTAACAATAGAATCAATTCTTTCACTACTTTCAATGCTTTATAAATTCAAAAATAAATAAATAAGTAAAGGAGAATATAAAGAAAGTAATATTTTTAAGAAATCAAATAAATCTTAAATATCATACTTTGACTCAAAATATAATCAAATAGCTTTTACTATTCTTAGGTTAAGTTTATGATGTTTTAAATTCTACTTGAAAAGTTTTCATAACAAATAACTAAAAAGCAAAATGAATAATCGAGAAGAAGTTCTTTATTTAAATCCTCTTGAATTAAGTGGACCAGAACAAATGGCAATTGATCTCTTCTTATTAGAGAAATCATTTACTGACCAAAAATTTAATATGGCAATACGTTTTTACACCTGGGATGGGGACTGGTTGTCGATTGGTAAAAATCAAAAAGAACTACCAAAAGGCTGGCTTAAACTTTTAAAAAATGAACAGTTAAAAATCGTAAGAAGACCTAGCGGAGGGAATGCTGTTCTTCATAGCAGAGGGCTGACTTATGCACTCATATGGAAATATCCACCAAGGAACAAAAAAGAATCATACCTAAAGACAACTCAATGGTTAAAATGTGGTCTAAAAAAAGCTGGAGTGGATTTATCTTTCGGGACTGAACCTGTGCATTTATCTAATAGTAATTGTTTTTCAACTTCAACATTAGCTGACTTGATTGATAAAGATAAAAACAAGCATATTGGAAGTGCCCAATACTGGAGAAAGGGACACTTGCTTCAACATGGAGAAATATTAATGGAACCGTCAAAACAATTATGGAAGAAAGTTTTTAATACTGATCCACCAAAAATAAAAAATGAAATCAAAGATAAAGGTAAGGTTATAAATATTTTAAAAGAGTCATTCAGCAAAATATGGCCTGGTTTAGAAATGTCTAATTACAAATTAGATGAAAAAGATAAAGAAATGATCAAACGTTTATCTATAGAAAAGTTCAACAAGATCAATCATTTTTGACTATCCTCTAGATCACTCGAAGCCATTGAATTTGCTATTTGAGAAAGATTCAATCCTATTGGATAAATATTTTCTTGTCTTGCGACTTTAATTAATTGATCTGGAAGATTTAATCCAATTTTTTTTAGTACTGCTTTGCCTATATCTACTCTATCAAGTGTTCCTAAAGGAAGACCAGCACTCGAAAGAACAAGTAATCTTGCGTCTCTTGTTTTTTCAATTTTTATTATTGCTTGCCATAAAGATTCTTTTTCACTAATTGATGGCAATTCATCTATTGGCAATGAAAACTCATAAAGAAACTTTTTATCCCAATTTTGTACAACAATATTTTTCAAGATTTTTTCATGCACATAACCAACCCATCGACCTTCTCTACACAAAAGAATCCAATCTTGGTTAGAGCCGTTATTTTTATTGAATGAATTAGATTTAGATAAAATTTTAACTGGCAAATTATCCTCTAGGACCCTGTATGAGCGACTGCATACTTGATTGACATTCAATTCAGATAATATCTTTTGTATTTGAATAATTTGGCTCTGTGACTTGGCTGAAGTAAAGATAAATAAACCAATAATAAATAAGCAAAATGCAACATAAAAGCTACCACTGAGCAAACTAAAAATGCCTACAAAGATAGCAATAAAAGAAATCAATCTTGCAGAGGCTATTGCAACTTTAATACCTGTCCTTTTACTACCAGTAAAATGCCAAATTAAAGATTTTAATATTACACCACCATCAAGAGGGATTATCGGAAGCAAGTTAAATAACCCTATTAAAAGATTAAGGTTCCCAACCTGCTTAAATAAGTTCGAAAAAACAAGATTTGATACTGATAAATTATTACTTAATAAAATCATTAAAAAGGCTAAAAAAAGACTAACAACTGGTCCTGAAATTGCAATTTTCAAACTTCCTTTTGAAGTTTTACATTCTTTTTCTAGGTTTGCCATTCCCCCAAGGAAAAAAAGTGTTATGTCTCTAACTTTTAGACCTTCTCCAATTGCAACAAAGGAATGAGCCAATTCATGCAATAAAACAGATATGAACAAAAGAATCGACGTAAAAACACCTATCAGCCAGCCATCAAAAATAGATGCTTGACCATCCAACATTGTCTCAAACTGATCTCTTGCTGACAAAGTAAAATATAAGAAAACCAAAAACCAACTAGGATGGACCCTTAAGGGGATGCCTTTGATTTTCATAACTTCCCAACTGTCCAACTAAATTCCTCCAAACTCTCAATAAATCTATTTCAATCAATCTTAATAAAAGTTCTGAAAATGATCAGAAAATCTCCTTCGATAAAATCAACAGCAATAAAAATTTGTGGGATAACAAATACTACGCAAGCAAAATCCATAGCTCAATTCAAAATAAATGCTATTGGGGTTATTGGCGTAAAAAATTCCCCTCGTTTTGTAGAAGAAGAAGAATGTATAAAAATTTTTAATGAAGTAGAAAAGGTTTCTTCAGAAATTGAGAAAGTATTAGTTATCGCAAATGAAAATTTAGAAACAATAAAATGTATAAGCAACAGATCAATTCCACCATCAGTTATCCAACTACATGGGGATGAATCAGTTGATTATTGTCGTGAATTAAAGAATAAATTTTCAACAATTAAATTATGGAAAGCCTTCAGATTAAAATCTATTAATGATTTAAATATCATAAGTCAATACGAGGAGTATGTTGATGCTATCCTCATAGATGCATGGGATGAAAAGTCAATTGGTGGAACGGGTAATAGAGTCCCAGTAGAGTTACTGGTTAACAAAACTTTTAAAGCTCCTTGGATATTAGCTGGTGGAATATCAGCCGAGATAATTCCTGAAATTTTTTCTAAACTTAGGCCTGACGGGGTTGACGCCTCAAGCCGATTAGAAATATCTCCAGGAATTAAAGATCTGAATAAAGTTAAATCTCTTGTGCGTGAAATAAGAGAACAAAACAATAAAAGAGTTTTACTTTGATTTGACTAATTTAGAATGCTCCTGCGGAGGGCATAAGTGTAATGTCCTCAATAATTTGATTAATTGGCTGATTAGCAAGATGTAAAAGCTGAGAAGCCGCTTGATCAACTGAGAGCATAGAATCTCTATCAAATTGCATCCCCACGCTATCAGCATCCCAAAGAGATGAATTTACTGATCCAAGTGTAAGTGTGCATGCTCGTATTAAATTACTTCGTTCTTCTTCTGCTAAGCATTTAGTAAAACTTGCTAATGCTGCTTTGGAAACACAATATGCTCCCCATTGCGGGAAAACATTTCTTGCAGCATGGCTACTAACGTTGATAACTAATCCTCCTTTTTTTCTCATTAAAGGAACCACTTCAGAGCAAACCTGAAAGATACTGGTTAGGTTCATTTGCATGATCCATTCCCATTTCTCAAGTGGCATAGATAAAAGATCTCCAGTCCAGGCAACTCCTGCATTATTGATCAATACTGAAGGAATCAATCCACTATTCATCAATTCAACTATCCCATTAGAGATATTTTTGGAATTACTAAGGTCAATAGATTTGTACAAAACCTTGACTTTCTTATTCTCAATTTCCTGAGATAGACTTTCAAGTTCATCTTCAGATCTAGACAATAGTAGTAAATCCCATCCAGAATCAGCAAAAGCTTTGGCAGTTGCCCTCCCAATTCCTCTAGAAGCACCTGTGATTAATACTGTTGACAAGAAAGTTAATAGCAAACATGAAAACTTTAAACTGAAATTTCACTTTCTATAGACTCAGTTTCCAAAAATTTTCCCATTTCTCTAAATTTTGCATACCTGTTTTTTTTCAATTGATCAGTAGATAAAGCCAATAATTCAGATAAATGCTTCTCAAGGGCATTTTTTAAAGTTTCTCCAGCCTGAAGCGGTGCCCAATTGTTCCCACCAGAAGGCTCTTTTAGAACCTCGTCAACAATTCCTAATTTCACAAGATCAGGTCCAGTGATTTTTAGAGATAATGCTGCCTCAGGAGCCTTCCCCGCATCTCTCCATAGAATCGAAGCACAAGCTTCGGGGCTCGCAACGGTATAAACACTATGTTCAAACATCAGCAATCTATCTGCGACTCCAATACCAAGGGCACCGCCAGAACCTCCCTCCCCAATCACTGTTGCAATGATGGGCACTTTTAATCTGAACATTTCACGCAAATTAACTGCTATAGCCTCCCCCTGGCCTTGTTCTTCCGCCACGAGCCCTGCGTAAGCCCCAGGAGTGTCTATGAAAGATATTATTGGGAGACTAAAGCGATCTGCATGATCCATAAGCCTTAAAGCCTTTCTATAGCCTCCAGGCTTCGCCATGCCAAAGTTTCTTGCGACATTCTCTTTTGTATCTCTACCTTTTTGTTGTCCAATGAGAAGAACTGGTCTTTCACCTATTCGAGCCAACCCTCCTATGAGAGCTTGATCATCAGTTCCGCTTCGGTCCCCATGTAATTCAACCCAATCATCACAAAACATCTGGATGTAATCAAGTGTGCTAGGCCTTTGAGGATGCCTAGCTACTTGAATCTTTTGAGCTGGAGTGAGTGCATTAAATATTTCTTCCCGCCTCCTTGCAGCAAGAGTTTCTAATTGCAGAAGTTGTTGACTTACATCAACCTCAGAATCTCTTGCTAATTCTCTGATTTGATCAATCTGATTCTCTAATTCAACAAGAGGTTTTTCAAATTCGAGCAGAAAACGTCTAGCCATAGAAAAATAACCAACTATTCAAACATTCAGACGGTTAAAGTCTGAATGTTTTGTTTCAAGCCAACAGCAGAAAATCCGTGCCTCTTGGAGGCTTGACCAATAAAATCCATCTTTTCAAGGGTGATATTATTCCTACCCCAACTGAAATTTGTATGACAATTTTCGAATTCAAGAATCATTGCTTCAGCAAAACAAGCAAACATTTCCCTTTTAGGATTGTCCATCTCAGCCAATTCCATCATGCTCCAACCAATATCTTTAAAAAATTGAACTATTCCACCTTTTAAGACATGGATACCAGGTCCTGAAAACTTCTCACCTAAATTTTTAGGATATCCTCCATCAATCATCAAGCAGGGTCGCTTAATTTTGGATGGATCAATTTCTAAGGTTTTAGGCATACTTGCAACCCAAATCACAATATCAGCTTCGGGCAAAGCCTCATCAAGGCTAAGAATTCTCCCTCCTCCAAGCTGAGATTGGAGTTCAATCAAAGGTTTTTGCTGCCGAGCTACTAATAGAAGTTCTGAGACACCAGTTCGACTTGTAAGCCATCTGCAAACCGCACTGCCAATGTCGCCAGTAGCTCCAACAACAGCAACTTTTGATTTAGTTAAATCAATTCCTATTCGAGGAGCATTTTGCTCTAACTGCCTACAAATAACCCAAGCAGTATGAGTATTACCAGTAGTAAATCTTTGCCAATCAAGTGTCGTATTTCTCACTTGTTGATTTTGAAGCAAATTAAAATTCTCAAAAATTATTGATGTGAATCCACCAAGAGCTGTAATGCTTATACCTTTCTTTTGCGCTAGCTCCATCGCATTCAAAACTTTTCTTCTAGCAGTTTTGAAGCGACTTAGCATCTCAGGGACAAAGCATGAATCGATATAAGCGCCTTCGATTGTCTTTCCAATCGCACTGACAATTTTAACATGCTCTACCAGCTGAGGAGGAGCAGTACACCACACATCCAAATCTCCTTCAGCAATATGGTCATAGCCCAAGTCCAATGCCTTTCGTTTGGCATCTTCAAAACTTGTTGAATGTCCAATTAGCCCAAACATTTGGTAGCAAGCAAGGTCAAAATTGAAACTAAATATTTTTCCAAGATTGAAGGTTAGACCACCAAGGTCAAAAAAAAAAGAATTCCTCAAGAACTGAAAGTTCTTAAGGAATAGATGAAACTATAAAAATATAATATTAAGAAACTCTAAATCACTGCAGCAAGTGCCATTCTGGCTATTTCTCGATTGTCAAGACCTATTTCAAGGAGGGAGTCTTGATAAGCAATCATGAATTCCTCCATTAATTCTTCCTTATCCATATGAAGCACTTCCGCGTCATTTGAAACTTCATCCAACATTGATTTTATAAGAGGCAAATTTTCTTTGTTGGCCTTCATAAGATCTTTCTTGACTGTCTTGAGATTAGCTTTGAGCCATTCTTGACCATAATTCAAGTGCAGATATTCATCTTGAACAACACCTTCTGTAATTCTTTTTGCAAAAGGATCTGCAACACGTATGTAAACGTGATAAGCAGATATTGCAAAAGATTCAATCAGAATGCATTGGATAAGAAGACAAGTAGTTGTATCCCCGACTTTGAAAGCCTCTATAAAATTGTTGTGAAGTCTTGAGAAAAAAGTTTTAGCAAAAGGCATATCTGGCTTTACTGCGAGATTTCTTCCACAAGCGCAAAAACCATTCATATGCTTTTTCTCCATCTTCCCTAGTCTCACCAGCTCATCTGCATGCTCAGGGATCAATTTCGCTAGATCTAGAAAATTCGCATAAGCCTCTTGCTCACCTTCAATAACAACTGCATTAATTCTGCTGTAGGCATCTTTGTAGGACTCTGAGGTGAAATCCGGTAGAGAGTCAGCACATAACTCTTCTTTTTCTACAGTTAATTTGTCGGATGCAAGAGCTTGCATAGATCTATTAGAAATTTGTCAATCTGAGTGATCTTACAGAATTAATTGCAAAATGGTAGTTCAGTTATCACATCTTAACTGCTAGAAATAGGTCTTTCTGACATAATTGGAGGCCAATCACTCTCTAAAAGGCTTGTAAATAGGGACTTCCAATGATCTATTAGTGCATTTTCCAAAGCGGCACCCAATTCAGAATTTGAAGCACTAGCGTCCCCAATAACACCTGATGAGCTCAAATCTTCTGTCAGCCATGCGCATGGTGATGCACCCTCAAGGCTCCATCCTTTAGGGGAAGAACTGCTTTCGTTGTCTGTTTCTTTTTTTTCTAGATATGAATCATTTCGGACTAACTCCTGTTTCATGTGCAACATAAGGCTTGTTTCGGCTAAAGCAGCATGTAGTCCTTCCTCAACTTCTTTCTCAGGAAGAAGATCATCTAAGCCCCGGACACCGCTCCAAAGGAAACAAGGCAATACTGCTAAGGACGGACATTGAATTCTTAGTTGCCTTGAAACAGCTTGTAAAAGTCCTATTTGTCCTCCATGTGCATTGAAGAAGACCAATCTATCGAATCCCATTTTAGCTATTTGCTGACCGACATCAGTAACAAGTGAAAGTAAAACATCTGCTGACAAAGATAAAGTTCCAGGGAAAGCTTGATGCTCAGGAGAGAACCCAATTGTCTGGGATGGCAACATCCATATCGGCATTTTTTCTGGCAAACATTCAAGTGTCTTAATTAAAATATTCTGAGCAAAAAAAGTATCAGTAATCAAAGGTAAATGAGGTCCATGTTGTTCACATGCACCAAAAGGCCAAACCAAGGTAGATCCTTTAGCAGAAGCGGCTTTAGATGCCTCAGGCCAGGTCAAATGCTCAAATCGGCGAGTTTGAAAAATGATAGAAATCTCCTAATAATTAAAAAACAACTTACCCTTGACTGTAAGAATGTTTTACTTATTACAAGGGTATTATGGCCGGGTCAGATTCTCAGCCTAAAAAAGCTACTCCCCCCAGGCCGGCAGCAAATGCTCCGCGCAAACCATTACAGGTTATGCACATCAGTCGAAAGACTGAAGAAAAATTAATTGACAAAGGATCATCTGAGAAAGAAATTTCAGATCAATCTAAAGATAAAAGATTCGATGAAAACGTTTTAAATCAAAAAGAAACTTCTCAGTTAAATAAAGCTCCTTCTATTCCCGCAGATTCTAGCGGCAATCTCAAAACACAGACCATGGAAGATGTTCTGAGATTTGAAAATAGTTCTGACCATAAAAATTTTCAGACTTTTGATGATCAAAATATTCTTGACCAAAGAAGTAGAACAGTTGATGAATTTGATTTTGATGAGGACGAATTTTTGGCAGCCTTGGAAGAAAATCAACCAATCGGTACAACTGGAGAAATTGCAAAAGGTTCAGTTATTGCAATTGAAAGTGATGGTATATACGTAGACATTGGTGGGAAAGCACCTGGGTTCATGCCTAAAAATGAATGCGGTCTAGGGGTAATTACAAATTTAAAAGAACGTTTCCCAAAAGGGTTACAAGTCGAAGTTCTTGTTACTAGAGAGCAAAATGCAGATGGGATGGTAACAGTTAGTTGTAGGGCATTAGAACTAAGAAAAAGCTGGGAAAAAGTTCAAAACCTTGCTAAAGAAGGAAAAGTTGTTCGAGTTAAAATAAATGGTTTTAACCGTGGGGGTGTTACATGCGACTTCGAAGGTTTAAGAGGCTTTATTCCAAGATCTCAACTTGAAGACGGAGAAAATCATCAATCTCTTGTTTCAAAGACACTCAACACCGCTTTTTTAGAGGTAAATCCAGAGAGAAGAAAACTTGTTCTCTCCGAGAAGAAAGCTGCAATTGCTTCAAGATTTTCTGAATTAGAAATTGGACAATTAATTGAGGGTAAAATCTTAACCATAAAACCCTATGGTTTTTTTGTTGATTTGAAGGGAGTCAGTGGGTTACTGCATCATTCAATGGTAACCAATGGAAGCATGAGAAGCCTTGGAGAAGTTTTTCAAACAGGCGAGTCTATTAAAGCTTTGATAACTGATTTAGATCCTTCCCGGGGACGAATTGGATTAAACACAGCCCTTTTAGAGGGTCCTCCTGGAGAACTTATTACTGACAAAGCAAAAGTAATGGAAGAAGCGGATGAGCGAGCAGTGAAAGCTCGCAATAGCTTAAACAAAGAAAAAGTTGATCCTAAAAAGGAAGAGAAAGGCATCAACTAACCCTCTTAAATTTACATTGAAGAAAAAAAATTGTGATTGCTTCAAAAAAATCTGATTTAAAAAAAGCAGACTGGGAAATAGACTTTTATTCCCGCCCAATAATTGATGAAAATGGAAAAAAAAGATGGGAATTATTAATCACATCTACAAATAACTTCAAAGCCACGAAAACTTTTAAATGGGAAAAGATATGCCCAGCATCCAGTGTTAATTCTATTTGGTTAAAAGATGCTTTAGACGAAGCTATTGATACAGCTTATTCTCAAGGTTGGGATAAACCGTCCGTTATTCGTTGTTGGCGATCCTCTATGAAAACAATGATCAAACGTGCAGCAGATCAAATAGGAATTGAACTTGTTTCTAGCAGAAGAACATATTCATTATTGGAATGGCTTATTGAAAGAGAAAGGAATTTTTATCCACAGCAAAAAGGCTATATCGGCGTCAATCTTTCTCCTCCCTCAAAACCAATTGCAAACCAGGCTATCCCTTTACCAGAAGAGGTAAGAGGTGACTCTTGGAGCTTTGCTTCCCTAACTCTAGATACACTTAGAGAAGCCGATGAATGGGAAATAGAGTTTTCCAATTTAATCCCTATAAAAGATTCAATTAATCAAAATATTTCTATTCCAGGTATTAGGCTTTTTAGTCCAAAAAGATCCTTAGCACTTGCAGCTTGGCTTGGGGGACTTGAACCTGCAAAGCTTTTAATCGAAGGGACTCAAATAATATTAGAAGCAGGGCAAGCTGATAGATGGTTGGTAACTGATGTAGAAGAAGAAGCACAAAAGGCTATTGAAAATAATTTTCTAAATACAAAAACAGACGCCGATGGACTTCAATTTATTTCAGTTCAAAAAAGTCCTGAAGAAAATTCTCTAGATGGTTTTTGGATGCTAAAAGATATTGGAGAAATTTAACAGCAATATCGAACAAAACTATTGAAGTAGGTTAGTCGCGCTTAAGAAATAATTATAAAAAAATGATTTTATCTAGCTGTAAAAATGTTGATTTTTTAAATCTAAACTATTAAAAGAATATGATTTCATACATTCATTTTTCACTAAAAGAACTAGCAATAATGAGCCAGTAAAATTACAAGAGCAGCTAAATCTTACTTCTAAGCTCAATTATCTGAAGCAAAAAATCAAAGTCTATGAATATATACAGCAGATTACATAGCTATACTTATCGCTGATATAAAAAAAAAGATATATCGCTACCTGTCATTCCGGATTGAAAGGTCTTGAAAAGAAAATTATCACAAAAACTTAAAACGTTTAGAAAAAATAGGATCTCATAAAAAACAACTTAATTATTCAAATCGCAGGTGAAAAGTTTACTTAGAAAAATTCAAGCATAAAAGCAATCAAAGGAGAAGAAATGATTCCCTTATTCAAAAAAGACTCTAACCCTAATAAAATACTTTTTGACATACAAGGTACTGCTATCTCACAATTATATAAAGAAGGTATTAAACAATATCAAATCAATACAAATAGAATTTGAACATACTCAAATCCAAAACTATTTAATTCTTACAGAAGAGAAAAAACAATTCAAGATAATGGAGATGGATATATTCATGATCATAGATATATATAAAGCTATATATCTATTTATAATTAATTTAGCATTTATTTGTTGCTAATCCTTCATTTATGTATTCCTCCGCGATGTCAATATTGCTATCAAAAGGAATAACTTTTGCCACTAAGACACCATCGACTGAGCCTTTAGGTTTTAAATTTACTTTTGTATGTCTTGGCAGTTGTTTTTTGAGCCAATTAACTGATTTTTCTTCTAAATCAGGGTTGATTTCTGTGCATGCTAATTTCACAGTATAGGTACGATTATGATCACCGATCAGCAACACAGACGAACTTGTAACTTGCAAAATTTCGGCCGCATCAACTTCCAAATAAAAACAAAAAAAAGAAATTAGTAATATTAAAATATTTATAAAAAATTTATTCATAAAAAGTTTGTACAATTATTTTTTCATCTCAGGGATACCAACCATTTGAGCGTTACTTTTCCCAGGTGGCACCATAGGATAACAATTTTCACCTTTTCGTACATTTACGTTAACAAGAACTGGGCCTTCACTAGCCAAGGCTTCTTGAAGCTTAGGTATTAGATGGTCTCTCTCAGAAATTACAATCCCCTCAATACCAAAAGCCTTAGATAGCGAAATAAAGTCAGGTTCCCCAACAGACATATTAGATGCTGAATATCGTTCATCATAAAAACTTTCTTGCCATTGCCTAACCATCCCTTGCCAATGATTATTGATAATAATTACTTTTATGTTCAACTTATATTGCGCAATAGTTCCAAGCTCCTGGATATTCATGAGGATACTTGCATCACCGGCGATACAAATTACTTGCTCCTTAGGTAAAGCAACTTTGACTCCCATTGCAGCGGGCATTCCAAAACCCATTGTTCCAAGTCCAGCACTGCTAATCCATTGTCTTGGTCCATTTAACAAGTATTGAGCTGCCCACATCTGATGTTGTCCAACATCAGTTGTAATGAAAGCATCTTGTGCCAACTCTCTTAAAGCAATTAATACTTCCTGTGGATAAATTTCTCCTTCTTTAGAGGGAATTATCAAAGGAAAATTATTTTTCCAGTTATTAATTTTGTTAAGCCAGTTGGAGGTTCTTGGATTTATTTTTCTTTGATTACTGAGATCTAATAATTTAACAAGACTAATTCCTACATCTCCTAATACGGAAACTTCAACTACTCTATTTTTATTTATTTCAGCAGGATCAATCTCAAAATGAATTACTTTTGCCTTAGGAGCAAACGTATCAAGTTTACCTGTAACTCTGTCATCAAATCTTGCTCCAATCGCAATCAACAAATCACATTCAGTCACAGCAAAGTTTGCATAAGCTGTTCCATGCATTCCAAGCATCCCAACTGATAAAGGCTCACGTTCATCAAACGCGCCTTTCCCCATCAAAGTTGTGGTTACTGGTATTTGAAATCTATTAGCAATAGCCGCGAGAGTTTCATGTGCCCCCGAAGAAATAACACCCCCTCCAACATAAAGGAGTGGTTGCTCAGCTTTTTCAATTAAATCCAGGGCTGCACTTATGGCTTTATGTTCTGGAGCGAATGGTAATTCAAAGCCTGGTGGCTTTATTGAACCTGGCTCAACAGGGAGATAATTAAACATCTCTTGTCCAACATCTTTTGGTATGTCAATCAAAACAGGTCCTGGTCTACCCGATGAGGCAATAAGAAAAGCTTGAGCCACAACTCTTGCAATTTCAGATGGATCTCTTACTACCCATGAATGTTTAACAATTGGAAGTGTTATCCCAAAAATATCTGTTTCTTGAAAAGCATCAGTACCTATTGCAGGTCTAGGGACTTGTCCTGTTATCACGACAAGAGGCACAGAATCCATCTGAGCGGTGGCAATTCCTGTTACAAGATTCGTGGCTCCAGGACCGGATGTACCAAAACAAACGCCTACTTTGCCAGTCGCCCTAGCAAAACCATCTGCAGCATGAGTTCCACCTTGCTCATGTCGAACAAGAATATGTTTTAACCACCCCTCTTGCTCTGCTTTAAAAACCGCATCATATATTGGGAGTATTGCTCCGCCTGGATAACCAAAAATAGTATCTACTCCATGCCTACGAAGAGAATCCATCAAGGCATCAGCACCTGAGATCTCATTTTGAGTTTGTGATCCTGAATCCCCTATTTGATTGGGCGCAGAAGTCAGGGTCACGGCAAAAGAAAATCTAAACTAACAATAAATCTTAGTGTGAATAATTTCAATTAATCTAAATTAAGCAAAGATTTAATTAAATTCTCTAAGTTTTAATAGGAAGCTTACTTATCAAATAAATCAACACAAATAATTATTTTAATTCTTTATAGCAAACCTATTTGATGTAAAGGTCCACCACCAATTATTAATTCCACCAAAAAACAAAGAAAAACAATCATTGCGACTCTTCCATTCCAAACTTCAGAGCTGTTATTCCAACCCCACTGCCATTTCTCCTGAGGATAAAGTTTTACTCTTTCTGGCAATTTTGATGCTTCCTCTAAACTTATCCCCGCACCGTTTAAGCAAGAAGAAACCAGGTCAGCCAATCCTTCAATAAATAAAGGATATATATCAAGCGCTGGAACTCTTTTAAAATTAACAATTCCATTCTTCTCAGCAATTTCTTTGTACTCAATATCAATCTCCTGGAGGGTTTCGATATGCTCACTCACAAAACTTATTGGGACCACAACAAGTTCCTTTATGCCGGATTTGCCCAGTTTTTCCAATACTTCTTCAGTGTATGGTTTTAGCCACTCTTCTGGCCCAACTCTGCTTTGATAAGCAAGTGAGAATGAATTGCTATATCCAAGTGAGTTTTCAAGCTTATCAATAATCAAAAGTGAACAGTTTTGTATTTGATCTTGATAAGGATCACCGGCTTCTTCTACGTAGCTTTTAGGGACACCATGTGCAGTAAAAAAAACGTGGGCCCCTTGAGGTAAATCACAAGCCAAGATTTCTTTCTTTATTAATTCAGCCATTGAGGAAACATAGGCTGGATGATCAAACCAGCTACGAATACAACGTATTGATAGTTCTGCGAACTCAGGGTCACCATCTTTTAACCTTTTCAATTCTCTAAAACTTGATCCACTTGTACTTATAGAAAAATGTGGATAAAGAGGTAGAACAACAACTTCGCTAACACCATCAGCCTTCATATCCGCTACAGCCGACTCAGTAAATGGATGCCAATACCTCATAGCAACGTAGGTTGTAGCGTCTATTCCAATATTTCTAAGATAGCTCTGTAGTTCTCGTGCTTGCTGCTCGGTAATACGACGTAAAGGTGATCCACCTCCTATCGATCTATAAGCCTCTTGTGATTTACTGCTTCTTAATAAGCTTATAAGCCACGCTAGAGGTTTTTGGAAAGAACGAACTGGTAAACGAATTATCTCTGGATCAGAGAATAAATTATACAAAAATGGTCCAACGTCCTTAATCCTCTCTGGACCTCCGAGATTTAATAAGAGGACACCAACCCGAGCCATTTCAGAAAAAACTCCTTATAAAAGGTTATATAAACCCTAATAAAAGTAAAGCTAGCTAAATTTACAGGATCATGGACGAGAATCAAAAGTTACTAGATATCAACCAAGACCTTGAATCAAAGGGAATCAATCTAAGAATTGAGAAAAGGGGTAAAGTTTTAAACATTCGAGGCTCTTTGCCAGATAAGAAATCTCATAATCTTTCCAAAATACAAAGAATAAGTCTTAAACTTCCACACAACATTAATGGTCTAGAAGAGGCTAGAAAAGCTATAGAGTTAATTGATTTTCAACTCAAAAAAAATCAATTTTCCTGGTCTAATTGGATTAAAGAAAAAACCATCACAACAACAAAGACTAATAAATCAGTGGTAAGCAATGAAATAGAAAGCTTTAAAAGGCAATTTTTTTCTGACACATCCAGGAGCAAATCACCAGCTGGAATGATCAGCACCTGGCAGTCTGCTTACAAACCATATTTGAACAAATTAATTGGAGAAAGTGATAAATCTACTTTAAAATTAAACGAGGATCTTCTAGTGAAAATCCTTTTAAGTTACAAAAAAAACTCAAGGAGCAGGCAACAATGTGGAATTGCTTTAGGTGCTTTAGCTAGATACCTTAAATTGGAGCTTCCAGAAAACTGGAAACAACTTCAAAGTGGCTATGGAATACACGAGTCTAATTTCAGAGAATTACCAAGTGACGAAGAAATTATTGATAGTTTTAAATTAATACCAAATCCAAAATGGAGATTTGTTTTTGGGCTAATGGCAACCTATGGCCTTAGAAATCATGAAGTCTTTTTTTGTGACTTATCTTGTTTAAAAAAAAATGGGGATCAAATACTTCGTGTTTTTCCAAACACAAAAACAGGAGAGCATCAAGTTTGGCCCTTTCATCCTGAATGGGTTGGTTTATTTGAGCTAGATAACAAAATTAATACTTCAGATTTAATCCCAGATATCCAAACGGATCTCAAGGTGACAACTCTTCAACATATCGGAAGAAGAGTATCTGAACAATTTAGAAGATATAAAATATCATTTACCCCCTATGATTTAAGGCATGCATGGGCAGTCAGGACAATCTTAATAGGCCTACCAAATACCGTAGCTGCAAAAATGATGGGGCACTCAGTCTCAATACACACAAAAACCTATCATCATTGGATAACAAGAAGAGACCAACAAATTGCTGTTGATAGTGCTCTGTCAAAAGTTAAATTTTAACAAGAAGAATAATTAATATTTATAGCCATATCATTTTTAGAAATTATTCTTTTATTAACTTATATAATATATAATTTAAGCCAAAGGAATGAAAGATAAGATTTCCGAAGAAGATTTAAAACTTAACAGCCTAGATAAGAGTGCAGAAAAAATAGGAATGGGAGGTAATTTAATACCAAATATAACTGAAGAAAAATATCGAGAAAGGATGCAAAAGAGGAAAGAAGTTCAAATACAAAGATTACAAGAAAGAAATAAAGAAAAAGGTCTTATAATAGTCAATACTGGACAAGGCAAGGGTAAAACTACTGCTGCTCTTGGAATGGGATTAAGAACTATTGGTCATAACCACAAAGTTGCAATCATTCAATTCATTAAGGGTGGGTGGGAACCAGGTGAGACGTTAGCCTTGAAAATATTTGGGGACAAGTTAAAATTTCATGCCTGTGGAGAAGGGTTCACATGGGAAACACAAGATAGAAATAAAGATATGAATTTAGTTAAATCAAGCTGGAGAAAAGCTGTCTCTTATATTAAAAACCCAAATTATAAACTTATTATTTTAGACGAGATTATCGTTGCAATAAAACTTGGATACATAGATGAAGATGAAATTATAAATGGCATAAATTTACGCCCCGAGCTTACACATGTAGTCTTGACGGGGAGAGGTGCTTCAGAAAAATTAATCCATTCAGCTGATCTTGTGACAGAAATGAAATTAATCCACCATCCTTTTAGAGAGCAGGGAATAAAAGCACAAGAAGGGATCGAATATTAGTTTATAGTCTTGGAAATATTTCCATCGCAAGGGATCCAATACAGACATAAAGACGTTCTCCCAAGACTTGCTACTGTCAGTTTGTTATGAACTTTTAATGACATACTCTAGAGCACTTATAAAACTCAGTGGTGAAGCTCTTATGGGAGAAAAACCTTATGGAATTGATCCTGAAATTGTTCAATCTATTGCCAAGGATGTTTCAAAAGCGGTTGAGAATGGAACGCAAATAGCAATTGTGGTTGGCGGTGGAAATATTTTTAGGGGTCTAAAAGGATCCGCTGCAGGGATGGATAGAGCCACTGCTGATTATGTAGGAATGCTTGCAACCGTAATGAATGCAATAACACTTCAAGATGGATTAGAAAGAGCTGGAGTACCCACCAGGGTTCAATCTGCTATTGATATGCAACAGATTGCTGAACCATATATAAGAAGAAGAGCAATAAGACATCTAGAGAAAGGAAGGGTAGTAGTTTTTGGAGGTGGGTGCGGCAATCCATTTTTTACAACTGATACCACTGCTGCTCTTAGGGCCGCTGAAATCAACGCAGAAGTTGTTTTCAAAGCTACGAAAGTTGATGGGGTTTACGATCGAGATCCAAAGAAATTCTCTGATGCTGTCAAATATGACAATCTCACCTTTCAAGATGTATTAACCAACGAAATAGAAGTAATGGATAGCACTGCTATTGCTCTTTGCAAAGATAATAAAATCCCAATAGTTGTTTTTAATATTTTTCAACCTGGGAACATTGCTAAGGCTATTTCTGGCGAACAAATTGGATCAAGAATATCTAATTCAAGTTAAAACTAAATTTTTGAACCTTATTTAATAATCAATTCGCAATAACTTTATCTAAATGTCAAACCAAGAGCTAAAAACCACAATGAGCAAATCTGTTGAAGCAGCTCAAAGAAATTTCAATACAATCAGGACGGGAAGAGCAAATACATCTTTACTAGATAGAATCTCAGTCGAATACTATGGAGCAGATACTCCACTAAAATCACTAGCAACAATCACTACTCCCGACTCTCAAACGATAGCAATTCAACCGTTCGACTTAGGCTCATTGGCTTCCATTGAAAAAGCCATTGCTATTAGTGATCTAGGTTTTACTCCAAACAATGATGGCAAAATAATTCGTATCAATGTTCCACCTTTAACTGAAGAGCGTAGAAAAGAATTTTGCAAACTCGCATCTAAATATGCAGAGGAAGGAAAAGTCGCACTAAGGAATATACGCCGTGACGCAATAGAGAGAGTCAAAAAATCTGAAAAGGATGGTGATCTTTCCGAAGATCAAAGTAGAGATGAACAAGAAACAATTCAAAAAGAGACTGATAATTTTATTAAAGATATTGAAAAAAAACTTTCAGAAAAAGAAGCTGAGATTTTAAAAGTTTGACACTTTTAGATGTTGCCATTATTGGAGGGGGAGCATCAGGCACTACTACAGCTTTTCATCTGGCTAGTAAAGGGAAAAAAGTATGTATTCTTGAAAAAAACAATTCCTCTCCAGAGAGAATCTGTGGGGGTGGAATGTCTGCTGCAGTGCAAAATTGGTTTCCGTTTGAACTGTCACCAATAGTTGATGAAGTAATAACAAATGTAGAGTTTAGTTGGTGCAATACCGACAAAGTGGTCGCTAAACTCTCAGGCTCTTCTCCTTTTTGGATAGTTAAACGTGAAAAACTTGATGCATTCTTATTAGATAAAGCACTATCTTCAGGTTGTAATTTATTGACTACCTTTAAAGTAGTCGATCTAAAAAAAGTTTCTAATATTTGGCATATTACCGCTCTTGATGGGAGACAAATAGAAGCAAGAGCAGTTGTTATTGCTGATGGCTCTGAATCACCATGGCCTAAAACTTTTAATTTAGGTCCAAATCAACAAAAATTCGCCTCCACTTTCTCAGGAAGAATTAAAAGGAGGGGAAACTTAGAAAATGAAACTGCTAGATTTGAATTTGGCCTAGTAAAAAATGGTTTTGCATGGGCATTTCCACTAAAGAATGAAGTAAATATTGGTATGGGAACTTTTCTGAATAATACGACTTCAATTCAAGTTAATGAAATACTTCAATCATTTCTGCCTGATTTAGGCTTAGAACCAACTGAAATAATCGGTCATAAAAAAAAATTAAGGATATGGAATAGCCACAGTAAATTAAACGGGGAAGGAATTCTTCTGGTTGGTGATGCCGCCTCATTATGCGATCCCTTTTTAGCAGAGGGATTAAGGCCCGCTTTAATGAGTGGATTTGAAGCTGCAAAAAACCTTATCTATTGGTTAGATGGAGAAGTCAATTGTTTAGATTCATACACGAAAACAATGCAAAAAAAATGGGGGAATTCGATGGCTTGGGGTAAAAGAATTTCTCAAGTTTTTTATCGTTTTCCAAAAATTGGATATCAATTAGGTGTAAAAAGACCTACTGCTCCAAAAAGGATTGCACAAATTCTTTCTGGTGAGATGAGTTATGAAGACATCGCAAAAAGAGTAATCAAGAGATTACTCTTTCAAAATTCAAGTTCAAAGAGTTAGTGCAATTCCTCTTTCAATCAACTCAAGTCTTTCATTCAATTGATTTTCCAATTTATCAATTGCTTGGCTGAAACCGCTAATTCCTTCATTTAGTTTTTCCGTAGCCATTTTATCTCCGGCCATCATTAGTTCAAAAGCAGTCTGATCTAAATGAATCGTCTCATCAATCACTAAAGGTTTTTGTGCGTTTAACTTGATTGGCAAATCCGAATATGATTCATTAAGTTCCTGAAGCAATTTAGGAGAAATTGTTAACAAATCACATCCTGCAAGCTCAGTTATTTCCTCTATATTCCTGAAACTTGCTCCCATGACTTCTGTCTCATAACCATTTGACTTGAAATAATTAAATATTTTAGTAACAGAAACGACCCCTGGATCCTCAATTGCTGGATAAGAATCTCTTCCTGTCGCGGATTTATACCAATCTAAAATCCTGCCAACAAAGGGTGAAATAAGAGTTACACCTGCCTCAGCACAAGCAACTGCTTGATAAAAATTAAACAACAAAGTTAGGTTACAATGAATATTTTCTTTTTCTAGTACCTCAGCAGCTTTTATCCCCTCCCAAGTCGAAGCTATTTTGATTAGAACCCGATCGTTAGTAATGCCATCTTGGTTGTATTTAGCAATTATTTTCCTCGCTTTTGCAATTGTGGCATCAGTATCAAAGCTAAGTCTTGCATCAACCTCTGTTGAAACTCGGCCAGGAATTAATTTCAGAATCTCTTTACCAAATACAACACATAGTTCATCCAAAGCTTCTTTGACAACATTAGCTCTCGAGGCATTAGCTCCTAGCATTTCTCTTGAAGTGGCTAGCGCTTTGTCAATCAAACTTTGATAAGCAGGTATTTGTGCCGCCGCCAGAATTAAAGAAGGGTTTGTTGTAGCGTCTCTAGGTTGAAATTTTTTAATCGCTTCAAGATCACCGGTATCAGCCACTACTACAGTCATTGAAGATAACTGCTTAAGAAGGGATTCCATAATAAAAAACGTCTTGCATAGGAAATAGACTAGCTATATTTTTTGTGGATTTCACCCTTTAATTTGCACTTTTGGAAAAATTTAGCCATCTCTTAGCTTTTGATAGCTAAATATTCTTTTTTAGAAGTACTTGGTGGGATTTTTTCAATAACAAGCAAAGTCTCAATAATTTTTTTTGCCACAGGTAGGGCCACAGTTGATCCATAGGCATTTGGCTTTTGGGGTTCATCAATAACTGCTAAAACGACATAGCGGGGATCATCGATAGGAAGACTTGCAACAAAACTGCAAATTTTAGAACTATAATTCAGGCCATCCTGCGATTTTTGTGCCGTTCCTGTTTTTCCTCCAATTCGATAACCAGGAACATTTACTTCAATACCACTTTCATCGTAAAAAGACACAACAGTTTCCATCCAGCCAAGAACAGTATTTGTAACTTCAGGAGATAAAACTTGCTTAGATACAGACGGAGTATTGAAATACGACTCATAATCATCTTTCAGTCCTTTAGTGATGTGAGGGGTAACAAGTTTGCCTCCATTAGCAATCAAAGCATGTAATTGAGCTAGTTTGAGAGGTGTAATAGAAAAACCTTGGCCAAAGGAAGCTACTGCAGGTTCTATAGGGTGATTTACAAAAATCTGCTTTGATTTTATTTGGCCACCTACTGCACCTGGAAGATCAGTTTCTGGGATTTCATCTATACCTAATCGCCTTAACCATTGCCAGTAATTATTTGCATTCAATTTATTCATAATCTTAACCATAGCGACATTGCTTGAGACTTGTAACACCTCAGGATAAGTAAGTATTCCATTAGGCTTTCGATTCCAATTCGAAAGAGGCCATCCTCCGACCGTAATTAGACCATCATCATTTACTTCTCCATTGGGAGTTATAACTCCCTCTTCCAATGCCAAGGCTAAGTTGATGGGCTTAAAGGTAGACCCAGGTTCAAATAATTCTTGCACAGACCACTCTTTAAAAAGAGATGGCGAATAGTCCCAATACTTATTGGGATCATAAGTTGGGGTTGAAGCCAATGCTAAAAGTTCTCCCGTATTAATATCCATTACGATTACTACGCCTTTTTTTGCATTCCACTCCTTTACTTGCTTGCTTATTTCTTTAACTGCTACTTCTTGGAGCCTTACATCTAAGGTCAACTGGAGATTCAATTGGTCCTCATCAAATACGCCAGGCTGAACACCTATAGGCAAAGGTGTTCCATCAGCTCCTCTCCTTATTACACTAGCTTTTTCAAGACGTTTAAGATCTCTATCTAAACTTAATTCGAGTCCAGCCTGAGGCCTTCTATCTAAATCCAAAAAACCAACCACATTCGCAAAAAGTGATCCATGAGGATAAAGCCTTTGAGGATAGACCTCCAAATCAATACCACTTATTCCAAGTTTCTTAATTGCATCAGCCTGCTCTTGTGTTATGCCCTCTGCAAGTTTTACCCCTGAAGAATAATTTCCTAATTTATTTAAAATCTCATCAACACTTTTGGATAGTGGAATAGAAAGAATTTTTGCTACTTCAACTGGCTTACGAATGGTTCCATATGAATCTCCAGGAAAATTAAAATATCTGGGATGAGCCCAAATCTTAAATCGTTTCTCATCTATTGCGACAAGCTTTCCATTTCTATCAAAAATAGATCGACGTGTGCCTAGAGGGTTCTTTTGTTCCGTTTGAACTTCGCGTGCTAGTGATCTTAATTGATCAGCCTGAAATAGTTGAAGCCAACCTACCCTTAAAAAAAGACCGCCAAGTCCAAAGCATAATAAAGCAAATACAATCCTAAACCTTGACTGAGATAGAGGCGAAAGAGTTTTCGCTTTAAAGGTCTTTCGCTTTTTTATAGAATTAATTTTTCTCATCGAAATTATTAATAACCTGACTTCATTGGGAAAGCAGATATTTGTGCTAATAACCTAATTTTTAATGTTTTATCGAATGATTTCTTGGTTTTTTCTGTTTTTGGACTATCTACATATATTAGATCTTCTGCTTTAGTCGGAACTAAATCTCTTGACAACTTTTGATTTTTCAATAGGTAACCTTCAATAATTGAAGTTGATTCCAATATCCTTCGGTTCAAGTCTCTGGTTTTCTCAAGTTTAGTAAAAGACTTAGTCCATAAATATTGAGAGTGCAGAGCTACTGATGACATGATCGCCACTGTTGCGAGTATTCCTATCAATGCACCATCTAAAGCGATATGAAGAGCGGCTTGAACTGGAAATTTTCTTTGAACCTGCTTAGATGAAAAAACACTGTTTAACAATCCTTGGGGCAACTTCTTTTTTTGAAATTGTCCTACTTTTTGTTTATAAAGAGTACGACTAACCAAATCAAATTTCGAAAGTAATCCAAGTCAAACACCTTGATGAAGCAACTGCAAGAGCTGAAATAATGATGTTTTATTTATTTAATATCAAGCTACTAATAATAAGCTAATAAAAGTGACTCCATTCCAAAGAGAATGCATAAGAGCACAAGGGAACAACCTTCCCGAACTCAATCTCATTAAACCGAGACCAATTCCTAAAACAAATAAAGGAGGTAATTCTCCTACACTTAAATGAGCTAAGGCAAAGATCAAGGCACTCAATAAAACACCGCTGATTTTGCCAACTTTGGATACCAATACAGGCAGAAGAATACCTCTAAAAACTAATTCTTCAAAAACAGGAGCCAATACAACTGTTGTAATCAAAAGTAAAAACAATGGGAAAATTTCATCACTGCTTAAAACAAGTTCCAACAAAGGATTACTGCCACCCTGGTCACCTATAATCTCATTCATTAGCCACCCAATTAATAGCACTAAAGGCATAATCATTAACCATCCACTTATAGATTTAAAAAGTCCTTCTTTAATAGGTTTGATCTTCCATTGCAACCATCCTCCATCTATTCCCGTGGGAACTAGACCCATTAATTGATATCGAATAATAAATAAAGGAGCTATAGTCATTGAACAGTAACCAATAAATACTCTTAAAGATTGTTTTAATGGAGAGGATAAATTATTAAATAATAAATCAGTTATTGGTATTACTAGTGCAGGAAAAACAACTTCACCTATTACAACGAAACCACCAGAAATAAGTAGAATCATATCTAGGAATGATAGAGGTGGAGCTATAATTTCTGGCCAGGGTGTATTTTTATTTCTTAAGAAAATAAAAGCATACCTAATTAGTAATATACTCCCTACAAAGGAAGCAAAAAGTGGTAAAAATTGTGAAGTTAAAAGTCTTATAGCAGCAGTTGAGTTATATTTTTTATCAATACATTTCCCATCCGAGAATCCGAGAGTAGAGCATGAAATTTGGTAAAGTAAAGGGTCTAATTTAATCTCATTAAATTCAGGAAATTTATTTACTTCTTTTCCTTCTTGTCTATCCAATATATAGCTTCGAACAGTTTCAAGGTTTTTATCCTTAAAATTTTTCGTCAGGATTAATTTTTGCTCATCCTCAGACTCTTCCAGCATTGCCAATAACAGCCTCTGCCTATCCTCAAGTTGCTCTAAAGGAATCTCTCGAAGAGTTTGATATAGTTTTTCTTGAGGTTCTGATCCTAAAAATACATTTTGTATTTTTTCAGGTATTGATGAAGAAGCTGAAACTGCCATCTCAGTTTGCATCAATGAAATCTTTGGAGCGACGGAAGGTCGCTCAAAGCTTTCTTGCAAACCTTGCCGCCATATCAGAATAGTTAAAAGTAATGAAAATAGAGCTACAGCCCATTTCCACCAAGTTTTGGCTTGTCTCATAAAATCAATTTGTGACGACTGACATGGAGAAAGACTTCTATCTTTACCAAAAGAACATTAGATTGCCTTCATGGCTAATACCATAATTATTTAGAAGACACTTTATTTAATGACATTGCGTCTAATTTTTGTCCGTCATGGATTGAGTAGTTTTAACAAGGAAGGACGTATTCAAGGAAGAAACGACCTTTCAAAATTAACTAAAGAAGGTCAACTACAAGCAGAGGCTGCTGGAAAAACAATTTCCTCTATTCCAATAGATGCAATTTATAGTTCCCCTCTGCAAAGAGCCTCAGAAACCACAAAAATCATTATCGAACAACATCAAAAAGACCTTCAAGCAATTTATACGGACGAACTATTAGAGGTTGACCTTGGGCCTTGGAGCGGTTTAACAAAAAATGAAATAAAAAACGACTTTCCACAAGAGCTTTCTGTTTGGCAAAAAGAGCCCAAAGAACTAACCATTAATAAAGACGACGGCACAAAATTTCAGCCAATTAAAGAACTCTTATATCAAGCTGAACATTTTTTAAAATACTTATTTAATACCTATTCAGGCTCTAATAAAACTATTTTGATAGTTGCCCACAATGCAATTCTCAGATGCTTGATACTGAAATTAATTAATGAGCCATCAAAAGGGTTTAGAAGATTGAAGTTAGACAATACCTCAATCTCCATTTGTAATATTACTTTTAATAATTGGGAAGATAGACAAGTCCAAATTCAATGTCTCAATAATGTCGCTCATTTACACCCTAACATTCCCAAAAAAGGTAGAAAAAAAAGAATTATTTTAGTCAGGCATGGTGAAACAGATTGGAATAAACAGGGAAGATTCCAAGGACAAATTGATATTCCCTTAAATCAAAATGGGAAATTTCAAGCCAAGGCGGCGAGCGAATTTTTAAAAAATAATATTATACAAAAAGCTTTTAGTAGTTCGCTATCAAGGCCAAAAGAAACAGCACAGATAATTCTAAATGAACATCCCGGAGTCGAAATTTCTCTCAAAGATAACCTTAAAGAGATCGGTCACGGCGAATGGGAA
Source organism: Prochlorococcus sp. MIT2308 (assembly GCF_059772345.1). Lineage (NCBI taxonomy): Bacteria > Bacillati > Cyanobacteriota > Cyanophyceae > Synechococcales > Prochlorococcaceae > Prochlorococcus > Prochlorococcus sp. MIT2308. Next base: position 1,874,907 of record NZ_CM186283.1, on the reverse strand, counting down.
GGGAAGTTGGAGTCTGAGATCAGTTCCGACTGGCCAGATCTTCTTAAAACATGGAAAACCTCTCCTGAAAAAGTTCAAATGCCAGATGGAGAAAACATAACCGAAGTCTCAATCAGATCAATTAGTGGTTGGAATGAGATCTGCAAAGATCTAAAGAACGAAGAAACTGCATTAGTTGTGGCTCATGATGCAGTTAACAAAACCATTCTTTGTCATCTTTTAGGATTGATGCCATCAAAAATTTGGATGATAAAACAAGGTAATGGTGGCATTACAGTCATTGATCTCTCAGAAGAAGAAGGCCAACCAGCTCAAATCACCTGCCTAAATATCACTTCTCATTTGGGAGGGATTATCGACTCAACCGCTGCAGGAGCGCTGTAATTTATGACAAGTAGTTATTTCTTTGAAAATATTCAAATCCTTGAACAGGCTGGATCATCTTTAAAAAGAGAACCTGTTTTAATCAAAGATGGTGTGATTAAAGCATTCGGCAAAAAGGCTCTTCAAAATGCAAAACTTTTAGGAATCAAGCCTCGGCAAGCCAAAAATATGCTTTTAGCCCCTTGTCTTGTTGATCCTCATTCTTTTTTGGAATCTCCTTTTAATGGTAAAGAAGAAAATATTTACACACTTATAGAAAAAGCAACATTCTCTGGTTATGGCCAGTTAGGTATCCTCCCTAGAGGTGATTTATGGAGAGATCACATTGAGTCGATCATTTCTTTAAAAGCTATTAAAAGTGAGGTTTTAATACACTTATGGGGAGGCTTTAGTCTCAGCGGAAAGGGAATTAACTTTTCAAAACATTCTGAGATACTACAAAATGGAGCCATTGGGTTAAGTGATGACGATTTCATGCCACCTATAGAGCTTCTTAAGCAAGGTTTTTCAATTGGAGAGATGAAAAAATCCCCTGTGCTTCTTGCACCAAGAGATAAATCACTGCAAGCAGGAGGAATGTCTAGACAAAGTGTACATACTCTTAGAGCAGGCTGGCCTCTTGATCCTGTTGAAAGCGAAACCATCCCTCTGGTCCAATTACTTGAACTTCACAAGCAATATCCTGAAATTTCACTAAGGCTAATGAACATTTCAACAGCTAAAGGCGTTGCAATACTTAAGGATGCACCCTCAAAGCCAATGGCAACTATTTTTTGGTGGCATTTAGTCAATGACAACTCAAGTCTTTCTCCTTTTGATATTGGATGGAGTGTAACGCCTTCGTTAGGATCCCCTATAGATAGAGCCTCACTTATAGAGGGTTTAGAGGAAAATATTTTAGCAGCAATATCTGTTCACTCCACTCCTACAGATGACTCCGAGACCAAATTACCTGCAAACAAAAGGAAAAAAGGTATCAGTTGCCATAACCTTGTTCTACCCTTGCTTTGGGATCAATTAGTTAGAAAGTCAGGATGGGGAGTGGAGAAATTATGGGAGAAAATTAGCTTTGGGCCCTCTAAATTCTTGAACCAAGCTGAGGAAAAATTAAGTTTAAATAGTAACCGTTGGTTATTATTTGACCCCGACAAAGAATGGTACCAATCTAATGAAGAAAAAATTTTAACTACAGCAACTAATCAGCCGCTAAAAGACAAAAAAATATTAGGGAAAGTTATAGATTGTGGGCTTATTAATCAAGCTTACCAAAACGACTAACAGGCCAAAAACGCCAGGTTGCTTTCCCAATTATTTCTGTCTGGGGTAAGAACCCCCCTGCTGGCCAAAAACGACTATCCCAGCTATTAGCTCTGTTATCGCCCAAAACAAACACATGTCCTTTGGGAACAGTTGTAGCTATGGAGCGACATAGATTAAATTTAGGTTTGTTTGGGCAGAAGGATTCAACATATGGTTCGTTGATTGATCTACTGTTCAAAACAATTTCTCCCTTACCATTAATCAAAAGACGATCTCCTCCTACAGCAACTACCCTTTTGATATATGCATCACAAGCACGATCAGAGAGAGTGGGTATCCAGGAAATCAATGGGAAGGTCCTTAATGAGCATTCAAATTTAGACGGAAGTTGTTTCTTTCTATTAGATATCAATATCTCATCAAAGGAATATGGTGAGTTAAAAACTACAATTTCTCCTCGGGAAGGAGACCGTTTGCGCAAAGAAAGTTTTTCAATAATTAGTCGATCATTCACTTTCAATCCTGGCAGCATCGAGCCCGAGGGTATATATCTAGCTTCTGCTATAAAATGACGAATACCTACATATAAAAGAAGTGTTAAAGAGACAGGTCCCCAAGTATCAAAGAAGGCGTACCACCAACAATTTTTAGTTTCCTTGCTGGAGTCTGAATTGTTATGTTGCACTTGTTTCTCAAAAATAAATATATAGTTTACTTTATTTGTAAAGACTACTTATTTTCAGTCAATGACAGTCCTCATGTGAATTTCAAAGTAATTTTTCAGCCCACTTTTCTTCTTTGAATCCTACTAAAAAGCATTTACTGGACTTATATAAAAATGGTCTCTTTATTAATCTAGGTTCCATACAAAGTTGATCAAACAATTCATTATCAGTCATTTTTTTTACAACATCCGAACCAATAGAGCGATATATAACCCCACTTGTATTTATAAGATATTTTCTATCACCATATAGTTCACTTGCTGAGATAAGCATTTCTTTAGACGGGGGAGATTTTAAAAGATCAATTAACTCAAAGGCAATTTCATTGTTATTAAGCCACTTAATCGCTCTGCGACATGTTGAGCATGAGGAATAACTAAATAATTTCAAGTTTTAAAGGCGTATTAAAAACTATTTTATCCAGATAATAAGTCTAAAATAGTTATTTACGTGTCATATCAGATTGATGTGCTTCTATGCAGCTGTTTAATAAGTCATCAACAGCATCGTAATCTCTCCATCCGTCTATTACGATTACCCTTCCTTCTAAACTTTTGTAAGTTCTAAAAAACTCAGCAACATCCTCCAATTGATTTTGAGCTATTTGCTTAATAGTATTAATCTCTCTTTGTCTTGGATCAGCAGTAGGTACACATAAAAGTTTGCCATCGTAAGCCCCTGAATCATGCATATCAAGAACTCCTATAGGTCTTGCCTTTATCAAGCAACCTGCAAAAGTTGGTTCTTCCATAACTACCATTGCATCAAGGGGTGCTCCATCCTCAGCAAGAGTATTTGGAATAAATCCATAATCAAATGGATATCTCACTGAAGAGTGCAAAACTCTATCAAGAGCCATAATCCCTGCAGAGCTGAAATATTCGTATTTATTTCTACTGCCAGCAGGAATCTCGACAACAAGATTTACTAATCCAGGAGAGGGTGATGGAGGCAGATCACTCAGGTCCATTTTGATTTATTGAGGTCGGTAAGCTTTCCGTTGTTTCTGGTCTTTCACTAATGACAGCAAGTAATGGTATTCCAACCATTACTAATACTATTGCTAAACCAATTAAAGAAGTTGAGGTGCTATTAAAACTATAAGGATCTTCATCATTAGAAGATAATTGATCTTTTTCTTTGTTTAGCAATGGAGGATCTAGCTCAGAAGATTGCTTATCAATTAAATGTGGTTCTAAATCCATTTAAAATCTAGAATAGGTAAACCATTAGTCGAATGTGAGAAAGTCAATTAAAAGAAAAAAATTTAAATTATATAGATATTATCCCATATCTAAGAATAACTAAGCAGCCTTTCTATCAGTATCCTGTAAATGATTCGGAATAGCATTATTATTATCAGATTGTCCATCAAGTTTATTTCTTATCAATCTCAACTCATCAAGTATTGCATTTAAAATATTTTGAGTTTCGGATGATGGCGAATTAAATATTTCTACAGTTACTTCTTTAATTCTGAGTATGTCTTTTGCAAATCTAGCAACTTCATTGGGATGAAAAAGCAATTGATCTTTTTGATCACTTCTAAATTCAGTATTTAGTTTTCTAGGATTAAATGGAGGGTTTAAATTTCTAGTGTCAGTGTTTGTATATCTATATACAGAAGCTCTAGATCTATTTAATGTTTTCTGAACTTCATCAATAGTCAATAATGAATCACTTGGGGTAGAAGCTGTATTAAATCCTTTACCTAAAGACTCCTCTGATCTTCCATTTGTTCCTGAATTTACTGACCCGTTAAACATTGCGAAAGAAAGCTTCTGGAAAACATGAGAGGAAGTTAGCAGAGGAATCAAATTAACACCATGTACATTTAGACACTTTTAAAAAACAACATGATTCCCGCACAATTAATATTGATATTCTTACGGCCATCGCTCAAAGTACTAGTCTCATAAAGATTTAAATTTTAGGCTTATGCGCGTCTCCCGCCTAATGCTGATTACTCTCAGAGACGTCCCTGCAGAAGCCGATATAATCTCACATCAGTTATTGATAAGAGGCGGTTTCATTAAACGCTTAGCTGGAGGTATTTATACTTACATGCCGTTGCTGTGGAGGGTTATAAAAAAAATAAGCTTCATTGTTGAAGAAGAGTTATCGGCGAAAGGTTGCCTTCAAGCTCTTCTCCCTCAACTTCAGCCATCGGAAATATGGGAAAAAAGCGGAAGGTGGAAATCATATACAGAAGGAGAAGGTATTATGTTTAGCCTTAAAGATAGACAAGGCAAAGAATTTGGCCTGGGTCCAACTCATGAGGAAGTAATTACTCAAATAATTTCTCAAACTATTCACTCCTACAAACAATTACCAATAAATATATTCCAAATTCAAACAAAATTTAGAGATGAAATAAGGCCAAGATTTGGATTAATGAGAAGTAGAGAATTCATTATGAAGGATGCTTATTCCTTTCATGAAAATGAGGGTAATCTTCAATCAACTTATTCTGAGATGAAAAATGCTTATCAAAATATATTTACTAAATGTGGTCTAGATTTTGTTTGTGTCGATGCCGATAGTGGGGCTATAGGAGGTGCAGCATCTCAAGAATTTATGGTTACGGCAGAATCTGGAGAAGATTTAATTTTAATAAGTTCTGATGGTAAATATGGGGCCAATCAAGAAAAAGCTGTATCAATTATCGAAAAAGGAGAGTTATTAGAACTAAACGAACCATCTATAATTAAGACCCCTAATCAAAAAACTATAGAGGAATTGTGCAACCAGAACAATTTCCACCCAAGTCAAATCATAAAAGTATTATTTTATCTGGCGACATGTGATAATGAAAAGCAATATCCTGTGCTAGTTAGTATTAGGGGGGATCAGGAAGTAAATGATATTAAACTTTTGAACGAAATATCTAAAAACTTACAACAAAATGTACTAGAGATTAAAATCATTTCAAATGAAGATATACAAAAGCAAAGTATAACTAATATTCCATTCGGATTTATAGGACCTGATCTTAGTGACAAGTTATTATCTAAAGCAGAAAGGTGGGAAAGAAAATTCATAAGAATTTCTGACAATTCCATAAAAGATCTTAAAAGTTTTATATGTGGAAATAATATCAAAGACGAACATAAAATATTTTATAATTGGGATTTAATTAATACTCAACAGCTAATATGTGATATAAGAAAAGCTAAACCAGGAGACATGTGTGTCCATGATAAAACACAAACATTAAAAGAATGTAGAGGCATAGAAATAGGTCATATATTTCAATTAGGAACAAAGTATTCAAAATCATTAAATGCTACTTTCACCAACGATGAAGGTATAGAAGAAAACTTTTGGATGGGGTGCTATGGAATTGGTATATCAAGGCTAGCGCAAGCTGCAGTAGAGCAAAATCACGATGATTCAGGTATTATTTGGCCAGTATCAATTGCCCCATTTGAAGTAATAATAATTATTGCCAACATGAAAAATACCGCACAAACATGCTTAGCAGAAGAGATCTATCAAAAATTAATAAAAAATCGAGTTGATGCTTTACTTGACGATAGGGACGAGAGAGCTGGAATAAAGTTTAAAGACGCAGACCTTATTGGTATCCCGTGGAGAATTGTTGTTGGTAGAGAAGCCAGTTCTGGACTAGTCGAGTTACACAACAGAAGAACTAAAACTACAGAGTCATTAGATTTAAATACGGTTTTTAAAAAACTTTCTAAAGAATTAAATACTAAAAAACTATAAATTCAGCCCAAAGGACTCTAGAGTCTTAGTTAACTGCAAAAAAAAAAATGATTTCTGCCTTTCATCACCTCTCCATCAGGTTGGTGAGGGCAGCTTTGGCTATCTGCCTTGGCTTCTGCCTCATATTCTTCCAATTCGCCTCAGAAGTAAATGCAGCTAAAACACTCATGACTGGCGATTTTGCTAAAGACACTATTTCAGTCTCTTCTGTTCTGAAGGAGACCATAACTTTACCAAAAGAAGATGAAGGCCTGTCAGAGGAAGAAAAAGAAGCTGTTTTTCTAATTAGCGATTACATTTCAAGATATAGGAATCGGTCTCAAGTAAATACGTCCACGACCTTCACAACAATGCAAACTGCGTTAAATGCTTTATCAGGTCATTACAAAACTTTCGCTAATAGACCAGTACCAGAAAAGCTCAAAGAAAGATTAAATAAAGAACTTTCTAAAGCAGAGAAATTGGTACTTAGAGAAGATTAAAGATAATCTTTAATTCATTTCTTTGACTCAGGGTATGGCTATCTGCAAATGTTATCTCTTCTAAAGTAAATCGGTTTCGAGCCGAATTTTCTTCCTTGGCAAATGTTGTAGTCATAGGAGCGCAATGGGGTGATGAAGGTAAAGGCAAAATCACCGATTTGCTCAGTCGCTCCGCAGATGTAGTTGTTCGCTATCAAGGTGGTGTTAACGCCGGTCATACAATTGTTGTAGAGGACAAAGTCCTTAAATTGCATTTAATACCCTCTGGGATTTTGTATCAAGATACGATTTGTCTTATTGGATCGGGAACGGTTGTTGATCCAAAAGTGATGATTAAAGAAATAAAAATGCTTAAAGATAACGACATTGATATCTCAGGGCTGAAACTAGCCTCAACAGCTCATGTAACGATGCCCTATCATCGGATTCTAGACATGGCGATGGAGCAAACAAGAGGTCTCCAAAAAATTGGTACGACTGGCAGGGGAATCGGGCCAACTTATGCTGACAAGTCACAAAGGAATGGGATCAGAATTATTGATCTACTGAGCAGAGAAAAACTTCAAGAAAGATTAAAGGTCCCGTTAGCAGAAAAGAATGGTCTCCTACAAAAGATTTACGGAATTGAGCCATTAATCATTGATGAAATAATTGAAGAATATCTTGATTATGGGAGACAGCTAGAAAAACATATTGTTGACTGCAATAGAACCATTCATCAAGCAGCAAGAAAGAAGAAAAATATCTTATTCGAGGGAGCTCAAGGAACTCTTTTAGATCTTGATCATGGGACCTACCCTTATGTAACGTCCTCTAATCCCGTATCAGGAGGCGCCTGCATTGGTGCAGGAGTGGGTCCTACTCTCATAGACAGAGTTATTGGTGTCGCCAAAGCATATACAACCAGAGTTGGAGAGGGGCCCTTCCCAACCGAATTGCAAGGAAGTATTAATGATCAGCTTTGTAATAGAGGTGGTGAATTTGGAACAACCACTGGACGAAGGAGAAGATGTGGCTGGTTTGATGGGGTAATTGGTAAATATGCAGTTGAGGTGAATGGGTTGGATTGTCTTGCTATTACTAAATTAGACGTTTTAGATGAGCTTGATGAAATTCATGTTTGTGTCGCTTATGAATTAGATGGCACAAGAATTGATTATTTCCCAAGTAGTGTTGAAGATTTTGAAAAATGCACCCCCATTTTTAAAAAGCTTTCTGGCTGGAAAAGTTCTACTGAGAATTGCCGAAGTCTAGAGGACCTACCTCCTGCTGCAATGAGTTACTTGCGGTTCCTGGCTGAACTAATGGAAGTCCCCATAGCAATAGTTTCGCTAGGAGCTAATAGAGATCAAACAATTGTTATTGAGGACCCTATTCACGGACCAAAAAGAGCTCTTTTAAATTCTTAGGGAGCTAGTAATGATGCACTTATGTTTTTCAAATTTACTTGATGACCAATAAGACAAACAATCCCTCTCTTGACATAGTAGGTATTGGCAATGCAATTGTAGACGTATTAACAACTACAGACGATTCTCTCCTTGAAAGACTTTCTCTCAAAAAAGGATCAATGACATTGATTGATGAAAATAAAGCTAAAGAACTTTATGAAATTACTACTAATAGAATTCAGAGATCAGGAGGCTCTGTTGCAAATTCATTGGCATGCATAGCCGAATTAGGGGGGAAGGCAGCCTTCATTGGAAGGGTCAGAAATGACAACCTAGGAGAAATCTTTACGGAAGAGATATCAAAAACTGGGACCATTTTCAAAACACCCACATCATCCATTGGTCCGTCTACTGCAAGGTGCATTATTTTTATCACTCCCGATGCTCAGAGAACGATGTGCACCTATCTGGGCGCATCAGTTTTATTAGAACCTAATGATCTGGATCTCTCAGCAGTCAAGAAGGCAAAAATACTATATTTAGAGGGGTACCTTTGGGACAACTCAGCTGCCAAAAGGGCATTTATCAAAGCTGCAGAAATCGCTAAAAATTCAGGTCGAAAGGTTGCCTTATCCCTTTCTGATTCATTTTGTGTGATTAGACACCGCGAAAGTTTTGTAAAACTTGTGGCTGACTATGTAGATATTTTATTTGCCAATGAAGATGAAATAACAACTTTATATAAAACATCTTCTTTAAATGCAGCCATTGAGAAATTGAAAAACAAATGTGACCTTGCGGCAATCACAATTGGGGAAAAAGGATCAATTCTAATTTCAAAAGGCAAAGAAAGAAATATAGATCCTTTCATTTTCGGGAAGGCTATTGATACCACAGGAGCAGGAGATCTTTATGCTGGAGGCTTCTTGAAAGGGCTTGCAGATGGTCTAGAGCCAGAAATATCTGCAAAAATTGGATCTATTTGTGCAGGACACATAGTTACACAATTAGGATCTCGATCAAATACTAATCTTTTACAATTGGTCAGTTCAAATCTGGGAAAATAAACATTTAAAACTCAAATAGAATTTACCCAATTATGGAATTTATTATTGGCTGAAACAGGGAAATAAATTATTTCTGGCACATCGTAACTGTGAAAATCAGAGATCTTACCAATAACTTTATTTACATTTTCCTCTCTACACTTAATCAATAATTGTACCTCTTTTGCTTGAACAATATCACCTTCCCACCAAAAATGTGATTCGATATTTTTAAAAGTCACACAAGGTATTAATTTCTCGCTCAAGAGAAAATTAGCTATTTTAGTCGCATTTTTTTTATCTACCTCAGTAGTTATAATTAAATAAAGTTTTTGATTATAATCAGATAAAGACATGATCTCTAAATTCTTATTACTCCATATTAATAGATTTTAATCTTTTAATTAATTTTTCATAACTATCTATTGAATTAATATGTTTAAATTTAAAAGGTCTTTCCAACAGCCAAAGATTAATACTCATGCTTGAACAAATTTGGTGCCATAAGATTTCATTTTTCCCTCCTGATTGCCTGCAAACGACTCCATCAATATTCCATTTCCTAATAAGTGCTTTTTCAATTTTCCCATCACTAGAAACTAAAGGGTTTAATACCGCAAAATTTTCTTCTGGAATTGATGAAGACAAAGTCATTTTTATACTTTCTGGATTAGCTAAAACTCTTGCATAAACTTCAGCTCCTGAATTCCTTAAAATAGTTAGTGCTTCTTTGAGATGTCTTACACCTACAGCGAGCAAAATAGATTTATTAGTTAGTTCATAATTTCCCAAATCAGTAAATTTTTTTATTAAAAATGCATTTGAAATATTATCAATAGCCCTCTCATACCTTATGAAAGGTTGACCTAGTTTCCTACAAACTTTTGAGATTGCTCCAGTAATGTTTATAGCGAACGGATGAGTCAGGTCAATTACACAATCAAATCCATTGTGATTAACTCTTGCCTTTAATATGACATCCTGGATCTTTTGCTCAGTAGTCAAGGCTCCAACCAATATTTCCTCTAAGTTTAATTTTTCATAGGGAATTGAGGCTCTATCTGAAACAACGCTCACAGTAATTTTCCAGCCTTCTTTCAATAAAGACTTAGCAAAAATATGACCTTCGACTGTTCCTGTTAACAACCAAAGATGAGGCTGGCATTTTTCCCTTGTATCAATCAAGATAAACCACAATAGCTAAAGAAAAAAAAATGAACCATTGCATGCTTGAGGTCCTGGTTAAAAAAGCCCCAACAGTTCGTTTCACCCAAGACAACAAAACTCCGCTAGCTGAATTAGAAGTTGAATTTGACAGTCTCCGTCCTGACGACCCTGCCTGCGCACTTAAAGTAGTTGGCTGGGGAAAACTAGCAGAGGAACTTCAAAATACAGTTCAAGTCAATTCTAGATTAGTTATCGAAGGACGCCTAAGAATGAATACTGTTCCTCGACCGGATGGAACTAAAGAGAAGCGAGCTGAGTTTACTCTTTCAAGAATTCACCCTTTTTCTTCTAGTCCAAATGTTTCAACACCTTCTAAAACTCAACAAAACCTAAAAAGCGATTCCGCAAATTCTTTAAATAACGAAGGGGTTAAATGGGACAGTTCGCCATTAGTACCAGATACTGATGACATTCCATTCTGAAAAATCAACAATTTTCTTCAATGTATTCTGTAGCCCTAGTTAAAAGCTGACCTAATTCTCTCTCCAAAGCAGCCAGATCAGGTCTAAATTCAGGCCAGGTACCTCTATCTAATTGTTCAAGGATCCACGCTCTATCCTTGTTTAATTTCTCAACAAGTTCAGTTAATTCAGAAAATTGTTTTTGGTGTGAGGCCATGAGACTGTCTCCTGAAAACCCATCTGCCCAAGATTTTAGCCAAAATTACACTCATGAATAAAATTTTTTCACCGGCAAGCCTCATCACCATAGGAGGAGCATCCCTTTCCCTAATTGGACTAACAGCCTATTTCACTGATGCAACAAATCTCAGTGTACCAACTTTCTTTTATGGAGTACCTATATTCCTGATAGGTATATCATTGAAAACCACTGAAGTTCCCCCTGCCCTAAGAGTAGTTCCTGCATCTAAGTTTGCATCAGAGAGAGATAAAGCTCCTGAAGAACTGGGAAAACTAGTTAAAGATGTGACCAGATGGCGCTATGGTCAATCCTGCCAGCTTGAAGCATCTCTAAGAGTATTAAAGCTTTGGGATATAGACACTCCTCCCCAGCTTAAAGAAGTAGAAGAATTGGTTAAAGATGGTAATTATGGAATACGAATGAGATTTGAAATGGCTGCTGTATCTTTAGAAAGATGGAATGCTCAAAAAGAGCGTTTAGGAAGATTCTTTGCTAAAGGTTTGCGCGCTGAACTATTTTGCCCCACACCCGGTGAACTAGATTTAACCCTACTTCCGCAAAAACAAGAAGAAAATTCACAAGAAAATGAATAAAGAAGCGCAACAAGCTAAATCCAGTAAGAATTCTAATAAAACTTTTTCGGACAAAGATTCAATAAGAGTCTCTGTCTTAAGCGAGGCTCTTCCTTATATTCAGCGTTTTGAAAATAAAAGGATCGTAGTCAAATATGGTGGCTCGGCCATGACAGACAAAACTCTTCAAAATGCAGTTTTTAGAGATCTAGCTCTTCTTTCGTCTGTTGGCGTACAAATAGTAGTCATTCACGGGGGAGGTCCAGAAATAAACCAATGGTTGGAAAAATTAGGAATAATGCCTGTTTTCCACGATGGTTTGCGAATTACTGATACCAAGACCATGGATGTAGTAGAAATGGTTCTTGCTGGAAGAGTAAATAAGCAGATAGTAGGCGGAATCAACAATCACGGAAGCTTAGCTGTTGGACTATGTGGAATAGATGGTGGACTTGTTGAGGCAAGAACGCTTGGAGATGGAAGTCATGGTCTTGTGGGAGAAGTTGCGAAAGTAAATATAAAGATACTAAGCCCTCTTCTTGAAGAAGGTTACATACCAGTCATTTCTAGTGTTGCCAACTCTTCTGATGGCAGATCACACAATATCAATGCTGATACTGTTTCTGGAGAGCTTGCGGCAGCACTTGGTGCAGAAAAATTAATCCTTCTAACAGATACTCCTGGCATCTTAATGAATGAAAATGATCCTTCTTCCTTAATAGAAAAGATACGTCTATCGGAAGCCAGAGAATTAATTGATAAAGGGATAGTAAAAGCAGGAATGAAACCAAAAGTTGAATGTTGTATTCGTTCTCTTGCCCAAGGGGTAAAGGCTGCTCATATCATTGACGGAAGAACTCCTCACGCACTTCTACTAGAACTTTTCACTGATGCAGGTATTGGAACAATGGTTACGGGTAGAGGTTAAATGCCAGACATAGCTTCAGTTATAAAAGCTGCTGAAGCGGCCCTCGATAAAGGTGACTATGGTTTTTGTATAAAAATAGTAAAACCTCTACTCCTAGAATGCAAAGCAGAGACAGCAATAGGAGGACAGCTTAGACTAATTATAGTTACTGCCTACATGGGCAAAGGTGATGAACAAAAAGCGATCAATGTTTGCCAAGCATTAATTCATAATAAAAAAGAAAGTGTCCGTCAACAAGCCAAACAGCTTTTATCAATACTCGAAGCCCCACAATTACCAAGGCCTTCAAACTGGTCGGTAGAAATACCAAAGATAGAGATGGAGCCATCTCTAAAATCGTCATTTAAAAGAGCGAAAAAGAAGAAAGAGAGAATTTACCATCCTCCAACTGGTACAACGAAAAGTTTAGACTTTGGATTTTCAATAACAGCTTTATTAATTATTTTATTATTAACTTTTCTTCTTAGTGGTTGCGTCAACATGTCAACCAACTTGAGTATTACTGGTCCTGATCGACTCAAGTTTTCACTTGATATAGATAGCAATTCTGGTAAATTAATTCCATGGCAGATGGAATTTGAAAGTAATCTTACAAAAAAAAATAGCATTTTAAGACTCCAGACCAAGCAGGGAAGACAGCATTTTGAATCACCAACTATTCGTTTTGAAGAAGCAAATAAATTACTTCAACAAATAGCTTCAGTAGCCGCGAAAACTAGCGGGTTCAATATAAATAAACCTGAAATAATTACAAACAACAAAAACTGGTTAATTGGCACAAGTCAAAATTTTAAAATTTATTTTGACTTAAAAGAAATCCCAAAAATCCCTGGATTAAAAATAAACATAATCATTAACGACGTTGGTAATAAAAATAATTTCAGGTCCAAACCTCTTGAAACCAGTTTTAAAGAAGGCTCAGCATTCTTACCTCTTGAGATTGGTGAGATTAACCAACTTGAAATTTCAAATTGGGAATGGAACCAAATTTCAATTGGGATTATCCTGATAATTGCTTTAACTTTGCTGAGCTTATCCCTTCAAAGATTCCGCCTCAAAATGGGTTTCGGTTTTCCGGAACTACCACCTTAATCAAGATAAAAACTCATAATTGTATCGGATCAGGATCAATAGAAAGATTTACTCCTTTTGGTAAATCTTTCCATAATTCAGGTCCATAGGCAAGTGGGATCTGACTTGATTGAGGACCGTACAAAAGAAGTTGCCAACGGCTTTTACCTGCGACTCTCTCAACCAATGAAGGTGCTGGACCGACCAATTTCCAACCTTTTTGACTACAAGCATGATTGATTTTTGACAAAACATTAAATGCTCCCTTTGATGTCAACTCTGAAGATTCGCCAGAGAACCTTAACAAGCAGGCCCGACTGTATGGAACCATCGCAGCTTCTCTTCTAGTCTTTTCTTCTTTCTTCAAAAATTCTTCGTACCTTCCGTCAATCAAATGACGAATAACAGGATGTTCAGGACAATAAGTTTGCACTACAACCTTCCCAAGCTTCTCACCACGTCCAGCACGACCAGCCAATTGCATAAAAAGTTGAAGAGTTTCTTCAGTAGCCATTAAATCAGGGCGATGCAATAAACCATCTGCCGCCAGGACGACTGCTAGCGTTACTTTTGGTAAATCCATACCCTTAGACAGCATCTGAGTGCCAACCAAGATATCGGCGTCACCATTAGCGAATCTTTCTAACAGCAATCTATGGCCATCACGTCCTCTAGTTGTGTCCCTATCAAACCTTAGTAGACTTATACCCTCAAGTTCTCTTTCTAGATGATCCATAACTCTTTGTGTCCCAGTACCAAACGGTTTAAAAGCATTTGAGCCACATTCTCCACATTTATCACTAATGCTCGAACGAAAGTCACACCAATGACAACGTAGCCATTCAACCCCATCTTTCGAACGATGTACAGTTAGAGCAACATCACAATGAGGACATTGAACAACCTCTCCACAACTACGGCAACTTAAAAAACTACTATATCCACGTCTAGGGACCAGAATGATGGCTTGATTGTCGCTCTCTTTCATAATCAAAAGCTGTTGTTTTAGATATCTACTAATCAAACTTCGATTTCCAATAGCTAATTCCTCCCGCATATCTACAATATTGACAGTTGGCACTTTACGATTCAAAATCCGTTGGCTTAATTTCGCAACAACCACATTGCCATTGGGTTTTATATTTTTCCATACATTTAGTGAAGGAGTTGCGGTTCCAAGTATTACTTTAGCTCCAATTTTTTTTGCACGATGAATTGCCAACTCTCTTGCATGGTAGCAAGGCATGGGAGATTGTTGCTTATAAGAGCTATCATGTTCTTCATCAAGCACGATCAATCCTAAGTTCGATAATGGTAAAAAGACAGCTGAGCGAGTACCTATAAATATACTTGGTTTTGTAGTCTGTAAAGATCTCTTCCATGCATAAATTTTCTCTCTATTAGAACAATTACTATGATACTCAAAAACATTTAATCCAAATCTTTTTCGAAAGCGATCAACCAATTGTGGCACCAAACCAATTTCTGGCGTGAGGACAAGACAATGTCTATTTTCAGACAACTCAAGAGCTACAGTTTGTAGGTATACTTCTGTCTTCCCAGATCCAGTGACACCCCAAAGCAAAAGAACTGATCCATATGGAAGAGACTCATATTTTTCTTTTGCTGATTTTTGCTCTAAAGTTAGAATTTGAGGGTCCTCAATGTTCACCTTCATCTTTTCATTAGATTCTTCATCAGCAAAAGTATTTGAGAAAAACAGACGTTTTTCTCTTTCTCCGCAACCAGCCGAAACAAAATTTCTAATCAATAAAGAAGAAAACCCTTCTGCCTCTAAATCTTTTTGCCATTTTCCTCCTCCACTTGTAAGTAAAATTTTCTTTAACTCAACCTGTCTAGGAGATATCTTTCCCTGATGATTCTTGTTCGCCAATTTCACCCACCAAAGTTTTTTAGGTCTATTCGATAGTTTTGACCTTCCCAACCAACCAGGAGGTAACGCGGTCTTAAGCATCTGGAAATCACTTACAAACAATTCACGAGCCATTTCCTCTAACCACTCTCTCCATTCTTTTTTGATAGCTGCTTTTTGAACTAATGTTTCCACATTATTGAATGAAATATTTTCAGAGTTTCCTTTTGAATTAGTTATACATTTTTTCATCTTATTAACTACCAGCCCTTGCATGCGTTGCCCTTTCAGACGCACTGTTACGACATCACCCACATCAATTCCCAAATTATTTCCATCCCGATAAGAGAAACATCGTCCCTCACGACCCACATGCAACCAAATATCAAATATAAAAGGGTTCATATCATTATTTAATACTTGCCGACTTCAGAAATTTTTTCTACCATTGGATTGTGAACAGCTTTAAAGCTGTTGTGGAACTTGCAAAATTCCACCCAGAGGGAAGACTAGAAGCTTTGTCAAGAATAGGAAAAATCCAATTCTTAGATAAGCCGGTCTGAGAAATCCCCTGACATCCTTGCTTATACATTTTCATTCCTCAACAAAACATCCTTCATAATTTCCAAGTCCAAATTGATGTCATGTGATTTTTCGCAAGATTTGTCACGATTGAGGACATTCTCAAATTAGAGTGTTTTTGTTGAATTTTTAAAAATTAAATAGTTTTTCCTGAAATATTATCTCTAGGAGATTCCACCATTTTTCGGGTAATAACCTGAGCTCTGAAACAGACCACAAAAACCATCCGGAAAATCATGTTAAAGGAAAAAAAGACATCTAAAAATATTTCTCTTAATCAGGAAAGTAACAACAATTCCAAAAAAATTAAAAAAACAGCCGCTAAAGTAAACGTGACTAAAGAAACTCAAACTCTTCCTCAAGAATCTTCAAATGATCTAAAAATTGATTTAGATCTAGAGGCGGATAAATTAATTGCTGAAGCAAATAAAGTACCTGAAGCAGATATCGAACTAGATGATGATGATGACGATAATGCCTCAGTTCTATCTAGTGCTCAAGAAGCAGCAGCCAAAGCTTTAGCAAGTATCAAAATTGGTCCAAAGGGAGTTTACACAGAAGACTCGATTAGGGTTTATTTACAAGAAATTGGTCGTATAAGACTTCTCAGGCCAGACGAAGAAATCGAGTTAGCAAGAAAGATAGCTGATCTTCTTCAATTAGAGGAAGAAGCCGCGCAATTCGAAAGTGAGAATGGACATTTCCCATCAGTAAAAGAATGGGCAGCTCTTGCAGAGATGCCATTAACTCGCTTTCGACGGCGTTTAATGCTTGGTAGACGAGCAAAAGAAAAAATGGTGCAATCGAACCTGCGATTAGTAGTTTCGATTGCAAAAAAATATATGAATAGAGGATTATCTTTTCAAGATCTTATCCAAGAAGGAAGTCTTGGTCTCATTCGTGCAGCTGAGAAATTTGACCATGAGAAAGGATATAAATTTTCAACTTACGCTACCTGGTGGATCAGACAGGCTATTACCAGAGCAATTGCAGATCAAAGCAGAACAATTCGTTTGCCTGTGCATTTATACGAAACAATTTCACGTATCAAAAAAACCACTAAAGTTTTAAGTCAAGAGTTTGGAAGGAAACCAACCGAAGAAGAAATCGCCGAAAGCATGGAAATGACAATTGAGAAACTTAGATTTATTGCCAAAAGTGCCCAACTACCCATTTCTTTAGAAACACCTATTGGGAAAGAAGAAGATTCTAGACTTGGTGATTTTATTGAAGCGGATATAGAAAATCCTGAACAAGATGTAGCAAAAACCCTGCTAAGAGAGGATTTGGAGGGTGTTCTTGCTACATTAAGTCCTAGAGAAAGAGATGTTCTAAGACTTCGTTATGGCTTAGATGATGGGAGAATGAAAACTCTTGAAGAAATTGGACAGATTTTTGATGTAACTAGAGAGAGGATAAGACAAATAGAGGCTAAGGCTCTCAGAAAACTCCGTCATCCAAATAGAAACGGGGTCCTAAAAGAATATATCAAGCTAAACTAAAACAATAAAACCACAAACTTTACTTTACTCAGCGATTACTAAACCTAGGATTTGCTAGAAGGTAAACCTCATTTCACATTAACCTTATTAAATTATTTTCCAAGAATTTTAATTTTGTAAGGTTGACTGCTTAAGGTAAAGAAATAGAAAATATTTGCTAATGACACTAGACCAACTGCGCATCGCCTCTCGCCGAAGCCAGCTGGCCATGGTTCAGACGAACTGGGTACGAGATGAACTCCAAAAGGCCCATCCTGATCTTGCTATCACTATAGAAGCAATGGCTACACAGGGTGACAAAATACTTGATGTAGCCTTAGCAAAAATAGGAGACAAAGGTCTGTTCACTAAAGAACTTGAAGCTCAAATGCTTGTTGGTCGTGCCGATATTGCAGTCCACTCACTGAAAGATTTACCTACCAACCTTCCACAGGGATTAATTCTTGGCTGCATAACAGAAAGGGAGGATCCCTCGGATGCGTTAGTAGTTAATGAAAAAAATCAAATTTACAAACTAGAAACTCTGCCAGAAGGATCTGTAGTAGGGACTAGCTCCTTAAGAAGACTTGCTCAATTGCGATACCATTATCCAAGTCTTATTTTCAAAGATGTACGAGGAAATGTTATTACACGATTAGAGAAGCTTGACTCAGGAGAATATGACTGCCTAATCTTGGCTGCTGCTGGATTACAAAGACTTGGTTTTGCTAATCGAATACATCAATTAATACCAACAGATATTTCACTTCATGCTGTGGGTCAAGGAGCTCTCGGCATTGAATGTGTAAATGGTCAACAAGAGGTGCTAGATATTTTAAAAACACTTGAGCACGAATCAACATCTAAAAGATGTTTAGCAGAAAGGTCGTTCCTCAGAGAACTTGAAGGAGGATGTCAAGTTCCAATAGGCGTTAGAACTGAAATCAACAACAATGAATTAACTCTTGAGGGTATGGTCGCAAGCTTAGATGGAAAAAGATTAATTAGAGATATAAAAAAAGGGTCGAAAAGCTCTGCGGAGGAAATCGGAATAGAATTAGCTAATGAACTAAAAGGGCGTGGTGCTGGGGAGATATTAGAAGAAATATTCAAATCTGCACGGGCCTAAATCATTGAAAAATTTAATTAATTAATTTAGGATCTATTTCAGATAAGTAACGCTCCTCGCAGGATTTAATAATCTGAACTGCTTTTTCAACATCAAAGAAACCATTTACAGTACAAGTTCCTGGTTTTTTAAGATCCTTATAGTGCTCCCAATAATAAGTTGTTTCTTTGATCCAATGCTTCCCTAATTGTTCAAAGCTTTTTATGTGATCCATCCTCTTGTCATCAGCTATTACACCAATTACTTTGTCGTCAACTTCACCCCCATCATCAAAGGTCATAATTCCTATTATCCTTGCCTCAACAATTGAACCTGGGATCAACGGTTCAGTAACACCAACAATTTCAATATCTAATGGATCACCATCTTCATCCCATGTCCTTGGGAGACATCCATAAGCAAAAGGATAGGCTAGGGACGAATATCCAACTCTATCAAGCTTTAAATGGCCAGTTTCAGTAATAAGTTCGTATTTATTTATGGTATTTGAATTTAATTCAACAATTGTATTGACTCTAAGTTCAGATTCATTGGCAAACGCAGGTAATACATGAAGCAGATTAGGCATTGATCTGCTAGGTGCTTGGTCAAGGTTAGCCATAGTATTTATTTATGTTCCTACATCGTAAATCAAAGAGGTAAATGTAAATGTGGTTGTGGCACATATTTAGAAAAGTTTCAAAAAAAAATATGCACAACTAAATTTTTATTTTATTCAGAGATTTTAGAAAGCTTTTCAAGTTTATTGTCTAAGTATTCAAGAAAATAATTTGGCGATAATGTCGTTCCTGAGACCTTTTCTACAAGTTCCTCGGAATCCAAACTTCTCCCATGATGATGAACATTTCTGCGAAGCCAATCCAATATTTTACTGATTTCCTTAGATGCAATTATATTTTCAATTTTTCCTAAATCTTCCTCCAGAGTTTTTGTTAGCTGAGCGCTAATAAGATGACCCAGTAAATAAGAAGGAAAATAACCAAACATCCCTTCACTCCAGTGAACATCTTGCAAGCAACCCTCAGCATCATTTTCAGGCGAGACACCTAAAAGGTTCCTATACCTTTTATTCCATTCATTGGGCAGGTCTTCTACAGAAAGTCCTCTCTCGAGAAGGTCAATTTCCAAGTCAGTCCTAATCATTATGTGTAACCCATAACTAAGCTCATCGGCCTCTACTCGATTCAACCCTGGAGTAAATGGATTTAGATTGATGTATAAATCATTCCCAGAGTGAATTGGAGCACCTGCATTCTCAAAATGATGCCAAAAAGACTTTGCAAATGAAAAGCTCCTAGCAATTCTATTTTCCCAAAATAAAGATTGACTCTCATGAACGCCCATAGAGGTTGCTTGACCTAACGGCCATGCAAACCATTGGTGACTTTGCGATGGTAACCCTTGTTCATACAGAGAATGTCCCCACTCATGTGCGGTAGCCAATAAGCAAGAAAGGGGCTGACCTTTGACTATTCGCGTCGTAATTCGATAATCATCCGGGCCCAAAGTTATGGAGAATGGATGAGGAGACTTAGCTATAGCTGTATTAGAGGGGTCCCTGGACCAATCATTTAAAAGTATCTGACAGAGCTTTTCTTGATCACTAATTGCTAAATCCCATTTCTTACTCTTTTTACTTGTTATTGTCGCAGCCTTCTGAATCAATTCGGGCAATCTTTTTTTTAAAGGTTCAAATAGTTCGCTAACACGATTAATCGTTAAGTTCGGTTCAAAAGGTTGGGCAAGTGTCTCCCAACAACTTCTTTCTTCACCGAGCTGATTGGATTGTTCTGTTCGTAATGAAATTAATTTCTTGAGAGATGGAGAAAAGCTTTTGAAATCATTATTTTTCTTGGCTTCCTGCCAAAACATATAACCTTCAGACTTTGCTGTTGCAAGCTCAACAACCAACTTCGGATCCAAACTTTTTTGTCTATTGAAATCTTGCTCAAGCAACTCAATATTTCTAAACCGATCTGTAATTTGTTGTGAATCAAAATCGTCTTTTACTTTTAAATTTTGAAGTTCGAATTTTGCTTCTTTTATTAAAAGTTCGAACTGTTCAGAACTTTGTCTTGCATGAAGTTGCTTAGCCAAAAGACTTAATTGCTCTCCTCTCCAGGTCGAACCAGCAATAGGCATAGATGTGTTTTGATCCCAATAGAGAGTGTTTTGTATAGATCCCAATAACTGCGTATCTTTTAGGTAATCACCCAAAAGCTGCCAAGCAGACTTTGACAAAGTATTCCATTTGATATTTATTTAATCCTAATATCAAATTGATGAAAAAAGATCTGTATTTGGTCAATTTAAAATAATTTAAATCATAATTTCTGATTTAAATTATTTACTCATGATTTCAAGATAAAAAATATATCTTTTTTTTATCAGCTCGAATTCAAAATACTTTATACTTAATAGAAAAAACAAACCTGTTAAAATTTCATATAGCTTGGTAAGACAGTTTATTAGCAATGGAACAGATTTTATCTACATTAGATTTCGAGACGAATGGACAAGGATTCACTGACGTCACACAAGACATTAATCATTGGATCCAATGTAAAAAGTTTCAAAAAGGAATACTTCTTATTTTTTTAAAGCATACTAGCTGTAGTTTAATTATAAATGAAAATGCGGATATTAATGTTCTCAAAGACCTCTCAGCATACATGCAAGCTATTGTCCCAGAGGAGGGATTTTATCCAAATAACAGAACCAGTAAAAAAATAAAATATCTTCACTCAGAAGAAGGCTTAGACGATATGCCTGCTCATATCAGAACAATGCTTACTTCAAATAATTTAAACTTCAGTGTTGTGAATGGTAAATTAGAAATAGGTTTATGGCAAGCAATCTATATTTGGGAACACAGAACATCAAATAAATCAAGATCATTACAATTGCATGCTATTGGTGATTTTGATTTAAATTAAAATTAAATAAAAAAAACCTATGGTGTCCTTATTAGAGAAAAATCAACTAGATTACTTTATAAAAAACAACCCTTCATGGATAATAGATAATAATACGATAAAGAAAGAATTTAATTTCGATAATTTTATAGATGCTTTTGGCTTTATGAGTAAGGTCGCTCTTTTATCTGAAAAGATGGATCATCACCCAGATTGGCAAAATACATACAATAAAGTTAAGATCAATCTAACTACTCACGATAAAGGTGGTATTACCACTAACGACATAAAGCTTGCTGAGTCTATTGATAAATTAATCAACCCCTAATGCATCATTAATTACTACTACTGAAATGAAAACAACTAAATCCGATGCTAAAAACAATATAGTCTCAAAAACTAATATTCCGATTACAATTATATCAGGATTTTTAGGTTCAGGAAAAACAACTTTATTAAATCATATTCTTACTAATCAGCAAGGGATAAAAACAGCTGTATTAGTTAATGAATTTGGTGAGATAGGAATTGATAATGAGTTAATAATTAAAACTGAAGAAGAAATGATTGAGCTAAATAATGGATGTATATGTTGTTCTATAAATGGTGAGTTAGTAGAAGCAATAGAAAAGTTAATTAATGCCAACAAAATCCTAGATTATATTATAATTGAAACCACAGGATTAGCAGATCCTCTTCCAGTTGCTATGACATTACTTGGAAGTGATTTAAGAGATCAAACAAGACTAGACTCTATTATAACTTTAATAGATGCTGAGAACTTTAATGAAGTCGCTTTCGAAAGTTCCATAGGAAGATCCCAAGTAATTTATGGTGATATATTACTTCTTAACAAATGTGATTTAGTAAATAATAAAGACATAGAAAAGACCATAGCCAAGTTAAAAGAAATAAAGAATGATGTGAGGATTTTAAAAAGTATTAAAGGAAATATTCCTCTAAATCTATTATTAAGTGTAGGTCTATTCGAAACTGATCTTATAAATCAAGAAGACTCATATCATGAAAACTCTCATGAACATGAACATGAACATGAGCATGAACATGAACATGAACATGTTCATGTTCACTCAGAAGAAGATAATAAAATTGAAGATTTTCTTTCTGTTTCTTTTCAAACTAAAGAACCTTTATCTCTTAGAAAATTCCAATATTTTCTAGATAATCAATTAAAAAGTAATGTTTTTAGAGCAAAAGGTATACTTTGGTTCAGAGAAAGCGAAAGAAGACATGTCTTCCACCTCGCAGGCAAAAGAATTTCCATTGATGATAGTGATTGGGGAGAAGAAAGAAAGAATCAACTTGTCTTTATTGGTAAAGAATTAAACAAAGTGAAAATACTCTCTCAATTACAGGCATGTATTGACAAATAATCAAAAATACCAACTTAAAAAGATAAATTGAACAACATCAAATCCACTTTAAAAATTTTTAAAAAAGAGAAAGGCATAAACTTTATCTATAAAATAATAGGATTGAGAAATAGTCGCTATATATTAAAGTTCTTAGTAGTCCTATTAACATTTTTTGTTTTATTGCCGTTATTCACCCTCGCAGGAGAGGCTTTATACGGTATTAAAAAAGGATCTATCTATTTGACGATAAACAATCTTAATGAAATAAAAGGAACACTATTATTATTGATTTTTTCTCTAACTCTAGGAGGATTTTTAGGAGTAGCTAATGGTTGGATTTTAGCCAATTGCCATTTCAAAGGGCGAAAAATTCTTAGAATTTGCCAACTAATTCCTTTCGCAACTCCAGCTTATCTTTTAGCCGCTACATTCATTGACCTCGGCAGCATAAATTCCATCAGAATAACCGGATTGTTTTGGGGGGTATTAATAATGGCATTCACAACCTATCCATATGTATTTCTACTATGTTCTGAAAGTTTTGAGAAAGGTGGTAGAAAACAAATTGAGGCATGCAGAACTCTTGGGATAGGTCCTTGGAAAAGTTTTTTTAGAATATCTCTGCCAATAGCTCTTCCCTCAATCACTGCTGGGTTAGCTTTGATGGCGATGGAAATCATAAATGAATTAGGTGCCGTTCAACTTTTAAATATTCCAAGTATTTCTGCTGGAATACTTGAGAGTTGGGTAGAGGAGGGTGAGCCCTCAGGTGCCATTGCTCTTGCCTTATTTGCTCTAATTATAGTTTTTCTATTAGTTGCAATTGAACGCAAATCAAGAGAGAGAAGTAAGCGATGGACAGACGGAGTAAGTAATGGAGGCTCGCCAAAATGGGAATTAAAAGGCATGAATCTATTACTTGCTCAAGTTATAACCTTTACTCCTCCAATGTTTACATTAGGTATTCCAATTACATGGGCAACAATAAATATTGATCAAATGAATCAGGGCTTTAATACAGATTTAATTGGATTAACTATTAGGAGCTTTAGCTTAGCCTTGGCTGTTTCACTTGTAACGATATTCATATCATTGATTTTATCAATTTCTAAGAGATGGCATAATCAAAACTGGCTAAATATATTGACCTTTTTATCCAGTATTGGCTATGCAATCCCTGGCTCTGTCCTAGCTCTTGCTCTTCTTTCCTTTAAAGGAAATATTTGGCAAATAAATATACTAAGCTTACTGATATGGGGTTATAGCATTAGATTCCTAGCTGTTTCTAAAGGTGGTCTTGATGCTGGGTTTGAGAGAATTTCACCAAATATAGATAATGCAGCAATAAATCTTGGGAAGAACTGGTCAGATGTCCTTCTCAAGATACATCTACCACTTCTCAAAGGACCAATGTTGGTGGGTATCCTTCTTGTTTTTGTGGACACCATAAAAGAATTGCCTTTAACTTTTATTTTAAGACCTTTCGATTTTGATACTCTTTCTGTACGAATATTCCAATATGCCGGTGATGAGAGAGTGGCAGAATCTATTTTACCTTCATTGATAATAATTTGCTTGGGATTAATAGCCTCTTTAGCCTTAATCCCCAGCCTAAACAACAGAAATAATTAACACAGATATTTAAACTTTAAATAATCTTTTAACAGGGTAAACTAAAGCTGCCAGAATATCAGAAATTGTTGAAACAAGGCGATAGCAAAGCAATGAAGCTATCAGAGGCGCTTCTGGCAAATGTGATGAGCCAAGGCTAAATAGAATTACAGATTCAAACACGCCTAAGCCTCCTGGGGCCGCTGGGATTATAAGGCCAGTAATCCATGCAAAGGAAAAGTAAGATATTAATTCACCATGAGAAACAAATGACCCAATAGAGAATGCATTTATACAACATAAAAATCCTAGGAAGCGGAAAAGAAAAAATATAGTCTCCACTAATATTGGCTTATAGGGATAAAAAATCGTTCTTGGATTATTTTGTGCTAATTCTATGTCTTTAATATTATCATTATTAATAAAAATTTTTGCCTTCATTACCTTCAATTTATTGACAACAAACTGTCTAAATGCTGGCAAAAAAATGAGAGTAGTTGACCAGCAAAGTATATAAATAGCAATATTAAAACCTCGAAAAGGTATAAAAATAAAGCCTGAAACCAACATTAAAATCGGTTCTAATAAAATAGATTCAATTGATTTTTCTTTGGAAAGCTCTAAGCGCAAGTTATTATATCTAGATACAAAATGCCATATTCCACCTGGCAAATATTTATATATATTTGTAGCTAAAAATAACTTTATAATATTCAACTTATTTATATTGCAGCCAATATTGTCGATTAAAAGCTTCCATGCATAAGCATTAAAAATTACACTTAAAAAGCTAAACAAAAGACCCCATATTAGCCATAATATTTTTTGACTAGTAATTGTCAGATTAGATAAAGACTCGGAATTTCCATATATTGAATTTCCAAGAAATACAAAGCAAATAAATGTTACTAAAAGTTTGATATTAATTTTAGATAATATCAAAAATATAAAACTGTTTATTTCAAATTGAACCTTTTTCAAATTAAGCATTAATTCGACTAATCATCTAACTCAAGAAATTCTGATAATTCTAAAAATAATCTTTGGCGAATCTCTTCTATACCAATTCCTGTTTCCAAAGATATTTTAGTCAAGTCATCATGTTCTATTTTTATTGAAGTCTTGGCATTTGGTCTCTTAATTTGTTTAACATTGACTTCCCCAAATTTAGTTTTGTAGCACAGCTTTCGTCTTGGAAGTATCCAGCGACTAATCTTATTTTCTCTTATTCCAATTGTTGTACTATATTTAAACCAAACTTCCCTTATTAGGGTTTGATGTTTTGGGTAGATAATAGCTTTTATGCATATACCTTTTCTATTTTTTTTCATATCAACTGAATAACAAATCACATCTATAGCACCGGCAGCTCTTAATCTTTCTATCAAAATTGCAATATCTTCAGGGGTAGAATCATCGATCCAAGCCTCCTGACAAATTATGGTCTCATATGCAGGCTTATCATTATTTTCTTTGTAAGCCTGGTGCGAATCTATTAGCAGAACGCGTAAAAAATTTGGTCTAGAAAGATTTTTACTGCCTAAACCAATACCAATCTTTTTAATAAATATATTATCTGGGCGACCTACTTTATCTACAAAGGTTGCCATCAATGCAATACCAGTGGGTGTTGTTATTTCACCAAGATATTCATCCTCTAACAACATCAATGGGATGTTAAATTGTTTGGCTATCTCCAAAACTGTTGGGACTGGAACTGGCAAAGGGCCATGCGAGGTAGATACAATTCCTTTCCCAGAAGGTGGACTTGAAAAATAAATATTGTCTGGTTTTAAAAAATCTATAGCCGAGCATACATTGACAATATCAACGATGGAATCAATTGAACCTAGTTCGTGAAAATGAACATCTGTAATTTGATTCCCATGAACAATTCCTTCTGCCTCTGCAAGAATTTCGAAAACCCTAATAGATTTTTTTTTCACATAATCATTCAAGCTTGAATCAAGAAGCAGGTTTTTAATATCATTAAAACTTCTAGGTAATTCTTTAAATTCACTTTCATTTCTTATGCAGACAATTCCTCTAAATCCATTACTATCTCCTTGATTAAATTTTAATTTATAATTTTTATCTATTTTTAAACTTGCTAAGTTATTCAAAAAAATAGAGTACGGAACACCTAGATCTAATAATGCTGATGCAAGCATATCTCCAGATATTCCAAGACAACAATCAATAAAAATAGATTTCATTTATGAGTATATTTATACACAGAATGCATTTGGATAAATCAAAAGACTAATTTTTATTGTCAAGTCTTTTTCTATTATTATTATCCATATTTTTTTGAAGAACTGGAGCTATAATTTGAAAATCCTCAACCAAAAGTTGATAGTCAACACGACGAACATCAAGGCTAATAAAATGTTTTAAATATTTGATAGGTACTTCACCTTTAACATTTACCTTAAAAGGTATGGCTTTCTTTTTTTGATTTCTCGGCTTTTGACGGATTTTTACCACTAAATCCTTATCTTCTGGCTTAGTAAAAACCAATTCTCCTCTTATTGAGAAATAATCATCACCTTCCAATAAATCATCAGAATCAGCATTAAAAATTGAAGCTTCATTCAATTCATCTTTCTCCTTAAGATCTTTTTTTAAAGTGCTAGGTTCCCAAATGCCTGTGATTTGTAAATGAAGATTTTTATTATTCCTACATCTTGGATATACAACCCACAGGTGAGGTTTTTCTAGAGAGACATGATTACGGATTAACGTTATGACTCTTCCAAGCAGGACTGAATCTATTTCATTACCTTTAGTATCAATGAGATTACCACGAGTAAAATTGTCATCATCTTGGGGCTTGTAAATACCTCTAACCATTCCAATTGCTCTGTATTGCAATGGATCAGTGACCAAGGGGATTGGGTGGTTCTGCATCTATTTAATAAATTGCCCATTAATGACCAATCTTAAATTTACCAAAATCTCTACAAATACTATTCTGATTTTATTCATTTGGGACATTTTCATACTGTGACTGATCAAATGCCTTCAGAGCTTCATCGAGTGCGTCAGATGGAGTTGTTGCATCATCCATAGCTTCTGCTTGCTTTAGACGATTCATTAAATCGAATGGATCGATAGGCAAACCTTGATCAATTTGACTTTCTGCATCAAAAGTATTGTAAATATCTCTTTTCTCATCGATAGAATAATTTTTTACTTCTGAAATTTTTGTAATTTTTAAAGAGAAAATAACTTGCCCGGCAGTAATTAAAATTGGTGTTAAGAAAACGAAAGTCAAAAATAATTGACGATGAATAATACTTCGAGTTTGATTCAAAACTTAACTTTGGTCTAAATTTATATAATAATAACTTAAGTAATAGAAATTTTAAGTCTTGCTTATTGCGACATGGAATGTAAATTCTATTCGTTCAAGAATAGATCATGTAAAAGAGTGGCTAATCACCAACAACGTTGACATTCTTTGCTTACAAGAAACAAAAACAGAAGATCAATTTTTTCCAGTTGAAATTTTTTCAAATCTTGGATATGAGGTATCTATCTCTGGGCAAAAGTCTTATAATGGAGTAGCAATTATAAGTAAATTCCCGATTAGTAATATACGGCTTGGCTTTGATACGGTAATTTCAGACTACAAAGATTTAGCTGTCTTAAGTCAGCAAAAAAGAATTATAAGCGCTGAAATAAACGATATTAGAATTATAAATGTTTATGTTCCAAATGGATCGTCATTAGATTCAGATAAATTTATTTATAAAGAAAAATGGATAAAAGGATTACATGCTTATCTAAGGAAAATAAATTCAAGTCATACACCTATATGTTTATTAGGAGACTTTAATATCGCTCCTGAAGATAAAGATATACACACACCAAGTAATTTTGAGGAATCAATCATGGCTTCCTCTAAGGAGAGAAAATTACTTAAAGATGCTTTAGGAGGAGAATTAGAAGATGTTTTTAGAATTTTTGAGCCTGGAGGAAAAAATTGGTCTTGGTGGGATTATCGCCATTCAGCCTGGGAAAGAGACAAAGGTTGGCGAATCGATCATATTTACTTAACAGAAGATATTCTTAGTTGTGCCAATAGTTGCTGGATAGATAAAGAACCAAGATCTAGAGAGAAGCCAAGTGACCATGCACCTGTAGTTGTCGATATCAGCTGGCCTCCAACAGAAACTGAAAATGAATTTTTCTTTTAAAAAATTAGATTATTTTCTATTTTCATATCATCACAGAATTAACAAATCAAATATTTACAATTTGCTAAAAAATATTTTTAGCAAAGGGCATCGCCTCTTAAGATGTCAGTCTGCAACTTGTTTTTATGATCAAGCTCAACAAGAAAAATAGCTCCTTAAAAGATTAAAAAAAATAACCAGATGCTGAACAGATTCAAAAATTTAGACGAATCAGTCACTTTTAGGCCATTATGGCGAACTGTGTTTATGAGCTCATTAGCTGAGGTGCTGTGACAGACGCGTTGAACACAAAAAGATCTGAAGAAATTTTTGGCTCTGCCAAAAATTTAATGCCTGGTGGAGTCAGTTCACCTGTAAGAGCTTTCAAATCTGTTGAAGGGGATCCAATCGTTTTTGATCGAGTTAAAGGTCCTTATGCTTGGGATGTTGATGGAAACAGATACATCGACTATGTGGGTAGCTGGGGACCAGCTATTTGTGGCCATGCTCATCCTGAGGTGATTGCGGCCCTTCAAGAAACACTGGAAAAAGGAACTAGCTTTGGCGCACCTTGTGTTCTTGAAAACCAACTCGCTGAAATGGTTATAGATGCCGTACCAAGCGTTGAAATGGTCCGCTTTGTGAATAGCGGCACCGAAGCATGTATGGCTGTTCTTCGTTTAATGAGGGCCTTCACCGGGAGAGATAAAGTTATCAAATTTGAAGGTTGCTATCACGGACATGCAGATATGTTTTTAGTGAAGGCAGGCTCAGGTGTAGCAACACTAGGTCTGCCAGACTCACCGGGTGTCCCAAGAAGTACTACTGCTAATACTCTTACTGCTCCTTATAACGATCTTGAAGCAGTAAAAGAACTATTTGCTGAAAACCCTGATGCAATATCAGGAGTCATACTGGAGCCAGTTGTAGGGAATGCAGGCTTCATAACACCTGAACCAGGATTCTTAGAAGGATTAAGAGAGGTAACTCAAGAGAACGGGGCTCTTTTAGTTTTTGATGAAGTAATGACTGGTTTTCGGATCAGCTACGGAGGAGCACAGGAGCGTTTTGGAGTTACTCCTGATTTGACAACTATGGGCAAAGTAATCGGAGGAGGCCTTCCAGTAGGCGCTTATGGAGGACGCAAAGAAATCATGTCCATGGTTTCCCCTTCTGGCCCGATGTATCAAGCAGGTACTTTGAGCGGAAATCCTCTTGCTATGACAGCAGGTATTAAAACTCTTGAACTGCTTAAACAAGAAGGAACATACGAAAAATTAGAAGCTATTACAAAAAAACTTTTGGATGGAATCCTCACTGCTGCAAAAGAATCAAATATTCCAATTCATGGTCAGAGCATTAGCGCTATGTTTGGTTTTTATCTATGTGAAGGCCCTGTTAGGAACTTTGAGGAAGCTAAATCTGCTGATACTGAACGATTCAGTAAAATTCATAGAATGATGCTTGAGAAGGGTGTTTATTTAGCTCCAAGTGCATTTGAAGCGGGTTTTACATCATTAGCTCACTCTGAAGATGATATAAACGCGACAATAAAAGCTTTTCAAGAAAGTTTTTCTGAAATCTCATAAAAAAAAGTCCAACTAAAGATTACTTTAATTGGACTTTTTTTATTGGGTTCTAATTACTATCTATTCTTTCCTCCTACAATAACCGGGACATTTCCAGAAGAACTGCCAGGCAAAGATGGAACAACTTGTGTCTCGCCATTCCATTTATCTAAAAACAATTTAAAAAGCACTTGATCATCAAGACTTTTATTTAATGTGTCATACCTGAGAGCTTCTTGCTCAGCAATTTTAACCTCAGTTTGAGCTCTCAATAGTTTTTGCTCAGCAATTTGTTTTTCTTCAATTGCTGCTCGATACTCATCTGCAATCGTTAAACCCGTTAAATCAAGAGATTGAACATCTACATAGTCAAACTTATTAAGCTCTTCTGCTACTGTTTTTTCTACTAATTCTGAGATATCACTCCAGGAACTTGCGATAGTTACTAATTCATACTTTGAGAAAACTGACTTAAGTGCTTTCAAAAGTGATGGTTGGATAATCCTATTGTAAATCTCTCTATCGTTATAAGAAATTGTTTTAAATACTCTTCCAGCTTCGCTAGGTTTTAAAGCATATTTTACAGTTGCAGTAGCAGAAATAACCTGCAAGTCTTTGGTTAATGAATCAAACTTCTCAGGTCTAACCTGAGTCTGAACATTAAAAGGATAAGTATTTTGGACAAAAGGTACTTTGAAATTCAGACCAGGCTTACGAGATCCGCCACTCACTTTTCCTAATGTTGTCACAACTGAAACCTGCCCAGCAGGGACAACAAAAAATGATTGAGTAAGAAGTAAAAAGCCGGTAAAGGAGAGGACTAGTAGAAGAGTTGTTGTGCCACCAGGTCCATTCGGAGTCACATTACGAAATGGAGTTGTCATAAAAAAGCTTGTCTAGAATGATTTTATGTTGATTTAGAGAATATTGTGAAATTTGTTAGATAGAAAAAATAATCAACTTATTTTTTTAATTGATCAAGAAGAGTTCTTGCATGAATAAAAACTCCATTTTCTTTACTTAAATCATCTCTTTAGCAGTTCTTAAAACCTCCAAATAAAGTTCTTCATCAATCTCTCTAATATCATATTCTGTAGGCATCGTCCCGTGCTTATGTTCATGAACAATCATCCAACATGATCTTTCCAATTCTTTTTTTGACATGCCAGAAAATTCAAGTGATTTTTTAGCAAGTTTTTGTATAGTTTTTTCCATAATAAAGAATCATAAAAATCAAAGTTTTAAATTATCATTTTACTATCTATAATTTTCAAATTGAAGAGCTATTTCCAGATCCTCTTCCTGTTTCTTGATTAAATTAATTGCAGTTTGCAAATCATCTTTGTTTTTACCAGTTATTCTCAAACTTTCTCCTTGTATTGAAGCAGAAACTTTCTTTATGTTATCTCGAACTAGCTTACTGAGTTTCTTTGCAATTTCTTGAGACAATCCTTTTCTTAATAAAACATTTTGCAATACCATATTTCCACCAATTATTTCAATCTTTTGGAAATCGAAAATTTTTAATGATAAATTTCTTTTCGTAGCCTTCTGCAATAAAATATCCTTTACAGATTGAATCGTCATCTCACTAATAGAAACAATAGATAATTCATTTTCTTTAAGATCTATTTTAGTCTTTGAATCTTTAAGATCATATCTTTGATCGACTTCTCTTCTCAATTGATCAATAGCATTTACTAATTCCTGGTGATCAAATTCTGAGACTACATCAAAAGAATAAGAAGAAGGCATAAAAACTTCAATTTGTTACCACCATTTTATTATCAAAAAGAGAAATTGCTTATAAATATATTTAAAAGATATTTTGTAGGCTTAAAAAATAACTATAAATAAATCATTATCTTTGATTTTAAATTAATCAAAAAACATAAGGCTGACAATCTTTCCCATATCTTCAGCACTATGACAACTACTCAATAATGTTTCACTGTCATGGAATGCGAAACAAATCAATTGATCACATCTATTAATAATTTCTTGATTACAAAGACTACTTGCCATTGGCAAAGGTAAATCATTATTTTCTTCTTTTTCTATTAAATGTAAAACGCTCCCAAGAAGATCTTTTACCTCTGCAGTCTGCCTATCTAGAGATTGAGGCAATAAAACAGTTAAGAGAGAGGGGTTAACATCTAAAACGGCTCTAATTACTGCCGCATTGACCCCTTGTGAACCTGATGTAATTATCGAATGCCCCTCCTGAGCCAAAGAGCGTGCTATTAATTCGACTATGTGAATCGAAACAACTGGCACATGCCTACTCCCTAAAAAAGCAATCCTTCTTTTTCCCTCGTTTTTTAGCAAGGCCAATTCCTGAGCGAGAGTATCAACTCGTCCCAATGCAGGAAGATCGAGTGATCGACTCAAGGACATCCTAATTCAGATAATTTTAAGGTAGCACTATTCATGAAGTCAAAAAGAAATTCCTAAAGTTTTAAAGATTCGATCAAGGTCGCAATGTTCTTGAACTAACCGAAAAGCATAAGTAGCTTTGACTGTTTCATGAAGACGAACATGGCCAAATGCTTGCTCAATAACTTCAACTGTTGAGAGTGTATCTCTATCAACTTTTAGCAATGGAACATCTAATTCTTCGGATCTATTAATTAATTGTGGCAGTGGTTCACCAGCACCTGTCAAAATCAGACATTGAGTGGAAGCTTCCAAAGCCGCTAATTGGATATCCGTTCGATCAGCGCCAGTAACTACTGCCATATTACGCCTTCTTCGAAAAAATTCCATTGCCGAATTAACACTCATCGCACCGATGCTCAATGTTTCTACCATCAACTCAAGCCTGTCAGAGCAACAAACAACTCGAGCATTTAAACGTCTCACCAATTCTTCAACCGTGACACTCCTCAACAAAGGGGACCTAGGCATTACCCCAAAAACATCTAAACCTAGTGACTTAAGCGATGGAACTACATTATCTTTGATATCTTTAATTTGATCAGGGTTAACAGCATTTAAGATAACTCCACTTAAATAATCACCAAGTTGATTTTTAGCCTCCAACAAAGCTTCAACACTTCTACTATCTTGCCAAAAATGAGCGAGTAACACTTTAGCATTTAAACCTTTTGCGAGTTGACTGAGACTTAACCCATACAAGAGTCCCTCATGCAAACTCCCAGCGGCCTCAAGAATATTGATAGTATCACCAGAAGAATCGAGAGATAGCTTTAACTTATCAAATTCAATTCCAGGGTCTAAGCTCTTTGATTGAATTCTTTTACTAGCAGTAGAGGCACCCAAAAATTGAATCGAGGGAATTAAATTTTCAACAGACATTTTTAAAGTCTCTCCAACGAACCTAACGTCATCATCAATCATCTCTTGAATGTCTCCTCCTTCAGAGACATTCAACTCAAGACTTGTCGCTAAGGGTTTCCCAAATCTAACCAAATAATTTGAAGCGATTAAATTTCTTGCTATGCCAAGAACTAAGGCTGATTTACCACTAAATGGTTCACATGATCCAATTAGAAAGGTCTTGCTCATTAATTAAAGACCTGATGTGAGATTAATATCTTTTTAAGTCTAGGCTTTTTGAGAAAGTTCTCAACACTTAATCTGAATAAAATTCTCATCAGACAAAAACTCTCCATTAACTCGTGTTTTTTCGCAAGAGATACAATCAATACAACTCAATGAAAAGACTTGTACAAAAACTCAAGGTTTAAGGGTTTGAAGATTGCCATAACTGGGGCAAATGGGAGTCTTGGCAGGTCTCTAATTGAAGAGCTGAAAGCACAAGGGGCTTATGTTGTTGGCTTAACTCATAACAAAAATAACAATGAAAAATCTTTTAGGAAGAGACCAAACGAATGGATTTACTGGTCTTGCGGTAAAGAAGAAATACTTTCAAAAAGTCTTGCTAATATTGATATCTTGATACTTAATCATGGATTTAATCCAAAAGGAATGATTGATTCAAATGAAATAAATAAAGCCATAGAAATAAATTCGCTCAGTCATTGGAGATTAATAGAAATATTTGAGGATTTAGCAATATCAAACAGTGATATAAATAAGTTCACTTCAAAGGAAATATGGGTAAACACATCAGAAGCAGAGATCCAAATAGCATTCAGTCCAGCATATGAAATAACAAAACGTCTAATTGGCGAACTTGTAAGCCTAAAGAAAAGTAAATTATTAATGGAAAAAAGGTCTCAATTTATAATCAGGAAATTAATACTAGGTCCTTTTAAATCAAAATTAAATCCACAGGGAATTTTGAGTCCTGAATTTGTAGCAAAAAAAATAATTCAGAAAGCAGAAAAGGATAATTATTTAATCATAGTATCTCCCAATCCCATAACCTATTTATTAATGCCATTCGTTGAATTAATTAGAATATTATATTCAAGATTTACAAAAAAAATATACTCCTAATGGTTTCTTTCGAAGATAATCAATCTCCTCTATCAGTAAGTATTTCAAAACCTTTTTCCGTAACCAATACAGTATGCTCCCACTGAGCAGATAGATTTCCATCTTTAGTAATTACAGTCCAGCCATCACGAAGAGTCTTACAGTATTTCGACCCAAAATTGATTATGGGTTCTACTGCAATAGTCATACCTTTTCTTAGACTGATATTTGGCAAATCATTAGTTCTAAAATTAAATACCGAAGGTTCTTCATGAAGATTTCTTCCTACACCGTGACCGGTATAATCTTCAACAACACTGAAACCATTAGCTTTCACATAATCTTCAATCGCTCCTGCAATATCAAGAAGCTTATTTTGTGGTTTAATTTGTTTTATTCCAAGCATCAAAGCTTCTTTAGCCACTCTACTTAGTTCAACTGCTTCATCTGAAGCATTTCCTACACAAATAGTTATACAACTATCTCCATGATAACCATTATAAAAAGCGCCAGTATCTACTTTTAGCAAGTCTCCATCATTAATAATTTTCTTCTTACTTGGTATTCCATGAACAACCTCGTTGTTTACGCTTGAACATATACTACCTGGGAAGCCATGGTATCCTTTAAAACTTGGGGTTGCACCATGTTCTCTTATTCGTTTTTCCGCATATTTATCTAGATCCAAGGTAGACATTCCTGGTTCAACCAAATCTCTAATTTCACTTAATACATTTGCAACAATTTTGCTAGATTTACGCATAATTTCTATCTCTCTTGAAGACTTAATTTCAACTCCTCTCCTTTGTTTAATAACAGGACCATTATTGACAGGTATTTTTGAATTTGATGAGGAAAGGAGATCAGAGAAAAGCTTCATTGTTTAAGGAAAAAGTAAAAACCACAAAATTTGACTGTTATTAACAAATTAATAATACGCAAATTATCAAATGGATAGGGACATTTTTATTGGAAAAATTCTTTTCTTTAATAAAAATTTCTATATTAAACGAAAGATTGAAAGACTCATTTTTTTCTTTAACGATCAATCAATGGCTCAATAAATGCCAAATATGAAAATAATGAGAAGATTTGGATTAAAGAACCAATACATTAAAAATTTTAAATTTGAGAAACAAGCGGTTACAATATGACTCCGGCCAAATCAAGAGTAATTGGTGATGTCAGTTGATTCTAAAGAACCCTCTACAGAAGAGGTACAAGTTGAAGTTGAATCAAGTACTCCAGAAGACTCTGGAGTAAAAAATGCTTCTGAAACAAAGCCTAAAGGAGAGAAAATTTCAATTAAAACTCTCTCTCCTGCAGCAATAATTAAAGCTTTTGAAGACGAACAACAAACTAAAGATCTCCCTGATATTTATGTTGGTGATACTGTTCGTGTTGGAGTCCGCATAAGTGAAGGTAATAAAGAAAGAGTTCAGCCCTATGAAGGTGTTGTAATAGCAAAGAGACATGGCGGAATTCATCAAACAATCACAGTAAGACGAATTTTTCAAGGAATAGGCGTTGAAAGAATTTTTCTGGTTCACAGTCCTCAAGTTGCATCCATTAAGGTTGAACGCCGAGGTAAAGTAAGAAGAGCGAAGCTTTTCTATCTGCGTGAGCGAGTGGGCAAAGCCACACGCGTAAAGCAGCGCTTCGACCGCTGAGGTTTCGGCCTCCTCAATCAAAAGTCATTGGTTAACAATGACTTAAAGGGTATATACAATGCGCCGTTAGTTCAGTTGGTAGAACGCAGGTCTCCAAAACCTGATGTCGGGGGTTCAAGTCCTCCACGGCGCGTTCGAAAACCCTTTTTGCAGTTACTTTTTTAAAGAATGGAGTTGGATCTTCAACCTGGCGATGTCGTAAAAGTTCTTGAGTCAGCCGCATTAGGCTGGGTCAGAGCTCGAGTTATTCGTGTAAAATCAGGTGGCCGTGTAGTAGTGCAAAGCGACCAAGGACGCGAGTTCACAGCTCGTGGTAATCAAGTTAGGCTGATAGAGCCTGCTGGTTTCCGTCCTTAAATAATCATCTTATTTTTGGTTTTATTTCACTAGCGTATTTCTCTTCATAGGGAGCTCGCTAGATGAAAAATCATCTAAAAATAGTTCTAAAGTCAACAATATTAATCGTTGGTTGACTAGATGGCATTTATAGGATGATACTCTTTGGGTCAATAAAAGGATTTCATTTGTAAGAAAGAATCCTTTGAAGCCTAAAACTGGGACCGTAGTTCAACTGGTTAGAGCACCGCCCTGTCACGGCGGAAGTTGCGGGTTCGAATCCCGTCGGTCCCGTATTTAAATCGATTTAGAGCATTGACAGTTAGGGTAAGACTGGCACCGAGTCCAACAGGAACACTTCATCTAGGAACGGCTAGAACAGCACTTTTTAATTGGCTATTTGCAAAAAAAGAAGGTGGATCTTTTCTCCTGAGAATAGAAGACACTGATATGGAAAGATCTAAAGAGGAATATATACAAAATATCTATGAAGGTCTCCAATGGCTAGGGATAAACTGGGATGAATCCCCAACCATTCAAAGTGAGAGAATAAAAGAACATAAACAAATCATAAAGACTCTTCTCAATAAGGGGTTTGCCTATAAGTGTTTCGCCTCAGAAGAGGAACTAGATGAAATGAGAGAATCTCAAAGGAGAAGTGGTTTAGCTCCTAAACACGATAATAGGCACAGAAATTTAACTCCAGCGCAAGAATCAAGATACATAGACGAGGGAAGAGAACCCGTTATCAGATTCAAAATCAGTGATCAAAAATTAATTTCATGGAATGACTTAATTAGAGGTGAAATGACTTGGAGTGGTAAAGATTTAGGCGGTGACATGGTAATTGCGAGAAGAGCACCAGCAGATTTAATTGGTGACCCCTTATACAATTTAGTTGTTGTAGCTGATGATTCAGCAATGAACATTTCCCATGTAATAAGGGGAGAAGATCATCTTGCGAATACAGCAAAGCAAATTCTTCTTTACGAAGCTCTAGATCTCAAAATTCCAATTTTCGCTCATACTCCTTTAATTCTTAATTCTGAAGGTAAAAAACTTTCAAAAAGAGATGGGGTTACTTCAATCTCTGAATTCAAGAAAATGGGTTACACATCTGAAGCAATGGCAAACTACATGACTCTTCTTGGCTGGTCTCCTCCAGAGGGGATTAATGAGAGATTTAAAATCTCAGAAATCTCAGAAATTTTCAGTTTTAAAAAGGTTAATAAAGCCTCAGCAAAATTTGATTGGGATAAATTGAACTGGCTAAACTCTCAAGTAATCCATGAAATGCCAGCCGAAACACTATTAGAAAATTTAAATCCTTTATTTAAAGAGAATGGATGGCACATCCCAAGTCAAGAATGGGGAATTCATCTCGTTGATTTAATTGGACCATCTATGGTTCTCATTAATGATGGAGTTGATCAAGCTAAACCTTTTTTTGAAGAGCCCAAATTAAATACTGACGGAAAGAAGCAATTAGAACTAAAAGAAGCAAAAGTAATTTTAAAGTTTGTTTTTGAAAAACTTGAAAGCTTAAATGCTTCATTAACTACCAAAGATGAAGCTCTTGATTTAATCAATCAAGCTACAAAAAGCTGCTCAGTGAAGAAAGGGCTTGTGATGAAAAGTCTTCGAGCAGCACTTTTTGGAACTCTTAATGGGCCTGACTTAATTCAAAGCTGGGTTCTACTCTCAAGATTCAGTAAAGATAGAACCCGAATTAGTCGCTTCATTTAAATCTTTACTTTCATCTAATAAACCCAACATTTTTGCTAACGGTTGAGCTGTTAAACCTTGTATGCCTACTGTCATTAATATTGTCAAAAACACTAATCCCTGAAGTTTTCCAGCCCCTAAAACACCTGCCTGCTCCAATCTAATGGAAAACAAAGAAGCAACTGCTGCAGTCACTATTCCACGGGGAGCCAACCAACCAAGAAACAATCTTTGTTTATTATCAAGAGGTAATCCATAGGTGGCTATCCATACAGCAATTGGTCTCACTACAATCATCAAAAAAAGCACGCAAGTGATACCTCCCCATCCCAAAGGGCTCAATTCCCCCCATGAGACATCTGCTGCCAACAAAGGGAAAAGCATAGTAATTGCTAACTGAGCTAATTCTCTAATTAACTTATCAAGTTCATTCGCCTCTGTAGAGGGCCTTTGTCCTACAACAAATCCTGCTGCAACAGATGCAGGCAATCCTGATTCAGGTAATAACCATTCGCATACTCCATAAAGCAAGAAGATGACACCAAGAGTTAGTTGCAACCTGATCCCTACATAAGGTTCAGATCGTAAGCGTTTTAATCCTTCTGAAAGCAAAAGACCGGCAATTGATCCAAACAAGACTCCTCCTCCAAGCCTTGAAAGCAATCCAAAGAGTAGCTCTCTCCAGCCATGCAAATCTCCAACAACAAGCTCTAACAACAAAAGTGCAAGCACTGCTCCAATAGGCTCGAGTATCAACCCTTCAGCTTCCAGAACATCACTTAGTGGTGATGCAAGTCGAATTTGTCGAACCAATGGAGTTACAACTGTTGGTCCGGTAGCAAGAACAATTGCACTATAAACACCTGCTACTGACCAGCCAAGTCCAGAAAACCAATGAGCAGCAAAGAAGCCAGCTGCCAATGAAATGATTAATCTTATTGAAGAAATTCTTAAAACTATTGACTTAATAGCACCTCCAGGAAATCGAAGGTTTAAACCACCATCAAATAAAACAAGGCTTACTAGTAAACCTACTATTGTCTCCAACCCCTTTCCAAGATCTAATGGTTCAACTAATCCAAGACCTGATCTCCCTATCAACAAGCCAGATAGCAATAACAAAACAACCCCAGGAAGACCTGTTATGACTGATAACAGTCTTGCTCCAGCCCCAGAAAAAACTGTGATTCCCCAGAGCAAGCCCAGCCTCTCAGGAGTCATAAATAACTAGCAATGAAGGCATAAGAGAGTATCCATTAAATCTGCCTAAGAAAATAAATAAGTTAATAAGATAGTTTTAATTACATATTCTTCTACAATAGCAACACTTTCAATCCTTATATTGTTTATACATTCTAATTTAAAAAACACCTGACAAAACAATTTAAAATTTCTGGCCAAATGGTCTTAAAAATGATTCATTAGGCATATAAAGAGGATGCAAAGGGTTTCCTTTTTTACTGAGACCCAAACTTAAAATACGTTTAGGACTATTATTTTCAGTGGACTTCAAATTTGAGATATGTTTAATCATTTCTAGTACGTCATGATCACGTCCATTTAATTGACCTTTATCACCCCAGCCCAACCACAAATCACAATTAATATTTTTCCGCCAAAATTGTAATGTTGCTAGAGTAATTAAATCATTATTTCTGCCAATTGGATCTTTGCTTTTTGATAACTGTAAAGGAGACTTTGAAATTAATCCGAATAAATTTATTACATAAATATTCTTATAATTCCATCTTGAACAAAAATTAATTATCCTAGTGAGAGTCCTATCATTCTTAGATGAATTAGCATTTGAAGGATTTAAGCCGATAAAAACTACCGTCTTTTTACCAGTCAAAGACTCTCTTTTTAAGATCCATCGATAGTAACTGCATTTACTAAATAAGCAAAATGACAAAAAAACTTAACCCTAAATCATTACTATTAATTTAAACTATCTTTCTAGCTAGATAAAATCAAATTAGATCCTATAAGAATAGTCAATACAATAATCAAACCTGCAATAGCCATTCGACCATTCCATATTTCAGCTTGAGGAGTGAATCCTCTTTTCCAAGAATTAATTTCACTTGAGCTTGCAGGCCTAGTGGATTTATGTGTTTGATTTCCTTGATTTAAAGACATAAGAAAAAATTAAATCGTCAAAGTATTAATTAAAAAGGAGGCTTGGAATCGTAAAGCAAATTAGATTTTTCTAAAGGCCATCGAGCTGAAACACCTAATTCAATTGAACTTTCGATGCTATTTGATGATAATCTTAACAAAGCTGCCGCCCCAATCATTGCGGCATTATCAGTACAAAATTCCATGGGGGCAAGAGCAACGTTAATTGAATTTTTAGATGCTTGGGAAATCATCATTTTCCTTAATCGCACATTTGCCGCAACCCCTCCAACCAAAACAAGAGAATTTAGACCTTGATCAAGAGCACAACGCAGGCTCCTCTCGACTAAAACCTCAGCTACCACCTGTTCAAAGCTCGCAGCAATATCTTCTACTGGTAATTTTTTGTTTTCCGACTTGAGCTTTTCTATCTGGCGAAAAACAGCAGTTTTCAAACCACTAAAAGAAAAGTCATATGGATAAAAACCACCGCCTGGCTTAGATACTCTACCTTTTGGAAATAAGAATTTTTTTGGATCTCCAGATTCAGCTTTTTTTTGAATAGCTGGTCCCCCTGGATAAGACAGTCCCAGAAGTCTAGCAACCTTATCAAAAGCTTCTCCAGCCGCATCATCATGACTTCTACCAAGACGTTGATACTTATGCTGAGCATCTACTTTGATTAATTCAGTATGACCTCCACTTACCAATAAGACTAGGAAAGGAGGTTGTGGATGATTTTTCGATAAATAAATTGATGAAAGATGGCCTTCCAAGTGATGTATTCCTAAAAATGGAATTTGATGCAAATTAGCTAAAGTTCTCGCCGTAATTGATCCAACTAAAAGTGAACCTGATAATCCTGGAGTAACAGTTGCTGCTATCGCATCTATATCTTTTATTTGTAGTTTTGATTTTGCAAAAACTTTTTCAATTAAAAATGGAAGATTTTCCAAATGTCTTCTTGATGCAATTTCTGGAACCACCCCACCCCAATTGGTGTGTTCCTCAACTTGTGAAGCTATTTCATTAGCCAACAAATCAATTTTTCCTTTTTCATTAGAAACTAAAGCTGCCGCGGACTCGTCACAACTTGTTTCGAGGGACAAAATTATTGACATTTATCGCTAGTTATCCACTAAGTTTAATACTGAAATCCCATTAAAACAGGGCAACAGATAAAAATCTGAACTCATGAGTCGTCTTTTATCAATTCTGCTTTCAACATTCCTTTTCTTAGGAATAGCACCAGTAGCTAACGCTAGGCCAGGCCCAGCACTAAATGCTGACAGAGCTCCTACAGATTTTACAGCTTCTGCTCTAGTATCTTGCTCTGAGAATGCCCGTTTCCAAGAAAGAGCAAGCGCAGCGACAACAGATCAGGCAATAAAAAGATTTGAAAGATATAGCAAAGCTCTATGTGGCGATGACGGACTTCCTCATTTAATAATTGGTCCTCCTATTGAGCCCTGGGGCGCATGGTTCAACAGAGGTCATGAGGGAGATCTTCTCATTCCAGGAGTAATGTTCATTTACATAGCTGGAATTATTGGTTGGTCAGGAAGGGAATATGTAAGAGCTGTTAGAGGAAAAAAGAACGCTGCAGAATACGAAATTATTATAGATACCGATTTAGCTTGGCAATGCTTAAAAAGAGGCGCTGCCTGGCCTTTACAAGCCAATAGAGAGGGCAAGAATGGTGAGCTGAGAGAAAGAGACAATAATGTCACTCTTAACGGTCCAAGATGATAAATAATTATTTATCAAATTAAAAATCACCTAAAATTTTTCAATCATGTTTCAATTATTCCGTACCAAATGGTTTAGATCCGCTCCAGTGGTAGCGACAATTTGGATCTTTATTACAGCAAGTATCATTGTTGAATTCAATAGATTTGTTCCTGACTTACTTTTCCACCCAATGTCTTTTTAAAATCTAATTAATTAGATTTAAGTTTTTAATCCCATTAAGCCTTCAATTTCCTTGAAGGCTTTTTCTATATCTTCATTGATAACTACTGCGTCAAACTCTTTTTTCGCAATAAGCTCTTTATTTGCTATTGCTAAACGATCCCTAATAGATTCTTCAGTCTCGGTTCCTCTACCTCTAATTCTTTTTTCAAGTTCTGATAAATTTGGTGGTGCTAAAAATATTTGTAATGCTTCAGGAAAAGATTTTCGAATTTGTCGAGCACCCTCTAATTCAATTTCAAGAAGGACATTCGTTCCTTCTTCTATTTTTTCTTTAACTATTTTTTTGGGAGTTCCATATAAGTTATTGGAGAATGAAGCCCATTCGAGAAAACCGTTTTTATCTATTATTTCTAGAAAATTTGTCTTTTCTAAGAAAAAATAATGCTCTCCCTCTATTTCTCCAGATCTTGGCTGGCGAGTAGTAGCAGAAATTGAAAGCCATACATCACTATGACTTTCGAGGATTTTCCTAACAATTGTTCCTTTACCTACCCCGCTTGGGCCAGTAATAACAGTAAGATTTCCTAAACAAGACATAACTGAATGGTATCTAATTTACCTACCAAAGGTTAATTACATTATCTATTAAATTAAAAGGATGATAGATGAACAAAGTTCCAATTCAAATAATGGACTTAACAACCCTTAAAGCGGTTGTATTTGAACTTAGCCAAGATATAGTTCCAAGTCGATTTGAAAATGCACAGCAAATCGATTCAAATACTATTCAATTAGGATTTAGAACCATTGAAAGACTCACATGGATAGAAATAAGTTGGCTTGCTGAATCCCCAAGGATTGTATCAATACCGCCTCCAAAAAGATATGGTGAAAAAAGTACATTAGCGAAACAATTAAAACATTTATTAGTCAATTTAGCTTTAGTTGAAATAAAGCAAAATGGTTTCGAAAGAATAGTAAGGTTTAGATTTTCTAGTAGACCTGGGGAAGAAATAGAAAAAGAATTGGTAGTTGAACTCATGGGAAGGCACAGTAATATTTTACTTTTAGACAGAACAGGTAA
The DNA here is from genome assembly GCF_059772345.1 of Prochlorococcus sp. MIT2308. Classification (NCBI taxonomy): domain Bacteria; kingdom Bacillati; phylum Cyanobacteriota; class Cyanophyceae; order Synechococcales; family Prochlorococcaceae; genus Prochlorococcus; species Prochlorococcus sp. MIT2308. Next base: position 1,831,483 of record NZ_CM186283.1, on the reverse strand, counting down.
AGTAATTACTCTTGGGAAAAAAATAAAAGAGAGTCAATCAAGATTAAGGCCAATAGGAACAGGAGATATCTATACGTCACCTCCACCTCTTAAAGGATTAACCCCTGAATACTCTGAATCATTCTATTCATGGAAAAATAATATATGCTTAGTACCATCAACATTTAAGAATAGTCTTAAAGATACTTATCAAGGAATAAGTCCTGCTTTAACATTACAAATTGCAAGCAATAGTTATAACGATGCACTTAAACTAATAAATCAACCAGTAACAAGTATTGAATTAAAAACATGGAAAGCAATATATAAAAAATGGAAAAAGTGGCTATTAGATATTGAGAATAATAATTTCACGATTAATTTCAAAGGTCCAACGGATTTCATTGTGTGGGGGCAAAGAAAATCAAATCCTCAAGATATAAAAATAGGGCTAAAACTTAGTATCTATTATTCAAATAAGATTGCAGAAAGAAAAATAAATTCTATTAGAGAAAAACTAAAGCAAGATCTCGAGAAATCAAAAGTTGATGAAATCAGGAAACTAAATGTTCAGAAATTCCTAATTAAAAATATTTCTGAATATATAAACATGCAAAACAAGGCAAGAAACCTTCTCACCTTACAATCTCCAACAAAAAAGCAAATAATTGAAGCTCAAACTCTCTTCAAAGAAGCTAAAAGAAAAAAAAGATCTAGGGATTCAATTTTAAATAGAATCGATTTCCACAAGAAAAAAATATCAGAGATTCAATGCTGTGAATCATTTCTTGATTCATTTCTATATGAAAAAAATGAGGATCTGAAAAACAAACTAGATTCAATTATTGAACTTAAAGAAGAAGTAGAAGAATATGTTTGCATCAAAAAAAATAATTCTAAATTTAAATTAAGTAAAAAGAAGGGAAGCTCATCAAACATAAAAGAGATCCAAAGTCCTAGCGGTCTAACAATTCAAATAGGATCTAACAACAGGCAAAACGAGTTAATAAGTTTAAAGAAAGGGAAAAAAGGAGATATTTGGTTTCATGCTCAAGAAATACCCGGAAGCCACATTGTACTTAAATCATCAAATGGACTTGCAGATGAAAAAGATATTCAGCTAGCTGCTGATTTGGCTTCTTTTTTTAGCAGGGCCCGAGGTAACAAGTTAGTTCCAATTATAATGACTCCAATTGAAAATCTACAACGAATTTCAGGAGCTTTACCTGGAACTGTTAGCCATAGAGGAGGCAAGGTGATTTGGGGGAAAACAGAGCGAGCACAGAAATATTTCCACCACAAGTGAACTTCAATGAATTAATATCGACTTCATTAGACAAGATGAAAAATGATTGACTTTTTGCTGGGGACTCATGAATTTCTCGGTAATCATTCTTTCCCCGAATTTTTAATTGGATATGCATTTGGAGCAGCACTAATTATTGGAGCTCCAACAGTCTTCCTTTTATTAGCATTTACCAGCGCTTTAATGAAAACCAATGGGAAAATGGGTGGCTACAAAGAATATGCTAGTTATGGTGAATCATCGCTGAATGATTGCCCTCCTTTTATATTGCCTGATCCAACAAAAACCAAATAAATTAATTTGACCTTATGGACTAATGACCAAAAGTTTATATAATTAATTCTTTTTTAAAAATCTAGATAAAATTTATTACATGATTGAAAACTCAATTTTCTACTAAAATAAATCTATTAACTAAATTAATCTGAACAGCTCCAACAAAAAAGAAAATATTTTTAAAGCTCCTCCTCCTATCAAGATAAAAGGAAAAGAGAGTTCAACTGAGGTATCTGAATCACTTGAGATGCCTTTAGTTGATCACCTAGAAGAACTTCGCCAAAGGATACTAAAGAGTCTCATTGCAATTCTTCTATCTTCAGGTTTTTGCTTACTATTTGTTAGGAAACTTGTACAGGCATTAGAGATACCCGCAGGAAAAATACAATTTTTACAGGTAGCACCTGGCGAATTTTTATTTACTTCAATAAAAGTTGCAGGTTATGGCGGGCTTACTATTTCTCTCCCATTCATCCTTTACCAATTTTTAAAATTCATCCTTCCTGGTCTAACTAAAAAAGAGAAACTTCTCATAGCTCCCTCAGTTGCAGGGTCAGCAATTTTATTTTTCTTAGGAATTTTCTTTGCCTGGAAAGCTTTGATACCTGCAGCCTTGTCATTTTTAATAAGTTATGGTGCCGATGTGGTTGAGCCAATCTGGTCAATAGAAAAATATTTAGATTTTGTCCTTCTACTTATGCTTTCAACTGGTTTAGCCTTCCAGTTGCCAATTCTTCAATTCATTTTAGGTTTCTTTGAAATAATCTCTTGGAAAAAGATGTTATCTACATGGAGATTAGTTGTTATGGCCTCAGCCATTGCAGGAGCTGTTTTAACTCCATCAACTGATCCAATAACGATGCTTCTTCTATCAACATCGATAACTTTTTTGTTTTTTGTTGGAATTGGGTTAGTTGCTTTAACAACAAATCTCAAAGGACAAATTCATCCATCCTGGGATCCATAGGCAAAGGTAAAGTGATAGCTCTGCCTAGTCTTGGTTTTGCTTGAACATTTTTTAACCATTTCCTTACAAAATCAGATTGCCCTGCTCGATTAATAATTTCTAAGGTTCGATTCAAATTTTCTTTATAGGTCTCCTCATCCAGCGGGAAAGATTGTTGTTCTAAGAACCCCCACATCATTTGTAAATAAATACGGTCTCTTTTTATTAACAATCTCAAATCATATGTTACGCCCCAACGCCTTCTTAAGCACTGCATTACTTCTTCTGGCTCCAGTGGAGTTGAAGAAGAGGAACGACCAGAATTTGACGAATTAAATTCAAAACTCATTTCAAAACCTAGTCTTCGCGGAGATTAATAACCCTTTATGTGTCCATTCTGGTCTAATATCTATGTATAGGTGAACGTCTGTAATGACACAAATGACAACTGCAGATGTGCCCTCAATGGGCAGAAGGCAGTTCATGAATCTGCTTACCTTTGGAACTGTTACAGGGGTCGCTTTAGGAGCTTTATATCCAGTAGCCCAATATTTCACCCCATATAGGGCAGGCGGCGGCAGCGGCGGAACGAATGCAAAGGATGAGCTAGGTAATAATGTAAGTGCAAGTGGTTGGTTATCAACCCATCCAGTTGGTGACAGAAGCTTGGTGCAAGGACTTAAGGGTGATCCGACTTACCTTATTGTTGAAGGCGAGGATGCAATTACTAGTTACGGAATTAATGCGATTTGTACTCACCTAGGTTGTGTAGTTCCATGGAATAGCGGAGCAAATAAATATATGTGTCCATGTCATGGAAGTCAATACGATTCGACAGGGAAAGTAGTCAGAGGTCCAGCACCCTTATCTCTAGCAATAGCTCATGTTTCAGTTGAGGATGACCAAGTTCTCGTAAGTCAGTGGACAGAAACTGATTTTCGAACTGGTACTGATCCTTGGTGGGGTTGATCAATAAATGAAAAAAAATTTCAATACTATTTCAAAAACCATGAGTCGTTCATTAAAATTTTTTCTCTTCTCTGTTTTTATTGGGTTTTCAATATTTATAGTTCCTCAACCAACTTGGGCATACCCTTTTTGGGCTCAACAAAAATTTGAAAATCCCAGAGAGGCAACGGGAAAAATTGTTTGCGCTAATTGTCATGTGGCAAGTATGCCTACAAGAGCTGAAGTGCCTCAGGCAGTTGCTGCTGATAGTGTTTTCAAAACAGTAGTAGAGATACCTTATAAAAAGGACTTACAAGAGATTGGAGCTGATGGAAGCAAAGTTCCTCTCCAAGTTGGAGCAGTTGTAATGCTTCCAGATGGATTTAAGCTTGCTCCTCAAGATAGATGGACTGATGAAATAAGAGAAGAGACACAAGGTGTCTACTTCACTCAATACAGCGAGGAACAAGAAAATATACTTTTAGTAGGTCCTTTACCTGGAGATCAAAACAGGGAAATTGTATTCCCTGTTTTATCTCCTGATCCAAGAAAAGACAAAAATTATAATTTTGGAAAGTATTCAATTCACGTAGGAGGGAATAGAGGAAGAGGTCAAGTTTATCCGACTGGTGAAAAGAGCAATAATAACTTATTCACTGCAACAAATTCAGGGACAATCACTTCAATAGAAACTAATGAAGATGGAACAAAAATAATTAATCTAAACAATGAAGAAGGCGAAAGTTTCACTGAAAATCTTCCTGCAGGGACTTCATTATTAATAAAAGAAGGTGACACTATTGAGAAAGGTGAAAGATTAACTGAAGACCCTAACGTTGGAGGTTTTGGTCAACTTGACAAAGAAATTGTTTTACAAAGTAAAGCAAGAGTTATTGGAATGATTATTTTCTTTATAGGAGTTGGGTTATCACAAATAATGCTTGTTCTTAAAAAGAAACAGGTAGAAAAAGTACAAGCTGCAGAAGGAATATAAATTCAAAGAATTGATGGAGAATATATTAATAGCGCTTAGATCACCTGGGCCAGAGTTGGTTCATCTAGGTCCTTTTTCATTGAAGTGGTACGGTTTCTTAATAGCTATTTCAGTTTTGGTAGGACTTAATCTATCTGGTGAATTAGCAACCAAAAAAGGATTAAAAAAAAGTCTAATAAATGATTTACTCCCTATTTTAGTTCTGGCTTCAGTAATCGGTGCAAGAATTTATTATGTAGCATTTGAATGGAAAAACTACACAGGTAGAAATTTCTGGAGTTCAATTAATTTTTTCAATTTCAATATACCAATACCAACTGCTTTGGAGATATGGGGAGGAGGAATCGCAATTCATGGTGCTCTAATAATGGGCACATTATCCGTAATATTTTTTTGCCGTTGGCGTAAAGAATCTTTTTGGGATGTTATTGATGTTTTAGTTCCTTCAGTTGCATTAGGCCAAGCAATAGGTAGATGGGGAAATTTTTTTAACAACGAAGCTTTTGGAATTCCTACTAACTTACCTTGGAAATTATTTATACCTTATGAATTTAGACCTGAAATATTCTCTTCACAGACTTATTTTCACCCTACTTTTCTCTACGAATCATTATGGAATATTTTTGTTTTTGGAACATTAATTTTTCTTTTTAAAAGGTCAAATAACAATGAACTTAGGCTGCCCTCTGGCAGCCTAAGTTGCATTTATCTAATAAGCTACAGCTTAGGAAGAGTTTGGATAGAAGCCTTAAGAATAGACCCTCTCTGTTTAGGAGGAACGGCGCCTTTTTGCGAAGGCGGTGTTCGAATGGCACAATTGATTAGCTTATTTTTAATGAGTGCTGGTTTGTTGGGGATATGGAGACTTTATATTTCAAAAAAAGCACTTCCCGATCCTTCATTAATTAATGGGAGAAAGAAATGAGTTCAATTTCAATTGTCGGAGCGGGTCCAGGTGCTTTAGACTTGTTGACAATCAGAGCTCAAGAAAGGTTAAAAACAGCTGAGGTTTTGGTTTGGACAGACTCTCTAATTCCTATAGAAATAACAAAAATTGTTAAAAATGATTGTGAAAAAATAAAGACAAGTTCATTAACTCTTGAGGAGATCATTTCAATCTTAATTAAAAAGCACAGGGAAGGTAAAAAAATTGTTCGTCTGCATGATGGTGATCCTTGCTTGTATGGAGCGATATCAGAACAAATATGTAGATTAAACGATGAAGGTATTGAGGTAGAAATAGTTCCTGGAGTAAGTGCCTATCAAGCAACAGCGGCAAAATTAGGTTTCGAGCTAACAATTCCAGATTTAACACAAACAATAATACTCAGTAGAGCAGATGGCAGAACAGGTAAACCAGAGAAGGAAAGCCTTCAAAAGCTAGCGTCTATTCAGTCTTCTTTATGTCTTTACCTAAGTGCAAGACATGTAGAAGAAGTTCAATCTATCCTTATAAAGTATTACCCTGCTAATACTCCTGTCGCTATTGCTTATAGAGTCACTTGGCCAGACGAATGGACAAAAGTTGTACCTTTGACTGAAATGGCAAAAACCTCTAGAGAAAAAAAATTAATTAGAACAACGTTATACATAATTAGTCCAACATTAAAGCTAGCTCATAAAAGATCAAAACTTTATAGTCCCACACATTCTCATTTATTTCGACCTAACTAAAGTGAAAGAAGTAATAAACCTATTTCAAAGTATTCAAAGATAGATTTAAATTATTTTTTCGAGATGTACGACTTTACAAACCCTTTAGAATAAAATTAACAACAAAAAGTTTTTTAATTGGAACAAAGTGATGGCATCAAAAGCGATAATTCCTTTATCGCAAATAAAAAGTCTCCCTTACAAAAAGTTGGTGAATTCCTAAGGGAAGCAAGGCAAGGGAGAAATCTTTCAGTAGAAGAATTATCCTCATCACTTAGAATTGGGAAAGAACAATTGGTCGCACTTGAAGAAGGTGATGAACAATCACTTCCTGAGAAGGTTTTTATAAGAGCAATGGTTCGACGTATCGCTGAGAAATTGAACTTAGATACAAGTTTTGTTCTTGATGAACTGAATGAAAAGAAAAAAAATGTAGCGAAGCCGAACCCATTAATTAAAAAGAAAAATGCAAGGAAGAAAAAACATTTCAACCCATTTATTTTTGTGATTTTGTCTGGAGTCCTAGGATTATTTACTTCAGTAATTGCACTAAAATATATACAAAGTTTTCAAAATGATTCAATTAATAATCCCCGGCAAAGTAATATCTTTTTATTGGAAAGAGAAACATATTTTTAAAGTATTTTAAAGTATATTTATATCAACATCTTTAACTTTTTTGATTAGTAAAAGTGCCTTCTTAAAACTCCATTTCTCAAGATCTAAATTCTGGCCTAAGTCATTAGGAATCAATTCTATATCAACTTTGTTATTGTTAGCTTCAATCACTATCTTTGATATCAAAGGTTCTGGTCTTCTATCCAAAGCGCATGAAAGGCGAAGAAGTAAAGACATTTCATTTACTAAGTTTTTATGTCTTTCATCTATCAAAGATTGCCAAGATTCATGTCTTTTTTTAGGAAAACTTTTCCTGTGATACCTAGCAATAGCCGCGACCATTAAATGCTCAGCTTGAGAGTAACCTAAGAGCTCTCCATGCCTTATTAAATACCACGAATGCTTATGATAAGCTCCAATATTTATATGTTTGCCACAGGCATGAAGCCTGGCTGCTGCCCACAAAAGATCTCTACCTTCACCATTATCATGATGCAAAACCCCTCGGGTCTTATCATAAAAAGCAAGAGCAAATTCCGAAACTCTTTTTGATCTTTTTGAGTTAACACCAAATCTTTTTGATTGATGTATTACTGTTCTTTCTCTTATTGACCCTTGAAAGCCCAACTGATCTTTTAAATAATTATTACGACACATCCAATCAACTACCAAACCTTCACGAAGAGCTCTTTCACTTAAAACAATCTCATTAACATTCACCATATTCATTATCGTTTGCAAAATCAAAGCCCCCGGGACAATAATTTCAGATCTTCTTTCACTTAATGAGGATAAATTACTCCTTTCAGAAGGTGTCATTTTTATTAATTGATTTACAATAATATCTAAATTATTTTTGGAAATTTTATACCCTTGCAATTTTGACTGAATATGATTTTCTTTGTTAGAGATTAATTCCCCAATAGCCATGGCAGTTCCACTAGTTGCCACTAAGACGGGCTTTTCACCTACTTCAATCCTCTTAGATATCTTATCAATTGCTGACTCCATAGAGCCTCTAATAAATGACCTTAAAAATAATTCAGTTTGAGAAGATATCGGATCTTTTTTAATAAATTCTCTTTGTAATCTTACTGCTCCAATCTTGGTACTTGTTAATGCTCTTGCCTCAGATCTATCAGCAAGGATTAATTCTGTCGAACCTCCTCCAATATCAAGAACTAAATGGGGTTTATTTCCAAATTGCATCCCGGAAAGGACACCTAGATAAATCAATCTTGCTTCCTCTGCTCCGCTTATCAATTCAACATCTAAGCCTATCTTCTTTTTTATCTCAGATATAAAGATTTTTCCATTTGGTGCTTCTCGAACCGCACTTGTAGCAGCAATAAGAAGGCTATCAACTTTATAGCTTTCTGATAAGTCCTTAAATCTCTTTAATGTTGAGAATGCCCTTGTCATAGCAATGGATGTAAGTTCTCCATTACCAGGGTCTCTCTCGCCAAGTCTTGTTGTTGATTTCTCAGCAAGTTCAATACTAAAAGTATTTAATTTTGGCTCAAGCTTTGCAATTAAGAGATGCGTTGAGTTAGTGCCAATATCTATTGTTGCTACACGACATAACTCAGTATCTTGATTTTCCCCAAGATCCAATTCGATAATATTCCGTTTAGAGGAATTATCTATTGAGTCACCTAACATATATTAGTAGGTTTAACCTCAATACTCTGACACTCTCAGCACCCCATTGAGAAGGCCTTATAAATGATTATCAATTTAAATTTTCGTGAGTAATCTTCTTACAAAAAAAATGAGATATTATTTTCAACTTCTTAGATGGAATAAACCCAGCGGAAGATTGATACTTCTAATTCCAGCTGGCTGGTCTCTTTGGTTAGCCCCCTCAGCCCCCCCATCCATATTTATTTTGGGATTAATAATTTTAGGTGGATTATTTGTAAGTGGTGCTGGATGTATTGCAAATGATATTTGGGACAGACAATTTGACAAAAAGGTGAGGAGGACAAAAGAACGACCATTAGCTAATGGGAAGGTATCTCTTAAGGCTGCATGGATACTATTAATTTTAATGTTGTTTTTTAGTCTTATCGTAGTTCTATATATCCCGACAGAAAGTAGAAATTTATGCCTTCAACTTGCGACACTTTCATTACCTTTTATTCTTCTTTATCCATCAGCAAAAAGATGGTTTAAATTTCCCCAACTTATTCTCTCAATTTGCTGGGGATTTTCAGTTCTGATTCCCTGGGCAGCAAGTGAATCCTCATTAGCAGGAGGGCTACAATTGTTGTTTTGTTGGTTTGCAACAATATTTTGGACTTTTGGCTTTGATACTGTTTACGCGATGGCCGATGAGATTGATGACAAATTAATTGGTCTAAACAGTAGCGCTATCAGTCTAGGTAAAGGGTCAATAAAAACCGTTTCTTTTTGCTACTTTTCAACCTGTTTCCTTTTAGCTTTTGGTGCTTTCAAAGCAAATTTAGGATTAACGTTTTGGCCTTTTTGGTTGATAGCAACATTGGCAATGCAAAGAGAAGTTATCTTATTAAATTCAAAACCAAAAGGTATTAAAAGTTCAGGTTCGCATTTCAGCAATCAAGTTCGTATTGGCAGCTTTTTACTTCTCGGCATGGTGTTAAGCAAGCTTATTTAATCAATCTCTTTAGCGATATTCGCAAATGACTGCTCCTCTAAAGAAAGGCGATCTTTTCCACATAGTTGCCGCAAGTTCGCCAATAAGTAAAAAAGAAGATCTACTGTCCGGAATAAAAGTCCTTGAGGATTGGGGTTTAATATGCAACGATTTCGATGCAGTAGATAGATCATGGGGGTATTTAGCAGGCAATGATGAAGTTAGATTCAATAACTTACACTCAAATAATCATTACCCTCTTTTAGCTTTTGCCAGAGGTGGCTGGGGATCGGCGAGATTGCTTGAAAAAAAACAACCATGGAGAGAAGGCTGGTTGATTGGATTTTCTGATTTAACTTCAATACTTCTTGCACGGCTCGCAGGTGGGTTTCAGGGAGGAGTTCATGGTCCCCTTATTACAACTTTGGGTTCCGAACCAGGCTGGAGTAAAAACAGACTTAAATCAATTTTGTTTGGTAATTCTGTACCAGATATTTATGGAGACCCATGGGGAGGCGGCATCTCAAAGGGGCACCTAATAGTTGGCAACCTCACTGTACTTACTCACTTGATAGGGACTCAACATCTACCAAATTTCAACAAATCAATACTAATCATCGAAGATATAGGAGAGGCTCCGTATAGAATCGACAGAATGCTAACTCACTTAAGATTGGCTGGAGTTTTACAACAGCTGTCTGGCCTGGGTTTTGGCTCGTTTACTTATTGTGATAATGAGATAGACGTCGAGGGAAGCAAGACGTTTGAGCTTCTTGATATTTTCAAAGATCGAACACAAGATCTTAAAATTCCAATTGTTTCAAATTTGCCAATCGGACATTGCTGTGGGAATGCATCACTTCCACTAGGTAGGCAAGCTATCTTGAATGGCGACTTAGGGAGTCTTAGTCTTTTAAAGTAGACAATAAAGACTCTGCAATCACAAGATCAAATGGAGTTGTCACTTTAATATTCGAAGGTCCAGCATCATATATTTTCACTGGTAATTCCAAGCGTTCAAATAAGGATGCATCATCGGTTACATCCCACCCTTTTGCAATTGCTTCACTATGTGCATGCTTCAGTTTGTTTACGGGAAAACCCTGAGGTGTCTGAGCAGACCACAAATCTGAGCGAGGAGGGCTCTCAATAATTTCACCATCTTTATCAACCTTTTTAATTGTGTCCGTTACTTTTGACGCGGCAATAACAGCTTGGCCCTTGGAAACAATCTTTGAGATTTCATCGAAAACAAATGATTTCACCAAGCATCTTGCTCCATCATGAATCAGGACAGACTTAGCATCACTTGGAAGGGCAGCTAATCCCAACTGAACTGATTGCTGTCTTGTTGATCCCCCATTAATCCATTGAATTGACTTTACTGAGTTAACAAAAATTGAACATATTGAATTTTTGTCTTTCGGTTGTCCAATAATTCCAATCCAAGTAATTGTTTTAGAGTCGAAAGCTGCTTTCAAAGTCCACTCTAAAACTGTTTTACCTGCAACCTTCAAAAGGAGTTTATTTCTATCAGCACCCATTCGATTCCCACTTCCTGCAGCAGCAATTAACAAATGCACAACTAATTCCTCTCTATTAATTATCTATTTAATATATTCGACAGTAAAAATGACTATTTTTAGCGTCTTAGCTTAAAGTCTTTTCAAAAAGCAAGTGACTCAATAGTAAGTTAAATAAAATAATTATTCGATTTTAACAATTTTAAAACCATAAAATCATGACATTATCAAAATTACTTGAAGGTCAGACTGCAATTGTTACTGGAGCCAGCAGGGGTATTGGTAAGGCTATTGCAATTCTTTTAGCAAAAGAGGGAGCAGAAGTAATAATCAATTATTCTTCATCTTTGGAGAATGCAAATAAAGTGGTATCAGAAATAAGCTCTTTTGGAGGGAAGGCATACCCTCTTCAAGCTGATATTTCTGATGAAAACTCGGTAAATGAATTAATCAAAACAGTTTTGGAGAAAAATAATAAAATTGATGTTTTGGTCAATAACGCAGGAATAACTAAAGATGGACTTCTAATGAGAATGAAAACTAACGATTGGCAGAAAGTTTTAGATCTTAACTTGAGTGGTGTTTTTTATTGTACAAGAGCTGTCTCTAGGCAAATGTTGAAGCAAAAAAAAGGAAGGATTATCAACATAACTTCTGTGGTGGGGTTGATGGGCAACCCAGGGCAAGCAAATTATTCTGCAGCCAAGGCCGGAGTAGTAGGTCTTACACAAAGTGCTGCGAAAGAGTTCGCAAGCAGAGGAATTACTGTAAATGCAGTCGCACCCGGTTTTATTTCAACTGATATGACAAAGGATCTAAACAGTGAACCGATTCTTTCTGCTATTCCGCTTGGAAGATTCGGAAATCCTGAGGACGTTGCAGGGGCAGTGAGATTTCTTGCAGCAGATCCATCAGCAGCTTACATAACCGGCCAGACAATTCAAGTTGATGGTGGAATGGTTATGAGTTGAGCTAATTTCAATTTTGTATGGGCTGACCTAATTCATCTCTCAATCTTCTTATCCTTTGCAATAATTTTAGTCTTCTACTTCTCGCCGTAGCCGTAAGAAATATCCTCAAAGGGAAATAAATCAAAGTCATAGTCCCGGCCAAGCCAGCCATGAGAATAAAAAATAAAGCCCCAGGATCATTCATATGTTGACACTAACTACCTTCTGCAAAAATTGGGAATAATTTATGAATTTCGATTCGGCTTTCCCCACTTATTTAGCCTCCCCTAATGTGTGTTTCCTATGGGAGATTAAGACTAATTCAAAACAAATATGGCAAAACTTCTAAGTTTTTCAGACGAATCACGTGGTGCTCTAGAAAAAGGAGTAAACAACTTAGCCAATGCTTTAAAAGTCACAATTGGACCTAAGGGTAGAAATGTAGTTATTGAAAAAAAATTTGGAGCCCCAGATATCGTTAATGACGGAGTAACTATCGCTAAGGAAATAGATCTTGAAGATCCTTTTGAAAACATAGGAGCAAAGCTTATTGAACAAGTTGCTTCAAAAACGAAAGAAAAAGCTGGCGATGGCACAACCACTGCAACAGTTTTAGCTCAATTCATGGTTCAAGAAGGGTTGAGAAACACTGCAGCTGGAGCAAGCCCAATCGAATTAAGACGGGGCATGGAAAAGGCAGTAGCTCAAATCGTTGATGATCTCAAGGAAAAAAGCAAATCAGTCAGTGGTGATGCTATTAAACAAGTTGCAACAGTGAGTGCTGGTGGAGATGAGGAAATAGGTTCAATGATTGCAGATGCAATAGACAAGGTAAGTTTTGATGGAGTAATAACAGTTGAAGAATCCAAGTCTCTAGCTACTGAGCTAGATATCACTGAGGGGATGGCTTTCGATAGGGGTTATAGCTCACCATATTTTGTTACTGATGAAGATCGCTTAATTTGTGAATTTGAAAACCCCTCAATACTAATAACTGACAAAAAAATTTCATCCATCGCCGATCTCATTCCAGTTCTGGAAACTGTTCAGAAGAATGGAACTCCCCTAATAATTCTTGCCGAAGAAGTAGAAGGTGAAGCATTAGCTACGCTTGTAGTAAACAAAAACCGCGGCGTTTTACAAGTGGCAGCAGTCAGAGCCCCCTCTTTTGGAGAGAGGAGAAAAGCTGCCCTAGGAGATATTGCTGTGCTTACTGGCGGTACATTAATTAGTGAAGACAAAGCAATGAGTCTTGAGAAAGTTCAAATCTCTGATCTAGGTCAAGCTAGAAGGGTAACAATTACAAAAGACAGCACAACAATTGTCGCAAATGAGAATCAAACCACCGAATTATCTAATCGCATTGCCTCTATAAAGAGAGAGCTTGATGAAACAGATTCTGAGTATGACCAAGAGAAGTTAAACGAGCGAATCGCTAAGCTTGCAGGAGGTGTAGCCGTAATAAAAGTGGGAGCTCCTACTGAAACTGAACTAAAGAACAGAAAGCTCAGGATTGAGGATGCTCTAAATGCAACTCGTGCAGCTATTGAGGAAGGGATTGTGGCAGGGGGTGGAACTACTCTCTTAGAATTAAGTGAAGGGCTTGAAGATTTATCCAAAAAGCTTGAAGGTGATCAAAGAACCGGAGTTGAAATCATAAAAAGAGCATTGACGGCTCCAACCAAACAGATAGCTATAAATGCTGGATTTAACGGAGATGTTGTTGTCTCAGACATCAAGAGATTGGGTAAAGGCTTTAATGCACAAACTGGAGAGTATGTTGATTTACTTGAAGCAGGAATATTAGATGCTTCAAAGGTAATACGACTTGCACTTCAAGATGCTGTCTCAATAGCCTCACTTTTAATAACAACTGAAGTTGTTATTGCAGACAAACCTGAACCACCAGCAGCACCAGGTGCTGAAGGCGGAGACCCAATGGGTGGTATGGGTGGTATGGGTGGTATGGGTGGTATGGGTGGTATGGGTGGTATGGGTGGTATGGGTATGCCAGGAATGATGTAAGGAAGTGAAAAGGTCTATACTTTCAAATTAAAAAAAGACCAAACATCAATTTAAATTTATTTTCTTAATAACCACTTCCTAAGATAACTATATTTAGGTTTAGGTGGTAAGGGTATTAAAGCTTCAATCTGAGAATTAATTTTGTTGTCAATGATTGAACTCTCAGCCTTGTATCCATCATTTTCTTTATTGATTATTTCATCGGATTTAATTTTAAACGATTCATCAATCCCATCCTTAGTTGGCTTAAACTCTTCGGTTTTGATTTCTTTTTCTTTAGTTTCGTAATTATTGATATTATTTGGTTCATCAACATCGAACGAATTTTCTTCTAGTTTATCTATGTTTTGATTATTTAAATTATTAGGTTGTTGATTCAACTGGTTTAAATCTAAATTTTCCAATTCTTCCAAACTTTCGACTCCAAAACGATGTGCCCATTGAGATTTCAGGAGAGAGTGTAAATTACTGTCATTGGCCTTTAGAGCGTCTATGATTTGTTTTTTTAGATGATACTTTCTAGAATCCAAGGTTCTTCTCAATCTCTAGACTAAGATTATCAAGCAAGTTTGCGATTTAAAAGAGGTCTAATAAGAAAAAACAACCCAATTGTAAGAACAAATAGAATTAATAAGCAAGAATATCCATTTATTTCTCCATAGGGAGCATTGATTAAAACTAATTTTAGATCTACAGAATTTTGATATGCCAATCGTATCGGTTCAATCGCAAATGTTAATGGATTAATCGATGCCATCCATCCAAGCCATTTAGGCATGAAAGATATGGGGGCCAATGCTGTGCTTGCGAAAAGAACAGGTAGATTAGCAATAAAGATAATCGCAATTAGCTCTATATGTCCAGGCAATATAAAGGCCAATCCAAGACTTAAACCAGTTATTGCAAATACCAATAATAATAGGGTTATTGCTATCAGAAGGAAACCTCCCAGACTTGGCCAGCCATAACCTAAAAGAGCAGAAGTTGCCATTATTGCGAAACTCTGCAAAAGGCTAATAGTAGTTATATAGATGACTGAAGAAATTACAATTGAACTCCTACTTGTCAATGGAGCAACTAACAATCGATTAAGGAAACCAAATTCTCGATCAAACATCACAGGTAGTCCTGCATTAAGAGCTCCACTAAAAGCAGTAAAGACTATTAAACCTGCGCCAAGAAATTCTCCATAGCTACTGTTCCCTGGCAAAAAATCTATGGGAGCATTAGAGAATAACGCTGCAAAAAGCAAAAGCCATATTAAAGGCTGAAGGATTCCTGCAAATAATGTTGAAGGTCTTCGAATTAGTTGAATGAAAAGCCTCCATGTCAATGCAGAAGTCTCTTGTAACATTTCATTCAAATCATTTCTAGATTGCTTATCCTTAGGAATTGATGGATTAGTAGTGATCATGTCTAATAATTTAGGAGTAATACGATTAATTAACGCATCGATTTCTTTTTCTCAAGATTTAAATCTCTTTTACCAGCAAGTTCTAATTCAGCGTCCATAAGAGTTTTACCAGTTGCTTGCAAATAAACATCATCTAAACTTGGTCTACTGTGAGAAAGTGCAAAGACTTCAAAATTTTCTTTTGAAAGATGACTCGAAAGATTTGAGATAACATTATTACTTTGAACTAAAAAATTTAAAGAGTATCCTTGCTTTTGATTCACTACTACATTTGATACCCCATTGATATTTTTAATTAATTTCCTTACAGATTCAGCCTCTACTTCATCACTAAACTCTCGCACCCTAAGTGTAACTCTGTCACCACCAAGTTCTTTTTTTAAATCATCCGGTTTTCCACTAGCAATGACCTTTCCCTTATCAACAATAGCCATCTCATCTGCCAACTCATCTACCTCCTCGAGATAATGACTACTTAAAAGAATAGTAGTTTCCTTATTTCTAAGTTCCTTCAATAAGTCCCAAATAACCGATCGACTTTCTATGTCCAACCCAACAGTAGGTTCATCAAGAATCAATAATTCTGGTTCATGCAACAATCCTGAGGCAAGATCAAGTCTTCTTTTCATTCCTCCCGAAAAAGAACCACATCTTCTATCAATCCATTCATGCATATCTAGTCTCTGAATCAATTCGTCAATTCTCTTTCTCTTACGTTTGCTGTCTAGATGATAAAGGTCTCCATGAAGCTGCAGCAATTCTCTACCAGTAAGTATTTTATCGATTGCAACATCTTGAGCGACATAACCCAATTTGCGCCTAATTTCTTTTTCCTCAAACAAAGCATCAAGTCCCCCAACCTCAACATGGCCAGAATCAGGGGCAAGAAGAGTACAGATAATTCTAATTGCAGTGCTTTTACCTGCTCCGTTTGGGCCTAACAAACCATACAAAGAACCTTTTGGAACTTCAAGGTTAAGTCCATCTAGAGCCCTGACAGGGCCATAAGACTTAAATAAATCTCTTAGTTGGATGAAAAACATCTAAAAACAGATTGCCTAAAAACAAGTTAATATCACCTAACAAAGTCTAATTAATATGACTAAGCAAGGTTGTAAAATTTTTATTTTAATTTTATAGATTTACGAAAATATCATTGAGAAGTCTTTAATTAAAGCTATCAACTGATCATTAAAAACAATTGATACCTCCAATCTACTAATAACAAGCAAAAAACAAACTCCAAACATATAAAGGATAGACCACCTAAACAAACCCTTAGCCCTATCTAAGTCCTCCGGATTATCTCTTAATCTGGAGACCAATTGAAGAAGCCTTGAATTATAGGGTAGTAATAACATTCCATATAACAAGCCTCCTGCGGGCAAGACAAAGCACCCTAAAAAACTTAGAAAGACTGTTAGATAGCCATAAACAGATATAGCTTTTGCCGTAACAAATGGGCCGCTTACTGTTGGGAGCATAGGTATACCAACAGATCGATAGTCCTCTCTTAATAATATGGCCAGAGCCCAAAAATGTGCTGGAGTCCAAACCATTACCAAGGAGAATAGCCACCAACCACCCAATCCAATATGGCCTGCTGCTGCCGAAGCTCCTACAAGAGGGGGAATTGCTCCAGCGACTCCTCCGAAAACTATATTTTGAGAAGTTCTAGGTTTTAAGAATGCTGTATATAGTAGAACATAACTACAAAGTCCTAAAAGAGTAAGTCCTGCTGCCAAACAGTTAACTCCACTTACCAAAAGGGTTGAAGCAGCAAGTGTACAAGCAATTGCTCCAATAAAAACAGAAGACTGAGAAAGGCGACCAGAGGGCAATGCTCTATTACTGGTGCGTTTCATTCGCTTATCGAGGTCTTGCTCCCACAAGCAATTAAGAGCTCCTGCGGCTGCAGCCGCAAGAGCTCCTCCACCCAAAGTGCATACCAATCTTGGAGAGGGTAATGGCCATTCCTCCGAAAGAGCCATTCCACCAACAGTGGTTGCCAGTAATAGAGGAATTAATCTTGGTTTGGCAACCTCTAACCAAGCTGGAAGTTTAATTCGCTTTCTAGAAGGAACGATTTCCTCGCGATTAACGGGCTGTGAAATTACATCTGATGTAGAGCTAACCATGACATGTCTCCAAAGTTGATTGATTTAAAAGAAATGATTGAGAAGATTCATCAATTCCTCTACCTTTAAAATTCAATGCTGCTATTACGGCCACTAACAAGCAGGCAATTAGTTGATGACCAATTATAAGACCAGGTTGACTCATGCTTAGATGAATAGAAAAAACACCTAATAAGATTTGTAAGATGATCAAAGAAACAATCGTCAAAAGATAAGGCCACTGCTTAGCAAGAACATCTCTCTGAAAAGATGAAACAATTACGAATAAAATCACCAAAAAGCTCACCAGGACAGCACTAGAACGGTGCATCCCTAAAAGATTGCAAGAATCTCCAAAAGCCAAGCATCTTTGCGCTGCCCACGAGGTTGCCACCCGACTACCCAATAAAGACTGAGCTACAACTGAAAAAAGAGATAAGAATCCAAGGGAACGAAGCCAAAGTGGAAAAAGTGACTTGCCAGGGTTGAGTAGTTGTTGAGTCACGCCACTCATGATTGCAACAAGAGTGAGTGCAACTGCAAGATGAGCCATGACGATTAGAGATGGCAATAGCTGCAGTACTGTCAAAGCACCTAAAAAACCCTGAAAAGCAACCAATAAAGTTAAGAATCCATAGGTCCAAGGAAGCCATGTAGGTAAAGTTTTTGCCCAACGTAAAGACAGCACAAATTGAGCAATTAAAACAATCCCTACAAAAAATGCATCTAAACGATGAAACCATTCCAAGAAGACTTGTAAGTTCATTTGCCTCCCAGGTAAAAACGACCCATAACATAAAGGCCAGTCTGGGCAAGCAAGGCCAGCCTCCATAACTCTTGTTGCACCTCCAATCACGACAAGAGTGATCAGTGCAACCACCACATGAGCGGCAAGTTGGCCCAATCTAAAGAGTGGCTTTGGTGGATAAATAACCTGCACGTATGCAAAAATCCATCAAGATCATTATTAATTCAACGTAGCGATTACTTTGTACACGTCACCTGAATAAAAGGACTGCAACATAAAGATTGTCTTTAAAAAAAAAATTATTCATCTTGAATTAACAATTAGCCGATACATTAGTTACTTTTGCCCATAACCTATAAATAGAACAGGAGATTTTCTTGCCGAAACTATCGGCCATCTTAACTCTAACGTTAAGTTTAATTCTTGGCGTAGCAGGAGTTTGGATTGCGTACAACGTCAATATGCTTCCCGTGAGCGCGAGCATTAATGCTCCTGTTTATGATGAACTATATCGAGTCCTATTCATTATTGGCTGCATACTTTTCATAGGTATGACTGCTTTAGTAATTTATAGTCTTATTCAATTCCGTCGTAGGCCTGGAGAAACTGGAGACGGGATTGACTTAGAAGGTAATATTTCTTTAGAAATATTCTGGACAGCAGTTCCTGCAATTGTTGTTTTATTTGTAGGTTTATATAGCTACGATATTTATGATCGAATGGGTGGCATGCAACCTTTAATGCATGATCACAGTGGTCAAATGGATAATCAAGCTGGGAGGGTTTGGGGAGGTATAGGTTCTGGGCCAATTGAATCTTCATCCACAAAAAATTCATCTTCATTACCAATTGAGTTAACTGCAATGCAATTTGCTTTTATTTTTCACTATCCAAAAGGAGATATTATTTCTGGCGAACTTCATGTTCCTGTTGGAAGAGAAGTTAATTTAAGAATGGAGTCTAAAGATGTAATACACGCTTTTTGGGTGCCTCAATTCAGACTTAAACAAGATGTAATTCCAGGCCAACCAACGATTTTAAATTTTACTCCTACAAAAGCAGGTAATTACCCAATTGTTTGCGCAGAATTGTGTGGCCCTTATCATGGTGGGATGAGATCAAACGTAATAGTTGATGAACAAGAAGACTTTGATACTTGGTTAAAAGAAAACTCTAAAGAGTCAATTTAGATTTATGACTATTTCACTCAAACCAAGTAACTCGCCTCCAGAGAAGCTCCAACCAACTGGATGGCTTAAATATCTGAGTTTTAGTCTCGATCACAAAGTCATAGGTCTTCAATATTTAGTTTGTGGTTTCTTGTTTTATTTAATTGGAGGATCTTTAGCTGGAGCGATAAGGGTAGAGCTCACAAGTCCCCTCTCAGATTTCATGCCTAGAGAGGTTTACAACCAAGTTTTGACGCTCCATGGCACAATCATGATTTTCTTATGGATCGTGCCTGTAGTAAATGGTGCATTTGGCAACTATTTAATACCTTTCTATGTTGGGGCAAGAGATATGGCCTTCCCAAGACTGAATGCTGTTGCTTTTTGGCTAATACCTCCCTCCGGGTTGATGTTGATAACAAGCTATTTCATAAACGGGGCAGCACAAGCTGGGTGGACAGCATATCCACCTTTAAGCATTACGACTCCAGCCGCCGGTCAAATAATTTGGATACTAAGCGTATTACTTTTGGGTGGAAGCTCAATTTTTGGTGGTATTAATTTTATCGCTACAATCCTCAAGCTAAGAAGACCTGGACTAAAATTAATGCAATTACCCATGTATTGCTGGGCAATGCTTGGTACAAGTATTCTCGTAGTTTTATCAACTCCTGTTCTAGCAGGTACTTTAATATTGTTGAGCTTTGACATAGTTGCTCATACAGGTTTCTTCAACCCAAGTCTTGGTGGAAATGTAATTGTTTATCAACATCTTTTTTGGTTTTACTCGCATCCTGCTGTTTATATCATGGTCTTACCTGCCTTTGGTTTGGTAAGTGAAATACTTCCAATCCACAGTAGAAAGCCACTATTTGGCTATACAACAATGGTCTTTTCAATTATGGGAATAGTTGTTTTAGGCCTAGTTGTTTGGGCTCATCACATGTTTACGAGTGGAACTCCTCCATGGATGCGCTTATTTTTTACAATCGCTACTGCTTTTATAGCTGTTCCTACAGGTATAAAATTTTTCAATTGGGTTGCAACCTTATGGGGAGGGAAAATATCACTTAATGCGGCCATGCTATTTTCCTGCGGATTTATTATTAACTTTGTCTTGGGTGGAATAACTGGAGTTGCCCTAGCTCAAGTTCCTTTTGATGTTCATGTACATGATACCTATTTTGTTGTTGCTCATTTTCACTA
This sequence comes from Prochlorococcus sp. MIT2308, assembly GCF_059772345.1. NCBI lineage: Bacteria > Bacillati > Cyanobacteriota > Cyanophyceae > Synechococcales > Prochlorococcaceae > Prochlorococcus > Prochlorococcus sp. MIT2308. The sequence goes on along the minus strand of NZ_CM186283.1, from coordinate 1,810,994 downwards.
CATAGTCTATGGAGGTTCAGTCTTTGTTATCTTCTCTTCTATTTATCACTGGTTCCCAAAATTTACCGGAAAAATGCTCAATGAAAATCTTGGGAGATTCCACTTCATAATTACTTTTATAGGCTTTAATCTTTGTTTTGCTCCTCAACACTGGCTAGGTTTAAATGGTATGCCTCGACGAGTTGCTGAATACGATTCACAATTTCAATTAATCAATCAAATAAGTAGCGTAGGTGCATTGTTAATGGCTCTAAGCACTATCCCTTTTCTATGGAATATCTTTCAAAGCATCCTCTACGGGGATGAAGCTGGTGACAATCCATGGAATGCATTAACACCTGAGTGGTTAACAAGTTCACCTCCTCCTGTTGAAAATTGGGAGGGAGAAGCACCACTAGTTCTAGAACCATATGGTTATGGAGAAAAAAATTCACATAACACTCAGGAGGTAATTACATGACTTCGATAGTTCCAAAAGAACAATCTTCAGAGAACAAAAAAGAACTCTCAACTGAAGAGCATGAAGATTTTCGTTTGTTTGGTTTAATAGCTTTTTTAATCGCAGATGGGATGACCTTTGCAGGTTTTTTTGCAGCATATCTAACTTTCAAAGCAGTCAATCCCCTTGGTCCTGATGCTGTTTACGAACTAGAGCTGCCATTACCAACTTTAAATACAGTCTTACTTCTAGTTAGTAGCTTTACATTTCATAAAGCCGGGAAATTCCTAGAAAAGAATGAAGCAAAACAATGTCAAAAATGGCTTCTAATAACAGGCTCTTTGGGAGTGGCATTTTTAATCAGTCAAATGTTTGAGTACTTTACTTTGCCTTTTGGATTAACAGACAACCTTTATGCAAGTACTTTTTATGCATTAACTGGCTTTCATGGGCTTCACGTAACACTTGGATCAATAATGATAATGATTATTTGGTGGCAAACACGTATCCCATCTGGTCGAGTGAATAATGAAAACAAGTTCCCATTTGAGGCAGTAGAGCTCTATTGGCACTTTGTAGATGGCATTTGGGTTATCTTATTCATCATCCTTTATCTGCTTTAAGAGGTAAATATTGATACTAAGCAAGAAACTTTCAATTAATTTGTTGCACAATTCCACTTATTGGTCAGAATTATATTAAATAAAACAGTCTGAAATGCTTGTTGGAAAAGAACTCCTCGACAAAGCAAGATCTTTGAGCAGCCGTCCAGAAGACGAAATAGCTAAAGGATGTGGTTATGTCGGCCCAAGCGGGAGAGTTTTACGTAAAAGTTTTTACCGTGCTCTAGTTGAAGCTAAGGGTTATAAACTTCGCTCAAATGGCCCTGGCAGAGCAGGCAATAGATCTTCAAGAGGAAGACAAGCAGAATTTCGAACTAAAGTTCATGGTAATGGCAATCTTCTTATAGGACATGCCTATACGAAAAAACTAGGTCTAGAGCCTGGACAGGAATTTCGTATTGATGTACGAAAAGACTCTGGTGCGATAAGTTTGTTACCACTAAAGAAATAATAAATCTTTCCAGAGGAATTTATATTTATTAAATGTAAATTCCTAGTTCCAACCTTGCTCATTAAGCCACTGAGAGCTAATTAATGGTGGAGTTTTTGAAAAAGAATCATTATTTTGTACCTTTAAAAGTTTTTCTGCATACTTTGCCATTAAGTCAACCTCTAAATTAACTTTTTCGCCAATTTTCAAATACTGCAAGCATGTCTTTGTCCAAGTATGAGGTATTACGGCTACTGAAAATTCACACCCATAATTACATATCTCAGAGATAGTAAGACTAATTCCATTCAGGCTAATACTAGCTTTATCGCACATATACCTGCAGAAATTCATATCATCCCAAGATACTTTCAAATTCCAGGAATTTTTCAAATTTTCAATTGAAATAATTTCACCTAGACCATCAATATGTCCGCTGACAATATGTCCACCTAACCGATCAGACAAACGTAATGCTGGTTCAAGATTTACATAACAATTTTTCTGAGCTTTTTCTGCAAGATTTGTTCTCTTAAGAGTCTCTTCACTTATATTTGCGAAAAAAGAATCATTGATTAATTCAGAAACTGTCAGACAAACTCCGTCTACAGAGACACTGTCTCCAAGATTGAGTGGAGAAAAAGGCTTACATCCATCAACAATTACCCCCAAATTATTTTTCTTGATCGTTCCAATAGACTGAATTAAACCAGTAAACATTATTGTAACTGCCACTTTTAGAATGCTAGTTATGGTATTTAGAAATGTCTTGAAAAAGTTTGTTTGAATTTCAAATATAGTTTGGTTATGAATTATTCCAATATAAAGCCAAGGCTTTTTTCTCATCAGCACTGAGTATTGGCAATGACCAACATTTATTCCAAACACTATCTTCTGGTAGAAAGATAGATTGATACCTTTGAGAGGCATTTATATTTTTTCTCCTCAAGTCAGAAAAGCTAGTTGGTGGCAAATAACCTTTACTTATTAGACGTCTTAAATAAGTAGCTCCCCACAAGGAATCAACCCACTCAATAGGGAAAGACTCTGGAGGAAGCGAGGGAGAAGCAAGAACCGTCCAATTAAGCGGACTTCCCTCATTAGGCAAAAGGACAGACAAACGAGGATCTTCAACAAGAGCTTTAACACAGTTAGATAAGGGTAAAACTGCTGCATTTGCTCTACCTGAAACGACCCAATTTAAAGCATTCCTATCATCATAAGTTTTAGCTTGACTCTTGATTTTCAAGAAATCGTTAACTAAATCTATTTTTTGCGCAATAGAAATCAGAAGATAAGGACTACGAGGAAAAACTATCTGATTTGCAAGTGAATTCGAAAAAATAACTTCCCAAGTATCCTTATTTTTTAAAGCAAGAGAATCTTCATTTCTGAAAAGTATCACCCAAGGGCTAACCGCTACCGGTAAAAGCTTTTTTTTATAATCCTCGCCTAACCCTTCGAGAAAAGAATTAGTCTGCTTGCTGAAATTATTTCTAATAGTATCTACTTTGATTTCTTGAAATGAATTAATGGCTAACTCAGATATCCAACCATCATTTAAGATTAATAAATCTGTTTTTTCTTGAAGAGTAGAGTTATAAGAAAAATTTTTTAAGTCGATATCTTTTATAGGGAAAAATTCCCAACCTGAAGATAAACTATTTAAAAATTCATTAGGGAAGGTATTAGAAACTCCTCTCAAAGCCAATTTCTTTTGAGACGTTGAACACCCAGATAAGAAAAATAAAGAAGAGATCAATCCATATTTGATGAACTCTCTCCTACCAAATTTATCAGTATTCATATTCAAATCCCGTGACAAGTTATTTCGTTATTTGACCTAAAAAGATTAGCAACCTCTAAATCACACTTTTCAACCATTTCTTTCTGAGTCAATCCCTTGATTTGAGCAAGCAACGATAATGCTCCAGCACCAACACCCTCTTTAACATAACCGATCTCATAATCTCTAAGAACTTTTTGATTACTATCATTAAATCTATAACCACTAGCTAGACCAAGGATATTTACTTTAAAATTATTGGCGACATGATTCATTAAATGAATAAAAGAATTTCTATTTTTTGCAGTAGAAAGTGATTCATCTACTAACCATGATGTTGTTCCTATTAAAATTTTACCAGTAACTTCAGAACGTAATTTAGGCTCAATTTCATTTAATGCTAAAGCTAATACTGCCAACATTTGACAACCTCCTCCCAATAGAACATCTTGACCAGATTCTATAGCTCCCATCAAAAGACCAACTGCAATTGGTTGAAATGGATCCCCGACTGCTGCCATGAGATCAACAGAAGATGGATTCTTCTTTAATTTTGCAGCTTTGAGTCCTTGGTTCACTAATTTTGCTTTTAATTCTGAAGGTGGATTCCTATAACTTCCGCTTATCAGACCATTAACATTTATTCCTAATCCTAAAAGAACAGCAAAAGCGGTAGAGGTACCTCCTGGAACACACTCCGTTATTAAAAGAGATTTTTTTAACTTCTTAGCTATCTTAAATCCACCATCTAGTAAAAGTTTGACTCTAGTTCTTTCCATTGCATTACCTGAACTCAAGCATCTAGCAGGGCCCATCTCGGGTGACTCTAAGGCTACATGACTAAATGGGGGGGTTTGCAGCAGTCCTGCCGATATGATTGTTGGCTTAATTTTCAAGAACCTTGAGGCAACGTAACTAATCAATGCAGGCGAGACACCTGCAGCTAAAGGAGGTAAAGGCCATCTTTTGGGAATCAAAGGACCTCTTAATAAAAGTTCGGCGTCTGCAACGGCTGTATAACGTCTAGAAACAGGAGTCGAACCAGCCGCAGAAATACCCTCAATCTCTGCAGTTTGAGATCCAGCAAGAATTAAAAAGAATTCCATATTAGTAATATTTTCTTGCAAAATTTTTACTCTTTCATTAACATTTTGCATTTGCAGGCCATCCCCAAAAGCCAATACTCCTGACGGCAATAAAGTATAGTCAACTCCTTTCATTTTCAATCAATTAGATTGAAGAGAAATTAAATTCTCTAAGAATGCAGGTGGCTCGGGTATAGAGGATTTGAGCCTAGGGAAAATCCAATAAGCCAACGCATGCAAACAAAGAACGTAAACAATTTCTTGAGTTATAATTAGAAATACTGCAACTATTTGAACTTGTCTCATATCCGGAGTAAAGGAAAGATTGAAAACATCTATCCCTTTGGCGAGTAATCCTGCTCCAGCACGAGTAAGAATTACCCACAAATTTTCACCAACCAACATAGATAAGACGAAGACTCTAACAATAAAACCCATAGTCCCTATAAACACTCCAACACTCCAACTTATCCACCAATTCCATCCTTTTTGCCAACTATGTCCTAACCACAAGGAAAGTAATCCATAAGGGAAGAGCACTAAAGGGCCTCTTAGCGGACCCATCAGAGCAGTTAATAACAATACACATATTGTCACTCCCTCAACCCCTGTTTTAATACCTCTCCGAATTTGAAGAAGAGCCAAGGGCAAAGGCAACGCAAGACGAAATACAGCTCCACCAATCGGCAAATAATAGAGAGCTATCCAAATCAAAGCCGATGCAGCAGCTAAATAAGAGGACTCAACAATTTTCAAGGCTTGTCTCTTGCTAAGAGGAGCTTTATAAAGAGAGCTGCTTTTAAAAAAGTTTTTATTATCTAAAGTCAAAATTATTTTCTTTTTAGAGAACTATCATTTGACAAATCCCCGTTATCAAAACGTTCGATTTTTTCGACTTCAAACTGGACTCCTGCTTTCCTTAGAGCCTTTGTAACAGTCTCTGCTGGTGCAGAGGGATTAGCGCCTGACAATCTTAAAATAATTCTGTATGGCTGTGGGGTAAAAATTGTATTCTTTACTGATTTAGTTGATTTTTGGCTAAGTCTATATTTGTTAGATATTGAATTATCTATGATAATTTTCCCTGAATCTTTTTCATTTTTTTTCTTCTCAACTTTAATTCTTGATGTGATTTTTGGCATTTCATTTTGTTTTTTTGATTTAATATTCATATCTCCTGAAGCTTTTGGATTCTGAGGGGTATCAAAACTACTTTCCAACTTCTCACCAATTACAGTATTTGAACATGATTGAAGTGGAATTAGAATAACTATTAGAAATAATCTAATAAACATTTTCTCAACAAATACTAAAATATCCAAAATTTTATTTGGGTTTAATTACCCTGACCTTACTAGCTCTTGGACGTCCTGCTTTAGCTGTGGAAGACGATTTTCGAGAAGTACTTTTTTTTGAAGATGATGAATTCAAATCTCTCTTATTAGATTTTATTGTCTTTTTTGTAGAACTTTTTTTCTTAGATGTTGTTTTTTTACTTGATTTTTTAGCTGCCAATAGTTGAATAGCCTCATCAATAGAGATATCTTCAACGGTTTTTCCTTCTGGAAGAGAGGCATTGATTTTTCCCTGTTTAACATATAAACCATATGGTCCATTAAAAAGTTGGATAGTTTCTGTTTCTCCTTCTGGGACACCAAGTTCTTTCAAAGCGGTTCTTCCACCTCTTCCCCGCTTAGGAATAGATAAAAGCTCAAGGGCTCTTTCTAGGCTTATTTGAAGAACATCATCTTCGCCCTTAATTGAACGATAATCTTTTTCACCATCAGTTTTACTCCAAACAACATACGGACCAAACCTACCTAAACTTGATTGAACCTTGCCTCCCTCTGGGTGCTCTCCCAGCAGACGTGGTAATTGAATTAATCCGAGGGCTTCCTCAAAGGTCAAGTTCTCAGGTTTTAAATTCTTTGGTAATGAAGTCCTTTTTGGGTTTGGAGCTTTTTTCAAGGATTTATCATCTAGATATTCGATCGCTTTTTCAACATCAATCTCATCCTCTTTTATATTCTCTGGCAACAAGACCTGTACCTTTGATGAATCCTGCTTCAAATAGAGTCCATATTGACTACTTTTGAATAAGCGAAGATTCCCTAATTTTTTTTTGCCTTTTGGAACTCCAAGATCTTTCAATTCAACAACTAAACCTCTTTGAACAAAATGACCATATCTACCATTCAATAGATATAAATTCTGTCCACTATCAGGATCAATTCCAAGGGACTCAGGTCCCTCAGCTTTTTGTTTTAAGATCATTTCTGCGATATCTTCGTCTAGATCTGCGGGAGTAATCTCCTGTGGGAGAGTAGCTGTTATAGGCTTCCCATTTTCACCTAGTTGCTTTGATTCCAGATATGTTCCAAATTTACCCAACCTAACAAGAGACGAAAGTCCCTCCAAAGAAACCGACCGGAATTCCCCTCCATCTATGTCTCCTTCTCTTTGTTGAACTTGATTTTCCAGCCCAGTATCACCTTTATAAAAATCCTTGAGGTATGGAAGCCAACTTACTTTCCCTGTTGATATCTCATCAAGTGTTGATTCCATTCGAGCTGTAAAGCTAGTATCTACAAGGTCAGGGAAATGTTCTTCAAGAAGAGCAGTAACAGCAAATGCTGTAAAACTTGGAGTCAAAGAATTATTATTAAGGACTGAATAGCCTCGATCTACAATTGTTCCAATAATGCTGGCATATGTTGAAGGACGACCTATACCTTCTTTCTCAAGCGTTTTAACTAAAGACGCTTCGCTATATCTAGCAGGAGGTTGAGTCTGATGCCCAAGTGCCTCAACCTTCTTAGCCGTTGGAGTATCTCCGACAGCTAATTTAGGCAAAAGCACTTCTTGACCTTCAAGGGCACTATCAGGATCATCCGTTCCTTCAACATAAGCCCTAAAGAAACCTGGAAAATCAATTCTTTTACCACTAGCCCTGAAGGACACATCCGATGCTTGCAATTCCACTCCAAGCATTGTCAATCTTGCATCGGCCATTTGACTAGCAACTGTTCGTTTCCAAATCAGTTCATACAAAGAAAGGTCTCTCCCTTGTAAATTGGAATCTTTGGGTGTTTTAAAGCTCTCACCAGAAGGACGAATTGCCTCATGAGCTTCTTGAGCATTTCTCGTCTTATTGGAGAATTGACGGGGCTTATTACTTAAATATTCAACGCCATACTTTGATTCAACACACTTTCTTGAAGCATTAATTGCCTGATCGGACAAATGAACAGAATCTGTTCTCATGTACGTAATAAAACCTCTTTCATATAACCCCTGGGCACATCTCATGGTCTCCCTAGCTGATAATCGAAGTTTTCTATTAGCTTCTTGTTGTAATGTGCTTGTCGTAAAAGGAGGAACTGGTTTTCGAATTGACGGTTTTTCTTCGACATTGATAACTTTCCAATTATCAGTAATTAATTTTTTAGCAAGTTCATTAGATTCCTCCTCGTTCAGTAATTTTACGTTTCGACCAGATTTCAATAATCCAGTTGATTCATCAAAATCACTACCACTGGCAATTCTTTGTCCACCAATTGAGGTCATTTTCACCTCAAATTCACTGCCTTCTTTTTCTAATTTTGCTTTCAAATCCCAATAACTTCCACTTCTGAAAGATCTCCTTGCTCTCTCTCGCAAAACCAGCAATCTTACTGCAACTGATTGGACTCTTCCAGCAGATAAACCCCAAGAAACTTTTTTCCACAGAAGAGGAGACAGGGTATATCCAACTAATCTGTCTAATATTCTTCTTGTTTCTTGAGCATGAACTAATTCCATATCAATTTCTCTTGTTTTCGATAGAGCTTTGGAAATAGCCTCTTTTGTTATCTCATGAAAAACCATCCTCTTAACAGGGATTTTGGGATCAAGGACGTTCATTAAATGCCAACTAATACTTTCACCTTCTCTGTCCTCATCAGTAGCAAGCAACAATTCACTAGCTCCCTTCAAAGATTGTTTTAATTCCTTGACAATTTTCTTCTTGTCTTTTGGGACCACATACAAAGGATCAAAATCAGCAGTTGTATTAACCCCTATCGTTGCCCACTTTTCTCCCTTGTGCTTCGCAGGGATCTCGGAAGCATTATTAGGCAAGTCTCTTATATGCCCCATTGACGCAAGAACTTGAAAATCCTTAGGCAAAAACCCTCTGATGGTCTTTGCCTTTGTGGGACTTTCAACAATTACCAGAGTATGGTCAGTGGGCATCAGCTCAATTTTCCTTCTTCTTATCTAACGTACTGAATAGTAAAATGCATAGCCCAAAATGATTAAAAAGGCATATTTTATAACTTCGCTAAAGTTATAAAATCAGACACAGCTTCAAAACAATACATAAATGGGAGAACTTTTGTCTTTTCAAATATTCATAAACGAGCCTGTAGAGCTTTTAAATCTCTCTTTAAATGCTAAAGCTGTGCTACCTGAGGCTGCAGTCCTAATGGCAATGTTAGGGACTCTTTTGGTTGACTTGGCTGGCGAAAAGATTTCAGCCCGCTGGTCTCCGCCCATCTGTTATGCAGGACTTGGAAGCTCCTTGTTTTTGCTACTAATGCAATGGAATGGAGACATTCAAGAATCTTTCTTAGGCGCATTTATTGCAGACAATCTTGCTATTGCTTTTAGAGGGGTCATAGCTCTATCAACTCTTATCTCTTTGTTAATTAGCTGGAGATATGCTGAACAAAACGGGAGTCCTGTTGGTGAATTTGCAGCAATATTATTAGCTGCCACTCTTGGAGCAATGCTTCTATGTGGTTCGACCGATTTGGTAAGTGTTTTTGTTTCTCTTGAAACACTCTCCGTTGCCAGCTATTTGCTCTCTGGATATCTAAAAAGAGATTCGAGAAGTTCCGAGGCTGCTCTGAAATATTTATTAGTTGGTTCGGCTGCTGCCGCTGTCTTTCTATATGGGGCATCTCTGCTTTATGGAATAAGTGGATCAACAAATTTAAAAGAGATCGGAATAACGTTAATCAATGCTCCCACCCCTTTATCTGCGTTAGCGCTTGTTTTCGTATTATCTACAGTAGCTTTCAAAATTGCTGCAGTCCCATTTCACCAATGGACACCAGATGTATATGAGGGTTCTCCTACTCCTGTAGTTGCCTTTTTATCAGTGGGATCCAAAGCAGCAGGTTTTGCTCTGGCAGTAAGAATACTCTTGGGATGTTTTAGCGCTTTTGATACACAATGGAAATTGCTTTTTACTGTTTTAGCAGTCCTAAGTATGTCGCTGGGAAATGTTGTAGCGCTAGCTCAAAAATCAATGAAAAGGATGCTTGCCTATAGCTCAATTGGACAAGCTGGATTTGTAATGATTGGATTGGTTTGTGGAACTGAAGATGGTTTTGCCGCGATGGTACTATATATGGCTGCTTATTTATTTATGAATCTTGGTGCTTTTGCCTGCATAATACTCTTCTCAATTAGAACTGGTAGTGATCAAATATCAGATTATGCAGGACTGTACCAAAAAGATCCATTAATAACATTAGGGTTAAGTTTATGCCTTCTATCTTTAGGAGGCATTCCTCCAATGTTGGGATTCTTTGGGAAGATCTATTTGTTTTTTGCTGGATGGGCAGATGAGCAATACCTACTAGTAAGTGTTGGCTTAGTCACTTCTGTTATTTCTATTTACTATTACATATCGGTTATAAAAATGATGGTAGTAACCGAACCTAAAGAAGCTTCAGATGTTGTCAAAGCATATCCCACTATAGAATGGTCAATACCGGGAATGTCTTCTCTCAAAGTCGGGTTGATTTTTTGTGTTCTAGTAACTGCAATTGGTGGAATCATTTCAAACCCTCTCTTTAAATTTGCCGACAATGCAGTAAACGGAACTCCTTTACTTCAAGAAGCCATTACTCTTGCAACTAAAAGTTCAATTGGCTAACAAATTAAAATCATTGAAAAAATCCGTAGCTCGTCTTACGAATGTAAATAAATTTTATGGGGAAGGATCGGTCAAAGTGAAAGCACTTGACGACCTAAACCTTGAGGTTTATCAGGGTGATTACCTTGCAGTGATGGGTGCAAGTGGGTCTGGTAAAAGTACTGCAATGAACATACTCGGATGCCTTGATCGTCCTACTAATGGGACTTATGAATTAAATGGAACTGCAGTAGAAAAGCTTGATGATGACTTACTTGCAGATATTAGGAATAAAGAACTTGGTTTTGTTTTTCAGCAATTTCATCTGCTTCAAGAAGTTTCAGCACTAGAAAATGTAATGCTTCCCATGATTTATGCATGCGTCCCCGCTTTAGAAAGGAAGAAGCGCGCTGAAGAGGCTCTTGATCGAGTTGGGCTAGGGAACAGGCTGACCAATCTGCCTAATCAATTATCTGGTGGTCAACAACAACGAGTTGCCATAGCAAGAGCAATAATCAATCAACCATCACTATTATTAGCAGACGAACCAACTGGTGCTCTAGATTCCAAAACTACTGAAGATGTTTTAAATCTTTTTGATCAACTGCATAGTCAGGGAATAACAATTGTATTAGTAACTCATGAAGATAATGTCGCTCAAAGAGCAAAAAAAATAGCAAGGTTTAGAGACGGTAAGGTAACAGAGATTACTGAAAATTAACTCAGGCAATCATATTGAAGTTGACAAAAATTTCTCTGTGTTTTCTTTAAAAAGAACCAATCTACCAATCGAGTCTATACCTTTGATATCCCAATGCTTGCCAGTTTGATTATCAATATATTTTTTTGACCACAACCTTTCTTCTACTTCACTGCATAGAAGATTTTTATTTTCTAAAAAGTCTAAAGATCTTTCTATTGCAAGTAAAACTTCTGATGACCAAAAATTGATATTCATATTTTTATCTCCAACAATTTGTTTAAGCGAGATCCCTTCTTTAGGAACATTATTAAAAACGTTTAAACCTACTCCAACTCTTAATAATCGAAGTTCCCCACCTCTAAAAAATAGTCTGGGTAAAATACCAGCTAATTTTCGACCATCAACTAGTAGATCATTCGGCCATTTAATACTGACATTAACTCCTAACCGTTCAATTCTCTTAATCAAAGCCAATGCCACAGCTAACCCATAAAGCTGTGAATTATTTTCATACAGACCCTCTCTCTTAATAGCTGCACTAACCCAAACCCCTCCCTTAGGTGCTTGCCAAATCCGACCTGCTTGACCTTTACCAAATTTTTGACAAGAGGCAAATATTGCTTTTGGCTGATTTTTTTTTACTGGTTTCTCTGCAATCCAATTCGTCAACTCTATTTCAGTGCTAGCACAAATAGGTTTCAACATTAATCGCCATGATCTTGTAGAGGAGTTATTTAATTTGTGATATCTGGAAATCAACCCTACACCGCTATAGATTTTTTGATTACTCATATGGCAGAGTCATTTGTTCTTAAATAATCAAGCCTTATCCATTGACTTCTTCATCTCCTCTAATTCAATTTCGACTTCTTGAATTTCTACAGTCTTTACTTCATCAACATCTAAATCGGATGGAGGCAAAGCTATTGCCTCAACTCCTGATTTTAATTGACTCCTCAATGTCTCTAATTCTTTTTCTATATCACCTCCTCCCTCCAGTGCTGCGAACTTACTTTCTAGATCCTCGCCAGCCAACTCTAAGGCTGCTTGCCCAGTTGCTTCCAATGCCTCTACTTTATCCTCCATTCTTTCAAATGCAGCCATAGCAGACTTGCTGCCCAAATCTCCGACCGCATTTTGAATTTTTTGCTGAGCTTTGGCAGCTTGAGCTCTTGCTTTGAGCATATCTTTTTTCGTTCGGGCCTCCGCGATCTTTCTTTCTAATAACAAAAGACTTTTTCTAAGTTTTTCAACTTGACCAATTTGTGTTTGAGATTGAGTTGTTAAAGATTGAAAAGTTTCCTGAAAGGTTTTTTTTCTACTTAATGCTTCTCTAGCTAGATCATCCTCTCCTTTTTTCAATGCTAATTCAGCTCTAGACAACCAATTTTGAATTTGCTCTTGTGCTTGATTTGCCTGATTCTCTAATCTTTTTTGACTCGCAATGGCAATAGCTACCGCCTGACGAAGCTTCACTAAGTCATCTTGCATATCAGCAACAGACTGATCAAGTATTTTTGTTGGATCTTCTGCATCACTCACAAAAGAATTTAGATTTGCCCTTAGCAAGCGACTTAACCTATCTAATAATCCCATTAGGATTTTTCATGCAATCTTAAAAATATTAGCTAGATTTAAGCACTTACTCATCATTAGTGTCTAATTTAAATTGATTTTAGAAGACTTAAAGCATAAAACAAAAGCAAAAAGGGAGAAGTCAATATATACATGCTTAGAAGAAATCAAGTCCTCATGGGAAGGAAATGTAGGAGGTCTTATTCAAGATTGGGTAGAAATAGCGGGTGAGCAACTTGCGGCAAATTGCACGCCACTTAACATAAAAAATAAAGTTCTAACTATTGGAGCAAGCCATCCACAATGGAGACAAGCGCTTTTGTACAACCGTTTGGAGTTAATTGAATCTTTAAAATCACATGGATATCAAATAAAAGAGATCCGGATTAGACAACATTATCCAATAAATTTAATCAAAAGAGAAACTGAAAAAGAAATTTGGGAAAATCATCCAAGTAGAACTGAAAAAAATGGAATCACCAATTGTCCTTTTTGCAAGGTGCCCTCTCCTAAGGGAGAAATTAAATTGTGGGGTAGATGTAGTTTTTGTAGAAGAAAAGAATTGAGAATAGATTGAGCTATTCAACTTAGGCTTCAAGTAACAAAATTCCCATTTGTCCTATTGCTAATGTTTGATATTCTGCTTTCTTGAAGCCAGCAGAAAGTGCTAATTGAATTTGTTTTGCCCCTGAGGGGAAATTAACTAAGCTTTTTTTTATATATAAATATTCCTTTCCTAATCCAAAGAGTGATGCGATTGGAACGACATAAAGACTTAGATAAATTTTTTGGAAAAGACCTTGGATGGGATATCCTTCAAAAGATCGAAAATCTAATATTCCTGCCCTTCCACCTGGTTTCAAAACTCTAAAAGCCTCTCTAAGCCCCTCATAAGAACTAGAAAGATTCCTTAAGCCATAAGCCATCAACAGCCCATCATATTCATTGGATTTGAGATTAGTTTGGAGAGCATTAGCATTTATCCATTTAATTGAAGAATATTTTCTTTTAGATCTTTCTCTCGCAACTAATAATGCTTTAGAAGCTGTATCTACCCCTGTAATATTTTTCGAACTTTTCATATATCTAGCCAAAAGTATTGACATATCTCCCGTTCCACAACAAAGATCTATCCATTTCTCACCATAAATCGGATTAAGAATATCCAACAATTTTCTTTTCCAAAACCTATGTAATCCAAAGCTAAATATATCATTTAGAAAATCATATTTTGAAGAAATGGAATTAAACATTTCCTCAATAGCCTTAGTGTTACCAGGTCTCATATAAATATAGAAAAATATTTAACTTCCATAAAATATTAATTCATAATTTTTTTATCAGTGTTTTCATGAAAATCTTTATCATTCGATTGGTCTTATAGATAAATTCTCTTTAATTAAATATTCTTTTATTTCTCTGATAGTTAATTGTCCATCATGTAAAAGGGAAGCCAAGAGAGCAGCTGAAGATTTTCCTAGAGTAAAGGCCTCTTTGATGTGGCTCAAGCAACCAGCACCTCCAGAGGCTATTACTGGTATTGGAACTTTCTCCGAAACTGACCTAGTAAGCTCAATGTCATAACCATTTTGAGTTCCATCACCGTCCATCGAAGTTAATAGGATTTCCCCTGCACCAAGCTGAAATACTTTTTCTGACCATTCAATGACATCTAAACCAGTATTTGTTCGTCCACCACTTACATAAACGTCCCACTTATTAGGAATATCTTTGTTCTTTTTTGCATCTATTGCAACAACAATGCATTGAGAGCCAAAACGATCTGCCCCTTGAGAAATCAAGGAAGGGTCTTTAACCGCACTAGAATTTAAACTAACTTTGTCAGCTCCTGCTCTAAGTAATTCATTTATTCCATTCAATGAACTTATGCCTCCTCCAACAGTAAAAGGAATGGTTACAGCTTCGGAAGTGCGTCTAACCATTTCAACCAAAGTAGATCTTTTTTCGTGTGTAGCTGTTATGTCAAGAAAGACCAATTCATCAGCCCCAGCCTTGCTGTATCTGCATCCCAATTCAACTGGATCTCCCGCATCACGCAATCCAACAAAATTAACACCCTTCACTACTCGACCGTTTGAAACATCAAGACAAGGGATCAATCTTAAAGCAACCATGATTTTTAAACAGAGGAACTGTTAAGGTGCCCGAAATTAATCAATTTAATTCCATGGCTAAGCCAACCTCCCTTTCAAGGATAGGTTCAAAAATTAAGATTAATATTGAACGTGTAAGAGATCGCATACCTTCTTATTTGATAGACCAACTATCAGAAGACCCTAGAGGTACTGTAATTGACTATAAAATGACTGATGGGAGGGGCGGAATTGGAGTGGTAATTAAAATGAATGATGGAAGCAAACATTGGTTCTTTGAAGATGAAGTTTCTTAACCCTGAGATAAAAAAGTGAGTGATGCAAGGCAACTCCTTGGAATAAAAGGAGGTTCTGAAACAAAAAACATCTGGAAGCTTCGTTTGCAATTAATGAAGCCAATCACATGGATTCCATTACTTTGGGGAGTCATATGTGGAGCGGCTGCCAGTGGCAATTTCCATTGGGAATTAAGCAACGTTCTAGCTTCGATAAGTTGCATGCTCATGAGCGGACCCCTCTTAACTGGATACACGCAAACAATCAATGATTACTTTGACAGAGAAATAGACGCAATTAATGAACCTAATAGACCCATACCATCAGGGGCGATTTCCCTTTTTCAAGTCAAATTACAAATTTGGGTTCTACTAATAGCTGGTTTAGGAGTTGCATATTTATTGGATTTATGGGCACATCACACAATTCCATCAGTCCTCTTTCTGGCATTAGGTGGATCATTTGTAAGTTTTATTTACTCAGCACCTCCTTTAAAACTAAAACAAAATGGTTGGCTTGGAAATTATGCACTTGGTGCCAGCTATATAGCTTTACCTTGGTGGGCGGGACAAGCTCTATTTGGACACTTAACCTGGACAACAGCCCTACTAACTCTTGCCTACAGCCTGTCAGGGTTAGGAATTGCTGTGATAAATGATTTCAAGAGTGTGGAAGGGGACAAAAGTCTAGGACTTGATTCACTACCAGTTGTTTTTGGTATTAAAAATGCAAGTCGTATTAGTGCCGGAATGATTGATATTTTTCAGCTAGCTATGGTCGTAGTTTTAATAGCAATTGGACAACATTTTGCATCTGTTATTCTGGTTTTACTTATAATTCCTCAAATAACATTTCAAGACATATGGCTATTACGTGATCCATTAAAATTTGATGTTAAATACCAAGCCAGCGCACAACCATTTCTCATTTTAGGAATGCTTGTAACTGCAATAGCAATAGGGCATAGCTCCTTAATTAGTTTATAAAATCAAGTCTTGAGTTTAAGCAATAAATTTAAGACTATCTAAGACTTTATTTACTTCTACATCTATATTTTTATGAATTTTTAAATTTATTTAAAACTGCAATATAGAATCCATCTCCAATCTCTTCTTCTCCGGGCCAAATTTGTTTTTCATATTCTAATAAAAATTCAGACTTTAATTGAAGAAAGTTTTTTATCTGATTAAAATTTTCATCAGGATGAATAGTGCAAGTGGAATAAACTAATTTGCCTCCACTTTTTAACAAAGGAGATAAAGAATTTAGTAGCTGACTTTGAAGTGAAACAAGATTCTTAATATTATCTCTGTTCATTCTCCATCTTGCATCAGGATGGCGGGAAAGAGTGCCTAATCCAGAGCATGGAGCATCAATTAGTATTCGGTCGAAAAACCCATTCCATTCAGGATGTTTTATTAACAAATCATTAGAATCAGCAACAACTAGTTCTAAACAATTGATTCCAAGCCTCTCAGAATTGACTGATATTTTTTTAGATCTTCGGGGTGATCGATCAACAGACCAAATTTTGCCATCATTCCTAATTAATTCAGCAATATGTGTTGATTTACCTCCTGGTGCAGCGCAAGCGTCAAGGATCTTTTCTCCAGGCAAAGGTCCTAATAATGGAGCAATTAACTGTGAAGATCTATCTTGAACACTCCATTTCCCTTCTTCATATCCTGGCCATTTTTTAGGATCACCAACACCTGCAGGGACTTCCAAGCCAAAAGGACAACCTCGAATTAAATGATTTTCAATGCCAAAGGAATAAAAAATTTCTTGTACATCTTTTATATCTGCACGTAATTTATTCACTCTTATATCAATGGGACTAACGCTATTGAATGCTTGTGCAATTTTACGAGCATCTTTTAGTCCCTTCCAAGCAATCAATTCATCTGCCAACCAAAGAGGTATTGACTCATTTTTAGCTAGCTCAAAAGCCGGGTTTTCAGACTTAGGTAGTGAAAGACCTCTCTCTTTACTTCGAAGAGCCGATCGCAAAATACCATTAACAACAGGAGCAAGCTTTTTCAAATGAAGAGTTTTCGTAAGCTCGACAGTTGTGTTGATAGCAGCAGCTGGAGGTATTCGCTCCATTTTTAAGATTTGATAAAGCCCAAGGTGCAATAGCCATCTCAATATCGGAGGTTGCTTTTTAGCCGGTACTTTTCCCAAAAAATCTATCCAGCGATCTAAAAAATACCTTTGACGAATTGCGCCATAAGAAAGTTCAGTTATTAAAGCTTTATCAATCGACTTGAGTGAATAAACATTAAAAGTCCTATCTAGCGCAACATCTGCAAATGCTCCTCCACCTACTGCTTGAATAACTTCCAAAGCAGCTTTTCTTGCCACTAATCCTTTTATCTGCAAAAGATTGTTACTCAAAAGCAACTATTCAAAACCAGCTAACAGTAATCCATAAACGAAATGAATAGAGCTCAAAAAATCAAGAAATCAGTTATTACAGACACTTTGAAAGGAAGCAGGGAGGTAGTCCAACTCAGAAGGTGTAACATAAGATACTTTTAGACCTATCATTATGGGGCTAGGTTTGGATCACTTCTTATATGTGTGAGGACACAATGAAGCTTTTTCAACGTTTATTGGTAGCTCCAGCAGCTTTGGGCCTGATGGCTCCTGTTGCAGTTAACGCAGATACTGCATTCTCATCTACAACATCTCTTTCTGGTGGTGCTTATTTCACTGTTGGTTCTGTTTCTGACGGCGGAACTACAGATACAGAAGAAGAGCTTTATATGCAATATGCATATAGCCTTGATGTTTCTTCTAGCTTCACAGGAGAAGATCTTTTCTACGCAGGTATCGTAGCTGGTAATGCTAGTGGCCCACTTGCAAGCATGGATAGTGCTGAGACAGGTGATCTAGATGTTCAGTCTTTATTTTATTCGTTCCCTGTTGGCGATCTAGAAGTAACTGCTGGTCCTTTGGTTGATCAGGATGATGTTGTTGCTGCGACACCATCTGCTTATTCAGATGCATTCAGACTAGGCGCTATGCCTTACTCTTTGGCTGGGAACGAAACTGGTCCTGGTGTTGCTGTTGCTTGGTCTAACGACAACGGCGTAGTTGCTTCTGCTAGCTTCATATCTCTTGGTGGTACTGACGCAACCAAAGGTATTAATGCTGATGATGCTGATGATGTTTCAACTTTCACTCTTGGCTACAACGGAGACGGCTTTGGTGGCGGTCTAGTAATCGCTTCTAACGACGGCGATGCTGGAGCTGGATATGACACCTTTGGTGGTGGTATCTACTACAGCCCAGAGTCAATTGATGCGACATTCAGCGTTGCTTATGACACAAATGATCCAGAAACTGGTGCTGATGCAACTGATTTGTTCATCGGTGTTGACTACGAAGTTGGTCCTGGAACATTAAGTGCTGCTTACAACACAACTGATGTTGATGGTAGTGATTCTTTAGATTCAACAGGATTTGAAGTTTCTTACACTTATGCATTGAACGACAATGTATCAATCACTCCTGGTTTCTTCACAGTAGAAGATACAAGTACTGGTGATGATGATTCTGGTGTTGTTGTTGAAACTGCATTTAGTTTCTAAGAACAAAGAAACTTAAATTACACAAAAAAAGCTCCTGTTCAATGGGCAGGAGCTTTTTTTTGTGTAATATTTTAATCAATAGTTTTTTATCTAATCAATTTGTTCATTTTAATTGTTCCATAAAACAATTAAAACTACTCATCTCATCAAAGAGCACCAACTCTCTCATAAATAATTAGAAATGCCTCTATTACCTAGACGTTTTGAGCGTCTAAAATCAGTACTTAATAAAAGAATTTCTGATCTTACAGTCTTAATTGAAAATGTCGAAAAGCCTCATAATCTCTCAGCCATAATCAGAAGCTGTGACGCTGTTGGTGTTCTTGAGGCATATGCAATCTTTAACAAAGAAAAATTTTTAACTTTTAATAGCACCGCTCAAGGAAGCCAGAAATGGGTCAAAGTAAACCAATATAGAGAGACTACCGAAGCAATAAAAGTCCTTAAAAAAAAAGGTTTTAAATTATATGGTACGAACTTGAATCCTAAATCAATTGACTACAGAAAATGTAATTTCAATGGGCCAACAGCATTTGTTTTGGGTGCTGAAAAATGGGGTATTAGTGAGGAGGCGACGAGTCTAGTAGATAAGCATATACATATTCCAATGAGAGGAATGGTTGAATCGTTAAATGTATCAGTCGCAGCTTCAGCATTACTGTTTGAAGCGATTAGACAACGACAAGTAGCAAATATAATGCCCGAAGAAGGAGAGGGCATGAGCAAAGAAACATACAAAGAAAAGATCTTTGAGTGGGCTTATCCAGAAGTCGCAAAATGGTGTGAAAGCAAAGGTAGAAAATATCCAGATCTTAATGAAAAAGGTGAAATTATAGACAATCTCCCAAGAACAGAAAAAATGAGATATTAAATCAAAACCTCAAATATGCTGAATTCATCTAGCTAGTTTCACTTATTAATTTCTCTAAGCCTTCTCCGATAAAGGATAGTCCCAAAACCAAAACGAACATAGCCATACCAGGATAGAGCGCTGTCCACCAAATACCAGTAGGCAATGCAACTAATGCCATATTTAAATCACTTCCCCATTCTGGAATATTTTCAGGAAGACCTAATCCAAGAAATCCTAATCCCCCAAGTACTAATACAGCATCCGCAGCATTTAGTGTTAAGACCACTGGGACAGAAGTAAGAACATTTTTCAGAAGGTATTTTCTTATTACCCATAAAGGGGAAGCCCCCATTGATATTGCCGCCTCAACATAAAGTTCTGATTTAACTTGTGAAGTCTGGTTTCTAACAAGTCGAAAATATTGAGGGATATAAACCACGCACAATGCTATTGAGGCATTTAATATGCCTCTTCCCAGTAAAAATGCCATCACCACAGAAAGGAGGAGAACAGGGATGGTATAAAGAGTGTCCATAAGAAGGACTAAAATTCTATCCAAAACACCACCGATGTAGCCACTCACTAGTCCCAAAGGTATTCCTACTAGAACTGCAAGAGAAACGGCGACAAAAACCACTTGCAACGCAACTCCACTCGCAGCCAAAGTTCTAATACAAACATCTCTTCCTAGTCGATCTGTTCCACACCAGTGCACCAAGGATGGGGCTGAGAAAATCGGATTCCCTAAGCCAAATTCACCATTGGGTACGACCTTAAAAGATATTAATAATGGGATAAGGATAGAAATCCCTACATATACGGATAGAATGATCATTCCAACGAACAATAATCTTGTCGACATATTCCTTCGTCCTAAAAAATCTCTTATATTCAATGCTCAAATAATAAGACCTAATTAAATTTAGCTTTAAAAGGTAGAAAATAAAAAAAAAATTGCTTAAATAAAAGAATACATACAATTTAAGATGAATTTAAAGAATGATGGTCTCACTGTTGGTGAGCTTTCGATAACCATTGCAGCAATAATAATTATAGGTTTTATATGGACAAATCTAACCAAAGAAAAAGGAAATCAGGAAGTCTCATATTTTATAAATAATTCAAGCGAGATAAGCTCTATCCAAAATAAACAAAATCATAAAAATAACTATTAATCATTATTTAATTTCAAGACAGCCATAAAAGCCTCTTGGGGAACATCTACTTTCCCCATCGACTTCATCCTTTTTTTCCCTTTTGCTTGTTTCTTTAACAATTTCTTTTTCCTTGAGATATCGCCTCCATAACATTTAGATAAAACATCTTTTCGTAAAGCACTAATACCCTCACTTGCAATAACTCGACTACCAATTGAAGCCTGCAAAGGAATCTTAAATTGCTGTTTTGGAATAAGTTCTTTTAATTTCTCAACAAGTCCTTTACCAATACCATAAGCGTTATCTTTATGAACAATTGTCGTTAAAGGATCTGCCCGCTCTGAATTAATTAATACGTCTAATCTAACTAGATTATTTGGCCTATAGCCAATCAAATGATATTCCATAGAAGCATATCCTTTCGTTCTACTTTTCATCTGATCAAAGAAATCGGTTACAACTTCTGCAAGGGGTATTTCGTAAATAAGCGTAACCCTATCAGTCGTTATGTACTTCATATCAATAAAGTCTCCTCTTCTTTCCTGACAAAGACCCATTAAAGTTCCGTTGTAATCATTAGGAGCATAAATTTCCATCCGAACGTAAGGTTCTTCTATGGTTTCACGTTTTTGAGGATCTGGAAGTGTAGCTGGATTATCGATCATCAAGACTTCCCCATCAACCATTTTCACTTTATAAATAACTGAGGGTGCAGTAACAATTAAATCTAAGTCGTATTCGCGTTCTAAACGCTCTTGAACAATTTCCATATGCAATAAACCTAAAAATCCACAACGAAAGCCAAATCCCATTGCACTACTTGTTTCAGGTTCATATTTCAGAGCTGCATCGGAAAGCTGCAATTTATCTAGAGCCTCTCTTAGATCTGGATATTGATCAGCATCCGTAGGGAACAACCCACAAAAAACCATTGGCTTGGCTTCTGTATAACCTGGCAAAGCTTCTTCAGCAGGCCTATCCTGCAACGTGATCGTATCTCCAACTCTTGCATCAGCTACTGCTTTGATTGATGCAGCTAAATATCCAACTTCACCTGCATGGAGAGAATTTACTTTTACTTGATCAGGAGCCATAACACCTATTTCATCTAACTCATAACTTTTTTTACTAGCCATAAGTAAAACCTTGTCTTTCTTATTTATGCCACCACTCATGATTCTGAAATAAACAATCACCCCTCTATAAGGGTCGTAATAAGAATCAAAAATAAGTGCTTTTGTAGCTTGATCAGGATTATCTTGAGGAGAAGGTATTCTATCTACTACCGCTTGCAGTATTTCTGGAATGCCAAGCCCTGTTTTAGCAGAACAGGAAATTGCTTTGGATGTATCTAAACCAATAATTGATTCAATCTCATTTTTGATTTTCTCAGGATCAGCACCAGGTAAATCAACTTTATTAAGCACAGGAATAATTTCCAAATCATTTTCCAAGGCGAGATAAACATTGGCCAAAGTTTGAGCTTCAACTCCTTGACTAGCATCGACGACCAGCAAGGCACCTTCACAAGCCTGTAATGATCTAGATACCTCATAGGAAAAATCAACATGGCCTGGTGTATCAATCAAATTCAAGACATATTCCTCTCCATCATCAGCTTTATAATTCATGCGAGCAGCCTGTAATTTTATAGTTATCCCTCTCTCTCTCTCTAGATCCATATTGTCCAAGAATTGTTCTTGCATGTCTCTGGAGGAGACAGTGCCAGTATCCTGAAGAAGTCTGTCTGCCAAGGTTGATTTGCCATGGTCAATATGAGCAATTATGCAGAAGTTCCTTAAACGAGAAATGGGAACATTAGTCATTCGAAAGCAATTAGAGGAGCAGGATCTTTGTTTATCAATTCAACTTTGAATAAATTTGAATAAAGATTAAATATAACTCACTAATACTAAAGTTTTAAATTAATTTAAGTAAGAAATCGTTTCTTTTGCGAATTGCCAAAAGTACTTCTTGATTTGAATTAATATCTGACCCAAGGCTTGGGAAAAGCCCTAACATTTTACTTTTCCATTTACTTGATTTCATTTTTTCAGACCAGCAACGGTTTAAAACTTCAAGCATGATTGTTACTGCTGTGCTTGCCCCAGGAGAAGCCCCAAGCAAAGCAGCTAAAGATCCATCCGATGAGGTAACAACTTCTGTCCCCATTTTTAAAACGCCACCTTTAGGGGTTTGTTTTATGATTTGAACACGCTGTCCTGCAATTGAAAGTTTCCAATCATTAGGTGAAACCATAGGGAGAAATTTTTTTAAAGTTTCAATTCGATCTTCATTTGTTTGTGTTAATTGATTTAACAAGTATTTTCCTAAATCAATATTTCCAAATCCTGCTTGCAACATAGAGAAAAGATTTGTTGTTTTAATGGATCTGAATAAATCCAATTTTGATCCATATTTTAAAAAATTTGAACTAAATCCTGCAAAAGGACCAAACAAAAGAGACCTTTTCCCGTCTATCCATCTTGTATCTAAGTGAGGCACAGACATTGGTGGAGCTCCAACTGCTGCGTTTCCATAAACTTTTGCATTATGTGACTTTGTTGATCTTTCCTCTTCACAAATCAACCATTTACCGCTGACAGGAAAACCTGCATATGACAATCCTTCTGGAATTCTCGATTTTTGCAAGAGAGTCAAAGCTCCTCCTCCAGCCCCGAGGAAAACAAACTTTGATCTGACAATTCTATTGTTTTTTACTCCTCCTTCTAAAGATAAATACCAATCTCCTTCATTATCTTGTTGAAGATTTTCAACATTAGTGGAGTAGTTAATCTCAATAGAATTTGCCTCTTCAATTTGGTTAATATATGAGCGAGTTAAATTACCAAAATCAATATCAGTTCCTCTTTGAATTCTTGTCGCAGCAATCTTCTCACTCTGTTTCCTACCTTCCATAATCAATGGAATCCAATTTTTTAATTCACCATGATCCTCAGTAAATTCCATTTGTGCAAAAGCGGCATGAGAACTAAGTTCAGAAAATCTTTTTTTAAGCAAATAAATATCTTTATCTCCAAAAACAAGACTGATGTGTGGCAACTTATTTAAAAAAGTTTTTGGTATCAATTTCCCTTTTTCTGTCAAAGATGCCCAAAATTCCAAACTTTGCTCAAAGGATTTATTTATTTGAAAAGCCTTGCTAGTACTAATAGATCCATCCTCTTGGCTAGGAGTATAATTAAGTTCACAGTTGGCAGCATGTCCTGTTCCAGCATTATTTTTGGCGCAGCTACTTTCCAAACCAGCAGAAGGTAATCTCTCAACTATCAGCAATCGTAATTCCGGCTCAAGTTCATGTAGAAGGACTGCAAGAGTTGAGCTCATGATTCCTGCACCGACTAGTATTGCGTCATAAGTATTTGCTGAATCTGAGAAACTGGTATTAGGCAAAATCTTTATCAAGATTACATATAGACTATCCTGCAATTAACTAAGCTAAGCAAAATCAAATTAAGGAAGTTGAAATGACCGACGAAACTCTTGCACTAACCACAGAAAACGTTGAAAAGGTTCTTGATGAATTAAGACCTTTTCTTATGGCTGATGGAGGTAATGTAGAGATAGCTGAAATAGATGGGCCAATAGTCAAAGTTAGACTTCAAGGGGCTTGTGGAAGTTGTCCCAGTAGCACGATGACCCTAAAAATGGGTATTGAAAGAAAACTCAGGGAAATGATTCCAGAAGTTAGCGAGGTAATACAAGTTTTATAAGTTTACTTAATAAAAAATCTTTAGTTTTTTTAATTTAGAGATTTTAATTCCCTTTCAATTGCAGACTTATAGTTAAGACAATCCAAAGGGAGACCGTTATAAATTAGATAGCCGATTGGTGCTATTAAACCAACTGTAAAAATGAGATTAGAGATTTCTAAACCTATTTTTCCAAGCAAAAAAGTTATCGCATATAGACCCAAGAGATAAGAATGAAAAATCAGGAAATCCTTTGTATTTTGAACAGGCCATCTAAAGATAGAGCCTAAGAAAAACAAAACACCTTTCATCACTCTTTTTAATAGTTGAATGATCATACATAATTTTTAATCATTTTCACCAATAAGTATGTATCTAAAGATGAAAAATGATGTATCAATTAATTTGTGAATTTTGATTGGTTTTTAGAATATTCTTCCTTGAGTTTTTTCATTCTTCTTGCCCATATCAAGGTCGCAATAACAACCCATAAGAAGAAGCCACCCAGAGCAATAAGGCTAGCTGTGTAATTCATGAAAAAAGACTTTTAAAAAGTCAGAATCGAAGTCTTTTGAAGCCAAAATATTCCCGTCACTATTGATAGTGCTCCTATTGATCTCATCAAGAAAGGATAAAACATTTTATTCGCTTTACTAGTAGCAAAAGATATACCCAAAACAACGCATCCCATTGCAAAAACTGATCCAAGTAAATATGAAAATAGATAAGCAACAGCTCCAAGCAAAGGTAGAGCCAATGCGGGAATAACCGCCACCAAATGACTAGCCCCAGCGAAGCCGTGCAAAACACCTAAACCCGTTGCGGCATGAGTATGACTTCCCCGAAACTTATTTCCAGGAGAATGGAAATGAAAATGTTTATGAGTTTTTTGTTCTCCATGCATATGCTGATGCATATGAATGTTTGCTTTTAAGGAAGTCCTAATAGCTAGAAACCCCACAATTAAAAGGCTTATACCAACAAGAAACTCTGCATATGAAGACATTAATTCAATATCTATTAAATCCTTAGCCAAAATCCCAAGTATTGAGAGGATTAAAACCCCCGCAGAGTGTCCGACCCCCCATGCCAGACCATCAATTAATGCCACTTTGGGTTTTCGAATAGATGACGGAGCCATTGCGACCATATGATCAGCACCACTAACTACATGCACAGCTCCAGCTGCAAATCCAGTTATTACACTTATTAACATGAGTATGGATGAATTAAAAATTCTTTGATTAAGTAGATATCTCCCTCGTACAAAATTTTTAATTTAGCAAAATTATAACTTCAATATTACATCCCAGGACTTTGTTATTTGAGAGTAAATTTAAATAAGTGAATATTTATCAAAATAGAAAAGTTGTATCTTAAATTTAGGAAATTTGATCTTTTTGAAGTTTTCCTGACATCTCATAGGCTTCTGAACTTCCACCATGTCCATGAGCAATTCCAAGTTCATGCATTTTTGCGTGCTCATCAATGGTATCTCGAAGCTCTTTTGAGCCTGAACCGAATGTTGAATATACGCCATATGCTACTGAGCCAGCAAGTAGAACAACTATCCCCCCTATAAGCATTAATAAGGTTGGATCAGTAGTTGAAGTTTCCATTCGTAATCATTATTTTCTGAATTCTACTGTACGAGTTCCGACATCGAGAGCCACAAACGGAAACTATCTCAATTGTCCTATTATTGTATTTAGTTAGATAAATATAATAATAAACATTATAAAAGCCAATATCTAATAGTAAAAAATCTAGTTTTTGTCTTTCTAACGATCTTATTATTTAAGACTACATTAAAGAGTGGAATTATAAGCTAAAAGGCCGAAAAAACCTAATATCAAAAGGATGCTAGCAATCCTGCTAAAAGTTATGGGGCCAAAATCGATTTTCATATTGAGACTCAAGTTGTTTTAATCTTAATATGAAAAACTATAAAAAGCGAGACACTTTTCATAGAAAGAAATTTTAAAGTTCAACAGAAATATCATTTTCACTATTTGCCAGATCCAAGCAAAAGCTAATCACTATTCGCTTTTTTGATTGTTCACTTCTAAATGGTGCTCATGAGCATCAATCTCTTTCTCACTTTTTTTTATTTGCCCATCAAACATAATCACCCATTCTTGAGCTTTGATTTTTTTTTCTTTTTTGATATTCATAAACTAATTAAAAAACAAAGAACCATCATACTTGAATAACATATTTTTTGATTTAAATTACTCCACAATGTCCTTTAGGAAGTTAGCCATTAAGGTTAACATCGCTAGATAACATAATCAAATTGGTAAGTTAGCAAAAAAAAAGTATTCTTAATTACCACAACTTAAAGAAAAAAAAATATGGCACCAGTATTGTTCAGAGATAATATGCCCGCTTTGCAAAATAAAGACTACTTCAATTATGGAGGTCAAGGCCCACTCCCAACTCAATCATTAAGTGCCATAACTTCGAGTTGGCAAACAATTCAAAATTTAGGTCCATTCACAAATAATGTTTGGCCATACATTACGAAAGAGGTCATAACCACAAAAAATCTTATAGCAGAGATGTGCGC
Organism: Prochlorococcus sp. MIT2308; assembly: GCF_059772345.1. Lineage (NCBI taxonomy): Bacteria > Bacillati > Cyanobacteriota > Cyanophyceae > Synechococcales > Prochlorococcaceae > Prochlorococcus > Prochlorococcus sp. MIT2308. The sequence goes on along the minus strand of NZ_CM186283.1, from coordinate 1,784,170 downwards.
TATAAATCCCAAGAGAATTGCATTTACTGAAAATGTCACCTCTGGATGCATCTTACCTCTACTAGGACTGCCATTTATTGATGGGGATAACTTGTTGCTTAGCGATTGCGAACACCCGGGGATAGTCGCGGCATGCAAAGAACTAGCTCGAAAAAAAAATCTAACAATCACAATACTACCCGTATCAAAACTATGCAATGGTAACGACAAGAAAGATGAGACGTATAAAAGAGTAGTTGGATTAATAGATGAACATCTGCAAAAGAATACAAAGCTCGTCGTTCTCTCACATCTTCTTTGGAATACAGGACAAATCATGCCAATTGAACTTATTTCCAAAAGACTTAAAGAACATTCAAGTAAACCTTATTTATTAGTTGATGCTGCTCAAAGTTTTTGTCACATACCAATAAAAGGTGCTTGTGACAATGCCGACATCTATGCATTTACAGGACATAAATGGGCTTACGGGCCTGAGGGGCTTGGAGCTGTTGCTCTTTCAAAGAGAGTTTTAGAAGAGTCAAGTCCAACATTAATAGGTTGGAAAAGCTTAACAACTGAAGAAGGAATATATGTCGATAATAAAACTCCTTTTCATTCTGATGGTAGACGTTTTGAGATAGCAACTTCTTGTGTACCTCTTTTGGCAGGTCTGAGGAGCTCTCTAATAATGCTAAGGGATGAAGGTAATGAGACGGAACGCTTTTGTAAAATTAAAAGTCTCAGCGCTATCCTGTGGGAAAAACTAAACCAAATCAAAAAAATTAAACTTGTTTTAAATAGTCCTCCACCTTCAGGAATTATAAGTTTTACAATTAATGGAAATGATTCTCCTGAAGAGGTTGTCAATTATCTTGGTCAAGAGAATTTATGGATAAGAGTTCTCGAAGATCCTAAATGGCTTCGTGCTTGCGTTCATGTGACAACAGATCTACAAGAGATCGATAACCTAGTCTTTGGCTTAAAGAATTTCATCTCTACTAAATAATCAATATGAATTGTTTTTTAAAGATAATGCTTTTCTAGCTTGTTCACGATCGTCAAAATGAATTGTCTGATCTTTTAGAATTTGATAGTCTTCATGACCTTTCCCTGCGATTAAAACAATATCGTTTTTCTTGGCTTTTTCTATGGCTAATTGAATTGCTATGGCTCTATCTGGCTCAACAGAAATTTCAGAATCAACAGTTATACCTTTTTCAATATCTTTAATGATTTCGATTGGGTCTTCTTGCCGAGGATTATCAGATGTCACAACTATATGATCTGCAAGCTTAGAAGCAACTTCCCCCATCTCAGATCTTTTACCTTTATCTCTATTACCACCACAACCAAAAACACAGATTAATTTTTTTTTCGTCAATGATCTCGATGCGATTAAAGCATTTTGCAATCCATCCGGCGTATGTGCATAATCCACTATCACTAGTGGATAGCCTTCTTTGACTTTAAATCCATCCATATTTATCAGCTCCATTCTCCCTGGTACTCCAGGGAACTTCTTCAAAGCTGCCAAAAGTTCATTTAAAGGGAATCCCCTTTGAACTAGGACTCCTACTGCTTGAAGAATATTCATTAAATTAAAATCACCAACAAGTGGTGAAAAGAATTTCTCTACCCCATAGGGCGTATGCAATTTCCCTTCACATCCATCTTGCATAATTTGAAGATTACTTATATATAAATCTGGCTTCTCTCTGGTTTGAGAATTCTCCTTTAATGAACATGTCCAACATTTTTTATTTAACTCTTTTGCTAATAATGCTCCCCATTTATCGTCAATATTAACTACGGATCTAGGGCAATCGTCTTCTATTAAATGTGATCGAAACAAACTAGCTTTAGCCTCAAAATAAGATTTCATTGAATCGTGATAATCTAGATGGTCCCTTGAAAGATTTGTAAATATTGCTCCACTAAAATCACAACCAGCAACTCTATTCTGAGACAAAGCATGTGAACTTACCTCCATTACTGCATATTGAACCCCTGCCTGAACAGCCTTACTAAGTTGAGCCTGCAAAGGGACCGCAAAAGTAGTTGTGTATTTTGAAGTTTCCTCATGGTTAGGCCATCGATTAATTAACGTTCCAAACAAGGCGGATGGATAGCCAAGAGAAGCAGTCAAAAACTCAATTAAAAATGATGTAGTCGTTTTACCGTTAGTACCAGTAACGCCTATTAAACAAATCTCACTAGATGGTTTACCCCAAAAATCTGCAGCCAATTTTCCCATAAACAGTGATACAGGATCCGGGATAATAACTACTGGGTCTTCATTAGTTGGTGGATTCAAAATAGATGCTTTTCTACTGATAATGGCTGCACAAGCACCTCTCTCAATAGCTTTTGCCCAATAAATCCCTCCATCAACTTTTTCACCTTTTAAACCTAAAAACAAATCACCTTTTTTGATTGCCCTAGAATCAAATGAAAGATTTTTTATTTCTGGATTCGCTAAGCCTGAAGGGACTTGAAAATCAATTGCCTTCAATAAAGTGTGCAAATAACGCGACAAAACAAACCTCTGATGATGAAAAATCAATGAAGGATCAGTTCAAGTATAAAAAGATCTACATAAATTTCACAACAAAATAAATCTACTTATGATTCAGTAATTAAAAATAAATTCAATCTTTTTTATAAAATAACTTTATCTATAAAAACAATAAATTATGTTTATCTCTTGGAAATTAACAAAGTAGTTTAATAAAAATAGGAGTTGATTATTTCCTTAAGCTGTTTGGTAAAAAATATTCAAATTCTTTTGTATCCAAGATAAAAGCATTTCTTCCTTTAAACGGGGAGAAACCCTAGGTAATTCAATCTTTTTCGATAGACTAGCTGAGTCAAGAACAATTACTGGAACTTCGTTTGTATACTTAATTTGAATATCTGAAGACACTTTTTCACAATCTATATCAATAATGGAAAGCACTACAGAAGGTTTTAAATTTTCTAAAGATATATTAGACAATTTTTCTTCAAGTGTTTGACACAAGCAGCACCCTTTACGTGTATATAGAATTAATACCTCTGAGTTCATTTGTCTGGAACCGGGTCACACCCACAAGGAGTAAAAGGATGACATTTGCTTAACCTTTTTAAAGTCAGCCATCCACCTCTCCAAGGACCATGCTTGTTAACAGCTTCTATCCCATAAGCACTGCAACTAGGGATAAATCGACAACTGGGTCCAAACAATGGTGAAATCCACTTTTGATAAAAGGAAATTAAACCAACAAAAACAACTGCTATTGTTTTATTGATCTTTGTGAGCATCTTTATATAGAATAAAAGACTGGAGAATAAGGTGCCAATGGATTTACTTCCAGGTTACCCTTTCCAGCAAACGTTTCCAAATTAAACCCCTATGTCTAGATACCGCGGACCTCGCTTGAGGATCACGCGACGCTTGGGAGACCTACCTGGTCTCACCCGGAAGGCCGCAAAAAGGTCTCATCCCCCAGGTCAGCACGGCCAAGCCCGTCGCAAGCGCTCTGAATACGCGATCCGACTCGAAGAAAAGCAAAAACTTCGATTCAACTATGGTATTTCCGAACGCCAGCTTGTTCGTTATGTAAAAAAAGCTCGTGCTCAGGAAGGTTCCACAGGAACAAATCTCTTGAAGCTTCTGGAAAATAGACTTGATAATGTTTGTTTTAGAATTGGATTTGGACCTACCATCCCAGGTGCAAGACAACTAGTAAACCATGGACATGTAACTGTTAATGGCAAGATCACTGACATTGCAAGTTACCAATGCAAGGCTGGAGATGTCATTGCTATTCGAGATAACAAAGCTAGTAAGCAATTGGCTCAAGCTAACTTAGAATTTCCAGGTCTTGCTAATGTTCCTCCACACCTTGAACTAGATAAAACAAAACTCTCGGCAAAGATATCTGCAAAAACGGATAGGGAATGGGTTGCTATTGAAATTAATGAATTGTTAGTTGTTGAGTATTACTCAAGAAAGGTATAGGGCTATACATAGCTTCTTTCTCATTAAATTTAATTATAGAGCCCCTTTTTTTAGGGGCTTTTTCATGTTTTTCTATAGCCTATAGAAAAACAACTCAAAGGATATGGGATCAGTAAAAAAAAGAGGCAAGGAGTTCAGCACTGGAGTAAACACAAAAGTCATTCATCACAAAGAAAATTTTTCTGGAGAGACAGGATCAATAATGCCTCCGATCTTCCCAACCTCAACGTTCGCACATGGCAATCAAGGTGGTTTTGACTACACCCGTTCAGGAAATCCAAATTTTCGAATTCTTGAATCAGTTTTGTCTGATCTGGAAGAATGTCAGTTCGCGAGTGTATTTAGTTCTGGAGTCGCTGCAATTACAGCAATAGTTTCCTCTCTTAAGGCTGGAGACTTAATACTTTGTGAGGAGAACCTTTATGGGTGCACGGTGAGATTATTTGAACAAGTTTTTAATCGCTTTGGATTAAAAACTCAATGGATAGACTTTACGAAATCCAATTTTCAAGAAGTCATTTCAAATCACAAACCCGCGATGATTTGGATCGAAAGTCCGACTAACCCACTCCTTAAAATCATTAATATTGAAGAAATTTGTCAGTTCTCAAATAAACTGCAAATTCCTGTTGTTGTAGACAACACTTTTGCAACTCCTCTATTACAAAGGCCTCTTAAGCTTGGAGCGACCTTGTCTCTGACTAGCACGACCAAGTATATCAATGGTCACTCAGATGCACTTGGGGGTGCGGTATGCACCGAGAGTAAAGTATGGAGAGACAAGCTAAATTTCGCCCAAAAAGCTCTTGGCTTAAATCCTTCTCCTTTTGATTGCTGGCTTATTACTAGAGGGATCAAAACTCTTCCACTCCGCTTAGAAAAACAAATCAATAATGCATCTAAAATAGCTAATCAATTAGCCAATAATCCAGCAGTAAAGTTAGTTAGATATCCCTTTAGAAGTGATCATCCACAACGTGAATTAGCACAAAGGCAAATGGCTTTGGGAGGAGCAGTTGTTACTGCCACTTTGAAAGCATCTCAAGCCCAAACTTATACATTTTGCAAAAATCTTCGTTATTTCAAAATGGCAGAGAGTCTCGGAGGAATTGAAAGCCTTGTTTGCCACCCTGCGACAATGACCCACGCTTCAGTTCCCCAAGAAACAAAATTAAAGATTGGTATTACTGATTCACTTATTCGATTTTCCGTAGGATGTGAAGATATTGAGGATCTAAGTGCTGATTTAAATCAAGCATTAGGGAACATCTCTTGACTGAACGAAATTTACTTAATGACCCTTGCTGGAGTGCCAAAGACTTAGGGGAGCCTCTTCCTAGTCGGCCACATGCTGTATCTGTTGCCTTACCAAGATGGGAAGATGTCATCGCCTACGAAGAAAAGGTTCCAGCCTGCATAAATTCATTAAAAGCAATCTACCCTAGATTCGGATTTAATCCTTTTGTTGCTGAGCTAGCAAGGAAATCACTTTTATTTCATAATGAATCTCATCAAAGTAGCTGGCCTTATCCCAATAGCGCCTCTGCTTTAAGTGCACAAAAATATTGTCTTCTGAAAGATTCTGATTGTTTTTCAAAAATAAAAGATTTTCTTGGTATTTCCTGTCTAATTGTTGACCAAAGAAGTGATCTTGCTGCAAAAGCCTTCTGGCAACACACTGGTCTTGGGCTGTCGTCACGTGAAGCGGCAATTGCCCTTGGGAAAGAAAAAAAACCCTCCATTTCTGAAGGTCATTACGCACGAGAAGAGATTCTTAAGCGATTAGCAAATATATATAATTGTGATAAAAGTCTAATACGACTACATCGTTCAGGCATGGCTGCCTTAACGACTATTCTTTCAGCAATAAATTGTATTAAAGGAACTTCTTCGACGCTTCAAATAGGCTTTCCATATGTTGATGTACTTAAACTGCCTCAGATCATTTTCCAAGGAAGCGATCTCATCGTAAAAACAAAATTAAGCCATATAAAAGAAGAGCTAGTTAAAAAAAATCCAGCTGCATTAATCATAGAGATCCCTAGCAACCCATTATTACAATGCGTTGATCTCATATCTATTTCTAAATTAGCTCAAGATAAAAATATACCAATCATCGTTGACGATACAATCGGTTCATCTCTAAATGTTCATCTAACTCCTTATGCAGATGTTGTTTTTAGTTCACTTACAAAAAGCTTCGCTGGAAGAGGAGATATTCTTGCTGGCAGTACTGTCGTAAGTCCTTACTCCAAATGGAAAAAAGAATTAGCTGAGATAATTCCTGAAGTTGCGTTATCCACTCTATCTGATTCAGATGCTATCGAGTTAGAAAAAACCAGTCGAGACGTAAAGGATCGCTTACAAAGATTAAATATATCTTGCTTAAAGCTCAAAGAAAAATTAGAAACAAAAAAAGAAATTTCAAAGGTCTTACATCCTCAATATTGCAAAAATTTCAATTCACTATTAAAGAAAGGAGGTGGTTATGGATGTCTATTATCATTTGAACTTAAAGGAGGGATTGAAGAATCAAAAAGAGTTTATGATTCATTAAGAGTAAACAAAGGACCAAGTTTAGGTACAAATTTTACATTGGTTTGTCCCTATGTTCAGTTAGCTCACTATAAAGAATTGAAATGGGCTGAAAGTTATGGGGTCTCGGAACACTTATTAAGAGTGTCAGTAGGGCTAGAAAATGAAGATGAATTATGGTCAAGATTTAATTCAGTAATATAAAAAAATCACTAACAAAGATTGTCTAAATAACCAATTAGCGAATTTTTTATATAGATTTAGAGTATTAGTTAATTAAGTCATTTAAAAATGTCAAGAATCTATGAAGACAATAGTTTTGCTATTGGTCATACACCATTAGTCAAACTTAATTCGATCACAAAAAATGCAAAAGCGACAATACTTGCAAAAATAGAAGGCCGTAACCCTGCCTACAGCGTCAAATGCAGAATTGGAGCAAATATGATCTGGGATGCTGAAAAGAAAGGTTTGCTCAACAAAGATAAAGTCATTATTGAACCCACATCTGGAAATACTGGTATAGCCCTTGCTTATACAGCTGCTGCGCGAGGTTACAAGTTAATTCTCACGATGCCTGAATCCATGTCAATTGAACGTCGCAGGATGATGGCTGTTCTTGGAGCTGAATTAATACTTACTGAAGCAGCAAAAGGAATGCCTGGCGCCATCGCGAAAGCGAAAGAAATAGCAGATGGCGACCCTCAAAAATACTTCATGCCAGGACAATTTGATAATCCAGCTAATCCAGAAATACATTTCAAAACAACAGGTCCTGAAATTTGGGATGATACCGATGGTCAAATTGATGTTTTGGTCTCTGGCGTCGGGACCGGTGGCACAATAACAGGTGTTTCTCGTTACATAAAACAAGAAAAAAATCATTCATTATTATCTGTTGCCGTAGAGCCCACTCATAGCCCAGTAATAACACAAACTCTTAATGGAGAAGAAGTAAAACCAGGACCTCACAAAATTCAAGGCATTGGGGCTGGTTTTATTCCTAAAAATCTTGACTTATCCGTAGTCGATCAAGTTGAGCAAGTCTCCAATGATGAGTCTATTGCAATGGCATTACGTTTAGCACAAGAAGAAGGTCTACTAGTTGGTATATCATGTGGTGCTGCTGCGGCTGTAGCTTGCAGGCTGGCCGAAAGAGAAGAGTTCTCAGGAAAGACAATCGTTGTAGTTCTACCTGACCTTGCCGAAAGATATATCTCATCCGTAATGTTTGAGAATGTTCCTACAGGCGTTATTAAAGAACCATCATTAGCTTGACTTTTGAGTTTATATAACCGACTCCGGTGTTATCAACATCGCGTCTCCATAAGAGAAAAATCGATATTTGTTATGAACAGCATGCTTATAAAGTTTCAACATACGTTTTCGACCAATTAAAGCGCTAACTAAAAGTAATAGAGAACTTTTAGGTAGGTGGAAATTAGTGAGCAATCCATCAATGACGGAAAATTTAAATCCTGGTTTAATTACCAAATCCACTTTACCCTCATACGGCTTCAAAGTTCCTCTTCCTGAAAGGTAAGCAGCCTCGAGGGCTCTCACACTTGTAGTGCCAACAGCAAAGACTTTCCCCCCATCCTTCTGACAATTAGTTATCGCTTTGATGGTCTCTTCAGTAACCTCTATCCACTCACTATGTAAATGCAACTGAGATAGATCTTCTTTCTCTAATGGTCTAAAAGTTCCTAAGCCGACATGCAAAGTAATTTGAGCAATTTTAATACCTCTTGTTTTTAAATTTTCTATAAGTTCATCACTTAGATGTAATCCCGCTGTGGGAGCAGCTATGGCTCCTGGTTTCGAAGCAAATCTAGTCTGATAGCTTTCCTCATGACAACTAGATTTGTCCTTATCTATATATGGAGGCAATGGGATTTCTCCACATAATTCAAGTAAATTTTCCATTTCCGTCCAACTAGTAAACTCATTTGAAAATTGAATAATCCTTCCGCCTGTTCTCTCATCCTTATCAATAACTTTCAAAATTAAAGAATTATCTGGTGACGTATCCAACCACAATTGATCACCTCCTCTCATACGCCTAGCAGGACGACCAAGACAAAGCCATCGTCCATCACCCCTCGGTTCCATTAGCAATAATTCACCTGCCCCTCCTCCTGACAATCGAATTTTCAATCTTGCTTTAACAACTCGCGTATTATTAACAACTAAAAGATCGGCAGGCTTCAAGATATCCTTTATGTCCCATACCTTTGCATGTACAAGGTTTAAAGAATCATCGAGGCCATCTTTAACAATCATCAATTTGGCATCATGCCTACTCTTAGTAGGTGATTGAGCAATTAAGTCATTTGGTAGATCATAGTTATATGAGCTTAAAAGATTATCTTTTTGATCTAACACATCAAATCAAATTAAAGTAAGAAAAAATAACTTGTGGCTCAACTAATTAAATCTCAAGACGAGAGGCTATAAGGTTTCTTTTCGATTAAGTATGCCAAATCCTTCAGGAATAATGCTCCATCAGCTCCATAGATCACTCTATGATCAGCGGTGAGATTTACTTGCATCTGCTTTTTGATTGAAATTGAACCATCTTTAGAAGCAACAACTTTAGACAATGAAGCTCCTACCGCTAAAATTGCTCCAGTCCCTGGGGGCAGAATTGCATCAAAACGATCCACACCAAACATACCTAGATTCGAGAGTGTAAACGTTCCACTGCTATATTCTTGCGGTTCTAATTGCTTATTCCTCGCACGCTTAACAAGATCAGCCCATTGCAGGGATAAATCAGCAAGGCTCGTCTTATCAGCATTTTGCAGCACTGGAGTTATCAACCCTCCGTCCTCCATCGCAACTGCAACGGCTACATTTATTTGTGAAGGATAGGCAATCCCCTCAGAACTAAAAGCCGCATTCACCTGGGGGTGTCTAGCCAGCGTTAAGCCAACTGCTTTAGCAAGTAGAGCAGTCATAGTTACTCCATTCGGTTTAACTTGTTTATAAAGATCATCCAATTCATCAGTAAGAATTGAGTATCCGACTCTGAAACAAGGAGTATTCAAACTTTCCTCCATGTTCCGATTTACAGCTTGTTGAAGAGTATTGAATGCAATTGTTTCCCCTCTAGATCCAAAACTTTTCCCTGGTGCAGGTGGCTTACCAGAGTCAATAGATTTCTTTTCTATGCGAGGCACGTCAGAAACGATTTTCGCTGGAGCATTACTTTCTGCAATCCAAGGAACGCTTATGGGTTGCCCTTTTGCACTTTGAACATCCTCAGCTTGTATTCGTCCATGGGGTCCGGAGCCCCTAACAGTTGCCAAATCCACTCCCATTTGAGAGGCAAGTTTTTTGGCTCTTGGGGAAGCGACAATTCGACCATCATTTAAAAACTGATCCTGATTTACAGAGGATTCTGAAACAAGAGGTGCAGGAGATGCCTTTGTAACTACTGTCGCTTTAGGAGAGTCAACAGAGGCTTGTTTTTCTTGAACTTGAGGGGATGAACTCTCTTTTTCTTGACTAGCTGATTGAGTGGAAGGAGAAGGTGCATCTGCTTGAGCTGCAGCGATCTCATCAGCTGTCTCAACGATCAATCCAATTGTCTCTCCAACAGGTGCAGAGCTGCCTGCAGGCATCACAATCGAAGCAAGAAAGCCATCTTGGAAAGACTCAACATCCATATCAGCTTTATCTGACTCAACAACTAAAACTGACTCACCTCTTTCAACTTTATCTCCAGGTTTTTTTAGCCACTCAACTATTTTGCCCTCAGTCATAGTTGAACTTAAAGCAGGCATAAAGATGTCATGAGTGGCCATAATTTGTTCCTATTTCCTTTATGGAGAGTTTGTAGCAAGGCTTCAAAATTTTCTATCTAGAAGCTTTGCAAGTATCAATACATACCAATGTTAGTTCTACATGAGTGTCCTTACAACGATAGTTTTTTTTATGTGGATTTCTTCTTAATATCAAAAATTATTTTTGGATTAATTGTAGTTCGACCAAATTTCAATCTTGATCAATTGCCTCTACTACCCCATCTCTGACCAAAATACTCACACCCATTTTACTGACTAAGTTATCACCAACTTTTAAATCACAAAAGCTGTCAATTTGTCCTTGCTCGACGATTTGTTCCATCTCCAACTCACGAACTTGAGATTGCTGTGACAGAAGATTTCTTTTTTGTTCTTCAAATTCTGATCTCTTAGAAGCAACTTGGTTCTGCACTTGAGCGACTTGCTCTTGAACTCTTGGGTCAAGGGGATTAGCGCTCTGACGTCTAATACCATCAACAATTTGTTGTCCTTCTTTTTCTAATTCACCAAGTTGCTGATCTATTGCTGATATTGCATTACTTAATTCACGTTCAGCCTCCTCTTTCCATGAAGGTGTTACAACTGCTCTAACAGTTATTGAACGTTTTATAGAAATTGAGTCCACCTGATCAATAAATCATGATTCGACCCATAGAGTCTCAGTAAAACATAGTATTGGTCAATTTAATTGGCCAAACAAACAAATTACAAACCGTATATTTCATTTATAAGTTTCAAATCACGTTGGATAATTTTTTCACGTTTTTGCTTAAGAGTTTGCGTTAACAAGCCATTTTCTATTGTAAATGGCTCTACCAAGACAATTGAAAATAATCTCTCTTCTCTTCTAGATCCGAGACGATTTGCCAGTGCTTGATTCATTTCCAATTTTAGAAGTTGTCTTAATTCATAATTTTCAGAAGATATTCCAAGAACAACTTTTGAATTCACACTCCTTTCTGCCAGCCATTCTTTTACGTGATCAATTCTTGGAACAATCAAAGCAGCAAGATATTTTTGATCTTGACCCAATAGCAAAGCCTGCTCAATCAATGGACTAGCAATCAAACATTCCTCCAAAGGTCCAGGCTCAATATTTTCTCCACTACTTAGCACAATCGTATCTTTTGCTCTTCCAGTCAGGATTAAGGATCCATCAGCAAGCAACATCCCTAAATCTCCAGTATTAAACCAACCGGTAGCATCTAAAACCTTCTTCGATTCGGATGGTTTCCCTAGATAACCAGACATTATTTGAGGACCACGAGCAAGAACCAAACCTTTTTGACGCAGTTTTTTTATTTGGAATGTTTCAGGATCTACTATTTTTATCTCAGTCTCTGGCAATGGTTGACCTGCACCCCCACGTATATTTCTCCAAGGCCTTCTACATGTGAGGACTGGACTAGTTTCTGTTAAGCCATAACCAACTAATAATTCAACACCTAAAGCTTCAAAGAAAGAATCAATATGCGGAGCAATTGCACCTCCACCACTAATTGGGAATCTCAATTTTCCTCCACAAATCTTGGTAAGGATTTTTGGCCATAAATAAATAGATGAAATTCTATGAATGGGGTACCGTAAAATTATCTCTATACAAGAGATAATTTGTTCAAAACTAGAAACCCTATCAATAGTTAAAAAATAAAGTTTTCTTCGTGCCAATTTATATGCCTTACTATTAGAAATCGCACTTTTTATCAAGGTCTTTCTCAGTCTCGGCATTTTATCCACAGCATCCTCAAACCCTAACTTTATTGACTCCCAAAGCCTTGGAACTGTTGCCATTAATATTGGCTTAACCTTTGGCAAATCTTCCTTAAGATGCCTAATTGATGTATATGTTTGAGTACAACCACAAGAAAAAAAATAATATTCTGCACTACGTTCATATGAATGCCAAATTGGTAAGACACTTAATACAGGCGCGCCTGGAGAAGGGTTCGCTACGCAAGCAAGAGACCTAATTTGATGTAATAAATTAGAATGTGTTAGTGGAACTCCTTTAGGTTTACCAGTCGTTCCAGAAGTATATAAAATGGTTGCTATTTTTTTTGTTTGCCTATCAATTATTTTCTCCTGTTTGCTTACATTTTCTATATTCAATCCTTTCTTCAAAAAAGTCTCCCATTCAAAAACGCCTTCACAAGCTTTACCCTCAAGTTGAAGAACAAATTTCAAACTATTGATTTGATCATCATTAAGCGAAAGTCTTTCCCATACATCGGAATTTTGAACAATCAATCCAACCGCATTTGAGTCTTCAAGAATATATCTAAGTTCACTTGGTGGAGCAGTCGCACCTCTAACAGAGTCAGTTGCACCTATTCGCATAAGACCTTGATCGGCGATGAGCCATCTAGGACTATTTTCGGCAAAAAGAGCTACCACCTCATCAGGTTCTACTCCGATCTGAGAAAAAGCAGATGCTGCCATAGAAATATTGTCTGCAAGTTCTTCATATGTAAAGCTTTCTGGGTGGAAAGTATGTGGTGAATCAACCGCCAATACCTCCCCTATCTGAAGTTTTAATAGTTCCCAAATCTCGTCAACTTGAGTGATCTTATTAAGATGAGATCTTCTATTAATTGCTTGTTCCTCTTTCCTCTTAGGGATCCAAAAAGCCAAAGCATCATCAGATGAAAATATATTTTTTTGTGAGTTAGTTTTTGTCATTGCCAAAAAATAATTTGTTATTTTTTTAGTGATATTTAAAGAGGTTGATTTATTTTTCCCAGTTCAATTTAAAACGTCTTTTAACAGATTCCCTTAAAAGAGGCTTAACGTCACAGACTTTGATACCAGGAATCCAATCACTCAATTTCCCTACTTTCACTTTATCTAGTCCACAAGGAATTATCTTTTCAAAACCAATTAGATCACAATCTACATTTAGTGAAAATCCATGCTGAGTCACCCATCTCTTGCAACCAATTCCTATTGAACCAACCTTTTTATCTTCACACCAAACTCCTGTTAAGCCATCTAACCTCTTCCCCTCTATTCCCAACAAGTAAAGAACATCAATCAGCACTTGCTCCAATTCTCTCAAATACCAAGATAAGTCTTTTTTGTGAAGACTTAAATTCAGAACCAGATATCCAACAATCTGCCCAGGCATGTGATGAGTAACTTCACCTCCTCTCTCAATACTAAAAACTGGCAAAGGAGAATTATTTTCTTCGAACAACAAATTTTTTTTATCGCTACCTCTACCCATTGTGAAACAAGAAAAATGTTCAAGAAGCCATACTGCTTGGGATGAGAACGGTTCCTCAATAAGGTTTTTTTGAAAATTCTTCTGCCAACCTAAGGCAGTCTCAAATGGCACAATATTTTTGGGTTCAAAAAGAAAAGCGGAAGAAGATTGTGCAAGTTGAGGGGTTAGATCTAAGTTGCTATTAGGCCCTGACTCAGGCGAAACAGAATGAAGCTTCTTATCCATGGACGCAATCTTGAATTAACTCCATCACTTCGTGATTACACCAAAACAAAAATTGATAAAGCAACTCACAATTTCCAAGAAATGGTCCAAGAAGCTGATGTCCACCTCTCAGTCGCTCGAAATCCTCGCGTGCCACAACAGACAGCTGAGGTGACTGTCTTTGCAAACGGAACAGTAATAAGAGCCCAAGAAAGAAGTGAAAATCTTTATGCAAGCATCGACTTAGTAGCAAATAAACTTGCACGGCAATTACGTAAGTACAAAGAGCGACATAACAGTCACAATGTTCATAATAATCAGTCAACGAAATCAGTCCAAAACGAAGAAACTGAAAATTTTTCTTCCTCGGATCATTCGCTCATTGAAGGTAAAGAACCTCATTTACCTAGTCCAGGAGTGAGACGCAAATATTTTGCGATGAATCCTATGACTATTGATCAAGCAAGAGTCCAATTAGACTTGATTGATCATGACTTCTATTTATTTAGAGAGGAAGAAGGGTCTGCTTTGCGAGTTATATACAAGAGAAATCATGGAGGATATGGCGTAATCCAAGAAAAAATTTAGATAGTACTAGTCAAATGAGTATTCACAGCTTAGAAGAAGCTCATGCCAATATTGCAAATGTGATTTATCAAGCAGTCCTAAATCCTCATTTTGATAAAGAAACGATTGTTCAAGTTTGTGATGCATCTAAGCAAAATGGCTTTGCAGGTTTATGTACTAGTCTTTCCAATCTATCAATTGCACGTGAAAGGTTAGGCAACAAAAGTACTACAAAATTAATCTCAGTAATCGCCTTCCCTTTTGGTTTTATCCCAACTTCTAACAAACGAAAAGAAGCCGAGTATGCAATAGAGAAAGGAGCAGAAGAGCTAGATCTTGTTCCAAATTATTTTGCATTAAAAGAAGACAATATAGAACTATTTGCTGAGGAAATAAATCAAATAAGTGAACTTGGTATTCCCGTAAGAGTAATAATGGATGCAAATACAATCTTACACTTATCAAAACTTTCCTTGGCAATTGATGCATTAATTGATGCGGGCGCAATTGGAATTCAAATAGGTAATGGTTTTGGGCCATCTTTCTCAAAGGATCAAACTAATCATGTCTCCAAAATTGTTAAAAATCGCTGTTCAATTAAAACTGTCGGAGGTATTAAAACTTTTGATCAAGCAATAGAAATTATTGAAGCAGGGTCAACATATATTGGAACAAGTTTTGGTTTTGAAATCACTCAAGAACAAAAGAAAAAGGAATAATGAATTCAAATCAAAGAATAAAAGGTCTTTCTTTAAAAGTTGGTCCTCTAGGTGAAAATGACAGGCTATTAACGATACTTAGTGAAGAAAATGGGATATCACGTCTCGCAATACCAGGAGCAAGAAAACCAAAAAGTAGACTTGGAGCCACATCACCGTTTAATTTTTTAGATTTACATATAGTCGGGAAAAAAAATCTTAGGCGAGTTACACAAATAAAAATTATTAAGAGTTATGGGAATCTTGGAAAAAACATCGAAACACTTTCAGCCGCACAAGCAATTTCCGAGCTGATTATGATTTTAGTCGGGAATGAAGACCCGCAAAAAGATTTACTGAAACTGGTTTTAATCCATCTAGATAGACTAAATGAATTACATAAAACAGAATTTGAAACATTAGAAGCTTTAGCAATAAGTATTCAATCATGCATTCATTTATTGGCTCTAGGCGGATATTGCTTACCGCTTCAAAACTGTTGTTACTCAGGCTCTAAGCTAATACCCCCTATTGGAGAGTGGAGTTGGAAATGTAGCTTTATTCCTGCAGAGGGTTTTGCAATTGGAAGAATGCCTAATGCAAGCACTGAGCTTAATCCATCAGAACTTGCTTTACTTCAGAGACTACTACTAGAACAATTACCTTTTCACAGCAATGGAAAATTATTAGGTCCTAAAAATGTCTGGTTAAAACTACTAAAAATTGTTGAGACCTGGATTGAAACTCATTTACAAAAAAGAATTACATCTCTTCAAATGATGAGAGAGGTAATAATTTGCAATGATCTAAATACTAATTAGAACAACATATTAAAAAAAAATTATTATTTATGAATTATTTAACTATTACAATAGTTAAAGAAGAAATTTATTATAGCTGCTAATTTAAAATACCGATTTTTTTAGAGTTGACCCATATCGCCTGGCTAGGCAAAAAAACACCTTTTTGCGGGAACGTCTGTTACGGGCTTAGCACGACTGAAAAGCTTAGGGAGAGAGGATATCAAACAAGTTTTATTCACTTTGATAACCCAACAAGAGATGGGAATAATAAAACTTCCCTATTAGCCAATGATCCTGATGTAAGTCTTCCTTATTTAATTAAATCTCAGGTTTACACCATCCCTTCATTAAATGCTCAAAGAGAGCTTAGAGAATCCCTTTCAAGACTTAAACCTGATTTAGTTCATGCAAGCCTGACTCTTTCACCTTTGGATTTTCGACTACCTGAGCTTTGTCATCAGCTTAATTTACCCTTGATCGCAACTTTTCACCCTGCTTTCGATTCGAAACTAAGAAATCTGACTGCCAATACACAGCAACTTACCTACCAACTTTATGCACCATCATTAGCCAAGTATGACAGAGTAATTGTTTTTTCAGATTTGCAAGCAGAAGTACTTGCCAAACTAGGCGTTAAAGAAAGCAGACTCGAAGTAATCCCTAATGGAATTGACATAAAGAAATGGAACCCGCTGAAACAAAGTAATTCACAAAACGAGCTTCATCATGCAATAAAAAAGAAGCTTGGTTCTGAGAGAATATTTATCTATATGGGTAGAATAGCCTCTGAAAAAAATGTTGAAGCTTTACTACGAGCATGGAGATTCGTCCAGCCAAAAGGATGTCGACTAGTAATAGTAGGAGATGGGCCACTAAGGCCAACGCTCGAAAATCATTCAATCTTCAATAAAGAAGATAATGTTATTTGGTGGGGATATGAGGCCGATCAAAATAAAAGAGTTGCTCTTCTTCAAATCGCTGAGGTTTTTATACTCCCAAGTCTTGTAGAGGGATTATCTATCGCCTTGCTTGAAGCCATGGCAACTGGAACAGCATGCATCGCGACAGATGCTGGAGCAGATGGAGAAGTACTTGAAAATGGAGCAGGAATAATACTTAACACTGAGGGAGTTACCTCTCAATTAAGGACCCTTTTACCTGTATTACGTGATCAACCAGTACTTACACACGAATTAGGTAGACGTGCTCGTATGAGGGTAAAAGAAAGATATACACTTCAACAGAATATTGACTCACTTGAAACTCTATATGCAGACGTACTTAAGTCATCTAAATCGAAATCTCCTCAGCCAATTGACGACTCTTCTGAGCAGCTAAAACAACTGCTTCAATTAAGGCGGATCTCAAGCCCGCAAGTTCAAGGTGTCGAAGAGCGCTGATTGTAGTACCTGCTGGAGAGGCAACCATATCTTTAAGTTCAGCAGGATGCAAACTTTTTTCTCTTAATAGCGATGCAGTACCTGAAAGGGTTTTATGAGCTAATTGATTGGACAATTGTCGTGGTAATCCTGCTGCCACAGCACCATCGGCCATTGCTTCAAGCACTAAAGCTAAATATGCTGGTCCTGAGGAAGTTAAAGCCAAAAAGGAATCAAGCTTTTGCTCCTCTAACTCGTAAATTTCACTAATAGGTTCAAAAATCTTTCTAACGACTTCCTTCTGATACAAAGTTATACTATCTTCCCACGCCAAACCAGTAAGCCCTTGACTTACAAGACAAGGAGTGTTTGGCACTGCTCTTACACATGTGTGTAAGGGGAAAGCTTTCTTAAGAGTTTTCAATGTTATTCCAGCTAAAACGGAAATTAACAATGGTTTTGGGAAGTGAGCTTTCGATTGGAATGTTGAATCTGATTCTTTGATTTTGCTGAATTGTTGAGGTTTTACAGCCAAAATTTTCAAAGGAGCATTCCATATCTCTGTCGAGAAAGAATCTTCACTCGATACGACTTTTATTTCTTTTGGAAGATCATTCAACGCAGGTTCAATACTTGAGCTTTTACCAACAATTCCTAAAACATTTTCAGGTTTGTATTCACCTCTTTCCAAAAGAGGTGAGACAATAGCTTTAGCCATACTGCCAAGGCCAATTATCCCAATAGAAATTTCCAATCTATTTAATCACTCAAAGAGCTGTAGCTACTGTCTCCCCCCATGCAGGCTCTGGAGCAGGAGAGGTTTCCTTAGACATCAAGTCATGACCTTTATTAGTCATATTTGAAGGGGAAGCTTCCTCTTGGAATGAATTAGTAACTGTCACACAAGAAGGCGCAAAAAGGAAAATACTTTCTCCAACCCTTTCTTGATGTCCATCAATAGCAAATGTTCCACCTGCAACAAAATCAACCGCCCTTTGCGCCTGATCAGGCTCCATCATTGTGAGATTTAAAATAACTGTTTTACGCTCTCGCAAAGCTTGTATTACTCTCGGCATCTCATCAAAGCTACGAGGTTCCATCAAACTAACTTCAGAATCATTTGTTGAAATCCCAGGCATACCTATGACATTTGAAGAAGTATAACCACCCCTCCCATCAAAAGGATTGGGCTGAGAGATTGTTGCCATTTCTCCGTTTCCAACTTTGCTCCCTTTATTAAAATTCTCAAAGTCTTCACTTGTGTCGTAATCGAGCTCATCAAAATCACTATCTAAAAAGTCATCACCAGCGACGACAGCACGAAGACGGGAAATAAGCGACACCAGTTAATCCTCTCGGGATGATTTGTTAAAAGTTGGATAAGCCAACATCGGATACATCTTCAACGAAATGAAGGATGAACCATATA
Organism: Prochlorococcus sp. MIT2308; assembly: GCF_059772345.1. Lineage (NCBI taxonomy): Bacteria > Bacillati > Cyanobacteriota > Cyanophyceae > Synechococcales > Prochlorococcaceae > Prochlorococcus > Prochlorococcus sp. MIT2308. The sequence continues at coordinate 1,765,541 of NZ_CM186283.1, read as the reverse complement.
CTTAAATAACGTTCCTTATCTAAAGGGGCAAGCTTTTTTATTAGTTTTTTCATATCTTCGACAATTTCTCTAAGTTCGACGTTTGCCAAACAAAAAAGATCCCAAACGAATCCAAGTAGCGCCAACCTCAATAGCCTCTTTCCAATCATTGCTCATGCCCATTGAGCAATCCTTTAACCCCAAATGATTTGCAAGGTTTTTACATTCATGAAATAAATCTTTTCTTTGATAGGAATCAAGAGCAATTGGTGGAATTGTCATTAGGCCGATCAAATTAACATTATTCAAAGCAATAATCTTAGACCAGTTGTTCAAGAGATCTTCCCTTGAAAATCCACCCTTTTGGGGATCATTCCTAAATTTTACTTGTAAAAATAAATTTGGAGTTTTTTGCTCTTCCAGCGAAATTCTAGAAATTCGTTCAAGCAACGACAAAGAGTCAACAGAATGAATGAAGTCGAATTCTTTAATAACTCCTCTGACTTTATTTTTCTGCAATGTACCGACAAAATGCCATCGGAGTTGCTTCAGATCATTCAGTTCGTTTTTTTTGGGGAGAGCTTCTTGTAAACGACTTTCTCCAAAATCCAGCTGACCATAATCAGAAAGTTTACGAATGGATTCTTGATCATGCCCCTTGCTCACTGCAAGTAAACTAACCCCTGAGGGTAGTGAATTTATTATCGACGTAAATTCATGAGAATCAATCACCATCAAATCGACCAAATTTACATAAAAGTTTGATTAAATAATTCCTTCCAAACGTCAATGTCTGATGATTTTTCTCTCTTACATTTAGACAAATGCATTTCTGAATAATGCCGAGCATCCATATATGGAATAACCTCAAAAGTTGCTCCTCTCGGTTGCAAAGTAACTAAAAAAAATATTTTTTGCGCATATAAAGTTGCATAAACATCTCTACCATTATTTGCTGGTGAAACCAAATATAACATTCCAAAAGTTGGGTGATTCAGATAGCGTTCAGCGTTCAAATTTTAATTCTTTTTCATTAAGATGTACCATACATACAACGTAAGACAATAGCTATCAAAAGCACAAAAATCGAATTTAAATTAACCCACAAATATCTAGGATTAACAACAATATTAGGACGTAATTGCTTGGATGACAGCCAAAGCCCCTCTCTTGACATTAGAGAATCAGCTCCCTGTTCTGCTCTGAGCAAAATATTTGACAAAAGTCGTTCGCCTAAAGTTACAAGCAAATCTAATGAACTTTTTAATCCCAATTTTCTAAATTCAATTGCCCTTACACCGACGGAACGAAAGAGGTTTTGGAGCTCCTCTTGAACTAAGGGTAAAAATCGCAAAGCCAAAAGAAGTTGAAATGACAATTTTTCCATAGGGACTCCTAACGAAGCCAAAGGAGAAAAAAACCACTTGATTGCCCATACAAGATCTTCAGGAGGTGTTGTGATTAACATCAAATTCACACTATGAATAACAGTAAAAATTAAAGTCGAAGTTTTAATGCCTAATTCTGCAGAGCGACGATCAACGATTAATGGCCCTAATGAAATACCCCCAAAGTTAAATGGCCCCAGCTTAAAAATCTCCCATGATCGAGTCATAACAATTGCTCCTGGTATTTCATCAGGTGCTCTTATGGTCAATTCACTTGATGCTTCACTCGCGGGTAAAACAATCGATAAGAATCCGATAATTAAAGAGAAAAGCAATAGAAATACCAGAGACCTCCACCAAATGCGAGGAGGTAGCCAACTAATAAACGTAATAAATAAAAGAAACAAAGCAATTGAAATTCTCCAGATGGAATTAGCTAAAAAAGGAGATAACAAAAACACTAAGATCCAGGAAAGTTTGATTCGAGGATCTATACCACGAAGCCAGCTAGATTTGCCAGAGACATATTGACCAATTGGAATCTTTTTTAGCCAATCCATAAAAATTACTAATTTCAGCCCCCTTTCAGTTCGCGTGCCAAGTCTTTTTCGACATCGCGTTGCTGCTTCCCTCTCCAAAACAATTTTATAGGAGTCCCTTCAAACCCAAGTCCCTCTCTAACTTGTCTCTCAATATATCTTCGATAGGTTTCCCCAAACAATTTAGCTTCATTCACAAAAAGAGTAAAGCTTGGAGGATTAATAGCTACTTGAGTACCGTAATAAAGACGCCCTTGTTTTCCGCCTCTTGTGGTAGGGGGACTTCTCCATTTCAAAGCCTCAGTTAGGACCTCATTAACAACTGATGTAGTGACTCTTCTTCTATTCTGATCAACTGCCAAAGTAGCTAATGCAAAAATGCCTTCAACTCTTTGTCCCGTCAGCGCAGATGTAAAAATCATCTCGGCCCAATCGAGGAAATATAATTTCGAACGAATTTCTTTTTCCATTGCAGACATTGTGTGACTATCTTTTTCAATAGCATCCCATTTGTTTACGACAATTACACATGCTCTTCCTTTCTGCTCAATTTTACCTGCAAGTCTTTGATCTTGTTCTGTCACGCCATCCAAAGCATCAATAACCAATACACAAACATCACTTCTTTCTATCGCCTTAAAACTCCGATTGATGCCGAAGAATTCTGGACCATAGTTAACACTTCTACGTCTACGGATTCCCGCCGTATCAACTAATTTCCATTGTTTCCCCTGATGAGTTATTCGAGTATCAATCGTATCTCGAGTCGTGCCCCTAATCGAACTAACAATTGCTCTTGTTTCTCCACAAATAGAATTAAGAAGACTTGACTTCCCTACATTTGGTCGACCAATGATTGCCAATTGAACAGGAGAATCATCGACTTCATCTAAATCTTTTGAGGGGAACAACGTAACCACATGATCAAGCAAATCTCCGGTCCCAACTCCATGTATGGCAGAAATTGGATAAGGCTCACCGAGACCAAGCTTCCAAAATTCTGCTGCCATTGCTAACCCTTGCTCGGGTGATTCACATTTGTTAACCACAACGAGTGTTTTACAAGAATGAGACCTCAAAAATTCAGCAATCGATTCATCAGCTGTAGTAACCCCCTCTTGGCCATCAACAATTACTAATGCAACGACGGCTTCTTCAAGCGCAAGATTAGCTTGCTCTCTTATTTCAGGAAGGAACTCAGTATCATCATCAAAAACTAAACCCCCAGTATCTACAACTTTAAAATCCCTATCCCTCCAAAATCCCTCTTGATAAGTTCGATCTCTAGTTACCCCTGGTTCATCGTGAACAATGGCTTCCCTGCTCTGACATAAGCGATTCACCAATGTAGATTTCCCAACATTTGGGCGTCCAATTATTGCGACTATTGGCAGCGGCAAAATTCTCTACCTTTCATAAGATTATGTAACCTTTATAGGCCAAAATCAAGATTAATTCTTCATACTACAAGTATGAACAAAGAGTTATATTAGAAAATGAGGTTTAGAAATAAAACTAACCAAAAAATATTAACAAAAAAAAAGGATTCATTCACGACCAAACTATCCTTAATATAAATACTTCTGGTTTTGATAGCATCTCTGAAAGTGCCGTTTCCTTAAAAGCATCAGTTAGCATTTTTTTCTTATTTTTTGAAATCAAAAAACAAATCAAACTTTTTCTTTTTGTAATGACAAAGAAAAATTCAAATCTACTTTAGAGATGAAAGTGTTATCTCCGATTTTGTTATCAGGGAATGGAACTTCTAGATCATTAAACTGTCCAGTTATTCAATCACCACTGGCAGGTGTAAGCGATCAAATCTTCAGAAAGTTTGTTCGTAGATGGTCTCCAAAAGCTTTACTTTTTACAGAAATGGTGAATGCTAAAAGTCTTGAGCTAGGTCATGGGGAAGAAAAAGTAATTGAGCTTTCGGAGGAGAGTGGTCCAATTGGTGTTCAACTGTTTGACCATCGGCCAGATTCAATGATCGAAGCAGCTATCAAAGCCGAATCATCGGGTGCATTCCTTATAGATATAAATATGGGTTGCCCAGTAAAAAAAATTGCGCGGAAAGGGGGCGGAAGTGCTCTATTAAAAGAACCAGAACTTGCTCAATTGATCGTCAAAAAGGTTTCCAAGGCAATATCAATTCCATTAACAGTAAAGATTAGGTTGGGCTGGGATGAAAACACCAATAATCCAGTATCTTTTGCTTTAGGGCTACAGGACGCTGGGGCACAACTAATAACTGTTCATGGCCGAACGAGGAAACAAGGATTTTCTGGGAGTGCAAATTGGGAAGCTATTTCAAAAATAAAAAAATCATTAGATATCCCTGTCATTGCCAATGGTGACATTAAAAATTCTCGTGATGCCATCGAATGTTTAAAGATTACGAATGCCGATGGGGTAATGATAGGGAGGGCAAGCATGGGAGCTCCATGGCTGGTTGGACAAATTGATGCGGAAATCAAAAATCAAAAAACTTTCATACCACCTGACGCAAAGATGAAAATCAGCTTATCCCTCGAACATCTCAAATTACTTATTTTAAAAAAAGGTAATCATGGACTTTTGATTGCCAGAAAACATATGAATTGGACTTGCAGAGGCTTTCAAGGCGCCTCTACGCTTCGCCAAAAATTAGTTAGAGCAAGCTCTCCAAATGAAGCTATAAAGCTACTCGAAGACGAGCTGATTAAATTCAACTAAAACATTTCAGGGCATAATCATAGGCCAACTTTGTCGAATCAATAGCATTGAAAAATATGGCCTAGCACCTATGGAAAGATCAGATGCTCTAATAATTTGTTGATCTGAGAATCCTATTCGTTCTGCGAATACAGATCTTTCTATTAGATCGAGTTCTTCAAGCAAAGGTTTGACCCACTCCCATTTTTTCCCAAGCTTGAGCAACACAACCACCCTTTTCATCAGAGCTGCATCAGAAAGAATAACCTTTAGCTCGTTATGCGAGTCCGGGACAGATGCTACAAGTAACTGTTCCTCTTGAAAAGCAAGTGGTAATTTACTTTTCGCAGCAGCAGCCGAAAAAGATGTAACACCTGGAATTAATTTAACGAGACAATCTGGATGATATTTTTCTATCACCTTTGAAAGATAAGAGCCTGTTGAAAAAAGCGAAATATCTCCTTGAGCAAGGAAAACGACTCTTTCACCCTTGTCAACCATCCTTATTAATTTATTCCCGGCAACTCTCCATGCATTTTTTAATATGCTCTGATCATTAACCATAGGAAAATGTAAAGGAATTTTTTTTTGATCTTTGCTTATCCATTTTGAAGCAATTTTTTCCGCAAGACTTTCTCCTCCTTTACTAGAGACAGGATAAGAAACAACTGTTGAATGTTGAATAGCATCAACCGCTGCCAGAGTCAATAAAGAGGGATCTCCTGGGCCTACACCCGCAATAGTTAAAACTTTCATTTAATTGGGGGGGGGGGATTCTATCTACTTAAAAAATAATTAACTATGCATTCTTGGCTCATGATGCGTTTTAACTAAAGCATCAGATTCAACCTTAGCTAATTCTCTCAACCTCAAATTAATAGTATTCCTCTCAAAACGTTCCTCTGCCAACTTCCAATAAATCCCAAAATGCCTGGCTTCGCTCTTTAGTAAGTCGGCGTATAGATTGCTAAGTTCAATATCAGGAGAATGTATAGACAACAATTTCATTCTTTCATGACTCCTTGCCTCGATTAGACCCGCCACCAGAAAGCTATCCAACATTCGCAAAGGTTCATCTTTGCGAATGTTTTTTGCCAAAATCGCAGCATATGGAGGAGATTCTAATTTTTGAAGTTTTTTCCCTCGCGCATTCAAAATTGATAAAACCCTCTCGAAATGTTCAAGTTCCTCTCGTGCTAATGGGCTTAGAACCTCTGAAAGACCAGGTTCACTTACATAACGAAACATGAGTTGAAGAGCCACTCCAGCCGCCTTTCTCTCACAATGTGCATGATCCAAAAGTATTTCCAATGGATTAGAAATTGCAAGATTTATCCAATCTTCATTAGTTTTATTTATTAGACAGCGAATATTTGATTTCCCAACGACTTGAGATTTTGACTTATCCATAGGGCCCTCAGACTCTCTTTAAGTAAGAAACTATTCCTTTCAACGCAAGTTGATAACTATTTACTCCAAAGCCACAAACTAAACCCAATGCTTTATCTGAAAGAAATGATTTGTGGCGAAATTCTTCCCTAGCATAAATGTTACTTAGATGTATCTCCACATAGGGAATAGCAACTCCTAATAAAGCATCCCTTAAAGCTATGGAAGTGTGTGTATAAGCACCTGCGTTAATCAATATTCCATCAACAGAACCAGCGCTGTTTTGAATGCAATCAATCATCTCGCCTTCTGAATTACTCTGAAAAAATTTAAGCTCTGCGTCAAGCTCGTTTGCTAAAATTAATAACTCATCTTGAACATCTACTAGCGTTTTCGTGCCATATATGGTGGGCTCCCTTTTCCCAACAAGATTCAAATTCGGTCCATTAATTAGTAAAAGATCCATATTCCTAACAAATTAAACATCTTGTTCGATCGTATCGATTCCAACCTAATTGGACCAACAAATCCAAGAAAATTGGAACCGTCTACTGTTAATCTTACTAAGTGGATCGGGTCGGTGCCCGAGTGGTTAATGGGGGCGGACTGTAAATCCGCTGGCTACGCCTACGTTGGTTCAAATCCAACCCGGCCCATCTTTTCCACAAGCCCTTGTAGCTCAGCGGTAGAGCACTCCCTTGGTAAGGGAGAGGTCTCGGGTTCAAGTCCCGACGAGGGCATCGTCGGAAGCTTAGCCAGGGCAAGCGATCTAAGGCACTAGGATCGCAAATCTTTGAAAGTGGACGTCCGTTTTTGGATCCACTTTTCTTGTTTTTAGACCATTTTTGCTTGATGCATCTGACCTGATGCAACCTTAAAAATGGCAACGATTAGAAGAAGCGGAAGTGGCTGGCAAGCACTGATTCGAAAGAAGAAATATCAAGGCCAAACGTCCAAAACTTTTAGCTCTAAAGCAGCTGCAGAACTGTGGGCAAATGCTGTTGAAAGTTCTCTTGAAACGCCAGCAAAACTTGATCTAAAACCGCCACAAATCTTCCGAGAAGCTATTGATCTGTATATACAAGGACCACTGCAAGATCACCGCAGCGGGGCTAACGAACAATATCCCTTAAAAGTTTTGGCCAAAAGTTGGATGGGAGGAATTCTTATGGAAGAACTTTCCATCAGACATTTTGCTCTCTGGCGAGATGAACGACTTTTAAAGGTCAAGCCCAACACAGTGATGAGAGAGCTCAGAATATTGAGAGTTCTGTTGGATTGGGCCAAAGATGAGCTGGGCTGCCAACTGAACTCCAATCCAGCCAGGGAATTGAAAGTCAGAGGAGCAAGTGATGCCAGAGCTCCTTACATCACACCATCCCAGAAAAAGAAATTACTGACGGCTTTAGGGCAATCCAGGAACCCCAATCACAAAAGGCTGACGCAATTGGCTTTAACCACAGGCATGCGTCGCTCAGAGCTACTTAATCTGAGGTGGGATGATCTTGATTTAGACAACAAACTGGTGCACCTGAGCCGCAAAGATTGTGCCGCAACAGGGATCCAAACCAGTCAACGCATCGTTCCTCTATCAGCCCAAGCAGTTGCACTTCTCAAGCGTTACCCAAAGAAGAGCACCAACAAAGTGATTGATCTAAGTATTGGAGCAGCTCGTCATGGGTTTAGCAGGGCAAGGGCCATTGCTGGTCTGCCCAAGCTTAGATTCCATGATCTACGCCACATCGCAATTAGCACGATGTGGGCAGATGGAATGAACGCTTTGGAAATTTCAGCGGCAAGCGGTCACAAAGATCTAAGGATGTTGATGCGATATAGCCACTATGAACCGGGGTGCCGGGGGTAATCTTGGTCCCGATCTATACGTAATTTGACTTCTAAGATTTTTGAGAAATTTCTATAAGACAACCAACAACCTTATTCATCCAAGACAATCATCAACTCTTACTTAATCTCTTCTAATTTGAGCTTGAGATTCTCATGATCATTAATCTTTCTTGGATTAATCCGTTGAATCATTAAGACCAACTCTTTGATCAAATTATTTTCAATAAATGGATTCAGTTTTAATCCCCCTTCATCACTTTCCTTTCTAAAAGCACGAGATCCTTTGTCATCTTTTGGATATTTCTTTTGAATCTCTTCTAATTCTTTTTTGGTTAACTGTTTATTCGCACGATCAGGGTTGTACGACTCCCAATCTGCAAATCGCATAGCCTCAGAAAACCCAGCCTCACTCATGCAACTCAAAACATATTGAGATGAGACGCGGAAAGACTCCACGAAGTCAACAGCCTTTCTGACATTCTTATGTTCACCTCCTCTACCATTAGAAAGCTTGCTTTTGAGATTATGAATCAGCTCAGTAGCACCAATTATTTTACTTGCATTGACAGGTTTAAATCCCAAGTCCTGAAGCATCGGTTGCAAATGTGCTCTGAGTTTCTTAGATCGCCATCTCCATTTATTAGTTAGTTCATCTTCATTCTCATCAATGTATGAAATGCGTTCAAAGAAAACATGGCAGAGCCTAATAGCAACAGTTCCATATTGATTTTCTAGATTAGTTGTCTTTTGCTTGAAGTCCCTCAAAGCATCAATTACATCAGGACCAATCTGTTCAATAATCCATCGTTGATCCTCTTGAAAACGATCATCCATCTGACCATCTTCCTTTGCTGGTGAAAGTACCTTTGTTATTTCTAAGTTCATTGTGTATGTTCGATTTCCCTGGGGAAATTATGAATAACTACCGCGAGTTGGTATCTCGTCCTGACTAACGGTAGGAATCCATCCATATCTCAAAATATTTATCTTCTCCCTCTATATATGACGAACCAAACTCTCCCTGTATAGGTAACGAACCGCTCTCTTCCCTGTATACATGACGAACCGCTGTTTCTACATACTTATGTGGCTTATTGGTTTATATCTAAAAAGACATAAAAGATAACTTAACTTTCTTCCTAAATTATTTCTCATAATTTCATGATTAATCATTCAGAGGCTTCCTAAAGCGGAAATAATGGACAACTTTTCTTGAAGAGAAGTGAAATTCAGTAAATTCGCTTGGGCTGTAAGTTCGTCCTTCTTGAACTGTTGTCCATTCAAAACCTAAAAACTGGCTGGTTTCCTTCTCAAGCTTGCAATCTCTAACGGAGTTTCTTCCTAGTTCACTGTCTCCCCTTATGTTGAAATAACCTCCTCTGAGTTGCCAGACATCACAAGCATATTTAGCCTCATACATTGATTTATAAAGAGAATCGCCAGCGTTAGCAGAGACAGGAGAAATAAGACCAGCGGCAAGAGCGAGAAGGATGGAAGCCAAGAGATTATTGATGTGGTTGAGGCATATATTCCAAATTTACTCCAATTCTCAGATTAAAGAATTGCCTTTTTACTTAATAATCTTTATCTTCTAATGACTTATGCAAATCATTCATTACTAAAGTATTAATCAAGCCAAGAAATTTTGGAATCGATGCTAAAATTTATCTCTGCAAACCATTGACAATAAAATATCTTCTCTTGTAGTTGGTTCAACCTTCTCCCAATAGTTAAATGATCTATTATTATTAAACATAATACTCCAATCATGGCAGTCTGCCTGGTATTTCATCTCAGACATTCTTGAACCATCTAAGCTCCTAATATCAATATAAAAATCTCTGATTTTCTTAGAGACTCTCCAACCACCTAATTTAACATAACTGTCGACTTCCTTATTTGAATCATACAATGTCCACTTATATGTCTGTGCTTTAATTAGCGGCATCTCCCTACACCAATCACCTTGATTATTTCCTGCTTTTAAGTAATCTATTGCTTCTTTTTCTTTTAGTGATTTGGCCTTAAATATATCAAGACATGCTGCTTTTTTAAAGCCAAGTTCATATCTTGAAAGTCCTCTATTATGATAAACATAACCCTCATTATCTTTTATTGAAATTGACTTATTACTATCTTCTATAGCTCCTTTGTAATCACCGATTTTATACCTGCTCCACCCTCTATTACCATAAGCGATATCATCATTAGGATCAAAACCAATAGCAATAGTATAATCTCTTATTGCTCCTTTATTGTCATCAATTGATTCCTTACTATATGCTCTTCCATGATAAGCATATTGATCTTCCGAGTTAATAAAAATAGCTTTAGTATAACTAGAAATTGCCAATTTATGATTACCTAGTTCTTCTTGAGCATCTCCTATCAATGAATATGCGAATGCATTACCTGAATACAAATCTGTGGGGTCATTTTGAATAGCTTCTGTACACTTTTCAACTACTCCATGCCAATCATAAGAATTATATTTATCAATACATTCATCCAATATTTTTGTTTCCCAATTTGTTGATTTATTGAAATTTTTATAAATAACTATAAAACTAATCAAACCCAAAATAGTTAGTCCAATAATTGACACTTTAGATTTAAGACTATTAGAACTTTTTTCTGTACTATTCTCCAAAGAATCTTTATTATTTTTTGAGCTAAGGGACCAAATAAATCTTTGTAGATTTGATGGCGCGTTTGAACTTCTATTCTCTTCCTTATCTGAATCTTCTATAAAATTATCTCTAGTAGGCTTGAGAGAAGCCTTAAATCTTTGAGAGAAAGATCCTTCTAATTTTGGTCTTGGGTTTACATTCTTCTTAAAATTTATTAATGGATCTATTTCTTGATTAATATTGTTAGATTGTTCAATTAATTTATCTTTTATATTACTTGCCTCTTTAGAAATCTTTCTAAATCTTGCCTTAGCTGTTAAAAGAGTATCGTTGGCTATATATTTTTTACCGCAATAGCTACAATCAATTTCAGTAGAAATCCCATCCCAATTGATTGGAGCTCCGCATCTTTCACATCTCTCAGGAATATTTTTCATTCACCTAGTACCATAGCGAATGAAAATAGTACTGAAAGAAAGATAAAGATATAATCCATTTGAGGTAGGTAATTTCTATTCAAATTAAATCTTATACCTAAAAATCCTGTAAATGAAAACAAGATAAAACAAAACAAGCTTACGCCAAAATAATCATCAACTGGAAAGATTAAAGAGCCATCCTTAGAAAGAAGAAAAAAGGTTGCCATCAAAATACTAAATATATATACTATCTTCATAAAGATATCAATTAAATGATCCAATATTTTTTTATCAATAAATCTCAATCTCCTGGATCGTTTTACATCTTTAATATTCTGATTTCTTGAAAGTTTTTTTAAAATAGCCAAGTTTACAAGTAAATAAGTTATTGAATAAATGATAAGAAATGACAGCCAATGTTGAGAGTTAGCAAATGTAGATAAGATAAAAATGGCAATTACCAATAATCTTAATTTTATAGTATATGATTTGAATCTTTCATATTCTAATGGTCTGAAATCAGTCAATGAAAAGATAAATGTTTCTATAATGTCCGAACCCTTTTTATTGATAGATATTAAATTATTCTTTATTTCTTTTGTTTTTTCTATTTTTTTACTGGTTATATTGAATTTATTGTTCTTTGGGATAAGGTCTTGATTGATTGAGTATGTTTTACCGCAGAAGTCACAATCAAACTCAAAAGAAACTTTATCCCACTTAATTGGAGCTCCGCATCTTATACATTTCTCAGGAATATTTTTCACTATTTTAATTTATTAGATGTCAACAGAAGCTCCACAATAAGAGCATTTAACACTTGTTCCAAGCCTATCTCTTTGAGTAGGCCTTCTTATTATTTTAGTATCATCATTTAGTGATTTTCGTTTATAAGGAAGAGGTTCAAATTTATCTTGAACAGTATCTCTATTAGCTTCTATTTTTCTTAATTTAAGGTTGTCATAACTTACCCAAATTGTTATACCCGCCAATAAGAATTGTCCGAATTGAAGAATAGGGTCAAGCCTCCAACCTTGAAAGAATAGAATCCCACCGCACAGCATTGCCGTAAGGCCAATAAAAGGATCTAAATCTCTTGAGATACTTGGCTTAGCGCTCCTCAAATAAAAAAGATATAAGCCAAAAGCTGCAAGCACTATGCCTACGATACTTGCCCAGTTGAGACTTGCATCAACCACTTACTGTGTCCTCAGGATAGATTAAATACTACGTCTAGTTATTCTAGAGAGGAGTAAAGACGTTACTCCCATAACATTAAGAAAAGGGTCTTAACAAAAGATGTCCGAAAAAATCTTCAGTTTCGATCGTTTCTATACAAGGATATTCACCATTCCTCTATGCCTTGGATTAGCTTCTTTTCTTCCATTACCTGCAAAGGCAGCTATCGAATTTAATGGTGATATAGAAACGCTTGTAGATACTGTGATTGAAGGAGCTGCTAACAGCATGGGGAAAGTAGCCGGTACAGGGAAAATAAAATGGTCTTGGTGTGAAGATACTTACTACAACTCAATATCAAAAACAATTTGTTTAGAGCCTAAGTTCATGAAAGAACTAGGCAAGGCTGGCAAAGCTGCAATATCGTTTGTTGTCGCTCATGAATATGCTCATCATGTTCAAGATGCAACCTCAAAATTAATATCAAGTGCCAAAAGAAATACCATGAGAATAGAGCTTCAGGCTGACTGTTATGCGGGGATAATTCTCGCTAGTACCGATAACATTTCTTTTAATTTGGATGAAGTTCAAACGATGATTAATGCCGCTTATTCAGTTGGAGATCAAGAATACGACGATTTCAATCATCATGGTCCAGGAGAGAACAGAGCCTTAGCTTTAAGGTCAGGATTACGCTATGGATCTTCTAAAGGAGAGATCAAAGATGCTTACTACAAAATGTTTTGCTTGGGAAAGTAATTAGTTTATTTATTTGACAATTAATTTTCCGAAGAACTAGAGGTTTAAGACTCAACAAAACTATGAGAACCTACCTAAAAATGGTTTAGCTTACTTAATCACTCTCTGCATCTTCTCTGTATTCTTTCATATCCTCCATCATATCCTCCATCAGACTTCGATTCAATTAGATCACCAATCAATTGATATTTTTCTTTCCAGGTGATTTGCCCAAAATCATATCTCCGAATATCTCTCCGAACTTTTTTGCAAAATCTTTCAAGATTTTTCTTTTCTTGCAATTTAAAATATTGAGGAACTATATACTCAATCTCAACTGCGCTTGAACCTCCCGAATAGCCCCTGTATGGAGAGAAGCTGATGTATAGGGTTATCCCTGACGAATCATCATTTTTTATATAAATACGATTGTCCCCTTTATAAAAAGAATAGATATTTTTTTTATTCTCGTCCCCTAAATAATTAAAATTACTTTGATTATTTAAAGGATAGAAAGATTTTTTTGACTTTTTCCCTGGTCTCTTATTTACTATTTTATTAATTGATCTTATTACTTTGTAGATATCACTAGTACATTTATTAACTATAAACTTTTTGCTTTCTGCATCATATACAGGATCGATTCTTTGACATTGTTTCTTTATATCTGATTTGTAAGGTCTAACGGGATCATCAATAATAGAACGACTAATAAATAAAATCGGAACTGATATAAATAATATTTTGAAATATCTATTACTGATAGTTTGCTTTAATCCTATATATATTTTATCTAATTGATTATTTGACAATATAGTCTGATTCTCTAAACATGTTTTTGTAATTCTTTTTGCTTTAGTTTTTATATTTGAACTTATTTTATAAAGCTTATCTTTGACTTTTTCTACAATGATAAATCTACTTCTTATATAAGTCTTAGCTCCACAGAATTCACATGTAATAGAAGAAGAGACTTCATCCCAAACGATTGGTGCTCCACATCTTTGACATGCTTGTAGAACTTTTTTCATTTATTTTCTTTTTGTCCACTCACATTGACTCGCATATCTTTCAGGCTTCTTCGTACATACTAGATCAACTAGATGTTATTGAATATTCATCCCGTCTTTTAGCATTTCCGCCTTGACTGAGGAAGCTACTAATAGTCAAAGCAGTATTTTAAACAATTGCCGCTAAATTTCTAAAACGTGTGAACTGTGGTTCAAATAGGAGTTTGACTGTACCGAGAGGACCATTTCGATGCTTGCAAGTAATGAGTTCAGCAATGCCACGATCTTCTGTCTCAGGGTTGTAGTACTCATCCCTATAAATCATGGTAACGATATCAGCATGGCTTTCGAGTGATTGTGTCTCTCTGATATCACTTAGCATCGGACGCTTATTTGACCGATGTTCGATTTCACGATCAAGTTGAGATAAAACGATGACCGGTACGTTTAGAACTTTTGCCATCTCTTTTAATTGAACGACAACCTTGGAGAGTTCTTCGTCTCTTGCTTCATATAAAGGACCCTCCATCAGCTGCAGATAATCAATCACAATCAACCCCAATTCAGTCTTGTGTTGCTCTTTGAGCCCTTGGCATTTAGTAATCATTTCATCAACAGTGACCTTGCTTTTATCTGAGATGAAGATTGGTAATTGACCAAGTCTTTCAAGCCCTTCTCCCAAGTCAGGCCACTCATCTTCTTGTAAACGTCCAGTTCTTAATCGACTGGTTTCAATGCCTACCTCACTTGAAATCAATCTATAGGTGAGCTGCTCTTTGCTCATTTCCAAGTCAAAGATGCATACAGGAAGGCTATGAAGTTGAGCAACATTCTTGGCCATATTTAAAGCCAAAGACGTTTTTCCCATGGATGGCCTGCTACCTAAAACAATTAAATCTCCTCTCTGCAAACCTTGAGTCATCGCATCAAAGTCATAGAAGTTGACGGGTATTCCTGCTATTGATTTTCCTAAGGATCGATCCTCAATTTCATTGAAGTTTCGGTTCAAAAGGTTTGTGAATGCTGTGAACTCACCTTGAGACTTATTTTGATCTGTTGTTTCGATCTCAGACTGATTTGTCTTCATTCAATATTTTCATCAGGAAGGTCATCTAAACGGATAAAAGCAAAATACGCCATTGGAAGAAATTCTTAACTGTTTTTACTATCGTCTTATTTGCATCTCAACCCTCCTGGACTATGTAATTATTTGAGTTTTTTGTATATCTCAAACGTTCCTTCTGTATTACATGCTTTCTTGAACAAACTATTGTATTCAATTGCCATACTTCTCCTTTTAACTTTTGTATACTCAAAATCCTCAATAGCTGTTTTTATATAACGACGGTAATTAGCTATCCTTTTTGGATATTCTCTAGAATTACACTCATATCTACTTTCTTTCTTCTCACAATTTTTCTTATCAGCGATTCTATCGGCAAGATCTTCCTTATAGCTTCTAATGGTTTCTTTTGAGAAAGCTAGATATTCCCCACTTTCAAGATCTTTGTAATAAGAATAGTTGGAGATCCACCATAGTCTTCCCATTTTTCTAGCAATTGAATCAGGTTTTTTTCTTTCATATTTTTGCTTCTCAATTTCTCTAAACATAGAAGGAACAGTCGGATCAATTGCATGAAATCCAACAAGTCCATCAGTCTTATAAAAAGCCACCAATCCCCTTTTACAATTGATAGCAGCATCAGACATATTCTCATATAGTGTGCCTTCAGCCAATCTGAACAAAATCCAATCTTTAGCTCTTTTATCCCTTCTTTTAGAACCAATATCAATATATTTTCTAGGTTGATTAATATCCTTCAAGCAAAGTGAAATAGGTTGAGTTTTTTTATATTTTTTACACCAAGCTTTGTTACTTGCATTGTGCTTATTTGACTTCCCATCTGTATACAGCACAAACTCACCAGCCTCATCCAGCATGGGTGCAACAGTAATAAGTTCTGGATAAAAAGGTTTAGCAGTTGTTGGATAGTTGACTCTCATATAGAGATGAAAACCAATTGGGATAGCAAATAAAATAACTACATTCTTTCTCTTACATAGCAGTCTTTTTATATGATTTCTTAGTAACTTGATTTGATTATTGGCAACAATCTTTTCCTTTATCAGAATTACAGTCGAATTCTTTAGAACCTTTTGATCGAATTGAGCTTTCCAATTTAAAAGAACTTTTTTTATATCTCTTTTAATTACTAAAGCACTAATCGAAGAAAATATATTATTTGTCTTATCACAATACGGGCATATACCTAAGCTTGAACTTATAGGAGCACCGCAGTAATTACATTTATATTTAGGCATTTATATTTTTAGGAATCAATATCCTCAAAACAATCGGAAAGGTTCCGTTTTACATACAGCCTTTAACAATCGATTGTATTCAACACCTGCAGCCTTCCTTGCAAGCCTATCTCTATTGAGATTATTTTTTCTACCTTTAAGCCAATCACGATCACTGGCAATGCTCTCTTTTCTTGCCTTAGGAGTGCATCTATGCTTATCAGACTCTCTAAAGTATGGACAATATGTTTTATCATTTATTTTTTCTGAAAGTCTTTTTTCAGCATCCCTTACTTGGTTCTTTTGCCATCCAAGATATTCGCCTAACTCAAAATCATTGTGCCAAGAGTAATTTGTAGTCCACCATAGTTTTCCCATTCTTTTTACTATTGCTGCTGGTTTCTCTCTTCGGTACTGCATTTCATCTTCCTCGTCAAAAGCATCAGGGAAATCGATTTTTGTTTTTGCGTAAGACTCAGGATATCCCTTGTAAAAAAAAGCAATAGTTTTCTTTCTACAATTTATAGCTGCATCATTCATGCGTTCTGACGAAGGTTTCCCGTCACCATATGCAATCGCTAATTTAACTAAAATCCAATCACCTTCTTTAACTTTTGAACCAATATCAAAGTATTTACTTTCATTGAGATTGTCTTTCAAGCATGTTGATAGTGGCATCTTTTTCCTACTGTTTTTGCACCAAGCCTTTGTGTAATCTCTGCTTTCTTTCGTGTTCTTATTGCTATAAAAAATCAACTCATTTTCATCATCCGAACCAACAAGCTTCGCTGGTTTGTATGGAGAATCTGGGACAAATGGTTTTGCAGTTAAAGGATAATTCACTCTGATATAGAGATGAAAGCCAAGTGGTATAGCAACTAAAAGAGCAAGATTCCTTTTACTACTAAATCTTTTTTTTATATACTTTCCAAGAAGCTGAGTATTAGAGATAATCTTTTGATCTTTTAGAAATCTATTTCCCTGTTGAATAACCCTCTGCTTTTTAAGAAAAACAATTACTGGTTCAACAGCCTTATTATTAATTTGATTTTTAGTTTTGATTAACCAAGCCTTAACATCCTTTTTGATAAAAAGACTTTTTATTTTGTTAGATATACTCGTAGACCCATTGCAATACTCACAAATCCCCAAACTAGAGGTGATGGGAGCTCCACAATAATTACACTTTTTCATTCAATCTCTTTTAAGACTGCCAATATTTGTTGTTCATTGATTCCAGATTGAATTTCAGACAAATCAGAGACTGATAACTCCTTTCTGAAGTAAGAGCTGTAGTCAATAATATCTTTAATCCTTGTGATCTCATCAATAATCTGTTGATTACCGGCAAACGTCACTACAGCTTTCTTGAAATATGCTTTCCAATCTTTTCTTGATTCAATAGACAATCTTCTTTCTGCTGAACCTTTATAAGAAGCTTCTTTTTGTTGTTCGTCTAAAATTTTAGTTCTATCAGCCCAGGCTTTTCTCTCTTTATCAATTTTCCTTGTCACCTGCTTATTGGAATAAGAAAGAAACTCGGCAATAATTGAATTAGCAAGAAGAGAACAAATTAAAATAATAATTGATAGATCTTGAGCTATTTCTCCAGTCACACTGCAGAGGATCGTAATAGTAGAGACAAATAAACAAATACCAATAATATTGATCGTTCCAAATTTCACAAAGAAGCCTTCTCTCTTCCCTCCGATGACTAATTGCAATTGCAATGCAAGAAGGAACGAAACTAAAACATAAAAAACTGTCGGGACAAGATTGGAAAGAGCAAAAGGCGTCGTATTAATATGAATCGATACGAGGAATGTCCAGAAGGCTAATAATGGTAGCCATATGATCGGTAGCGCTCTATTTATTTTCATATCTATATAAGATTATTTTATAGTTTAAAGATTAATAATTACCCAACAATTCTTTTTTCTTCTGTTCATATTCCTCTTTTGAGATCAGCCCAGAATCCATCATGTCCTTCAGGTTGAATAATTTAAATTTAAGATCCTCTGTTGATAATGATTTCTTCTCTGAGCTGGGAGCTGAATTTTGAGTTGTACCTGAAGTTGTGGCACCAGATCGTCCCAACAACGATCCCACAAGCCCAGTACTATCTTTTTCGATAGCCCGATCAAGAGCATCCAATTCTCGTTCCTTTTCATAAAAGCCTTCAGTATCTGATGCTGCTTTCGCCCTGATCCTTAAACTTGCTGCTTCTGCAAGACTTTCCTTGATTCTGAGATAATCAGGATTATTACCAATCACCTCGATTCCTTGAATATAAAAATCAATCAATGAAATTCCAAACCGTTTGATATCTTTTGAGATCAAATCACTCATCGCCTTAGACGATTCCATTAACTCTGAATCAAGCGTAAAGATGTCTAATTGCTTGTTGGTAATGCTCTTGGAAATATAGTCCTTTAAATTTCTCTCAATAATCGGAAGAAGAAAATCTCTTAAATCATCTTTCTTCATCTCATATCTTTGCCCAACGATTTGCAGAACAAAAGAAGCGGGATCATCAATTCTAATTAACATTGATCCATAAGATCCAACTGGGACAATTAGTCCATGCTCTTGATCTTTCGCTTGTAATTGAACACCCCATTTATAATCATTAGAGACCGTCTTATTGATAAACCAAGTATCAATTCGAATTGGAGAATTACTACCTGCAGCTCTCCTGATTAATCCTTCAATTCCTGGAATATTTCCTGACTCAACGAGATGCCGACCTCCCTCAAGAGTTTGCATCAACTGTCCATTCTCAAATAACAACGCCTCCTCACTTTCATTCACAATGATTTGATCACCAATAACTAAAGATCTCTCTGGGCTCTTCCATACAAGAGATCTGCTACTTCCCTCGTTTTCTATTGTGGTAACTTCCAATAGCTTGTCGCTGACAGGGATATTATATGGTTAACCTGAAAAGAATCTACAAATATTTGCCTTAACGAATAATTCTTGAAGTAAATTGTTAGACAAGAGGTATTTCAGTCAAACTTAATTTAATTAGTTATCGACGTGTATTTAAACAAGCTATTTATTCATCATTATTGGTATATTTGAGGATAATTGTCACAATCACAATCAAAAAGATAGGGATAATTAATAGATATTTTTTAAATAAATCACCTCCCTCATTGATCAACTGTTCGCGTTGAAATTTACTCTTATTATTATCTATTTTCTCTTGACTCACGCCTTTACAAGAACTCATCAATGTATTCTCTTTCTCAAATAACTCTTCAAGAAATGAGGTCTCTTGTTTGCTGCTATTTATAAGTGATTCACTTCTATCCTCAGCTCCAAGAGATAAACCTTGGAGCATATCTGTACAAGCTAAATCTCTATTGGTCCAATAATTCTCTAAACCGCGTTGAAAATATGCCTGACCATTGAGTGGATCTCTTTCGATGGATTGATCAAAATCCTGAATCGCAGCATTCTGTCTCCCTAGCTCACTGTTTGACAGTGCTCGCCTGAAATAGAACTTGTTATAAATCGGACTGACCTCTTTAATATCAAGCTCTTCTATCTCCTTATCTGTTAAACGTTCCAGCAAAACAATCAATTTATTGAGATCATTCACCGCACCTTTGTGATCGTCAATTTTGTACTTAGAGAAACTTCGAACGTTATATGCTTTGATGTTGTCTTTATTTAACCTCAGACTAGAACTACTATCTTTGATAGCCCCTAAGTAATCTTTGATCATCAATTTTGCAAATGCTCTTTGGTAATAAGCATCTTGATTCTTGCTGAGATCAATTTCAGCAGTGAAATCTTCAATCGAATCTTTCCATTGTTCATCTTCAATTTTTTTCAATCCTTCTTTTAAAAAGTATCCATCTGGCCTTACACCTTTAACAACTCGATCTACCGAATCCTTGCAGACATATTGACCTCCTGTCCTCTTTGCTTTGCATTTATATCGAACCAATTCATCCTCTTCAATTTTATATTCAATTGAGTGGGTAATTGTTCTAAAGCCGTCCACTTTGCGTTCTTCGAAAGGTTTCTCAATTTCGATTTTCTCTTTCGTGAACGACCCTTCGTCGTTGATTGTTTTGAATGTGCCGTTGGGTTGAATGCAGTATTTAATCTCTTGATTGCCAGGAGTGACGAAAGTTGGGTTATCTAAGCACTCTGATTTTTCTTTGAACGCTTGACTTGGATTAGCAAGAGCAGGAATCGGGGCCAGACAGCACAGACTTGCCAGCAACAGTAAAGACCTTTTGGACGGGTGTGCTTTGCGTAAATTCAGTAACTCTCTAGTTTTATCGTTCCACATCTTTGTTCATTGATTTAACGCCAGTCTGATTACGAATGCCCAGCTGACACTAGATTGTCTAGTTTTATCAAAAGATCACTGCAATCACCATCTTTTGCATGCGTCTGAGTACAACTCAAACAAAGGATAAAAGAGTGGATAAAACGCACTAGAAAATGGACAAACAACAGATCACAGCACTCCCTAAAAAAGATTTGGCAAGTATTCTGATCGGATATATATTCGATTGGCGTCAAGCAAAGATGCCATGCTGCGTGGAAAGAAATCGGGTCGGTGCCCGAGTGGTTAATGGGGGCGGACTGTAAATCCGCTGGCTACGCCTACGTTGGTTCAAATCCAACCCGGCCCATCTTTCCACAAGCCCTTGTAGCTCAGCGGTAGAGCACTCCCTTGGTAAGGGAGAGATCTCGGGTTCAAGTCCCGACGAGGCATCGTCGGAAGCTTAACCAGGGCAAGTGATCCTAGTGCACCCATAGCACTAAAAAAAGGCTTCTTCCGTAATGACAGAGAAGAGGCCTTTTTAAGATTTGATAGTTTGATCTACACAATCCCTGGGATGATCCAGCCTGTTATTCCGTAGTTAATAACAGCTGCAAAAAAACCCATCATTGCTAGACGACCATTCATTTGCTCTGCTGTTTTCCAATAATTAGTTGATTTGTTCATTACACGAAACCTGGAATGATTTGACCTGTTGTTGCATAAGCCCCTACAAGAGCAATGCATCCAAACAATGCTGCATAACCGTTAAGTCTTTCAGCGGTTACCTTTTCAGGATCAATGTTTCTGCTGTTGTTGCTATTGTTCTGAGCAGTCATCAAACGACACCTGGGATAAGTTGACCGGTTGTTAGGTAAATACCTGTTAGTAGAACGAATGCCATCATGGCTGGTCTGCCGATGCTTCTTTCTAGGATTGTTTTATTAGATGGTTGCATTGTTATTAGTTGTTGTTGGTTTAGAAAATTCCAGGAATGATTTGACCTGTTGTGAAATAAGCACCTAGTAGAGCTATCATTCCGATCATTGCCCAACGGCCATTTGTCTTTTCTGCTTCTTCTGGATAGCTGGTGTAGTCCTCTACAAGCTGAGGTTGTGTTTCACGAGCAAAGATGTTTTGCTTACCGTACTCAGTGATTACCTGAGATGAAGATGACGATGTCATTACTGAATTTACATTGATGTGAAGTAATGTAAAGTATGAATTTTCAAAGTGATAGATACGGTCAGGTACGGCTTCTTCTAGTACTTAATAGCTTTAATCCTCAAACACTAAATATAGCAACTTATTAGAGAGATATTGATCAAATGATTAGATCCACTGATGATCCTCATAAGTATGAACAGCCCTAACATGAGTGAGTTTACCCACCCTTAATATTTTGATTGCAGGCTATATTTTAGATATTGAATCCACACCAAATTATTCATTTTTCATGAGTTCCGATCCTGATAATTTACAAATACTTATCAGCAAGTACAGAACCATGGAAATACATGAATTAGAAGCAAATATTGATAATTGGAATAAAGAAAATGATTGCCCAACTCAAACTCAAAACATTGTTATTGCAAAAAAAGAACTGGAAATTAAATACAAACAGAGACAAGAACAAATAGAACTTTTGACTAAATCCCTCACATCTTCTTCACGAGCTGGAAGATGGATTTCTAGTATTAAAGCCGTTATTAAACAGCTTTTAAAATTAAAGAATTAAAAGCAATATCACTTTCAGGAGTTTCTGTGTTAGTTAGTCCCACGTTGAAAGATCAGTAGTTCCTTGAGATCTTTGCATCCATGAAATTTTCCAGATGCCATCAATTTTTTTGAAAATCAATGAATAAGTAGATAAATCATTGTTCCGCTCTCCTTTGTAGCTAAATGCTTCTTTCAAGGTGAATGCAGCAAAGCCCCAATCAGAATTAGCCTCTAGCCGATGAATCTTGACTAATTCAGAGAGTTCAATCACCAAATCTGCACTGTCATACATTCCTGCAAGAGCCTGCGCGGTTATGGGGTTGCCACTTGGCCTGATAGCCAAGAAATCATTTGTAGTGTTAGCTGGTAAAAATGTCTTGTTTTGAGCCCTATCCGTAAAGCCATGAATAAGTGCTTCTATTTGCTGTGAATCAGAAGACAATGTTCTTAATGTATTTCGATAGAGCATCTCACAATTCGAATAATCTGAATGTGTCATTTACGTATTTGAACAAATAGGAAATGAATTGAGAAGTGGATAAAACGCACTAAAAAATGGACAAAAAACAGATCACAGCACTCCCTAAAAAAAAAATTTGGCAAGTGTTCTTATCGGATATATATTCGATTGGCGTTAAGCAAAGATGCCACGCTGGGTGGAAAGAAATCGGGTCGGTGCCCGAGTGGTTAATGGGGGCGGACTGTAAATCCGCTGGCTACGCCTACGTTGGTTCAAATCCAACCCGGCCCATCTTTTCCACAAGCCCTTGTAGCTCAGCGGTAGAGCACTCCCTTGGTAAGGGAGAGGCCTCGGGTTCAAGTCCCGACGAGGGCACTCAAGACCCTCTACCGAAAGCACCTAAGCAGAGAAAAAGAGACCTCAAGGGGTCTCTTTTTTAATGCCAATTCGTTGCGATCAGATGGAAATCATGAAAGAAGACCATTAGGAAATATCAGCCTATCCCAATAATCAAACATCAATGCTCCCCAAGAAAAGCAATCAATACAATTGCTGAGCAATGGAATTTGTGAAAGAGGCAGTTGCCGCATAAAAGTCAATATTAATTACGTAAAGGAGAGGACACTTGCAATGAATTCATCAGAGAAAACGATGCACTAAAGAAAACAAGAGGAAGAGAGTTCACAGTTTTTAAGTACACAGCCAGAACCCTTGTAAAAATCTTTTGAATCTATTTTTATTCAGCGCGATTTGAGCACCTTGATAAACAGGTAAGTTTTTCTTATAGTATTTATCAATATTCATAATTGAATCGCTAAGCAAAAAACCACAGTATCGACAATTTTTCTTTATATTTTCTTTATATTTACATTTTTGTCATGACTCCTGAAGCAGAAAAGTTTAACGGTTGGGCAGCAATGCTTGGTTTCGTTGCAGCCTTTGGCGCTTACGCAACAACTGGTCAAATCATTCCTGGCATTTTTTGAATGGAACTCAACCCATTTAAGCCTTATCAACAATTTTTTCAAAATTTATTGAAAAGATCTAATAAAAGTTTTTAACGGTCTGGTTAAGAACTTTTTTTTTGTTGTTTCTTGGTGCAACTATGATGAATTGATTACGCCTACTAACTTATAGCCACATACTTAATTTTGAAAATAATTTCCTAACTTTATAAATCATTATTCACGTAATATTTCCACCCCTCTTCATGCCAAGTAATTGCTTTTGTTTTTAAGTCGTAGGATGGAACATTGGAAGATTCCTCAAATGTTCTTTTCCCCAGAATAAAATTATTTTCATTTAAATTAGAGCACTCATAAAAACAATATCCCGAAGAATTTCTTCTTAAATCTAGTATTAATAAATAAAAAAAGAAGCAAAATTTTAATTCACGTATTTGTGCTCAGGACTAAAAATCCAACTTAACTTTCCACCTTTGACTTTCTAACTTCAACTTGCTGGGGCGAGAGTGCTAGAAATATTAATTCATTCCTAACAAATTTAGATTACACAAACATCAGAGAAAACACATGTTTAAGCAACGTCAAAATATCTTTGTAATTTCTCAAAGTTAATTTGAGAAGGGAAAATTATTATTTTCACCTCACTATTTACTTTCAAGCTGTAAGTATCAGGCATGGCAACATCAAAAAGGACTTAAAAGGTGGAATCAAAGAAAACACAAAAAAACCGCCAGTTTAAAACTGGCGGTTTTTTTGAAGATCAGTCGCAAGTGTTTCCTTGTTTCCACTGCGGAGGATCTCAACTCCTCACAAAATTAATCTAATAGAAATAAAACCAGGGGAAACCCTTTGCAGGCGAGTTTAAAAATTGGCACATGCATTCAGTCACTAAAAAAGCATCCTGCTCACTGAGTGGATGCTTTTTTGGCACAGAACTATGTGTGAGGAGTTGTTCTGTTAAACCCTTTCTAAACCATATTGACCTAAATTGCTGAGAACAGAATATTCTCTTAAACATATTTGAATTCTTAGTGAGGACTTATTTACACCACTTAAACTCTTTATTGACAAAATTTCGCCCTATTTCCTTAAACCTAATATAAATCCGAGTTACACGAGATAAAACATAAAACAAACTAAAAAAAGAGGTGAAAAAAAATTAATCAGCAGATAGCCTGACCGAGTCTTTGAGAAATTTATGTTGTTGAATTGCTTCTGATGTTTCTATTCAAACAAAAAGGCAACAGAATTTTCATATCAAAAGCACTTAGTTCTAATTTAAAGGAATCTATTTAATACATGTTGGCAAGACAACTCTTCAGGCCTAATCGATCTGATACTCTTTCATCTTTATTCCTATGGTTTTCTTTCCTTTTGATTTCCTTAGGGAAACTTCCTCCTCTAGTGCATAATTACATTCAAGTAAAATATTTTGTAAAGCAAAAATGATTTTTTATGTCTATGGATAAGTTACTAAAGAACAAAAGATATAAAAAATTACATACCACGCAAAGAAAGCAAGCTTTATGTAATAAACTGAACACCAATAAGAGAATCTTTAGTTTAGGATTCTTCTGTAGCAATTAGAACAAAAAACGTACACCTCGTCGATTAATGAGCCCCAATTTGACTCAAGCCAAGGAACGGGGACTTGAGCATATTTCGGAGCAAGAAATGTCTTTAACCTACAGAGGCCTTTAGTACAACTAGCAAAAGTCAGGCTCTGAAAAGCAGCATGTACAACTTACATATCGGGGTAAATCTTACCAAAGCTAGACACGATTACTTCATTTACAAAAGCCCTTAAATTTAAGGGCTTTTGTAAAACAATAAAGTCACTTAATAATCTTGGATCTTTTATTCAAATATATATTTATCATAGCCAAGGTAAAAATCATAAAAAAGGATATTATAAATAGCAAAAGATAGTTTCCTGAAATCATATTTATTTCACCATTTAATATTTTTTGTAAGAAATTTTTTAAACCTATATCCTTAATTTTTCTTGCAGCAAAACCACTAGCAACAAAAGGAGAATCTGAGATTATTATACTAAAAACAAGAGCAGGCATAAACCTCCTCCAAGTTATTTTTGTTAGTCCTATTGCATAACAAACGAAGTCAAAGAACCCAGACATTAAAAGCGCAGTCATGAGAAAATAATTATTTTCAAGATAATATTGGCTAATACTTTCCACTCGTTTCATTTGCTTAGGGCCAAGCAACTTACCAACAAAGTTCCTCCCTAATTTTCTAGACAATAAAAATGATATCGAACATGATACAAAATCAGCAAAAAATATAATAACTAACCCTTGGGTAAAGCCAAACTGAAAACCTGCAGCAACTGAAAATATTGTTCCAGGCAAAACTGGTATAACAATACTTATGGATCTCAATAAAAACAACAAGGATATTAATATTAAACTGGAAAAACTATTTGTATTTAAACTACTAACAATATCATAAAATAAATCACTAATAATATTAACATCAAAACTAACAAGAGAGATGCTTAAAGTAATAACAAAAAAAATTAGTATTCCATACCTAAAATATTTACTACTTATTGACTTTTTATCCATAAAATATTTTCTCAAACAAAATCTAAATTTATATTCAAATTATAGTATGGAATTTTTAAAAAATTTCTATAAAAATTACTAATTCTGCTCAAACTTAAGGCTGCAAAGCGTATTAGCCTCTCTTAGAGGCATTTCTCCAGAGTTCCATTTCTCATATACACATGTATAAAAAGGTTCATTTATGCTAGTTAAATCATTTTTTTGATCTATTAATTCTCGGAGATATTTAGCTTTCGCCCGAAGATAATCTTTCTTATATGACCAGTACATTACTTCGGCAACACCTATAAAAGCCAAAGAGAATGCAAAAATAACTAACAAATGATAAATCAATCTTTCATTACTAAGGATTAATATTTTATTGTCAACATCATACAAAAGTAACTCGTAGATAATACTCAAAGTTCTTTCCCTTCTCTTTTAATAAAAATACTGATTAGCACCTTTCATAGATTTCATTACTAATCCAATTAATCATCACAAAACCGTATCTAGCATTGTAGAAACAAAAATGCCAAACACCTCAAAAAGTACTTAGGGACTATCTTCATATGACATGACCCTCAATTAATGATTTATTTTGTTAGAAGAAATAAAATCTTCGCAGCTCAATGTCATCAAAAAATTTCTTAATTAATCAGTTACAAGAAATAGTTTTGTCCGGCATGACAAGACGTGAGAAATGGCGGAGGAAACAGCTTCACGTCTTGTCAAATTTATTAGAAAATCATCAACAGCAAATATTAAATGCTCTACATCAGGATTTAGGGAAACCTCCTACAGAAGGTTTCTTTGAAATTATTGCTGTCAAACAAGAAATAAAATTGGCACAGAAAAATTTATCCAGTTGGATGAAGGCGAAAAAAATAAATGTCCCTATATCTTTACGGCCTGCTCAAGCACTTGTTCAGCCAGATCCCTTAGGCTGCATTCTGATAATTGGTCCATGGAATTATCCTTTTTCTCTTACCCTTCAGCCGTTAGTAGGAGCATTGGCAGCTGGAAACACTGCAGTTTTAAAGCCCTCAGAACATGCACCTAATGTCTCAAATCTAATAAAAAATCTCATAGAAAAATATTTTCCGCCTGAGATCGCTCAAGTTGTTGAAGGTGATGGAAGTACTGCTGCTGATTTAATTACTCAAAAATTTGATCATATCTTTTTTACGGGTGGAGAAAATATAGGGAAAAAAGTAATGGAAGCGGCTTCAAAAAATCTTACTCCAGTAACTTTAGAGCTTGGGGGAAAAAGCCCAGCCGTTGTTATTAATGGTGCAAATCTTGAAGTAACTGCAAAGAGGATCATATGGGGAAAAAGTCTAAATGCCGGTCAAACATGTATTGCACCGGATCATTTACTAGTTGAGCATAAGCTTGTTGATTCTTTAGTTTCTAATTTAAAAAATTCGATCAATAATTTTTATGGAACTACTCCTCTAGATTCACAACATCTAGGGAGAATAATCAATAAAAACCATTTTGATAGGCTTAATAACTTACTAAAGGAAGCTAAAAAGAATGGCCAGATAATATATGGAGGAGATAGCAATGAAATAGATAGAAGGATTAGCCCTACTCTTATCAAAATCGAGAATCGAAATGATCCACTAATGAAGGAAGAACTTTTTGGACCATTGCTACCTATTTTGCCTATTAAAAATCTCGACGAGGCCATTAAAGAGTTCAAGTTTTTGCCTAAACCCCTTGCTCTTTACCTTTTTGGAGGGGGTGGCAACGAGCAAGGGAAAATACTTGCAATGACTTCTTCTGGAGGTGTTTGCTTTAATGATGTCGTTTTACAAGCAGGAATACCAGAACTCCCTTTCGGAGGTGTCGGTTCAAGTGGGATGGGGAAATACCACGGCAAAGCAGGTTTTGATAACTTTACTCATTACAAATCAGTCCTAAAAAGACCTTTTTGGCTAGATCTTAATTTCAGGTATCCTCCCTATAAGCTGGATTTATCTTTACTTAATAAGTTAATAGGTTAAAATTAGTTTAAATCTATGAGCTGGATTATTAATTGCGATAGAAATGATCACAAAGATAAAAACAACTATTAATCTATTTTATCTTAATAGTATTGTTTTATTCTTATCAATATTTGCCATACATGTTAACGCAGAAACAAAAATTATTGCTAAAAGTGACGACACACTCTTAAAGATATCTAGTCGATATGGAGTGTCGTTGAAAGAGCTAATGTATAAAAATAATTTCAATGATGCAACCCAAATAATTGCAGGTAAAGCGATAGTAATACCGGTAAATAATAATGATAAAGATATAAAAGTTGACAACCTTGTTCATAAAGTTGTTGAAGGAGATACTCTTTATAAAATCGCAAGAGAATATAATACAAATTTAAAAGATCTTATTTCTATTAATAATTTAGGAAATAATTTTTTCCTCGAACTAGGTCAAATTATCATACTGCCGAAGGGATCAAACTATAGAGAAGTAATTAATGATAAGAGTATCAAATTAGCAAGTAAAAAGGTTTTTTACCACCAAACTTCGGAATCAGAGGATCTTTCATCAATTGCGAAAATACATCAAGTCCCAATAGAAGAAATTAATATTTTGAATAACTTGAAAAACACTTCAAAAGTCAATCCTAATACAAAATTAAAACTAAGAAAAAATAAATCTTCTAAATGGCTAAAATATGGCTCATTAATGATCAATTGGGCAGACTGGACATATCTTGATGGTAATTATATTGCTCTAGCAAAAACAAAAAATAATAAATCTTTTTACTTAGCTCTTAACTGCAAAAAGAGAACATTAAATAACACATTAAATAATTCTTACTGGACAAGCTGGTATTTTCCTGAGACCGATTTTGAATTTAAATTAATCAATGATTTTTGTACTCAGGATTTTAGAATGTAAATTATTTATTCATATCAAGAGAAGGAGGATCCAATCTTTCAGAGTCTTCCTCAACAAGTTGCAATCTCAACCTTTTCCCCCCAGAAAGTTCTCCAAGAGAAACTCTTATAGTTGAACCAGTAAGAGTTTGGAGGGTATCTAAAAGCTCTCTTAAATAAGGAGTGCTACTGCCAGACTCGACCCATAATCTCTCTTGCAAACCCTCTAATCTTCTCCAAGCAGAGTGAAACTTTAAGATAGAACTCTCTATAGTTTTTGCCTGTCCAAAAGCATCTGCAAGCAATCCTAAAGAATCCAACCTGAGAGCCTCTTGAGTGGCTTTATCTAAATTTAAATCCTTATTTTGAAAAGCTCTTAAAGCTAGAGAAGCATCTAAAGACTTGCCGATCCATTTAGCAGTATTCGTCATGTCTTTGACCGAATCAATTTCAGGATTTTCTCGTAAAGTTTCACATATTTCCTCTTGCTGAATAGGCGATAACTTAGATAATTCTCTTACCAATGGAGCAACGAACTTGGCTGGTAATAGATTTGATTGTGTTTTTTCTCTAATTTCAACAGGCAATAGAGAACTGGTTGCGGCCATAAATTCGTCAGTAAGACTCTTTACTTGTCTTCTGGTTATATCCTTTCCTTCATTGGCAGCTTCAGAAACCATATATTGAATCTCAGGCGCAGCTTGCGCAGTTTCAATAAAAGCTCTTTTAGAAAAATTATTTACACTTGATTCTTCAAGAATTCCATCACCCACAAGATTATCTGAGGAATCCGCTAATTGGATAAGGGAATATGCTTTGCTTTTACTAATTTCCATCTCTCTTAACCACTGCAAAAAACCTGTACCTCTTCCATCGCCGCCTCTCTTTTCTCTATCTCTAACAACACGTAAAATCCTTCCTCGCCAAATTTCAGTTTGCAAATCGAACTGTTCGCATATAGACCATGCATTTTCTAATTTCTCAATGAAGTCAATATTACTTAAATCATCTTGATCAGGATCAGGCAAATCAAACGTTATGGAAGATGGGTCTAAAGATGGTTGTGATATCACAAAAAATAAAATCGTTATAAGGTTAATATTTCAAAGCTAATTGAAAATTCGTCCGAAAATCAATATGAACTATTTTTATCTGAAAGTAAAAATCTTTAATGGCGATCTACTTTTCAGGATAGCAGCGACAGTCTGTGACACATCTACAAATATTTCCAAATTTGATAGATAATAATAATAATATAGAAACAATTCAGGGAAGTCAGATGAGCTTTGCAAGAAAAGATAAGGTGCGCATTTTGCGCCAAGAATCATACTGGTTCAATCAAATTGGAGAAATTGTCTCTATCGACAAATCTCCAGCGATGAGATACCCAGTGACTGTCAAATTCGAAAAATGTGATTTCAAAGCTTTTAGCGGTGTTGATGGCGGGGCCAACACCAGCCAATTTTCAGTAAAAGAGTTAGAAGCTGCTGCAAGTTAGCAGTATTATTACTTTTGCCAGAATTACCTGAAGTTGAGACAGTTAGAAAGGGACTTGAGAAACATCTAAAAAATTTTTATATTCAAAGAATAGAAGTATTAAAGGAACGTTCAATTGCAAGTATTGGAGGATCTAAGCATTTTATTGATAATATTAAAAGTAGCTATTTAGGTAATTGGGAAAGAAGAGGAAAATATTTAATAGGATCTTTACAATCACAAAACAAAATTAGCAAAGGTTATTTAGTCGTTCACCTTAGAATGACAGGCCAATTTATATTACTTGAAAAACATATAAACCCTTGTGCTCATACCAGAGTTAGGTTTTTAGAAAAGAACGGCAAAGAACTTAGGTTTATTGATATCAGAAATTTCGGACAGATGTGGTTCGTGCCGTCGTCAAAATCGGTATCAGAAATTGTTTCTGGAATTAAAAAATTAGGCCCAGAGCCATTTAGTGAATCTTTTAATGGTAGTTATTTAGAAAAATGTTTGAAGAAAAGAACTCGTTCAATTAAATCATCATTGTTAGATCAAGAGACTGTCGCTGGTGTTGGGAATATATATGCAGATGAGGCATTATTTGATGCATGTATTAATCCAAAAACTGAAAGTAGAAATTTAAAAAGTTCTGAATTAAAAAGGCTTTGTAAGAGTCTTGTCAAAATTTTAAATATAAGTATTGGAGAGGGAGGAACAACTTTTAGTGATTTTCGAGATTTAGAAGGAACAAATGGAAAATATGGTGGACAAGCCTTGGTATACAGAAGAGGTGGTAAAAGTTGTAAAAAATGTGGAGAAAAAATAGTGCGAGAGAAACTCTGTGGCAGGAGCACACACTGGTGTCCTAATTGCCAAAAATAATTAAGCATCAAAAAAGGGCTCATATGAGAACCCTTCTTTAAATAATTTTACCTGGCATTGAGCTATTTTCTCAGGGGGCTACCCCCCAAATATCGTCGCCGCTGATGCGTTTCACAACCGAGTTCGAGATGGATCGGAGTGGTTCCACATCGCCATGAACACCAGGATAGTGTTGTTTATGAACCCTGAAAACTGCATAGATATTATTAAAAATAAATTGAAAGAATAAAGCAATAATTTGAATAAAAGCAAAAGAAGGTCAAGCCCTCGATCTATTAGTACTCCTCCGCTGCATCTGTTACCAGACTTCCACGTAGAGCCTATCAACGGGTGTTCTTCCCGTGATCTTACTGGTTTAAACCATGGGAATACTCATCTTGAGGTGGGCTTCCCACTTAGATGCTTTCAGCGGTTATCCACTCCGCACATGGCTACCCAGCGTTTACCGTTGGCACGATAACTGGTACACCAGAGGTGCGTTCCTCCCGGTCCTCTCGTACTAGGGAGAAATCCTCTCAATATTCCTGCGCATACACCGGATATGGACCGAACTGTCTCACGACGTTCTGAACCCAGCTCGCGTACCGCTTTAATGGGCGAACAGCCCAACCCTTGGGACCGACTTCAGCCCCAGGTTGCGATGAGCCGACATCGAGGTGCCAAACCTCCCCGTCGATGTGAACTCTTGGGGGAGATCAGCCTGTTATCCCTAGAGTAACTTTTATCCGTTGAGCGACGGCCCTTCCACTCAGAACCGTCGGATCACTAAAACCGACTTTCGTCCCTGTTCGACTTGTAGGTCTCACAGTCAAGCTTCCTTCTGCTTTTGCACTCGACGACTGATTTCCAACCAGCCTGAGGAAACCTTTGTGCGCCTCCGTTACCTTTTAGGAGGCGACCGCCCCAGTCAAACTGCCCAGCAGATACTGTCCGTTTCCCGGATAACGGGTAAACGTTAGATCTCTAGCTCTGAAAGAGTGGTATCTCACCGTTGACTCAGTAGCACCCAAAAGCACTACATCAATGTCTCCCACCTATCCTGCGCATTCAGAGCCCGAGAACAATACCAACCTGCAGTAAAGCTTCATAGGGTCTTTCTGTCCGGGTGTATGTAGTCCGCATCTTCACAGACAATTCTATTTCGCCGAGCCTCTCTCCGAGACAGCGCCCAGATCGTTACACCTTTCGTGCGGGTCGGAACTTACCCGACAAGGAATTTCGCTACCTTAGGACCGTTATAGTTACGGCCGCCGTTCACCGGGGCTTCAGTCACTAGCTTCGCTTACGCTAACCGGCTTCCTTAACCTTCCGGCACTGGGCAGGTGTCAGCCCCCATACATCGTCTTGCGACTTAGCGGAGACCTGTGTTTTTGGTAAACAGTCGCCTGGGCCTCTTCACTGCGACCAGCTTGCGCTGGCATCCCTTCTCCCGAAGTTACGGGACCATTTTGCCGAGTTCCTTAGAGAGAGTTATCTCGCGCCCCTCGGTATTCTCTACCACCCCACCTGTGTCGGTTTCGGGTACTGGCAGTTATGCCTTAACGGGTATAGGGATTTTCTTGGAAGCATGACATCACCAACTTCGCTGCCGTGGCAGCTCGTACTCACGCCTTAGCTCAGAACGTTTTCTCCGTTCCTCAAAGCCTCGAACGCTTGAACCAGTAACCAACATCTGGATTGGCTAGCCTTCTCCGTCCCCCTTCCCAAAACATAACTGGTACAGGAATGTTGACCTGTTATCCATCGACTACGCCTTTCGGCCTGACCTTAGGACCAGACTAACCCTCCGCGGACGAGCCTGCCGGAGGAACCCTTAGGGTTTCGGGGCATGGGATTCTCACCCATGTTTTCGCTACTCAAGCCGACATTCTCACTTCTATGCAGTCCACGCCCGCTTACGCTAACGCTTCACCCCACATAGAACGCTCCCCTACCATTTATAAATAAATCCGCAGCTTCGGTACAACACTTAGCCCCGTTCATTTTCGGCGCAGGATCGCTCGACCAGTGGGCTATTACGCACTCCTTTGAGGATGGCTGCTTCTAAGCAAACCTCCTGGTTGTCTGGGCAATCCCACCTCCTTTATCACTTAGTGTTGAT
Source organism: Prochlorococcus sp. MIT2308 (assembly GCF_059772345.1). Lineage (NCBI taxonomy): Bacteria > Bacillati > Cyanobacteriota > Cyanophyceae > Synechococcales > Prochlorococcaceae > Prochlorococcus > Prochlorococcus sp. MIT2308. The sequence continues at coordinate 1,732,078 of NZ_CM186283.1, read as the reverse complement.
TTTGGGACCTTAGCTGGCGGTCTGGGCTGTTTCCCTTTCGACTATGGAGCTTATCCCCCACAGTCTGACTGCCTAGTTACACACAGGGTATTCAGAGTTCATCACGATTTGGTACCGCTCTCGCAGCCCGCACCGAAATGGTCGCTTTACCCCCCTGCTGGAGCACTAGACGCTACGCCTCAACGTATTTCGGGGAGAACCAGCTAGCTCCTGGTTCGATTGGCATTTCACCCCTAACCACAGCTCATCCGGTGACTTTTCAACGTCAGTCGGTTGGGACCTCCACTTGGTATCACCCAAGCTTCATCCTGGCCATGGTTAGATCACCAGGGTTCGGGTCTATAAACACTGACAAAACGCCCTATTCAGACTCGCTTTCGCTATGGCTCCACCATTCTCGGTTTAACCCGCCAGTGCCTATAAGTCGCCGGCTCATTCTTCAACAGGCACACGGTCACCCGATAAGTCGGGCTCCCATTGCTTGTAGGCTCATGGTTTCATGTTCTATTTCACTCCCCTCCCGGGGTTCTTTTCACCTTTCCCTCACGGTACTGTTTCACTATCGGTCACACAGGAGTACTTAGCCTTACGAGGTGGTCCTCGTAGATTCACACGGAATTCCACGTGCTCCGTGCTACTCGGGATACAGATAGGCCAACTCTCCTTTCGATTACGGGGCTTTCACCCTCTGTGGCACGCCATTCAAGCGTTTCTTCTAGGTTTGTTGGTCCACATTTCTGTCCCACAACCCCGATAGTCGAAACCATCGGTTTGGGCTATTCCCCGTTCGCTCGCCGCTACTTAGGGAGTCGTTATTTACTTTCCTTTCCTCCAGCTACTAAGATGTTTCAGTTCGCTGGGTTGGCTCGTGCCAGCCTATATATTCAGCTGGCCGTTCTAAGGGTTGCCCCATTCGGAAATTCCCGGATCAAAGCGTGTATCCAGCTCCCCGAGACATATCGCAGGTAACCACGTCCTTCATCGCCTCTGTGTGCCAAGGTATCCGCCATGAGCCCTTTGTAGCTTGACCTTAATACAATCACAAAATCAATTGTGCTCGGCTATTACTCAAGAATTACACATGTATTTTGATAAGTGAAAATTCAGTTGTTACACTAAAAAATCAAACCAAAACAATGCATCCATGAGATGCTTTATTCTTTCTAATCTATGCAGTTTTCAAGGTTCTACTGAATTCTCACGGAATAAATCCATGGGAGCCCAGCATATTATCAACTCTAAAATAGATGATAAGAAGCTAGGTTCTTTCAGGTAAACAATTCTAAGTCACATCTAAGAGTTTTCTCCGGAAATTTAGTTATCAGGATAGGTTTCAGTGGAGGTAAGCGGACTCGAACCGCTGACATCCTGCTTGCAAAGCAGGCGCTCTACCAACTGAGCTATACCCCCAACAACGAATGGGCCATCCTGGACTTGAACCAGGGACCTCACCCTTATCAGGGGTGCGCTCTAACCACCTGAGCTAATGGCCCAGGAGAAACCTTTGTTGGGTGTGACCTAGACAAGTTTAGGAACTGAAATCAAAGAATTAAATATAAATTAAATCAATAATCTGAGGTACCGATCGACCTTAAGGTGACAGGATTGCGGCCTAAGAATAAATCACTTAGACATCACAATCTATTAATTGTCTCCCTGTTAGGAGGTGATCCAGCCGCACCTTCCGGTACGGCTACCTTGTTACGACTTCACCCCAGTCATCAGCCCCACCTTCGGCGTCCTTCTCCACAAGGGTTAAAGTAACGACTTCGGGCGTGGCCAACTTCCATGGTGTGACGGGCGGTGTGTACAAGGCCCGGGAACGTATTCACCGCAGTATGCTGACCTGCGATTACTAGCGATTCCTACTTCACGTAGGCGAGTTGCAGCCTACGATCTGAACTGAGCCACGGTTTATGGGATTTGCTAGCTCTCGCGAGTTTGCTGCCCTTTGTCCGTAGCATTGTAGTACGTGTGTAGCCCAGGACGTAAGGGGCATGATGACTTGACGTCATCCACACCTTCCTCCGGTTTATCACCGGCGGTCTTTCTAGAGTGCCCAACTAAATGCTGGCAACTAAAAACGTGGGTTGCGCTCGTTGCGGGACTTAACCCAACATCTCACGACACGAGCTGACGACAGCCATGCACCACCTGTCACTGCGTTCCCGAAGGCACCCTCTAATTTCTTAAAGGTTCGCAGGATGTCAAGCCCTGGTAAGGTTCTTCGCGTTGCATCGAATTAAACCACATACTCCACCGCTTGTGCGGGCCCCCGTCAATTCCTTTGAGTTTCACACTTGCGTGCGTACTCCCCAGGCGGAACACTTAACGCGTTAGCTACGACACCGAAGGGGTCGATTCCCCCGACACCTAGTGTTCATCGTTTACGGCCAGGACTACAGGGGTATCTAATCCCTTTCGCTCCCCTGGCTTTCGTCCATGAGCGTCAGTAATGGCCCAGCAGAGCGCCTTCGCCACTGGTGTTCTTCCCGATATCTACGCATTTCACCGCTACACCGGGAATTCCCTCTGCCCCTACCATACTCAAGCCAATCAGTTTCCACTGCCATGATGGAGTTAAGCTCCACGCTTTAACAGCAGACTTGAAAGGCCGCCTGCGGACGCTTTACGCCCAATAATTCCGGATAACGCTTGCCACTCCCGTATTACCGCGGCTGCTGGCACGGAATTAGCCGTGGCTTATTCCTCAAGTACCGTCATATCTTCTTCCTTGAGAAAAGAGGTTTACAGCCCAGAGGCCTTCGTCCCTCACGCGGCGTTGCTCCGTCAGGCTTTCGCCCATTGCGGAAAATTCCCCACTGCTGCCTCCCGTAGGAGTCTGGGCCGTGTCTCAGTCCCAGTGTGGCTGATCATCCTCTCAGACCAGCTACTGATCGAAGCCTTGGTGAGCCATTACCTCACCAACAAGCTAATCAGACGCGGGCTCATCCTCAGGCGAAATTCATTTCACCTCTCGGCATATGGGGTATTAGCGGTCGTTTCCAACCGTTATCCCCCTCCTGAGGGCAGATTCCCACGCGTTACTCACCCGTCCGCCACTAACCCGAAGGTTCGTTCGACTTGCATGTGTTAAGCACGCCGCCAGCGTTCATCCTGAGCCAGGATCAAACTCTCCGTTGTAGTCAGGCCCTATTGTAAAAATTAATTTTACTCAGTCTGATTTGCTTCTCCCACGAATGACAGCACTGGCGTACTGTTTGTGATTGTTGCCACCTTATTTTCATAAGGGTTCTAAAGAGTGCACTTAGTTTTATCTTCGTGACTTTCCCGGATCTCAGATCCGTCGTTGCTTTCTCTAATAGCTAAATAAATCAATTTGAGCCGTGAAACTCAAATTGAAAAATGCCACAAAATTATGCAACTAATTTCTTTTTGACGGGACCTCACACCTTTATCGCAATACATCCGATTCATTACGAACCAGACGCGATAAAAGCGTCAGTTCCTAAACTTTTAAGTTGTCTAGGTTCTGTCTTGACCAAAATAGCCAAAACATTTTCGATCTTTCGACCGTTTTTAACTTTACAGCACAGAAGGGTTAAGTCTTCAAATGTTGTAAAACTCCCACTTAACAAAAAAACTTTCGTAATTTTTGCTAGATGAGCACGCTCAAGATTAACTTTCGCGCAGAAAAATATTGTAGACCCTTGGAGTACTTACTTGCAACAAAGTTGCAATTGAAATGTTTTACCTCTTACTATGAATAACAAAGGAGTAAGCCATAACTAGCTTTTAGCGATGGCAAGAGATTATCTTAATGCCCGCACGTTTTAGCCAACAGCATAAAAGGGTACGTCCCAATTCAAATGAAGATAAAGTTGTTGCAAGAGCTAAGGAGCATTTTGAAAAAACCCTAATTGAAATTTCTGGAGATATTGCAGGAAGTGTTGCGGCCTTGGAGCATCCAACAAAAAATGATGCCCTCAATTACGGAGAGATCTTTTTAAGGGATAACGTCCCCGTCATGATCTATCTCTTAACGCAAAAACGATTCGACATAGTCAAGAAGTTCTTGACAGTAAGTCTAGATTTGCAAAGTACTACTTATCAAACTCGAGGCGTTTTCCCAACAAGCTTTGTTGAAGAAAAAGGGAAATTAATAGCAGATTATGGGCAGAGATCAATAGGAAGAATCACCTCTGCAGATGCCAGCTTATGGTGGCCAGTACTTTGTTGGCTATATGTAAGAAAAAGTGGCGATCAAAGTTTCGGAACAAGTCAACAGGTTCAAAGAGGTATTCAACTTCTTCTTGATTTAGTTCTTCATCCAACTTTTGAAGGCAATCCAGTTTTATTTGTCCCAGATTGCTCATTCATGATCGACCGACCTATGGATGTTTGGGGAGCTCCTCTTGAAGTGGAGGTTTTGTTGCATGCATGTCTAAAAAGTTGCATACAACTAATGGAGTTGAGTAGGAAACATCAAAAAAGTCGATTACTTGATCAAAGACTTGTTTTAACAAATCAATGGGTACATGATCTTCGCCAATTTCTTTTGAAGCATTATTGGGTTACAAGCAAAACAATGCAAGTCCTTAGAAGAAGACCAACCGAGCAATATGGTGAAGATCAACATCAAAATGAATTTAATGTCCAGCCACAAGTAGTACCTTCATGGCTTCAAGATTGGCTTGAGAACAGGGGTGGATACCTTATTGGAAATATAAGAACTGGTAGACCAGATTTTCGTTTTTATAGCTTGGGAAATTCCTTAGCATGTATGTTCGGAGTATTAACTGCCCCACAGCAGAGAGCATTATTTCGCCTGGTATTACACAACCGTGAACACCTTATGGCACAAATGCCAATGAGGATTTGTCATCCACCAATGGACATAGAGGAATGGCAAAACAAAACCGGTTCAGACCCCAAAAACTGGCCATGGAGTTATCACAATGGAGGTCATTGGCCTAGCCTTTTATGGTTTTTCGGCGCTTCCATATTGCTTCATGAAAAACGTTACCCAAAAGCCGATGTTTTACTCATGGGACAAATGAGAGCTCTTGTTGAAGAATGTTATTGGAGTCAATTAAATCAACTACCAAGACAAAAATGGGCAGAGTACTTTGATGGGCCAACAGGTACATGGGTTGGTCAGCAATCAAGGACTTATCAAACTTGGACTATTGTTGGATTTTTATTAATGCATCATTTACTGAGAGCTGAACCCGATGACGTGTTGATGCTTGATTTAGATTAAAAATTTTTAAAACAAACCTAGAGTCAAAGATTTATCGATAGGTAAACATGCTCCTATGCCTAGATACATTGTTAAAACTGTTCCAAAGAGAAACAATGACATTGCAACTGGTCTTCTAAATGGATTGGCAAATTTATTGATATTCTCAATAAAAGGAAGAATCATCAAGCCCAAAGGTATTAATGTTTGAAGGGCGATGCCAAGTAACTTATTAGGGACTACTCGTAGAATTTGAAAGACTGGATACAAGTACCATTCAGGGAGAATCTCTAATGGAGTTGCAAAAGGATTAGCTTTGTCTCCTAGAAATGCAGGATCAAGAACTGCCAAGCCAACCACACAAGCTATGGTTCCAAGAATAACTACTGGAAAAATGTACAAAAGATCATTGGGCCAAGCTGGCTCACCGTAATAATTATGACCCATCCCTTTAGCAAGCTTCGCTCTTAACTTTGTATCTGATAAGTCAGGTTTTTTAAGAGTTGACATGATTTAGGAAAATTTTGATTTAGAGATTAAAAACTATTATTTTCTTTTACTATAAAGGACCGGAAATACCCTGTTTTCTAATCATAAGAAAATGCATGAGCATAAAAACTGCTAATAGCCAGGGCATGACAAAGGTATGTAGGCTATAGAACCTTGTCAAAGTCGTCTGTCCAACACTTTCACCACCTCTTAAAAGTTCAACCATGAAGTCCCCAATAACAGGTATCGCAGCTGGGACACCAGAAACAATTTTCACAGCCCAATAACCAACTTGATCCCAAGGCAATGAATATCCAGTAACTCCAAAAGCAACTGTTATGACTGCCATAACCACACCAGTAATCCATGTCAGTTCTCTTGGCCTTTTGAAACCTCCAGTCAAATAAACACGAAAAACATGCAGAATAAGCATCAGTACCATCATTGAGGCACTCCAGCGATGAACTGATCTAATCAACCAACCAAAACTTACGTCTGTCATCAAATAGCTCACTGAGCTATAAGCTTCAGTTACTGTGGGTTTGTAATAAAAGGTCATCGCGAATCCAGTCGCGAACTGAATCAAAAAACAAACCAGTGTTATCCCACCAAGGCAATAAAAAATGTTGACATGCGGAGGTACGTATTTTGAAGTGACATCATCAGCTATGTCCTGAATCTCAAGACGTTCCTGAAACCAGTCATAAACCGGTGAAGAATTCGCCATCCAATTATGATTAGTGTTTCCAAATATCTTACTCGATGTGCTCCTTGGTCGCCGCAAAAGATCAATCCAATGTTTTCATCTGTTAAATCTTTGACTAAATCACTGCAAAGAATTTTTGCATTTTTAATTAGTTTCGGAATTTTCTTTCAAGTTTTACTAAAACCAGCTTTTGCTCTTAATGACGGACAAATGCTTGTTATTGAAGCCTGGAATTTAGTAAATGAGGGTTATCTGGTACCTAGTAAATTTGATGAAATTCAATGGAAAAAACTTCGTCAAAAAGCCCTTGAAAAACCAATAAACAATTCTCAGCAAGCCTATTCAGCAATAGAAGCAATGCTTCTTCCTCTTGGTGACCCTTATACGCGCCTATTGAGACCTGATGATTACGAAGCAATGAAAAAAAGCAACATAGGTAGTGAAATCAATGGTGTTGGGCTTCAATTGGGAGCGAGAAAAGAGGATGGTGAAATAGTTGTCATTTCTCCCCTTGAAGGCTCTCCCTCTGCAGATGCAGGCATAACAAGTGGAACAATCTTAAAAAAAGTTAATGGACAATCTCCAAAGCAATTGGGACTTGAAGCAACGGCAGCAAAATTGAGAGGGCAAACCGGAACTCAAGTAATTGTTGAATTAGAGCAACCTGACAATGAAATCAAAGAGATTTCTTTAGAAAGAAGAAGCGTTGATTTAAGACCAGTTAGAACCAAAAGGATAAGAAATGAATCTCATACATTTGGTTACTTAAGAATTACACAATTTAGCGAGGGAGTGCCTGAGCAAGTCAAAGAAGCACTGGAGGAGCTGACTGTTAAAGAAATAGATGGACTGATTTTGGATTTAAGAAATAACTCCGGAGGTCTTGTAAGTTCAGGACTTGCCGTTGCAGATGATTTCCTCAGCAACATGCCTATTGTTGAAACTAAGAAGAGAGATGCAATAAATGATCCGATCGGCTCTGGGATAGAAACCCTTTATGACGGGCCTATGGTTACGCTTGTAAATGAGGGTACAGCAAGTGCTAGTGAAATTCTTGCTGGGGCCTTACAAGACAATAAAAGATCTGAACTTATAGGCAGTAAAACTTTTGGCAAAGGCCTAATACAATCTTTGAGCAATCTCAGTGATGGTAGTGGTTTAGCGGTAACAGTTGCCAGCTATTTAACTCCAAGTGGAAGAGACATTCAGAATCTTGGAATAGATCCTGATCGACTCTTGGAGATGCCTGAGCCCCTTAACCCAGGCTCTGATGAAGACAGGTGGCTTTCAGATGCTGAGCTGATCATGCAAGCCACATTGGACAAAGAAGAAGTCTCAGAGAAATTATTAAAAGAAAGTCAAGAAAAAGAAGAACAAATAATTAGCGAATAAATCGAGCAAGCATGCCAATAAGAACCTATTACGATCCTCTACATCAATCCATTTCATTAAACAGTTCAATCCCTGAAGAAAAAATGGTGATGGAATTAATAGATTCCTCCCCCTTTCAAAGATTGAGAAGAATTAAACAACTAGGTCCTGCATATTTAACATTTCATGGTGCAGAATCAAGCAGATTCACTCATTCTCTTGGCGTATTTCATATTGCAAGAAGAGCAATCAACCATTTGTCTGGATTTAATTCTAAATTAAAAGAGCACAAATTCATTCTCTACGGTGCTGCTCTTTTACATGATCTAGGTCACGGACCACTAAGTCATACAAGTGAGGAAATATTCAAAATTAAGCATGAAACATGGACGGCAAAATTAATAAATTCAAATCAAGAGATTACTATGATACTTAATAAATATGGCAAAGGAAATGCAAAAGCAATTTCAGATTTAATCCAATCAAGAAAAGCATCAGAGAAATCAATAATTGCCTTAATAAGTAGTCAGCTTGATTGTGATAGGCTCGACTACCTAATGAGAGACAGTTATACAACAGGAGCCAGATATGGACAGCTAGATATTGATCGAATAATCTCAGCAATGATAATTGCACCAGATGGAGATTTAGCAATTCAGCCTAAAGGTTTAATGGCAGTTGAACATTATTTAGTAATAAGAAATCTAATGTACAGGAGCGTATATAATCATAGACTAAACGAGGTTTGTAATTGGTTATTAGAACAAATCATACAAACAGCAAGAAAGATTGGTCCTAAAAAACTATGGGCTGATAAAAACATGTCTGAATGGTTATGGAATCATGAAAAAATGAGTCTAGAATGTTTTTTATCTAATGATGATATCGTGACAGGTTACCATATCAATAAATGGCAAGAATCTGATTCTGATAATCTATCTAATCTCTGCAAACGTTTTATAAATAGAAATTTATTAAAAGCATTAAATATATCCTCCTTCTCGTTAGAGACAAGGCTAGAAGCTCTAGCAAAAGCTAGAACATTATCAGAAAAATATTATATTGAACCAGATATTTCATGTGGATTACGAGAGCAAATAGTTAAAAGCTATCATCCTTATAAACATGGTCTTCGTATATGGGATGGGGAAAACCTACAGGCTCTAGAGAAAGCATCACCATTAGTTGAAAGATTAATTGAGCCTAACCAATCTTCATGGTTAATTTATCCAAAGGAAATAGAAAGTGACTTAAAAATAGAAATAGAAAAGCTCAAAATCAAACATTATTAAAAATGAACTCAAAACCTCAAAAAATTATTATCAATATCAAAGATAGTAAATATTCAGATTGGATAATATGTTTAAAAAATAAATTGAAAATCCTGAACTCAAGAACAATCGAGATCGATTGTAAAAGTCTAGATCTTTCATGTAAAAATATAATGGAAATAAACGCAATTGCTAATTACTATAATTGTAAAATAATTGGTTTTTGTTCAACATCATCAAAAACAATAGTAAGCTCTCAATCACTAGGTTACAATTCTCAATTCATTCTTGAAAATAATTCAAATCTACCCTTAGAGATAAATGAAAAAATTTTAACTTTTTCAAAAACAAACTTTCATCAAGGAACTGTCAGGTCAGGGGAATATATTGAAAGCCCTGGGGATTTATTAATACTTGGAGATGTTAATCCAGGGGCAAAAGTTAGTGCAGAGGGAAATATTATTATTTGGGGAAGACTTCTTGGAATTGCCCATGCAGGCAGCGAAGGGAACTCTAAAGCAACTATTTCCGCACTTCAACTCAGACCTGTTCAACTAAGAATAGCTAAAAAGGTTGCTAGAGGACCCAAAGAAAAGCCTCAACTTGGTCTCGCAGAACAAGCAAGAATATATGCCGAAGAAATTATAATTTCACCTCTCGAGACAACATAGTTTAATAAATCAAAGCAACTAAAACTTTCAAACAGAAACAAGAGGAAATTCCTACTTAAAACATGAGAGATGTCTTCAAAAGCAAACCCAATGCAACCGATCTCACAATAAAGCTTTTTTCTTCATCAAAATCGAACTAAAGTTTGACGAATTCAAGGAGGTCCGTGGCGACAGATACGCGCGTCATTCTTATTTGCTCAGGGAAGGGTGGGGTCGGCAAGACAACCCTTACAGCGAATCTCGGAATTTCACTAGCAAGGCAGGGGCTAACTACTGCTGTTTTAGATGCAGACTTTGGTCTGAGAAATTTGGATTTACTATTAGGTCTTGAGAATCGAATTGTTTATACCGCACAAGAAGTTTTAGAGGAGGAATGCAGACTTGATCAGGCCTTAGTGAAGCACAAACAAGAATCGAACCTATCTTTACTTCCTGCTGGAAATCCAAGAATGCTTGATTGGTTAAAACCCGAAGATATGAAGCGCATAGTCGAGATGCTAAAAGAACAGTTCAACTACGTTTTAATAGACTGCCCGGCAGGAGTTGAAGATGGATTTAAAAATGCTATGGCTGCTTCTCAAGAAGCAATTGTAGTTACCAATCCTGAGGTGTCAGCGGTAAGAGATGCAGACAGAGTAATTGGCTTACTTAATACAAATGCTATAAAACCAGTCCAATTAGTTCTTAATAGAGTTAGGCCAAAGATGATGGCCAACCAAGAAATGCTTTCTATCGATGATGTGACTGATATTTTAGCCTTACCTTTGCTTGGCCTTGTACTTGAAGATGAACAGGTAATTGTCAGCACCAATAGAGGTGAGCCTCTAACTTTAAATAGCGTTAATTCACCAGCAGCAAAATGTTATTTAAATATTGCCAAGAGATTACAAGGAGAAGATATTCCACTTATTGATCCCGCAGAGGAGAATTCGGGAATTGGGGCGAAATTTAGAAGACTAATGCAAACAAAAATTTTCTAAAGAAATGGCAATGACACTTAGAGACATTATCAACAAGCTACTACGTAGACAGCCTGCGAGCGCAAGCACAGCTAGAGAAAGGTTGCAACTTGTTTTGGCTCATGATCGATCCGATCTCAGCGCAGAGCTTTTAGATCAAATGAGAAAAGAAATACTAGAAGTGGTAGCAAAATATGTAGAGATAGATGTTAATGAAGGCGCAGTCAGTCTTGAGACAGAAGATCGCATGACCGCACTAGTTGCAAATCTCCCAATAAAAAGAACTATGACTGGTCAAATTAAACTTAAAGAGAGCATGAATCAGTCAGAAGAAAATTCCAAACAAACTGAAGATACAGAGTAAAGTTCTTAACCAATTAAAAGATGTCACTAATTTGTTGGGTTAGATAAAAAGATCTTTTAAAAAGTATTTTCAACAAATTTCCTATCTGGATCAACTTTTAGATTCCTTTCTTAGGTAAGATGTAAAAATTGCCGGCTTAGCTCAGCGGTAGAGCAGCGCTTTTGTAAAGCGAAGGTCATCAGTTCAAATCTGTTAGCCGGCATTCGAAAATTCTAGAAAGAAAATCTATTTGGCTTTACCACTGATCATCCAGATCAAAAGAGTAGCAAGAAAAAGATTTAAAAATTTTAATTGAGAAATCCACTCAAGACTAATTATGGGGTACTTCAAAAACCACCAAAAAAAAGACTGCAAAAATAAAACTGTTACCAGCAAATAAAGCATTGGTTACTTTTTATTCAAAATAACCGAGCCAGACCTCAACAAATTCCATTCCCCTTCTTTCCATTCAACAACTGTGCTTGCTATTCCAGAAGACTTTGGCCAAGGAACAGGAGCAAGTCTAGGTATTCCAGGGAATTGAATCGAAGCTTCCAGTGCATCTCTAACAGGAGGTTGTCCAGAAATATTTGCACTTGTAGTAGCTAGAGGACCAGTTTGCATTAGCAAATCTCTTGCAAGTTTTAGAGCTGGGATTCTTAGACCTAAAGAATTAGAATTGGAATTCAAATTCTTAGAGAAATTGCCTATTGTTGGAAGGACAATTGTTAACGCTCCGGGCCAATAATTTTTTGCCAATTTCAAACCGTCTTCAATAGCTGAAGGTTTAACAAACTCAAACAAATCATCCAAACATCCTCCCATCAATATAAGCGGCTTGTTTGAGGGCCTTTTCTTGATAGTCCATATTTTCTCAGAGAATTGAGGGTAAGCACAAAGTGCTGGCAAAGTATCTGTAGGAAATAGAGCTAAAGATCCCTTTTTTAACTTCGAGGCCAAGTCAGAAATTTCAAATTGATTAGTGCTCATTTTTATTTTTTGCGACAAATAGCATATCTCTTGATACCACCTAAATCTTTTTCAAAGGAGACTTCTTCCATTCCAATATTCTTCATAAAATTAAGAGTCTTTTCACTTTGATCATAATGATGTTCAATAATTAACCAACCTCCTTTAGCAAGGCCATTTAATGCTCCAAGAATTATTTTTTTTGACGCATTCATTCCATCCTCTCCACCATCCAAAGCGATAAGTGGCTCATGATTTTTTACAACTGGTTCTAAATCTTTTATTAATTTTGAGGGTATGTAAGGAGGATTACTTAAAACCAAATCAAAATATCCCCACCATTTTTCTAAAGGTTCCCACCAATTCCCCAAAGAAAAACTCACATTCGAATTGGGAGCTAATGTTTTTAAATTTCTTTTTGCTAGCTCTAAGGCATCTTTACTAATATCAGAGGCATGTCCATTCCAACTGGGAAGAGCTTTCGCTAAAGATACCGCAAGAGGTCCAGAACCTGTTCCTAGATCAGCCCACCTACCAGAATTCATATCAGACACTTTATTTAAAGCAAAATCAATCAAAAATTCTGTTTCTTGCCTAGGGATAAGAGCACAGCTTGAAACCTCTAACTCAAAATCTCTCCATGGACACTTTGAAATCAAATATTGAAGTGGAGTTTGATCTCTTAAATGAGATTTCCAAAGAACTTCTAATTCTTCAATTGAGATTTCTAAAGAAATAAAATTCTCTGGATTCAAAATTATGTTTTGTAATTGACTCCAAGAAACTCCTGCTGCGATATCTAAAAGCCAATCAAAATCTACTTTTCTACCTCCTTTGAGCATCATGTTTCTTCTCCAATGAAGAAAAGTATTACCAGAAATAGAATTAACAACCATTTAAATTTTAGGACCCTCTTCTAGGAGTAAAAAAAATTTCTTAATTTCAGGAGGAACTTGTCTTACTAATTTTATTGAATCTTTTTCTTTTCTAACCAGAACTAATTCTATCAATGCTTCTGCTCCAATATCACCATTTACTTTTAAAAACAAAGTTTTACACTTAAGTTTTATTTTATTTACAAGATTAAATTGACTTTTTAACAATAATTTTTCACCATGTGTAAAAGATATTTTATATTTAATCTGAGCTGAAATTACAGGTATTTCATATCCTTTTTTAGATAATATTGAATATGTTATTCCAACTTTATTCAAAGCATCAATTCTCCCCTCTTCTAGGAAATTAAAGTAAGACCCATGCCACATAACTCCTGCATGATCAGTGTGCTGAGGAAGAATTGTTTTAGTTAAATTCCACTCTTTTTTTTTAGTAAATTTATTCAAAAGCAAACATTATGTACTAAGCGTATAGTTAGATAAAATTTTTTTCCAGCAATAACTCATAAGCAAAGCTCAACAACTATTAGGATCTCAGAGAGTTGCCCGAGATCATCCTTTCTCAAAAAAATTTCTCGATTACTTTTTAGGTTCAGGGCTCAATCTACCTTTACTTGAATCTGAGTAAAAGCTTGATTTCTCACCTTCGCTGGTGGAGACAAATAAACCAATGAGAAAGATGGTTGGTACGCCAACAAATAAAAGACTTGCGGCAAATCCAAAACTAGTGGTTTCCATAACCGAGGTTTTTACTCAGAACAATTTTACTGAAACAAACTATATATCCCTTCAGCAATAAAACTGAGATTTGGATCAAAGAGATGGAGATTTTGTAATTTGCCGAAAAATTTTGTTTTAAAAACTTCGAGATAAATATTTTTGGGATTAGTAAGAGCTTTAAAAAATTTCTAAAAAATTTTTTTTCACGCGTATTTGATCGAAAAATTTCAGTTTTTTGAAATTGGGTTGATACGGAAACGGCTTAAAATTACAAAATCACTTTAAATTTGAAAATTTCTTTTTTTTCTTTTCTTTTTACTTTTTTCTAGTCTATCACTGGATATTCACCAATATAAGCGACTGAAAACGTGCAAGATTTCATCCAAGAGTGTCAAAAGTCATTTCAGGTCTCTACATCCTGTGCATTAACTCAAGCAATACCATTTACGATCATGCGAGTCTTGCTGCATTAAGCAGCTTCGTTATACGAACCTGACCCATGGGATTGCCCTGGTATCGGGTGCACACAGTCGTCATCAACGACCCTGGCCGCCTCTTGGCCGTGCACCTCATGCATACTGCTTTGTTAGCCGGCTGGGCCGGCTCAATGGCCTTATATGAATTGGCCATTTTTGATCCTTCTGATCCAGTACTTAATCCAATGTGGCGCCAAGGCATGTATGTCATGCCCTTTATGGCCCGCCTAGGAATTACAGGAAGCTGGAACGGATGGGATATAACCGGTGCAACCGGAGTAGACCCCGGCTTTTGGAGCTTCGAAGGGGTTGCTGCAGCTCATATAGTTTTCAGTGGTCTTTTGATGCTCGCTGCCGTATGGCACTGGACATACTGGGACCTTGAATTATGGGAAGATTCACGCACTGGTGAACCCGCTTTAGATCTTCCAAGAATATTTGGAATTCATCTTTTCCTAGCTGGCTTAACATGCTTTGGTTTTGGGGCATTTCATTGCTCAACCGTTGGCATATGGGTTTCTGATCCATATGGATTAACCGGGCATGTAGAAAAAGTCGCTCCAGTCTGGGGTGCAGAGGGATTTAATCCATTCAATGCCGGAGGAATTGTCGCTAATCACATTGGGGCAGGACTTTTAGGAATAATTGGTGGAATATTCCATATCACCAACAGACCTGGTGAAAGGCTTTATAGAGCTTTAAAGCTTGGAAGCTTAGAGGGAGTTCTTGCAAGTGCTCTTGCAGCTGTTCTTTTTGTATCCTTCGTAGTTGCTGGAACCATGTGGTATGGATCAGCTACAACTCCTGTCGAATTATTTGGTCCTACCAGATATCAATGGGACTCTGGGTATTTCAAAACTGAAATCAACCGTAGAGTTCAAGATTCTATGAATGATGGGGCTTCAAAAGCGGAAGCTTACGAATCTATACCTGAGCAACTTGCTTTCTATGACTATGTCGGAAATAGTCCTGCTAAAGGCGGTCTATTTAGAGTGGGAGCAATGGTTAATGGCGATGGAGTGCCAAGTGGATGGCAAGGTCACATCTCATTTACAGATAGCGAAGGTAATGACTTAGAAGTTAGAAGAATTCCAAATTTCTTTGAAAACTTCCCTGTCATTCTTGAAGACAAGGATGGAAACGTTAAAGCTGACATTCCTTTCCGTAGGGCTGAAGCTAAGTATTCCATTGAGCAAACAGGAGTTAAAGCTACTGTTTATGGTGGTGAATTAAATGGACAAACATTTACTGATCCAGTAGTTGTTAAGCGTCTCGCCAGAAAGGCTCAACTTGGAGAAGCCTTCAAGTTTGACAGAGATCGTTACAAGTCTGATGGTGTTTTCAGAAGCTCTCCAAGAGCATGGTTCACCTATGCACACTTGTGCTTTGGCTTGTTATTCCTATTTGGTCACTGGTGGCACGCCGCAAGGACTCTCTTCGGCGACAGATTCTCAGGTATCGATCCAGAGCTAGGCGATCAAGTTGAGTTTGGTCTCTTCAAAAAACTTGGAGACGATTCAACACGCCGAATGCCTGGTCGGGCCTAAGTCAGGATTCTTTACCCCCTTTTTACCGAGAACTTAGATGGAAGCTTTCTCCTACGTGCTAATACTCACTTTGGCACTTGTAACCTTGTTCTTTGCTGTCGCATTTCGCGATCCTCCAAAGTACGACAAGTAAAACACAATAAAAAAAGCCCTGATTTAACGTCAGGGCTTTTTTTATTGTGTAATTACAAATCAAAAGTTATTTTGATTTAATCTCTAAAACATACATTTTTTCTAAATAAAAAGTATGTTTATTTATTTTGCCCCTTCTCAGAAGCCAAATAAATGTTTAAAGTTGGTTAAATTATTCAAAAGGGCTGCATGCAGTGCCCATCTTGTCAAAACACAGACAGCCGAGTTCTTGAATCTCGTTCAGCTGATTCTGGAAGAAGTGTAAGAAGAAGAAGGGAGTGCTTAAATTGCGACTTCCGATTTACTACTTATGAGAGAGTAGAAACAATACCAATCACTGTTTTAAAGAAAAGCGGGGCAAAAGAATTATTTAATCGAAGTAAAATAATCAATGGTTTAAACAGAGCATGTGAAAAAACACTTATAAATACATCTAAAGTTGAATTTATCGTTGACGAAATAGAATTAGAACTCCATAGAGGTGTTCGCAAAGAGGTTAAAACAATTGAGATTGGAGAAATGGTTCTTACACATTTAAAAGATATTAATGAAGTTGCCTATATCAGATTTGCCTCTGTTTACAGACAATTTGATGGAATAAATGATTTCATGAAAACCCTTGAATCACTAAAACCAATAAAAAAAGAACAATTGGCATCAGTTCTTTAACTAGAAAGACCTATCAATAAAGTAGAATTTAATTTCAATTTGGTCGGCGGGCCATTTTGTATTTCTATCGCACTGTCCTAAAAAGGCAGACCGCCATTCAAGCATGTCAGAAAATCCAGCAGGTAAAGCTCAAGAAACAAATCCTGAAAAAGAAACATCAATACCTGAAGAAAGCTCAACAAATTCCTTAAATACAGAATTTGAAGAAAATTCCACTAATCAGTTAAAAGAAGAAGAGGAAATCCCTAAGGACATTCCAACTGCTGACAATTCTTCAAGCAGAGTTACTAAGACTGATCTTGAAAGTGCAGGCTTCACTCTTGATGAATTTGCATCTTTACTAAGCAAATATGACTACAACTTTAAACCTGGCGACATAGTTAATGGAACTGTGTTTGCTCTTGAATCCAAAGGAGCAATGATTGATATTGGCGCCAAAACAGCTGCTTTTATGCCAATGCAAGAAGTATCCATTAATAGAGTAGAAGGGCTGAGTGATGTTTTGCAGCCTACAGAAATTAGAGAATTTTTTATAATGACTGAAGAGAATGAAGACGGCCAATTATCTTTATCGATTAGAAGAATTGAATATCAACGAGCTTGGGAAAGAGTTAGACAATTACAAAAAGAGGATGCCACAATTTACTCAGAGGTTTTTGCTACTAATAGAGGTGGGGCTCTCGTTAGAGTTGAAGGTCTTAGGGGATTTATTCCTGGATCACATATTAGTACTAGAAAAGCAAAAGAAGAGCTAGTAGCAGACTTTCTACCATTGAAATTTTTAGAAGTTGATGAAGAGAGAAATAGGCTTGTTTTAAGTCATCGAAGGGCCTTGGTTGAGAGAAAAATGAATCGCCTTGAAGTTGGAGAAGTTGTTGTAGGAGCAGTAAGAGGAATCAAACCCTATGGTGCATTTATTGATATCGGAGGTGTAAGTGGACTTCTACATATCTCTGAAATAAGTCATGAGCATATTGAAACTCCTCACTCAGTATTGAATGTTAACGATCAAATGAAAGTAATGATAATAGATCTGGACGCTGAAAGAGGCCGAATTTCCCTTTCCACAAAAGCTCTTGAGCCAGAACCTGGAGATATGCTGACAGATCCTCAGAAAGTTTTTGATAAAGCGGAAGAGATGGCAGCAAGATACAAACAAATGCTTCTTGAGCAAGCGGAAGAAGGAGAAGATCCTATTGCAGTAATGACTATTTGATTATTTACATTTATTGAGATGGCAGAATTATTTATAAGAAATAACTCTGTTGGTTTAATTAAAGGAATAATATTTGACAAGGATGGAACTTTATCAAACAGTGAAAAATGCTTACTAGAACTAGCAAAAACCAGAATAGAATTTGCAGGTAAAAAATTTAGAGAATTAAAAATAAACAATCTTAGAATTACTTTATTAAAAAGGTTACTTAAATCTGTTTATGGATTAACAAAACAATCTCTTTCTGCTAATGCAAGTCTTGCGATTGCATCTAAAGAGAATAATATTTTATCTACTGCAACAATTTTCACATTGTTTGGTTTTGATTGGTTTAAATCACTTTCAATAAGTGAAGAAATCTTCGATGAAGTAGATATTTTCCTTTCTACTAATAGATCTAGAATGAAAAAGCATAGAACTTTAATTTCAGGAGCATTTGATCTATTAGTTTCTCTAAGAAACAAAAAAGTAAGCATTGCATTAATGACAAATGATACTCAAGAAGGAATTGAAGAATTTATCATCAAAAACAAATTAGAGGGTATCTTTGATTATTTCTGGAGTGCAGAGGATAAACCTTCCAAACCCAAACCAGAGGCAGTTATAGAACTTTGCAAAAAAATGCACTTAAAACCATCGGAATTTGCCCTTATTTCAGATGCTGATACTGATTTAAAAATGGCCAAAAAAGCTGATATTCCAATAGTAATAGGCTTCACTGGTGGCTGGGAAACCCCCCCGATTCTTACTGAAACAAGATTTCTTGTAAAAAACTTGAATGAATTAACAATTCATTCAAGCTACTAAAATAATTAAGATTAATATTTCAAATGAGTAGATACGTTTTCACATCTGAATCTGTCACTGAAGGGCATCCAGACAAAATCTGTGATCAAGTTAGTGACGCAGTTTTAGATGCATGCTTAAGTGCAGATCCAACCAGCAGAGTCGCTTGCGAAGCAGTTGTTAATACTGGGTTATGCTTAATAACTGGAGAAATAACCTCTAAAGCAGAAGTAGATTTCAATAAGCTTGTAAGAGAAGTAATCAAAAAAATAGGATATGAGGGTTCTAGTGCTGGTGGATTTGATGCGAATAGTTGCGCAGTCCTTGTAGCACTTGATCAGCAATCATCTGATATTGCTCAAGGAGTAGATGAAGCAGAGGATCACTCAACTGATCCGCTAGATCAAGTTGGTGCTGGAGATCAAGGAATCATGTTTGGATTTGCTTGCGACGAGACTCCTGAGTTAATGCCATTACCAATCAGTCTTGCTCATCGGTTAGCTAGGCGACTTGCATTTGTAAGGCATCAAAAAATGATTGATTATCTATTACCTGATGGGAAAACCCAAGTAAGTGTCTCTTATGAAAACGGAGTACCTTCCTCTATAGACACAATATTGATTTCTACCCAGCATCAATCTGAAGTCGATGGATTAACTCTTGAGAAAGAAGTTCAGCAGAGAATTTCAAAAGACCTATGGAAATTTGTTGTTGAACCTGCTACTGAAGACCTACCTCTAAAGCCCTCTCAAGATTCAACTCGTTTTCTTGTTAATCCAACTGGGAAGTTTGTGATTGGAGGTCCACAAGGCGATGCAGGTCTAACTGGAAGAAAAATAATTGTTGATACCTATGGTGGGTATGCTCGACATGGAGGAGGTGCTTTCTCAGGGAAAGATCCTACAAAGGTTGATAGATCTGCAGCTTATGCAGCAAGATTTGTTGCGAAGGCTTTAGTTGCAGCAAATCTTGCAAAAAAAGTTGAAGTTCAATTAAGTTATGCAATAGGAGTTGCCAAACCGATCTCAATACTTGTGGATTCATTTGGTACGGGGAAGATTTCAGACAATGAACTAACGAAACTTGTACAAGATCAATTTGATCTAAGGCCAGGCGCAATTATTAAAACTTTCAATCTTCAAAACCTACCAAGTATTAGAGGTGGAAGTTTTTATCGAGATACTGCTGCCTATGGTCATTTTGGCAGAACTGATATTCTTCTCCCATGGGAGGACGTATCTCAAAAAGCCAAAGAATTGAGAAGTCATATATGAAACAAATTAAAATTAAATTTCAATGCTGATCAAATCTCTTGTACTTGGCATAGACCTTGGTACAACAGGCTTAAGAATAGCAATAATTAATACTAAGAAACAAATATTGTACACATCGTCAATGCGATACTCTACAGGTCTGGAGATATGTGAAGACTGGATATATTGCCTTAAAAAACTAACTCAAGAAGTTCCAAAAGATCTAAAAGAAAAATTAGTTTCATGCTCTGTAGCAGGAACATCTGGAACACTCTTAGCATGTAGAAATAATGGGATTCCAATGGGAAAGGCTCTACCTTATTTCTTATCCTGTTCAGAATATAAAAATGAAATTCACAATCTCTTTTTAAAAGAATGTGCCGGCTCCAGCTTAAGTGGAAGTGTTGGGAGAGCATTAAGGCTTTTAGCCGAATATGGTGACGAAATCATCTTGAGACACCAAGCAGATTGGCTTAGTGGATGGCTTTTAAATAATTGGGAATATGGAGAAGAAGGTAACAACATTAGGATGGGTTGGGAAGTAGTAAATAATTCATGGCCAAAAAAATTCAAAAATTTAAGCTGGCTAAAATGTCTCCCTAAAATAATTTCTTCAGGTCAATTAATGGGAACTATATGCAATAAAAAAGCAGATGAATTAAATTTACCTAAAAATCTAAAAGTAATAGCAGGAACCACAGATTCAAATGCAGGCGTTTTAGCAACATGCCCTAATAAAAATGATGGGATTACAATACTTGGAAGTACAATAGTTATTAAGAAGTTTGTCAAAAAGCCCCTTGCAGGGAAAGGCATATCAAATCATAAAATATTAGGAACTTGGCTTTCTGGAGGGGCGTCTAATGCAGGCGGCGCAATTCTACTCGATTTTTTTAATCTGGAATATATCAAAGAATTAAGTAAGCAAATTAATCCTTATAAATCAACAGGGATAGATCTTCTTCCATTATCAAAAAAAGGAGAGAGGTTCCCCATCGATGATCCAAATTTACAACCTAAACTTGGACCCAGGCCAGTAAGTGATTCTCTTTATCTTCATGCATTATTAGAGGGATTAGCAAAAATTGAAGCTAGAGGATGGCAAAAACTTCATGAAATAGGCGCTGATCTACCAAGGCAAATAATTACTATTGGAGGAGGTGCAAAAAATATTACTTGGAAAAAAATAAGAGAAAAAGAAATAGGTATCCCAATAAAGATTTGCAATAGGCCACCTGCTGCAGGAGTGGCTAGTATTGCATTGCAAGCCATCTCATCATCAAATAATAAAAACCTATGAATTCTGAACCTATTACCAAATTATCGAGTACAAGAATATGCAATCATATGAACAAAGATCACCAAGATGCCGTCAATGCTTATGCAAAATATTACGGGAAAATAGAAACTTTTAGATCAGCAAAAATGATAAGCCTGAGCGCAGAATCAATTGAGCTAAAAATTGATGATCTAACCATAGACATCCAATTTGATCATGTTCTTCAGGACTGTTCAGATGCTCATAAAACATTAGTAAGGATGATTAAAGACATTCCTACTAAGACATGAAGGTCCCTTTCCCATGCCATTTAAATTCATCATCATTTCAAAGTTACTTTTAAAAGGAGGGAAAGAAAATTAAGGAAATTTCGATTTGTTTTTCAATAAGGTACTAACGAATTGGTAGATTATTAGAGTAATAGGCCGGGATAGCTCAGTTGGTAGAGCAGGCGACTGAAAATCGCCGTGTCCCCAGTTCAAATCTGGGTCCTGGCACCATCTAAAATTGGAATTTTTGGATACTGAAAGCACCTCATTGGGTGCTTTTTTAGTCTCTATATCAACACTTTTATGGTTTTCCTATAAATACAAAAAAATATTCGAGGATCTGAAAAACTAATGTGTTTTTGCCAACTGAAAGGTGTTTTCTTCCTCTCATAAGTCCAATTTCTAGCCGACTGCACTACCAAATTCTCACAGAAGGTTTCTAATGATTTTCTTCAAAGTGCTTTTAGCTCCTTACAAAAGCATGCCAATCTTCAACCCAACCTGTTAAGACTTCAACCATAAGCATATTGAAATCCCTTCAAACATATTTGCTGAGCTCTTCTTACGCTCTAGCAAGAAAACACTCGCAACTGGTCTTCATCAGGCCTACTCAAAACCATATCTTTTTGTTATTGAAAAACTTTTAGTCAACGGCTTAGACAAATAGTATCTTTGTATTATATCGACTTGCCTAACCAGCGGCAAAGAAGTTAGGGAGTGAGAAAAATGTTTTCGTCTCTTCTTTTTGGAATAATCCTCTGCCGGGATCAATCACATAAATCAACCAATCAGAGAAGCATTGCCAACTCCAATAAGATGATTAGTTGCGCAAACTAAAGATTTTTTGTATTTCTTTATTCGTGATAAGAAGTCTGTAATTGTTTCTCCGACAATTTTCACTCAGCTTAGGTATTGCACTAAAAAAGGAATTTCAACAAAAATAAAAAAAAGAGGCAATTGGGTTACGAAAAGGCACATTAGGCTTGAAACAAACTGCTATCGAATGATTGGAGATTAATTGAATATCAAATCAATAATGCTATTTCTTGAATGTAGTTAAACCACGGATATTTCCAAAAAATCCTACTAGAGGGTCTATTAGACAAGCCCCTTTTTCTCTTTTCAACGAGTAAAAAAGAATCTTGGATGTAAGCCTAGATCAAACCAAGTTAAAATTCTTTGAGTACCCTAAAAAACAATTCAAGAACAGCTTAAATATTACAAAATCGCATGAGAGTTGAACCTGAAAGCTAGAAAAAGAAAAGATCATTTCTATATTGCGTTAGCATTATGGAAATTAGAAGTAAAGAGATGATGAACCTTTTACTTGGAGTTCAAAGCACTTTTGATTTATCAAAAGTTGATTTCTCATCAGGTCTCGGAATCAATTCACCTGATCTTGCTGGAATATCCTTTTTAATGGTCATGTTTGCTGGAGTTCTAGCTTTGAGGCTTGGAACAACTCTCAGAGATAATTAATTTCCAACATTGACAAGAATCAAAAGACAACCCCTATACCTAAACAGATTACTTAGATTAAATAAAAAATTTTTTTAAGTGAAAACACTGGATTTTTTATTTCGATTTTCTTCGAAGGCAGTTAACGATCACGATAAAAATCACAATCAATAAAACTAAAATATCGTTTACATCTGGCAAAATCAACATTTGACGCTAGACCACATCCTAAACAAAAAATATTAATTATGTTGGGTTTGAAATCATTTATCCGCTAATTCTTTAATATGCTTATTTATCTAAGAACTAATTCAAACTAGGGATTATCAAATAAATTAAACAATGATTACATAAATCCATTATCTTACCTATTTTTAATATTCTTATTAAATATTTTATATCATATCCTGTCCTTATGAATTTAGAAGCTTCTAATGGAAATTCATATAATAATGCTGACAGCTTTGCAATGGCATTTGATGCAGCATGGAAAGACTGTGACTTAGAAAAAAATAATGATATTAGTATTGAAGATAAAATAAAAATAACTTTTGAAAAAATTAAAACACACCCTTTCCTAATTAAAAATCCAATACAATCAAAAAATTTAGCACTATTCAGAATAAAGTTGTTGGGCCTCTCATAACTTTTAATTCATAAAAATAGTTTAATTGATATATTGTAGTAAATAGTTGATTAACTATTTACTTTTTATAAATTTAATTTTTCCCGAAAATATTCTCTTGTAATTTTCAATCCTTCCTTAAATATTATTTTAGGTTGCCAATTTAATTGTTTTCGTGCAAAATCAATTGAAGGTTTTCTTCTATAAGGATCATCTTCAAGTTCATTTAAAAACTTTAATTTTACTTTTTTTATAGAATCACTTCTTATCAGATTAGCTATTTCTAATACCGATAGTTCTTCTGGATTCCCAAAATTCATAGGACCTAAACTTGAAGAATTCATAAATAGAATCAAACCATCGATCAAATCATCAATAAAACAAAAGCTTCGTGTTTGATTACCATTGCCATAAATAGTCAAGTCCTCTCCATGTATAGATTGAACTAACAAATTACTAATAAGTCTTCCATCACTTAATAACATTCGAGGTCCATAAGTATTAAATATTCTTGCAATTCTTATATCTACATGATGCATTCTCACATAGTCGTAACATAACGATTCTGCGACCCGCTTACCCTCATTGTAGCAACTTCGAATTCCTATAGGATTTACATTACCGTTATAATTTTCTGGTTGAGGATGTATTTCGGGATTTCCATAAACTTCACTAGTACTAGCAAATAATATTCTAGCTCCTACTCTCCTAGCCAATTCAAGCATGTTGTATGTTCCAATAAAATTAGTTTTAGCTGTTTTAATGGGGTTAAATTGATAATGAATTGGAGAAGCTGGACAAGCTAAATGCCAAATCCTATCAACATCAAGTGTGATTGGCTCAGTAACATCATGATGTATAAACTGAAAAGATCGATGTCCAAACCAATATTCAATATTTTCTTTACTCCCAGTAAAAAAATCATCTAAACATATAACTTTTTCTCCAGATCTCATTAAACGATCAACCAAATGAGAACCCACAAAGCCAGCTCCTCCAGTAACCAAGTTTCTTAAAGGAGTTGTGGCCATCAGATTTCAAATTTTAATAATTTGTTTAGTATCTTGCAAAAATTCATTAAATTGATATTTTATAAGTCACGTAAATGTTTATGGATTAACTTAAATAAATACATTTTAAATAGGATAATTAAATTAGAAATCTTTTAAAAGCTTATCCTCTATAGCCAGGAGTTCAATTTGAAAAAAGAAAAATTAAAGAAAACCCTTCTCATTGCATTATTAACATGTGCTTTCATTTTACTAGTCTTTTTGATTCAGACCTATGGAATTGAACCATTAAGAAGTGTAGTTAAAGAAATGGGCATTTGGGCACCTCTTGGAATTCTTATACTTCGAGGAATAAGTGTGATCCTTCCAGCATTGCCTAGTTCTGTTTATTCACTTTTGGCTGGATCATTGCTTGGTTTTAAAACAGGCTATTTAACTATATTCATATCTGACCTAATTTTTTGTCAGTTAGCATTTTTTATAGCTCGGAATTTCGGGCGTACTCCTGTTCGGAAATTAGTTGGGGTAAAAGCCATGAAAAGAATTGAGGGTTTCAATCAAAATCAACTAGAAGGAAATTTCTTTCTAATGACTGGACTCCTAATGACTGGACTTTTTGATTTTTTAAGCTACGCATTAGGAATAGGGGGAACACGTTGGAGAATTTTCACCCCTGCCTTAATAATTAGTTTATTGATAAGTGATTCAATTATTGTTGCTGTTGGAGCAGGTGTAAGCCAGGGCGCAGGTTTAATGCTTGGGGGAGCTTTACTTGGAATGTTTGCACTAGCAACAATAGCTGGTTTCAATAAAAATAGAGTCTCAGGGACTCAACAGAAAAGTCAATGAATTCGAAACAAGTATTAAATATTTAGATAACTAAAAAGAAAATATTTATATTTATTCTCTTTATATTGTTAAACTTACTCAGTACTTCATATTGATATGTCAAGCATTCCATTTAAAGCGCTCAAAATAGGAGGGGAATCTATAAATGAAAATCCAGTCAAGTATAATAAAAGTAGACTATCAGGAAGTAAAAAAACCTTATATGGGTTACATATAAGAGGCGCATCTATGCCAGGTGAAAAAGAAAAATTCACAGCCACATCTAAAACCAAGCCTGAACAATTTGAAAATTTAATACATAACAGAGTTATGAGCAGTTATAGAAGAGAAAAGATTGAAAGTTATAACTACAAAATAATAAATAATGGAAATGCAGAAATAAATAAGCTTCAAATTAATGAATTTGTTCCTAATGATGATGATGCATTACTTGTAGCAACAAATGCATTATATAAAAACATCTTTGGGAACTTATCTTTAATGCAATCGGAGCGACCAATTGATATTGAAAGGAAACTAAGGAATGGTGATATCACAGTAAGAGAATTTACAAGAAGAGTTTGTAAATCAACTATTTATAAAAATTTCTACTTTGATAACATTAGCCAATATAAATCTATCCAGCTAAGATACAAGCATATCCTCGGTAGACCCATCAAAAGTCAAATAGAAGTGACTGAAAGTTTTAATATTATAAATAAACTAGGTTTTGGAGCTCATATTGATTTTCTAATAGATTCTGATGAATACAATAATGTTTTCGGTGAAGATATAGTTCCATACATTAGGTCATGGAATTCTCCGATTGGTTTTAAAACAAAAAGTTTTCTCGAAACCTCTTCCATAACAAAAGCTTTTGCAACAAGCGATATTTTGAAATCATTTCATTATCTAAAACTAAATTAATCACTATTCAAATGAAGTAGATGAATATTGAAGAATTTTTCTTAAAGAGTGTTGGAGAATGGAACTCAATGAGAAGCGGACATTCACTAGCATTTCAAGAGTTTGAAGAAATAAGGAGCAGAGTAAAAATAATTCCTGTTAAAAGCAACGACCATAGAGTTAGAGAGTTATTAAAAGATAATCTAGAAACTACTAATCAAGGAAATCAAGCATTTCTAATTAATTGGGAAGCAAAAAGTGAATGGGGAGAAGAGAATCAAAAAGAAAAGATGTCTGGCGAAAGTATACTCATTCCAATAGAGGTTTCTAGAACAGAAGGGAGAATAATCAGAAGCGTTGGATATACTGAAGAAATACAATTAATATCATTATATAAATTTCTTGATGATGGAACTCTAATTATTCATTCAAACTATAATCATATATGTACAGAAGAAAGAATATGGTTTGTCTCTAATAATTTACGAAGCAGATCTTCTGTTACAAGATCAATAAATTCATCAGCCATCTTACAAACGTCTTATGCATCAGAAATTCGTTTTACAAAAAAATAAACTGTATACTGAAAGATGAAAAACAAACATATATTAGAATTTGCTAAGATAATCTCAGGTATATTTAGTAATAAGGAACAAGCTTTAGACAATCCAAGAAATTTTGCACATATTCAAATACATTTTCGACCATTATTTTTTAAAACTTATAAATGTTTTTCTTTTTATTCAGAACAAAGATATCAACATGACATATGGAATCCATATAGACAGTGTATAAATAAATTATCGCAAGAAAAAGAAGTTTTTATTTTAAGCAATCATAAAATTCAGGATAAAGAAAGATTAGTTGGAGGTGCACTAGATATGTCTATTTTAGAAAAAATATCGAAGTATAATTTATATAAACAGTCTGGATGCTCTATGCATTTTAGAGAAACTCAACCCGGTAATTATGAAGGGAGTATAGAACCTGGGAGGAATTGCCATCTAAAGCACCATAAAGGAATAACTTATGTAAAAAGTAATGTTATATTAAATAAAACCTCTCTTATTTCTGAAGATTCTGGATACGAAATAGAGACTAATAAGAAAATTTGGGGATCAAATTTTGGACCATTAATATTTAAAAAAATTTCTAATTTTGATCATTTTATAGATAGGAATTGGTGCTAAAGTTTAATCATTATATTTCTCTAAGAAAATTAACTACGCAATAATTTCTTTCGCCTTTAAACTGACGAATCGATGATTATCATTCAAAAATAATTTAACCAATCTCTTTTTTATAGAGATTTGCTTTTTTTGTAATACAAGCAAAGCTGCATATCGATTTTTCCAATATGGAGTATGCCTTTCATCTGCATATTCATCTATATTATTATAGAATTTATTCTCATTTAAGCATCCCAAAACTTCAATGGCTGAAGATTTAAACTTCATATGATTAGGCCAACTATCTGATAATAGAAATTCAACTTTTTCTAAAATTTTCTTATCATATAATTGCTTATTTAATAGTAGTTTATATGCATTTATAAAGAAATATATTGCTCCATAATCTGACTTGGCTCTATCCCAATAATGATTTAGATAATACAAAACTTCGTCTGAAGGAAATTTCCTTAATTCTTTCATTGATTGATAACATCTATTAAAGTCTGTATGAAAAAGTTGCTCTATCAAAAAAATTAGATCTTTTTCAAAACCATCAATCTCTAAAGTATTTATATCTTTCGGATTATCAATAATGACTGAGTCAAGAGATTCAATCAGCTTTATATCTTTCCAATATACTATTTCATCAATCCAAAGAGAATCTATTGCCTTTAATTTAAATGATGGAGAAATTGGAGCATTAACTAAATAAGGTAAAACAGATAAATGACCAGCATCTATAATATCTTGGACTGCACAATGTCTATCATTTTGATTAGATAGTCTCAAGAAATCCTTTAGAACATTGAGTTTATCATCCTCACCAGCAAGTTTTATCAATGCAGCGAGAGAAGCTCCTTTAATTCCATTCGAGGACTGCTTTTCTATTGATAATGATCTAATCTTAGCAATTTCTTTTCTAACTCCTAAACTAGTTAATGTTTGAATGACTACCCTTTTATTATAAAATTGTTTATGTAATATTGAACAAATGTTGTTAATGACATCAATATCATTACATTTAAGTTTACCTAATGACCAAACAGCACTCTCAACCAGGTAATCATCATTGTTGTTTAGAAAACTTGCAATGATTGGTATCGCTTTTTTACTGCCAAATATAGCAAGTACCTCTATTGCTTTTCTTTTTGCTATCTTATATTCAAGTTTCTCATAGTCATATTTAATAAAATCA
The DNA here is from genome assembly GCF_059772345.1 of Prochlorococcus sp. MIT2308. Classification (NCBI taxonomy): domain Bacteria; kingdom Bacillati; phylum Cyanobacteriota; class Cyanophyceae; order Synechococcales; family Prochlorococcaceae; genus Prochlorococcus; species Prochlorococcus sp. MIT2308. The sequence continues at coordinate 1,703,659 of NZ_CM186283.1, read as the reverse complement.
AGAAGTACAATTTCTGATTCTTCACATGGGAAATTGGCTAAGTGGAAAACCGCCTTATAATAATCCGCTAAAATCTTAACTTCAGAAATTGGTCTGCTAAGAATATTGATAGCATCTCTTTTATTGATTTTAGGTAGATTATTAAATGGATTGGATTGCACTTTGAATATTTAAAAATCTGTGTTTAGTAAATCGTCTGAAATTACTATATTCAGTATAAAATTATGCTGAATATAGTAGGATATTATTTATTAAAATACAATTAATAAGATTAAATGATACTCATTAATCTTATTATACAATGTGATTTGAAGTTGATAATAAAAAAATGGATACTCACATGAAAAGTAAAGCGAAAACCGAAGAAGAAAAATTAGAGAACAAGGAAGGTAAAGACAACATAAGTATTAAGAAAAAATCAAATCAAGACGAGATCAAGCTGTCAATAAAAGGGCTTGGTGATGAAAATGGTTTAGTGAGAAGAAGACATGCACAAGCATTAGCTCAAGTTGGTTCAGCAGCTTTACCTGAGTTGATTAATGTTCTTCTGAATAGTGAAAATGTAATTCAGAGAAGAGCAGCAGCAAAGACTTTAAAGTTAGTTGAAGATCCAACAGCTTTACCTCATTTAATAAAAGCACTTACCAATGATTCAGATTCTGTAGTGCAATTTTCAGCAGCTGGTGCTATTGCAATTTTTGGTGAGGCTGCTGTAAATCATCTAATCATTGTCTTAGAGAGTCAAGAACACACAGAAATTCAATATGGTCTTGCAGCATGGTGTTTAGAATTTATTGGAGCGAAAGCACCAAATGCAATAAAAAAAGCAGCCAAATCAAAAAATACTAACGTTAAATCAGCCGCAATCTCAGCACTTGAAGAACATATTAGACAGTCGCAAGATCAAGAAGCAATCAAGTTGGTAGAAAATGCTATCAGTGATAATGCTGAAAATGTTCAGATTGAAGCTATTAAATTAATTGGCAAACTTTATAGAATAGAAACTTTAATTCCTACATTAATATCAAAGTTAGAAAATAAAAGTCCAGATATTCGGAAAGCTTCCATATTGACGATGATGCAACTTAATATTAATGAAGCTATAAACCCACTCAAAGAACTTCTTAAAGTTGAGCAAGATAAAAATGTTAGATCAATTATTAAATTAGCTATAAAAAAAATCGATGACTAAAAAATCTAAGAAATAATTTAGGATATTAAAATATTCTATCTCTTAAAATCTCGTCTTTTATCATTGGATCAATAGTTTTATCATTTAATAATTCATCAAATAAATCATCAACAGTCTGATCTTTCATTTCTAAAAGGGCGCTAATAGAAGCTTTTGCTCTTAATAAGTCTTTATCTCTACAAGTTTTCATCAAAATATTTCTACCAGTTGTCCCTAATTGCCTCAAAAGAGAAATAACAGTCAATATTATTTCAGGTTTGTCATCTTTAAGTGCTAAATCAATTACTAACATTTCGTCGGGAGATAATTCTTCTAAATTAAAATTAACTACAACCTTTATCATCGTTTTAAGGCAACTAACTTTAACCGTTGGATTTTTAGTATCTATATATAATGAAATGATCGACTTTAATATTTTTTCTCCAAAGCACCCCAAAGCTAATATTGATTTTCTTCTTATAAATACATCTTCTTCCTTGAGATTAGCTAGAAGATTATTCATAAATTTAACTTCAAATTCTTTTTTTAAGATCAAAAATGCTTGGGAATTAATATTTGGATTTGGATGCAAGAAATCTTGATAAAGTTCAATATATTTATTTAAATCTAAATAATTAACCATACCCAATTTTAAACAATTAATTAAAATCTATAAAATATTTTGATTAACATAATTTTTTTACGCAAGTGCGTTTATCAAATAATCCAACAATCCTTTAAATTCTGTTTCGGCCTGCTGACTCATAACATCATTGATCTTAATTTCATCTCGGATAAAAATAAATGCTTCTACGTATGCTGCAGTTGGTAATAGCTGGATACGAATAATTTCTCTCATGCCTGATATTCCCCATTCATCTAAAGGACCAGTACCACCAGTTACCAAGCAATAATTAATAAGACGCAAATAATGATGAATATCTCTTACACATTTATCTTTGTTAGCTTGCTCATATGAACTATTTTGATATACAGCATCAACCGCCAGATTCGTAAATTTATCAAGACAAGAAGCAAGTTTTTCTGCAGCCTCTAAACGAGCTTGGGCCCTATCAAAAGAACCTTTCACAGACTCAAAATCACTCATACTAGGAAATCTTCCCGCTGCATCGGCTGCGCTAACAACGGTTGTAACTGCAGATTTCATAATGACTTAATAAGAATTAGTTTGAAGTGATTTGGGAGGAATTTAAAGCCAAGTTGTCTAGTCAACTTAAAGCCTCTATTACAAGATCAAAATAGGATGCTGCCTCCGCAGCAATATCTTGACATTGTGCTCCTGAACCAGAATTAATTCCTTTAAACATTTTTCGTCCTGTATTTGTCTCAGTCATAATTGCAACTGTCGCAATCTTCATTATTTCAACTGCCCTAATAGCATTAGACGTTGGGACTCCAAGAGCCAAATATGTTTCTTTTAAACCATTTAGACATCTATCTTGAAGAACAGAAGGATCTCCTGCGAGAAGTGCATAGCTAACGTATCTCAGTATAATTTCACCATCCCTTAAACAAGCTGCCATTCGACGTGTTGGATAACAGTGTCCCCCTGGCTGAGTAAGTCCAGTATTTTCACAAACCATGCCTGCTACTGCATCTGCAGCTATGCAAGAAACGTTTTGAGTTATCGCAAGGGTTGCATCAATTCTTTTATTTGCATCTGCAACGTACTTTCTTAAATCTGCAAGATCGTCACTTCCAATTGCTGCACCCTTGGCGTCAGCACTTACAACTTTTCTAGAGAAAGCATCAAGCATCTTTTGACTACCTAGCCTCTGTAAGTAAAAAATCGATCAAGTAAGGACTTAATTAAGTCATCACTTAATTCAACCTAAGACTTACCGTCAAATTTCACTCAAAGAGACCTAAGAACGCAATGCTTCTTAACTGTATCAAAGATTTTTTGCTAAAAGCATCATCAACTTATCTCAAAAAGCTTATAAGTAAAGGGGGATATTACTAATTTGAGCTATTGTTGAGATAAAAAATGCGAAGTCCTACAGAAGAAGAGTTAGAAGAATCGATTAAAGCACTAACCGAGTACAAAAATCGTTTAGAGAAAGAAGTGGTATCCATTTCAAATAAGCTAAAGATGCCTCAGAACAAAATCAACACAATCATCGACTCGCATTCAGAGCTTAATCAAATAAAAATAATACTTTCCAAGCTAAATAAGCAAAAAGATAATTTAGCTTCTAGCTTGATCTCATAAATTTAGTTTAATTACATAATTAATATAAAATGGTCTCTATTAATATCTCAAAAACTAAATTCAAAACAATGTATTTTCAGCCTATAAAATGAAAAAATCAAATAATAATTTTTTAAATGGATTAAATCAGGCTCAGTCTCAAGCAGTTGATCATGTTCATGGCCCATTATTAGTTATAGCAGGAGCAGGGAGCGGCAAAACCAGAGCTCTTACTCATCGTATTGCACACTTAATTATTGAATATAATGTTGATCCAAGCTCTATTCTTGCAGTAACTTTTACCAATAAAGCTGCAAGAGAAATGAAAGATAGGCTTGAATTACTTTTAGCAAAAAGATTAGCAAACATCAGTCATGGAAAACCATGGACTGCTTTACAAGTAGCAGAACAAAGACAAATTCGTAATCGTATATATCGTGAAATCAGCCGTGAATTATGGATAGGAACTTTTCACGCTTTATTTGCAAGATTATTACGCTTTGACATTGACAAATTCAAAGATCCTGAAGGATTGACATGGACTAGACAATTTTCAATATACGATGAAACAGACGCACAAAGTCTCATTAAAGAAATAGTTACACAAGACCTACAATTAGACCCTAAAAGATTTGAGCCCAAGAGAGTACGTTGGGCAATTAGTAACGCCAAAAATCAATGCTTGCTGCCTGATGATTTGTTAAAGAGTCAAGAGGGTCAAAGAGGCAAATTAATTGCTGAAACTTATAGACTTTATAGGAAAGCTTTAGCAGCTAATAATGCATTAGATTTTGATGATCTTCTATTAATACCTGTTCAATTACTACAGCAAAATGAGAAGATAAGAACTTATTGGCATAATCGTTTCAAACATGTTTTAGTCGATGAATATCAAGATACGAATTGGACACAATACGAATTAATTAAACAATTGGTTACCAATGGCAAAGATCCATCTTCTTTTAAAGATTGGAATAATCGATCAGTTTTTGTTGTTGGCGATGCAGATCAAAGTATTTATAGCTTTAGAGCTGCCGACTTTCGAATACTGATGGGATTTCAAGAGGACTTTGGGAAGAAAAACCTAGAAAATACAAACAATTCAACTCTCGTAAAACTGGAAGAAAATTATCGGTCTACCTCTACCATCCTCGAGGCTGCCAATTCATTAATTTCTAACAATAAAGAAAGAATAGATAAAGTTCTGAGAGCAACCAGGGGAGAAGGCGAGCCTATTAAATTAACAAGGTGTGATGACGAGATAGCAGAGGCAGAGGCAGTTATTCATAGGCTAAGAATTTTAGATGCCTCTAATCCAGAATTGAATTGGGGAGATATGGCTATTCTTTATAGAACTAATGCTCAATCAAGAGCAATTGAGGACTCCTTAGTCCGCTGGAGTATTCCATACATTGTGGTTGGAGGATTACGTTTTTATGATCGAAGAGAAATTAAAGATCTATTAGCTTATTTAAGGCTTTTAATTAATCCATCTGACAGTGTCAGTCTTCTTAGAGTTTTAAACGTTCCTAAAAGAGGGATTGGTAAAACAACAGTTCAAAGATTAAGTGATGCTGCTAGTCAATTAAAGATTCCTCTTTGGGAAGTTGTAAATGACCCCGAAGCTGTCAGATCTCTTGCTGGAAGATCAGCCAAAGGTCTTTTGAATTTTAGTGAGCTTATCAATGAATTACAAAGTCATCTTCTTTCTTCTAGCCCTGCCGAGTTAGTTCAATTGGTTTTAGAAAAAAGTGGCTACTTGAGTGAATTAATTGCGACAGGGACAGATGAAGCAGAAGAGAGAAGACGCAATCTTCAAGAATTAGTTAATGCCGCTCTGCAGTATCAGGAAGAAAGTGAAGATGCAAATTTAGAGGGTTTTTTATCAACTGCCGCTTTATCGAGCGATGCAGACAATAAAGACACTGCTCAAAATCGAGTCACATTAATGACTCTTCACAGCAGTAAAGGCTTGGAATTTCCTGTTGTTTGTCTTGTAGGAATGGAGCAAGGCTTATTCCCAAGCTATAGATCACTTGATGATCCATCTTCACTAGAGGAAGAAAGGCGACTTTGTTACGTAGGACTTACAAGAGCGAAAGAAAAACTATTTCTTTTTCATGCATCTGAGAGAAGAATGTGGGGTGGAATGAGAGAACCTGCTATCGCATCTATTTTCCTTTCCGAGATACCAGAAGAGCTTGTAAAAGGGGATATTCCATTGTCTGGTGGGGCTACCTTGAGAAGAGAAAAAAATTTAGATAGGCTGACAAGAATTGATCGACAAAGTAATAAAAAAAGTTTTCCTAGTAAAGCTGAAAATGCAGTAAGGAAAACATACTCAGGTCCCGCGCCTGGAAAGAGATGGTCAGTTAACGATAGAGTTGAACACTCCTCATTTGGAGAAGGGAAAATAACCCATGTTTTTGGTACAGGAGAAAAAATTTCACTCGCTATAAAATTCTCAGGAATGGGACCAAAAATATTAGACCCAAGACTAGCTCCGTTAAAATTAATAGATGAGTAATGTTCAATCTTAAAAATCCTGATTAAATAAAATCATATTTCTCATGGAATTATTTGATAAATCTACAATTGAAAAAGAGATAAAAGAATTACCCAGTGGAATTCTAACTATTCTTTTAGATGTAGCTAACTCAGTTGACATAAAATATATTGCAATAGTTGGTGGAGTTGTAAGAGACTTAATAACAAAAGCAAATAATAAAGATTATAAAATCATCTTCAATGATCTAGATTTAATAATTGAAGGGGACACATCAAGCTATGTAAAAGAATTGCAAAAAGTTCTTGGAGCAGAAAGAGTAAAAGTTATTCGCGATAACACAACTTATAAAACCTCAGAGATAATAATTGATAGCTTAAAAGTTGATATAGCATCTGCTCGTGAAGAAACTTATCCCATACCTGGTGAAAATCCAACAGTCGAATTATCAACAATCAAAAAAGATCTAATAAGAAGAGATTTTAATATAAATGCAATGGCAATTGAACTCAAAGATAATAAATTAATAGATTTATTTTCAGGATCAGATGCAATTGAGAATAAGAAGATGGACTTTTTGCATGAAGCTAGTGTTTTAGAAGACCCAACTAGAATTATTAGAGCTTCTCGCTATTCTGCTAAATTAAATTTTAATCTATCGAATCAAGCCTTAAAGCAAATAAAAGATACAATAAATCTTTGGTCATGGAATTGGCATATTGGAGATAATATTGATCTAGCCCCTTCAGCATTATCAATAAGGTTAAAAATGGAGCTAGAGTTGCTGCTAGAAAGTAAAGATTGGAAGAATGCATTAAAAAACCTACAAGCTTTTGAAGGGCTAAAAATAGTAGACTCAAAATTACAGAACGATCAGCGAATCATTGAAAAAATTTTCATTGCAAGGAAGTCACAGATAGAACCCCTAACAGCATTAGTTTATGAATCTAAAGATCCTATCTATCTAGCAAGAAGATTACACTTAAATCAACAACAAAAAGAAGTAATAGAAGGAGCATATCGATTAAATAAATATCTAAAAAACATAACAGTTAATCATTTATATAAAAATTGGTCTCCATCAAAGTGGACAACTACCCTAGAGGAAATAAATGCTAATGAATCATCTTTCATACTTGAAATATGCAGAGGAAACCCACTTAAAGAATATTTAAAATCTTGGCTATTTAACTGGAAAAATATAGATTCTCCAATAAAAGGAGATGAATTACTAGCTAAAGGTTGGAAGCCAGGTCCAGAAATAGGAATAGAAATAAAACGACAAAGAATGAAATTAATTGATGAAACAATTATTTCTTAAAGATTTAATAAATATTTATTCAGGAATAAATCCTATCCTAACCCAAGGTCCTTGCCTTATCAGTTTTTCTGAATAAATAGATGGGCAACTAACAACCAAAGGGCCACAAGTTTGTGGGTCTATTAAAATTTTTAACATGGCATTATAAAACGATTTATCAGATTTAAATTCTTGAGATATGACTTCAAATCTTAAATTTTTATCTCCTTCAATATTTTTTAAAAAAATTTCATTTGCAGGAGATAAAGTACTTTCAAATCCTTTATCTAAAAGTTCTTTTACACCATCATAGACTGGTATATGATCGAGCTCAAGAATCATTTTTAAGGGTTCTAAATTCATTTTTAATTGATCTTTATTTGTAGATTCCAACATCTCAGACAAATGACCTAGCAAACCAAAACCAGTTATATCAGTACATGCATTAATTATTCTTGAGTGTGGATTTACATTTGTTAATTGATTAATATAATTTATAATATCATGCTGACTTTGATTCATCTCTTTTAAAACAGAATCAATTACATAAGGCTTTACTTGACCATTCATAAATGCAGAAAATACTATTCCAGTCCCTAAAGAGCGGCTAATTAGAATGTGATCTCCTTTTTCCATTCCACCCTTAGGCCAAAAATATTTTTTATCCTCGATAATTCCATTTACAGTTAATGAGCTTTCAATTCCTAGAGCGAAAGGCTCTTCCAAGATTTTTCTTGATTCTAATGTATGCCCTCCTATCAGTTTTGCGCCCTGAATATTTAAAGCAGAATTAATACCTTCCAATACTTGATATAATAATTCTTTTTGCAAATTACTAGGTAATGATGGCAAGTTCACAACTGATTGTGCAGAGATAACAGTTCCTCCGCATGCCCAAATATCAGAACAAGAATGAAAAGCTAAAAGCCTCCCATTTAGCCATGGATCACTAATTAAAGAAGGGAAACCATCTACACTTTGTATCAAGGTCTGACTAGAGGAGAGTTTTGCTATATCAATAGAGTCATCTGTTGAAGGTTCTATTAAATCTAATTTTTTCAACGCTGAAATCAATGGAGTAAAAGCTATTTTTGCTGCACATCCTCTACATTTAATCATCTCTTCATCAGCAAACATTGCTGAATCTTTATCTTTAATAAGATAAAACTTAGAGACAAATTCTTTATCAATTGATTCTTTCAATCTTGATAGGAAACCAAAAGGGCCAATGAACAATTCACCCCAGGATATAAAAGCTTTGGATTCCTTATTTAAAAAATTGGTATCTAAAAGTTGTATCGCTTTTCTTTGAGGGTTCCATTCCTTAAGTTTGTGACCTTTACTCATAGACTCTAAATTCTTTGCTAATGGTTTTGATGAACGTACTGCCCATACTCCAGAGGCAGGGCGGGGATGATCCTTGATCACTCCGCAATCTCCTACTGCAAATAACTCTGGATAATTAAAAACTTGAAGAGTTTTTTTTGTTAATATCCTCCCATCTTTATCTATAGGCAAACCACTATCTTTAACCCAATCAAATGATTTATTACCTGTACATATCAATTTGGGATAATAAATAGATGGATTCTTTTGTGTGATCTCAATCTTTAAATCTTTTAATTTTTTAAATAGATTTTTACTAAGTGTTCTTAGTGATCTAACTTTTAAGATAATGGACCTTTTTGGCCATCTTTTTCTTAGAGAAAAAGCCAATTCAACCCCAGAAAATCCGCTTCCAACAATTACAAACGGTTTTGCAGAAGAATTATCCTTATGGATATCTTGATCTAAAATAAATTTATAAGATTCAGAAAAAGGTTTAATTGGAACAGCTAAATCTTCATCTCCTTCTGTTAGAAATTCAGATTTTAAGTTAGTTTTTGAGCCTATATTCAACGATAATAAAGAATATTCAATTTCTGGGCGTCCTGCTAAAAGTAATTTTTTTTTCTTAGATTCAATCCCCTCAATTTCAGCCATCACAAATGAAACTCCTGCTTTTGCAGCAAGGTTCCTTAAATCAATTAGTATTTCATCAATCTTATATTTACCTGCTAAGACACCTGGGAACATCCCAGAATAAATTGTAGTGCTTGCTTTATTGACTAAAGTAATCATTCCAGCAGGCTTCAATTTTGGATTCATTGCCCATCTGCGCAAAACAAGGGCATGAGTATGACCACCACCAGCTAGAACGAGATGATCACTGAACATGATTTTTTGAATATTTCTGGGACACAATCAGATGCCTATGATTTCAAAAAAGCAAGATTAGGAATTATTGGCGGTAGCGGACTATACAGGATAGAAAATCTAAAAGATATAGTCGAGTTAAGCTTAGACACTCCCTATGGAAAACCTTCTAATAAGTTACTAATAGGCAATCTTTTTGGCTTAGAGATTGTTTTTCTAGCTCGCCATGGAGAAAAACATACTTTAAATCCAAGTGAAATCCCATATAAAGCAAACATCTGGGCTATGCGCTCATTGAATGTTAGATGGTTAATATCTGCATCAGCTGTGGGATCATTAAAAGAAGATATCAAACCTTGCGACATAGTTATTCCTGATCAATTTATTGATCGAACTCATCAGAGACCATTGACTTTTTTCAATAATGGAGTTGTAGCTCACATAAGCATGGCAAATCCTTTTTGCGAGATTCTTTCTCAAATACTTTCGCAAGAAATAGAAAAACTTTTAACTAAAGAAAAAAAAATGCACATTGGAGGAACATATCTTGCTATGGAAGGACCAGCATTTTCAACAAGAGCAGAATCAAATTTATATCGAGATTGGGGATGCTCAATAATAGGTATGACAAACCATACAGAAGCTAGGTTGGCAAAAGAAGCAGAAATTGCTTACTCAAGCATGTCCATGGTTACTGATTATGATTGCTGGAATCAAAATTCCGAAAATGTATCCGTTGAAATGGTCATTGAAAATCTTATGGAAAATGCAAATTTTGCAAAATCAATAATCTCTGCTGCCGCTAAAAGAATTTCATCATTAAGACCTTCAAGCTCTTCTCATAATGCATTGAAAAATGCATTAGTTACCCCAAAAGAACACGTACCAAATAAAACTAAAGGCAAGATCAAATTATTTACTGATAAATATTGGAGTTAAAAAACCAACCGACAAAAATTGTCAGTTGGTTCTTAGGTTATTTAAGATAATTGGTATTTTTCTAGTTAAAACTAACCAGCGTTACCGATACCAGTGTATGAACCGTAAAAGAAAATACCAAGAACAAAAATAACAGCTGTTCCACCTGCAGTAGCTACTAACCATAAAGGAAGTGCTCCCTCTGTCCACCGTCTTTCCCAGGAGACTGCAGGCATACCATTTGGTAGACGATCTCCTGCTCGTCCATCAGGTCCTTTTAATTTGCTCATGATAAAGAGTTTTAGTTAAAGAAGTAACTGGAAAAAAGAATTCCCATTACAAAAACAAGTAAGAGTCCAAGATAAAGACTTGTTCGGTTTAATTCAACCGGAACTTTATTTGGATTTGGATTGACTTGCATGGATAATAAAGCAATCAGATGAAATTTGGTTATTTCAGACGCGTGTCAAGTTCAGCCTTGGAATCAAAGCGCTGAACAACAACAGGAGCTTTGCTTTCTCCAGCCTGAAAATACGTATCTGGTCTAGGAGTTCCAAAAGCGTCGTAGGCAAGCCCAGAAGACACAAATAGGAATCCTGCCACGAAGATCGCAGGAAGTGCCACTGCATGGATGATCCAATAGCGGACACTTGTAATGATCTCAAAAAACGGGCGTTCCCCGGTAGAGCCGGCAGCCATAGCCTCACTTAATCAGCTCAGTGATCTTATCAAGCGAAATCAAAAGAAACGAACTGTGTTGCAAGGTGGTTACACAGAGTCACGGAAATCATCAAAAATTAATGATTTCAACCCTGCCATCGCAATAAATTGCCCCTTTCGCCGAATACAAAACCTTTCCGACTGTCACTATTGGAATCGTCCACAAACAAAATTCTAATGAAATTTGTTGGAACAAATTCACCAACAGGATCTTTTTCCCAAGTTTGTCCATCATCATTGCTGACTAATAAAGTTCCGCTTCCTCCAGCTGCCCAAATGGAATTAGATGGATCCCAAGCAAGATCTTGATAGTTATAACCGTTCACGATTGGGATAATGGGCTTTGACCAAGAGTCGACATCATCAGAGTTTGCATTAAATCTGATTTCAGCACCTCTAGAAAGCATCCATAAATCGCCATTTGGCTGCTCACCAACACTTTGCACTCTCTTGCTACTTGCTCTTTGATGGGGACTCCATGTTGTCTCGCCTGGATTTAGAACTGAAAAAAAGTTACCTAGACTACTAACACTTAAATAACCACCGCTGTTTGTACGTCTTAATTCTCTTACTCCTCCCGAGCCGGAGGTATCAACAACCATTGCTTCCCAATTTGTACCTGCATCAGTTGTTTTATAGATTGCTCCAGCAGTAGTTGCCAACTCAGCAGAATCAGTATCGATTGTTGTTATCAAATATGGATCTCCTGGCAACTTATTTCCCAAATTGAGTCGAGTCCAATTTTTCCCTCCATCAGTTGTATGAAGAATCAAACCTGGTTGACCTGCAATCCATCCTTCTTGGCCTTTAAAATCAACGCTTATCAGACGAAAATTACCTTCGCTTGGAATATCCAAATTTCTTTCTTTCCAAGTAATTCCTCCATCATTTGTCTCAAGAATCAACCTATTTGTACCAACTAAAAACCCATTCTTATCATCTACAAAGTCAACGTCTAATGGGTTTGCTTCAGTATTGAGGTCAACAAGTGACCAAGGACTTGACGAGCCCATTGAAGCATTACTAACAGTACAACTACTAAGAGCTATTCCAACTATGAAGACAAGAGTCAAGTTGATGACATTTGAAAACAGACGTTTCATTTCAAAGAATAGAGAGAGAGAAAACAGGCAGCGGCTAAAGCCAGGCTTCCAAAAATAAGAACGTTTTTCTGGCCTGAAGGAAGTTTATTAAATCCAAAGCCATAAGTAAGGTTTTCTTCAAATCCACTAGGCTTTGATTTAGGTCCAATATCCTTATATCCACCAAATCCTACTCGACAGACTGGACATCTAAACTTGTCTCTATCTATATCTAGAAATGCCGTTCCTGGTTCAATATTTAGCTTTTTTATACCTTCAGCGGGGTCATAAATAAAACCGCAGCTCATGCACTCGAAGCGATTTAATTTTGGATCAAATTCCTCGGTTGAGCTTTTTGGTTCAAATGAAATTATTTGATTTTGTTTTTCATTAGAATTGAGATCTTCAAAAGGATTTGATTTTGTTTTTGTGTCTTGACTCACAGTTTTCACTTTCACATATGACAACTCTATGGCACAAATCCACAAAATGACTGTCAGAATGATATTGAAATCAGTAATTCATTCATGTTTTCCCTTCAGGGTTATGAGTATTTCTTAGGATTTCTTCTGATTTCCGGAGCCGTTCCCATTCTTGCTCTTACAACAAATAAGCTAATAGCACCAAAAAGCAAAGCTGGAGAAAGACAACTTACATACGAATCAGGCATGGAGCCCATTGGAGGTGCATGGATTCAATTTAATATTCGTTACTACATGTTTGCACTTGTTTTCGTTATATTCGATGTCGAGACAGTGTTCCTTTACCCATGGGCAGTTGCATTTCACAAACTGGGGTTATTAGCATTTATCGAAGCACTTGTTTTTATCACAATATTGGTTGTGGCATTAGCATATGCATGGAGAAAAGGTGCCCTTGAATGGAGTTAAACCCCTTGAACAAATCTCCCTCTTCCGAAGCAGTAAGAAATCTTAGAGAGGCTTCATGTGGACCTGTCGGAACGCCTGCAGTAACTAACGATCTAAGCGAAAACATAATCCTTACTAGCCTTGAAGATCTTCACAATTGGGCAAGACTAAGCAGTCTGTGGCCGTTACTTTATGGGACTGCTTGTTGTTTTATCGAATTCGCAGCTCTAATTGGATCTAGATTTGATTTTGACAGATTTGGATTGGTACCAAGAAGTTCTCCTAGGCAAGCTGATCTCCTAATAGTTGCAGGCACTGTCACAATGAAAATGGCACCTGCTCTTGTAAGGCTTTATGAGCAAATGCCAGATCCAAAATACGTAATTGCCATGGGAGCTTGCACTATTACAGGTGGGATGTTCAGCGCAGATTCAACTACAGCAGTTAGAGGTGTTGATAAACTAATCCCAGTTGACCTTTATCTTCCTGGGTGTCCTCCAAGACCAGAAGCAATATTCGATGCCGTTATCAAATTAAGAAAAAAAGTTGCCAACGAATCAATTTCTGAGAGATCGAAGATTACTCAAACTCATAGGTATTTAACCATTCCTCATAAGATGAGGAGATCCGAGTCCAAAGTCAACGGTAAGTACCTTAGTGCAAAAACACAATTGATTGCGTTAAACCCCTCTCTATCTGAGGAATTTGATCAATCTTTAAAAGAGGTTCAAAAAATATCTGAAGAACTTTCAAGTAATTAAACTCCTCCTTAATAAACATGACAAATGATTCAAAAATAATAGTTGAAGAAAAAAACTCTGGCCCCATAAGTGAATGGCTTTCCAAGAATGGATTTGAGAACATTCCTCTCGAAAATGATCATTTAGGCGTTGAAGTTATAAAAATCATTCCAACCAATCTCCTAGCAACAGTTGAAGCATTAAAAATTGAAGGGTTTAATTACCTCCAATGTCAGGGTGGATACGACGAGGGACCTGGTTTAAATATAGTCTGTTTCTATAATTTAATAGAAATGAGTGAATTTAAAAAAGATATTTCTCCCCGTGAAGTAAGACTAAAAGTATTTCTTACTCGTGATGGGGATATGACTGTTCCAAGTTTGTATAGTCTTTTCAGAGGGGCCGATTGGCAAGAAAGAGAAACATTTGATATGTATGGTGTTAATTTCAAAGGGCACCCTCATCCAAAAAGACTTTTAATGCCCGAAGACTGGAAAGGTTGGCCACTAAGAAAAGACTATGTTCAGCCAGATTTTTATGAAATGCAAGATGCGTACTGATTTATTTCCTTTTTTTGTATCTTCTATAAAATCTCATTATTGCTAAAGCCAGACTTCTTGGATCATGCCTCAAAGTTGGATTAATCTTTGAAGATTGAAGAGAGGCAAAATAAACCTTATAGCCTCTAGATTCAAGATCGATCTTATTGCATTTGACTGGTTCAGACCCTTTTGATTTGTAGTAATCAATTAGTGGAGAAGGTTCTAATTCATCTTGAGCAAGGATTGAACTAAATATTTTCCTTGTAATTCCAATGGATGCCAATTGAGCTTCCATCGCCCTTACATGACCTGAAACATCAAGTCCATCAGTTTCACCTGGTTGAGTCATTAAATTGCATATATAAAGTTTTGGAGCTTTGCTTTTCTCTATCGCTTCGACTATTTCAGGAACAAGCAGGTTCGGGAGGATAGATGTGAACAAACTTCCTGGGCCTATCAAAATGATTTCAGCATTTCTTATAGCTTCCAAAGCTCTAGGCAAAGCTGGGGGTCGCGCGGGATAACAACCAATTCTCATTATTGGTGCGCATGCTTTCCCAATAGCCGATTCACCATCTATTCTCTCACCATTTTCAAGTTCAGCCCACAATTGAACATCTACATTAGTTGCTGGTACAACTTGACCCTGAACAGCCAGAACTTTACTTGAGGCAGTAATTGCTGTCTCTAAACTTCCAGTTATTGCAGTTAAAGCAGAAAGGAAAAGATTTCCAAAACTATGTCCCTTAAGTCCACTTCCAGCAGGAAAACGATACTGAAAAAGACCTGTTATTAGTGGCTCTTCCGTTGCTAAAGCTGCTAAACAATTTCTAATGTCGCCAGGAGGCTGAACTCCAAGCTCTCTCCTAAGAACTCCACTACTTCCTCCATCATCTGCAACAGTAACTATTGCTGTGATTCGACTGCTATATCTTTTTAAACCTTTTAATAATGAAGATAAACCTGTTCCTCCTCCAATAGCAACGATATTCGGACCTCTATTTAATTTTTGTTTAGCTCTTAAAGCATCAACTAAAAAAGTATCTTTCTTGGAACCTAACGCCTGCTTAATAGATTCAAAACTTCTTCCTTGTCCCCAAATCAACAGAGATATACCTATCAAAAAGACTATTGGTCCAGAAATATTTCTAGGGATGAAAGTTGTTATGAATCCTAAAAACAAAAAAAGCATTTCTACAACCCAATAAATTGGACGCAGATCAGCCCATATTGCCGCTCCAATCAAAGCAATTAACAAGCCCAACCCAGATGTGAGCATCCACCTCTTCAATACTAGACCTGGCAATAGCCAGCCAATTGCTCTTTTAAAGCGCTTATAAAGTTGAAAAGACAAACTAGCGAAAAAGGTTTTACGCAAAGTAGAGCTTTTAAAATTTCTTTTTCTTCTTTTTTTCAATGGATTTAAGTTAGAGAAGATTTCAACAAAGAGATCTAAATAATTAATTCATATAAAATCTAATTAAGCTTCACAATTTACGTATCTCATACAAAATGAGATACGTAAACAAACATTAGGAGAGAGTGTGCCAAAAAACACTCAAGTAATGTTGATGAAAAATCTCAGTGTGGAGCTGGGATCAAAGAAAGTTCTCAATGTGGTTAATCTTGCCATGAGTGCTGGTGAGAGGCTGGCAATTGTTGGTCCATCCGGCTCAGGCAAATCAACAATACTTCGTTTACTAGCTGGATTACTCTTACCTTCCAGCGGAAGCCTTCAAATATCCGGCATTGAGCAACAATATTTAAGGCTAGATCAAAATACACCCCCCGATGTGAGATTAGTTTTCCAAAACCCAGCGTTATTGGCATCTTTAACTGTTCGGGAGAATGTAGGGTTTTTGCTTGAAAAACAACAAATTTTTTCCAAAGAGATTATTAACCAAAAAGTCATAAATTGTTTACAGAAAGTAGGCTTATATGATGTCGCAGAAAAATTTCCCAATCAACTTAGTGGGGGAATGCAAAAAAGAGTAAGTTTTGCCCGTGCCTTAATTAGTGACTCCAAAAAAGGGAAAGGCTCAATTCCACTTCTACTATATGACGAACCAACGGCTGGTTTAGATCCAATAGCTTGTACACGAATTGAAGATCTAATTATTAAAACAACTGATGCTGCTGATGGCTGTTCAATCGTAGTTAGTCACGTTTCAAGTACAATTGAAAGAACGGCTAATAGAGTTATTTTGCTTTACGATGGGAAGTTTAAATGGGATGGATCTATAGATCAATTTAAACAAAGTGAAAACTCCTATGTAAAACAATTTCGCACAGGTAATCTTCAAGGACCAATGCAACCTGAGGACTTTTAAATTTATGCGTAGAAGTTTACGAGATGCATTTGTTGGATTTTCACTATTAGGTGGATTGGTTATCTTTTCAGGAGCAATGCTTTGGTTAAGAGATTTTCGTTTAGGCTCTAAAACATGGGAAATATCTGCGAGCTTTAAAGATGCAAGTGGTCTTGCCAAGATGTCTCCGGTTACTTATCGGGGAATCATTGTTGGTTCAGTTCAAAAGATAAATTTCACCCCAAATACTGTTGATACTAAAATTAAACTAAACAACGATAATCTGATTTTACCAAAACCTGTAATAGCTAAAATAGTTACAAGCTCTATGCTTGGCGGAGATGCGCAATTATCATTAGTTTCAATGGGCAAGTCATTAAATAGAAAAGAAATAATTACAGTCAAAAAAGATTGTCCTAACAAAAGAATTTTATGTTCTGGAGACAAGATTAAAGGTGTAGAAATGACAAGTATATCTAGTTTGACCGAGGGTATAAATGGAATGATTGATGAAGCAGATAGACAATCAATCGTCAATAAAATATCAGAATCTATTCAACAATTTGATAGAACTCAAGCCAACCTTGATGAACTTGTTTTATTATCTAAAGCAGAACTTCTAAGAGCAAAACCTATCATTTCTGAATTAACAAAAGCTTCTATTCATTTAAATAATATTCTTGAAAGTCTTGACAATCCTAAGACCCTTAAAGATATTCAGGAGCTTGCCGCAACATCTACTTCACTAACAAAGAAAATTGATCAGATGAGTTCAGACATGGTAAATATTATGGAAGACAAAGAACTCTTAGATGCTTTAAAAAGGGTGACTATAGGTTTGGGTAAATTATTTGATGATATATACCCTTAAAAAACGAGTTTCAGGTGACGCTATTAATTGCATCCATTGCAATTGAAGCAATAGCTTTATCACTTGCCTTGGGTAATTGAACATATTTGCCACCAGATGCCTCAGCCAAATCTTTTCCCATACCGCTTGCAATAAACTTTCTTTCTGTATCAATCACAAGCAACTTAATGCCAAGTGCTCGATAGCGAGAAGCAACATCAAGAACTTCTTGCTTCAAGTCAGGAGGTTCTTCTCCCTCAAGAATAGGTTGTCCTAGTGAAGTACTTAATGGAACATTTCCTCTTCCATCAGTTATTGCTACGACGACGACCTGGCCAAGATCTCCTGTTGCTAAAGCATTTGCTCCTACTCGAGCAGCTTGAGTCAAACCATGCGCAAGTGGAGACCCTCCCCCACATGGCATTGCCTCAAGTCTTCTTTTTGCAGCAGTGATTGATCTTGTAGGAGGAAGCAAAACTTCTGCTTGATCTCCTCTGAAAGGAATAAGAGAAACCTCATCTCTATTTTCATAAGCTTCAGTTAGCAGACGAATAACAGCCCCCTTAGCACTTTGCATTCTATTTAGAGCCATTGAACCACTTGCATCAACCAAGAAAATAACTAATGCACCTGCCTTGCGCTGTAGTAATTTTGCACGCAAATCACCCTCCTCAACAATAACTTTTCTATTAGGTTCTCTTTCTCTTCTAGCTTTTTGATAAGGAGCTGCAGCTCTTAAAGTGGCGTCTACTGCAATCCTTCTGACAGGACCTCTTGGAAGAATTGGTTTTACATATCTTCCTCTGTTATCACTTAAAACAGCTGACCGACTTCCGCTATTTCCACTCTTTGATTTAGCAGATGAAAAAAGCAACAAATCAGGATCAACAGCACATGCTTCTGGGTCAAGCATAAATTCTTCAGGAATGGGAGGGGAAGACTCTTCATCTTGCTCCTCCTCCTGATCTTCTTCTTGATCTTCTTCTTGATCATTATTGTCTTCCGAATCTTCTGGGGGCGGCGGCGGCGTCTGATCTTCTGGCGCTGGGGGCTCCATTTCCTCTTCTGAGGGCATTTGCATTGCCCTCGGAGCAATTACAAGTCTTACTGCCGCCTTTAGATCTTCTGCGTCAACTGAATCTCTCCCGCATAAAGCAGCATGAGCCTTTGCAACTCTTACTGCATACAGCTCTGACCTATGACCTTCTACGCCTCCACGAATAGCCTCAACAACTAAGTATTCAATTTGATCCTCACTGATTTGAACATCTGGAAGCCATTGCCTTGCCAAAAGTAATTGCGTTGATAGAGATTCTGTATCTTCAGCCCATTTCTTAGAAAAAGCTTCGCTCGACTGCCCATGAGAAATAGCAGATTGGGTTATTTCAACTCTTTGTTCATTAGTAATTAATTGATCTGCAGACAGCACAATTGCAAATCTGTCCAAAAGATGGTCCCGCAATGCCCCTTCTTCAGGATTGTAAGTAGCAATCAATAGAGGACGACATGGGTGACTTAGACTCAATCCTTCTCGTTCAACTTTATTTTCTCCTGCCCCAACCGAAGCTAGAAGAAGATTAACAATGCCATCATCCAATAAATTCAATTCATCTATGTACAAAACTCCTCTGTGAGCTTCAGCTAGCAGACCCGGCTGAAATACTGGTGCTCCACTTGATAACGAAGCAGCAACATCCACAGCACCAACAAGCCTATCTTCGGTTACTCCCAAGGGAACCTGAATAAAAGGAGCAGGCACAACTTTTTTAGGGAGATTTTCTAAGTCATTAGTATTTTCAAGATTGCCAATATTTTTCGTAAATAGCTTTTTAGTCAAATCATCCCACTCCTCTGGAAAAGAAGGATCTAAATTTCTACCCGCTGGATAAATAAATGAATCATCATCACCTTTAATATTGGTTAATATTTCTAAATCAATTATTTCAATAGGTGGGAGAAGTGCGTGCAACCCTCTTGCTAAAACCGATTTACCAGTGCCACGACCACCTGCAATGATCACACCTCCCAACCCGGGGTCCACAGCCGCAAGCATCAAAGCAAGCTTTAAAGTTCCATGACCTGTAATTGCAGCCAAAGGGAAAGAACGATTAGCTCTATCCATGACAGCTATGTCTTTTTTAGCCGAAGACATATTGTTGTTTTTCAATCCGCTGGAAACCATAGGGTTGGATAAATCAAGCAAATTTTTAAAAGTCTTTTAATACTCGCATGACTTATGCAAAACAAAAACCAGAATTGAAACTCGTCATCTCAATAGGCGCTAATATCCCTGGAATTCTTGGAGATCCCATAAATACAATCGTTGCCATAAGGCCGCAAATAGAAAAAAGCATACTTGAGTGGAATGTTGATTTAAATTATCCAGAAAATCACTCTCAAAATATTGATAAGTCTTTATCTTTTCAATGGGCGCCGCTGTTTGAGACTGAACCTCTCGGGGTTCAAATTAACCAACCTAAATTTATTAATACTGTACTAGTTGTAGAAGGGAAAGGATTCGCCAATGTTAAGCCAAACGAGGAAGCAGCTATCTTATTAATGAAGAAATTTTTAGAATTAGAAAAAGTCGCAGGCAGAAAAAGAGAGAACACAGAATCTTTATGGGGGCCAAGATCTCTAGATATTGACTTCATTTCTTGGGGAGAACTTAAGGTAGATAGCAGAACTCTGATTTTGCCTCATCCAAGATTAAGTGAAAGAAACTTTGTTTTAATTCCCCTTACAGAAGTTTTATCAAAAGCTCAAGGGAAACCGACAAGAATACATTCTAAAAACATTTGGCCTGAATAAAACTCGTAACAAAAATCACCAACCTTTTTTCAAAAAATCAGTCATCCTATTACTAATAAAAAAAATGCATGTCTATTCCAGGACCTGAACCATCAGAAATTATTGAGACAAAAGCTTGTCTTGATGCAAAAAAAATTCGTTTTGAAATTAATAAATTTCTTTTACCTAATTCAATGGAGGGCGAATTCGGAGTCATTCGTCATCCAGGAGCTGCATTGGCAGTACCCATAACAGATTCTGGAGAAGTCGTTATTCTTCGTCAATACAGATTTGCTTGCTCGAGAAGAATTCTTGAATTTCCAGCTGGAACATTAGAAGCTGGTGAAAGTCCACTTGAATCAATTAAAAGAGAAGTTCAAGAAGAAAGTGGTTACTCTGCTAAAAGATGGGACAATCTTGGAGAAATGCTTCCATGTCCAGGATATTCAGATGAAACAATTCATCTCTTTCTTGCAAGAGATTTAACTAAACTTAATCAGAAGCCTGAGGGCGATGCAGATGAAGATATTGAAGTATTAAAAATTGCACCCGAAAAGTTAAATGAAATTATTGCAAGTGGAGAAGAATCACTGGATGGTAAAACTATTACTGCATGGTTCAGAGCATGCCAAATCT
The DNA here is from genome assembly GCF_059772345.1 of Prochlorococcus sp. MIT2308. Classification (NCBI taxonomy): domain Bacteria; kingdom Bacillati; phylum Cyanobacteriota; class Cyanophyceae; order Synechococcales; family Prochlorococcaceae; genus Prochlorococcus; species Prochlorococcus sp. MIT2308. Next base: position 1,682,818 of record NZ_CM186283.1, on the reverse strand, counting down.
TGAATAAAAAATGACAAAGTTTCGATCAATATTTTGGCATAGAAGAGATTTAAGAATTGAAGACAATATAGGTCTATTTGAAGCAACTATAAATTCAAAAAATCTCATAGGATTATATATTTTAGATCCTATTCTTTTAAATCTCAATAGAACTACATCTGAGGCTAAAAATTGGTTTTTGGGCGAAAGCCTTTTAGAGCTTCAAAAAAATTGGCTAAAGAGAGGAAGCCGTCTATTAATATTGAATGGAGATCCTATTAAATTAATTTCTAAATTAGCTGATTTAATAAAAGCTGAATGTATTTACTGGAACGAAAACATTGAGCCCTATGAAATCAACAGAGACAAAATAATCACAGAGCAGCTTAAAAAAGATAAAAGGAAAGTATATACATTTTTAGATCAATTAATTGTTAATCCAATTAATATTAAAACAAACAATCAAGAACCTTATAAAGTATATGGACCTTTTTATCGTAAATGGATTGATATAATCAATCAGACAAATATAACTAAAGAAAATTCAATAGATATTTCAAGAACATCTGAGAGAATTCGAGGTCTAGATGATAAAGAATTGTCACTAATTAAAAACTCAGATTTAAACTATTGCATAACAAAAGAAAGTAAGCCTATTTATGATTTACTTTCTTTAAATAGATTCAAGGATACTAATCTTTGTCCTTGTAAACCAGGGGAGTCTGAATCAAAAAAGCAATTAGATTTTTTCATAAATTCAGGAATTATAAATTCATATAATGAAGCAAGAGATATTCCATCATTAGAATCAACTTCTAATCTAAGTGCTGCTTTAAGTCTAGGGACAATAAGTTGCAGGGCAGTATTAAATGGGGCTAAACAATCAAAAAATCTAGCGACAAACCAATGTCAAATAAATTCTATTGATACATGGATAAAGGAACTTGCTTGGAGAGAGTTTTATCAAAATGCTCTTATTAATTTCCCAGAGCTTGAGAAAGGTCCATATAGAAAAAAATGGTTAAATTTTCCATGGCAAAATAACTCTGATTGGTTTGAAACTTGGGGAAATGGATTAACTGGTATCCCAATTATTGATGCTGCGATGAGACAACTTAAGCATTCTGGATGGATGCATAATCGTTGCAGGATGATTGTTGCTTCTTTTCTAGTAAAAGATCTTTTGATTGATTGGAGATGGGGAGAACTTTTCTTCATGAAAAGCTTAGTTGATGGTGACTTGGCATCAAATAATGGAGGTTGGCAATGGAGTGCTAGCAGTGGAATGGATCCAAAACCTATGAGAATATTTAATCCATTTAGACAAGCGACTAAATTCGACGAAAATGGTAATTATATCCGAAAATGGATTCCGGAGTTATCACACATTTCTACGCCTAATTTACTTTCAGGTGAAATAATTTCTGCGGAGAGAAATGGCTATCCAAAACCTATAATAAACCATAAAAATCAAACATCAATCTTCAAAGAATTATATTCGAGTATTAAGTAAATTATTTTTTATAAATTTCCTTTATTTTATCAATTACATATGATTGCTCAATGGATTTCAACTCGGGGAAAATAGGTAAACTAATCACCTCACTACATACTTTTTCAGTGATAGGAAGAGACCCTTCCTTATACCCTAACTCTTTATATGCAGGCTGGAGATGTATGGGTATTGGGTAATAAATTATTGTATTTACTCCAAGCCTTTGAAGTTCAGTTTTAAATAGATCTCTACTAAGATTAGAGAGAACATCCTTGGAAGTAAATTTAGTGTTTTCAACAAAAGATTTGTCGATTATTCTTATTGCAAATTGATTCCAAGAATGACTAGAATTATTGTTAAAAGTATAAGATGGTAATTTAATTGAATCTATAGTTGATAACGTATTTATATAATTAATTGCTATTGCTTTTCTCTGCTCAATCCATTTATTTAATCGAGCTAACTTAACATTTAAGATTGCAGCTTGTAATGAGTCGAGTCTACTATTGTATCCAATTCTTGTATGAAAATATCTCTTTGGCATCCCATGAATAGCTAATTCCCTAATTATTTTTGCCAAATCATAATCATCAGTAGTTATGGCTCCTCCATCACCTGCTGCACCTAAGTTTTTAGTAGGGAAAAAACTAAAACAACCCACATCTCCATAACTTCCTACGGGTTTACCTCGCCAATGAGCACCAGCTGCTTGCGCGCAATCTTCTATAACCTTTAGATTATTTCGTTCAGCAATTGCAATTATTTTATCCATATCTAGTGGATGACCAAACAAATGCACAGGCAAAATAGCTTTTGTTTTTGGAGTTATTGCTTCTTCTATTAAATCCAGATCCATAAGATAATTTTCAGGATCAATATCTACAAAAACCGGCCTAGCTCCAACACTTGTAATTGCTTCTGCAGTAGCAAAAAAACTAAATGATGAGGTAATAACCTCATCACCTTGTCCAATATTTAATGACCTTAAAGCAAGAATTAATGCATCAGTTCCACTATTACAACTAACTGAGTAAGAAGTTTCTGTAGATAAGGCAAAAGCTTCTTCGAAGGAAGTTACCTCTTCTCCTCCGATATATTTTCCGCTTCTAAAAACCTTTATTAAAGCTTCTTCAATCTCTTCTCCAATTTCAGAAATTTGATCTTCAAGGCTAAAAGGAGGTATTTGCATAACTATTTAAATTAAGTTGCAAGAATGAACAATCAAAAAGAAACTCATTAATTCATCCAAACCACTCAGGCTCCATACCAGGATGCCATTTGATGTTGCAACCAATAGAGGGTTTTTGATGAGATGAAATATCTTCTCCCTTTAGTAATGATCTGAGTGCTAGACGAATATCATCACCAGAAACAGGTATTTCATTGCCGGGACGACTTTCATCCATTTGTCCCCTGTATCTCAATGTTGAGCCTCCATCAGAAGAAGGCCAAAAAATATAAAAATCAGGAGTACATGCGGCTTTAAGCGCCTTTGCTAATTTTTGATCAGAATCGAATAAATAAGGGAACTTCCATCCCAGTTGATTAGCTTGAGAAGCAAGGAATTCTGGCGCGTCTTGAGGGTGTGTTTTCAAGCTATTGCTAGAAATAGCCAAAAATTGAACGTCATCACCAAAAGAATTGAATAACTTTGTGATTCCACTTTCTACATGTTTAACAAATGGACAATGAGCGCATATGACCATCAAAAACAAGGGTCTTTTTGTTAATTCAAAACTACTGATACGATTAAGACCATTTAAAGAATCATCCGGAGCCAGGTTCACGCCTGAAACCACATCTAACTCAAAAGCAGGCAACTGAGTTCCTAATGGAAGCATTGTTGAAGCTGTTCGAACCATGATGCTTATACTTTTGGGGGTGAAAGGATTACAGAACTTTTAACTATATATTCATTTAACTATGAGTCTTAGCCCTAAATAGGGGACAATTAGTAATACTAACCAAATGAGTCCGAAAGATGCTTCTCGATCTTAGTGGCAAAAAAATCCTTGTTACCGGAATAGCAAACAACAGATCAATTGCCTGGGGCATTGCACAACAGTTAAAAGCAGCTGGAGCTGAACTAGGAGTTACATACTTGCCCGATGAAAAAGGTAGATTTGAAGCAAAAGTAAAAGAGCTTACGTCTCCTTTAAATCCAAGCCTGTTTTTGCCACTCAATGTGCAAAACTCTTCTCAAATTGAGGAAGTTTTTGAAGCCATTAAAAATCAATGGGGACAAATTGATGGATTAGTTCATTGTCTAGCGTTTGCAGGGAAAGAAGAATTAGTAGGTAATTACAGTGCGACTTCTTCAGAGGGATTCTCCAGAGCCCTAGAAATTAGCGCTTACTCACTTGCCCCACTATGTAAATATGCAAAACCTCTATTCAGTAAAGGTGCAGGCGTAGTCACTTTGACATATTTAGGAGCAGAAAGAGCGATTCCCAATTACAACGTAATGGGAGTTGCCAAAGCAGCTTTGGAGGCATCCGTTAGATATCTTTCTGAAGAGCTTGGTCCTGAAAATCAGGTTCGAGTAAATGCTATTAGTGCTGGGCCAATAAGAACTTTAGCGAGTTCAGCTATAGGAGGAATTCTAGACATGATTCATAACGTCGAAGAAAAAGCTCCCCTCAGAAGAACCGTTACTCAAATCGAGGTAGGTAACACAGCTGCTTTCTTGCTTAGCGATCTTTCGAGTGGTATATCAGGACAAACTGTTTATGTTGACGCAGGTTATTGCATAAATGGAATGTAATTCCAAGCCAACTCAAATTGCTAATCAAATATGAAAAAAACTAGAGCAGGAGAGATTAGTAGGAAGACTAAGGAAACTGACGTTTTTGTGAAGATTGATCTTGATGGTTCTGGGAAATGCAGTGCAAATACCGGGATTGGTTTTCTAGACCATATGATCCAACAATTATCTAGTCATGGATTATTTGATATTGAAGTAAGAGCTAATGGAGATACTCACATAGACGATCATCACAGCAATGAAGATGTGGGGATTGCTATTGGACAAGCTTTGTCAAAAGCATTAGGTGATCGAGTCGGAATAAAGCGCTTTGGTCATTTTTTAGCTCCACTTGATGAAGCTCTTATTCAGGTTGTGGTTGATTGTTCCGGTCGGCCACATTTAAGTTTTAATTTAGATATTCCTTCTCAAAAAGTCGGCACTTACGATACTGAGTTGGTTAACGAATTTTTCGGTGCTGTTGTTAGTAATGCTGGCTTAACTCTCCACATCAAACAACTCGCGGGAAATAATACTCACCACATAATTGAGGCTACTTTTAAATCTTTTGCAAGAGCTCTTCGGATGGCTACTGAGATTGACCCGAGAAGATCAAGTCAAATTCCAAGCAGTAAAGGAGTTCTTGAACAGGCTGGTCAATAGAAACTCCCTATTTTAATAAATCATTTTGACCTTTAGCTCGCAAAAGTAAGAAGTTTAAGCGAAAATTAAGTCTCAATCCAAGCAAAATAGTGGCAGTTAGTTATTTAAAAAGAGAATCATCACCACAGCAAACAAGCTTCAACAAAGAAGATTGGTCAAGTGCATATTGCAATGTTGAAAAAGAATTAGATCAGGCTGAACTCAAACTGGTAAAAGGATCTATTCCTGAGCAAATTTCTGGTACCTTTTATCGAAATGGGCCAGGCAGATTAGAAAGAGGCGGGAGATGGGTCCATCATCCATTTGATGGAGATGGCATGATTGCCGCCTTCAAATTTGAAAATGGGAAAATAAGCCTGACAAATCGTTTTATTCGTACAAAGGAATGGACAGAAGAAGAAAAATCCCAGAAATTTCTATATAGAGGTGTATTTGGAACTCAAAAAGAAGGCGGGGTGTTAGCTAATGCTTTTGATGTAAGGCTAAAAAATATTGCTAATACTCACGTAGTAAAACTTGGAGATAATTTACTAGCTTTATGGGAAGCCTCAAGTCCATATTCACTTAATCCAAATACACTGGAGACCAATGGTATATCTGATTTAAATGGAGTTTTAAAAAAAGGTGAGGCATTTAGTGCTCATCCTCGATTTGACCCTGGCCATCATAAAAGTCAAAGAATGGTCACTTTTGGGGTATCTACAGGTCCTAAAAGCACAATTAGATTGATGGAATTTTCCACAGAGGGAGAAAATATTGGCTCTCTTTTAAGTGATAGAAAAGATTCATTTAATGGATTTGCGTTCTTGCATGATTTTGCTATAACTCCAAACTGGGCAATATTTCTGCAAAATGCTATTAGTTTTAATCCTCTCCCGTTCCTACTTGGACAAAAAGGAGCCGCACAATGTTTAGCTTCCAAACCCGATGGAACCCCAAAATTTTTACTAATTCCAAGGGACTCTGGCAAATTTGCTGGTCAACCTCCAAAATCTGTTAATGCCCCTAAGGGTTTTGTTTTTCATCATCTAAATGCGTGGGAAGACAATGAAAAAATTAATATTGAAAGTATTTTTTATGATGATTTTCCTAGCATTGGACCCGAGGATAATTTTAGAGAAATTGATTTTGATCTTTTACCAGAAGGAATTTTGAAAAGAAGTGCAATCAATCCAATAGAAAATACATTTACCTGTTCAACCATAAGCAATCAATGTTGTGAATTTGCAATGGTCAATCCTAATTTTGAAGGACGAAAGGCTCGCTTTAGTTGGATGGCAACTGCCGAGCAAAAGGAAGGTAATGGACCACTCCAAGCTATAAAAAAAATTGATTTAATAGACAATAAAGAAATTAGTTGGAGTGCTGCTCCAAGGGGTTTTGTAAGTGAGCCAATATTTATTCCTTCCAAAGAATCAAAATCAGAAGAAGACAATGGATGGGTAATTGTATTGGTTTGGAATAGCATCAGATCTGGAACTGATTTAATAATTCTTGATTCTAAAGATCTTACTGAAAAAGCTATTCTTGAGGTTCCTATTTCAATCCCCCATGGATTACACGGAAGCTGGGTTGAAAACTAGTAAGAAAAAGATTTTGACAACACTAAATCTACTTTTTTAATTTAATAGCTTTTTCAATTCTGGTATGAGCAATTTGAATGCATTCCCCCTATGACCAATGTGCTTCTTTTTTTCGTGATCCATTTCCGCATAAGTCTCACCTAAACCAGAAACTTCAAAAATCGGATCATATCCAAAACCATTTTTCCCTTTCGGGGAAAGAGTTATTAAACCTTCGCAAAAGCCTGAGACTTCTATCAACGCTTTACCCCCACTAGCTATACATAATGCACATTCAAATTTAGCTTTTCTATTTTGAAAAGGTTTAAGCTCTGCTAGTAGTTTTTCAATTCTTTCCTCATCTGAATTTGCGTACCTTGAAGAATAAATACCTGGAGCCCCTCCAAGAGACTCAACACTTAACCCAGAGTCGTCAGCAAGAGACAAATTACCTGTTGCCTGACTAACAGCAATCGCCTTGATTCTTGCATTTTCCAAAAATGTACTTCCTGTTTCCTCAATTTGAAATCCAACAGGTTGAGTCATTAAACTAAATGGAAAATCGTCCAAAAGTTTTTTAAATTCTGCGATTTTACCTTGATTGCCGCTTGCAATTACTAGAGGGAGCTTATCCAAAACTATTGTCTAAAAGTTGCTTTGCATAGTACAAAGTTGAAGTCACTTCTGTGCTGGATGGAGCTTCACAATAAATTCTTAAAAGAGGCTCTGTTCCAGAGAAGCGGAACATAAGCCAATGACTTTTATCAAGTACAAGTTTTATTCCATCAGTTGAAATAACCTCTAAAACTGATTTATGACCTATTGAAGATGGAGTTTTCTGTTTCAAAAAATTTTCCAAGTTCCTTCTCATTTCCATATCTTTGAGAGTTAAATCAATACGTTCAAAATGACTCTCGCCAAAACGAGCATGAAGAGAATCAATTTTCTCACCCAAGCATTTACTTTCAGCAACCATTGACTCCATCAAAAGCAAAGCAGTAAAAAGAGCATCACGTTCTGGCAAATGATGTCCAAATCCAACCCCCCCTGACTCCTCTCCACCAATAAGAACTTCTCTCGAAAGCATTTCTTCAGCAATATATTTAAATCCAACTGGCTTCTCGAGCACTTCTCTCCCCAAATCCTCCGCAACAAATCGCATCAAGTCAGAGCCACTTACAGTTTTAACGACACAACCTGCCATATTTTTGAATCTTGCTAGGTGATCTATCAGAACAGGCATTAACAACTGTGTATTGCAATATCTACCTTTTTCATCTATCGCCGCAATTCGATCTCCATCTCCATCAAAAACTATACCCATGGACAACTTACCCTCTCTACACGAGTCCTTAACTTCTTTTATTAATTCAGATAAATAAGCTTTCATAGGTTCTGGTGGATGCCCGCCAAAACAAGGATCTCTGTTTGTTCTCAATTCATAAATAAGCTCATCACCATCAGAACCAAATAATTCAGACATGCAGCCCGAGGCAGATCCGTGCATTGGATCAACAAATATTTTCACACCCAGTTTTCTCAAGCCATTAGCAATCAAAGGCATGTCAAATTTCTGACTAATCCCCAATAGATGTTGTTTTCGAAAATCAATTCTCTCTGTTGCGTCTTCAATTGGAATTGATATCCCTCCAGCATCTAATCTTTTTTGAACGGAGTCGGTGAAAGAGCTATCAACTGAGCCTCCAAAAGGACCTTTTATTTTCAAACCCAACCATTCGCATGGGTTATGACTTGCTGTAATCACAAGTGCACCAAGTGCATTTTCTTCAACTATTCCCCAACTACAAGAGGGAGTTGGCAGGGCAGAGCAAGACAACAAAGGTACTAAATCTACTCCTCTAACTGCAGATGCAACCGCCTCAGCTAGCTCCTCTGCGAGGAAACGTCGGTCATAACCAATTATTATTTTATTATTTTTTTTCTCTTTCACATAAGCAAGCTCTTGAGCTGCTGCTGCTGAAACTTTGAGTAATCTTTCCAAAGTAAAATCAACGCCTAATATTCCCCTCCATCCATCTGTTCCGAAAGAAATGCTCTCTTGAGCGAGATTCAACTTTTTCTTTTTCATCTTTATGTTGGCAAACTTTGTTCTTAAAGAAATTCAGATTAACCTCTAAGTATGAAATGTAATAAATCCAAACCAATTAATGATCACCTTTTAAGGAATTGGATTCGATGCAGAAGAAAAGCGTGGCTCGAAATTTATGGTGATAGAAAAAAAAAGTTGTGGACCGCTCACAGCACACTTCAATTAAATCATCAAATCGACTGCTTTCATAATCTCTCACAAAAAAGTCATGGGATAGGAATTCAAGCTTGCAAAGAGGGGAAAAATATCGCCTATGGAGTCAGACTTAAATATCCGTTTATTAAAAATAGAATTATCAAAGGAAACTTACCGATTCTAAAGAAGACATCAGGAGAAAGTATTTGGGGTGATTTTTCTTACCAACCTGTTTTAGCTAGACAAGGTAAAAAAATCACGCGAGAGCATAGATTAATATTTGCAATGCAAGGTTTATTAATTAATAATTTACAGAAATTTCAAGTCAAAAAAGGATTAATCTTACACAAAGATAATAACATTATCAAGGTCGAGAAGATAAGATTAAGTGAAAATATGAATAAAGAATTAATCGATTCATTATTAAATCTAGAGAAAGATATCGAATCAAAAACTCCTCCACCAATAACTTCTAATAGAAAAAAATGTACAATATGCTCTTGGAGAAAAGATTGTGATGCAATATCAAGCAAAGAAGGAAGTCTTAGTGAAGTTAGCGGAATTGGAGCAAAAAGAGAACTTTTATTAAACAAAATTGGTATCAAAAATATAGAGGATTTAGCAAGAGTTAAGCATTATAAACTAAAGGAAAAGCTTGAAAGATTTGGCACGCAACATGGTGATATTTCGAAACAAATTATTCTACAATCGCAATCTAAAATAAGAAACAAGGCAATCAAACTAAATCCTGAAATAACACTCAGTAATTTAAAGAAAGCAAAAGGTTTATATATTTATGATATAGAGTCTGACCCAGATATTAAACATGACTTTTTGCATGGATTTATTCGATTGCCAAAAAAAATTAACAACGAAATCAGCTTTGAAAAAACTAAATATTCACCATTACTTAATCTTGAAAAAACCAATGAAAGTTTTCTCTGGAAAAGAATAAATAAAAAGTTAAGTCTTAATAAAGACTATCCCATTATTCATTATGGTGAAACAGAAAAAATAGCTTTACTAAAGCTTGCATTAAGTCAAGGCACAAGTCCTAAAGAAATTGAAATATTAAAAAAAAGATTTATTGATATACATTTATTAGTTAGAAAATTCTGGTGCCTTCCAGTAAGAAACTATGGGCTTAAATCAATCGCAGAACTCATAGGATTCCAATGGGAGCAATCCAATACTGATGGAGCTAGAGCTCTTTTATGGTGGAGGCAATGGAAACAATCGCGTAAACAACATAGTAATTACTCTAAAAATCTAAATTCAATATTTAAATATAATCGTGATGATTGCATTGCTACTTTAATGATTGCGAAGTGGTTAATAGATCATGATTGAGAATATCGAAATAGATCAAAAAGGATTAGTAAAAGAGATTGTTTTTTTTATAATTATAGAATCACCATTCTCAGAAAAACAAACATCCTTATCAATAAAATTATTTTTGATTAAAGCAAGACCATTAAAGAAGTTATCATCAACCCTAACTGAAGAAGTAACAACTCCTATATTTTTTTTTAATCCTTCATCTTTATTAGTGCTAAAAAACTTTTTACCAATATCAAACTCATTAGATTCTCCATAAGCTTCCCAATAACGTAGTTGATATTTTAGAAATTTAGACCTAAACACTCTTGCCATTGCCTCTTGACCTAGATAGCAGCCTTTATCAAGATTTATAGTATCTGCTAATCCTAATTCATAAGGATTTGTTTCTCCATTGATCTCTCTATCAAAGCTAGGTATTCCTTGTCTTATTTTCCAATTTTCCAATTCTTGTTTAGTAGCTTTTGTAGCGTTGGTTATTTCTCCTAGAATTAAGTCATTATCATCAATCCATCTAAAATTTGATTCCTTCCATGATTTATTATTATTTATTTCTTGTCTTCTTCTGATTGGATCTATAACTTCTAACTTCACTTTATCGGCTGGAAATATAACTGATTCAAATCCATCTCTTATAGAATTAACTTCACCACTAATAATAAGTATCTCAGCCATATTATTTGAAAGTCGAATTTCCAATACAGCTTTTAAAGATCCTTTAGTTGATAGCCAACAACTCATGAATATTTGGTCTAATTCTTTCTTTGCAAAAACATCTGCAGTCGTTTGACCATGCAGAAAAGCAAAAGCACCCTCCCCTTTAAGAAGTAATGCAGGGAATTTTTCGTCCCAAATCAATGATTTAGTTTCTGTCATTACAAGCTTTTAGCTCTTCCAACAATCTCTTTTAAAAAGAAAAGACTTTTTAAATCTAAATCAGCTTTGGCCATGGCATCTGCACCACCTTCTTCTCTATCGACTATTGCTAATACTTGCTTAACAAAATAACCTTGATTTCTAAGTTGTTCAACAGCTTTTAAAGAAGAACCACCAGTAGTCACAACATCCTCTAGGACAGTAATCAGAGAACCCTTTGGAGGCAAAGGGCCTTCAAGCCATGCGCCAGTCCCATGTCCTTTGGCTTCTTTCCTTACTATTAAACCGCTTAACTCAATGCCTGATTGGGCTGCCAACATCACAACGCCACTGACAAGAGGATCCGCGCCCAAAGTCAATCCAGCTACGCCACTATTACCTTGATTTATTTGTTTGAGGAATAGTGAACTTATCGACAAGAGACCTAGACCAGAGAGAGAGACCGGCTTGCAATTGACATAATGAGAACTTTTTTTCCCGGAAGCCAAAGAAAAATCTCCAAACCTGTAAGCTTTTTGAGCCAATAAAGTTAAAAGAGTTTCTCTTTCGCCATCTAATGAAGGATTCAATGGGGTCATATCTTTATATGCAAGTTTAATTATTAAACATCTTGGTGGGATTAGATATATATTTACTTTAGGCAAACAAATTAACTATTATCAAAAAAAGTTTTTGTTCTGCTTTTTTGGGGGTGTAGCAATCTGGTGAATGCAGCGAACTCATAATTCGCCTTAGGCGAGTTCGATCCTCGCCACCCCCATAGAAATTTATTGATGAGTTTATTACTTCTTTTTATATTGCTTGTAATACCTGCATTTTTTAATGCAGGTCAATTTGCAATTTTGCGCCTTCGTTCAACCAAGGTTCAAAGACTCATAGATGATGGGCTACCCGGATCCAACTCCATAATTCGTCTGCAGAAAAGGCTTAGAAGAACCCTATTAATAGCAGAGTTAGGAATAACTATTTCATTAATTTCAATTGGTTGGATCTGTAAAAATTTAGCATCTCAATGGTGGGGAAATAATGCTTCAACTAACTATTTTTTAGATCTTGGACTTTTTATTACTGTTGTACTTTTGGCAACTCTCATATCAGGTCTTCTTCCAAAAGCACTTGTTCTTAATCAGCCAGAGAATTCTGCTCTAAAATTATCACCTTTAATTGAAGCAGCAATAAAATGGATGTCTCCATTCCTTTCTTTGCTAGAGGGACTTGCTTTACTAATTCTTAGATTGTTCAGACTCAATACTCAATCAGAAAGTCTTACAACAGCTGCATTCTCTGCAGGAGAATTAGAAAAATTAATTGAAACTGGGGGCGTAACAGGATTAAAACCTGACGAAAGAAACATACTTGAAGGTGTATTTGCTTTAAGAGACACCCAAGTCAGAGAGGTAATGGTTCCTAGGTCAGGAATGGTTACTCTTCCTAAAGATGTTTCCTTCACACAAATGATGGAAGAAGTTCATAAAACTCGTCATGCAAGATACTTAGTAATTGATGATTCACTCGATAATGTGCTTGGAGTTTTAGATTTGAGGCAACTTGCTGATCCAATAGCCAAAGGGGAAATGCAAGCGAACTCTTCTTTAAAGCCTTATATAAAACCAGTTATTCGTGTTTTAGAAACTTCTACTTTGGCCGAATTACTCCCCCTAATAAAAAATGGGAACCCACTCCTATTGGTAGTTGATGAATATGGAGGAACTGAAGGATTAATAACATCAGCAGACTTAACAGGTGAAATCGTTGGTGATGAAATTCAATTTGATAATAAAGAATCTGAGCTAAAACCTATTGATGACTCGAAAAAAATCTGGATTACTTCTGGTGAAATAGAAGTAATAGAAATAAATAGAGAGCTTAAATTAGAATTACCAGAAGCGGATGATCATTACACTCTTGCAGGATTTGTTTTAGAAAAGCTCCAAGAAATTCCCAACTCAGGTGAGACGTTCATTCATAATGAAGTTGTATTTGAAATTATCTCCATGAAAGGTCCAAGAATAAACAAAGTAAAAATTATCCTTCCTAAATAATAATTAATTAGAAAGTAAGCATGAAAAAACTTCCCAATATAAACGAAAATATTATTCCTGTAAAAGTTGGGGTAATTGGCATTGGAAATATGGGTTGGCACCATGCGAGAGTGCTTAGTCTTTTAAAAGATGCTGAGTTAGTAGGAGTTGCAGATTTAGACGAAGAAAGAGGGAAGCTAGCTATGGAACAATTTAATTGTAATTGGTATAAAAATTACAAGGACTTATTACATAAAGTAGAGGCTGTATGTGTTGCTGTACCTACGTTATTTCACCATGAAGTAGGTCTAGAATGCCTAAACTCTGGCAAACACGTGTTAATTGAAAAACCGATAGCAGCCAATAAAGAAGAAGCGTCATCATTGATTAATGCATCAAACAATGCAAAAAAGTTATTACAAGTTGGCCACATAGAGAGATTTAATCCAGCTTTTAGAGAATTAACAAAAGTAGTTGCTAATGAGGAGGTTGTAGTTCTTGAAGCCAGAAGGCATAGCCCTCATCCCGAAAGAGCAAATGATGTTTCAGTCGTCTTGGACTTAATGATTCACGATATTGATTTAGTTATTGAACTTGCAAATTCAAAAGTGATTAGGCTGGCTGCAGTTGGAGGATGTAGTGAAGATGGACCAATGGATTACGTTAACGCTACACTCGGATTTCAAAATGGGGTGATTGCAAGTCTGACTGCAAGCAAAATGAGTCACAAGAAAATCAGAAGCTTGAGCGCTCATTGCAAACAAAGTCTTATAGAAACAGATTTCCTAAACCACAATATTCACATACACAGAAAGGCCCATGAATGGTACTCAGCTGATCATGGAGAATTACTTTATAGAAACGATGGTTTCATTGAAGAAGTTAGTACAACATCAATTGAGCCATTGTATGCAGAACTGGAGCATTTCTTACAATGTGTTAGAGGTAAAGAGAAACCTGCCGTCGGGGGGCTTCAAGCCTCTAGAGCACTGCATCTGGCTGATTTAATCGAAAAAGCAGTTTCAATGCCAAGTGAAGACATTCAGCTAGAAGAAGGAATTTAAATTAGCCAGATGAAATATTCAAAAAAAAAATAAAACCTTTGCCCGATGTTTTACTTCGAACAAAAGTTTTATTTTGTTAAGAACCTTGAATTGATTACTTAAATTTCAAGAAATCAGAAGAAAAACTTCTTTGTTAACGAAAGCCAACTGCCGCTTGCCAAACAAAAACAAGCAGAAAGAAGAAAAGAGGTATTAGCGGAAGTACATCCACTGTTGGTGCAAAAGCCTGGTAAGCAACAGGAAGTTCAGCTAGTAAGTCGAGATTAATCAGTGCCATCCCTAAGAAATAATGGACGTATTAAGCACGCACGCTACCACGTATGACGCGCTTTAGAGTCACTCTGCCACGGAGCGAAATCCTCTGAAAAACAACCATCAATAATTGCTTGCCTCATAGCACCTGTAAAACGGATCAAATGCGTGAGATTGTGCACGCTCAAAAGTGTAAGACCAAGTAATTCTTTGTTGCGAATTAAATGATGAATGTATGCCCTTGTATATCCACTACAAGCTTCACAATTGCATGATGAATCCAATGGTCTGAAATCATCTTTAAAACGAGAATTTCTTAAATTCAATGTATCCCCATCAACTAATGCGCTCCCATGCCTCCCCAAGCGAGTGGGAATGACACAATCAAACAGATCCACACCATTAGCTACTGCTACGGCCATTTCCCTCAAGGTTCCAATTCCCATTAAATATCTAGGTCGATCAAGAGGTAACAAAAGACAGGTTTCTCGTACAATTTTGTGTATTTGATTTATTGGTTCACCTACACTTACTCCTCCAATAGCAATTCCTGGCAAATCGAACTCTGAAACAATTTTCGCACTCAATTCCCTCAAATGAGTGAAACATCCACCTTGAACTATACCAAATACTGCTTGATCATCTTTGGTATGAGCATCGAGACATCTCTCCAACCAGTGATGAGTCCTCTTACAAGCCTCCTCAACGTCTGATTCACTAGAAGGATATGGAGGGCATTGATCAAAAGCCATGGCCACATCAGAGCCTAGAGCCATTTGTATTTGAATAGCTTTTTCAGGAGTCAAAAAAATATGTTTACCATCTCTGGGACTTTGAAATGAAACCCCATGATCATCAATTTTATTCAACTTTGCCAAACTAAATACTTGAAAACCTCCTGAGTCAGTAAGTATTGGCTTGCTCCAACTCATGAATTTATGTAGTCCACCTGCATCTTGAACAATCTTTTCTCCAGGCTGCAGATGGAGATGAAAAGTATTTGCAAGAATCATCTCTGCTCCTGTCATCTTTAGCTGCTCAGATGAGACGCCCTTTACTGTTCCCAAAGTCCCTACTGGCATAAATCTAGGAGTATTTACAATTCCGTTTGGAGTTTTAAAAGAACAAACACGTGCCAATGTCTTTTTACATCTGCTTTTTATTTGAAAATCAAAGAAGGGCTTTTTCAATTATTCCTAAATAATCAATACTTAAATTAGTTATATAACTAATTTAGAACGTAAGAAACAGTTGAGGTTGTAATTCTGATTTTTAAGAACTGGCTAGGTGACCTTGCAGGTGCATGGGTTTTTTACACAATTTTGCCTCAATGCCCAATAGTTAAGCCAAGCTTCAAAAGAATTACTCGTTTTGCCCCTTTAATAGGAGTTTTCATTGGCTTTTTACAATCACTTTCTTGGCTTTTATTGAATCACCTTAATTGGCCGATTACTTCTATCGCCTTGGTATCTATCGCAATTAGCATCGTCATCACTGGTGGCCTTCATATGGACGGTCTAATGGATACAGCTGATGGGATTGGAGCAGGTCCATCAAAGAGAATTGAGGCAATGAAAGATAGCAGAGTAGGGGCAATAGGTGTACAAAGTTTAGTTATCATTTTGATCCTTCAAATAGCTGCAATAATCAAACTTGGATTTTATGCTCCCTTTGCCTTCCCTTTAGCTGCCTTTTGGGGAAGACTCTCACAGATTTTTGCAATTGAAAACTATCAATACATTTCTAATAAAGAATCCAAGTCCATGCATCATGAACACTGGAAAGGCCTATCTAAAGAAATAAAACCATCAGTAATTGTAGTTTTTACGGGTATAATGTTTTTTCTTACTTTAACTAACTTAAACATATCTAATATTTTTTTATTGATATATTGCATATTTTCGGGTTTAATTTCTTCCGTATCAATACCAAGCTTAATAAATAAATATTTAGGAGGTCATTGTGGAGACAGCTTTGGAGCAAGTTTAGTGATAACAGAGACAACTAATTTACTATTATTAAGTATTATTTTGGTTCCAAATTAAATACAAAAGCGTTCCCTGATTCAGGTAAAGAGTTTTTAAATTTCTTCGGATTAACAAATAATTTCAAATCTCCACCTAATTGGAGGGCCAAATCTCTAGCAAGAGCAAGACCTATTCCACTTCCTGACATTTTCGAACCACTTGCACCCCTAAAACCTTTCTCAAAAATCTTCTCTCTTTCTTCTTCAATTATTGGGATGCCCTCATCCCAAATGCATATTCCCCCATCAGCTACTTCAATACCTATGGATGATTTAGGAGGGCTATAACGAAATGCATTTTCCAGAAGGTTCGCGACTATTTCGGCAATGACCCCTTCTGAAATTGATCTTGATTCCATCCACTCTGGCCACTCTGAAGGACTAAACCAATCTCTTCCTTGCAGATTTGCTCTTGCCTTTGCTCTCTCTATCAATGGCTCTATCAAGCTTTTTACACTTATCAAAGTCTCAGTTGGCAAGAGCGGAGGCAAAAGTAATCTGTTTGATCCATCATCAGCTTGAGGTAATTTGACTTGACTTAGCTGATCAAGCGCAGAGAGGTATTTATTAACTTGCGCTTGCTCAGTCATAAGGCCTTTTACAAGATTCTCATGTTCACTTTCAGGTCCTATTTTTCTCAAAAGCAGTTTTGCATAAGTCCCCAGGGCAGCCAATGGATTCCTGAGTTGATGAACCATTAAAGATATCTGTTCCTTTTGATCATCTAATTGATCTAATAACCTTTTTCTCTCAAGCTCAGATGCAAGAGCGTTAGCCAATAAAATTGACATAGATTGCATTCGCTGATCTAAAGACTCGGGCCATTCTTCAACAGAATCAATTCTCTCAGCACGAATAACGCCTAACAATATCGAACCTTCTTGCAACGGGTACCATCTCCTATTAGATGAAGGTGTTCGAAGGGCAGTGTCAGTTTCTACTGGCTGTAAAACTTTTTCAGACTTCGGCCACTGTCCAACAACCTCTAATGTTGGGGATCCACTGTCTCCAGATCTTGCTACATAAACAACAACATGCTCAAGCTCCGGATCAGCTTGATAGTTCATCAACTGATGTTGAACAAAATTTAAAAACCTTTCTGAATACTGCATTGAGCTCATTTTGCAATCTTAGACAAAGGAAACGAAGTACTCAAAAACTTGAAAAATTTGAAAAAAGTATTAAGATGTTAATAAAGATTTTAGATCAATTGTAAGGAGGCTATCTCAAATCTAATTCAAAAGTGAGCACTTTGAGTGACTTTGAGGCTATTGCAGAGATTGATGGGTAACCTCTGTAGTCAACTTTTGTTAATTTGAGAAAAACTTTCCATATCAGTTTCAACTTTTTTCAAATGACTCTTGTTTTAGCAAGAGCGAATAAAAAAGTCTCTAACCTTCTCCCCCACATACAAAGCTTGTTTTTTCATGTCAAAGAAGCGTAAAAGAATTAGCAGACGCAGACTCGCAGGCCAGCGTGTCATGTCCCATGTTCCTATTTATCATTTAGGAACTGGTCAACATAAGCCTGTAACCGCAGCGAGACGCTACATAGCTGAAGAAGGCTTGTTTGCACCCGCCATATTAAATGTGCGTCGCAATGAACACACTACTGATCGCTTCTTCTGGGGAGAGAAAGGTTTGTTTAGTGCTCAATATGCTGAAGAGAATCACTTTCTTTTCCCTTCGCTAAGGGTTATTGTTGAATTTCTTGGTGAGGACAAAATTTTTGCTGGTTTAGAACTTACAGCAGATGATTGGGAAGAGATTGAAGAGTACGAATACGCTTTTGTTTAGATTAAAAATTGTTCTTTAATTGTTCTTCGGCAATGATCAATAAGATCATTGCTTATTTCATGACCTCCATCAAAAAAATACAACTCTGATTTAGCTCCATTTTTTAACAAAATATCAAAGCTTTTTTGAGAAGCTGCTTTAGGCACTACTTGATCAATATTGCCATGGTAAAGAAAAATAGGTGGCATATTTTTTAAAGGTTTCCAATCCGAATGTGGATATGAGCTAAATGCAAAAACAGCTTGAAATTTAATTCTTGTAGCAACCTCTAACGCCATTGCTCCCCCCTGAGAAAAACCCAATAACAATGTTTTGTTTAAAGGTATTTGTTTAAAGCAAAGATTATTTAGTCTCTTTTCAAGATCTAATACTGCATTTGGAACCTCCTCCCATTTATGAGGATATAAGGGATACCATTGCATCCCTAATCCACTTGGATGAGGCTGAGGGGCAGAGAAAGAAACTATTTCAAAACGATCTTTTAACCCTTCAGTTAACAATTTACCGACTGACAACAAATCATGTGCATCTGCTCCCCAACCATGCAGTAAAACGAGTCTATTTGTTGCGGATTCAGAATTTAAGTAGAGAACTTCAGTCATCTTGAATGCAATATCACTCTTTGATGCGTAGGTTATCGATGAGAATCGATCCTAAACAATAAAGATGTCACCCATAGCTCTGCTAAGTGTCTCAGACAAAACTGGTTTAGTTCCTCTAGCTAAAGCATTAGTTAATGAATTGGGATTCAAAATTATTTCAAGTGGCGGAACTGCAAAGTTACTTGAGAGTGAGAATCTTCCTGTAACAAGGGTGGCAGATTACACAGGATTTCCAGAAATTCTGGGAGGAAGAGTGAAAACACTAAACCCAAAGATTCATGGTGGAATATTGGCTAGAAGAGATAAAAAATCTCATTTGGATGATTTACATAAACAAAACATAAATCCAATAGATTTGGTGGTTGTTAACTTGTATCCTTTCGAGAAAACTATTTCAAAAGAAAATGTTTTATGGGATGAAGCTATTGAGAATATTGATATTGGTGGCCCAACACTGGTCAGAGCAGCAGCAAAAAACCACCAAGATGTTCTTGTAGTAACGAATCCCCATCAATACCAGGGATTAATAGATGCATATAAATCAAAAGCCATAACTAATGAATTACGAAAAAAATATTCACAACAAGCTTTTGAGCATACAGCCATTTATGACCTAACTATAAGTAAATGGATTGCTAAAAATATCTCTTACGAAAAAGCCTCTTGGTTACAAGGCGTACCATTAAAACAAGAACTTAGGTATGGAGAAAATCCACATCAAAAAGCCTCATGGTATGGAGAACCTCAGAAAGGATGGAGTGGCGCCAATCAATTACAAGGCAAAGAATTAAGTACAAATAATCTTCTAGACTTAGAGGCTGCATTATCTACTCTTCGTGAATTTGGATATGAAAACACTATTACTAGTGATTCATATCAAAAGGCAGCAGTGGTGATAAAGCACACAAATCCTTGTGGAGTCGCTATTGGAGATTCTCCATATTTAGCTCTCAAAAGAGCATTGGATGGTGATAGGGTTAGTGCCTTCGGTGGAATTATTGCTATCAATTGTCCCGTCGATAAAGCTGCGGCCAAAGAGCTCGAAAATATATTTATTGAATGTATTGTGGCTCCATGTTTTGATGACAATGCAAAAGAAATACTATCAAAAAAGAAAAACCTAAGGCTCTTAGAGTTAAAAGCTGAATCTATTCAAAAAGCATCTAAATACCATATTAGAAGCATACTTGGTGGCTTATTAATTCAGGATTTAGATGAACCAAATACAGATCAAAAAGAATGGAAAAATGTTACAAAGCTAGTACCAAACCAAGAAGAAATAAATGACTTATCCTTCGCATGGAAAATTGTAAAACATGTACGATCTAATGCTATAGCTGTCGCACATAACAAACAAAGCTTAGGGATTGGAGCTGGCCAAATGAATAGAATAGGCTCAGCAAAACTTGCATTAGAAGCTGCCGGAAGCAAATCAAAAGGTGCTGTTTTAGCTAGCGATGGTTTTTTTCCCTTCGATGATACTGTAAAAATGGCAGCTGATTACGGGATTAGTTCAATTATTCAACCCGGGGGAAGCATTAGAGACGAAGATTCAATTAAAGCTTGCAATGAATTAGGTATAAAAATGGTAATAACCGGCAAAAGACATTTTCTTCATTGATATTATTTAAAGTGAACTTTTTAACTTATATCTTTATAGTGGGCTTTTAATTTAAACTCAATTATGTACCTTTTGGATAATAAGTTATTTTATTTGATTTCCTAAAAAGTGATAGTCTTCCAGGACCAGCACATAAGAAATAAAATGATATTGCCGCGTAAATAGCTGACAATTCGAATATGTAATTGTGATTCTCTACTACCGCAAAAGGAAATCCTTCTAAACCAGTATCTATAAAGTGGAAATACAAAGCAAATACCATTGTTGATAGAAGACCCAAGGAAGATAATCTTGCTAACACTCCAGTTGCCAAGCCTATCGGACAAACTATTTGAGTTACTGCAGCCATGTAAGTCCAAATAACAGGATCGCCAGGAAGAAAACTGAAATATTTGCCTACTACAAATTCAGCGAATCCACCTGGATCATTTAATTTTTCCAAACCGTGATGGACCATCATCAAACTAAAACTAACTCTTAGAACTAATATTGATAGCTCTCCAAAAATATTTACTTCCCCTTCAGGGCTCTGAACAACGACTTCAACCTTTTGTGAATCAGGATCTTTAAGATTAGATTTGTTCGCTTGAGTCATTTTCCACTAAAAACTATTAACTATCCTACGAGAGATTGGGACAAAATTGTGTTTTTTTCTTATCAAAAATTTTCGCTTAATTTCATTAGCTTGTGAATAACATCTTCAACCACTCTGTCAGGAGTTGAAGCACCCGATGTAATGCCTACACTAATATTTCCTTGTTGAAGAAAAGTTGCCTCAGTCAGCAATTCGCCTCCTTCTAGTGGCATATGGGTAATGGTATTAGTTTCTTCACCAATTCGCTCTGGAGTATCAATATGAAAAGAGCGAATTCCCCGACTTATTGCGATTTCTTGAAGATGAGTTGTATTAGAAGAATTAAATCCTCCAATTACAACCATAAGGTCTAAAGGTTCATCAACAAGAGAAAACATTGCTCCTTGTCTTTCCTCAGTAGCATCACAGATAGTATTAATAGCTAGAAAATGTTCATTCAATTGTGCAGGGCCAAATCTTTTCAACATTGTTTTCTCAAACAATCTTCCTATTTCCTCAGTTTCGCTTTTTAACATTGTGGTCTGATTAGCAACTCCAACTTTTTGCAAATCCTTATCCGGATCGAAGCCTGCTGAAGAGGCTTTTGAAAATCGATTTAAAAAATCTTCTCTATTACCTTTACCTAAAATATAATCTGCAACGTATTTCGCCTCTTCAAGGTCGAATAGCACTAAATAAGTTCCTGCAAAAGAGCTGGTAGCTAAAGTTTCTTCATGTTTATATTTGCCATGAATAATTGATGTAAAAGTATGTTTTTTATGCTTTTCAACTGTGTGCCAAACTTTTGAGACCCATGGGCAAGTCGTATCAATGATGTGACAACCTCGATCATGTAATAGTTGCATATCTTGCACCGTTGCCCCAAATGCAGGAAGAATGACAACATCTCCATCTTTAACTCCGGAAAAATCTTTAATCCCTTTCTCTTCCGCTATGAAAAGAACATTCATTTTCCTTAAATGATCATTAACAGAAGGGTTATGAATGATTTCGTTAGTTATCCATATTCGTTCATTGGGATAATGTTTCCTTGTCTCATAAGCCATGGCAACTGATCTTTCTACTCCCCAACAAAATCCAAACGCTTCTGCAAGTTTTACTTTTAATCTTCCATGCTCCAAAAGATTTCCATTTTCTCTAATCGATCCAATCAATCCACTTTGATAGGCTTCAGCAAGGGCTTGTGCTCGCTTATTTGCTGAACCAAATCCTCTTCGGTTATATCTATCTGATTTATGAAGGGTTTGCTTGAAGGCTTGAGTATCCATTTCAATTAAATAATAAAAAACAAATGGATAGAAATCTCATCACTATTAAACCACACTAAAAAAGCCCGGATATATTCCGGGCTTTTTTGGATTTAATGTAAGACAACTAAACAAGGAAACTAGCTAGAGGCAAAGTCTGGATAAGCCTCCATTCCATGCTCTCCAATATCTAGGCCCTGTATCTCTTCTGCTTCGCTAACCCTGATACCTCCAAAGAAGCCACCAATAATTTGCCAAGCGAGCCAACATGTAACAACAGTCCAGATTCCATAAGCAGCTGCACCTAGTGCTTGAATTAAGAATTGGTTAATTCCTCCTCCATTGAGAAGACCAATTCCTGCAGCACCTGGGTCCATTCCATCAACGCCCCAAAGGCCGATAACAACAGTTCCCCAAACGCCGCAAACACCGTGAACTGAGAAAGCACCAACTGGATCATCAATACCTGCCGAATCTAAGGCAGCTACTGAAATAACGACGATAATTCCACCAACTGCACCAGCAAGCCAAGATCCAGCAAAAGTCATGTTGCCGCATCCAGCAGTGATACTAACTAACCCAGCAAGAATGCCGTTTATGATCATTGTTAGATCAGGCTTACCAGAGGTAATCGTAGAGAATACAGTCGCTGCAATCGCTCCACCAGCTGCTGCCAAAGTTGTTGTTACTGCAACATAAGCAACATATTGATCCATAGCCAATTCAGAGCCTGGATTAAATCCATACCAACCTATCCAAAGGATTAGTGCTCCCAAAGTAGCTATAGCCATGTTGTGACCAGGCATGGCCTGAGCTTTGCCATCAACGAATTTACCAATACGAGGTCCGAGAAGCATCGCTCCAACAAGTCCTGCCCAACCTCCAACAGAGTGAACAATAGAGGAACCTGCGAAATCAATAAAACCAAGTTGAGATAGCCAACCACCATTCCACTGCCAGCTCCCAGCAATTGGATAAATAAAAGCAGTCAAAACTAGGGAGAAAACAACAAACTCACCAAACTTGACTCTTTCAGCTACGAGTCCAGAAACGATCGTGGCAGCGGTACCTGCAAAAGCAGCTTGAAAAAGGAAATCAACTGCTGGAACAAGTTGAGAACAATCTTCCTCAAGGCCAGCGGCACAAGCTAATGCCCCAGAAGGATCAGGGTCAACAAAAAGGCCATTAAAATAAAGCCAACCGTCAACTACCGAGCCGCCATACATTAGAGAATATCCAACAACCCAATATGCTGTTACGGCTAAAGCAAAGACAAATAAGTTTTTAGCAAGAATGTTCACCGCATTTTTTTGACGGCACATACCTGCTTCAACCATTGCAAATCCTGCGTTCATAAAAATAACGAGGATAGTTGCCACAAATAGCCAAAGGTTATCTGCCAAGAAAGAAGCGGCCTGAGCCCCAGTTAAATCCCCTAGGCTCACTTCTGCACGGGCGGAGAAAGTGAACACTCCTAAACCAAGGAGTGCCAAAGGAACTGTGGCTAGCCAGGTCAATGATTGACTTCGTCTTAAGCCTCGAATACTTCTTAAAAGAAGCATTGGACCATTCAAAAGACTTGCGTCTTGAAGACGAGAATTAGTTCGCCTTGGTGGCGATTGCAAAGCAGTGGTCATAAATGATGCTTACTGCGAAGAAAGGAATGGATATTTAATCCAAAAGTTTTACATTTATGAATATGCACGCAACACCGGAACTAAAGTTGTACGTGTTGATACAGAAAAAGACTTTGATATTTAGAAAGAGTATTAACTAATACATTATCCTGATGTTCATTAAATAACTTTTGCTTCTTAAATAAAAAAACAAAATAATTCAGCCACGGTCTAGATAATATAGATTACATATAAAACAGGCTAAAAGACCTAAATATTATAAATGCATTTATAAGGTCCTATTGAAACCTCCTAAAAGGCTTCACCCCCTCCCATGTGATGTGATCATTGAAGAAACCAAACGAGCATGGAATCACTTCTATCCCATTAGACAAGGCCTCTCTAAAAAGATCACCATATTGTGGATCAGCGGAATCGGCAGGTGCAAAAATATCCATATCTGACCTGCTAATACAAGGAATTAATACTGCTCTCGATTCAGGGCAAACACCAATTAGCTCTTTCAGATGTTTTTGGCCTCTTGTAGTTACAGTATCAGGAAATAAAGCCAATGAATGATCGCACCATGTTGTGTTTTTAACCTCTATGTAAATTTTCCTATTATCTAAATTGCTGGATTTTGGCTCAAGCAATAAATCGATTCGACTTTTACCTTCAAAACCATATTTAACTTCAGGCTTGATATTGGCTATCAAACCCAATTCCTTCTCTAAGCAATTGGCTTCAATTAAATTCCTAATTAATTTATTAGGCAAAGATGTATTGATACCAACCCAGCATTTCCTCTCCTTATTATGGCTTGGTACCTCAGCTTGCTCCCAAGACCAATCTAATTTACGTTTAGGTGAGGGAGAATACTTAAGCCTGACTCGACCACCAGGCCACAAAACCCCTCTCATTGGTCCTGTATTTGCACAATGGGCAGTTACAACTTCTCCACCATCCAACTCTATATCGGCCATAAATCTCTTATATCTCTTAATTAAAACCCCCTCTACAAGAGGTAGAAACTCAATAATGGGTTTTCCAATTTTTATCACTTAATTAACATCCAATAAAACAAGAACTACAAAATATTTTAAACAAAACAGCTTCTTATTTTCAAACCTAACATGTCTAAATCAATAAAAGAAATTGCCTTCGTTGTCAGCCTAGGGACTTTATTGAGCAAATTTGGAGGCATGGCAAGGCAATTAGTTATTGCTGGTGCTTTTGGAATCAGTGCGGCATATGATGCCTATAGTTATGCTTACATTATACCTGGTTTTTTCTTGGTTCTTTTAGGAGGTGTTAACGGACCATTACATAACTCAATGGTTAGCCTATTAGCAGAGAAAAACAAAGTTGATAGTAAATTATTTATCAATTCAATTAATAATATTTTGTCACTAATATTATTAATTTTAAGTTTATTTATTTTCTTTTCTTCTGATCTATTAATTAATCTAGTCGGACCAAATTTAACCCCAGGAATAAAAGAGATAGCATCGTCACAATTAAAAATAATGTCTCCGATAATCTTCATGTCTGGATTAATAGGCATAGGATTTGGATCATTAAACGCCAAAAAAGAATTTTTCATCCCCTCTATAGCTCCATTAATATCAAGTCTATTGATCATAATTTCGATATCAATCTTTTGGATAAGCAAAGAAAACACAACCGATATATCTCAATTAGATCTAACAGGAGGAATGATTCTCGCTAAGGCAACATTAATAGGAGCTCTAACACAATATCTAATTCAAATACCCTTCTTAATTAAAAAAGGTATATTTGCAATAAGTTTTTCAATCAAATCAAAATATTCCGAAATAAAAAGAGCATGGAGAATGATTGCTCCTGCATCACTTTCTTCAGGAATGATTCAAATTAATGTATTTACTGATTTATTCTTCGCATCAAAAATAGTAGGCGCAGCGGCCGCACTAAGTTATGCAAACTTTCTAATACAAGCTCCTCTTGGCATATTATCAAGTACTATTTTAATTCCATTATTGCCTGTTTTTGTAAGTTTAAAGGCAAGAGAAAATCATATAAAATTAATAGAAAAGATTCATCAAGGATTGACTCTTTCTATGGGCTCTATGATATTTTTAGGATCTATATTTATTTCACTTTCCACTCCAATTGTTGTATTATTATATGGAAGAGGGGCATTTAATCAAAATGCAATAGACATCGTAAGTCAACTATTAATTGCATATGGTATTGGAATGCCTTTTTATCTATCTAGAGATCTATTAGTTAGAGTTTTTTATGGCATCGAAGATGCCAAAACACCATTCAGAATTTCAACTATAGCAATATTTCTAAATTTATTTTTCGACTGGTTTTTAATAGGAGGATCAAGTCCTTGGGGTGAACTTTCACCTTTGAATCTAGGTGTAAATGGATTAGTATTCTCAACTACATTTGTCAATTTTTTTGCATGTATACTTTTACTATTAAAATTAAATGAAAAATTAGACAATTTCAATTTATCCAGAATACTCTTGGACAATCTTAAAATTATTTTAATAGGTTTTATTTGTGGAATTAGCTCATTTTTTATTTTTAAAATAATTGATTTACCTTATGGATTTTTATCTTTATTATTGAAAATTTTAGTCTCTTCTGGAATAACTCTGACTATATTTAATTATTTAGCAACTATTTTTAAGATTGACCACATAAATTATGTCAATAAATTTTTAAAAGAAAAATTTATTCGTCTTTAAGAAAAACATCTTTTTCTGATCTAACTTTTAGAGGAATTTCCAAACAGTTCATTTCATCAGTCTTCACTCCACTTACTGAGAGAATTCTTGCTTCGATACCAAACTCTTGAAAAGCTATTTCCATCTCTTTAATTAATTCCTTCTCAACCTGCGCATCAGCATCGGTAACTTTACCTATAAGTCTCTCACCTAAACGACCAATTCGCTGCCTTACAACATCTCTGGCATTAGTCACTTGAATTATTAACAAGAGCAATAAAGCAATTGATCAAATCTTATCTGCAATAGGGTTCTAAAATCTCTTCAAGGTCAAAAAATTGATTTGGTGGAATTAATCTTGATAATGGCAATATAGTTTTGCCTCCGCCAAGTTTCACTTGAATCCCTTCAAGACCTTTTCTAGCTGCAGTATTTGCACCTTGGTCAAAGTAAGCCTGACATTCTATAGCCAAGTCCTTTGCAAGGCCAGCATCTCCTAGATAAAGGTTCCAACTTCCAACTTGAATAAACAATCTGTCCGCTACAGAGACGGCTAGCTCATTAATTTGCGATGAATCGATAGAAGTAGACATAAAAAGATAGGTTTTTTTCCTATTATCAACGAGCTTAGATAGAAATTTGTTGCTATCTCAAATTGAAAAAATTAATGAGGAAATAACTTTTTAGCTTTTACAAGCAAATTTCAATGAATTTTCAGACAAATATACAAACATTTTTTTTTATTCTTTGGGAGTTGATCTGATATTGTTTTTTTGTGCGCCTGTAGCTCAGCGGATTAGAGCATCTGACTACGGATCAGAGGGTCGGGAGTTCGAATCTCTCCAGGCGCGTTTAAAAATATGTAAATCCTTATATAAATAGAAAATAAGAGAAAGTTTTCCCTAATTGGACTAAACATATGCTTACCATCACAACACAACTAATAGGATAAAGTGACCATTAAATCTTCTTTGTTGGAATGTGATCCAAGTATTGCAAAACTAATAAACAATGAATTATCAAGACAAGAAACTCATTTAGAACTTATTGCAAGCGAGAATTTCGCCTCAAAGGCTGTAATGGAAGCCCAAGGATCAGTCCTGACAAATAAATACGCTGAAGGTCTCCCCAGCAAACGTTATTACGGAGGATGTGAACATATCGATGAAATTGAAAAGTTAGCAATAGAAAGAGCAAAAATCCTTTTCAGTGCCAATTGGGCAAATGTCCAACCGCACAGCGGAGCACAGGCAAACTTTGCAGTTTTCTTAAGCCTCCTAAAGCCTGGTGACACAATCATGGGAATGGACCTATCTCATGGAGGACACCTCACACATGGTTCACCTGTCAATGTCAGTGGTAAGTGGTTTGGGGCATGCCACTACGAAGTTGATCAAAAGACCGAAATGCTTGACATGGATGCAATCAGAAAAAAGGCAATTGAAAATCAACCTAAACTAATCATTTGTGGATTTTCTGCGTATCCACGGAAAATTGACTTCCAGGCTTTCAGATCAATAGCTGATGAGGTAAACGCTTATTTGTTAGCTGATATTGCTCACATTGCAGGTTTAGTTGCAAGCGGTCTGCACCCAAACCCAGTCCCATATTGTGATGTAGTTACAACAACCACTCATAAAACCCTTAGAGGCCCAAGGGGGGGACTAATTCTCTCAAAAGATGAAGAGCTTGGGAAAAAGCTTGATAAGGCAGTATTTCCAGGTATTCAAGGAGGTCCATTGGAACACGTAATAGCAGCTAAGGCTGTGGCATTCAAAGAAGCTTCTGAATCGGAATTCAAGATCTACAGCCAAAGAGTAATCTCAAATGCACAAGTTCTTTCAAATCAACTACAAAAAAGAGGTATTTCAATTGTAAGCAAAGGTACTGACAATCATATTGTTCTTCTTGACCTTAGAAGCATTGGAATGACAGGTAAAGTTGCTGATCAGTTGGTTAGTGATATCAAAATAACTGCGAACAAAAATACTGTTCCTTTTGATCCTGAGTCCCCGTTTGTTACGAGTGGACTAAGACTAGGTTCAGCAGCCCTTACAACTAGAGGTTTTGATGAACAAGCCTTTGAGGATGTAGGCAATATCATTGCCGATAGACTGCTTAACCCGCATGATGAAGACATAAAGGAAAAATCAATCAAAAAAGTATCTGAGCTTTGCAACAAATTTCCTTTATATAGTGAAAACATCTAAAGAAATTAAGATAGACAAAAACAATCCATTTGGAGCAGAGATTTTATGCATTGGGAGTGAACTTCTCCTAGGAAACATTGTTAACACTAATTCTCAATGGATCGCAGAGCAATTAGCAATTTTAGGTATTCCACATTTTAGACAAACCGTTATTGGAGATAATCCTGCAAGGTTAAAAGAAGCAATACTAGAGTCATCTAATCGATCTCAACTTTTAATAACAACTGGTGGTCTTGGACCAACCCCAGATGATATTACGACAAAAATAATTGCTGATTCTTTTAATACGCCCCTGGAACAAAGAGATGACATTTTAATTGAATTAAGAAATAAAATGAAGAATAAATTTAGAAAATTGTCTGAAAGTCAGAAGAAGCAATCTTTTGTCCCCAAAGGGGCTAAAATTATAAACAATTATTCAGGCACAGCACCGGGTATAATTTGGAGTCCAAAAAAAAATTTTACAATACTAACTTTTCCTGGGGTCCCAAGTGAATTAAAAGAAATGTGGGTAAAGGAGGCTTCAAAGTGGTTAATTAGTAACAATTTCTCAAAGGAAATTATTACTAGCAAAGTATTACATTTTGCAGGTATAAGTGAATCCCTACTAGCAGATGAGATCCCACATTTACTTAAAGAAAGCAACCCTACTGTCGCAACTTATGCAAGCACAGGGGAGGTAAAGGTAAGAATCACAGCTAAAGGAGATAATCTTAAAGAAAATAATAGATCTATAAAACCAATTGAAGAAGAATTAACCCAAATAACTGGATCCAAATGCTTTGGTAAAGACAACACGACTCTTGAAGAAGTCGTAATTAAATTATTACTTAGCAGAAAAGAAACAATTGCTGTTGCAGAATCATGTACCGGAGGTGGTATTGGTTCTAAACTCACAAAAATTCCTGGATCTTCAAAAATTTTTTATGGAGGCGTCATCGCATATAACAATTCAATCAAACAGAACATATTAGAAGTCCCTGAAGAAATAATTAATACGTATGGAGCAGTCTCAAAGGCAGTTGTTGAAGCAATGGCGAAAGGCGTCCAAAAAAAATTCAAAGTTAACTGGGCTATATCTGTCAGTGGTATTGCAGGGCCCACTGGTGGCAGCGAATTAAAACCAGTTGGTTTAGTAAATTTTTGTATTAAAGGTCCGAAAACCCTTATTACATGGGAAGAAAGATTCGGATCTAATAAGACAAGAGAAGATATTCAAAAATTAAGCGTTTTAAATGCTCTTGATAGATTACGTTTATCTATAATCATGGAAAATTAATTCCTAATTATTGTATTTGAAATTTGAGTTCTGGAACCCTCTACGACAAAGTTTGGAACTTCCATCAGGTAAAAGAACTGCCTGGGGGATCAACTCAACTTTTTATAGGCCTTCATTTAATTCACGAAGTTACGAGTCCTCAAGCTTTTTCCGCTCTTGATGAAAAGAATCTTGAAGTCAAGTTTCCCAATCTCACAGTCGCAACCGTTGACCATATAGTCCCAACCTCAAATCAGCAACGTCCTTTTAGCGATCCTCTTGCAGAGGAAATGTTGGCAACTTTAGAAAACAACTGCAAAACTCATGGGATAACATTTCACGGAATTGGAAGTGATTCGCAAGGTGTAGTTCATGTCATGGCTCCAGAATTAGGTTTAACCCAGCCTGGCATGACAGTAGCTTGCGGAGATTCACATACCTCAACTCATGGAGCATTTGGAGCAATCGCATTTGGCATTGGGACCAGCCAAGTTCGAGATGTTTTAGCCAGTCAAAGTTTGGCAATGAATAAACTAAAAGTAAGAAGAATATGGGTAGATGGTGAATTACAAAAGGGAGTCTATGCAAAAGACCTAATTCTTCATATCATTCGACATCTTGGAGTTAAAGGAGGAGTTGGATTTGCATATGAATTCGCTGGACCTGCAATAGATAAACTATCCATGGAGGGGCGAATGACTATATGTAATATGGCTATTGAAGGTGGTGCGAGATGCGGTTATATCAACCCAGATGAAACTACTTTTAGATATATCAAAGGGAAAAAACACGCGCCCAAAGGTGCCGAATGGGATAAAGCTGTTTCTTGGTGGAAAAGTTTAGCTAGTGATTCAAAAGCTACATTCGACGATGAGATTCAATTAGATGGATCATCAATAGAACCCACTGTTACTTGGGGTATAACTCCTGGGCAAGGAATTTCAATCAAAGAAACGATTCCAAATCCTGAGTTGCTTCCACAAAATGAGCAACAAATCGCTAAAGACGCATGCAAATATATGAATCTAAAACCAGATGAACCCATTGAGGGGAAATCAATTGATGTTTGCTTCATAGGTAGCTGTACCAATGGAAGATTAAGTGATCTCCAAGAGGCCTCTAAAATTGTTAAGGGTCATTCAGTCGCTACAGGCATTCGAGCATTTGTCGTTCCTGGTTCTCAAAAAGTCGCTAGGGAGGCGAAAGAAAAAGGAATAGATAAAATATTTCTCAAGGCAGGTTTTGAATGGCGGGAACCAGGTTGCTCAATGTGTCTGGCAATGAACCCTGACAAACTTGAGGGAAGACAAATCAGCGCTAGTTCAAGTAATAGAAATTTCAAAGGAAGGCAAGGCTCTGCAAATGGGAGAACCTTGTTAATGAGCCCTGCTATGGTTGCTGCTGCTGCAATAAATGGGAAGATTACAGATGTAAGAAATTTCCTGTAAGAGTAAAACTAAAAATAAACTTATTGAAATATGAAACAAGAGTTCCCAAAAGGTGAAATCAAATCAATACAAGGCCGTAGCTTTACAATTAGAGGCGATGATATTGACACTGACAGAATCATTCCTGCAAGATTTCTCAAATGTGTAAGTTTTTCCGCCTTAGGAGAACAAGTCTTCGCGGATGATCGAAGAGAGCTAAATGGTAATCACCCATTCGATCTTGATCATAATAAAGGAGCCAATATTCTTATTGTTAATGATAATTTTGGCTGTGGTTCCAGTCGTGAGCATGCACCCCAGGCTCTTATGAGATGGGGGATAAGATTAATTATTGGGGAAAGCTTTGCTGAAATTTTCTTTGGGAATTGTCTTGCTCTCGGCATACCTTGTCTAACAGCCACAAAAGAAAAAATATTTAAATTGCAAAACCTAGTTGAAAAAACTAGAAATCAAATCTGGAATTTTAATCTTAAGAATCTATCCATTTCTAATCAAAAAGAAACATTCAAACTTAATCTTGAGGAAGGCCCCTACAACATGCTTTATTCTGGCAAATGGGATGCGACCTCTCAACTACTAGATGAAGAAGAAAAAATAAATAAAACGTTTAATAATCTACCCTATCTAAATAATTTCAAATTAGACGTCTAAAATACTGGTTTAACAGAATTACTAAATTTGAATCCATTTAAACGAAAATATATTCCTCCTGCATCATTATTGGGATGATAGTAAATTCCGAATTCATAAGCCCTTCTATGACATAAAAGGCCAATCTTCGTATCATAATATTCCCCATAATTCTCTGAACCATTATCAATATTTAAATTAGAACTAATATCAAAAATTATTGGTCCATATATTTGTTGCATAAAACCTATATTTAATGTTTTCAAGTCAACCGCATTATCAAACTTAAATGGACTATTTCCAGATTTAAATTTGACACCTGGCATAACAAATAGTTTTGTATAATCAAGAAAATTTCGCTCTAACTTCCCTAATCTAATTTCAGGCCCAGCACTGAGCTTAAGAAAACTCTGATCGCTAACATCTTCATATTTAAAATAAGCAGTATTAATATTAGTTCTAAAAACTAATTCAGGATTAACTAAAATAGGAGATAAAAGCATCTTTCTATTCTGATCAATATTATTTCTATTACTCTTCCATATTTGATATTCACTGTCTAAAGAAGCAAAAAAGCTAGTTCGCCAAAGACTATTAATTTTAGTATTTTTAAGTACTTCTGCTTCGTATTTAGCAGATCCAAATCGAATATTTAAATTTTGTTTACCTTTAGCAGCTTCAAAAGAATAAGTCTTATCGAAAAAGCCACCATATGCTGATTTAATTTCAGTTTCTCCTATTGTTCCATTCCACGCTCTAGACCTATAAGTAGTAAAAAAATTAAAACTCGATTCATCTAGGATTGGCAGAGTAAAATACTTTCTTAAAGAGGATGAATGTCTTAGACCACTAAAAATCCTTTTTGTATTTAGTGTACTCAGATCATTTACACTATCAAAATCCCAATCCTTATAACTTGCATTTACTTTTATATTCAAACCAAACTTATCCAAAAATTTTACATCTTTACCTTCTTGAGCTTTATCACTATCGTAACTATATGTTTTATCTAAAAAAGCTCTACCAATTAGAAACTGCGGCTGAACCTGAAGTTCTAAATTATTAGTTAACTTTGTTTTATTACTTCTTCTTATTAATACTAATCCATCACGATCTTTAGCATCAAAGATTAAACTAAGTTTTCTCTTTTTTTTCGTCCCTCTAAATATTCTTTTACCAATGGAAATTTTCGTTCTATTTTCAAGAATTAAGTTGGTTTTAGAGGTTGTAATTAGTAATTCATCTTCATCGTCTTCTTCTGCAATAACGTCTATTCCCACAAAAGCAATTTGATGAGGTTCTAATGGATCATTCGTAAATACTATTCTATTAGATTTCCAGCCACTATCATTAATAGTTATTAAATCAGATTTAAACCTCCAACTATTAATAGACCCTTTTGATTTATCTGATAAAGTAATTTTATTTTTTGGCACTTTAATATTGCCAAAAACAAATTCTATGCCATCATCATAAGTATTTTTCACTATATTAGTAGAATTATTTTCATTTGTTATTTCATTAGAATTAGTATCGAGTTTTAAATCTTTCAAAACGTTTTGAATATCTAATATCCCGTATACATTTTTAATACTTCCTTCTTCCTTTAATAGATTATATTGAAATTCCCTACCTCTAAAATATTGCCTTTTTTTGCTAAATCTAATATTACCTTTAGCGATTACAACACCAGTTGATTTATTATAACTCAGCGAGTCGGACCTTAAGATCCAACCATTTATTATTGCCTTAACGTTTCCTTGGGCTAGATAAATATCCTGATCGTAATCATATTGCTTATCCGAGAAAATCTTGAGAGTTAAGAAAATATTTTCTTTTTGCTCTTCTTTTAAATTTTCTACAGGTGGTTTTTTATAAGTATCAATTTTTAAATTTTCAAGAAGATTCTCTTTCCCAAAAGCAATGTCAAAAAAATAGGAGAATGTACTAAACCCAAGGAAACCAAGGTTTACAAGAAATAAATATTTTCTCTTCGCCGCCAAATCATTTAAGCCGACGAAAAGATAATACTGAAAAAAGAAATTACAGGAGCTTGTTTAGTCCAGTAATTAGCGTGTCATTTTTTAATCCTGAGGACTTTCCAAATCCTTTCTATTGGGAGTCCTTGTTGGATCACTTGCCAAGAAACCAAATAAAAAGATCCCGACAAAGAAAAAGACGACCGTATAAACGGAAATCTTGAGGGCAAGCATGAATCCTAACCGAGTAATTTAGAGGTTAAACCTATCCTATGAAGTCAATAACTCCAATGAAAAAAGCAAAGGTGTTACAGACTTTTGGAAACTGGACAAGTTTTTCAAATTCGATAAAGCCTAAAAAGTCAATCAATGCAAGGAATATAGAGAGAGATCAACTTTTTCCCCGTTCAAATTTCTCAAATCCTTAACTTTCCTTATTTTTTTAATTTATCTAGTTCTTTTTCTTTTTCAGCTTTTTTCAGCTTTTTTCAGCTTTTTTCAGCTTTTTTCTAAGCATAATTCTCAAATATCATATTTTTTTAGGTCATTCCATCACAAGTTTCTACAGTCTCTTCTTCTTTTGGACAAGTTCTCATACAATATTTGGACTCATACAAATCTGAGCCAAGAGAACCGACATGGGACAAAAAACAGCACTTGGATCTTTGCTTAAATCCATTGGCAATTCTGGACAAGGAAAAGTTGTACCAGGATGGGGAGCAGTACCAGTAATGGCTTTTATAGGAATTTTGCTACTAGTTTTTCTAGTTATAATGCTCCAAATTTATAACCAATCACTTCTCCTACAAGGTTTTTCTGTCGACTGGAACGGCTGAATTGATTAAATTCTGAGTAGTTGAATTTTGCTCATGAATATTTTTGGGGTTGGTTTACCTGAAATAGCTGTTATTGCCGGATTAGCGCTTGTTATTTTTGGTCCAAAACGTCTTCCTGAACTTGGAAGAACTATTGGTAAAACTCTCAAAGGTCTTCAAAGCGCCTCTACGGAATTTGAACGTGAAATCAAAAACGCCATGACAGAAGAAGAGTCTTCAAATGAAGACATTTTGGAGAAAGAAAACTAATTTCTCCAAAATTAAATAAATATATTTAACTTTTAGAATCAACATAGATTCTATCTACTTGATATGTTGGGCAATAACATAAAATTATTAGTTGGTTTAGGAAATCCAGGAGTTGAGTACAAGAAAACTCGACATAATGTTGGTTTCATGGTTTTAGAGGAGATTTCAAAGAAAAATAATTGTAGCTTTCGTGAAAGCAAAAAATTATTTGGCAGGACTTGTGCTTATGGCTCAGGTATAGAACAAACAAGACTCTTAATGCCTAATACATACATGAATGAAAGTGGAAAATCAGTTAGATCAGCAAAGGATTGGTTTAATTTTGAAAATCATCAATTAATAGTCTTAGTAGATGATATGGATCTACCTCTAGGGAAAATAAGAGTCCGCTCTAAGGGTAGTTCAGGCGGTCATAATGGATTAAAAAGTATTATCAAACATCTAGGTACTACTGATTTTAAGCGATTAAAGATTGGGATAGGACCCCCAAGTGAGATTCAACAAGACAGAAAATCTAAAACTGTATCTCATGTCTTAGGTAGATTTTCAAATGAAGAATTTATAGTATTAAATTTGATCATTCAGGAAATTATTAGTTGTATTGATTCAATCACATCAAAAAATTGGGAAAATATAACTACTCGACTAAATTCTTACAAGCCTGAAAAATCATAACTGTTTGAGAATGAATAACAAACCGTCAACTACTGCATATCTTCAAATTCATAAGCAATGCTTTAATCAAAAGAAGGTTGAAGGGATTGTTCGTGCAGGGGATTTCGAATGGAGCTTTATTTGGGCTTTTCACAGGGGACAACTTTTTGTAGAGCCACCACTTGGAAGAGCCTTAATAAAAGATGCCTTAGAAAGGTATTTAGTAAAAGCTGATTACAAACTTGAGTCTGGCGGAGATTACATTTTTACAGTTAGGGCCAAATTTTAATATCTAGTTTTTCAGGCCAGATCAATGAAATTTTTAAAAAATCTTCCAATAAAATCAAAGCGACAATGGCATCAAGATTTTCAGGAGGGAAAAGGATTTCTTTTGGAAGCCAACGAATAAAATAATTTGGAGGCCAAATTTCCCAATATCTAAACCTTGCTCGTAAAGTTGATCCTTTTTCATTCACATATTTTAGATCAAAAAATTTTTTTCGTTTTAATTCATTCTTTATATACTTACAATTTGTTCCATCACCAATGATTATCTTACTAATATCATAATCTTCACTCCAAAACGAAACTAAATCAGAAAATTTATTTAACGAAGTTATCCCTGCTTCAATTACTTTTCTGGACTGAATATCAGCCAACAATAAGCCACATTTTTTATTACCTGGATCTATTGATATATAAAAACTCATTTAATTCTTGCTTCTAATAATTTCTTCTAAAGACTTTAGCTCTAATGATACAGAGACTTTATCTGCACTTTGATGAGTATCAACAGCTCTAGCAATTATTTGAAATTCTCCCATTTTTTTACTAACTAGATACTTTCCTAAATTATTAATTTGATTCGCATTAATTTGCAACTCAGAACTTAACGATCCTCGTCGCCTAACCTCTGCCAAAGTTGAAGCCATTAAAAGATTGATCTTTTTACTAATCGATTCAGAGTCAGAATCAGATAAAGATATATTTTCTAAAGCAATTACCTCTCCTTTACTTGTAATAATTTTATTTAATGTAACCTCAGGAAATGCATAAACATAATTTTCACCTCTAAGTATATTTCCTGCTGATTTGATTCTAACAACCCAACTTCTGTTATCAGATATTTTACTCTCAAGCTTCTCAATATCATCTTTACGAACTAATAATATCCTTCTATAATTAGATTGATTTGTTTTTACTAAATTAAAAGCATAAAGATTAGCTTGCTGCAATAAACTTTCGATAATTTTTTTTATATCACTATTTTTATTTAATTTAATGGTCTTAGTTACTAAAGTCTGGCCACTAGTTATAACGACATTTCCACTTCTAAAAGCATATAAATTTTTTTCTAATTTTTTTAATTCTTTTTCACTATCTATAATCTTTTCTCGAATATCCTCTAATTGAAATAATCCGACCCTTAAATCCCTATCAAATACAATCATTGTTGCAAATGAAATAGCACTAATAATACTTCCAGTAAAAACAGTTATTAAAACAGCAGTGCTTTTTGGTCTTAATTTAAAGATACTTAAACGAGCCTTACCAACTCTAGAACCTAAGCGATCACCTAGAGTAGATAGTATTCCACCTAGGATTAATATTAAAAGAATTTTCAGCCAGACTGTCACAGAGAGAAAGAAGAAGTGGAATTAAGCAAACCTCCTAAACCTTAGTATGTAATGGCCTTCAATTAAATCTTTTTGCTAAGGCTATTGGATCAAATATAGTTATCTTTTTCCTATCTATTGCCAATAATGATGAACTTTTCAACTCACCAAGAAGTCGTGTAATAGTTACTCTGGTTGAACCAATAGCTTCAGCAATAGCTTGATGTGAAAGTCTTAAGTCAATTGTTACACCCTTTTCCCCAGGTACACCAAAGTCCCTGCACAAAACCAGCAAAAAACTGGCAAGCCGAGAAGACATATCTCTATGAGTTAAAGTTTCAATCATTGTCTCAGTTTGAAGTACTCGACTTGATAGACCTTGTAGAAGAAGCAAACCAACCGAAGCATTTTGCTCAATTGCATTCCTTACCGAAGTTGCGGGGGCCGCTACGAGTTCCACACGAGTAAATGCAACTGCATGATAAAAACGATCTGATCTATTCCCTGTCAATAAAGATAAAACTCCGAAAAGACTATTTTCCCTCAATAAAGCAACTGTAATTTCTTCACCTGTTTCATATACCCTGCTCAAGCGAACAGCACCACGCCTAATCAAGTAAACCCTTTCTGCTGGATCGCCAGGGAAAAAAATTGTTTTTGACCTATCTACGACTTCAGTAGAGACACCATCTAAAGACTTAATTACTTCCAACAAAGTGTTAGTTGGAGGCAAAGAATTTGATGATGAATTAACAGCCATATGGCTATTTTTTTGTTGGTTGAAACGGGTAAAGCCACGAAACGAAGTGACCATATTTAATTGATCGTTCTGAGAACATTAATAAGTTGTGAAAAAACGATATGTAGCCATGGCGACTTTTTTCACCCTTAATCCCCATCTCAATTTCTTTCATCGTTCGCAATTCTACTATTTAAAATCCACATGCATAAAAATAGACTTGAAAAGTATTCAAAAAATTGATCTATGGATTTAAATCCCCTTCAAAGCTCCGAAGAATCTTAAAAGTTAAAAAATTTTACCTCATACACCACAGATAGTGTTCTTTGGTTGATTACAAATTTTAAAGCGCTAGATTAAAATTACGACGTTAAGATCGAATTTGAGATGAATGCAGGATCAAGCATCAATGCTCAACGAGAGGATTTGTCACTAGCTAAAGGGCCTTCTCTTAGGGCTCTTCCAGATAGAAAACCTTTACAACTAGTTAAAACTCAAGGCCAATTACAAATACACACCTCTCCTTTTAGAGGTAGTTTTTCTATTGTTTTAAGCGAGGCGCTACGATCTGCAGGCTTGGGAAGCAAAGTTTTAATATCTCAATTCTTGAAAGGCGGAGTCAATCAAGGTCCCCATGGAGCAGTAAATCTTTGTGGTCGACTGGAGTGGTTAAGACCAGCTATTGAAACTTGCTTACCTGGGGAGTTGCCAGAAGAAAATTTATCTTTTAAGAAAAAACATGAAGAGAAAGCAATTAAAGAAATATGGGAATTTTGTAAAAAACGTATAGTTGAAAAAAAGTTAGACAAAATCGTACTTGATGAAATTGGGATGGCAATTAGCCTTGGTTTTATAGAAGAAACTGATTTGATTTCTATGATCAATAACCGCCCATCATCTACAGATATTATTCTTACGGGACAATCAATTCCTCCTAAAGTGATTGAGATGGCTGATCAAATTACCGAATTACGCTGCAATTAAATGTTAAAGAACGATCGTTGGATTTCACAGCAAGCTTCTTTAGGAATGCTTGAACCATTTCAAGAAAAACTAATAAGGCATCTTGAACCTGAATCAAAAAAATCACCTGTTTTAAGCTTTGGTTGCTCATCTTATGGATACGATTTGCGTCTATCCTCAAAAGAATTTTTGATTTTCAAGCATGTTCCAGGAACAGTAATGAATCCAAAAAAATTTAATCCTGCGAATCTAGAACCTACCGATTTAAAAGAAGATCAGGATGGTAAATATTTTATTTTACCTGCTCACTCTTATGGTCTTGGAGTGGCATTAGAGAAAATGAAAGTCCCGCCAAATATTACTGTTATTTGTCTTGGCAAAAGTACTTATGCTCGCTTAGGAATAATTGTCAATACAACGCCTGCAGAAGCAAGCTGGGAAGGTCATCTAACACTTGAATTTAGTAACAGCTCTGGGGCGGACTGCAGGATTTATGCTGATGAAGGAATTTGTCAATTACTTTTCTTTGAAGGTGACCCTTGTGAGACTACTTACAGCGATAGGCAAGGCAAATATCAACATCAACAAGAAAAAGTAACTCTAGCAAAAGTTTGAATATGAGTCTTGTTCAATTAATAACTTCTACACCAGATGCTGAGAAAAACATGGCATACATAGCCAGAGTTAGTAATCCCAAAAATCAAGATAATGAAGATTTTAGTAAATTATTGGCATATTGCATCAAAAATGAACATTGGAGTGTATTTGAGCAAGCTTATATGACTTTACAAATAGAAACCACAAGAGGAATTGCAGCACAAATATTGAGACATCGATCATTTACTTTTCAAGAATTCTCGCAACGTTATGCAGATAGTAGAGCACTTGGAGAAATACCCCTACCTGAATTGAGAAGGCAAGATAATAAAAATAGACAAAATTCAATTTCAGATTTATCAGAAAAAATTATAAATCAATTTAATGAAAAGATTAAACGTCAATTCAATCTGAATAAACAACTTTATGAAGAAATGCTAGAAGCAGGAATAGCAAAAGAATGTGCGAGATTTGTACTTCCACTTGCTACACCAACTAGGATTTACATGACAGGTTCATGTCGTTCTTGGATTCATTACATAAATCTACGAACTGGCCATGGGACCCAAAAAGAACATATGGATATTGCAAAAGAGTGCAAAAATATTTTTTCGCAGGTATACCCAGTGGTTTCATCAGCTTTAAATTGGCTCAATTAACTATGGTTTCTTGGAGCTTCAGTTTTAATAATGTTATTAAAACTCTCCTCCTTAGAGAAAAATTCTGATGACAAATTGCTTGAGTTTGATTCTTTAGTAAAAGATGGTAATTTTGAATTATTAATTAAAGAGATAAATATTTCATTAAGTTCATTATATTTTCTAACCCCTAATGAAAACCCCTTCATAACACCTTTATCATCAAAAAAAATCAGCTTAGGAATACCATTAACATCATATTTTTCAATCAAATCAATCCATCTAGAATTATCAACATTCAGTAAAACAATGTCGACTTTATTGTCATTTTGTTTTTTGGCATCAATCATATTTGGAGCCATCTCCTTACAAGCTTCACACCAATCTGCATAAAATTCAAAAACTGTAGGTTTTCCATTTGATAAGGCATTTTCAGGTAAAAGGGAGTTTTTAGCTAATCGATCAAGCATTGCATTTTCTTTAAAACCATTGCGAAAAAACAGTAAAGCAATCACTAGAAAAAAACTTAGAAAAACTAAAAAATATTTTTGAAAATCACTAAGGTCTTTGCCTGCACTAGTATTATCTTTCATAATAGATAAG
This sequence comes from Prochlorococcus sp. MIT2308, assembly GCF_059772345.1. NCBI lineage: Bacteria > Bacillati > Cyanobacteriota > Cyanophyceae > Synechococcales > Prochlorococcaceae > Prochlorococcus > Prochlorococcus sp. MIT2308. The sequence goes on along the minus strand of NZ_CM186283.1, from coordinate 1,641,937 downwards.
CATTCCTATAGTTAATTATATATAAAATTCTTGAATTCAAAAAGCATATCATTATATTAATTATAAATCACCTTAACTTATGAATAGAGCACTATTTCTAATATACATTGCTCTATATATTGGCAAATTCTGCTTAAGAACAAATGATTCCCTGTCTGTTGTTACCTCGTAGGGATTTTTTTCAAGCCATTTTGATCCTTTTAAAATTTTTCTATCAAAATAAATACTCTCATCAATAATATTTGTCATATATTCAATTAGTTTATATATATCGCTTTGTATGAATAGTTCACCATCCTTACTTATAGATCGTGCAATCGAATTAAGAAGACTTTTTGTTAACACTCTCCTTTTAAGATGTTTTCGTTTAAACCACGGATCTGGAAATTGAATCGAAACTCTTTTTAATTGATTAAGATCTAAATCTGACAACCATTCATCCAAGCTAATATTCACATTGCAATATAGGAATTTTAAATTTAATAATCCCAATTGTTTTCTTTTTCTTTCAGATGAACTAACAAGAGGTTCTCTTATCTCGAGTCCCAAAAAATTCCAATTGGGATATTTTGATGCCAATTCTATTAAGAATTCTCCTTTAGCAGATCCAATATCTAAATGAATTGGGTCATGAGAATTCTTGAAAAGAATAGAATTACTTGGCAGTGATAAAGGTAACTGAAAAAAATGGCTTAGAGGATTTACATGCTGTCTCACAAATGAAGCCTGATATTAATAAATCAAAGTTATATCCTAGCAAGTTAACTTCAAATCCCTGATCAAAGTCTCAAGAAGATAAACTTTATTATTTATTTGCTTCTAATCGTCAATAAAAATATCGAATAGATTCGATGTCTGAGTCAGGCTTTTTGTATTAATATAGAGAAAAGTCTTTAATAATTGGGAATAAAGATGAAAAAAATAGATAAAGGCTGATAATACATATGAATGAGATTATTGTCTTGACTGAACCTCAATTCCAAATTCTAGTTTGGCTCTCATATCGTATTGCAGCTACTTTTGCATTTGGTCTGCCTTTGTTTCTCTTTATTTGGGCAAAAATTTCCAAATCAAGCTCTATTGATCGATTGTTATCAATTTATTGGAAAGTTTCTAGTCTTTACGCAATAAATATTCTGTTTCTAAGTAGTGAGAGCCAGTTAGGCCTATTCATATCTCTAATCTCTCCAATACTAATGATTGCTTCTATTTGGTTTTGGGTTGATCTCAATGAAGAAATTGATGAAATGTATACATACAACCCAATTTCATTAACAACAAGAATTTGGCGCTGGAGCTTATCCTTCTGGGGAATTTTAAATACTGGACTACATATCATTAGTTGGAGATGTTTAAATTCAATAACAGGAAACTATTGCGATACTTGGAGAGAAATCCCATACAATACATTTATTACAACAAAAATCATTATAAAATTTATTTTAGATGGTAATTGGACTACAACTTTAGCTACATTTTTCGCATATCTAGCTCTGATACTATATTTAATAGGTTTACTCCAATGGCTTGTGATCCAATTCCCCAAAAATGGACGTTTTGCGGGTAAGTTTTAGACAATAAATAATTTATATTTAAATAGCCAACACTACTTTTTCACATCTAGTACAAATCTTTGGATGATTTTGATTTTGGCTCATTTCAACTTCGTAATGCCAACATCTTTCACATTTAAATCCATTGGCTTTAGCTATATCCACTGATGCAATATCATTATCTTCACTGACTAAAACCTCAGCCCAAGGCTCTCCTCCAATTTGCAAAGATGAAACAAGAAACCAATCTCTCAAGACATCAACCTCGTTAGATTCACTTAAAGATAACCATTTGATAGCACCTTTAACTTTTTCATCAAAGATATCAACTCTTACTGAAGCTTCTAAAGACGAACCTAATTTTTGATTATTACGACAGCTTTCCAACATACGATTAATAACTGTTCTAAGTTTGCGTAATTCAGCAACATGAATATTAAGACTATTATTTCGCCACGAGTCAGGGACTTTAGGCCATCCTCTTTGAAAAACGGAGTTTTCCTCTAAACTATATGGAATGTTTTGCCAAATATCCTCTGCCATATGACATAAAACAGGTGCAATTAAGCCAGATATTTTCTCAATAACCAAGGATAAAACTGTCTGACAACTTCTTCTTCTAAAGTCAGTTTTAGAACTCACATACAATCTATCTTTTGCTATGTCTAGGTAAAAATTTGACAGATCAACTACACAAAAATTCTGAATTGTTTGGAAAAACTTAGAGAATTCGAAATTGGAGTACGCGTTGGTTATCTCATCAATCACTTCAGCTGTTCTATTCAACATCCATTGATCTAATAATGGTAGGTTTGAAATATCAATGGAATCTTTTTTGTAATCAAAATCATAGAGATTTCCTAATAGATACCGAGACGTATTTCGAACCTTACGATAAACGTCAGAAATTTGCTTAAGTATATTTGAACCAATAGGAACATCTGCTGAGTAATCAACAGAACTAACCCAAAGCCTCAAAACATCTGCTCCATAAGCAGGATCTAATTTTTTATTTGAACCACCATTAATTATAACTAAAGGATCAATAATATTTCCTAAGGATTTGCTCATTTTCCTGCCATTCTCATCTAAAGCAAAACCATGTGTAAGGACTTTTTTAAAAGGTGCATATTCATTGACTGCTACCGAAGTCAATAAAGATGACTGAAACCAACCCCGATGCTGATCAGATCCCTCCAAATACAAATCTGCTGGATAATTTAGTTTTTCTTTCTTGGAAATAACTGAAGACCAACTAGAGCCTGAGTCAAACCAAACATCCATAGTATCAGTGCCTTTTTGCCATCGATCTGCCTCGTTTAAGTAAGACGAAGGTAATAGCTGAGAAACTTCGTATTCCCACCAAACATCTGCTCCATTAGTAGAGAATAAATCAGTTATGTGAGCAATAGTTTCTTGATTAAGTAGAATTTCTTTCCCATTTTTTTCATAAAAAACTGGTATTGGTACTCCCCATGTCCTTTGTCGTGAAATACACCAATCTCCTCTTTCTCTAACCATAGAATGGATTCTATTTTTCCCAGATTCAGGGAGCCAAATAACATCCTCTATTGAAGAAAGTGCTTTATCCCTAAACCCTTCAACAGAAGCGAACCATTGCTCTGTAGCCCTAAAAATAGTTGGTTTCTTAGTTCTCCAATCATAAGGATACTTGTGCTCATATGGAATTTCTTTAATCAAAGATCCAGTATTAATGAGATCATTTATTATTGTATTATTAGCATCTTTTAATACATTTAGGCCTTCAAATTTTCCAGCTTCCTTAGTTAGAAAACCTTTAGCATCTACTGGGCAAGAAATTGGTAGATTATATTTTTTTCCAGTATTAAAATCATCAACACCATGGCCTGGAGCAGTGTGTACTAATCCAGTTCCAGAGTCAGTAGTTATATAATCTCCCCCTAAAACTACAGGACTTCTTTTATCAAATAAAGGGTGATCATATATAATCCCATCTAATTTCGATCCATTGATTAATACTCTTTTTTCATAATTAACTCCTACTCTTTCAGAAACATCTGCCAAAAGATCATAAGCAATAATTATTAAAGATTTATCAGAGCCTTGTGCAATTACATAATCTAATTTTTGGTTAACAGATATTGCCTCATTTGCAGGGATTGTCCAAGGCGTAGTTGTCCATATAACAAGTTTAACTTCTTTTAATTGTCCCTCAGAATTAAAAAGATCTGGTGCTTGATTAGAAATTTCTTGAGTTAATGTTTTTGGTATTTGATCAACTTTAAATCCCACATAAATACTTTTACTAACATGACCACTGGGGTATTCTAATTCCGCCTCGGCAAGAGCAGTTTGAGAACTTGGACTCCAATGAACAGGTTTTAAGCCTCTATATATGTATCCTTTGAAAACCATTTCGCCAAATAACTTAATCTGGGACGCTTCAAACTTTTTATCCAAAGTTAAATATGGTTGATCCCAATCTCCCCACACTCCCCACCTTTTAAAACCATCCATTTGCTGAGAAACTTGCTTTTTTGCATAAGCAGCTGCTTTTTTCCTCAATTTAATAGGGGTAAGTTCCGCCCGTTGAGTTTTATCCAAACCTTGAAGAACTTTCAATTCAATAGGCAACCCATGGCAATCCCATCCAGGGACATAACAAACTTTTTTACCTCTCATAGTATGAAATTTATTAATTATGTCCTTCAATACTTTGTTAAGGGCATGGCCCATATGCAGCTTCCCATTTGCATAAGGGGGGCCATCATGCAAAGTAAAAGTATCTCCAGTATTTTTTAAGCCTAATTCAAAATCTATTTTTTCTTCAGCCCAAAAAGCTTGTAACTCAGGTTCTCTTTGGGTTGCATTAGCCCTCATCCCAAAATTTGTATGCAGAAGGTTGAGAGTGTCTTTGTAGGTAGGGCGATCCTTTTGAGAATCTTTATTTACATTATTCACTTTGAGAAATATCCAGTAGTCAACTTGGTTACTTTAGGCCTTTTAACCTTATCAAGAAGTCTCTTCATTTTCAGGTAATTCTTGATTTATGATCTTATTGGAACCATTTGGAACAGATTGATCAACTACTTTCTTCTTGACTTCTTCTTTCAATTCTGGATGAACCCATTTTTTTTCTTTTAAAGGTTTTTCAGATTTGTTCGTAAAGCTTGTAAGAACCTTTAAAAAGCCATTGCTTAGTAAAGCAAAACTTTGACCGAGCTGTTTAAAAGATTCAAACCATCTTTGAAAAGATCCAATCCGCTTTATTTCTTCAGGGCTCAATTTATACCACCTATTTTCAATGATTTCTAGTATCATTTTTCCGTACAAAATTGCCATAGAAATAACAAGTAAATTTATCGAACCTCTTAAAAGATCATTCTCCACTAGGAGAAATAATCCTAAAAATAAAAAAAGTCCGCCCATTAACCAATCTCTCGGCCTACTTAGTTCGACAAGCATTAAAGGTAAAAACAAAGTCAAAAATCCAACAAAAAGAAATAAATATCCAAAAATAGAAACAACCATATTTTTGTCAATATGAATTTCGTTTTTGTTGGGATAAGCTTCTTAAGCAACTACAAATCATGCTTCATATAAAGAGATTTACCAATATCTCATATATCAATATAAAAATTACATTAATCTTTTTACGTTCACGAATCAAAAATAGTCTTCAAATAGCCATCAATGAGCTGCTAGAATTAGTTGATTATCGGTGAGAACCTAGGCCCACCTGGCGGAATTGGTAGACGCGCTGGTTTTAGGTACCAGTGACTTTAGTCGTGGGAGTTCAAGTCTCCCGGTGGGCATTTTTTAATTAAGCTGAACAAGCTCATTTATCTACATCACATCAAGCAATGACCCAGTGCTTATCGAGGTCTGACAAAGATAAGGCAACAAAAAAACTGAAGTCATTACGAGACTGGCAAAATGAGATCCAGGACTATCTTGATCCACCTAAGCCCATAAACGTAACTTTAGGGCTATTTTTTGGTGGGTATTGTCTTGCAATAATTAGTGTTTGGCAGTGGTATCAAGGGAATTGGCCGTTACCAATATTAGTCGCACTAGCTTTCTTGGCTCTCCACATGGAAGGAACCGTTATTCATGATGCCTGTCACAATGCTGCCCATCCAAATAAATGGATCAATCAATTCATGGGGCATGGATCGGCCATATTACTAGGTTTTAGTTTCCCAGTTTTCACAAGAGTTCATCTCGAACATCACAAATACGTTAACGACCCCAAAAACGATCCAGATCATATAGTTAGTACTTTTGGTCCTATTTGGTTAATAGCTCCAAGATTTTTTTATCATGAATATTTTTTCTTTGAACGAAAACTGTGGAGAAAATTTGAACTAATGCAATGGGGAATTGAGAGGGGAATATTTATTTGCATTGTAATTGCGGGAATTAAATATAATTTTATGAATGTTATTTATAATCTATGGTTTGGGCCAGCATTAATGGTGGGAGTAACTTTAGGAATATTTTTTGATTATCTTCCACACAGACCTTTTCAATCTAGAAATAGATGGCGAAATGCAAGAGTTTATCCAAGTAAATTAATGAATTTGTTAATAATGGGACAAAATTATCATTTAGTTCATCATTTATGGCCATCAATTCCCTGGTTTGAATATAAACCTGCTTATGAAGCGACAAAACCTCTCTTAGATCAAAAAGGTTCACCTCAAAGAATGGGTACTTTTGAGACTAAAAAAGATAGTCTAAATTTTCTATATGATATTTTACTTGGAATTAGAAGTCATAAAGAAAGAAGAAGTAAAATGAGAGCATTAGCAAGAATATTACCTAAAAATAATTGGAGAAAAAAATATATAAAATTAATTCATAAAACTCGTATAAAAACAGAAACCAAAAGGTAGTTTATTTATCAGTCTAAAGTATTTTAGGCACTCTAAAAAAATCACCTTCTCTTTGAGGAGCTTGATTAAGAATATCTTCTCTTGAGCTATTAACTTCAACAAAGTCATCCCTCATTGCATTAACTACTTCGACAGCTCTAGTAGTAGGGGGAATATTACCAGTATCTATTTCTTGTAGGTGATCAACATATGAAAGTATTTCTTCGAGTTGCTTTGTATAAGTTTCTATTTGATCTTCTGGCAGTTCTAAACGAGCTAACTGCGCAACCTTACGAACATCAGCCGAAGAAATTTTAGTCATGTTTATGTTAGAAAATTTTGAAGATCTTTATTTAATTGCAAGGAAACCTTATTAGCAAAGATCTTAGTGATTACGGTTAAACAATTCTGTTCATCTACCATTGTGCCATCTAAATGCCTATTGTGGAATCCTAAGTTCTAGTCGATTGATAAGCAATTGGAGAAATCTATTATTAAGTGAGTAATATGAATCAAAAGAAATAGTAAGCAAATCTCAATTCTTACAAAAGAATTCTTCTCAAGGCCATCTCATTTGGTCGCTCCGAACTTAATTGGCTGTTTTTTAATTAAGCGCTTATCAAAGAACAACTACCTTGCTGGTGTAATTGTTGAAACTGAGGCTTATTCTCAAGAAGAAGGATCATGCCATGGTTTCTCAGGCAGAACTCAAAGGAACGAAACACTTTTTGGAGAACCTGGTAACTTTTACATATACCTTTCATACGGAATTAATAATTGCGTTAATATCGTCACTGGAGAGAAAAATTGGGCAAATGGTGTACTTCTTCGATCAATAGCAATAAAAGGGGAAAACGAGAGAATTGCATCTGGGCCAGGGTTATTAGCAAAAAGGTTTGGATTAAATCGGAATTTTGACAATTTACCCTTATCACCTGCAAATGATTTTTGGTTAAAGCAGGGAGAAAATTTTACAAGGACAGGAAATATTGTTCAGACCACAAGAATTGGCATATCTCAAGCTAAAGATATACCTTGGCGTTGGTACCTTAAATGTAGTAGGAGTGTTAGCAAAAGGGTTAAAGGAGATCGAATTCCTTCGAAAAACAAGTGTTGGTCACCACCCACATTTGAGGGATTATGAATAATTGGACACAAAATCACATTCTTGATCTATCTACTTTTTCTTTAGCGGATTACAACACAGTTTTAGAACTAACAACAAGATTCAAAGATGTCCATAAATCAAGTTCTAGAAAACTTCCTGCACTTCAAGGAAGATTGATTACTAACTTATTTTTTGAGCCAAGTACAAGAACACGATCTAGCTTTGAACTTGCTGCAAAGAGACTATCTGCTGATGTTCAAAATTTTTCTGTATCAACAAGTTCTTTAAGCAAAGGAGAGAGCCCATTAGACACAATCCTCACATACATCTCCATGGGTGCTGATATTTTAGTAATTAGGCATGAGTCTACAAATGTGCCCGCGGAGATAGCTAATTACCTAGATACAAACAACATAAATACATCTATTCTTAATGCTGGAGATGGATTTCATAGTCATCCAAGTCAAGGACTTTTGGATCTGTTTACACTAGCTAATTTCTTTAATCCAAGCGAACCATCCACTAAGAGTCTTTTAAACAAAAAGATCACAATAGTTGGAGATATTCTTCATTCTAGAGTTGCCCGATCAAACCTTTGGGCCCTTACTGCATGTGGAGCTGAAGTAACGCTTTGTGGACCTCCAAGTCTACTTCCAGAAGAATTCATTGATTTTGTTCTCAATCCTCCGCCAGGACAAAAATTTGACCCCATTAAAAAGAGAGGTTCTATTTTTATAGAAAGATCACTAAAAGATGCCTTGAAAAATAGTGATGCTGTAATGACACTTCGATTACAGAAAGAGAGAATGAAGCAAAATATGCTGACAGATCTAGATAGTTACTATGCAAAATATGGCATAACACATGAAAGTTTAAAATGGTGTGAAAAGAAAGTTCCTGTCCTACATCCCGGACCAGTGAATAGAGGAATAGAAATAAGCAGTAACTTAGTGGAAGATAATTCAATCAATCTTATAAGCAAGCAAGTAGAGAATGGTATTCCAACAAGAATGGCCTTGTTGTATTTACTAGGGTTAAGTAAAAATAATTAATTGCACTTATAACAATTTTAATCCCTCTGAAAAAAGGCCATAAGCTATTCCGATCCTAAACATGTCTATGACCCATACAAGAATTTTTGGCTTTTTCGACTTTAAAAAAATAAATCTAGCTTTAATTAATATCTCCAAAAATACTAATACTATAAATGCTCCAACCGGGTCCATCAAAGCAAGTACTCCATTTATCATACCAAGGGAACTACCAAGAAAAAAACCTATCAAAAAAATAATTACCAAAAATGAATATCTTCTCCATGGATTTGCAGCCCAATTTGCTAGCCTATCAAAAATCTTTGCAGATGATTTATATAAAACTGTTTTCTGCGTTCTTGGAGGCATATGGAAAAAAACAAAAAATTACTTTAGATTTTTCTCATTACTAAATTCTCTAACATATACATAATAAAACAAAATTCACATAAAGCAAAAAAATTACTTCTATCAAAATATAAACAATCAAATTCTCTTTAATATGAAAAATATAAATTATTTAAATTTAAAAAAATATCTTTTAAAGATCTATTTAAGATAAAATCTACATATCATGAATAATTCAACTTTATCTGGGAAAAAAATATTAGTTGCTGTCACAGGAAGTATTGCAGCAGTAAAAGCTCCTGCTTTGGTTAGTCGTCTAGTAAAAGCTGGGGTAGAGGTCAAATGCGTCATAACGCAAAGCGCAGCTAAGTTAGTTAGCACCCTATCTTTATCTACTTTAAGCAGAAATAAATGTTATCAAGATAAAGATCAGTGGGATGATTCTCAAACTAAGCCCTTGCATATTGCATTAGCAGAATGGGCAGAGCTCATTATTGTTGCACCCATGAGCGCCACATCTTTATCCAAATTTACTACTGGAAATGCTGATGGGCTTCTGGCGAGCATTCTTCTAGCTAGTCAATCTCAAATACTTTTTGCTGCAGCAATGAACACCTCAATGTGGGGAAATCAATCAGTAAAAAAGAATTGGAATTTCGTAAAGACCATAGACCAAATTATAAGCCTCGAGCCTAGTGAAGGACTTTTAGCTTGCGACAGAGTTGGTGATGGGAAAATGGTAAATTTAGATATTATTGAATTAGCCTCTGAAAGTGCATTGATTTTCAAGGCAGAGAATAAATTTCTCACCAAAGATCTAATAGGCCTAAGGTTTCTTATATCAGCTGGGCCCACCGTCGAAGATCTTGATGCTGCAAGACAATTAACAAATCGAAGTAGTGGAAGAATGGGGGTTTTGATAGCTCAAGCTGCAAAATTAAGAGGTGCACAAGTCGACTTAGTACATGGCCCAATAAGGATTCAAGAAGATCTTTTAGAGGGGCTTAATACTTACCCAGTAAGAAGCTCAGCTGAAATGGGAGCAAAAATTGATGATTTGCAACCATCTGCTCAAGTTATTGTTATGGCTGCAGCAGTATCAGATTTCAAAAAAAATAGTCCATGTGTACAAAAAATTTCCAAAGAATTTTTTTTAAAGTCCCTTTTTGATGATTTAGAAATGACAGCGGACATAATTAAAAAACAAACAAGCAAGAAATTAAAAAATCAAATTTTCCTGGGTTTTGCTGCTGAGACTGGAAATGACAACGAAATTATTAAAAAGGGAGAGAAAAAAAGAGTTTTGAAAGGTTGTGACCTTCTTATGGCCAATCCCATTGACAGATCTGGGCAAGGATTTGACGAAAACTTCAACAGTGGTTTCTTGTTAGGTCCGAAAAAAATCGTCAAAAAATTATCATTATCGACAAAACTTTCAATATCTCATCAACTTTTAGATGAAATTCGAAATCTCAAATCATAAATTTACAGATATTTTGAGTATTTATTTTTTTCAATAATCAGCGTCAAAACTTTGGGAACAACTGCCGCAAGAGGCTTTTCAAGGAAATTGGAGTGTTAAATGCAACAAACAAAAAGCTACGGGTTGTATAGAGCTGTCAAATGCTTGTGATAAGAAGTATTTGACACCTGTAATATCCCAACTGAATTAATTGGGCGGTTTCGACCGCAGTCATCTAGCCCTCTCATGCGATTTCGTCCTCTGCTGGCTTTGATGCTGGCTTTTTGTCTCACCTTTACAACTCTCCCATCAAGCGCATCTGCGGCTTTAAAAGGGCGCGAGCAAGGCAATGCTCGTTTTGGCAATGTTGTTAATACTGGCCAAGCTGATGCTTGCACTGTTTTACCAGCTGGTTCATCGGGTTCTATCAATGCTGACGGCCAATTTAAAAGTTTATGCCTTCAGCCAACGGAAGTTTCAGTAAAACTTCCAGGTAACAAGCGAAATAAATCTGATTTTGCTATTGCAAAAATTATCAGTCCTCGCTTCAACACAAGTCTTGATGAAGTTTATGGAGATCTCTCTGGAGGTAAATTCACTGAAAAAGGTGGTATTGACTTCTCTCTAATTACAGTTCTTGCTCCAAATGGAGAAGAATTTCCTTTTGCTTTCTCTGTTAAAGAGATGGTTGCTGAATCCAAGCAAGGAAAGTCAATTGAACCTGGAGCTGAATTTTCAGGTCCAACAACTACTCCTAGCTATAGATCTGCAGACTTTCTTGATCCTAAGAGCCGTGCTAAATCAACTGGTGTTGAATATGCTCAAGCTCTCATTGCTCGTGGGGGTGATGATGAAGATCTTGCAAGAGAAAATGTTAAAGATGATCTTGGCGGTAAAGGTCAAATAACACTTACTGTCGATAGTGTTGACGCAGATACTGAAGAATTTGGCGGCCAATTTGTTGCCATCCAACCTTCAGACAATGACCTTGGATCAAAAGATCCAGTTGATATCAAAATTAAAGGTATCTTCTATGGTCGCAAAGCCTAAAAAATAACCATCTTAATCAAAAAAAAAAGGGGGTTAAAACCCTCTTTTTTTTTGGGCAAAATTTATCCAAACAATTTCTCAAATATGGGCCCATTATCTGGGAGAATTTGCCGGGTTACTTCACTGGAAAATGACTAGCAAGAAAAGTTCTAATAGAAATCTCGAAGGTTTGATCAAACCTTATGGTGGAGAACTTGTAAACCTTATGGCATCTGATCAAGAGGCAAAAGAGTTAAAAAAAAATTCTTTTAAAACTTTAAATTGTTCAGATAGAAATGCTTGTGATATTGAGCTTCTTTTGGTAGGTGCTTTTTCACCTTTGAATGGTTTCATGAGTGAAAAAAATTACAACTCAGTTGTTAAACATAATCGAATCGAATCAGGTCTGCTTTTTGGATTGCCAATTGTTATGGATACTGATAGAGAAGATATAAATCCAGGAGATTCTGTTTTACTAAATTACAACAACCAAGAACTGGCGATTTTAGAAGTAGAAGAAAAATGGACACCTGACAAAGTGATAGAGGCCCAGTTTTGCTATGGAACAACTTCTTTGGAGCATCCTGCGATAAGAATGATCTCTATGGAGAGAAAAAAATATTATTTAGGAGGCCCTATAAAAGGTCTCGAATTACCTAGAAGAGTTTTTACTTGCCAAACCCCTTCTCAAGTAAGAGAGAAACTTCCACCTGGAGAAGATGTTGTCGCATTCCAGTGCAGAAATCCAATTCACAGAGCCCATTACGAGCTTTTCACAAGAGCCTTAGAAGCAAATAATGTGAGCCAAAATGGTGTTGTTCTTGTTCACCCAACTTGTGGACCAACTCAAGAAGATGACATCCCTGGATCAGTGAGATTTCAAACTTATGAAAAACTTGCCTCTGAGGTGAATAATCCAAAAATCAGATGGTCATATCTTCCTTATTCGATGCATATGGCTGGACCAAGAGAGGCTCTCCAGCACATGATTATTAGGAGAAACTATGGATGCACTCATTTCATTATTGGAAGAGATATGGCCGGTTGTAAGTCCTCTCTTAGCGGAAAAGATTTTTATGGTCCATATGATGCTCAGGATTTTGCAAACAATTGCTGTGAAGAATTAGAGATGCAAACAGTTCCATCATTAAATCTGGTTTTTACTGAGGAGGAAGGATATGTAACCGCTAATTATGCAGAAGAAAAAGGATTACACGTAAAAAAATTAAGCGGCACTCAATTCAGAAAAATGCTTAGAAGTGGTGAAGAAATTCCTGAATGGTTTGCATTTAAAAGCGTCGTTGATGTTCTAAGAGCCGCATAGTTGGACCTGATCCTATTAAACTCTTATTAGATATGGAAGAACATTGAACAAACGCTGGAGAAACATAGGCCTCTATGTCCTAATTGTTGTAGTAGTGATTTTTGTTGGAAGTGCTTTTTTCGATAAGCCAAGTCCGACTAAAGCATCTAGAACACTTAGATATAGTGACTTCATAGAAGCTGTTCAAGACAGGCAGGTAAGCAGAGTACTGATATCTCCAGACAAAGGTACAGCTCAAATTGTTGAAAGTGATGGAAACAGAGCTTTGGTTAATTTGGCTCCTGATCAAGAATTGCTGCAACTTTTAACCGATAATGATGTCGATATTGCTGTACAACCAACTACTCAAGCAAACCCACTTCAACAAGCAGCTAGCAGCCTTATTTTCCCAATTCTTTTACTTGGAGGCCTATTTTTCCTATTTAGAAGAGCTGGCTCTGGTGGGGGTGGAAATCCAGCTATGAGTTTTGGGAAAAGTAAAGCAAGACTACAAATGGAGTCAGAGACAAAAATTACTTTTGGAGACGTTGCTGGAATTGAAGGTGCAAAGCTTGAACTTACTGAAGTAGTTGATTTTCTGAAAAATCCTGACCGCTTTACAGCTGTCGGGGCAAAAATTCCTAAAGGTGTTTTATTAGTTGGCCCTCCAGGAACAGGAAAAACTCTGCTTGCGAAAGCAGTAGCTGGTGAAGCTTCTGTCCCATTCTTTTCTATCTCAGGTTCTGAGTTTGTAGAAATGTTTGTTGGAGTTGGTGCTAGCAGAGTCAGAGATCTTTTTGAACAAGCTAAAAAGAATGCTCCTTGTATTGTTTTTATTGATGAGATAGATGCTGTAGGTCGTCAGCGTGGAGCAGGTCTAGGAGGAGGTAATGATGAAAGAGAGCAGACACTAAACCAGCTATTAACGGAAATGGACGGATTTGAAGGAAATACAGGAATAATTATTGTTGCTGCGACCAATAGACCCGACGTGCTTGACTCTGCACTAATGCGACCTGGGAGATTTGACAGGCAAGTAACCGTAGACCGACCTGATTACTCAGGTAGATTACAAATACTTAAAGTTCATGCAAGAAGTAAAACTCTTTCAAAGGGAGTTGACCTAGATCAAGTAGCTAGAAGAACTCCTGGTTTCACTGGGGCTGATTTAGCAAATCTATTAAATGAAGCTGCGATATTAGCTGCCAGAAGAGAATTAACTGAGGTCAGCAACGACGAAATAGGTGCTGCGATAGAGAGAATAATGGTTGGTCCAGAGAAAAAAGATACAGTCATGAGCGAAAAGCGTAAAAGGCTAGTTGCCTATCATGAAGCTGGTCATGCCGTAGTAGGAGCTGTAATGCCTGATTATGACCCAGTCCAAAAGATCTCAATCATTCCAAGAGGACAGGCTGGAGGTTTAACTTTTTTCACTCCCAGTGAAGAAAGAATGGAATCTGGTCTTTATTCAAGGTCTTACCTACAAAATCAAATGGCTGTTGCACTTGGAGGAAGAGTTGCAGAGGAAATTATTTATGGAGAAGATGAAGTAACTACTGGTGCATCAAATGATCTAAAGCAAGTAGCTTCAGTTGCCAGGCAAATGATTACGAAATTTGGCATGAGTGATAAGTTAGGGCCAGTAGCTTTAGGTCGATCTCAAGGGGGCATGTTCCTTGGTAGAGACATTTCTGCGGAAAGAGATTTTTCAGAAGATACAGCTGCCACTATTGATTCAGAAGTCTCAATTCTTGTTGAAATAGCATATGAAAGGGCCAAAAAAGCTTTAAATGAAAACCGTCAGGTTCTCGAAGAGTTAACATCAATGCTTATGGAAACTGAGACCGTTGATTCTCTTGAGTTCCAGGATTTATTAATTCGCCATGAAGTTAAAGTTGCAGAGTATGCTTAGTCAAAAATATAATTTTTGGAAATCAAGCAAAATAATTTAATAAAAAGGCTTAAATTACAGCCTTTAATAGTTCTTATCAGGCTAGAAAATAAATTTTTTAATATATCAAAAAAAAGAGAGAATTTATTTTTAAAAATCGAAAAACTATATAATTATGGTATTAAAAATATAGAAATAGGATGGGATTCAAATGCAGAATGGGTTAATTTGATATCAGAGATAAAAAAGAATTTCAAATCAATTAATCTTGGTGCTGCATCAATTGAATCAAAAGAATCTTTAGATTCAATTCTCTCATTAGATCTAAATTATTCGATGAGTCCATCATTTAACAAAGAAATTCACCTCAAAGCCATACAAAATAATCAACTAGTTATTCCAGGGATATCGAATATTGAAAATTTCAAAGAGGCAATTAATCTAGGATATAAAATTGTAAAAATCTTTCCCGCATCAACATTAGGAATTAATTTTATAAACGAATTAAAAAAGATAACTCAAAAGGATATGTTTTTTATTGGTGCAGGTGGAATTAAAAGTAGAAACCTAAAAATATTTATAAAAGATGGATACGATGCATTAGTTATCGGAAGAGAATTACGAAATCAAACTCCCGACAAAGATCTAGAAATTTGGCTAAAAGATTATTCAAGATCTACTATAAAACCAAAAATTAATTATTGATTTTTAAATTCAGTACATTGTCCTCGATGCCTAAGTAAATGATCGGCTAAAACCAATGCAACCATTGCTTCAACCATTGGAACTGCCCTTGGCAAAACACAAGGATCATGTCTTCCTTTTGCCTTGAGAGTTACAGCATTACCATCCTCATCAATAGTCTTTTGGCTTTTCCTAATTGTTGCTGTAGGTTTAAATCCAACCCTCAAAACTATATCCTCACCATTAGAAATTCCTCCTTGAATCCCCCCTGAGTTATTCGTAGCAGTTTTCAATTGATCAGAGTCCGATGGTACAAAAGGATCATTATGTTCACTGCCTTTTAGATAAGTACCTCCAAAACCAGACCCTACCTCGAAACCTTTAGTGGCAGGCAAAGACATTAATGCCTTTGCTAGATCAGCCTCCAACTTGTCAAAGACAGGCATACCAATGCCGACTGGCGGATTACGAACAACACATTCTATGACTCCTCCGCAAGAGTCTCCTTCTTTCCCAAAAGCTTCTACTCGTTTAATCATTAAAGCTGCAGCTTTTTGATCTGGGCACCGAACAATATTTTTCTCAATCTCATCAAAAGTAACTTTATTGGGTTGAATATCAGCTTCAATATCATGAATTCTCTTCACCCAAGCAAGTATTTCCGTATTAGAAGACTTAGTGAGAAGTTGCTTTGCAACAGAACCAGCCGCGACTCTACCTATCGTCTCTCTTGCGGATGCTCGTCCTCCGCCACTTGAAGACTGAATTCCATATTTTTTCTGATAAGTAGCATCAGCGTGAGATGGCCTAAAGGCTTTTTTAATTTCAGAATAATCTTTAGGCCGATGATCTTTATTTCTAACAACCATCGCAATTGGTGTTCCTAAAGTTTTGTTCTCTAAAAGACCACTAAGAATTTCAACTTCATCACTCTCGTTTCTGGGAGTAGTGATTTTGCTTTGACCTGGTCTCCTTCTATTTAGATCATTTTGTATTTCATTGATATCAAGCTCCAACCTTGGTGGACATCCATCAATGATTACACCAACACCACCACCGTGAGATTCACCAAAAGTGCTGATATTAAAAAGTTTTCCGAAACTACTTCCCATAAATAAACCTATCTTAAAAATGTTAATCAATACTCACTAAAAAATAAACCAATAAATGCAATAGATAACTTGAAAAAAAGCAAAAAAAAAGCCCTCTAAAAGAGGGCTTTGAAAAAATCAAGTTAAAGACTTAACCGATTGCAGGTGCAACAAGAGCTACAGAAGTAGACTCAGCAGCTGCTAGGTCAAGTGGGAAGTTGTGAGCATTACGCTCATGCATTACTTCCATACCAAGGTTTGCACGGTTAAGTACGTCACCCCAGGTTGGTACAACCTTGCCTGAAGTATCTACAACAGACTGGTTGAAGTTGAAGCCGTTCAAGTTGAAAGCCATGGTGCAGATGCCCATAGATGTCAACCAAACACAAATTACTGGCCATGAAGCCAAGAAGAAGTGAAGGCTACGGCTGTTGTTGAAGCTTGCATATTGGAAGATCAAACGACCGAAGTAGCCATGAGCTGCAACGATGTTGTATGTCTCTTCTTCTTGTCCAAACTTGTAACCGTAGTTCTGTGAATCAAGTCCTGTGGTCTCACGGATAAGTGATGAAGTAACCAAAGAACCGTGCATTGCAGAGAACAAAGCACCACCGAACATACCTGCTACACCAGCCATATGGAATGGGTGCATCAAGATGTTGTGCTCAGCCTGGAAAACGAACATGAAGTTGAATGTTCCAGAAATTCCTAGAGGCATACCATCAGAGAATGAACCCTGACCGAATGGGTAAACAAGGAATACAGCGAAAGCTGCTGATACAGGAGCTGAGTAAGCAACACAGATCCATGGGCGCATACCTAAACGGTATGAAAGCTCCCACTGACGTCCCATGTATGCAGAGATACCAATAAGGAAGTGGAAGATTACAAGCTGGTAAGGGCCACCGTTGTATAGCCACTCATCAAGAGTTGCTGCTTCCCAGATTGGGTAGAAGTGAAGGCCGATAGCGTTACTTGAAGGAACAACAGCACCAGAAATGATGTTGTTTCCATACATGAATGAACCAGCTACTGGCTCACGGATACCGTCGATATCAACTGGAGGAGCAGCGATAAATGCAACGATGAAACAAGTTGTTGCCGCAAGAAGGCAAGGGATCATCAATACACCGAACCAACCGACATAAATACGGTTGTTGGTGGAAGTAACCCACTCGCAGAATTGTGGCCAACCTTTGAGCAACGAAGAACGCTGCTGCTGAATGGTGGTCATGAGGACGAATGTGTATGTCCCTTATGGGACGAGTAAATAAGAGCAGCTAATTAGACTGCCAGCAGTGATAATAAAGGAGAATGATGCTTTCTGTGGCCAATTTGTAGGACAATTTATTAAGAGAATCAGCAAGTTGCGCCTGAAGAGCACTTAAAACGTCTTAAGATTCTTTTAAGATTTAACGTAAGAGGTCAGCAATTGGTTCTTATAAAGTGGCTGATTAACGGTAATAGGGCTGAAGAGAGGGTTCCTTTATGTGATGCACGTCACAGAAAATATGAATTAGAAGCTCAAGGGGCAGTTGTTTATTGGAGCGAGAGAACTTACTTGTGATGTACTAACTCTATTAATGATTGTTTCCATTCTTTTTTTACATCCCATAATTCTTTTTTGGTAAAGCTCATAGCAATATTTTTTTCCGCATAAGCTGCTTCATTTATGAAAACAGGAATATATGGTTCATCTTCTTCATACCTAATTATTTCACCATTCAACTTAAAAAATAATTCATCGTTTTTCTTTAATTCTAGCCAATCCTTTGATTGCCTAAATGAATGTACGTAGCCATCAATATTACCTTCTTCATCTCTTGGAAAATCGATACTTTTAATATGCCTGTGAATTATCAATTTATCAGGAAAAAAGAAATTCAAATTATTAATTTGATAAATTTGTTCCATCAAACTTTCAAGGATTAATTTAGTCTGTGAAATAATTCTAGAATTCAATAGACCCTGACCTACAGGTCCAATTTCAATAACAAGTCCACAAGGCCAAGATTCAACTAAAAAACCTGTTTGTTTTTTATCTGATTCATGTAGATATATTGGTAAACCTAATTTATTTTGAATTAAAGAAGCCAAAGCCAAATCTGAATATCTTCTTCCATATACAACTAAGCAACTCCCCATGGAGGCTGTGGTTGTATGAAAATCTAATGCTATTTGACAGGGACTTTTTCCTGCCTCTCCATAAAGATTCACTAATTCATTCGCTCTGTTTCCCTCAAAATTTGAAGAGTTGATAAATAAAAATGATTCTTCTTTAAAACTACGATTCAAATCATGATGAATGTATCTTTTCCCTACCTTTTTAGCCTCAGGATTTCCAATCACCTTACAAGTTTTAATCCCGTAAGTATTTATTAAAAACGGTGATTTTTTCCATTCATCAAAAAGCCAGATACCATTTATTTCATTACCATGTGTACCAGCCACTAGAAGTACTTGTAGCTGCATCATTATTCAATAACCATAGATATAAAAATAACCCTAAAAGAAAGTTATGGCCATACCACCAATATTTGTAAAAGCTGCGAGAAACATATGGAGTTTTGAATGGAGAATTTTAATGAATGGTCTTGCACCATCGGATTCTAATGGAAATTACAAAAGGCCTATAAATCTTCAACAACAAATTCAAATCCCGACAGAGAAGGATTTAAAGAATAGAGCATTAACTCAAATGCCAGGTTTGATTGTCGGCAAAAGTTGTCCTTGGGCACATAGAACATGGATAATTCATGAGATCAAAGGATTAAAGAAATCGATCAATCTTCACATTGCTGAAGTAGACTCAGCGGGAGGAAGATGGATATTTGACCATCCAATACAAGGCTGTAAAACCCTTCAAGAGCTTTATCGGAAATGCGGAAATTATCAGTCAAGACGAGCAACAGTACCAATGCTTTTCGATCCAGGCAATGAACCCGAAGCAAAATTAAGACTTATAAATAACGAAAGCGCTGAGCTTGTCGAAATATTAAATAATTGGCCAATATACGATCATCAAATAGACCTTAATCCAAGCAAATATAAAAAACAAATTATTCACTGGCAAAATCTAATTCAAGAAAATATTAATAATGGAGTTTATAAATGTGGATTTGCTAGAAATCAAAAAGCTTATGAAAAAGCTTCTGAGAATTTGTTCTCAGCTCTAAAAACCATAGAAGAAAGTCTACAATCAAGAGGTCCTTGGCTTTGTGGAAAGAATCTTTCAATTGCTGATATAAAACTTTTCCCTACCCTTATTAGATGGGAAGCAATTTATTACCCACTATTTAAATGTAGTAATAAACCAATAAAATCTTTCCCACATATAATTAAATGGAGAAAAAAATTTTTTAATATGTGTAACATTAAAAAAACATGTGATGTTGATACTTGGAGAAAAGATTATTTTGGAGCTTTATTTCCTTTAAACCCAAGTAGTATTATTCCTAAAGGAGAAGATATTACAACAATTATCAACAATTAATGATCAACTATGAAAGAAGAAAATTCTTACTTTAAATCCTCAAATCCTATTAAAGGTGTCTATGGTGATTTCATAGTTACTTCAGATGATAAAAAAGAAGTTCTATTTTACCGATTATCAATTCTTTTCTGCGGATTATTCTTTTTAATAGGAATAGCTCAATGGTTTTTTAATGGATCTCATCAAATATGGATTTGGCTATTATGTATGTCAATAAGTATAGGCTTAAGTCTGAAGTGGATACATATATATTTAAGACCCTTACATCAAACACTAACAATTTTCTGGTTACTCGGTTGTATTGGATTGTTGATACTTCTATATCATTTCGGAGTAACAAATCTAATGTATGGCCTCAGAGAAAATCCTAAATCGATATTACTTATAGGACCACTTTTTGCTTCTTTAACTGGGATAGGTTTCAAAGAGTTTTTTTGTTTTAGAAGAATTGAGGCAATAGGGATAACAATTTTCATTCCAATTGCTTTACTTGGATATTTAACTGAATTAGCTAATGAAAGTTTTACTTTTGCAACGCTAGTTGTGTCGTCCTTGCTATTGATATCAATGGGAATAAGGAAATTCAACCTGCCAGCAGAAGCTGACATAGGAGATAAAAGCGTTTTTTATTATTTAGAAAGCCAAAGAAAGGAAGCTAAAAGTATTTGATAGTTAAATAAATCAACAAATTATCAATTCAACAAAACCTACAAAAGATCTTTTTTGCAGGTCTTAAGTCAGGGAATGGTGAGGAAATCCAACCAAATTTACAAACCACGTGCAATATTCCTCCGTCATAATTATTGTGTTAGTCAAATGATCCTGCTCTTACAAGACGCTATGAAAACTATTGACGAGCATATTCAAAAAGATGAATCCGAGATTCAAGAAGCAAAAGCTCAAGGGAATGAATCCAAGCTCCATCATTTAGAAGATGAACTTAACTCTCTAAAGGAATACAAGGAGCATCATCCTGAAGACAAGCATGATCCAAATGCTCTGGAATTATTCTGCGACGCCAATCCTGATGAACCAGAGTGCTTGGTATATGACGATTAAAACTTAAAAACAATTAAAAGCACAAAAAAGGAGAAGCAACAACTTCTCCTTTTTTGTACCATGAGATCCTATTAATAATCCATATTAAAATCTGAAGGGCTTCCAGTTAAAGAGCAAACAACTGCCTCCTCATTTTTCATTTGACGTACTTCAGCGATAGGTCTCCCCATTTTTTTTAAAACATTAATATCTTTATCAGTCTGGCAGCGAGCGATAATTTCTCCTTGTCCATCAAAACAACTGTAAAAATCCATAATTTTAATAACTCTCTTTAGTTATGACCAAAAATTAACTACAAGACAAGTAGGTATGATTCACTCATAACAATTAATTAATATCCAAGTTCGTTCCAAATAGAACTTAACAAATCATCCAGACCAAATTTCGTTACTGCAGAAATTATGTGGACCTTTTTCATAGTTAGTTTCTCAATATTATTTAGAAGTTTTTTAATTTCATTCTCATTTAATAGTTCTTTTTTATTCAGAACAAAAATTCTTGGCCTAGAAATCAAACCACAACCGTACGTCGTTAATTCCTCATTAATGGTTTTAAAATCATTTATCGGGTCGGTTGATGCTGAGTCAATTAAATGAAGTAAAACCTTTGTTCGTTCAATATGTCGAAGAAAATCATGCCCTAACCCTATACCTTTTGAGGCTCCAGCAATCAAGCCAGGAATATCTGCAAAAACTGTTCCATCTCCTGAGGGTCTTCTTACTACTCCGAGATTAGGAATTAAAGTTGTAAATGGATAATCAGCAATCTTTGGTCTTGCAGAGGAGAGTACAGAAATCAAAGTACTTTTGCCTGCATTAGGCAAACCAATAATTCCAACTTCTGCTAGTAGTTTCAATTCCAATTGCAATGACCATTCTTCACCTGCTTTCCCTTCTGTAAATTTTTCTGGGGCTCTATTGCTATTTGATAAATAACGAGCGTTCCCGAAACCTCCTTTCCCACCAAACGCGACAATAAGTTGTTGGCCTTTATGAGTTAAATCACCAAGAATAATATTCGTAGAGAGATGTCTTACCTCCGTTCCGCATGGAACTTTAAGTACAGTGTCATTTCCTGATGCTCCAGTGCATTTGTTAGGGCCACCTCTTTGACCATTCTCGGCAGAAATTAATTTCTGAAATTTGAAATCCAAAAGAGTTTGTAAATTATCATCAGCCTCTAAAACAACATTTCCTCCTTGTCCTCCATCTCCTCCCGCAGGACCACCTGCTGGAACATACTTTTCTCTTCTAAAAGCAGAGATACCATCACCACCCGAACCTGCTTTGACATCAATAATAGCCTGATCAATAAATTGCATTTAGAAATATCTATAGTCAATAAACTAAATAATAATTCTTACATTCATCCTTGCTAAATTAAAGAACTAAAAACATTGTTTATAATTTTCACCTCAATTTCTCAATCAACCATCCACACAACACTACATCCAGGGCCGCCATCATGAGGTTCAGCATCGGCTACTTTTTCAATATATGAAAGTGAATCAAACCACTTCCTCAAACCTTTTTTCAGTTTTCCAGAACCAATTCCATGAATAACCCATAAAGCTCCGGAACAATTTCTCAATTTTTCTTCAATTACCCCCTCCGCTTCATGCACGCGTAAACCTCTTACATCTAAGGTATTTTTTTTAGTACGAACTAAAGATAAATTCTTTCTTACTACCCGCGAAGTTTTTACTTGCACACGTGGATTTATTTCGGCTTTTTGACCATCAAGACTTTCTACTTCAGTCAAACTAACTTTGCTTCTAAATACACCACACAAAACTGTTAATTGCATTCCATCATCTGAGAAAGAAATTATTTCACCTGCTCTACCTATAGAAGACAATCTAACTTTATCCCCAATTTTGGGAACCCATCCCGGCAAAGGAGTGACCCGCCTATCGCTTCGATACCCTTTCTCCATTTGCCGTAATCGTCTACCGGCAATTCTTGCTGTTTCACCACTAGCATTTTGATCGCGCAAACGTTTAATCAAATGTCTTACTTCTTTTTGACCTTCTCGAATTGATGACTCCAGTTTAAACCTTCCTTGTTCATTAAACTTCTCCGTTTGTTGACGTTGTTTCTGCCAACTATCAAGTAATTCTTCATGTAATAATTCAGTTTTTGCTAATAAAGCCGCAGCATCTTCAGCTGCTGATTGCTGCCGCTCACGTTGTTTTTCTAAACCTTTAATAACTTGATTAACATTATCAACGCTTGCAGGATTGATAAACTCTTGAGCACGTTTTATCACTTCCGAATCAAGACCAAGTCTTTTTGAAATCTCAATCGCATTACTCCTACCAGGAATTCCCCATTGCAAATGAAAGGTTGGTTTTATTGTTTCACTATCAAAAGAAACTGAAGCATTTTCAAATCTTGAATCACTATATTTTAGTGCTTTTAATTCTCCAAAATGAGTAGTAGCAATAGTTAATCGTGCTCTATCTGCCATTGTCTTTAACAGAGCCATAGCCAAGGCTGTACCTTCAGAGGGATCAGTTCCTGCTCCAACTTCATCTAAAAGAACGAGAGTTGTACCACGGGAAGAAGCTATGGCATTAAGTATTCGACTTATACGAAGAATATGCCCACTAAATGTAGATAAATTTTGCTGTAATGACTGCTCATCACCAATATCAGCTAAAATATTTTTACACCAGGGTAATCTTGGCGAACCAGTACATGGTAAAAGTATTCCTGCTTTTGCCATTAAAACTGCTAGACCAATACTTTTTAACGCAACTGTTTTGCCTCCAGTATTAGGGCCTGTAATCGCAACAACTTTTAAATCAGAAGGAACATCAAAACTAGTTGGTACGACTGTATTTTTTTTCTCATGGAAATCATTCCATACTAATAAAGGATGGCGAAAATCTTTAATCTCAAATAGTGTATTCTCCTTTTCATCAAGAATTGCTGGCACCCCGTCAAGCCATTTAGAGTAACGTGCTCGTGACAATGCAAACTCAATCTGTAAAAGAATCTCTCCTAAATGAGCTATTACATCGGCATTAAACCCAACCTCCTTACTCCAATTAGCTAAAAGTCTCCTCTCTTCATTAAAGATTTCAGAATCTATTTTAGCCAAACGATTCCCTATTGATATGACAACTTGTGGCTCGACATAGATAGTATTTCCTGAAGCCGAACTATCATGAACCATTCCCTTAATCCGATCGGAAGTCCCAGCTTTAAAAGCTAAAACAGGTCTTCCATACCTCTCCGAGATAATATTGTCTTGAAGTAATCCAGCATATTTCCTAATAATATCTTGAAGAATTTCTTTTCTTTGAAGACGTACCGAATTCCTATGGCGTCGTAATTCAGAAAGTTTTGGACTCGCACGATCAGCAATTCTTCCACCTTCATCCAGACCAAATTCGAGGAGTTTTTGCAAATCAGGCAACGTTGCAACGTCTTTGAGTAATTCAGAGAGTCGTGGACGTATTAATTGATCAAATATTAGTTTTCGTAATTTTCTAGCAGCTCTTAACGTATCAGCAACTTTTAATAAATCCTCGCCTATTGCAACACCACCTTTGGAGCATATCAAAAGAATATTTTCCAAATCATGAACACCTTCAAAAGATATTCCTCCATCAATAGAAATATCTAATGATCCAATTTCTAACGTTTGGGACAATAACTCCTTGCTAAGAGATATATCTAATGGTAAATCAAAGCTTCTACATTTATTACGACCTTGTTGGGTAACCGCGAATGTAGACAAATGGCTACAAACAGTTGGCCATTCAAGTAACTCCAAAGATTCTAGAATTATTTGTGTTTTTTCTGAATCATCCTGATTTATTGAAACTTCCATTCGTCTAAAAAACTTCTATTGATTTGTTGGGATTCCTGTTGATGGGTGATAAAGCATTTCCAACCAATTGCCTTCTGTATCTTTCAAGTAAAAAGAAGAAGTTCCATCTCGATGATCATGCAAAGCACCAACCTTTACACCTTGATTTTTTAGAGAAGAATGAATGCTTTCTATTTCATCCTTATTAGTGAAATGAAATGCAAAATGTGGACCAGCCGCTTTGTAGCTCGGTCCAAGCAAAGCAAGGCCATCTTTATTCTCTCCTGTCTCTAAGTAACACCAATCAGGATCATCCCAAACAAGCTTCATCCCCAAGCTCAAATAAAACCTTTTAGCCCTATCAACATCTTCCACTCTTATAGCTACATGGCCAAGCCGATTAACTTCTTTATTATTTAATTTAGACTGTTTTTCTAGCATTACTTTTAATTGAAGATTGAAATTTTAAATAATGTTCTTAGTCAACTCTATTGTTCTTTTAACCATCCTGCGGCATCACACGCATGATATGTAAGGATCAGGTTTGCCCCAGCTCTTTTGAAACTCAATAAAGTTTCTAAAACAATTGCCTTTTCATCAATCCAACCTCTTTGAGCAGCAGCTTTGACCATTGAATACTCTCCACTAACGTTATATGCAGCGATTGGTAATTCTGATTCTTCCCTTAAACGATAAATAATATCTAAATAAGCCAAACCAGGTTTAATCATTAGGATGTCCGATCCCTCTTGTTCGTCAAGTTGAGCTTCTGTTATGGCTTCTCTAGCATTAGCCGGATCCATCTGATAGGTATTTTTATTTTTCGGTATTGGCTTATTTGATAATGATCTGGGAGCAGAATCTAAAGCCTCTCTAAAAGGACCATAATAGGCAGATGAATATTTTGCAGTGTAACTAATTATTCCTACATGTTCAAAACCTTCATCATCTAAGGCTTCTCTTATAGCTCCTACTCTTCCATCCATCATGTCACTTGGTCCAATTAAATCTGCTCCAGATTGTGCTTGAACCACTGCTTGCTTACATAAATAATCAACGGTTTCATCATTCAAAATTATTCCTTGATTACTAACTATTCCATCATGACCATCACAGGAATAAGGATCTAAAGCGACATCAGTCATGATACTCATTTCAGGTATCTCTATTTTCAACCTTTCAATAGCCCTTGGTATTAAGCCTTTTTCATTAAAACATTCTGCTCCATCTTCTGTTTTTAGCTCATCTGAAACTTTTGGGAAAAGAACGACACATCTTATTCCTAGATCCCAAGCCCGTTTAACTTCATCAACCAATCCATCCATTGACCATCGAAATGAACCTGGCATCGCTGGTATCTCTTGAATATCTAAACCTTCATGAACAAAAAGAGGATAAATAAAGTCAGAAGCAGAAACATTGTTCTCTCTAACCATCTCTCTCAAAGAGTTTGTTCTACGAAGGCGACGGGGCCGATAAGTAAGATGCATATTGACCAATAGAGATAACTACATAACAGATAACTACATTTTACTTCCTTTAAGTCCTAGCCTGATCAAACCAGCTTGATCGGGGTTCATCTATTCGAACAGATCTAAGCTTTTCAATAAGTCTCAACTCATCTTCTGTCCAGCTTTCCGGTAATTTTAATTTTAGAGTAAATAACAAATCCCCTTGGGTATCTAAATTATGAAATCCTTGCCCTTTTAATCTGAATTGTTGCTCAGGCAAACTTCCAGAAGGAATTGATAAATATGTATCTCCTCGAGGAGAGGCAACCAAAACATTTGCTCCCAAAGCTAATTCATCTAGAGAAATAGGTAAGTCCGCATAAATATCTAAACCTTTGACTTTCCAAATTGGATGGGATCTGATAGATATTTCAATCAACAAATCTCCTCTTTTCCCTTTCCCAGGCTGTATGTTGCCCTTGTTCTTAATACGTAAGATTGATCCTGTTTTAATCCCTTTTGGGATGTTCACCTCGATTCGTTCATCATTTACCAAAAGATTCTTTTGAGCTCCATTCAAAGCTTCTAAAAAATTAATCTGCAAATTAAATTCAGCATCAAGATTTAATGATTGAGCATTCTTCTCTGAAGATATATTTGAGTAAATTTCTTGACCGACCTCACTAAATTTTCCAATTAAATCACTCAAAAAATCATCAAAGTTTTTATATTCATCAAAGCGCTTGTCATTTTTTTCTCTAGCAAAATCCCTATACTTTCCATAACTATTTTTAGACCAATAACTTAGATATTCCTCATAAGACTTTTTTTTATCCACATCAGAAAGAATTTCATAAGCTTCGTTGATTTCTTTAAATTCTGATTCAGCCTCATCATCATGTGGATGCAAATCAGGATGAAATTGTCTAGCAAGTTTTCTAAAGGCACTTTTGATTTCTTTATCGGTAGCATTTCTACTGATACCAAGGATTTTGAAATAATCCTTAAAACCTTTTAATTCCATGAAAATAAAGCTTTTTCAGGTGCTAAGAGTCATTCTTTGAATGATTTTTCCTAAATCTAGTATTTAAAAATTGAGAATGCCGAACGTAATTGAACCTTGAAGAGATAGGCTTGTTTTAGTGAATTCAAGTAAGGAGAGTCGATTGGCGTTAATTAATGGCTTTCACCTGAAAAATATAAGAGGTGATGTATTAGGTGGCTTGACCGCTGCGGTTGTAGCCCTACCTCTAGCTCTAGCGTTTGGTAATGCTGCACTAGGCCCTGGAGGCGCTATCTACGGCCTTTACGGAGCAGTCGTAGTTGGATTCCTCGCCGCATTGTTTGGAGGAACTCCTGCTCAAGTAAGTGGTCCAACTGGGCCTATGAGCGTAACAGTTGCTGGAGTGGTTGCTAGCTTGGCAGCTGTAGGAGTTCCAAGAGATTTATCTGCTGGAGAAATTCTTCCTTTAGTAATGGCTGCTGTAGTCATTGGGGGATTATTTCAGATTTTATTTGGCATACTAAGGCTTGGTAAATACATCACACTTGTCCCTTATTCAGTCGTTTCAGGCTTTATGTCTGGAATTGGAGTAATCATAATTACTCTCCAAATAGGACCTTTACTTGGGATATCAACTCGAGGAGGAGTATTAGAGTCTCTTTCAACTTTAGTTAATAATTTCGAACCGAATGGGGCTGCAATAGCAGTTGCAATAATGACAGTTGCGATAGTGTTTCTGACCCCACGCAAAATCAGTCAATGGGTCCCCTCTCCTCTCTTAGCATTATTAATAGTTACTCCTTTATCAATAATTCTTTTTGGCGATAGTTCCATAGACCGAATAGGAGCAATACCAGAGGGTGGTCTTTCTTTAAGTCTCCCAGATCCAAGTCTTGGCAATTTCTTCCCAATAATTCTTAAAGCTGGACTAGTCCTTGCTGTTCTTGGTGCTATTGACTCCCTTCTTACATCTCTTGTAGCAGATAATATCTCTCAAACCAGGCACAATTCTGATAGAGAACTCATTGGACAAGGTATTGGAAACGCAATAGCTGGTCTTTTCACAGGTTTGCCAGGAGCCGGGGCAACCATGAGAACAGTCATAAATGTCAAATCTGGAGGTTCCACGCCAATTTCAGGAATGGTTCATTCAGTTGTATTGCTATTTGTCCTTGTTGGTGCAGGTCCTCTAGCAGCGCAGATTCCTACAGCTCTTCTTGCAGGAATTCTAATAAAAGTTGGTTTAGACATTATTGATTGGGGCTTTTTATTAAGGGCTCATCGCCTTTCTCTTAAAACAGCAAGTGTGATGTATGGCGTCCTTTTAATGACAGTTTTCTGGGACTTGATATGGGCTGTGCTTGTTGGTGTATTCATCGCAAATATGCTGACAATCGATTCTATTACGGAGACTCAGTTGGAGGGAATGGAAGCAGATAACCCATTTGATTCAACATCAAACAACAATGCAGCAAATTCACAACTTCCCTCAGATGAGAAAGCACTTTTAGATCGCTGTGCAGGAGAAGTAATGCTATTCAGATTAAAAGGGCCACTTAGTTTTGGAGCAGCAAAAGGAATTACTGAAAGAATGATGCTTGTAAGAAACTACAAAGTTCTAATTCTTGATATTACTGATGTACCTAGGCTTGGGGTTACTGCAACTCTCGCAATAGAAGATATGGTTCAAGAAGCACTAAACAACTCAAGGAAAGCATATGTTGCTGGTGCAACAGGAAGAGTAAAAGACAGACTTGCTAAATTTGGGGTTGATGTAATTGGCACAAGAAAAGAAGCTCTCACAGCTGCAATTGACAGCCTCAATGGTTAATAGTCGATAATATATTTAATCTGATTGATTGCTTTAAAAACTAACGAGAAATGGGACAAAACCTTTTCATCCAAAATGCTTTAAGTCCTCCGATACTTTTTTTCTTTTTGGGTGCAATTGCATACGCATTAAAGTCTGATTTTGAGATTCCAGCTCCCCTTCCAAAATTATTTTCTTTATATCTTTTACTTGCAATAGGCTTCAGAGGCGGAATTGAGCTACAAAAAAGTGGCTTTGGTTATCCAGTTCTTCCAACTGTGATAGCAGCAATATTAATGTCACTATTTATCCCTCTTATTTGTTTTGTAATACTGAGATTTAAGTTTGATGTTTTTAATGCAGCAGCAATATCAGCTGCATATGGATCAATAAGTGCAGTTACATTCATAACTGCTGAAAGCTTTCTCGAAAGTCAAAATATACCTTTTGATGGTTTTATGGTTGCAGCTTTGGCACTAATGGAGTCACCAGCAATAATAATTGGTCTTCTCTTAGTCAAATTTGGAGCGCCCAAAGATAGGCCCATCAAAAGAAAAATGATGTGGGGATCAATTCTTCATGAGTCAATGTTAAATGGTTCTGTCTATTTATTACTCGGAAGCCTTCTCATAGGTTTTTTAACATCAGCAATTGATCCGTCTGACATAAAGAAAATGGAACCATTTACCGCTGATTTGTTCTATGGCGCAGAATGTTTTTTCCTGCTTGACATGGGAATTGTTGCGGCCCAACGCCTCGCTCGCATCAATAAGACTGGTGCCTTTCTAGTGATGTTTTCAGTTTTTATGCCAATCGTTAATGCTGTACTTGGATCAGTAATAGCCAGATTTCTAAATTTAGATCCAGGTAATGCTCTTTTGTTTGTAGTTCTTTGTGCTAGTGCGTCATACTTAGCTGTACCAACGGCAATGAGAATGACTGTTCCTGAAGCTAGACCTAGTTATTACATTTCGACAACTCTTGGATTAACTTTCCCTTTTAACATCATCATTGGAATACCAGTATATATGGGCTTAGTAAACACAATGATTCCATCAATTGGGTAACTAAATATCATGAAAAGACTAGACTTAATTTTTAGTGAAAGAGAATTAAATGATGTTCTATCAGCATTAGAAAAAGCTGAAGTTCCTGGTTATACCGTTATGAAACATGCAACTGGAAGGGGGCCAGAAAGAATCGTCACTGAAGATATGGAATTCACAGGATTTGGGGCAAATGCACACGTAATTATTTTTTGCGAGCAAGAGATAATAGATAAAATACGAGAAAATATAAAATCTGTGCTTAGTTACTATGGAGGTGTGGCCTATGTTTCAGAGGCAACACCTCTTTAAAAAATACTTCTTGTTTGATTAAGTTAGGCGTGAACCCAATCAACACGTATTGATTTACGACTATTTAAATATCTATCTATTGCCATAGCAGCAATACATCCATCCGAGGCTGCAACAACAGCTTGCTTAAAAGGAGTATTTCTAATATCCCCAATTGCCCAAACCCCTTCGACTGTTGTCGACATAAAGTCATCAACCAAAACTCCTCCGTCCTCCTTAAACGCGACCTGTTCACCTAGAAAGTCAGTAATAGGCTTTGAACCGCTCATATACACAAAAACTCCTTCAAGAGCTATATCTTGATTAGAATCAATTGAACGATTTTTAACCTTAATACCTGTCACCCCAGAATCATTACCTTCAATTAGCATTAACCTCGTCTTACTCCAATGTTTCACATTTGGTTTTGATAACAGATCTTGTGCATGATGATCGTCTGATTTTGGATCATTGGATGTTATCCAATGAACTTTAGAGGCAAATTTTGTAAGAACATTTGCCTCTTCAATTGCCTCTTTATTAGTACCAACAACGGCGACTTCACGATCTCTATAAAAAGCTCCATCACAAGTCGCGCAATAACTCACACCTCTACCAAGGAATTCCGCCTCCCCTTTAAATGATGCTGGTCTTCCCATTGCACCACTCGCAACTACAAGTGCCTTTGCTTTAAAAGTTCCCTCTGGGGTGTAAATCGTTTTCCAGTCACCAGTAGCATCAATTCCAAAAACTTGAGCTCTGCGATAATCAGCCCCGTACTGAGTAGCTTGATCTCTCATCAATTTCAAAAGGGCCTCTCCGCTCATTTCACTAGAAACACCTGGATAATTGGCAATTTGATGTGTTATTGCTAGCGCACCTACATCAGGATTCTTATCGAGAATTACTGTTTTCAAGTCTGCACGGGAAGTGTAAAGCGCACAACTGCAACCAGCAGGCCCACCACCAACTATGACAACATCAGTTTCAATGGTTTCCAATGGAAAATCTCTTAGTTAGGTTTTGATCTCTCGAGAAGAGAAAAGGATGTTTTGAAATCACTTGGGTTAACAGATTAGACTTTACCCCAAATCAAATCAAATCAAATGTTTGTACTCTTCAACTCTAATGAAAATATTCTTAGTTGAGTGATAACAAACAATCTTCTAAATAGATTTAATTGATTAAGAGCAAATCTGCATATAGCCAGTTTCAATCTGAAGACACAAAAAACCCTGGATCTTCTAAAGTGAAAGCTGATTAATTAGATCATTGAGCGACTCAGAAATACTGCTAAAAGCAGCCATAAACCGAATAGCAGCTCGGATAACGAAGAAAGTGATCCATTCTGCCCAAGAATTCACCGAAATTGCTGAGGAATTGCCACAAATACTCCAAAATGAATGGGATAGCTTTAAAGAAGAGGTTATAGAAGAATCTGAACGTTTAGGGAAAAAACCTAATTCATCAAAAGAGAAAAGTTCTAGGGAAGAGTTAAGTAAAGAAGATTTAATTCAAATTAAAATAGATAATATAAGATCAAAGGTTATTGACATCAACAAAGATATTGAGGGAAAAAATTGATATTTCTAGTTAGTCAACTTCAAAGATTTAGAAGAGCCATTAGAATTTGGATAATATTATTGGGATTACTTTTCTATTTATGGTTTGATTCAAAAAAATGGACTTATTTAAATGGTTATACCGCCACAAGAAGAAATAGAAGAAATACTTCAAGAGCAAAATGGCTTACGAAAGAATTAGTTAATCTGGGATCAGCATTTATAAAATTAGGACAACTTTTATCTGCAAGAGCTGATGTTATCCCATCGGAATGGGTAAAAGAACTTACATCTTTACAAGATAGAGTTCCACCTTTTGAATTTGAAAAAGTTCAAAGTATTTTAAAAGATCAACTTGGAAATTCATACAAAAAAATCATAAGTATTGATCAAATTCCAATTGGCTCAGCATCGCTTGCTCAAGTTCATAAAGCTAGGTTAATTGATGATAAAAATGTTATTTTCAAAGTCCAAAGACCCGATATAGAAAAGTTTTTCAGGCTTGATTTAGATGTAATGAATCAAGTAGCCAAATTAGTTCAAAGAATAAAGTCCCTAAGTCGAGGTAATGACTGGATAGGGATTGCAAAGGAGTCGAAGAGAGTATTGCTAAGAGAACTTGATTTTCGTATTGAAGCCCAATATGCAGCAAGATTTAAACAACAATTTATAGATGACCCAGATATTTTAATTCCAAGTGTATTTTGGGATTTAAGCACCAGTAAGGTTTTGTGCTTGGAGTATTTATCAGGAATTAAGATTAATGACATTCAATCTCTAAAGAGTAATGACATTGATACTGCTTCAATCGCAAAGATTGGAGCTACAAGTTATTTAAAACAATTAGTTAATTATGGTTTTTTTCATGCAGATCCTCATCCAGGCAATTTAGCTGTTTCTTTGGGAGGTTCTCTTATTTATTATGATTTTGGGATGATGGGTTTTGTCTCTGAGCGTATTAGAGGCAGACTAAATTCTATGATCAAAGCCGCAGCGCTTAGAGATGTTAGTGGACTTGTCAAAGAGCTTCAAATAGCTGGCTTAATAGAAAAAGATATCGAAATAGGTCCAGTTAGAAGGTTAATAAGAATAATGTTAAATGAAGCTCTTACACCTCCCTTTGACTCTCAAATTATAGAAAAGCTCTCTGGGGATTTATCTGAACTAGCTTATGGGAAACCCTTTAGAATACCCATTGAGTTGATTTTTGTTTTTCGAGCGTTATCAACTTTTGAAGGAGTTGGAAGATATTTAGACCCCGAATTTAACTTAATAGCCATAGCAAAACCATTTCTTCTCCCTCTAATGACTTCAAAAAATTCAGATTCTAATGACTTATTTAATGAATTAGGAAGACAAGTCACTGAAATAGGGAGTAAAGCTGTTGGATTACCAAAACGCTTAGATGAAAATCTAGAGAAACTAGAGCAAGGGGACTTGCAACTTCAAGTGCGAATGGGTGAATCAGATAGGCAACTCAGAAGAATAATTTATGCTCAACATCAATTGGGTAATTCTGTTCTCCTTGGCTCACTTGCAATATCATCTGCTTTACTAGCTTCAACTAATAGACCTTTTCTATTACTCATACCAGCAACGATTGGATTTCCGATAGCTCTAAGTTGGATTAAATTAAAATTTAAGATAAGAAGCGAAAGTCGTTTAGATAGTTTCCAAGGAAATAAAGGCCTTAAATAGTCATAATCAAATCTTAGATCTTCCTCTTGGTCCCAAGCCTACAAGTCCGGCATATGTAGCTTGACTACCTAACTCATCCTCAATGCGAAGTAATTGATTATATTTCGCGACTCTTTCACTCCTACTTAATGAACCTGTTTTAATTTGACCTGATTTAGTTGCTACTGACAAATCAGCAATAGTTGTATCTTCAGTTTCTCCGCTTCTATGACTTATTACAGTTGTATAATTCGATCTTGAGGCAAGCTCTATAGCTTCAAGTGTTTCAGTCAGAGAACCTATTTGATTAACCTTGATTAAAATTGAATTTGCAATATTGTCATCAATGCCTTTTTGTAAACGAAGTGTGTTGGTGACAAATAAATCATCTCCAACTAATTGCACACTTTTGCCAAGCTTTTCCGTAAGCAAGCTCCAGCCATCCCAATCATCTTCAGCCAATCCATCTTCAATAGAAATGATTGGAAATGAATTAACTAACCCAGCCAATTCCTCAACCATTTGCTCGCTGGAATATGAATTTCCTCCATAAATATATTTTCCCTCCTTATAAAACTCTGTACTTGCGACATCCAATGCTAAAGAGATTTGCTCCCCTGGTCTAAATCCAGCATGTTCAATTGCTTGCATTAAAAGGTCGCCTGCTGCTTTATTACTTTCAAGATTCGGAGCAAATCCTCCTTCATCGCCTACAGCAGTTGACAAACCTTTTTGGCTCAATAAATCTTTAAGCGTGTGAAAAACCTCAGCTCCCATTCTTAAGGCTTCTCTGAAGCTTTCAGCACCATGAGGAACCAACATAAATTCCTGAAAATCTAAATTATTTGCAGCATGTTCTCCTCCATTGATGACGTTCATCAATGGCACTGGCAATAAAGATGACATTGGTCCACCTAAATACCTGTATAAAGGTAACCCCAAACCTTTAGCTGCTGCTCTTGCTGTAGCCATGCTGACAGCGAGAATTGAATTTGCACCAAGATTTGATTTGTTTTCTGTATCATCAAGTTGTTTCATTACAGAATCAACTGTGGCTTGATCTAAAGCAGAAAGGCCACATAAAGCAGGAGCAATAGTTTCTTCTATGTGACCAACGGCCTTAATAACTCCTTTACCCAGATAACGTTTTCCACCATCTCTTAATTCATGAGCCTCATGGGCTCCAGTACTGGCGCCACTTGGAACAATCGAACGTCCAATAGCTCCTCCTTCTAAAAGCACTTCAGCTTCTACCGTTGGATTACCACGAGAATCCAAAACTTCTCGGGCCATAATGGTATCAATAACTAGTTCTAGAGATTCAGCCACAAATTTAAGATGAATTTAGATCTTATGAACTACATTATTCCCATATGTTCCTGAATTGCTAATCTAGCTTGCTTTCCAAGACCTAATCAATCAAATTTGTCTTAACAAGAAATAAACGTATCGATAAAAAGGTCTCAATCAAAATTTAGAAGGCAAATGACCAATTTCAATCAAATTAATCGAAAATGAATGGTAGTCTCACAACAGAACCAGATTCTTTTAGCGATGAAGCTTGGAGTCTTTTACTAATAGCTGAACAATCGGCCAAAAGATGGCGCCATCAGAACTTAGATGTTGAACATCTTATTCAAGTTCTTTTTAGAAACAAAAAATTCGAAAAATATACAAATTCCCTACCTGTTAATCATAGAGAAATAAATCAAATTTTAGATAACTTTATTGCTGAACTTCCAATAAACAATCAATCAGACTTATTTGTTGGAGAAGATTTAGAAATTCTTCTTGAAACAGCTGATGAATTTCGCTCTAGATGGGGATCCAATCAAATAGAGATATCTCATATCCTTATCGCACTTGGTAGAGACAATCGCTTAGGAGAAGATCTTTTTTATCAAGCAGGCCTGCCTAGTGAACTTCTTGAAGCAGAGTTGAGACGACTACCAGCACCAAAATCATTTAAACAATCAAAAAGAAATACAACTCAACAAAAAAACTATAGACCACACAAAAATTCCAGGCCGTCTGTATCTCCCCAAAAAAATTCAAAAAATACTGCCCCAGAGTCACTTGCTCCTATCAGCAATAAGGAGATCACATCAAAAGAAGAACCTTTAAAACTTCATGAAACGCCAAGTGCATTGGATTTATACTGCAAAGACCTTACAGCCGAAGCTGAAGACGGGAAATTAGACCCTGTGATCGGCAGAGAGTCGGAGATCAAAGCAATTACAAAAGTTTTATCTAGAAGAGGCAAAAACAATCCAGTACTTATTGGTGCTCCAGGTGTGGGGAAAACAGCAGTAGCAGAATTATTAGCACAAAAAATAATAGCCAACGAACTTCCTGAATCTCTTCAAGGTTTAAGACTGATTTCACTTGATATCGGTGCATTAATAGCTGGAGCTAAATTCCGAGGGCAATTTGAAGAACGATTTAGATCATTGTTAAGTGAAATCAGCAACAGCGAAAAAGGAGTGATTCTATTTATTGATGAATTACACTCAATTGTAAGCAAAGACAGATCAAATACTGATGCTGGCAGTTTATTAAAACCATTATTAGCCAGCGGAGACTTACGTTGTATTGGTGCAACTACTCCGGACAATTATAGACGCACGATTGAAAAAGACCTAGCTCTTGATAGACGATTTCAACAAGTATCAATCAAAGAACCAAGTCTAGATTTAAGCTTGGAAATCCTAAAAGGACTTAGAGAAAATTATGAGTCTCATCACGGAGTGACTATTACTGAAGAAGCCCTAATTACAGCAAATCGTTTATCTCATAGATATATAAGTGACAGATGCCTACCTGATAAAGCTATTGACTTGATTGACGAGGCTTCAGCTCAGGTGAAAATCGAATCTGCATCAAAACCAAAAATCATAGAAGAGAAAGAATCTCAAGTTATTGATATAGAGTCTTCAATCAAAAGTGCAAACAAAGAGACAACATTAGAAACCATACATAATCTTGAAGAACAGAAAGAATTTCTACTCTGTGAAATAGCCCAGATCAAACAAAAATGGCAAGATCAAATCGAGAAATCAGCGGAACTACAAGAACTAAAAGTAAGAGCTGAAGAACTAAAAAATTTAATAAGAGAAGCGGAAATCTCCGGTGATATTGAAGAAGCAGAAAGACTTAGCTATGAACAACTTTTTAAAATCAAAGAACGCATTAAAGAAATAGAAGCTTGCATTCAAAAAGATAATGAATATGGAAATTCTTTGCTAAGAGATCAAGTTAACCCAGAGGATGTAGCTGATGTTGTCTCAAGATGGACAGGGATTCCTGTTAGCAAAGTTTTATCAGGTGAGAGACAAAAGCTTTTACAGTTAGAACAAGAATTAGAAAAAAAAGTTATCGGTCAATTAAAAGCTGTTCAAGCAGTTTCAGCAGCAATTCGTAGAGCAAGAGCTGGGATGCAGGACATAAGAAGGCCTATAGGATCCTTTCTTTTTCTGGGCCCTACAGGTGTTGGAAAAACTGAACTAGCTAAATCACTTGCAAATTCATTATTTGATGAAGAGGACGCTTTATTGAGACTTGATATGAGCGAATATATGGAGAGAAATGCTGTTTCAAGGCTCTTAGGTGCACCACCTGGATACGTAGGTTATGAAGAAGGTGGGCAATTAACAGAAGCAATTAGAAAAAGACCTTATGCAGTTTTACTCCTTGATGAGATAGAAAAAGCTCATCCAGAAGTTTTTAATATCCTTTTACAGGTTTTAGATGATGGAAGACTCACCGATTCTCAAGGTCGAACAGTAGATTTTAGAAACACAGTTATTGTTATGACGAGCAATCTTGCTAGCCAGGCAATCTTAAATAATTCACTTCAAGTACGAAGTGAAAGTTCAAATAAAAATATTCTTGCAGAAGAATTAGATCAAAAAATCAATGAGGCACTAACAAAACATTTTCGACCAGAATTTTTGAACCGCATCGATGAAGTAATAAGATTTAGTCCACTTAAGCCTGAGAGTTTAGAACAAATTGTGCGCCTTCAACTTGAAGAACTCAAGAAGCTTCTCAAGCTCCAAGGTTTAGATCTTTATGTTGACGAAAACACCATTAAGACTCTTGCTAATGAAGGCTATGAACCTGAATACGGAGCTAGACCACTAAGAAGAGTAATCCGAAAGAGATTAGAAAACCCACTGGCAACACAAATTTTAGAGGAAGCTTTTGAAGATGCGAAAACAATAAGGGTTAAGATTAAAGATGATGAGTCAAAAAAACTTCTTTTTTTAATAGATAACTAATCCATCAAACATAAGTTAATCTAGGTTCATAGCAATTTTTTTCAAAAGTACCTTCCTTTTAATCTTCCCAAAGTGACCAGTCCAACCTCTAAAGAGGATCAAGAAAAGGTAATTCCTAAACAACAGGAAAAAACTGCCTTAAAAAAAAGTTTTTTATCCTCTACAATTGATGAAATGAAATTAGTTGTATGGCCCTCACGCCAACAACTTTTCAGTGAATCTGTTGCTGTGATTTTAATGGTCACTCTATCAGCAGTATCAATCGCAGCTGTAAGCCGTTTTTATGGATGGGCCTCTACTCAGATATTTCGCTGAGTTCACTCATCTAAATTTCTAAACCTCTCACAATTTTTTCCAGTGTCAGATATTGAAACCACTCCTAATAAAGATTCAAAAATAATCGATAGATCAGAGAACATTGAGGATGATCAATCACATTTTCCCAACCAAACGATAAAGACAAATATTGCACGTTGGTACGCAATTCAAGTTGCCTCCAGTTGCGAAAAGAAAGTAAAAGCGACACTTGAACAAAGAGCAATCACTCTTGGTGTTAGTGACAGAATAATAGAGATCGAAATCCCTCAAACACCTGCAGTTAAGCTAAAGAAAGATGGTAGTAGGCAGACCACAGAAGAGAAGGTATTTCCTGGATATGTGCTTGTTCGTATGGTGTTAGATGAAGACACAATGATGGCGGTAAGGAGTACTCCTAATGTAATTAATTTTGTTGGTGCAGAAGATCGAAGAGCTACTGGTAAAGCACGAGGTCATATCAAACCACGTCCTCTTAGCAGGCAAGAGGTTAATAGAATTTTTAAACGAGCAGCTGAGAAGAAAACTGTTGTCAAGTTGGATGTAGAAGAAGGTGATCAGATTGTTGTCACTTCAGGACCTTTTAAAGATTTCCAAGGAGAAGTAATTGAAGTTTCTGGAGAAAGAAACAAACTAAAGGCACTATTATCAATCTTCGGAAGAGAGACTCCTGTTGAACTTGAATTTTCTCAAATAACCAAACAAAATTGATTTTTAATTTCCTTTTGCTGTCTGGTCAGTCTAGGAGTTAAGTTTATTAGATAATTTATCTGATTCGTTTCAGGTTTTCCGCATTAGTTCAATCCTCAGCCGATGGCAAAGAAAGTAGTAGCCCTGATCAAGTTGGCCTTACAGGCTGGCAAAGCTAACCCAGCACCCCCAGTTGGGCCTGCGCTTGGTCAACATGGGGTAAATATTATGGCGTTTTGTAAGGAATACAATTCGCGCACCCAAGACAAAGCTGGCTTTGTTATTCCTGTAGAAATATCAGTTTTCGAAGATAGAAGTTTTACTTTCATAACAAAAACCCCTCCTGCTTCTGTTCTAATAACTAAAGCCGCAGGCATTGCAAAAGGTTCAGGCGAGTCAGCGAAAGGAACTGCCGGTTCTATTAGTAAAAGTCAACTGGAAGAAATTGCTAAAACAAAACTTCCAGATCTCAATTGCAGCAGCATCGAATCAGCGATGAAAGTTATTGAGGGGACAGCCAAAAATATGGGGGTTTCCATAAAGGACTAATAAAATCGTAAAATCATCCAACGTTCTCTTGAAGGGGGAGACGAAAAGTCGATTGGACCCCAATTTATTATGAAAAATTTTTCAAAAAGAATGACAACGTTACTTTCCAAAGTGGAAGAACGTACATACTCTCCCATTGAAGCAATAAAGCTAGTCAAGGAGAATGCAAATGCAAAATTTGATGAGACTATAGAAGCTCACATAAGGCTAGGCATAGATCCGAAATATACTGATCAGCAACTTAGAACAACAGTTGCCTTGCCAAGTGGTACCGGTCAGAACATCAGGATAGCGGTAGTGACACGCGGTGAAAAAGTTTCTGAGGCGACGAAAGCAGGCGCTGATCTTGCTGGGGAGGAAGATTTAGTTGATTCAATCAACAAAGGAGAAATGGACTTCGATCTGCTAATTTCTACTCCGGATATGATGCCCAAGGTTGCAAAACTTGGAAGAGTGCTTGGACCAAGAGGACTTATGCCTAATCCAAAAGCAGGAACAGTTACAACTGATTTAGTAGGAGCTATTAAAGAATTTAAAGCAGGAAAGCTTGAATTCAGAGCAGACAAAGCAGGCATTGTGCATGTCCGATTTGGTAAAGCGAGTTTTTCGGAAGATGCTCTTCTTGAAAATTTGAAGACATTGCAATTAACAATAGATAAAAATAAACCTAGCGGAGCAAAAGGAAAATTCTGGAGAAGCTTTTTTATTACATCCACAATGGGGCCATCGGTAGAAGTAGATATCAACGAATTACAAGACTTGCAGAAAGAAAAGTGACCCTTTTTGTTGTAAATTAACCGAGTGGTTTAACCACGAGGGCATGCGCCCAGCCAAAGACAGCAGGTCTGATTTTATTAAACCTTTGTTTTAATAGAATTTATAATCCCAGCCGAGGCATACGCAGGGTTTTATCTTTTGGATTGAATCGTAAGCGGCCTCGATTCCCCAAGGGGAATATGGCCGTATGTCCAGTCCTTCCCCCGATTCGATCCAATTATTATGGGCCGCACGCTGGAAAGCAAAAAACAGATCGTGGAAACGATAGAGGGTCTACTGGATAACTCTGAAATGGCTCTAGTTCTTGATTACAAGGGCTTATCCACAAAAGAGATGTCTGACTTGCGCTCAAGATTGCAAAAAAGCGATGGCATCTGCAAGGTCACTAAAAACACCTTGATGCGTCAAGCCATAAAAGGAAAAGATTCCTGGACTGGTTTGGAGTCATTGCTTACTGGTACTAACGCCTTTGTTTTAATCAAAGGAGATGTTGGGAGTGCTGTTAAAGCTGTACAAGCATTTCAAAAGGAAACTCAAAAATCTGAGACTAAAGGAGGTCTTTTCGAAGGCAAACTTTTATCTCAAGATGAGATCAAAGCGATTGCAAAACTTCCTAGCAAGGAAGCACTTATGGCGCAAATTGCTGGTGCAATGAATTCCATAACAAGCAAAATCGCTATTGGTATAAATGAGGTCCCATCTGGACTTGCAAGGTCTCTTAAACAACATTCTGAGAGCGGCGAGAGCTGATACTCATTGTTAAACAATTTGTTTTCTACTTACTTAGTTGCTGATTTAAAACATGTCTGCAAAAACCGATGAAATCTTAGATTCATTAAAAAGCCTCTCTTTGCTTGAAGCTTCAGAGCTTGTCAAGCAAATAGAAGAAGCTTTTGGTGTATCTGCTGCCGCATCTGCTGGCGTTGTCATGGCAGCTCCAGGAGCTGCTGCTGTTGGCGATGGTGGTGAGGCTGCCGAAGAAAAAACTGAATTTGAGGTAGTTTTAGAAAGCTTTGAAGCTTCATCTAAAATCAAAGTCCTCAAAGAAGTCCGCAATGCCACAGGTTTAGGCCTTGGCGAAGCAAAAGCCCTAGTTGAAGCGGCTCCAAAGGCAATCAAAGAAGGAGCGACAAAAGAAGATGCTGAGGCGCTAAAGAAAGCAATTGAGGCTGTTGGTGGGAAAGTAACTTTAAAATAAATATTGTTACTGGATAAACACCAGTTTTCTGCTTATATGAAACCGGTCTAATCAGACCGGTTTTTTTTTATGACAACTGAAGAAAAATTTGCGATTTCTGCAGCAACTGATGGTGCATGTAGTGGGAATCCAGGTCCCGGTGGCTGGGGAGTATTAATTAGATTCCAAGATGGAAGCGAAGTTGAATTCGGTGGATATAGCCCTGATACAACAAATAATCGAATGGAATTGCAAGCTGCATTATTTGTTCTGGAAAAATTAAAAGAAATAAAATTTCACCCCTCGATAACCATTAAAACTGATAGCAAATATTTAATTGATGGGATGGGAAAATGGATGTCAAACTGGAAAAAGAGAGGCTGGAAAACAGCCTCGGGCAAACCAGTTCTCAATCAAGACTTATGGAAAGCTCTTGATGATCCTTCGCTACCAAAAATCAAACTTCAATATGTCAAAGGTCATAGTGGAGAAAAAGATAATGATAGAGTCGATGCTATTGCGGTAGCTTTTTCTAAAGGTCGAAAAATACAACTAAAAGATTTTGTCAAAAAATAAAAAAAGCGACTTATACAATATTCTGCTTGGCCAGCTTCTATCTCAGGACGAGGGTGTTGATGCGGAAATTCTTACTAATTCAGCTCTTAATGCAATTAAATTAGCCTCATTAAATAGAAATTTCCCAATAATTTCTAACATCCTTAAAAAAGCATCGAGTGGTCTTCAAAGAAACAATTCCAGCTTAAATCAATTTATTTTTGGCTCTCAATTTAAAAACCCTTTAGGACTTGCTGCAGGATTTGATAAGAATGGGGTAGGAGCAGGTCTTTGGAACTATTTTGGATTTGGTTTCGCCGAATTAGGAACAATTACTTGGCATCCCCAAAAAGGCAATCCAAAACCGAGACTTTTCAGAATTGCTAAAGAAAAAGCTGCACTGAATCGAATGGGATTCAATAATGAAGGAGCAGAGAATTTTTTAAAAACTTTAGAAAAGCAAAAACTCCCTGAGCCCGGGAATAGACCCTGTGTCCTAGGAATAAATTTAGGAAAGTCAAAAATCACAACGCTTGATGACGCTCCAAAAGACTATTCTCGATCCCTAACCCTGTTGGCTCCATTAGCAGACTATGCAGTAATCAACGTTAGTTCGCCAAATACCCCAGGTCTTCGTTCACTACAAGGAACAAAACAAATAAAAAAATTAATAAGAACTCTTAGAAAGGTATCGAATTGTCCGCCTTTGCTTGTAAAAATTTCACCAGATCTTTCCAATGAAGCAATTGATGAAATTGCCAAAGTTGCTATTGAAAATGGAATTGATGGAATCATTGCAATCAATACAAGCTTAAATCGATTTAATTTAAAAAAACTAACAATCAAAACTGGAAATACTTTAGAGCGAGAAAGTGGAGGATTAAGTGGACTTCCCTTACAAAAAAGAGGACTTGAAGTTATGAAGAGGCTTAGAAGAAGTACTAATAATGATTTACCGCTGATTGGCGTGGGTGGAATTGACTCAGCAAAAGCGGCATGGGAGAGAATTACAGCTGGAGCATCACTAGTTCAAATTTATACTGGTTGGATATTTGAGGGGCCAAATTTAGTTCCTGATATTTTAGATGGATTAACATTGCAAATGGAAAAGCACGGATTCAAAAATATTAAAGATGCAATCGGTTCAGAAGAACCTTGGAAATATTAGACAAATGAATTCAGCAAATGATTATGAGTGAAACTGGACATGATATTGTCTCAAATATAATGAAAATAGACTTTGATAATCATGGAGGTAATATTGAAAAAGAAGCAAGAAAGTTAGGACTTTCAACAAAAAATATCATTGATGCAAGTGCATCAATCGTACCGTTTAAATTACCTAAAAAATTAAATAATTATCTAATTAATAGTATAAAGAATGGATCTATTAAATCTTACCCTGATAGAAGTTATTTCGAAGTCAAAAATGCTATTTCAAAATGGCATAATATTGATCCTTCTATGATTTTACCTGGAAATGGAGCCTCTGAATTATTTACTTGGGCAGCAAGAGATGCAAGCTTGTATGGCCTAAGTTCTTTACCTTCGCCTGGGTTTGGAGACTATAAAAGAGCTTTAAAATGTTGGAATGCTCCCTATATTCATAACCCTTTACCCTTATCTTGGACTAATAGAAATCCTCAATCATTTCCAATTAAACCAAAAGCCCAAGTATTGTGGATCACAAATCCGCACAATCCAACTGGGCAATTATGGAGTCGTGCATCTATAGAAAGTATATTAACTAATTATAAACTGGTTATTTGCGATGAAGCATTTATTTCTCTTGTACCTGGAGGTGAAAATCAATCAATAATTGACTTAACTAATAAACACAAGAACCTTATAGTGATAAGGAGTCTCACTAAATTTATAGGTATAGCTGGATTAAGGGTTGGATATGCCGTAACTAATGCAGATAGATTATTACAATGGAAGGAGATAAGAGATCCTTGGCCCGTTAATACGCTAGCTATAAATGCAACTAAAATGATAATGAAAGATTCGAAGATGCATAAAAAAAGATTAAATAAGATCCATAAGTGGGTAGACAAAGAAGGGAAGTGGTTATTTGAAAATTTATCAACCTTTTCTACTATTAAGCCTTTGCCTTCAACTACTAATTTT
Source organism: Prochlorococcus sp. MIT2308 (assembly GCF_059772345.1). NCBI lineage: Bacteria > Bacillati > Cyanobacteriota > Cyanophyceae > Synechococcales > Prochlorococcaceae > Prochlorococcus > Prochlorococcus sp. MIT2308. Next base: position 1,597,894 of record NZ_CM186283.1, on the reverse strand, counting down.
CAGTTAATTAAAAGTGATAATTCTATATTAAATCTTCTTGAGAATTTAAAAAAAAGAGGAATTTTATTAAGAGATTGTAGATCATTTACAAATTTAGGTGAAAATTGGATAAGAATAAGTTTTCAAAAAAGAACACAAAATATTCAAATTATTAATACATTAAAAGATTACATTAACTAATCAAATTTATAATATCAAACAACTTATTTTTCGAATTAATGCAATTGTAATTATTCATATTTAATTTCATTTTACTGAGAGAATCAGAGTCTAGCAGATTAGATAAAGTATTTTTCAAAATAGCCTTTTCTGGATCATGTTGATTAACTATTACAGCACCTCCATATCTAGCCATATAAGCAGCATTTAACTCTTGATGTTGATCGGCAGAAGCTGGAAAAGGTATTAAAATAGATGGGGTCTTAGTTGCCATTAATTCACAAATTGCACCAGATCCTGCTCTACTTATTGCAAGATCAGCATTTCGCAGTAAGGCCGATATTTCATTACTGAATTGTCTTACAACCAAATTAGCGTGCGTATTAACCTTATCTAAATTTTTGTAGAAACAATCGTTGTGACCAGTCAGATGAACAACTCTACAACCTTTCTCAAGCAACCAAGGCAAGATATTCCTAACCATCTCATTCATTTTTATTGCTCCTTGACTACCTCCCATAACCACAATCAATAAACCATCTCCGATCGGCACCCAATGGGGAAGAGATTGATCTAAAAAAAATTCTGACCTTACAGGCGTTCCAGTAAAACTTGTTTTACATCCTTGCAAATACTCCGATGCCGATGGGATGCCTAGCGCCACATGGTCACAAAACCTACCCAATAGCCTAGTTACTTTTCCAGGGATAGCATTAGATTCATGCAAAATGATGGGAATGCCAGTTATTTTCGCTCCGAGAATACTTGGAGCAGATATATACCCACCAGTAGTAAAAATAACGTTAATCTTTTTTTGACGTAATAGAATAGAAACTTGGATAGAAGAAAGGAGTAATTTACAAATTTCAAACATTTTTCTAAAAATATTTCCTTGTAATCCTCCAACTTTTAGCTTGATTAGATTGTATTTTTTGGGAACCAGGTCAATCTCTAGCCTATTTGGCACACCTAGCCACTCAATTTCCCAAGAATTTGAGAGTGAATCAGCGAAAGACAATGCAGGATAAATATGCCCACCTGTTCCGCTTGCAGCAATTAAAAGGCGAGGCATAAATTAAATAACCTTATTCATGAAGGCTAGGTTATATTGAGTAAAAAAGGTAGGCGTGCGACATTCACTCATAGTGAAATCAATAATATTTTTATTGCTACATCCCCTAATGATCAATTCTGCTTTAAGTAAAACTATGGATAAGCAGTTGCTAAGTAATAAATTGGAGGAAATTCTTAACCTGAATAATGATGATTTACTAAGAGATTTATTTCTAAAAAAATCATTCAATGAATTTAATAAGCGCTACAAAGCTTTTCAGGAAAAATATAAAGATGCAAAATGGTCAATTCAACAAGTTAGAAATGAAACAAATAAGTCATTACTAAATGTCAAAATAATATCTACAAGAGAAATTAATAATCAAATTTATAATCTCAATTCTAAACAGACTGTTGAATTAGAGACCTACAACAATAAAATCAAAGGATATAAAGTTATTAAAGAAGAATCAATTTTGAATAGTCAAAAGTCACCTTTAATTATAAAAATTATATCTCCAGACAAAGTTTTTACTGGTCAGAAATACGAAATAAATTTAGTCATTGAAAATCCATTAGGCAATGCATTAACTGCTAGTGGAATTATCTTACTTAAAAACGAAGATAATATTAATTTATCCAATGATATCTTTGGGATTAAGCCTAATCAATCAGGTGGTTTATTTAAATATATCCAAGCCCCCTTAAATCCTGGCTCTCAAACTTTTTCAGCAATCATTACTCATCCTGAAGGTATTTATTCAGTAACAAAAAAAATAGAAGTAGGTCTATAAAAACCTACTTCTAAAAATCATAAAGCCAGATTCAAATTCTTAAGCATCATCCAGAGCAGAAACTCCAGGAAGAACTTTCCCTTCCAAAAGTTCAAGACTGGCTCCACCTCCAGTAGATATATGAGACATATTTTTAGCTAAACCTGCTTTCTCAACTGCTGCTACTGAATCTCCACCTCCAATAATTGTGCAGCATCCTTGGGAACTTAAATCAGCCAACGTATTAGCTATTGAATTGGTTCCATTAGCAAATTTCTCAAATTCAAAGACACCCATCGGTCCGTTCCAAATCACAGTTTTGCAATCTTTCAAGGCGTTCTGAAAAAGTTCAATTGATTCTGAACCAATATCCAATCCCATCCAGCCTTCACTAATAGAATCTATTCTTGAAACTTTACTGTTTGCATTAGGAGAAAAATCATCAGCCAATACAACATCACTTGGTAACAGGAACTCAACTCCTTTATCTCTCGCTTTCTTCTCCAAAGCACTTGCCAAATCTAGCTTGTCTTCCTCTACAAGACTGTTACCAACAGATAATCCTCTGGCTTTATAAAAAGTAAATATCATCCCTCCACCAACGATTATCTTGTCACATTTATCAATTAAAGATTCCAAAACACCTATTTTACTGCTTACTTTAGAACCGCCAACTATTGCAGCCAATGGTCTTTGAGGTTGATCTATCGCTCCTTGAAGGTACTTCAATTCTTTTTCCATTAAATAACCAGCGACACAAGGACTCAGGAACTTTGTAACTCCCTCAGTTGAAGCATGAGCACGGTGAGCGGCACCAAAAGCATCGTTTACATAAACTTCTGCCAAAGAAGCTAATTCTCTAGCAAATTCTCCATCGTTTTTTTCTTCACCAGCAATAAATCGAACATTTTCCAAAAGAACAACATCGCCATTAGACATCGCATCTACTTTTGACTTAGCTTCAGCTCCTATACAACTTTCTGTTTTTACAACTGTTTTACCAAGCAATTCACTCAGTCTTTGAGCAACAGCTGTCAAACGCATTGTTTCATTAACCTCTCCCTTTGGCCTACCAAAATGAGCAGAAAGAATAACTCTTGCACTCTTCTCAAGAAGGTCATTAATAGTTGGTAAAGCAGCACGAATTCTTGTGTCATCAGTTATCTGCCCCTCATCTCCTAATGGGACATTAAAATCAACTCTCACTAAAACACGTTTGCCGCATAAGTCTTCAGCGCCGAGACTTGACAGGGAACGCTTAGACATAATTTATAGGATTCAGAAAGGAAACTGAGTGACCATAGCTCTTGAAAGGCACCAATTGGGTAATTACTAAGACACAGAAAAAATCTACCTAAACCCTTGAGGAACCAAAAACGATATTTTAAATATTAAAAGCCTTTATTGAAAATAATTAATTACCCCTCAAACAACTGCAGTTACTAGAGAAATAATCTTACAGCAATAAGTTTGGAAATCAATTTTTTTTAAACACGCAATAAGAGAGATGTTTTTTTTCAATGGCTTGTTATTAAATATTGTAATTCTATCAATCTAGATTGATCAATAAAATTGATTTCCCGTCAGGATGTTTAGAATAAATCAATTATTATTATTAACTTACGTAATCATTTCAGATGATACGTTGAACTTAGAAATTTCAAAAATACCCACCCAAAATAGATAAAATTAACTTTTTTAATTTCGAGATAAATCAATTTCAACCAAATTCTTTTAATTTCCGTGAACAAGCAGCTTATACAATGGTACCCAGGTCATATTGCAAAAGCAGAAAAACAATTAAAGGACCATCTGAATAAAGTTGATCTAGTTTTCGAAGTGCGAGACGCAAGGATTCCTCTCTCAACTTCTCATCCATATCTTCAAAAATGGTTAAAAGGTAAGAAGCAAATATTAGTTATTAATAGAAAAGACATGATCAATATCGATGCCTATAAAGCTTGGGATAAAAAATTAAGGTCAGAAGGGAAAGTCCCATGGTGGTGTGATGCAAAAGCTGGAACAGGCGTTCTTCAAATAAAACAAGCTGCCATTCGTGCTGGGCAAGAGTTAAATCAAAGACGTCTCGATCGTGGGATGAAAAATCGTGCAATTAGAGTACTAACTCTTGGTTTCCCAAATGTTGGAAAATCTGCTCTCATTAACAGATTAGTTAAAAAAAAAGTTGTCTCTAGTTCAAGAAAGCCAGGTGTAACTAGAAGTTTGAGATGGGTAAGATTGGGACAAGATCTGGATCTATTGGATGCTCCTGGAGTTCTTCCACCAAGATTTGAAGATCAAAGTGCCGCATTAAAGCTGGCCATATGTGATGATATCGGTCAAGCCGCATACGATACGGAACAAGTAGCCATTAACTTTATGAAACTTCTTGAGACATTAGCAAACAAGAAAGAAGCCGGAATTAAGCCAATGTGTCTTCAAAATAGATATGGAATATTTATCAATGAAGTCATTAAAGATAAATCTTTATGGCTACTTTCTGCAGCAAAACGTCACACTTCCGGAGATACTAGAAGAATGTCTCAAAGACTACTTGATGATTTTCGTAAAAATTTATTGGGAAATATTTCTCTTGAACTCCCCTAATGGATAAAGAAATCAAGCTTGAATTTGGGCAAGGTCCAGGCGAATTATTCGAGAGTAAATACCAAAAGCCATTACCTATGAGGCTAGATAGATGGTTGGTCAGTCAAAGATCTGAACAAAGTAGAGCTCATATTCAGAAATTTATCGAAGCTGGTTTTGCAAGAGTTAACGGTAAAACTGGGAAAGCAAAAACGCCAGTTAGGCCAGGCGACGTAATTCAACTTTGGGTTCCACCACCGGAACCTCTTCCTTACTTAAAACCAGAAGACATTGATTTAGACATCCTATACGAAGATGATCATTTAATAGTCATCAATAAAGCAGCAGGGATAGCAGTACATCCTGCACCAGGTAATAAATCTGGAACTTTAGTCAATGGATTAATCAATCATTGTCCAGACTTACCTGGAATCGGAGGCAAATTAAGGCCTGGAATAGTTCATCGCTTAGATAAAGACACAACTGGGTGCATTGTCGTAGCAAAGTCTCAAGAAGCTTTAGTAAAACTTCAAATTCAAATACAAAAAAGAGTGGCCGCAAGACATTATATTGCTGTTGTACATGGAGCCATTAAAGAGACTGGAGGAGTGGTTGTCGGATGTATTGGTCGACATCCAAAAGATAGAAAAAAATATGCTGTAGTTAATGAAGAATCAGGTAGATATGCTTGCACACATTGGAAGTTAATTGAAAACCTAGGAAATTTTTCTCTTCTTAAGTTCAAACTTGATACAGGTAGAACTCATCAAATTCGTGTTCACAGTGCACACATAGGTCACCCCATTATTGGAGACCAAACTTATAGTAGATGTAAAAAATTACCCATTAATCTTAGCGGCCAAGCATTACATGCAATTGAATTAGGTTTGATACACCCAATAACACTAAAGAGAATGAAATTCACAGCTCCATTACCGCAAGATTTTGAGAAACTTTTAAAAGTATTAAAGTCAAACAATAATATTATTTCGGCAATCTAGGGCAAGACTTAACCATCTTTTGTGTCAGGTATTGTTGAGGATTATCCAACAAATTTTTACCAGAATTCTCTTCAATAATTTTTCCTTTATCAAATACTAATACTCTATGGCAAAAGCCTGCTGCAACTGATAAGTCATGAGTTATAAATAACATGGACAATTTTAATTTTTCTTGTAAAGAACGAAGTAACTCTAAAACTTCTGCTTGGATTTCTGCATCTAACATACTGACGCTTTCATCACAGATAAGTATTTTAGGGTTAAGTGCCAGTGCTCTTGCAATAACTACTCTTTGCTGTTGTCCCCCTGAAAGTTGAGAAGGTAAACGTTGTTCATACATTTCTGTGGGGTTTAAACCTACAAGGCCTAAAAGATGACGAGCTTTCTCTCTCGCTTGAGATCTAGTTAACAACTTGTGGATAAGAATAGGATCTATAATTGCATCGAGTACCGACATCTTAGGGTTCAAAGCAGTAGCAGGATCTTGAAAAATAATTTGAATAAATTTACGTAATTGTCTCAAAGATTTCTTATTGTAATTTGAAATATTAGATCCAAGGAAAGAAATACTTCCACCTCTTGTAGGCAATAAACCAGTCAAAGCTCTACATAGAGTGCTCTTACCACATCCTGATGGACCCACTACGCCAAGAGTTTCACCTTCATGAAGAGAAAAGGTAACTTCATTAACAGCTTTAAGCCAAAAAGTATTGAAGGGCCAAAAGCCTATATTATGCCAACATCGTAATCTATTTACTCTCAATAATACAGTCCTTTTATTCATTATTTCTCTCGCAGAGCCTTCTAATATTCTGCATGAATCAACTAACCTTTGAGCAATATGAGTTTTTGGATTAGAAATTATCTCCTTAATATTTCCAGATTCAACTATTTTCCCATAATCAAGTATTGCAATTTTATTACACCATTTATATGCCATAGATAAATCATGACTAATTAATAGTAAAGCAGTCCCAATTTCATCGCAAAGAAAACTCAATTCACCCATGATCTGGTCAGCAACTATTGTATCCAAGCTAGTTGTAGGCTCATCGGCAATTATCAAAGGAGGTCTTAAAGAAATTGCCAAAGCAATTGCCACCCGTTGTCGCATCCCCCCACTAAATTCATGAGGATAAGAATTAAATCTCAAAGGATCTATTCCAACTTTATCTAGTAAGCTTTTAGTCTTATTTACTAAAGTATTATTTGTTGCAGACTTATCATGAGCTCTAAAAGTATCAACCAAATGATCGCCAACAGTCATTAAGGGATTTAAACGTGAGATTGGATCCTGAAATATCAATCCAACCTCTGTTCCTCGAATAGTTTGCAAAGAAACCTTATCTTGCTCCAATACATTTTTCCCATTTAAAAAAACCTCACCCTTACAAATACATCCAGCAGGAAGAAGCTGCATTACAGCTTTTGCAACAGTACTTTTCCCACAACCTGATCTACCAACTAATGCAAGCCTATCCCCACGATTCATATTCAGATCTAGTCCGTTTAATACGAACTTAGAACTATTTGGATAGATAGCATTTAGTTTATTTATCTTTAAAACTTCGTTTGATGAATTATTCATAAAAAGGTAGCAAGAAATGTTGAGCGTGAATAAGATAAATTAAGCGCCGGTGCTGATGTCTAAAGTCACCTCTGCACGCAATTCAACCCAGACCAATGTTGTCTGTGATGAATTTTTTGATGGCAAGCCGCAACTCAGAACTCGTCAGATTAAAAATATTGATGATTACGAAATTATTTTGCCAGAGTGGTTAAAAAATTGCATTAGAAATATTCCACCTGGGATAGGAGCAAGTTGCCCAAGAGATTCTGAAGCTTTATTAGTTGCTGCTTTTGATCTTGCATTTCAATTACATAAAGGTCAATTCAGAAAAAGTGGGGAGCCTTACATAACACATCCAGTTGCAGTTGCAGACTTACTTAGAGAGATAGGTGCAAGCGCTAGCGTAATTGCAGCAGGTTTTTTACATGACGTCGTCGAAGATACAGATATAACCCCAGAACAACTCGAGGAGTATTTTGGGAGTGAGGTTAGATATCTAGTAGAAGGAGTTACTAAATTAGGAGGAATCCATTTTAATAATCGCACAGAAGCTCAAGCAGAAAACCTACGTAAAATGTTTCTAGCTATGGCTAGCGATATTCGAGTAGTACTAGTGAAGCTTGCAGATAGGCTACACAATATGCGTACTATTAGTTACCTAGGGAAAGAAAAACAAACTCGAATAGCGAAAGAAACAAGAGAAATTTATGCTCCACTCGCTAATCGTTTAGGAATAGGAGGTTTTAAATGGGAACTGGAGGACTTGGCATTTAAACTTTTAGAGCCAGATCCCTTCCGAGAAATTCAACAACAAATAGCTAGTAAACGTAGTGAAAGAGAAGAGAGATTAAATACAACTGTTCAATTACTCAAAGATCGTTTGAACTCAGCAGGACTTAATCAATGTGAAGTTAGTGGAAGGCCAAAACATTTATATGGAATTTGGAGCAAAATGCAAAGGCAACAAAAAGAATTTCATGAAATTTTTGATGTTGCTGCTCTAAGAATTCTTGTCTCAGATGTCGAGACATGTTATCGAGCTCTTGCTGTTGTCCATGACACATTCAGACCAATACCCGGGCGTTTTAAAGACTATATAGGCCTCCCAAAACCAAATGGATACCAGTCGCTACATACAGCAGTAATTGGCAAACACAGACCTATTGAAGTGCAAATCAGGACTCCAGAAATGCATAGGGTTTCAGAATTTGGAATTGCCGCTCACTGGAAGTACAAAGAAGGAGGATCTCCTGCCAATCCTGATTCAGAAAAGTTTAATTGGTTGCGTCAATTAGTTGAATGGCAACAAGAAGATGGCGTAAATGATCATAATGACTATCTTGCATCAATTAAAGAAGATTTATTTGATGAAGAAGTGTTTGTTTTTACTCCAAAAGGAGATGTCTTGGGATTAAGGAATGGTTCAACCGCAATCGATTTCGCCTATCGGATTCATTCTGAAGTAGGGAATCATTGTAATGGTGCGAGAATCAATGATCGTTTGTGTGTGCTATCTACACCTCTAGAAAATGGAGATTTTGTTGAGATCCTTACTCACAAGAGTTCCCATCCAAGCTTGGATTGGTTAAACTATGTAGCCACACCCACAGCTAGAAATCGTATCAGGCAATGGTATAAAAAAAGTCATCGTCAAGAAACAATTTTAAGAGGGAAAGAACTACTAGAACAAGAATTTGGTCGTAAAGGGATTGATAATCTACTAAAAGGTGAAGCGATCACAAAAGTTGCTGAAAGATGTAATCTAAAGTCCACGGAGGATTTATTAGCTGCACTTGGATTTGGGGCCTTAACCCTACATCAAGTAATAAATAGGTTTAGAGAAGAGATAAAAATTCAAAACCAACTACCTGAGAATGAATTAAGTGATATCGAGATAGCAAACCAAATTGGATCACAAACAAATCAAGTTTCCAACAAAACAAAAACATCTCAAACCAAATATTCGCCCATACTTGGCCTGGAAGGGCTTGACTACAGACTAGGTGGATGTTGCAGCCCTTTACCAGGAGAATCCATACTTGGAACAGTTGCACTTGGGAATCATGGGATAACTATACATCGAACTAATTGTGTCAACATACAATCAGTTCCTGATAATAGAAGACTTTCAGTAAAGTGGAATAACAATACATGCATCAAAGAAAAAAAATTTCCTATTCAATTAAGAATTGAAGTTATTGATAGAGTCGGAGTGCTTAAAGATATATTAATGAGACTCTCTGATAGAGGCATTAATGTAATAGATGCCAGAGTTAAGACATCTCAAGGTAAACCAGCATGTATAGATTTAAGAGTTGAACTAGAAAGCGTTAATCAATTAGAAATCACTATCAATCAAATACGTTCGATGGTAGATGTCTTAGATATCGCTAGAACAGGAATCAATTAACATTTTTATGAATTAGATGAATTGCTAAAAAAGAGCATCACAAAGATATAAATTTATATTTTATCAGAAAGTTTTTTGAGTAAATAATATGAGCCGAGCCCACCAATAACTCCAGTCAAAAGGCCCATACATATCGAGCCAATTAATAATCGAGAACTTAGGTACCAACCTTGAGACCACAACTGATTAGTAGTTATATGGCTAAAATCTACTATATTTTTATCTTTGTTAATTATTAGAGAACCTATTCTATAATTAAAATAATATAAAGGCACATAAGTCAATGGGTTGCTAATCCAAGTCCCAACAGCTGCAAAAACACTATTCCCCTTGAAAATTTTTGCTAAAAATACTCCCATCAAAGTTTGCAAACCAAAGAATGGAAAGCAACCACTAAATATCCCCACACCCAACCCTAGTGCTCTCTGTGAGGGAGAACCTTCCTGCTTCCAGAGCCAAGAAATAAGTTTACGAATTCTATGTATTAGATTTAGAAAGATTTTTCTCATATTTTAAAAATCTTGATCATAAAAAAGAAAACTAGATTTTATTTTAGTGAAGATTGCATGATTATTGCTTCATGAATTCGTTTTCCCCTACTGAAGAGACAATTGCTGCAATTGCGACTGCCGTTTCTCCCGGCCAGGGAAGCATCGCTGTCATTAGGATCTCTGGCCCCACAGCAATTGAGATAACTAAGACTATTGTTCATATTCCTGGAAAGCATGATTGGAGAACTCACCAAGTGCTTTACGGACATGTAACCGAATTAAATCAAAAAATATATATCGATGAAGTACTCGTATTAATAATGAAAGGGCCACGAAGCTTTACAGGTGAAGATGTAGTAGAAATCCATTGCCATGGTGGAATCATTTCAGTCCAGAGGATCCTGGAAAGAGTACTTGACAATAAAAACGTTCGAAGAGCAGAGCCAGGTGAGTTTAGCCAAAGAGCAGTACTAAATGGTCGTATAAGCCTTACTCAAGCAGAATCAATTAGCGAATTAGTGTCAGCAAGAAGCCGAAAGGCTGCAGAACTCGCGATTAATGGAATTGAAGGAAATATTCAAACTACGATCCAATCAATCAGGAAAAGACTGATAGAGCAACTAACTGAAATTGAAGCAAGAATAGATTTTGAAGAGGATCTTCCAAAGTTAGATGAAGAAAATGTAAAAAATGAAATTTTTGCAATTAGAAAAGATCTCAACGAACTAATTGATAATGCTATAAGAGGATGCTGGGTTCGCACTGGTTTAAAAATTGCATTAACTGGGAAGCCTAATGTAGGGAAAAGCTCCTTAATGAATAGGCTTTCTAAGCAAGAAAAAGCCATTGTTACTGACCTACCTGGAACGACAAGAGATCTTTTGGAAAGTGAAATAGTATTGGAGGGAATACCAGTAACTTTTATTGATACAGCAGGTCTAAGAGAAACTGAAAATACCATAGAGAGAATTGGTATTTCAAGAACTAAAAAGACTTTGGTTCAAGCTGATCTAATAATATTGATCTATGATTATTCAAATGGATGGACTAATGAGGATGAAATAATACTAAAACAATTACCTACAAATATTCCACTCTTAATTGCTGGAAATAAATCTGATTTAAAGAAGAATAATCCTTTTGAAAAAATTCCCAAATATCTATCAGGAAAAGAGAATTTAGTGATCATAAGTGCAAAAACGGGCAATGGGGAAGACGATTTAATTAATTATCTACTAAAAATGTGTGGTTCGTCTCTAACGCATGGTTTAAACATTGCTCTAAATGAAAGACAACTTGATCTGGCAAAGTCAACGATGGAATCACTAAAAAATATTGATAAGGTTTTTGATGAAAAGCTCCCATGGGATTTCTGGACGATTGATTTAAGAGAAGCTATTAATTATTTAGGTGAATTAACAGGCGATGATTTAACAGAGAGTTTACTTGATAATATATTTTCAAAATTCTGTATTGGGAAGTAATCAAGCAATTTGTATCTACTAGGTATTGTCGATTGTAAAAATATAATATAAGTAATAGCAAACCCCTCCAATCAATAGAGCCACCATAATGTTCACACTATGAACAACGTCCACTTTCTAAAAATATTCTAAACTAAATTAATTAAAGCATATCTAACATATCTCCAAGAAAAATTATTACAAAACTTCTTTAGCTTGGAAGTAATATAGATAAAAATAAATAGATGAAATTAAAAAATAGGAAAAGATATTTCTATAAATGGTTTTAGCATTGGTATAGTAATAAATGTATTTGTTGTATTGTGGATCTTCGCTCACCAAAGCTAAATAAAATATTAGATACCTGGATTGAGGAAGATCTCGGTGATGGAGATCTCACAAGATTTGTCCTCAAAAACAGAAGTGCATCAGCTCATTGGGTAGCAAAAGAAGCAGGAACTTTTTGTGGTGGAGATCTTGTCAAACTAATATTTAAAAAAATTGATCCCCAAGTTGATATTCAACTACTCATCAAAGATGGTGAACAATTTAATAAGGATCAAAGGCTCATAGAGTTAAGAGGGTCTTCTTCATCATTAGTAGCAGGAGAGCGAATAACTCTAAATGTAGCCATGCATCTTTCAGGTATTGCTACATCGACAGCTTTACTGGTAAGTAAACTCTCAGGATCTAATGTGAGATTGGCAGACACCCGGAAAACTACTCCAGGGCTGAGAATCTTCGAAAAATATGCTTTTCATTGTGGTGGCGGAATAAACCATAGACTTGGATTAGATGATGCTGCAATGTTGAAAGAAAACCATATTGAATGGTCTCAAGGGATTAGTGAGAGTATCACAATCTTAAAAAAGACTATTCCATGGACAAAAAAAATAATAGTGGAGGCAGAAACTCCCGCCCAAGCGAAAGAAGCGGTAGAGGCTGGTGCTGATGGAGTCTTACTTGATGAAATGTCTATTCAAACTATTGAGAAATTAGTTCCAGAATTACGTCAACTTTCAAAGAAAACTTATTCCAAGCACGTCTCACATAATATTGTTATTGAAGTTTCTGGAATTAATCCAAAAAATTTATCAGACTATGTTTTTACAGGTATCGATCTAATATCAACTAGCGCGCCAATCACCAAAAGCAAATGGATAGATTTCAGTATGCGCTTTGACTAAAACAATGAATAAACTATTTTCTGACAATTTGAAAAAGCCAAGAAATCTTAACAGCTCCACCTAACCACAAACATCATGCTTGCAATATCCGCCAAATTAGAAGAAGCAATAAATAGAGCTTTCATTAAGGTATTCCCAAAAGAGGACCGAACCTCAAAAACCTCCTCAATACTCACAAGTTCTAGCTTGGTCCCCGCATCTAAGCCAGAGTTCGGAGATTTTCAAATAAATTGTGCTTTAGCACTTTCAAAAGAACTAAAAAAGCCTCCTCGTCATATCGCACAACAAATCACTGATCAGCTTCAAAAAGATAAAGGTTTCTTGGAATTATGCAACCCACCACAGATCGCAGGTCCAGGATTTATAAATCTATCTATTAACGCAAAAACACTTATTTCCGAGATCCATCTTCGTCTAAACGATCAAAGATTAGGAGTGCCTCAAAAAGAATTCAGCAATGAAAAAGCAGAAGAAGGAACAAATAACAATCGAGTTATTATTGATTTTTCCAGTCCAAATATTGCTAAAGAAATGCATGTTGGTCATTTACGATCAACAATTATTGGTGATTCTCTCGCACGGGTTCTTGAATTCTGCGGTTATGAAGTCTTACGAATCAATCATGTGGGCGATTGGGGTACACAATTTGGCATGCTCATCACTCATTTAAAAGAGGTAAGCCCAGAGGCACTCCATACAAAAGATGTCGTGGAAATAAGTGACCTTGTAAATTTTTATCGTCAAGCAAAAAAAAGATTTGATGAAGATCAAATTTTTCAGAATAAATCTAGAGGTGAAGTTGTTGATTTACAAGCAGGTAATCAAGAAAGTCTAATTGCATGGCAATTGCTATGTAATCAATCAAGAAAAGAGTTTCAAAAGATCTACGATCGGCTTGATATCAAACTGACTGAAAGAGGTGAATCCTTTTATAACAAATTTTTAGTAGATATAATTGATGATTTAAAAAATAAAAATTTGCTAATAAATGATCAAGGAGCTCAATGTATTTTCCTTGATGGCATAGTAGGTAAAGACGGCAAGCCCCAACCAATAATTATTCAAAAAAGTGACGGAGGTTTTAATTATGCAACTACTGATTTAGCAGCGATTAAATACAGATTGACAAATCCCCCAGATGGAGATGGAGCATTCCGCTTGATTTATGTAACCGATGCTGGGCAAGCATCACATTTTTCTGGTGTTTTTCAAATTGCAAAACTTGCAAATTGGATTCCTAAAGATTGTCAAATTGAGCATGTCCCCTTTGGTCTTGTTCAAGGAGAAGATGGTAAAAAATTAAAGACTCGTTCCGGAGAGACAGTTAAATTAGTAGATCTTCTGGATGAAGCAATTCAACGAGCAAAAGACGATCTTATAGATCGTCTCAATACTGAAAGTAGATATGAGAATGAAAGTTTTATAGATAAAGTTTCGACAACTGTTGGGATTGCAGCCATCAAATATGCGGATCTAAGTCAAAATAGAGTCTCTAATTATCAATTTAGTTTTGATAAGATGCTCTCTTTGCAAGGGAATACAGCTCCTTATTTACTTTATGCATTAGTTCGAATAGCTGGTATTTCTCGTAAAGGTGGGGATTTAAACGTATTAAGTCAGGATATTCAATTCAAAGAACAACAAGAATGGACATTAGTTCGTAAGCTTTTACAACTTGATTGTGTGATTGCTGAAGTCGAAAAAGAGCTTCTTCCAAATCGCTTATGCGGATATTTATTCGAATTAAGTCAAATCTTTAATAGGTTCTATGATCAAGTTCCTATTTTAAAAGCAAGTGAACCCTCAAAGACGAGCAGACTTGCTTTATGTTCTATCACTGCAGATACACTTAAACTGGGTATGAGTTTGTTGGGGATACCCACGCTGGAAAGAATGTAATGAAAAAGACAGAAGATTCATTCATAGATCTACCAAATCCCAGGAAAAATGTAGAGGATTTAAAGCCTTATTCAGCACCACTGGAAGGTCGAAGAAATTTACTAAGACTAGACTTTAATGAAAACACTATTGGACCAAGTCCACTAGTAATTAAATCTCTTAGAGAAATAAGTAGAGATGAAATATCTATTTATCCTGAATACTCAGGCCTTCAAGAAAAGGTGGTGGAAACTCTTATCAAGCAAAATGCAAGGGTGAATATAAACTCATCTGAAATTGGTATTTTTAATGGAGTAGATGCAGCAATAAATGCTATTTTTCATGCCTATGGCGACTTAAATGATCTAATGTTAACAACATCGCCTACTTTTGGATATTATGCTCCATGCGCACAAATGCGAGGAATGAAAATTATCTCAATACCTTATCAGGGTCAGGATTTTCAATACCCATTTGATCGCATTTGCGAACTCATTACCCAAAATAATCCTAAGATTTTACTCATATGCAATCCAAACAATCCCACCGGAACAAGACTTAGTCCAGAAAAAATTATAGAGATCACAAAGCTTTCATCTAAAACACTAGTTGTTGTCGATGAACTTTACGAGGCATTTACAGGTGATAGTGTTCTGCCATTTGTAAATTTCAAAAAAACACCTAATCTTGTTGCACTAAGATCGCTTTCTAAAACTGCTGGTTTAGCAAGTTTAAGAATTGGATTTGCTATTGGTAACTCTAAAGTAATTAACATAATTAATAGAGTCACTGGTCCTTATGACGTCAATAGCTTTGCTGTGATCGCAGCTTTTGCAGCACTTAAAGATCAACCCTATATTGATTCTTATGTAAATAAAGTACTGGAGGCTCGTAATTGGATAAAAAATACATTTGAAAAGTATCAAGTAAAGCATCATATTGATGGAGGGAACTATTTTCTACTTTGGCCAAAATCAAACCCAAGACACGTTGAACAACAGCTAAAGTCATCTGGAATACTAATTAGAAATATGGATAAGAAAAAAAATTTAGAGGGCTCTATCAGAGTTAGCATTGGAACAATTGAGCAGATGAAAAGATTCTGGTCAGCTTTCAAGGTTGTCGATGAGGTATAAATTTATTTATAACGTCTATAGATAATTAGATAATCTATATATTTTCTGCTACATCCAAGAAATTAGAAAGTAACTTATGCCCAGCTTCTGTCAATACACTCTCAGGATGGAACTGTACCCCGTATATGTGAGGGTAATCCTTATGAGCTATTCCCATAATCGTTTCATCTTCTAGCCAGGCTATAACCTCTAAGCACTCTGGGAGGCTCTGTCTTTCTGCAATCAAGCTGTGGTATCTAGTTGCTACTAGGGGATTAGGCAAATCTTTAAATATTCCAGTACCTTTATGCAAAATATTAGATGTTTTACCATGCATTAATTGCTTAGCTCTAATTATTTTCCCACCAAAAGCTTGCGTAATAGCTTGATGACCAAGACAAACGCCAAGGGTTGGTATTTCAATTGATAAATCAGATAAAATATCTAGACAAATTCCAGATTGATTAGGGTCTCCTGGACCAGGAGATAACAAAATTGCATCAGGATTTAAATCTTTAATCTCACTGATTGTAAGAGCATCATTACGTTCGACTCTTACTTCTGATGCGATTGAATGCTGAGAAGCTAATTCGCCCAAATATTGAACAAGGTTATAAGTGAAACTGTCATAATTGTCGATTACCAAAAACATAATTTTAAAACCATTAAACTCCAAACTGTTTAAGTACTGGAGGCAATAATAATAAAATAGCAACCAGTACTGAACTGAATGAAGCTATTAAAACTGCTCCAGCAGAACAATCTTTAGCGATTTGGGCGAGTGGATGAAATTGTTTTCCAATAGCCAAGTCAACAACTGATTCAATCGCTGTATTAAGCAATTCAACTACTAACACACTAGAGGCTGTGAGGGCCATTATTGCCAAATTACTTTTATTAAGACCTAGTAAGAGACCTAAAACAAACGCACCAATTGCAAAACCAACATGAATTCGAAAATTCCTCTGAGTCGAAAAAGCATATCCTATGCCTTTAGCTGCATATAAAAAGCTGGTTGGAAGATCTTTAGCAATCTTCCATGAAGATCTTTTATTAGGTTTTTGAAGAGTTTTAAACCTGTCCCAAACTTCTCTCTCAGTTTCACTAGGCATCTTAGGAGGCATCCTTATCACTCGTCATTCTTGCTTTTCAAGAATTATAGCTAGTTGCTCTAGCTACAGTAGATTTGTTTTTCATTAACAATTTAAATCTATAAGTTGCTCTTGAATGAAAAGCATTTTATTAAGGCTCTCTTCGTCACTATGATCCCAACCCAAAAGGTGTAAAAGGCCATGAGTGGAAAGCCATCGAAGTTCTCTAAATAAATCAGCACTATTTTCTTTGGCTTGTCTGATTGCTGTCGGAACAGAGATAACTATGTCACCCAATTCGACATATTCATTACTCACACAAAAAGATGTCTCATCAATTATGGGAAATGAAAGCACATCTGTACTTTTTGATTTACCTAGCCAAGTATAATTTAGATCAAGAATTTGTTCATCATTCGTTAATTCCAACCCCAAGCTAAATTGAGACGCATTTCGAACTATTTCAGGACACTTAAGTTCTTCATTGACTTGTATAAATCTAATCCATCTACTTATCTCTTCAATCCACTTACTTGGATTCTTCAAAAGCTCTAAAGTCTCATTGTTTACAGAGGTACCTAAATCTTGAACCGGGAAAGGGTTAAAAGAAAGTTCTAAATCCAATTTTTTTGAACTAGACAAATAATTCTCCATAAAGTTATTGCGGTATGTGAGGTTTTCCAAGAAATGCAACCAAAAGAATAAATCCCAGAAAACCAAAAGCAGTTAAGCCAAAATGATAAAGACTTTGACTACCTTTACGAACCATATTTTTCATCGCAAGTTTCACAAAACTTGGAGGAGGTGTATTTTTCTTGACATCGTCGTCAGAAATATTTTTATTATTCATATCCAATAAATTTATGATTCTTCAATATTTTGCCTTAAAAGAGACTGAATAAAAATATCTATTTCCCCATTCATAACTGAACCTATATCTGTTGTCTCTTGTTCAGTACGTAAATCTTTTACCATCTGGTAAGGGTGAAAAACATAATTTCTAATTTGATTTCCCCAAGCAGCTTCAACAATATCCCCGCGAATATCAGCAATCTCTGCAGCTCTTTGTTCGACTGCTATCACCATTAATTTTGATTTTAATAATGCCATTGCTTTGTCTTTATTTTGAAGTTGAGATCTTTCTTGTGTACATCTAACTGCAATACCTGTAGGCACATGAAGAATACGAACTGCAGTCTCAACTTTATTTACATTTTGTCCGCCTGCTCCACCTGAGCGACTTGTAGTAATTTCTAAATCTTTTTCAGGAATCTCAAGTTCAACCTCCTCATTAATTTTAGGCATAACTTCAACTCCGGCAAAACTGGTTTGTCGCTTTCCATTTGCATTAAAAGGGGAGATTCTGACTAAACGATGTGTTCCTTTTTCATTTTGTAAAAAGCCATATGCGTACAAACCTTCTATTTCGATAGTGACACTTTTTATTCCCGCTTCTTCTCCCTCCGAAAGTTCATTAATAATTACTTTCATCCCATTATTTTCAGCCCAACGGGTATACATCCTTAAAAGCATTTGAGCCCAGTCTTGAGCGTCAGTTCCACCCGCTCCAGCATTAATTGAAAGAACAGCACCCTCCTTATCGTAAGTACCGCTTAAAAGGCGCTCCATTTCCCAACGTTCAAGTTCTAGTTTTAATTTCCTAAGCCCATTGTGAGCTTCCGAGAGAATTTCTTCATCAGGATCTAACTCATAAAGCTCTAACGAGAGATTGGCGTCTTCAATGGCGCTCCTCCATATGGTTAATTTTTCCAACTCTGCTTTAACGTCATCAAGTTGACGCATCTGTTTTTGGGCGTTTTGGGAATCACTCCAAAACTCAGGTTGTGATGCAACTTGTTCTAAATCCTTTTTCCTTGCTAACAATGCAGGCTCGTCAAAGACAATCCTGGGCTTTACCCAGGCGAGCAGTCAACAAAGAAAGGTCTCTTTTAAAATCAGTCAGGTCTTGCAAACGAGGTAATAGAATTAATACATTAAAAGCTATCAGCATATCCACCCAAAAACTATAAATGAACAGATCAATTCACGATTCAGGCATCTCTTCAGTGGAAATATACACTTGGAAATTTTGCCCCTTTTGCCTGCGTGCAAAGGCGCTACTCAATGAAAAAGGGATCCAATTCACTGAATATTCTATTGATGGAGACAATGAAGCAAGAATAAAAATGTCAGAAAGAGCAGGAGGACTCAGAACTGTTCCTCAAATTTTTATTAATGGAAAAAGTATTGGAGGTTGCGACGAGCTCTACGAACTTGAGAGAACTAATAAATTAAATGAAATTATTGAAACTAATAATTGATTCATGAAGCAACTATTTGTTCTTGATCCAATTGAAAATATTAATCCCAAAAAGGATTCATCAGCAGCACTTATGCAAGCTGCATCTAGAGCTAACATAGATGTTTGGATCTGTACTCCCTCTGACCTTCAAGCCCGGGGAGATGATGCATGGGTCGTTTCTAATAAAGTTAATTGTGAACCATGGATCAATGTCCAGTCATCTCAAAGCCTTCCTTTAAGAGATTTCTCCTGCATTTGGATGCGCAAAGATCCACCTGTTGACGAGGCTTTTTTATACGCAACTCATTTACTAGAGGTTGCCGAAAGAGATGGTGTCAATGTAATTAACAAGCCTGCTTCACTTAGAGCTTGGAATGAAAAGTTAGGAGCATTACGATTTAGTGAATTAATGGCTCCCACTCTTGTCGCAAGTAGGGTGGAACAATTAATCACATTTGCAAAAGAGTATGGAGAAGTTGTTTTAAAGCCACTTGGAGGGAAAGGTGGGCAAGGAGTCATACGAATTGCAAAGGATGCACCAGGCTTAGAAGCATTACTAGAACTGGTTACTTCACAAGAACATTTGCCAGTGATGATGCAACAATTTCTACCAGAAGTAATAAATGGCGATAAAAGAATCCTTTTGGTTAATGGAGAACCATTAGGTGCAATTAATAGACGCCCAAAAAAAGGAGACTTCAGAAGCAACCTTGCTTTAGGTGGGGAAGCTGAGATAACTAAATTAACTCCTAAAGAAATAGAGATATGTGATAAAATAAAACCTGCATTACAGAAAGAAGGGCTCTTTTTTGTTGGAATAGATGTTATTGGGGGAATGTTAAGTGAGATAAATGTAACGAGTCCAACTGGTATTAGAGAAGTAGAAAACCTAATGAATGTTCCCTTAGGAGATCAAGTGATCGATTCCCTTAAAGTTCATTTGAACAATTAACCTTATCTAAGTTTAATTGATTTCTTAAAACTTCAAATTTCAAAGCTACCTCTTGCATTTCCTCCTCAACAGTTGAGCCTTTCACTAAGCCAGCCCCAGCAAATAATTTAAGTTCATTGCCTCTAACATGTCCATAACGAATAGCTACCCTAAATTCTGAATTTTGATTTTGATCTATCCATCCTATTGGAGAAGCATATGTTTGACGATCAAATGATTCTAAAGCTGCCAACCAACTCAAAGATTTAGTCAGAGGCAATCCTGCAACTGCAGGTGTTGGATGAAGCGCTTCAACCAACTCAAGAGGAGATTTCTCTTTAACAAAAGCTTCAATCAAAGTATGCAAATGGATTAGATGTCCTTGAGTAATTAATTTTGGTTGAGATGGATGACTTGCTTTAATCCCTTTTCTTAAAAGTTGCTCGATAATAGATTTAACTACAAAATGGTGTTCTCTTAAATCTTTAGAGGAAGCAAGCAATTTCTTCCCATCATCACCTTTCTTTGCAGTACCGGCTAAAGCATCAATTAGCAACTGATTTTTATTGAGACTTATAAGTCTCTCTGGTGATGCACCAAAAAATGACTCATCATTATTTTTTTGCCACAGGAATCGACAACTATTAGATTGTTGAAATCTTAGCCGAGCAAGTAACTTCAGTGGATCCAATGGTTTTTTCAGGAAAAGAAGTTGTCTTGTAGCCAATACAAGTTTATCCAAATCACCTACATTTATTAATTCAATACCCTTGCTTAATGCATCTCGATATTGAGATTTCCAATCATTAGAAAGATCTTCGACAAAAAAATTTTCTTTTAAATCATGGTCAATTATGACTGGTGATTTATTGATCTTTTCTCGAATTGCCCATAATCTTTCTGTCGCTTCACGAACATCTGTCGGATTCTGAGCAACTGAGTTTAAACGTAACCATGTCGATCCTTCTCTTGCAGTTAATTGCCACTTAGGCAGAACAGCCTGCAAAGAAAATTTATCATCTATTGACTTTTCATTACTCTTAATTTGATCAAAGAAAGAAAATGAAAATAGAATCCTTGATGCTGAGAATACTGGGCTTGGACAAGGATCTATCAATCGAGTAAAAATCTCATCACTAAACCTTTTTGCATTTTCAAACCTCTTTGGCCCAGATAAATCCAATGATTGACAATGTCCTCCAGCAGAAATGCACAACCCTGGAGAGAGATCCCAAAGGAATCTAAACTGATGTTTCTCAGCAATTAAAGGTAATGTTGTTAAAGGATCTGCTTGACTTACGGGAGCACAAATACTCAAGATACATTCATCAACTTTTCTTGAACTCCATTTCTGAAGAGAACTAACTAAAAGCTCACTAAAGACAGGTTCCAAATTCATAACCAATTAGACCCTTTAAACATAAATAAACCAATACATGAACTGCTGCCTAATCTTAAGGAAAGAACCAAGAAACAAACAGAGCAGGTTATTTTATCAGTGAAGTCTTCTACAACTGAAAGGAAACATCTTTGGCAAGCTGCAATTAAGTGGCCATTGTATTCAGTCGCAATAATGCCAGTAATTTTGTCTGCAGGATGGGAGCTAGGAATTAGCGGCAATATTCGTCTAGGACAATTCATCGGCTTCCTAATAGCCTCAATCTTGATTTTGCTTTGGGAAAACCTTACCAATGATCTTTTTGACGATGAAACTGGTGTTGACAAATACAAATTCCACTCGGTAGTAGCTTTAACTGGTAATAAAACCACTGTAAGTCGAGTTGCATATTTTTCTCTTTTATTGGGTTTATTTATAATATTGATCCTCGCTTTAAAAAGTAAAATAACAGTACTTTTTTTGGTCTTAATTTGCTGTTTACTTGGATATTTGTATCAAGGACCTCCTTTTAGACTGGGGTATAAGGGGTTAGGGGAACCCCTCTGCTGGATTGCATTTGGCCCACTAGCGACAGCTGCAGCACTAATTGTTATTTCTCCTAAATCCAATTTTGAAACCATCCCCTGGGGTACTGCACTAATGGTTGGGGCAGGCCCGGCGATGGCGACCACTTTGGTTCTATTCTGTTCGCATTTTCATCAAATCAATCAAGATGCTGCTGTTGGTAAAAAATCACCCCTAGTTGTTTTAGGAACTAGTCGAGCAGCAAATTTTTTACCGTGGTTAGTTGGTCTAATATTTCTTTTAGAGTTATTACCAGTACTAAATGGGATATGGCCCCTAACAACTCTTATATGTTTAATAAGCCTTCCTTCAGGATTAGATCTAATTAAATTAATTAAAAGACATCACAATAAGCCAGAGCTAATTAAAAACAGTAAATTTTTAGCTCTTCGCTTTCAGACAATCAATGGGTTATGCTTAAGTTTAGGTTTTGCTATGTCGTATTTATTTTTAAAATAAATTATTAATTTTATTAAATCATGAAATTAATAATTAATATTAAGCCATTTTCATTTCAACTAACAAGAAAGTTAACTACCTCACAAGGAATAATTCATCAAAAGAAGGGTTTATTGTTGCAAATAAAAGACTCAGATGGTAATTGCGGATGGGGTGAAGTTTCACCTATCGAAGAAAGTGAGTTAAGAACATGTATCGAAAAACTCGCTTTTATTGGGAAAAATACTACCAAAGATTCAATAGAAAATTATTTATGTGAATTACCAGGATCACTTGCTTTCGGTTTAGGAGCATCCTTAGCTGATTTAGAAACTCTAAATACAAAAAAGCAAAGTTTTAAAGAGTTTGATATCACAAAATCATGTTATCTTTTACCTACAGATATTGATCCTTTAGATTCAATAGTAAATTATTTAGATAGATCGAATAAAGTGAAAAGTTCACATACAATAAAATGGAAAGTATCTAACAAAGAAAATAATTTTGATGAGGAAAAAATATTACAAAAAATATTAAATATTCTCCCAAAAAATTTCAAACTTAGGATTGATCCAAATGGGGGATGGAGCCGTCAAAAAGCACAAGAATGGAGTATAGAACTCAAAAACGAACATCGCTTGGAATGGATTGAGCAGCCACTTCCATCAAAAGATATTGAAGGATTATTTTCATTGGCTGATCAAATACCAATCGCACTAGACGAATCTTTGGTTGAATTTCCACATTTACGGAAAATATGGAAAAGTTGGCAAATACGACGCCCTGCTTTAGAGGGTGATCCTCGATTGCTTTTAAAAGAGATAGGGAAAGAAGATAATCAAACAGTAATAAGCACAGCTTTTGAAACTGGTATTGGGAGCAAGTGGATTCATCACCTCGCTGCCAAGCAAGTCGAAGGAGAAAATCCATGCGCACCTGGACTTGCACCAGGATGGTGCCCGAGAGGGCCACTCTTTAACAACAATCCAAAATCAGTCTGGGAAGCCGCATGACCAAACTTTCAATTGTAAAATGTGACCCCGAAAAACCCCTGAAATGTTCAAAAGAAATTTTGAAGAATTTTGAAGAGCATAACTGGGTATACCTGGCACCTCCAAAAGATCAAACGAAAATTTCCACATCTGCAACTTTACCTGAGGGAGAAGGCATTATCATCTCAAGCGGGGGAAGTATTGGCGGACCAAATCTTTGTTTCCAATCAATTAAAAATCTAACTAATTCGGCTTTAGCAACCGGAAAGTGGTTGAAGAATCATGGACTACTGCCAAAAGAGTGCATAATTCTAAATTCACTACCTTTACACCATATAAGTGGTTTCATGCCTTGGTGGAGGCATCACACTTGGCAATCAGAGTATCATTGGATTTCACATTCTATGATGCATAAACCACTTCAACTTAAACGGTTTAGTGAAAAATTAACTAATAAATATAGACGTCCATTAATTACATCCCTAGTACCAACTCAATTATTATCTCTAATTGACAATCCTGATGGTTTAAAATGGCTTCAATCTTTTGCCATCATTTGGGTTGGAGGAGCTTTGATTCCCATCGAACTTGCTGACAAAGCGAGAAAGAATTCTATTAATTTAGCTCCTTGTTACGGGGCTACCGAGACAGTCGCAATGGTGACTTGCCTTAGTCCAAAAGATTTTTTAAAAGGAAGTAATAGTGTTGGTTTTCCACTCGAAGATGTTGAGATAGAAATCAACAAAAAAAATTTATTGAAAATTAAAACTAGTAGAATTGCAACTTCAAAATGGAAGGATGACAAATTCGAATCAATTACAGACTCAAAAGGATGGTGGGAAGCAGGCGATTTAGGGCAATTTATTACACTCAATAACAAAAAATCACTTCAAATCCTAGGGAGAAGAGATTCAGCCATTAATTCGGGTGGTGAAACAATTTTCCCAGAAGATATCGAAATGAAATTAATCAAAATAGTCACAAAAAATCAGCTCCCAATTAAAGACATTTTTGTACTAGGCGTGAGTGATAAAAAATGGGGACAACGTTTAGTTGCCTTAGCTCGATTTAAAGAAAAAGAAATTAATAAACCTCAAATCATATCTCTTCTAACTCGTCTAATTAACGACTGGCAACCATCAAAAAAGCCACTGAGCTGGTACGATTGCCCAAAGCTTTCAAGAAATATAAATAAAAAATGGGACCTAAACAAATGGCAAGATTGGGTAGCCTTAAATACACCTATTAACTAAAAATCGAAACAAGATTCATTTAGCCATAAATCTATTTGCTTAGATAATGAACATTTTTCTCTTGTAATCGGATTTATCGATACATGTCTGATATTTGTAGTACCTATCTGCTCACCATTCTTTTTAAATTTAAATCGAAGTATAAATGATGAATCATTTACCTTTTCTGGATATAATTCAACATTAATAGAATCTCCAACATAAAGTGGTTTGGAATAATTTGCTTCACAATGTACGACAGGCAGAGAGAGATTTTGCTTGCTTGGATTAATTTGGGTTGTAGGAAAAATGTCTTTTAAAGCTATTCCATATCTTTCCAAACTTTCTTCCCAAGCTTCATGGCACCATTTGAATAATTGAAGAAAATGAACTACACCTGCTGCATCTGTCTCACCAAAACGAACGGTTCGTTGCAAAAACAACCAATCTCTCCTATCGCGCTTCTTCAAAAGACTTACCTATCAACAGAACCCATAATCACATCAATTGAGCCTAAGATAGCCATTATGTCAGCGACTTTGGCGCCCTTGAGTATGTGAGGAAGTATCTGCAAATTATTTGAATCAGCTGCTCTGATTTTAAACCGCCAAGGAGTCACATCATTATTACCTTGAATAAATACTCCTATCTCTCCTTTCCCAGACTCAAGGCGTGTATATAATTCACCATTAGGAATTTTAAAAGTAGGTGCAACTTTCTTAGCAACATATTGATAATCAAAACCGGACAAATCACCTTTTTTCCCATCAACTGTTCTTTGTGCCTCAAGATTTTCTGTTGGCCCCCCAGGAATCATCTCACAAGCTTGTCGTAATATCTTTAATGACTGTCTCATTTCTTCAATGCGTACTCTATATCTAGCATAACAATCACCCTCTTTCTCCCATGCAATATCCCATTCAAAATCGTCATAGCATTCATAATGATCTACCTTCCTCAAATCCCACGGAACACCTGCTGCACGAAGCATTGGGCCAGAAAGACTCCAGTTAATCGCTTGCTCTTTTCCAATAACTCCTAAACCTTCTATACGTCTACGAAAAATAGGATTATTAGTAATCAATTTTTCATACTCATCAATTTTTGGACCAAACCAGTCACAAAAATCTTTGCATTTTTCTAACCAACCCCAAGGTAAATCACATGCAACGCCACCAATGCGAAAATAATTATTGTTAATCAATCTCTGACCAGTTGCAGCCTCCCATAAATCGTAAATCATCTCTCTTTCTCTAAAAATATAAAAGAAAGGAGTTTGAGCTCCGACATCAGCCAAAAATGGACCTAACCATAGCAAATGATTAGCTATTCTATTCAACTCAAGCATTATCGCTCTGATATAACTTGCTCTCTTGGGTACCTTTATATTTGCTAAACGCTCAGGGGCATTAACAACAATGGCTTCATAAAACATACCAGCCGCATAATCCATGCGACTAACGTAAGGAACAAACATAACGTTTGTTCTATTCTCAGCAATTTTCTCCATCCCTCGATGCAAGTAACCAATAACTGGTTCACAATCAACAACATCCTCTCCATCAAGGGTTACTACTAATCGCAATACACCATGCATTGATGGATGATGTGGCCCAAAGTTGACCACCATCGGCTCCGTACGCGTTTCAAGCTGCGTCATTGGGCCAAACCAAAGCAATGTCTAAATACTAGTAAAAACTTATGAAAGAAGGGCCAATTAGTTCAAGTTCTAACTTTAAACATGTCCCCGTAATGGGGAAAGAAATAATTCAATCACTTAAGGAATTACCAAGTGAATTAACAAAACAAGGATTAATTATTGATGCCACCATTGGAGGCGGGGGACATTCAGCGCAAATACTCGAAAATTTCCCGGGAATCAAAATCATTGGACTTGATCAAGACCCAATGGCCATAAAAGCAGCATCAAAAAAATTAATTAAATTCGGAAGAAGAATAGAAATAATTTCTACAAACTTCGCAGATTTTTCACATCACGAACAAGCCATTTGCGTCCTAGCGGATCTTGGAGTCAGTAGTCATCAACTTGATGAGCCTTCACGGGGTTTTAGCTTTCGTCTAAATGGTCCAATAGATATGCGTATGAACCCAGAAGAGGGTTCAAGTGCAGCCGAACTTATTGAAACTCTCTCTGAGCAAGATCTAGCTGATTTAATATATGAATTAGGAGAAGAAAAACGCTCCAGACGTATTGCAAGAAAAATAAAAAATGATCTAGCAGAAAATGGGCCATACTCTGGAACTCAAGACCTTTCTTATGCAATTGCAGGATGCTTTCCACCAAAACAAAGGTATGGTCGAATTCATCCCTCAACTAGAACTTTCCAGGCTTTAAGAATAGCTGTAAACAATGAATTAGTCTCTCTCGATAGTTTACTTTTAAAAGCTCCAAACTGGTTGCTAGAGAATGGATTATTTATGGTGATGAGTTTTCATTCACTAGAAGATAGAAGAGTAAAATCGAGTTTTAAAACTGACAATAGATTAAAAATACTATCTAAAAAGCCTATGAGAGCATGCCTTGAAGAGATAGAATTAAATCCAAGAAGTAAAAGTGCAAAGTTAAGAATTTCTGCAAAGAAATTTTTAAAATAGACTTAACCTATTGCCTCAGATTAATCACTATATTTGTTATAATTTCAATCGCCTTATTGATATCTTTCTCAGTAGTTTTTCTCCCAATACTCATCCTTATTGATGCTTCAGCATCATTTTTACAAAGCCCTATCTCCTTTAGAACATGAGAAGCATTACCATTACTGCAAGCTGAACCACTAGTACAAAAAATAAACCTTCTTAATTGACCATGCAATTGACTTCCCTTCACACCAGGGAAAGTGATATTGAGATTATGAGGCAATCTTTGATCAATAGATCCATTAACTATCAATCCAGAAATATTCTTTTTTAATCCACTCAACAATAAGTTTCTAAAAAACAAAAGTCTCTTATTCCTCCCATCCTGATCATTTTTTGTTATTTCGACTGCCTTTGCAAAGCCAACAATTAAAGGGACAGGAAGCGTACCAGATCTTAATCCAAGCTCCTGTCCTCCTCCATATTGAGATGGTTCAAGAGGGAATCCTTCCTTAATCACCAAAGCCCCAATACCTTTAGGTCCATAAATTTTGTGAGCACTCAAACTCATCAAATCAATTCGAAATTTATCGGGGTCTAAATCTAAATAACCCAGGGCTTGAGCGGCATCAGTATGAAAAGCGATTCCCTTTCTCTTACAAAAAGATCCAATTTCAGCAATAGGTTGCAAAACCCCTATCTCATTATTTGCAGCCATGACACTAACCAGAAAAGTATCTTTTTCAACAGCTTCAGAAAGTTGTTCAATATTGATTAAACCCTCTTTATTAGGTTGTAATTCTGACAAACGAAACCCTTCTTTTTGAAGCTGCCTAAGCGGGTCAAGGACTGCATGATGTTCAGTTGAAACAGTTATTATGTGTCCAGGTTTTCCAATCAGTTGTGCTTTAGCTCTTGCATGTCCAACTAAACCCAAATTATTTGCTTCTGTTGCCCCACTCGTAAAAATTAATCTTTTAGGATTGATGTTCAAATAGGAAGCTATTGTTTCACGAGATACTTCTACTGCAGCTGAAGCAGAAAGACCTGATCGATTATTAGTATTAGAGGGATTACCCCACAACTCATTCCAATAAGGAGCCATCTCCTCAACAACCTTCGTACAACATGGTGTTGAAGACTGAAAATCAAAATTCAGGTGATTATTATCCATTGATTCATTCGTTAAGCTAAATAACAAGAGAGGAATAAAGGTTAATATCCTTTTAAGAGCTCTAGAAGTCCAATTTTTATGAGTGATCCCAATCCATCAACACAAGAAGTTTCTCAAACTCCAAGGATATTACTTGTCGACGACGAGCCTGGGTTAAGAACTGCTGTTCAGGCTTATCTTGAAGATGAAGGATTTCAAGTTACAACCGCTGTAGATGGAGAAGAGGGATGGGAAAAAGCTCAAAAAATGATTCCTGATGTGATTATCAGTGACGTCATGATGCCTAGATGCGATGGTTATGGGCTTTTAAAAAAAATTAGAGAGGATGAAAGACTTGGAGGTACACCTGTCATTTTCCTAACTGCTAAAGGTATGACAGCTGATAGGACTCAGGGGTATCAAGCAGGTGTAGACGACTACATGCCAAAACCATTTGATCCAGATGAACTAGTTGCAAGAGTTAAGAATGTAGTTCAGCGGCAAGAGCGATTACTAACTGAAGCAGCCAGATTTGCGAATGCTGATGTTGGCCAAATGGCAAAACAAATTACAGAAATAAAATCCATGCTTAGCCAGGGGGATAAAAACAACCTACGCAAAGATGATTCGATTCCTAATTTCACCCCAAGAGAAGCAAGCGTTTTGCAACTAGTTGCGGAAGGTTTAATGAACAAAGAAATTGCAAGACAACTTGAGACTTCTATCCGCAATGTAGAGAAATATGTGAGTCGATTATTTATTAAAACCGGCACTTCTAGTAGAACAGAACTAGTTAGATATGCACTTGAAAATCATTTAGTTACCTAAATGTGTTATGAAAAATAAAGGCTTTTTTTCACTAGGATTTCACAAATTCTATCAATTTTGAGAAATAAAAAGGAGCTTGATTCAACTTGCTTTTGACCACTTTAAAGCCAGATTGCTTTGCAGCTTCAATAATTCCTGACTCCCTTAATGTGTAGGCCCTAGTGGTTTTACTTGGTCCAGGGAATAGCTGACCAATACCTTTCAAAAGCGCTAGTAAAGGGGTGTAAGGAGCAAAGCTAACAATTAATCTCTCATCAGATAATTGACAGAGATGTTTCACCATCGTCTCAGCCTCCTGTTGAGGGTAATGAATGAAAACATCTAAGCAAATAACTGTATTAAAGGAACCTTTTAAATTCTCTAAATCAGATGTTCGAAAATTCAGCTTATTGAAGTCCAAGCCTGCCTCCTTTGCCCTGTTTTTCGTCTCAGTTATCATTGCTTCAGAAATATCACTTAAATGAATTGATTTAGCACCCAATTTTGCCAATGGGATACTTAAGCTACCAACACCGCAGCCAGCATCACAGAAACTTTTATCCTTTATATTGTTGTACTCTTTCAACCAATTAATGACATCATCAACTGTTTTTTGGTGACCTATCCTTATATTTTTTTGCACTTTATTTACATCATCACTTTCGCTATATATTCGATTCCATCTATCAAATCCTGTCCCATTAAAATATTCAGTGACTTCGGCTTTTTCATTGTTCTCAATTTGCGTTGTCATTTAATCAGATAATTACCTCTTACCAATCTTACGCAGCCAACTGCCAAGACAACTGATGATTACAAGAATTCATTCTCCATCGAAGTAAAGACTGAATATTTTTCCAGTAAAAATTATTGCAGTCATTATGTTTTGACTCAATACCATACTTAGAACAAGTGTTGCCATCAGGCAGAAGAATAATCATAACCCTATTAACTATTTTCTTCCATCTATCTGGTGAATGCAAAGTGAATTCTGCAATGTCTCATTTGGAAGTCTGTGTAAACTATTTTCCACTGTTAGGAAATGCAGGATTTCTAAATAATTGGCATTATTAAGAATGAGATTTATAAAAATTGACAATTGTCTTTAACCGAAGCTCATACATTGAAGGAAGTAGCAGTAGTGATGGGTAGTGATTCAGATCTTAAAACTCTTGAACCTGCCATTACAATCCTAGATAAATTTGGGATAACTAATGAAGTAAGGATCTTATCCGCTCATAGAACTCCTAAAGAAATGATGGATTTTGCTCAGATGGCAGAATCAAATGGTTTTAGAGTCATAATTGCGGGGGCTGGAGGGGCTGCTCATCTACCTGGAATGATCGCATCTCTTACGACCCTTCCAGTAATAGGGGTTCCAGTCAAAAGCAAGGCGCTTTCGGGAGTAGATTCTATGTATTCAATCTTGCAAATGCCCTCAGGCATCCCAGTGGCAACAGTTGCCATTGAAGGTGGCCTAAATGCTGGCCTTTTAGCTACTCAAATTTTGGCAATTTACAATACTGAATTAAAAAACAAATTAAAAACCTACAGATCTGAGCTTCATGATCTTGTAGTAAAAAAAGATCAAAGACTTAAAGAAATTGGAGCTGGAATGTATCTAGAAAAAATGAAATGAACTTGAAATGAATTACTAATTCACTAAGAGATTTTTGAAATAATCTTTTTATCAACAAGAAAATTAGTAACTATATCTACACATTTATCAATCTCTAGATTTCCAGTATCAATTTTCAATTCTGGAGACTGAGGCTCTTCATAAGGACTTGATATTCCAGTAAAATCCTTAATTTCTCCATTTCTTGCCTTGGCATAAAGTCCTTTTGTATCTCTTGTTTCACAAACCCCTAAATCAGCTGAACAATATATTTCTATAAAATCATCTTTTCCAACTAATGATCTTGCATTATTTCGATCAACTCTAAATGGTGATACAAATGCTGTTAATACAATTATCCCAGCATCAAGAAAAAGTTTAGAGACTTCGCCAATTCTTCTAATATTTTCTTCTCTATCAAAATCAGAAAATCCTAGATCTTTGCATAAACCATGTCTAATGTTGTCTCCATCTAAAACATAAGTTGAATAACAATTTTTATGTAGAGCTACATTTACTGCATTAGCTAGTGTGCTTTTCCCAGAACCAGATAGACCCGTAAACCAAAGTATTGCACTGCGATGCCCTCTTTGCTGAGATATTGCATCTCTATCAACTGAAGATTGGTGCCAAACTATATTGGTGGCCTTTGATAGAGGTCTTTGAGAGTTTTGTTCCATGAATTCAGACTAATTGTTTACTATTCTCCATGTTGATCGACACAGTTTATTGTCAGCCTCCACTCTGTTTTGGTCTAAAACCCTCCTTAAAAAGAAAATCTTGAGCTTTTGAAATTTGATCTCCTTGTAACTCTAAAAAATCACCTTTCAAAGCTCCTCCTGTTCCGCAAGCTATTTTCAAATTCTTAAGAATTTCTTTTGCCTCTACTGGATTTAATTCCAGTCCTTTAATGACAGTCACAAGTTTTCCCTTCTTTCCATATCGAGTTCTTTCTAGACGAACTTGTCGCTTTCCTTTAGGAGTAACACTATTTTGAGTGTCATTCCCTATTGTCTTAAGAGGGTCATTAAATTCACGCCAGCCACCTTTGGACATTTTCTTACTTTTTGGCTGGTAACTATTTCTTAATTTAAGGTGACAGGTACACTCCCAACTCAATTTAAAGATTCGGATTTATCTCCATTAACAAGGCCAAATGCTTTTGGTCGATTTGGTAAGTACGGGGGACAATATGTTCCTGAAACTTTAATACCTGCCCTTATTGAATTAGAGCAAGCTGCTAAAGAAGCATGGAAGGATTCTTCATTCAATTCAGAATTGAATCATTTACTCAAAACTTACGTAGGAAGATCCACTCCTCTTTATGAAGCTACAAGATTAACTGAACATTACAGAAAAAATACCTTTAAAGGACCACGAATTTGGCTTAAGAGAGAAGATTTAAATCACACAGGTGCTCACAAAATAAATAATGCACTTGGGCAAGCTCTTCTTGCGATACGGATGGGAAAAAAAAGAATTATTGCTGAAACTGGAGCTGGTCAGCATGGAGTTGCAACTGCGACAGTCTGCGCTCGTTTTGGATTGGAATGCATTATCTATATGGGCAAAGAAGATATGAGAAGACAAGCCTTAAACGTTTTCCGAATGCAATTGCTTGGAGCTTCAGTGAAGCCAGTAACAACTGGAACTGCAACATTAAAAGATGCAACCAGCGAAGCTATTCGAGATTGGGTTACTAATGTTGAAAATACTCACTATATTCTCGGTTCCGTTGCGGGCCCACATCCATATCCAATGTTGGTCAGAGATTTTCACGCAGTTATTGGGGAAGAAACAAAGCAACAATGCATACAAGCTTTTGGGAGGTCTCCTGATGTTCTTTTAGCTTGTGTTGGTGGCGGATCGAATGCGATGGGTCTTTTCCATTCTTTTGTTGAAGACAAAAGTGTGCGAATGATTGGAGTTGAAGCTGCAGGAGATGGAGTCGACACTGGTCGACATGCAGCGACAATTACCGAAGGAAGAATAGGAGTGCTTCATGGAGCCATGAGTCTCTTACTCCAAGACAAAGATGGGCAAGTTGAGGAAGCTCATTCTATAAGCGCAGGTCTTGATTATCCAGGAGTTGGACCGGAGCATAGTTATTTAAAAGAAATTGGACGTGCGGAATATGCAGCTGTTTCTGACACTGAAGCCATAGAAGCTCTGCAATTAGTTAGTAAATTGGAAGGTATTATTCCTGCACTAGAGACCGCTCATGCATTTGCCTATCTTGAAAAACTTTGCCCAACTCTCAGTCATAATTCTGAAGTTGTGATTAACTGCTCTGGGAGAGGAGATAAAGACGTTAATACAGTTGCTGAAAAGCTAGGATCGAAAATATAAAGTAAAAACCCTATTAATACCTCGGAATAGATTTATCAACATCAGTACTCCAAGCATCAATTCCCCCAACAAGATTCCAAACACTACTCGTTATCTCATTTTCTAAAAGCCAAATACCAAAATTTAGACTTCTCACACCTGCATGGCAGACAACGAGAACAGGCCTATCCTTAGGTAACATTGAACCTATTTCAGCTGACCAGTTTGAAGCCTTACTCAAAGGAAGATGTAATACTGAAAATGAAAATGAAGCAATAGCTATTTCATTATCCTCCCTCACATCTACAATAAATGGTTTTTCAGAAGAATCATCTTCTAAGATTTTATTTAACTCTTTTGGAGATATATTTAAAGGAATCTTCTGTTTCATATTTTAGATTCTAATTAAAGATTAAACTTTCTGTTATCAAAGTTCAAAAAGTATACAAAGGCTCAAATAATAAAAAAATGAAATTACGTCTATCTCATCTTTTAATATCAGGAATAATAGTTTTATCAATTTTCATAGGTACATTTTTTTGGCGAAATAGTCAGCTCAATCAGAAAACACAGTTAAATGAACAACAATTTAATGCTCCAGTTTCTTCGAAATATATACCAACTCATGCTGATCTGGTTTTTCACTGGAAAATCAATCCAGCTAATCTTCCAAAGCATGTCGAGAATTATCAAGATAAAGTTAGCAAGAGTATTGTTCATAAAAAAACAAGTTTTATTAGAGATTCTTTTTTCAAGTTAATTAGCCTTGATTTTGAAAAAGACCTCTCAAAATTGGTAGGAGACTATGGGAGCTTTGCTGTATTTGGTTTAGATAAACAAGCTGAAAATGATTGGCTTATGGTCTTAGCAATAAAAGAAAATATTAATATCGAAGAAGAATTAGAATCT
Source organism: Prochlorococcus sp. MIT2308 (assembly GCF_059772345.1). Taxonomy (NCBI): domain Bacteria; kingdom Bacillati; phylum Cyanobacteriota; class Cyanophyceae; order Synechococcales; family Prochlorococcaceae; genus Prochlorococcus; species Prochlorococcus sp. MIT2308. The sequence goes on along the minus strand of NZ_CM186283.1, from coordinate 1,563,846 downwards.
ATATTAGGCTCGAAAAATATTGATGAGAGTATTGGAAAAACCAATAAATTAAGCACTTCAAAAACAGAAATAATTTCAAAAAAACTTTCTTCAAATAAATCAATTTACTTTACAAATAATAAAGATAATCTTTTAATAGCGACCAATCCTAAAATCATATATTCGTCAATAGAAAAATTAGATAAGAATATATTAAATACAAAAAATAAGTATAAGAATATTCAATTAAAGGATAATCTTAAAGACGGGATATTTTTACTAGAAATGTCTCCAAAGAAGATTTTAAATCTAATAGGTGAAGAAGAAAATTTATTCCAGGCAAATGAGATGAATAATATAATATCTTCTATAAATTTAGATAAGAGTAAAATAAATTTAGAAGGAATAATATCTTATGATGTTAAAACTATAATGCCATTTAAAGATATTCAATATAATTTAATTGATATAAAAAAAGAATTTAAATCGTCAAAAGATCTAATAATAGTTGATAATCCTAACCAGTATTTCAGTAAAGATTCTAGTCATCCATATCAAAATCTAATAGCGTCAATTATTAAAGAATCTACAACTTCTAATTATTCTAATCTTTTAAAAAATATTCTTGAAAGCTCTAAAGGAAATTTGATTTGGATAAATGATAAAGACTGGTTCGTTTTGACTAAAAAATCTGATATCAGCAAAACAAATGTAACAGATATTCTAAAAAACGAGAAGTTTTTAAGGTCAAAAATAGATTTTAAAAACAGGACACTAGAGATTTGGTCAAAAATTAGTACAGATGAGAGTGAAAAATATGAGCTAAAAGAAAATATCGAGGCAATTATTGGAGAAGATGAAGAGAGTTACATTTGGAGTCAAAACTTATCATCCATTTCCAATTTTGATAATACAAATTACTTAGAAAATTACTCAGATAATGATCAAAAAATAGAAAAAATTAGCGATTTTAATGATATCCTTAGGATACATTTAGGGGAACAAAAAACTAAGAAAGTTTTAACTAATTTCTATCCATACATCTTATTTAAAACAATGCTAGGGAACAAACTAACTCCTCCTCAGAATATTGATATGTCTGTTGCTGTCCCTGCAATTAATTATCCAGACTTCATTAAAGTTAAAATCGACTTAAAAATTAGTTGATAAAAGTTTAAAGTGCTATATTCAACTTATAGCTTAATTCTATACAATAAAGTTCAAACTGAAGTTTATTTTTTCCAGTTTACCAGAAAAATTATTTTGAGGAGCTAAAGCCATAGATAACGAACAAAAGACAACTAATTTGGTTCTAAAGCCAGGCTTGGAAGGAGTTCCAGTAACCAACTCTGGGATATGCGAAATCAATGGGACAGAAGGAAAGCTGAATTACAGAGGATATCCAATATCTGAGCTAGCCCAAAAAAGTAGTTTTCTAGAAACTGCATTTCTCTTGATATGGGGAGAACTTCCGACTGAAGATGAGCTTCATAAATTTGAAGAGGATGTCCAAATGCATAGACGGGTAAGCTTTCGAATTAGAGATATGCTCAAGTGTTTTCCAGAATCAGGGCATCCTATGGATGCTCTGCAAGCAAGTGCTGCATCTCTCGGTCTCTTTTATTCTCGAAGAGCAATTGATGATCCAAAATATATCTACGACGCAGTCGTGAGGTTGATTGCAAAAATTCCTACTATGGTTGCTGCTTTCGAGCAAATAAGAAAGGGAGATGATCCAATTCAGCCTCAGGATGATTTACCTTATTCATCCAATTTTCTTTACATGCTCACCGAGAGAGAACCAAATCCTCTTGCAGCAAGAGTTTTCGATAGATGTTTAATTATTCATGCCGAGCACAGTCTCAATGCGAGTACGTTTAGCGCAAGAGTAACTGCCAGCACACTAACTGATCCTTACGCTGTCGTAGCTTCTGCCGTTGGGACATTGGCCGGTCCTCTGCATGGAGGGGCCAATGAAGATGTGATAGCAATGTTAGAAGAAATTGGAATACCTGATAAAGCATCATCATTTCTCAATAATGCAATTGAAAAAAAAAGGAAAATTATGGGCTTTGGTCATAGGGAATATCGTGTAAAAGACCCTCGAGCAACAATTTTACAAGCCTTCGCAGAGGAACTTTTCTCGGAATTTGGTAAAGATGAAATGTATGAAGTCGCCAAAGCACTTGAAAAGGAGGCTATTTCAAAACTGGGACCAAAAGGTATATTCCCAAATGTTGACTTTTATTCTGGACTGGTTTATCGAAAGCTTGGTATCCCTCGAGATTTGTTTACTCCAGTTTTTGCAATTTCCAGGGTTGCTGGTTGGTTGGCTCACTGGAGAGAACAACTTGGAGCAAATAGAATTTTTAGACCGTCACAAATTTATGAAGGAGCAAAAATCAGAAATTGGCAGCCTCTTGAGAATAGATAATTTGAAAAATTTTTTTTCGAATTCAAAATTAATTTAAATTACACTAACCTTGTTAATAGATTAAATATCAGAAGTGAACTCAGGTATAGACCTTGAAATGAGTTTTACACAAGGTATTCAAAACCTTGGTTTATCTCATGAATTGGCTCATCTTTTATGGATCCCTCTGCCAATGCTTCTAGTATTGGTGTCAGCCGTCATTGGTGTACTAGTAACAGTTTGGCTGGAGCGAAAAATTTCAGCAGCAGCTCAACAGAGAATCGGGCCTGAGTATGCAGGCGCGCTTGGTATTCTTCAGCCAATGGCAGACGGTTTGAAACTTTTAGTTAAAGAAGACATTATTCCAGCAAGGGCAGACAGCGTTCTTTTCACAGTTGGTCCAATATTAGTTTTAGTTCCAGTAATCCTATCTTGGTTAATTGTTCCTTTTGGTCAAAATCTTTTAATTAGCAACGTAGGCATAGGAATCTTTTTGTGGATTGCCCTGAGTAGTATTCAACCTATTGGTTTATTGATGAGTGGTTACTCTTCCAATAACAAATATTCATTGCTAGGTGGACTAAGGGCTGCTGCTCAATCAATTAGTTATGAAATCCCGCTAGCGCTAGCGGTTTTAGCAATAGTTATGATGAGCAACTCATTGAGTACAGTTGATATAGTTGAACAACAAAATACTGCCGGTTTTCTTAGCTGGAATATATGGCGACAACCAGTGGGTTTTATTATTTTTTGGATCTGTGCATTAGCTGAATGCGAGAGACTACCTTTTGATTTACCTGAAGCAGAAGAAGAACTTGTAGCTGGTTATCAAACTGAGTATGCAGGTATGAAATTTGCTCTGTTTTACTTGGCTGGATACATAAATCTTGTTTTATCTGCTTTACTTGTTTCCGTTCTGTACCTAGGGGGATGGGGTTTCCCAATATCAATCGATTGGTTTTCGTCTTTGATAGGTCTTTCAATTGATAATCCATTAGTTCAAATTATTGCTGCATCTATTGGCATTGTCATGACAATACTCAAAGCTTATTTGCTGGTTTTTTTAGCAATCTTATTGAGATGGACTACCCCAAGAGTTCGAATTGATCAATTACTTGATTTAGGATGGAAATTTCTTTTACCTATTTCATTGGTAAATTTACTTTTCACTGCTTCACTGAAATTGGCATTTCCTTTGACATTTGGGGGATAAAAGAAAAGCGACACAATCACTTATTTTTTAAGTAAAAGTACCTACATTTATTTTAAAAAAACTGTATAATGGTTAATGTAAATAAGGGCCGCCGGCAGAAAGATTAATATGCTTGGTTTCCTTGAAAAAATTGCCGACTACACTAAAGAAGCAGTTAGTGCAGCAAAATATTTAGTCGACGGTCTGGGTGTTACGTTCGACCACATGCGTCGAAGGCCAGTAACGGTTCAATATCCTTACGAAAAGCTAATCCCCTCTGAGCGTTATAGAGGAAGGATTCATTATGAATTTGACAAGTGTATTGCTTGCGAGGTTTGCGTCAGGGTATGTCCAATTAATCTTCCAGTTGTTGATTGGGTAATGAACAAGGAAACCAAGAAAAAAGAATTGAGAAATTATTCTATTGATTTTGGTGCATGTATTTTTTGTGGAAATTGCGTTGAATATTGCCCTACAAATTGTTTGTCAATGACGGAAGAATATGAGCTAGCTGCGTTTGATAGGCATAGCCTTAACTACGATAATGTTGCTCTTGGAAGACTACCAACAAGCGTAACTTCAGATCCTTCAGTTATTCCTCTAAGGGAACTGGCTTATTTGCCCGAGGGAATTATGGATCCCCATGAACTATCTGCAAACCAAAAAAGAGCAGGCAAGCTGCCAGGTCAAATTATAAAAGAACTACAAACACAGAAATCACAAAAAGCAGATAAAAATAATTCGTCCGATGTCGTTCAAAAAAAATTAAATTCTCCTAATTAATGAATATCGCTTATTCAACAGAATTAATTTGCTTTCTAATTCTCAGTGCTGTCATAGTTTCTGGAAGTTTGGCAGTTGTTTTATTAGAAAATATTGTTTACTCAGCATTTTTATTAGGCGGAGTATTTATGGCTGTAGCGGGATTATATCTTTTACTTAATGCTAGTTTTGTCGCTGCGGCTCAAATTCTTGTATATGTTGGAGCTGTAAATGTTTTAATATTATTTGCAATAATGTTAGTTAATAAGAAAGAAAAGTTAAAACCAATTTCAGGACTTAAAACCAGAAAATTGATATCCGGGGGAGTTTGTGGTGGATTATTAATTTTGTTATTGCGCGTTAGCATCACGACGAAATGGAACTTGCCTGGACCACCCTCTATTGGTGAAGAAGCAACTGAAAGAATCGGTGAACATCTATTCACAGATTATTTATTACCTTTCGAACTAGCTTCAATTCTATTATTAATGGCTATGATTGGAGCAATTGTTTTAGCAAGAAGAGATGGCTCAATTTCAAAAGATAATATAAACGAATTTAATAAAGAAAAGTCCTTAATTGATAAGGAAATTCCTCTTCTTTCCGAAAATAGTCTAAAATAAAATAACTGTATATATAATTTTTATTCAATAAAGATGTTAGCAACTTCAATTGTACCAGTACCTCTCCAAGCCTACCTAATAGTTGCTGCGTTCCTCTTCTGTACTGGAGTCTGGGGATTGATAAATAGTAGAAATGCTGTAAGAGTTTTAATGAGTATTGAATTAATGTTAAATGCAGTAAACATAAACCTAATGAGTTTTTCATCCTATATAGACGGATCAATAATTAGAGGACAGGTATTTGCGATTTTTGTTATTACAGTCGCTGCTGCCGAGGCCGCTGTTGGACTAGCAATACTACTTTCATTGTATAGAAATAGAGTTACTATTGATATGGAAAGCTTCAATCTACTCAAATGGTAGATAATATTAATGACAACAAATCTGATCTGGATCTTATATAGATCAGATAGCGATACTGCTTACAAAGAAACCTTAAATTGCAAGAAAATAATTGAAGGTTATGGAAAAAAGGTTTTATTTTCAGAAATAAGTAATGAAACGAATAATGTTAATCAATTATTTTCAAAATCTGAGGATTTACCTGACATCGCTCTTGTTTTAGGAGGTGATGGAACAGTTTTAAAGGCAGCAAGATATTTATCCCCGAGAAACATACCTATTTTAAGTTTCAATGTTGGAGGCAATCTAGGCTTCTTGACCCACGATCGTCGTATATTAAAGCAAGAAAATTTCTGGGAACGCGTCACAAATAATAGGTTTAACGTACAAAAAAGAATGATGCTTGAAGCAAATGTATTTAAAGAAAAAAACAATAAGGAAAGGATACTTAAAAGATCATTTTTTGCTCTAAACGATTTTTATTTTCGATCTTGCACCGATGAAATTGCACCTACTTGCTGTCTTGCGCTAGAAATAGATGGTGAAGGTGTTGACAAATACAAAGGAGATGGTCTTATTTTCTCGACCCCAACGGGCTCCACTGCTTATTCTATGGCAGCAGGGGGGCCAATAATCCACCCTTCCTTGGATGCAATAATCGTAAGCGCCATTTGTCCAATGAGCTTGGCAAGTAGACCGATTGTGGTCCCTCCTGAATCTCAATTAGTAATAAAACCCATCAGAGAAAAAAAGCAAAAAATAAAGTTATGGCTAGATGGATCTGGTGGATGTCTAATTGAAGCTAATGATATATGTTTAATAAAGAAATCGAATCATTCAACATCAATAATAATTTTAGATGAGAATCTTTCTTATTATAAGACAATCACTCAAAAACTTCATTGGGCAAGCAGCCTTAATGAAAGCAATAAATAATAAGTTATGGGAATAGAAATCGAAAGAAGATTCTTAGTTAAGAGTGAAGACTGGAAGTCTAAGGTAATACTAATTCAAGATATTAGTCAAGCCTACTTAAATTCAAGTGTAGATGAATGGGCAACTCGAATAAGGATAATTAATAATAATGAAGCATACATAACTTTAAAGTCCTCTTTAAATAGATTAGTAAATAACGAGTTTGAATATTCAATTCCTATCAAAGATGCTATTGAATTAATAAAATTATCAAAATATAAAATTATAAAAACTCGATATCAGCTAAAAATCAATAATAAAACATGGGTAGTTGATCTATTTGATGGGTCAAATTTCTCTCTAAAAATAGCTGAAATTGAATTAATGTCAGAATCCGAAGAAATCCAAGTGCCCTCGTGGTGTGGCAAGGAGATAACAGGCCTCAAATTACTGAGCAATGCATCTCTTGCAAAAATACCTATTTCAGAATTGTCATTAAAAGATAGGCTGAAAACTAAAGATGAATAGCCAAAGAGCAAACGTTACTTTAGATTGTCTTTATAATTAGCGCTAGTAACAACTAGCAGCCTATGCACTTACTGCAGGAGGCCTAACTTGTTCGGTCTTTATGACAAAGAGGGTATACTTCGCTTTACTTGCACTGACAAGGAAGCTTGCATTGCATATGCAAAGTTATTTAATTTATCTTCAATTGAATTTTCTTTAATGCCACTATTAGAAAGTAATGAGGACGAAAATAATTAGATCTTTTAAGAATCTGTTTCATCTGGCAATGAACAACAATTAAACCCATCCCGGCATATCTTTCCATGATCCATTGCCCAGTTTAATAAAGCCACTCTGTTTTTTGAACCTGTTTTGGTAAACATATTACTCACGTGGTTGTCTACAGTTCTTTTGCTAATTGTCAGTTTTTCAGCAATCTCTTGATTAGTGAGGCCATCTGCAACCAATCCAATAATCTCCATTTCCCTAGCAGAGAGTCCCATGTGGGACGAATTAGAGATTTCTCCTGTAAACATTCCCCTCACTCACAACTCTTTAATTAATACTACTTAGATTAGGGCCTTTAATCACCGATAGTAATTATCTAGTAAAAAATACATGTGAAATCTAAACTTCAAATTCGACTTGAATCTGGCTTATCAGCTATTACTGCTGAAATCATGCCTCCTAGGGGAGGAGATACAGCTTCGGCTATATCAAAAGCCATCAAATTAAATGACTTTGTTCATGGGTTCAATGTTACAGATGGCAGTAGGGCAATCATGCGAATGAGCAGCCTAGCCTTGTGCAAACTGCTTTTAGAGGCAAAACTTGAACCAGTCTTGCAATTATCTTGTAGGGATAGGAATCGAATCGCATTACAAGCTGAACTACTAGGAGCGCACGCTTTAGGGATAAGAAATATCCTCTGTTTAACTGGCGATCCTGTACGGGTAGGAGACCAATCTCAAGCCAAATCAGTACAAGACTTAAACTCAATTGAACTTATCAATCAAGTCACATCACTTAACAAAGGGATAGATCCCGTGTCTGGTTCATTACCCGATGGCCAAACTAATTTGTTCGCTGGAGCCGCTGCGGATCCAAATTGCAGAGGATTCGATGGTTTACGAAGAAGAATAGAACTCAAAAAAAAAGCCGGTGCTAATTTCCTTCAAACTCAAATGGTTATGGACACCAAAGTGCTTGAGAGATTTTGTAAGGAAATAACAGAGCCTATGAAAATACCTGTTTTAGCTGGGGTCTTTCTTCTCAAATCTGCTAAGAATGCTCAATTCATTAATCGTGTAGTCCCAGGAGCATGCATACCCGAATCAATAATTTCCAGACTTGAGCGAGCATCAAACCCTCTTGATGAAGGCATCTCAATTGCTGCTGAGCAAGTAAAAAGTTTCCTAGGAATTGCTCAAGGGGTTCATCTTATGGCAGTTAAAGCAGAGCAACAAATACCGATAATTTTAGAAAGAGCAAATATTAGTTAGAAGAACCAATTAGGTCAGTTCCTAATAATTCAGCCATTGCTTTTTGTTGCGGTGAAGGTTCTACTAAGTCCTGTCTTCGAGCATCAGTTATTAACCAATCTAACGCGGCTTCCTGTAAATCAAAATGATCGCCTTCTTTACCTACACAATATCTACCAAAAACTAACTTCTCTACAAGTTGCACTCCAGGTCCAATGAGTGAATAATCAAATATTATTGAATTGTCAATTGTTGCTCCTTCACAAATACAACAACTCGGACCAATCATAGAAGGACCAATAATAGTTACACCATCTTCAATCCTTGTCATTCCACCAACATATATAGGTCCTTTAACATTAATCTTGTCCCAATTAGCTGCAACATTTAAACCAGTGTAAATCCCTGGTCTTACCTGCTTGCCTGGTATTTCAACCTGTCTAACATCACCTTTAAGAACATTCCTTATTGCTCTCCAATAATCTGGAACTTTACCAATATCAACCCACTCAAAATCCATAGGCAAAGCATAAAAAGATGCCCCCTCTTCTACTAACTTTGGGAACAAATCTGAGCCAATATCAAAGGGTTTTCCAGATGGTATATAATTAAAAATTTCTGGTTCAAATAAATATATTCCTGTATTAATAGTATCTCCTAGTGCATTATCAATAGAAGGTTTTTCTTGAAAGGCTTTAACACGATCTTCCTCATCTGTTACTACTACGCCATAACTACTTACTTGATCTTTTGAAACACGTTTAGTAATCAAACTAGCTAAGGCACCTTTCTCTTTATGTCTTTTTACAGCTTCAGACAAATCCAAATCAATTAGTGCATCTCCGCACAAGACAACAAAAGTATCATCAAAAAATTTTTGAAAGTCTTGAATTTTTTTCAGCCCACCCGCTGACCCTAGTGCGTCACCAATTAATTCTCCATCTTCAATACGGCCTTCAAAGCTGTATGCAATTTCAACTCCAAATCTTTGCCCATCTCGAAAATAATTTTCTATTTCTTCTGCTAAATGAGAAACGTTAACCATAACCTCAGTAAAACCATGCTCCTTAAGGAGTTCCAACAGAAACTCCATTACAGGTTTCTGAAGGATAGGAATCATTGGCTTTGGAATCACATGCGTGATCGGCTGAACTCTGGTACCTTTCCCAGCCGCCAGGATCATCGCCTTCATAAGTGGTCTAACTGAAGCGATACAAGGCCAACATAGAATGCTGCCTCCAAAAAGAGCTAGGCAGCAGCCGGCGAGCCATCTGTCACGTCCAAAGATGCCAAAGGAAGTTGAGCAACCATACCTGGTTCTAAAAGCCTCTTTAGACTTAATGGAGAAAACAAAGAATCCTTTTGATCAATCTCCACCTTGCCTTGGGAACATAAAAACAATAAAGCCCAAAAGACTCCAACTCTATCAGTATCCAAATCCTCTGAAGCTGAATCTTCACTCCACCTCTCAACTAATAATTCAAAATCAACCCAGTGCAAAGCTTGTTCCCAATCGTTAAGAAAAATTGCCAAAGCTGCAGTGGTTTCAGGTAATTTTTCTCGATGAGCAAGAGATGAAACTTGAGCAATAACTTCCCTATCAGTTAATTTTCTCTGTCTTAACTTTCTACGATTATGCAACTCATCATTTTTCAAAGATTCTGCAATGGTCTCAAGCTGGTTTATTAATTCTCCAAGCGTAACTGGCCTTCTAAAAGGTGGAGGAGCAACAGGCCGTCTAAATAGATGTCTTTCTGGACGAGAAGGTAATTGAAAAGTTTCATCTAGCCAACCTTGCTCCCCAAAATCAAATTCTGAATCATCTTGATCATCTATATCAACAGATAATATTTCAGCTTCAAGGACCTCAGCCTTTAAGCCAACTAAGACAGAAGCGGCTAAAAAGGCTTCACTACTCTGAGCAAGATCAACTTCATAACTTCCACCATTTTGACTGAAATGTTCTGAAATCTTTTTTGGAATTTCAATCCGCTGTTTCAGTTGGTCAAGAAACCCATCAATAACAGGAATAACATCTACATCCCATGGATCAATATCACCTCTTTCAGCAGCATCTTGCAAAAGACGAATTGCAAGTCTCGCTCCAGAATCTGCAGTTTGACTTAAAAGATTAACTGGCAAGTAAGACTATGACTCTACAAGAAAGTTATCTCTTTGATGAAAGTTATGCCAGGTCAAAGGAATGATATTCAATCTAAAAAAGGAACTTCAATAGTCCCAATTGATAAATTAGGACTACTAATAATCGTTGCTTGGTCACTTCTAATTCTCTCAACGGCTAACAAATCTCTTTCAACCAATCCATCAATCGATGAAATATAAGTATCAGTCATGATTTTTGGATACAAACCAATTCCAATAATTGGAACTAACAAACAAGCAATGATATAAATTTCTCTAGGTTCAGCATCTACCAACTTTGCTTTGGATATCAACTTCGCATTCTCTTTCCCGAAGAAAATTTCTCTGAGCATCGATAATAGATATATGGGTGTTAAAATGACCCCTATTGCTGCTAATGAAGCAATAACAATTCTAAATGGGAGTGTATAAACTTCGTCAGTTACAAAACCAACAAAGACCATTAATTCTGAGATAAATCCACTCATTCCAGGTAAAGCGAGAGAGGCGAAAGCACATGCAGTCCATAAAGCAAACATAATTCTCATGTTTTGACCAATACCCCCCATCTCATCTAATTGAAGCGTGTGTGTTCTGTCGTAAGTTGCTCCAACAAGGAAAAACAAACTTGCTCCTATTAGACCGTGGCTAACCATTTGCAACATAGCTCCACTCGTTCCTAAAGAACTAAAGCTTCCAATACCTATCAAAACAAAACCCATATGACTTATGGAGCTATAAGCAATTTTTCTTTTTAGATTTCTTTGAGCAAAAGAAGTTAAAGCTGCGTAAATAATATTTACTACTCCAAGAACGATTAACAATGGTGCAAATTGAGCATGAGCATCAGGCAGCAATTGCGCATTAAATCTTAGAAGAGCATATCCACCCATTTTCAACAATATTCCTGCTAGAAGCATATGCACTGGAGCAGTGGCCTCTCCATGTGCATCTGGCAACCAAGTATGAAGAGGAACAATAGGAAGTTTGACACCAAAAGCAATTAGTAATCCTGAATAACAAAGCAGTTGAAACCCCTTACCAAAATTTTGCTGAGCCAAATGGGTATAGCCGAAATCTGGGATTCCTCCTCCTTGAAAAAACCCCATTGCAAGACCAGCAAGGAGAATAAATAACGAGCTTCCTGCTGTGTAGATAATAAATTTCGTGGCTGCATATTGCCTTTTCTTTCCGCCCCAAATTGCAAGAAATAAATACACCGGGAACAACTCCAATTCCCAAGCCAAAAAGAAAAGCAACATATCTTGGACAGCAAATACTGCTATCTGGCCGCCATCCATAGCGAGGATTAAAAAGAAAAATAATTTAGGTTTATAGCTAACTGGCCAAGCTGCTAAAACCGCAAGAGAGGTTATGAAACTTGTAAGCAATATCAATGGCATTGACAAACCATCTGCGCCAACAGACCAAGTCAATCCAAGATTTGGAAGCCAATTAACTTTTTCATATAACTGCAAGCCTTCTTGACTCGGATCAAAACCTTTAAAGTAAGCAGCAACGGTAATTAGAAAAGTAATTAAAGCAATTATTAGGGCATACCATCGAACTTCTTTCCCTTCTCCTTTATCTGGAATAAAAGGAACGATTAAAGCTCCAACAATTGGGAAAAATATGGATAAACTTAACCAAGGTAAATCGGCTTGAATTGGCTCAGGAATGAGCATTGTCCCTAGGTTCAAAATTGCATTGAAAGCGAATTCCAAGACTCGAAATTAATCACCACTTTTTGAGTTTAGAAATTATGAGATTATTGGCACCCTATAGATAGGGGATGAAACACACACCTAAAAAAATTATGTAAATTACGTCCCAATAACGCCAAAAAGTGCGACCAAAGCAATCACTCCTCCAAAAACAATCAATGCATAAAACTGAGCTCTTCCTGTTTCAAAATACTTTAGTCCTTCTCCACTACCGAGAGTCAGTAATCCAGTCAGATTAACTACTCCATCAACTACTTTTGCATCTACTTCAAGTACTTCTCTAGCGAGCTTTCTACTACCTTTTACAAAAATTTTCTCATTAATATCATCTAGATACCATTTATTTTGAAGAAATGAATTTATTTGAGGATATTTCTTGGAGAGAGAGACGCCAAGATCAAATCGTTTAAGGTAATAAGTTAAAACTGCCAACAGTATTCCTGCAGATGAGATAGCCACAGAAGCAGTAGCAAGTGGAATAAATTCTCCCCAGTTAAACTTTTCTGCAGCTTCAATAGCCTCAAGAGGGTCTAACAAGTTTGCAAAAATACTGTTCCAAGGAACTCCTATAAATCCAATCAAAACAGAAGGAATTGCCAAAACTGCCAAGGGGAATGTCATAGGCCATGCAGATTCATGTATCTTGCCAACTTCATGATCTTCATGCTCATCATCTTGGTCTTTACCTGCCATAGAAAGCAAAGCAAGCTGCATCTCTTTATTTTCACCACGGAAGTCTCCTTCAAAAGTTAGAAAATATAGACGAAACATATAAAAAGCAGTCATTCCAGCCGTTAAAAAACCAACGAACCAGAGTATTGGATAACTATTAAAAGCTTGACCAAGAATTTCGTCCTTACTCCAAAAACCTGCAAGAGGGGGGATACCACTGATAGCAATACAGCCAATGAAAAAGGTTATTGCCGTAATGGGCATTTTCTTACGTAAGCCGCCCATTAATCTCATATCTTGAGCAAGAATTGGTTCATGACCAACCACCTCCTCCATTGCATGAATAACTGAACCTGAACCAAGGAATAGCATTGCTTTAAAACATGCATGGGTAACTAAATGGAACATTCCGGCAACTGGTGCTCCACATCCCATCGCTAACATCATGTATCCAAGTTGAGAAACAGTGCTATAAGCCAATCCTTTTTTTAAATCCATTTGTGTCAAAGCAATTGATGCCCCTAAAAAACAAGTAATTGTCCCAATAATTGCTATGAACAATCCAATAAAAGGAAACTGGCTAAACAAAGGATCGAGCCTCGCTACTAAAAAAACTCCAGCTGCAACCATTGTTGCCGCATGAATTAAAGCAGATATGGGAGTTGGGCCTTCCATTGCGTCGGGCAACCAAACATGCAGAGGGAATTGTGCGGACTTTGCCATTGGTCCCATAAAAACAAGAATACAAAGGGTCAAAGCAGCCCATATTGGCACTGTCCCAGCACTGACTGACTCTGATAAACCATTAGCAATTCCATTAAAATCAAAACTTCCAGTTGCCCAAAAAAGACCCAAGATGCCAAGCAATAAACCAAAATCTCCTACTCTGTTAACGATAAAAGCCTTTTGAGCTGCATGCGCAGCACCATCTCTGTCGTACCAAAAACCAACAAGTAAATATGAACACATTCCAACCAATTCCCAAAATACATATATTTCAAGCAAGTTAGGACTAACTATTAACCCAAGCATAGAACTGCTAAATAAGGCTAGATAGGTAAAAAAACGAACATACCCAGGGTCATGTGCCATATAACCATGGGAGTAAATCATTACCAACAAAGCAATAGTCGTAACAAGAGCAAGCATTACTGCTGCCAAGGGATCAATCACATATCCCATTGGCAACTCAAAAGAACCTGCACTTGCCCATATGAACAAGTGTTCAACTTGAGGCTTTCCTGAAAGTTGCTCAGCCAAAACTGCATAGCTAATAAATGCAGAGGCACCTACAGAGGTTAAAAGTGTTATTGCAACGGGTTTTCTTGAACGATTAAAGAGATCGTTAAAACTAATTAATCCCAAACCAATCAAAACTGCCCCACAAAGAGGGAGGAGAGGAATTAACCAAGCAAAATCTGCAGCCGAATGCATCCAGCTAAATCATATTGATATCATTTTAGGCAATTCTTGCTAGTAATTCAGTGAAATCAAAAGAGAGAAATCTCTCAGCTCCAACAGAGATAAATTTATGGGACCACCAGAAAAAGAACACTGCAATTAGAATGCCCATTTGAGAAGGCCTGATAAATTCTTTGATTTCTAATTTTTGTCGTCCATCCAACACAGCCAAAAATGGAACCACTGATGTTTGTTTCTTCACATCCTCAAATTCTTGCCCGAATTTGAGACTAAGTCTTCTATCACCATGCCATATAGCAAATAAATGATGAGCAATTAATCCCAAGCAAGTCACAAGAGTAAAACTTGTGCCTATCCAAAGTAAATGAGCAAAACACCAAATAATTTGACCAATTGCCTGAGGATGGCGAGTGACTCTAATGATCCCAGTAGCATAGATTCTAACTTTGGGCCTCAAAACAGCTGGTATTTCTAAAAGGTTATACGTAGCTGGATATAGGAAAAGAAAACTTATTGCACTCAAAATCCAAATCATTGGAATTAATTCGCTAACTCCCTGAAAATTCCAAAATCTAACTCCGTCGTAACGATGAGCAATAAAATAACCAACCAAAATAACTGCTGAGGGAATACTTGCAAAAGCAAAAATCAATCTCCATGCTCTTGCACCAATTAAACCTTCTGCCCTCACCCTTAAAGCAGCGCCCCCACTATGAATAATGGCAAAACAAAACAAAAGTAATATCATCACACAACTCGAACCATGCGTATCTAAAAATGCCATTCGTCCTTTTAAAAGCCTCTCAAAAAATTATTAGATCCATACCGGATCAACAGTTGGTGTTGTTTTTCCCTACATTTTACTTTAATAACTGCCATGCAGGCCTGCCACCATGGCCGAAATTCCATTCACTCTTGACCAACTAAGAATCCTCAAAGCAATTGTTGATGAGGGAAGTTTTAAAAAAGCTGCCGACAGCCTGTTTGTTACTCAGCCAGCTGTTAGTTTGCAAGTGCAAAATTTAGAAAAACAATTAGAAATTGCCATATTTGATAGAGGAGGAAGAAAAGCTCAATTAACTGAAGCTGGAAAACTTCTTCTTAACTATTGCGAAAAAATTTTAGGAGAGTGCCAAGAGACTTGCAAAGCCATTGAAGATTTAAACAACCTCAAAGGGGGCTCTCTAATTATTGGAGCCAGCCAAACTACTGGTACTTACTTAATGCCAAGAATGATTGGGCATTTTAGACAAAAATATCCAGAGGTTTCTGTTCAACTTCAAATTCATAGCACTAGAAGGACAGGGTGGAGCGTTGCTAATGGCCAGATTGATATAGCTATTATTGGAGGCCAACTTCCATTAGAACTAAACGAATCATTACAAGTAATTCCTTTTGCAACTGATGAATTAGCTCTTGTTTTACCTACTAATCATCCATTTGCAAAGTCAAAAGTACTTACAAAAGAAGATTTATATAGTCTAAGATTTATAACTTTAGATAATCAATCAACGACACGAAAAGTAGTTGATCAACTTCTATCTTCCTCGGGACTAGATGTGCAAAGACTACATATTGAAATGGAATTAAATTCTCTTGAAGCGATAAAAAATGCTGTTCAATCAGATCTTGGAGCCGCTTTTCTTCCAGTAGTTTCAATTGAAAGAGAACTTGCTGGAGGAAGTATCCACAGAGCCATTGTTGCGGATCTAGAAGTAAAAAGAGAACTAAAAGTAATCACTAATCCTGGGAGATATTCATCAAGAGCTGCAGAAGCCTTCACAAATGATATCCTACCTTTATTTGCTAGTTCATTTTCACCATTATCTAATGATGAAATTTAAAATTGTATGGCTTCTTTATTAATACCAACAGCATCTTCTTCAGCTCCTTTAATTATAAATTTATTCTCGTTAACATCTGCTTGATAAACGCAACGAACAATTGGCTGATCCCGAATAGAACCAATATAAGCAAATGTATTCATTCTCTGTTTACACTCTCTAACATCATCGTTATTTATGGCTCCTTGTTTTTGCAAAACAGTCCAGTTTTCCCTTCTAATTACACAACCAGGTTGAAGAGCTGGTTGTGTAACAAAGCTTGTAGAAGGATTTAGAGTCGTATACATTTCAACATCAATCACAAAAGCACTAGCCCCGTATTGCCTACAAAAGTCTGGATCTGGAACTGCCATGTCGAGCTGTTGCTGACTTGCAATATTTCCCTGACCACCTGAAGTTGTGCTTGTTATGAGGCTACCAATACCAACACCAATAACCAAAACTCCAGCCAAAATAGCAACTGAGTTAGAGTTTATTTTTATTCCGCCACCACCACCAGAAGGGCCAGAGGCATCAAATCTACTTCTTCTCTGTTCGTATTGGTTTCTAAAATTCGATTCATTTCTAGGATTAAATTTATTACCCTCTTGTCTTCTCGCAAGATCTGATCTTCTACGAGATGGGGGACGGCGATCGAAGGGACCTTGATTCATAGTAATTCTTGAGTTCGAGGTAATCCCATGGAGTAATTCATAACCCTACTATCTGGGTTATAACTGAGTTCTCCGTCTTTAAGCAACTTTCGAATAAAATCTTCTAGCAAGGATCCTATCTTTCGCAAGCTGTAATCACTCAATTCTTTATCGTCTTGAGAAGAAACCAGTTCCCGAAAATAATCTTGTACCTTTCTAATAGATTGATCTTCCCAAAGAAATTCATTATCAGGATCAATATCCAAAGTCAAATGACCATTATCTAGAATTAAATCTTCATTTTCTACTACTGCAGTAAAGATTCTTACGTGGCGTGTTGTGCACTTAAGGATAGTGTCGCTCATGAAATTAAAACAACAAACCGAAATTTATACTGCAAATTTAACGACCTTACCCCTTGTTGGGTGGTCTTACTTACTAAAGTTGTTAAATACTCTTTTATTTAAGTATGCGGGTAGCAATTGCTGGAGCCGGATTAGCAGGACTTTCATGTGCAAAATACTTAGCGGATGCAGGTCATACTCCATTCGTTTATGAAGCAAGAAACGTACTTGGTGGAAAAGTTGCTGCTTGGAAAGACGAAGATGGGGATTGGTACGAAACTGGTTTGCATATATTTTTTGGGGCATATCCAAACATGCTGCAACTTTTTAAAGAGTTAGACATTGAAGATCGTCTTCAATGGAAAAGTCATTCAATGATTTTTAATCAACCTGAAGAACCGGGCACATATAGCCGTTTTGATTTTCCTGATTTGCCTGCTCCAATAAATGGAGTCGCAGCAATTTTAAGCAACAATGACATGCTTAGCTGGCCAGAAAAAATTTCATTTGGACTGGGGCTAATACCTGCTATGTTGCGCGGCCAAAATTACGTAGAAGATTGTGATAAGTACTCTTGGACCGAATGGCTAAAAAAACAAAATATTCCCGAAAGAGTAAACGACGAAGTTTTTATCGCAATGAGTAAGGCCCTAAATTTTATAGGCCCTGATGAAATTTCCTCAACAGTATTGTTAACAGCCTTAAACCGCTTTTTACAAGAAAAAAACGGGTCTAAAATGGCATTCCTTGATGGAGCCCCACCAGAAAGACTTTGCCAACCAATGGTTGATCACATAAAAGCTTTGGGAGGCGATGTATTTTTAAATAGCCCACTTAAAAAAATCAATTTAAAAGGAGATGGCACTGTTGAAAATTTCTTGATAGGAAGTGCTAAAGAATCTCACGGGAAAGAAATTGAAGCTGACGCATATGTCAGCGCAATGCCCGTAGATATTTTTAAAACAATTTTGCCAAGTGAGTGGGCTTCTAAAGATATCTTCAGAAAACTTGAAGGTCTGAAAGGAGTTCCAGTTATTAATATTCATCTTTGGTTTGATCGGAAACTTACCAATATTGACCACCTTTTATTTAGCAGATCTCCGCTCTTAAGCGTTTATGCAGACATGAGCATAACCTGTAAAGAATATGAAGATCCAAATCGATCCATGCTTGAATTAGTCTTTGCGCCTGCAAAAGACTGGATCAGTCGTAAAGATGAAGAAATCGTCGATGCGACAATGAAAGAATTGGCTAAGCTTTTTCCCAGTCATTTTTTAGGGGAAGACAAAGCTAAATTAAGAAAATACAAAGTGATAAAAACACCACAATCGGTCTACAAAGCAGTTCCTGGGTGTCAAGATTTACGTCCTGATCAAAAGACTCCTATTAGCAACTTTTTCTTAACGGGTGATTATACAATGCAAAAATATCTTGCTTCCATGGAAGGGGCTGTGTTAAGTGGAAAACTATGTGCGGAAAAGATCGAATCTCAACTGACATAGGTTCTTCTTAGTCTTAATGTATCAATAGCAATTTATTTAAAATTGCTATTCGAGAGATTAATGCAAACTAAAAAACTTACAAACTTTTAATTTTGGTGCGGCCTTCTGTGAATTTAGAGGATGCCTACGAGGCTTGCAGAAAAGAAACTGCACAATGGGCCAAGACCTTCTACCTTGGCACTATGTTGCTTCCTCCTGCAAAGCGCAGAGCAATATGGGCCATTTATGTATGGTGCCGTAGAACTGATGAGTTGATGGATAGCACTGAGGCTCAAAAAAAATCAAAAAATGAGTTATCAGATCGACTAAATAAATGGGAAGACAAAACAAAAAAGGTTTTTGCTGGTAATACTGAAGATGATCTTGATGCAGTCTTAGCGGATACTCTTCAAAAATTCCCTCAATCTATTCAGCCCTATATCGATATGATAGAAGGCCAGAGAATGGATCTAGATACAACCAGATATAAAACCTTTGAAGAACTTAAACTCTATTGTTATCGAGTCGCTGGAACGGTTGGGTTAATGACTCAAGGAGTAATAGGAATTGATGCTGCCTATACGTCCAATCCAAATAAGCCATCTCCAGATACTTCAAAAGCCGCTATTGCTTTAGGAATCGCGAATCAATTAACAAATATTCTTAGAGACGTCGGCGAAGATAGAGGAAGAGGGCGTATATATCTCCCTTTGGAGGATCTAGAAAAATTCAATTACTCAGAGGAAGATTTAATGCAAGGAAAAATCAATGAGAACTGGAAAGCTTTAATGTCTTTTCAATTAGCCAGAGCGAGAGATTGGTTCCAAAAGTCTGAAGAAGGAATAAAATGGCTGTCAATAGATGCAAGATGGCCCATATGGACATCATTAAGGCTATACAGCGGAATACTAAATTCAATTGAAAAATTAGATTATGACGTCTTCAATAATCGTGCTTATGTAAAAGGATGGGTTAAAGCAATAAACCTACCCATCTCTTATCTGATAACTATCAACGATGAAAAATATAAACTTAAAACACTAATTAATTGAATATCTATACAGGGGTTTTTTGATTAGCTAAAAGATCCTTCAATTTTGATAGTTCCCCAGCCCATCTTGGATCAGGAGCTTCTTTAATTGGTGCATCGCTATGTACAACTTTCTTAACATCTTTACGATTAGAACCTCTATTCCCACTATTAGAACCTCCTCCTCTTCTTGAGTTGCTTGAATTAGAATCTTTACGTTCAGAACGCTCAACCCTCAATTTATTCCCATTAAATTCATATCCATTTAATTTCTCAATAAGCTCATTTGCAATATTCTCATCTTTAATATTTGCGAAACCAAATCCCCTACAAGCCTTGGTATCTCTGTCGAAAACAGCTTTAAATTTGATGCCATCACCTATGGATGCTAGGAGGGCTTCAAGTTCTTTAACGTTGACATTCTGCGGCAAATTACCGATGTAAAGGCGGACGCTCATTTAGAAAAAGGGGATAAAATGGCTACGGCATACGGCCGAGATGAATTTGATTTGTGTGTAGTTAATCACATAGAGGGGGAATTCTCTAAGGTCCATTTACGAGCGACCTCCAAAGCCTCTTGATTTGTAAAGAATCGACCATAAGCTCTTTCCTTAGAAAGATGTCTCATAAGCTTTCCCAATAAAGGGCCATGGGGAATATCAAAGACTTTTTGAAGCAAATGCCCATCCAAAGGATAAGAAGGGTGAAAGAGAGGGTCAGAGAGGTCTTTCCAGCGTTTCAACCAAACGCTTCTATGTTTCTGATTCAAAAAAAGAATGAATGATGGTAAATCCTCTTCCAAATCGAGGTGAAGCTGAAACCTTGCATCCTCTGAAAGATTTTCTAAACCTAAGCAATTGGTTTTATTAACCCAAAATCTCAAGTTTTTACATTTTTTAATTTGATTTTTACTAAATCTCAATCTTGACAAACCCTCATCACTAAGTAGAGATATTAATTTTGCTAAAGGCTTTCCAAGTAAAAGCTCTTTAGATAAGTTTTCTTGTTTTTTTATCTCAAAAAAAGGGAGCTTAGCTTCATTCCAATCTCTCAATATTTGAAGTTCTAAATAAGTTTCCCAAACTGTGGGATTCCATTCTGAATTCACTATTTTTAAAATCTCCATTTTCATCCTTTCCGGCGCAACATTACTTAATTTATCTTTATTAGTTTTTAAAAACCTTTTGGTTTTTCCCTCTATCTCAAAATCCAACTCACACATCAATCGAAAACCTCTAAGAATTCTCAACGGATCATCGATTAGGTTCTTTTCACTTATTGCAACAATTCTCTTATTTTTTAGATCATCTATTCCTCCTGTTGGGTCAAATATCTCTGGCGTTTCTCTAATGATTAAAGCAATTGCATTAATTCTAAAATCACGTCTTAATAAATCATCTTCAAGAGTTGCTCCAACCTGTCCAGCAAAATCAAGAGTCCATCCATTAGTAACTAACCGAGCAATATCCCTCTTTTGATCAAGCTTTATAAAAGTAGCATTAATTTTCTTTGATAAGTTTTCACTAAATTTAATAGCTTCTATTGGTATCACAAAATCCAACTCAGGTTTTTGACTCAATTTTTTCAACAATCCATCTCTTACAGATCCCCCCACCAAAGCACTTCCAGCAGGCAAATCGGCTATGGATATTGGCCAATCTTTTGGATTTAAATCTCCAAAAAGATCATTTGATAGTAATGTGTTCTTACTTATCAAAATGTCACCTAGGTTTTATTTTTATAGCTATGTGCATCTGTGTTGATTGTGCTTGGGTAGATAGATGCAAGACCTACTTCACAGTTGAAGAGAATCACGGCGTCAAACACATTTCCAAAAATCCAGATTTTCAAGGCACAAATCCAAAAATTCATATCAATATTTTGGATATGCCTGAGAGCGAGATAGGAATTGAATGGGATGTAAGAGGTTGTGATAGTTTTGTATTAGACAAAGGGAAATGGAGCAGACTTCGTCCAGGAGAAGAAATACCAAAGTAACAACTATAATAAATCCATTGCAAGATTTCCATAGCTCAAAATCAAAATATTTATTAGCTTTACATAGCTGCACAGAATCCTTTGGAATTGCCATTAAAGATATTAAGAATCCAGAAAATATAGTAAAAAGTGAAGTATTTAATATCGGACGCTCCTTATCCAACAAATTATTTAATTGTATAGAAAACATTCTACCTAGAAGATTTTGGAAGCAAATAATTCGTATTTCAGTCGCAAAAGGCCCTGGAAGTTTTACAAGCACAAGATTAACTATCTCAATGGCCAGAACACTTGCTCAGCAAATTAATTGTTCATTAGATTCACTTAGTACATTTCATTTAATGGCTAAAAGACTTTATAGAGATCTTGATCAAAGTCAAATAAAAAATCCATTTTGGATAAAAGATTTTTTGCCACGAAGAGGCTTTGTAGCTGGACAATACAAACTAATTAAAATTCACCAAGAATCAAATTATCATGAATTTACTGAAATCATTCCCCCTAAATTGATAATCAATGAAAAAGAAATAAATCCTTCAATTAAAGCTTCTAACAATATTGAAAAAGATATTATTTCACTTATAGATTTTTCTCAGTATTGTCAAAATTCAAAAATAAACTCTCATTGGGGAGAAACATTGCCAATTTATCCAACATCACCAATAGATAATAAATAAAAAATTTATAAGTTACAATATTATTTTATTATCAATGGGAGATAGCCTGAGCTGAATTATTTATAATTAGACCTTTATCAAGCATTGAATTTATAGCTATTTGAATTTCTTTAGTTGTTGATGATAGATCTTCTCTTTTCCGTGTTTTAGGGGGTTGAATTAATTCACCAACTCTTAAATGAATAGATACAAATCTAGGGAGAAAGGATCCTTTTGGGAAAGCTCTATGACTATTGACTATTGCAACAGGAAGGATAGGGCAACCTGTCCTGCCTGCAAGAAGAGCCGCTCCTGCTTTAGGTTCATTAACCCTCCCATTCTCTTGTCTGGTTCCATCCAAAAACACACCAGTGGCCCAACCTTTATTTATTCTATTAGAGGCAGTTCTTAATGCCTCTCTATCTCCAGCACCCCTCTTAACTGGATAAGCCCCACAGGCTGAAATTATAGATGCCAAAATTGGTATTCTGAAAAGTTCAGACTTTGCCATAAAAGCTACCGGTCTGCCCAGAGCATGCCCCAATATTGGTGGATCCAAATGAGAACCATGATTAGAGACAACTACAACTCCGCCGGTCTTGGGTAAATTCGAAATCCCTATTGTTTTACCTCTAAACAAAAAACGAAAAATTGGAAAAACAAAGAGATAACTGACGCAAGCATAAACAAAGCTCTGTCGAGGCATTGCTTGATTGATAGTTTCAACTCCCTCAACTATTTTTGATTGTTCCAAAATCAATAACCTAAATCACTTGCATTGGAGATTTGACTAGTCAGGACTCCTTTCATTGATCTTTTAGCAAGACCACTAAGTACATTTCCAGGTCCAATTTCAACCATTGTTGTTATTCCTTCGTTTTGCATGACATTCATAGTCTCTCTCCACCTAACCCCAGTAGTCATTTGTTTTTTCAGGCGTTCTTTCAAACTTCCACCATCTACAGTTGGAGTCGGATCAACATTACTAAGAACCGGTACCTGAGCATCTTGAAAAGTTAATTGATCAAGTTCCTCAGCAAAGCTTTGAGATGCTTCAGTCATAAATGTGGAGTGAAAGGCCCCCGAAACTTGTAAAGGAATTGCTTTTTTACATTTTAAATTATCAGCCACTTTCTTCACCGCATCTGGTAAACCAGATAAAACAACTTGGGATTCACTATTATCATTAGCTATTGCTGCCCCCTCAGTTGCTCTAATCAACTCATCTAATTCATCGCGATCAAAACCCAAAACAGCAATCATTGCACCGCCTCCTGCAGCTGCCATTAATTCAGATCTTTTCTTTAATAGCCTCAACGCTTTCTCCGCATCTAAAACATCTGCTGAATAAAGACCAACTATCTCGCCGAGACTATGACCTGCAATTATTTGGGTCTCCCTTTCTTGTCTTTTTAAATCATCAACCAATAGTGACTCAACCACAAAAAGTGCAGGTTGCGTGTTTCTAGTATCGTTTAAATCATAAATTTCTTCGTTAGGAATACTCTCACCACAACAGATTTTCCAAAGATCTCGTCCAAGAATTTGAGAAGCTAATTCAAATCTTTCTCTCGAACCAGGCAAATCTATTAACGAATTTGCCATCCCTATTTTTTGAGAGCCTTGACCAGGAAAGACCCAGGCAATAGTCATAATTTATTTGATTAATTGTTTAGCAGCCTAATAGGGACCATGCCAAAAAAACAACGCGGCTCCCCAACTCAAACCAGCACCAAATCCACTACAAGCTATTAAATCTCCTGATTTGATCCTTTGATCTCTAACTGCCTCATCAAGCATCAATGGAATTGTTGCTGCGGAGGTATTGCCATAGTGTTTTAAATTTGAAAGCACTTTTTCAGACGGTATTGAAAATCGTGAAGCTACAGCATCGAGAATTCTTTGATTAGCCTGGTGTAACAAGAGCCAATCTATACTTTCAGGCTGTATTTGATATTTATCTAAAAGTTCTCCAAGAATAATTGGAACTTCTTTCACTGCAAACTTATAAACTTCTTTCCCCTCCATTTTGATCGGTAAATATTCCCCTTTTTGATGTTTAGCTCCTTGAACTAAATCTAAAAAATTATTTGATTGAAAGAGATTTAAACAACCTCCTTTACTGCCGTCAGACTTCAAATCATATCCAATTAAACCATCTTTATTATCAGTGGTTTCAATAGCTACTGCTCCTGCTCCATCTCCAAACAAAACGCAAGTCTTTCTATCATCCCAATCTACCCATTTTGACAATTGGTCGGCTCCAATAACAACAGCTCTTTTCATAGACCCAGAAGCTAAATATTGTGATGCAGTTACCAAAGCAAATAAAAAACCGCTACAAGCAGCAGTTAAATCAAAAGCGACTGCATTGGAGGCTTTCAAATTTGATTGTATTTTAGGCGCAGAGCCAAATAAATCTTCTGGAGTAGATGTTGCAAGAATTATCAAATCAATAGTTTTTACATCCCAATTAGCCATCTTTACAGCATTAAGAGCTGCATCTGTCGCCAAATTAATAAGAGATTCTTTCTCTCCTATAACTCTTCTTTCTTCAATTCCAGTTCTACTTTGAATCCATTCATCATTAGTATCTACTCTCTGGCTAAGTTGATTATTGTTGATTATCTTTTTAGGCGTGGCGCTTCCACACCCCACAAAAGATATTCCTGAGTCACATTTAGAGTTCCTATTCAAATCTAAAAAAAGCCTTCATTTCATAAGTCATTCACATGTTAGGACAGGACAGTTCCTATCAGACCTATAAGACATCTGTTTTATTGAGATTAGCTAAATCATCCATTACTCCATGACTTGCAGCAGAATGAACAACTCTCAAAGCACTTAAAACAGATAAAGCTTTACTTCCACCATGACCAATTACACAAATTCCATTTATTCCTAGAAGTAACGCTCCACCATGTTCAGCATGATCTAAACGTTTCTTAATGCGTTTTAAATTATTTCTTAAAAAAGCAGAACCTACTTTACCCCGTCTACCTCTAGGCAACTCAGCCCTCAAAACTCCCAAAAGAACACTACCAACTGACTCTAAAAATTTCAGCAAAACGTTTCCTGTAAATCCATCACAAACCACAACATCAAAATCACCTGATAAGACATCTCTGCCTTCACAATTTCCAGAAAAGCAAAAACGTTCTTCAGTACTTAAAAGTTTATAAGTTTCCAGAGAAAGATCATTCCCTTTACAAGATTCTTCTCCAATATTTAATAATCCTATTCTTGGCTTTGCGACCTGCAAAACATCTCGACAATAAATATTTCCCAAAAGAGCAAATTGATGCAAATACGTTGGTTTACAGTCCATATTTGCCCCAACATCTAAAACCAATACTGGTTGACCAGGATCTTTTGTTGGGAATAATGCTCCAATTGCTGGACGATCAATTCCTTTTAAACGTCCCAACTTGAATATCGCTGAGGCCATCATTGCTCCGGAGTTCCCAGCTGAATAGACACCCATAGCTTTTCCTTCTTTAACTAATTTCATTGCAATATTTATGCTCGAATCCTTTTTTTTTCGCACTGCAGTGGCTTCTTCATCCATGCCAACTGAGAGTCCACTGGGAATTAATTCAAAATTGCCATTTTCTAATGCTCTCTCTAAAGAATCTTCTAAGCCAAATTCAATCGCTGCTTTTTGTACTTTCTCAATTTCACCTACAAATTTAATTTTTAATGGAAGCAATGACAAAGCTTTCAAACACCCATCAAGTATCGCTCCAGGTGCAAGATCTCCTCCCATTCCATCGACAGCGACCCAAACCCTTTCGGAATCTTGAATTTCATTTTTATCTTCTGTACTGTCTCCAACTTGAAGTCTTCTAAGAGGATCAAATACAAATGGCTCTAGTGTGCTTCTAGCTATCGATCCAGCGCTTGTAACAACAGAACCAGCATTAGAAACAACTGTTCCAGCGACATTAGTTGCTGCCGTAGCTGAGCTTGTTGCAGTGTCAACAAGACTAGTAACAGCTGAATTTCGACGGTACCAAATCACCAATCGCCTAATTGCCTTAGAACGATTTAATTTATTATTTTGGTGATTTTTTTCCACTGATTTATGAGCCTTCAGGAATCATTGAATCAACAATTCTTTGAAAAAGATAACCTGTTCCTCTTGCAGTAAGAATTAGTTCCGGATTAGCTGGATCATCCTCAAGTTTTGATCTTAGTCTAGAAATATGTACATCAACCACTCTCGTATCAACATGTCTTTCAGGTGTATACCCCCAAACTTCTTTCAAAATCTCCCCTCTACTAAAAGGTTCACCTGACCGACTAACTAAAAGTTCTAAAAGACTAAATTCCATTCCTGTTAATCTAATTCGTTCATCATTTCTGTAAACCTGACGTTTATTTGTATCAATCTTTAAATTCATAACAGCAATAACTCCGGAATTAGGCAGTCCTGCTATTTGTTCTTTTTCAACTCTTCTTAAAACACACCTGATCCTTGCTTCCAATTCTTTTGGACTAAATGGTTTAACAACGTAATCATCAGCACCAAGCTCTAAACCAGTAATTCTGTCTGCAACATCTCCCAATGCTGTCAACATGACTATTGGGACATCTGATTCCTTTCTTAATTCCTGACAAACTCCATATCCATCTAATTTAGGCATCATGACATCAAGGACAACCAAATCAGGCTCACAATTTCTGAAGAGATCCAGTGCCTCGTTTCCATCACAAGCCGTAACGACTTGATAGCCAATCATGGATAGACGAGTTTCTAGGATTCTCCTAATACTCGCCTCATCATCAGCTACGAGGATGGTTTCCTTTGAGGGACTTGTGGCCGTCATTTCTTCCTTAGTTTTGGCGGCTGTCACAAGATCTTAAGTGAAGGTTCACCAACAATAAAGATCACTATCTTTATTCAACTACAGCCAACTTCCTTTTTACAACTAAGTGTCTCGATCTGTCTCTATTTATGTCTGTCAAAGTTGCGGTGCTCAAACCAGGCAATTCTTTGGCCGCTGCAACAATTGTGGGGAATGGAATTCAATAATAGAAGAAAAAATTAATCAAAAATCAGAAAAATCTATTTACACAAAGATTAATTCTCCCAAAGAGAAAACTCCCTATCGTTCAGAGCTGATAAGCCAAGCAAAAGACCAAATCATTGATCGCATTCCAAGTGGATATGATGAGTTAGACAGAGTACTAGGAGGCGGTTTAGTACCTGGATCACTTGTATTGATTGGGGGAGACCCAGGTATTGGAAAAAGTACTCTCATTTTGCAAAGTGCCACCAAAATTTCACACCATAGATCTGTTCTTTATGTGGCTGCTGAAGAATCTGCTCAACAAGTCAAACTTAGATGGAATCGAATAGAAAACTCTGAGTCCAATCTTCATTTACTTGCAGAAACCGATTTAGAATTAGTAATAAAAGAGCTTAATTATTTAAAACCTGAAGTTGCAGTTATTGATAGCATTCAAGCTTTACATGATCAGAGCTTATCAAGCTCACCTGGCTCAGTTGCTCAAGTTAGAGAATGTTCAGCAGCTTTACAGCAAATTGCGAAACGAGAAAACATATCTCTTTTAATCATTGGGCACGTCACTAAGGATGGCATGCTTGCCGGACCAAAAGTGCTTGAGCATCTTGTTGATGCAGTACTTACTTTTGAGGGCGATAGATTTGCTTCTCACAGACTACTTAGAGGGGTAAAAAATCGGTTTGGTGCAACTTGTGAGCTTGGTGTTTTTGAAATGCAAGCAGATGGATTATCGGAAGTATCTAATCCAAGCGAACTATTCTTAAGCAAAATCTCTGCCCCTGGCATTTCGACAATTGTCACTTGCGAGGGGACAAGGCCACTAGCCATAGATATACAAGCACTTTTAAATCCCACTAGTTATGCAAGTCCCAGAAGAACTACCACGGGTATTGAGATAAACAGGCTTCATCAAATCTTGGCAGTTCTAGAAAAAAATATGAATCTCTCACTCTCAAAATATGACTGTTATTTAGCTGTTGCTGGAGGATTAAATGTAGAAGAGCCAGGAGCTGATCTTGGAATAGCAGCAGCAATAGTTTCGAGTTTTAAGGATATTGAGCTTGCAGAAGGTGTGGTTTTTATAGGTGAAATAGGTCTAGCCGGTCAATTAAGATTGGTCAGACAAATGCAACAACGAATTAATGAGGTTATCAGACTTGGGTATAAAACATTAATCATCCCAAATGGAATAGATACAAGTCAGATTGAATCAAATAAAAAATTTAAAATATTAAAAGCCTCTAATATAAATCAAGCGTTAGTCTATGCATTAAATAATATTTAATTTGGGGTTTTGTTATTTTATAAATAAACATCAACATTTCCTCTCCCTGTTGTCTTAAGCCAATTCTCTATATCTAAATATCCACCTGGATAGAGTCGTACAGCTTTACTCCAAACTTCAGCTGCCTGATCAAACCAGATATCACCTTCATCTTGATTTCCATTCCTTTGAGCCATTCTGCCTCTTTTTTCATAAATTAATCCCATATTTTTCAAACAAGAAGGCTGTTTTGGATTTTGCCCTAAAGCTTTTTTATATGTATCTAGTGCCCTCTCTTCATCTCCATTACTCATGTAAATAATTGCCATGTTTTTTAATGTCTCTCCTCTATCAACTTGATTATCCTCAAGTTTTAAGCTCTCTTCGTAGTACTCAAGAGCCTCTGAATAATCTCCATCATTTTGTGCTGCTAGACCTTTTCTGTAATAAAGATAGGCCTCTTTTTCTTTAGAGGCAATTGGCATCACTTTGACTATTCCCTCAGCCATCTTCGTGAAGGCCTTATCAAGAAAATTGTCTTTGTTTTGACTTCGTGGCACGGATTGAACCAATTTCAATAAACATATTCTATCGTGCTTGGAAATAGAAAAAATGGATATATAAAATGTAACTAATTATGTGTATTAATAAATTATTAAATAAATGCAACATGCTATTTATTTATTAAATTTAGAATAAGTATCAAGTATTTATATTCCCTTGAGCAACAAAAAAATTGCACAAAGCAAAAATTCAATTTTGCTTGATGTAGATGGTATGAAATGCGGAAGTTGTGTACAGGCAGTCGAAAAAATCCTTAAAAGCGACCCAAACATAAGTAACGCGAGCGTTAATTTAGTTACAAAAACAGCTTTTGTAGAACTTAAAGAACTTAATAATTCCTTAAATGATGTAATAAGAACTCTTTCATCTAAGGGTTTTCCTGCCAAGGAAAGAGATTACCAAACGATTTCAAACAATATTGAATTAGAAAAAAATGACAATCAAACTTTATGGAATAAATGGCGACAACTAATAATAGCTACTGCACTTCTCATTCTCTCTGGATTGGGACATTTAGTAGAGGGGCAACAAATATCCATGCCCCTGATTGGTTCATTACCTTTTCATGCAGCACTCGCAACATTTGCTTTACTGGGCCCAGGCAAGGGAATCTTAAAAGCAGGTTTCCAGGCGGCCCTTAATCTTACTCCGACCATGGATACCTTAGTTAGTCTTGGAGTACTAAGTGCCTACTTAGCAAGTATAACTGCTTTAATTTGGCCAAAAGTTGGTTGGCCATGTTTTTTCAATGAGCCGGTAATGCTACTTGGATTTGTTTTATTAGGACGTTTTTTAGAAGAAAGAGCTCGAGTAAACACAGGTACAGCATTAAAAGAATTAGCCAAGTTACAGCCAGACATAGCCAACCTGGTTTTAGATAACAATGAAACTCGTGAGATAAGAATAGGCGCTCTAAGACCAGGAGAAAAAATTCAATTATTAGCAGGAGATAGAATCCCTGTTGATGGTTTAGTTGTAAAGGGTAATTCGGCAGTAGATATCTCCAGTCTGACTGGTGAATCCTTACCATTAGAGGCATCACCTGGTGTCGAGCTCCCATCTGGAAGCTTAAATTTAGAATCAACTCTTATTTTAGAAGTACAAAAAATAGGTTCTGATACTGCAATAGCAAAGATTATAAATTTAGTTGAAGAAGCCCAAGCAAGAAAAGCCCCAATTCAAGGTTTAGCAGACAAGGTTGCAGGAATTTTTTGCTATGCAGTGACAACTCTCTCCTTTTTTACTTTTCTTTTTTGGTGGAAGATAGGAACAAGAATATGGCCAGAAGTTTTAGAAGTCTCTAATCAAGGTTTCATGCAAAGTCATCATTTGCATGATCATTTAATGAATACAACGCAAACACCAATTGGGCTCTCATTTCAATTGTCAATAGCCGTTTTAGTTGTTGCCTGTCCATGTGCTCTAGGTCTTGCGACGCCAACAGTAATAACTGTTGCCTCTGGGGAAGCTGCAAAAAGAGGTTGGCTTTTCAAGGGCGGAGATGTGATAGAAATGTCATCCAAAATCAGTCAGATCGTTTTTGATAAAACAGGAACACTGACAATTGGAAGGCCTTTAATTGTTGGCTCATGGGAAAACCAAGATTCATCTAGGGATGAGATGCTCAAATTAGCCGCAAGCATCGAACAAGATAGTCGACACCCTCTCGCACAAGCAATTATTCAAGAAGCACATAAAAAAGAAATTAAATTAGAGAAAGTCACTTCCTCAACTACATTTGCAGGGAAAGGCTTATCAGGCAAAATTAATAATTTAGAGGGATTGATTAGAGTCGGAACGCCAGAATGGATAAGAAGTGAGGGAGTTCAATGGAATGAAATAATTGAACAACATTTTATGCATTCAAAAAGAAAAGCTCAGTCAGTAGTTGCAGTTGCTCGGGAGAGTAGATTATTAGGTTTTTTCTTAATAGATGATCAATTAAGAAAAGATGCTTTACTTTCAATTAACAAATTACGCTCAAAAGGTTTTTCATTGAGTTTATTTAGTGGTGATAGAGATTCAGCAGTTTTATCTCTAGGAAAAAAATTAGGGTTTAATTCAAAACAAATTGAATGGCAAATGTTACCTTCAGGCAAGCTTAATAAGTTAAATGAACTAAAGAAAAATGGCTTAGTCGCAATGGTTGGTGATGGAATCAATGATGCTCCTGCTCTTGCTTCCGCAGACTTAGGAGTAGCAATAGGGACAGGAACTCAAATAGCTCAGGATTCTGCTGATCTTGTTTTACTCGGAGAGAATTTGGAGGCTCTACCCAACGCTTTGCAACTTTCGAGACAAGCAATGCTCAAAATAAGACAAAATCTTGCGTGGGCATTTGGATACAACTTAATTGCTTTACCAATAGCTGCAGGATTACTTCTCCCATCATCAGGCTTATTACTATCACCTCCCTTAGCAGCTTTACTGATGGCTTTGAGCTCAATAAGTGTTGTATTTAATGCCATTTCATTAAAGTCAAAATGAAAGGAAAGTTTATTGTTTTTGAGGGTATTGATGGCTCTGGCAAAACCACTCAAATCAATCAATTATCAAAATGGCTTCTTGAGACCGATTTGATTCCTGAAAATAATCAATTAGTTATCACTAGAGAGCCAGGCGGGACTAAACTAGGAAAATCTTTAAGATCACTTTTATTAGATACCTCTAAAGAATACAGCCCAGATTCAATTACAGAGCTTTTACTTTATGCTGCAGATAGAGCTCAACACATCAACGAAATTATTCGCCCATCTTTAAACAAAGGGGATTGGGTAATAAGCGATAGATTTTGTGGATCCACACTTGCTTATCAAGGTTATGGTAGAAAATTAAATATCAAGTTAATCAAAGACCTAGAAATCATTGCTACTCAAGATATTTCTCCAGACATTACATTTCTACTAGATATACCTGTGGAAGAGAGTGTCAAAAGAAGAATAAATATAGAAGATGATCGAATGGAAAAAGAAGGCAAAGAGTTTTTATCCAATGTCTCTCTTGGCTTTAGGGCTTTGTGTGAAGAAAATAAATGGAAACGCATATCTGCTATGGATTCCAAAAAAGAAATTTTATCCAAGATAAAATCGGAGATAAACAAGTTGTCAAAAAGCAAATAAAATGAATAACTTTAAAACTATATATGGGCAAGATTTAGCAATTGAAATTTTAAAGTCCGCCATCTCTAAAAGACATATTGCTCCTGCTTATTTATTTGCTGGACCAGAGGGAGTTGGAAGAAAAAAAACTGCAAAAGTTTTTATTAAAACTCTTCTTGATAAGAGTTTTGATAAAGGGAGTACAAAAAGAAAAATAGAAAGTAATAATCATCCTGACTTATTATGGATAGAACCTTCATATATAGTGCAAGGTAAAACTATTTCACAAACAAAAGCAAAGTTCGAAAATATAAGCATCAAATCACGACCACAAATAAGGCTTAATCAAATTAAAGATATAATCGAATTCTTAGGGAAAAAGCCATTCGGTGCAGAAAGAAGCATTGTATTAATTGAAGATGTTGAGCGAATAAATGAGTCTGCATCAAATGCATTATTGAAAACTCTTGAAGATACAAATACAGGATTATTTATTCTTATCACTCAAAGACCAGAGAAATTATTATCAACTATTAGATCTAGATGTCAAATAGTCCCATTTGAACGCCTAAATGATAATCACGTTAATAAAATCATTCAGCAATCAGAATTTGCACGAGAAATGGATAATATTCCAAATGAAGAAATTAAGGAACTAATCGATTTTTCACATGGATCTCCTGGACGGTATCTAATAAATCTCCAATATTGGTTAGAAATATCAAGTCCGTTAAGACAAAAACTAGAAATCAGGTTAGATAATCAAATTAAATTACTAACATTAGCGAAAGAAATCACTGATGAACTTAATATAGAGCAGCAATTATGGTTAATTGATTTCGAACAAAATAGAATATGGATAAAACAAAAAAACTCAAATATAATAAAAAAACTCGAAGAACTGAGAAAACAATTATTAAATTACGTACAACCAAGACTTGCTTGGGAAGTAACATTATTAGAAATTAATTTGATTGATTAAGCAATCACTTTTTCATCAGTATTCTCTTTAATAGCGCTAGCTTCTCTAGCTTGAATTATTAACGGCTGAATTTCTTTTATTTTTTCTCCAGTTGGTAATTCCAAGCAATATCCAGCACCATAGACAGTTTTAATGAATCTTGGTTTTCTAGGATCAGGTTCAAGCTTTGTTCTTAAATGTCTTACATGCACACGAATGGTTTCAATATCATCATCAGGTTCATAACCCCAAACTTCTTTTAGAATTAATGAAGGTGCAACTGTCTGCCCATGTCTTTGCATCAAACAATGGAGCAATTCAAATTCTAGATGAGTCAAACGTACTGGTGATTCGAACCAGATCGCCTCAAATCTTTCAGGAACAAGTGTGAGAGGACCGTAATTGAGTATTTCTTGCTGATTATTACTTCCCAGTGGAGCACGATTTGTCCTCCTTAATAATGCCTTGATCCTGACTTGTAATTCCTCTAAGTCAAATGGCTTTGTTATGTAATCATCTGCACCAGAATTGAAGCCAGTGACTTTGTCTTTTATGCCCCCTAGCGCAGTGATCATGAGAATAGGAATACCCGCTGTTCTCTCATCTCTTCTTAAACGTTGACAGAGAGTTAAACCATCAACTTTTGGAAGCATTAAATCAAGAAGAATTAGATCGGGAGCGTATTGCAAAGCAAGTGCTTGGCCCTTGATACCATCCTCAGCTTTTTGGACATCAAAACCAGTGTGCTCAAGGTGCCCTGCAACCAGATCTCTCATATCTTGGTCGTCTTCAATAAGTAAAATGCAAGGCTTCATTGATAAATGACCAAGTTAAAAGTACCCGCAAGAGCGATTACTAAATTTTCATATGATTCTCTCAAAATTTTGTTTTTATTGCAGAATTCGGAAAATTCGTTTTTCCATACCTTAATCGTGCAAATCATATGCCATGACTTGTTTTTTAGACTTGAAAAGGAGAAAAAAAAATTAACTGTCTTTAGAAAGTCTTCCGATTCCAGGGCTCTACTGTTAAGGAATTCTCAAAACTGGAAGAAAAAATGTTCATAAATAAATCAATGAGATTTGTTTTTATCTTACAAATCAAGAAATTTTTGTTTTTCAGTTCAGCAACTAGAAAATCTAATTTTGAAGGTTAAACAAATTTAAATTTGTTTTTTAAACTCCCCGGGCGGGATTCGAACCTGCGACCAATCGGTTAACAGCCGATCGCTCTACCGCTGAGCTACCGAGGATTGCAACATTAAGAACTTAGCCTTGCTAGCTACCTAACGGCAAGTGATTTTAATTCTTGGAACACTTTTGAACCAGAATCCCATTTACTAATACATCCATTTTTAACTATTGCGGCCCCATCACAAAAAAATAATTCCTCCAAGCGATGAGTCACCCATATTGCCGTTATTGGTTCCTTTGAGGAACTTGTCAACTTCTGCACAACTTTCAAAACTGAATTTTGACTTTGAGGATCCAGTAGCGCTGTGGGCTCATCGAGTAACAGTAAATTTGAATTGCTGACAATTGCACTAGCAAGAGCTAATCGCTGCTTTTGGCCACCACTCAAGGTATGAATTGGTCTGTCCAACATTTCTCCTAAATCCACTTTTTCAAGAGCAGATTGAATCAAATCAAATAATTTTCTATGTGGAATGGTTTTAGGAACGCTGAGCATTAATTCACTTTTACATGTTGGCATGAGCAATTGATGATCTGGATTTTGGTAAACCATTGATGGTCTAAGCGAACAGTATATTTTTCCACTTTTAGGGGGAATTACCCCACTGATCAAGCGAAACAATGTACTTTTACCGCTCCCATTTTCACCCACTATCATCCACAAACCAGGTTTTACAATTGAGAAAGACAATTGATCAATAACATTGACTCCATAGGGCCAAGAAAAAGAAACTTTATCGAATTCCAAGTAACCAGACCAAGTTGATTTCAAAATTTAAAATCCCTTTTTTTTAATCCTGGAATGAGAATCCAGGCCTCTTACTAGAGCTGCTACTGGTCTTTTCATAAATCTGAACAGCTGATATTTCACTCACAAGAACAGTAATTCTTTTATCTTCAACTTTTTCACAAGTCAATTCTAAAAGGCTTTGATTGCCTTTTTTTATCGAATCAATTACTTCAGAATAAAGTCTCTGAGCATCTCCATGCTCTTTTCTTTGTACCACCAAAGGCAAAGGACTTAATTTAATAGTAAGCTCAATACAATACACTTGTTTTTAAAAACCTCATAACCATTTAATTCTTACAAACAAATGCAGAAGAAGTGAAAAATATCAGAATAATAATATTTTATTTAATCATTACATGTAAAAAGATCCCAATCATTAGTTTTCTTAATTAGGTTGCAATTAGTTTGATCTTTATCGTTAAAACTTTTTATTTGTTTTTGAGCATACCAATTTAAACTTGGACGCTCGAAGCTATTTCGAATATATATTGGTTGATCAGGAAAGCTAGATAAGAATTCAGCTACTGGTCTTACATCCCAATTCTCATTTATTTCCCATAACCAAAATTTAGAGCTCACGAAAAAGAATAAAGTAATAATACTTCCAAAAATTATTCCAACAAAACCAACTTTTCTAATATTCCTTCTTGGATTAGATAATAATAATCCTCCCGTACACCAACCTAAGCTTATATAAAAAATTATATTGAAGTAACCTTCTCCAAAATTCAGAATATTGAATTTAATTAATAAAGAAAAAACAATTAAACATAATCCAATCAAAGTTAATACGTACGGAATCTTACTTAATATTTTTTTAGCAAAAAGATAATCATTACCTTTCCTTTCAATTAACCAAGAGACTGGGGGGCCACATATTAAAGCGAAAGGCAACCAAAATGGATGTATATACCATGGAAGTTGCATTTTCAAGGGTAAAACACTTCCGGCAATAATGATCTGAGTACTAAAAGCCCACACTCCCCAACGAGTATTGAGACTAAAGCATGCCCATAAAAAACCAATGGGCCATACAAGAATCCAAGGCCAACCCCCTTCAAGTATTTCAATTATTGGCACCAAAAATCCCAGATCACTACCTGATCCTTTTTCAAACAAAACTCTTCCTGCTCCATCTCCCCACCAGAGCCAGAGAGCTCCTGACCCGTAGGAAAAGATATTCCATGAGTGCCAAGCAAAACCTGGAATTAGTCCATAAAAGAACCAGGACCATGAAAGATTATTAAAATATTTTTGTGATTTATATTCCCAGATTAAAGGTAATAAAGATGCAAATAGTGCAGGGATAATTACAGGAGCTTTAAGTAAAAGTATAAAACTACAGGCAAACCCAGCTCCCAAAAAATTAAATTTAGTAGACTTATTATTTTTTATAGATGATAAGCAAAACCATAAAAGTGCAATAGCACTAAGCTGCGTTCCATCCAACATTGCCATTCGCCCATATCTAATAATTGGCAATAAAGTCAATAAAATTGCTGATGTAGTAATGCAAGAAATTCGATCTTTAGGACGCAAATTCCACTGAATCATGGCTCCCAAGGGAACAACAAATGTAGAAAAAAGTGCCGGGAAAAATCTTATACAAAATTCAGAGGGTAGTAATTTAAAATTATTTTGGAAATTTCGACTAATTCCAATTGCAAAAGATATCATCCAATGCAAGCCAGGCGGTTTATTCAAATAAGGTTGGTCCCAGATAGAGGGAAGCAAACGTTCTAGTCCACTTTTTTGGTTTAACTCCAATGCAACTCTTGCAACAGTTGCTTCATCGAAATCTCTTAAAGGCAAATTTCCCAAAGAGACAAATGCTATTCCACAAGCTATGGTCCAAAAAAGAAAAATCCATACAATTGGAGGCCGATAATTGTGGGATATGCTCTCGGTCAATATCAAAAAAATATTCCACCTATTTATATCTCTAAAAGACCAATAAAGCTTTTGAATAACAAATTTTCAAGCATTATTAAAAAAGACTTGAATTATTAAATAACTTTTGCCACGTAACTGATCCCTGTTTCTAAAATAAAATCATGCCAATTGCAAATGACATAACTTCTTTAGTTGGCCAAACACCCTTGGTCAAATTGAATCGATTACCAGGTGAATTTAATTGTAGGGCTGAAATCGTAGCTAAATTAGAAAGTTTCAACCCGACAGCATCCGTAAAAGACCGCATAGCTGGCGCAATGGTCAAATCAGCAGAAAAAGAAGGCACCATCAAACCTGGCTATACCGTTCTTATCGAACCAACAAGCGGAAACACAGGAATTGCCTTAGCTATGGTGGCAGCAGCAAAGGGTTATCGGCTGATACTTACAATGCCTGACACAATGAGTACTGAACGACGCTCAATGTTGAGAGCATTTGGAGCAGAACTTCAACTAACGCCTGGCAAAGAGGGAATTCAAGGAGCTATTCATTTAGCGAAGGAATTAGTTGCTTCAATACCTAATGCTTATTTGCTGCAGCAATTCGATAATTTGTCCAATCCTGATATTCATGAGAAAACTACCGCTGAAGAAATTTGGGAAGATTGTGAGGGCAAGCTTGATGCATTAATTGCTGGAGTGGGAACAGGAGGAACAATCACAGGTTGTGCACGATTTTTAAAACAACAAAATCCAAAAATCAAAGTTTTTGCTGTTGAACCTTCTTCAAGCCCTGTGCTCTCAGGAGGAAATCCTGGGTCTCATGCGATACAAGGCATTGGTGCTGGTTTCATCCCTAATGTATTAGATATGAATCAAATTGATGAAGTCATAAGAATCAATGACAATGAAGCAATGGACATAGGAAGAAGACTTGCCAAGGAGGAAGGATTGCTTAGTGGTGTCAGCAGTGGTGCTGCAGTAGCTGCTGCTTTAAAAGTAGGAAATCATCCTGAATTTACCAATAAGCGCTTAGTTGTTATTTTGCCTAGTTTTGGTGAAAGATATCTCTCAACTACTATGTTTACATCCATCCCCTCAAACCCAGTAAAAGGGAATGAGTACCTCTAAAAATGAAATAAGTATTTAAGAATGAGCAAAGACCCATATCAAATATTAAAAGTTCATCCCAGCGCAAAACTAGAAGATATTAAAAAAGCATATAGAAAACTTGTTAAAATACATCATCCCGATAAAGGGGGTGATTCAGCAGTTATGCTCGAAATCAACTCAGCATGGCAAATATTAAGGAAACAACATAAAGATCTTAATTTAGATAATGCTAATGTTTCAAAAGTTTATAACCAGAGTAAAAATAAAAGAGAGACTATTAATAATACTAAATCTGAAGATATAAAAAATTGGTTCCAGAATGTATATCTACCTATTGATAGATTATTAGGAGAAATAATTAATCCTTTAGCATCCAAAATAAGAGATTTATCAGCTGATCCATATGATCAAATATTAATGGATTCTTTCTGCCTATATCTTGAGAAAAGTAGAAATAAAATAACTAAGGTTAAAAATATTTACACATCTTTTGCAAGTCCATCATTTATTAGCAATTTCAGCTTGGAGCTCTATCATTGCTTTTCACATGTTGAGGATGGAGTTAATGAATTAGAACGATACACAATGGGCTATGTAGACAATTATCTCCATGATGGAAAAGCAATGATCGCTCTTGCGAAGAAAAAAAGAAAGTTTTTACAAAGTAATAAAAAAGAATGGCTTATATTATAATTTCGATTTGTATTAATTTATTAATATGAGACTACATGATCAGAACTTATCCAAACATCAGGGACTGGTCTTCTCCACCTAATTTGACAATAGTCACCTTTAATCATCAATACTTCTCCAGGTCCTTGAAAAATATATTCAGGTAAATTAGTATCACTTGATTTAGACTCTAAGCTATTAGAGTATTTTTCACGATCAACTTTTACAAGATCTCCTTTTTTTAATTTCTTTTTTATCTTTGGAGGAGATTGTGAATCATCTTCTTTTCCGGTTTGTTCTGACATTTCAAATAATTAGTAAAAAAGGCTAATGACTTAATTCAAATGTTCAAATAAAGAATAGCAGTTAAAACAAAATGGTAAAAATCATGTCATTAATTAATTGCAAACTCCATAAAGCAAATATTCTTGATTGATCAACACCATAACTTAATCAAAATACCTCTAAGCTGATTCAATCTAATTAGTGAAATCATGAAATTACTACTTACCGGATGTACTGGTTTTGTCGGTAGAGAATTAATTCCGTTGCTAATCAAAGAAGGACACAGCCTCACAGTCTTATCTAGACAATCTAAAGAGAGACTTAAAGCAATAACTAATGATCAAAGTATCAATGTCATACAAATGAATCCCGCTGATTCTTCTTCTTGGAGTAAAGAAGAAATTCAAAACTCGTTGAAAAGCTGCGAAGGGGTTATAAATCTTGCTGGCGAACCAATTGCTGAGAAAAGATGGACTGAAAACCAATGTAAGGAAATTAAAAACAGTCGCATAGAGACTACAAAAAATCTTATTGAAAACCTACGCAATCAAAAAAACCCCCCGAAAGTTCTTATCAATGCATCGGCAATTGGTTTTTATGGCTCTCATCCTCAAACTAAATTCACAGAAGAGAGCATTTCTGGTGATGATTTCTTAGCGAGTTTATGCAATGAATGGGAATCTATTGCAAAAAACAAACCAAGATCGACAAGACTTGTAATTGTAAGAATAGGCATCGTGTTAGCTAAGGATGGCGGAGCACTTGGGAAAATGCTTCCCATTTTTAGAGCTGGTCTAGGAGGGCCCATAGGAGATGGAAAGCAATGGATGAGCTGGATACACAGAACAGATTTTTGTAATCTAATTAGCGAAAGTATCAAAAATTCTGCTTGGTCAGGTGTCATCAATGGGGTTGCACCAAATCCTGTGAGAATGAATGAGTTTTCTTCTTCACTTGGTCAAGTACTTGGTAGACCAAGTCTTCTAGCAGTGCCGGGACCGATATTGAAGTTAATTTTAGGAGATGGAGCTCGTGTGGTTTTAGAGGGACAAAATGTAAGGAATCAAAGATTGAATAAGCTCAAATTTAAATTCAGTTTTCCCACTATTAATGATGCTTTTCAAGCAATATTAAATTAAATTGTCTAAAGGAAACCCTGTAAAGCATCAAAGGTCTAACCAATTTTTGATTTTAAGTAACGTTTTCCAATTAGGTTTTCTTGAAAGACCATCTTCAAATGATTCTTTTAATTCTTTTTCTAATTCAGGAAGAACGAACATAGCTCTTTTTACATAATCAATATGATCTCTAACCCCCTTAGAGTTAGTTTCTAATAGTGCAAGACTCAAATTTATTCTTGACTGTGGATCTTGGCCATTAAGTTTCACTGCATACCGCGCGGATCGCAAAGCTTCCTGCGGCAAATCACATAACAATTGCAACCAAGACAAGCATGTCCATGCTGCAGCATTGTTTGGTGTAGTAGAAGCTATTGTCTGAAAATCTTCAATCAATTCCTCTGCTGCCGCACCAGCTTTATAGCGTTTAAGGGCCTTTTCAAAAAGGCTTTGCTCTGATTGATCCATTCTTAATTTAAAAATTCTTTAGTCAAAGTTAAACTGCAAAGGAACTTCCACAGCCACAAGTTTGTGATGCATTGGGATTAGTAAAGTTAAAGCCTCCACCAATTAAATCTGTACTGAAATCTAACTGCATGCCATATATGTATAAAAGACTCTTTGGATCACAAATAACTTTAAACGAACTACCAGATACTGAATATTCATAAACTTCATCATCTTTTTGAATATCATCAGTAGATACAAAGTCCATTGTGTAACTCATACCACTGCATCCTCCCGAACGTACTCCTACTCTCAAAAGTTTGCCTGGGCCTTGTTCTTTGCAAAGTCTAGACAACTGATCTAATGCAGGAGTGGTTATTAGTACTCCCTTACCATCTTGAGCTTTATGAGTTTTAGGCGGTGCGTTTGATTCACTCATTGTTTTTTTCTAAACTTTAATGACACTCTATTAATTATATTCGATTTTAAAAGTGCCAAAAAAGAGTTTTTATTCATAGAGTTAGTGTATCCATCTAATTAAACGAGTGAAAATCGCAATAATAGGTGCAGGTTTAGCAGGCTTGACTGCTGCAGTTGACCTTGTTGATGAAGGACATGAGGTCGACCTATATGAAGCAAAACCATTTATGGGAGGCAAAGTTGGAAGCTGGGAAGATTCCGATGGCAATCATATAGAGATGGGCTTACATGTTTTCTTTTTTAACTATGCCAATCTGTTTGCCTTAATGAGAAAAGTAGGGGCCTTGGAAAATCTTTTACCAAAAGATCACACTCACCTTTTTGTGAATAAGGGCGCTGACATTAAATCACTTGATTTTCGATTTTTTGCAGGAGCTCCTTTTAACGGCTTAAAAGCCTTCTTCACTACACCTCAATTAAATTGGATTGACAAACTAAGAAATGCTCTTGCTCTTGGAACAAGTCCAATTGTAAGAGGGCTTATTGACTACGAGGGTGCGATGAAAACAATACGTTCACTAGATTCTATAAGTTTTCAACAATGGTTTCTTAACCATGGAGGAAGCTTAAATAGTATCGAAAGGATGTGGAATCCTATTGCATATGCTCTGGGATTTATTGATTGCGAAGCCATCTCAGCAAGATGCATGCTTACCATCTTTATGATGTTTGCTTCAAAAACAGAGGCCTCCAAGCTAAACCTATTAAAGGGCTCACCCCACAAATGGCTCACCAAACCAATACTCAATTACATCGAACAAAGAGGCGGAAGACTTCACCTAGAGAATATTGTTAAAGAAATTCATTCAGAGGATTCCGACCAACCATCTGTGACTGGATTAACTCTTCAAACCCCCGAAGGAGAGAAAAAAATTCAAGCAGACAAATATTTGGCTGCTTGTGATGTATCTGGTATTAAGAGAATCATTCCTAGATCATGGAGACGTTTTAAAGAGTTCGACTCACTTTTCAAGCTCGATGCAGTACCAGTGGCAACAGTACAACTTAGATATAATGGCTGGGTAACCGAAGTCAACAATGAACAAGCTA
Source organism: Prochlorococcus sp. MIT2308 (assembly GCF_059772345.1). Lineage (NCBI taxonomy): Bacteria > Bacillati > Cyanobacteriota > Cyanophyceae > Synechococcales > Prochlorococcaceae > Prochlorococcus > Prochlorococcus sp. MIT2308. The sequence continues at coordinate 1,521,730 of NZ_CM186283.1, read as the reverse complement.
AAAGAAACCTAAAAAATCCATCTGGTTTAGACAATTTGTTATATACAGCCGATGCTGATTTTAGTTGTTTTGCAGATTTAGCTTTATCAAGCCCAGAAGACTATAAAAAAGATGGACAGGGTTCGCTTCTTCAATGTGTGTTAACCCCCGGTGATCCTTGGATTACAAAGTCTTCAGACGAAATTGTCAAACATACAGATCTACAGGTCAGGGCCCTTTTCCCTTCTTCTAGAAGCTTGACTCTTTTATGGAGCAATGTGGTAAAAGTCTCACATTCTCTCTACAGAGAGGCACCTGGAATGGAGCCATATAGGCCAGATCAGAAAACCTCTTTTAGTAATTTCTTCTTGGCAGGCAGTTACACAAAACAGGACTACATTGACTCTATGGAAGGAGCAACAATGAGCGGACATCTTGCTGCCTCAGCAATGCTCTCAAAGTCTGTTTCACTAGCAAAAAATTCATCGGTTGCTTAAGAAATGGGAAAGTGGCTTGATCACACCGTGATAAGTGAAATTAATGCTCCAGTTGAACTGGTCTGGAAGTTTTGGAGTGACTTAGATTCGATGCCTTTGTGGATGACTTGGATCGAGTCGGTTAAAACAGTCGACGAAAAAACCTCGACACTTCCTGATTTAACGGAGTGGACGCTTGCAGCCAATGGCTTTCGTTTTAAATGGAAAGCTCAAATCACTGAAAGAGTAGAAGCAGAAAAATTGGAATGGAAATCAGTTGGAGGTTTACCTACTAAGGGGTCAGTAAGATTTTACAATGAAGAAATTGCTAAAACTGTAGTTAAATTAAAAATATCTTATGAATTACCTCAAGTTTTAGCAAATCTAATGAAAGCAAATATTCTTGGAGGAATGGTCACAAAAGAATTACAAAAAAATCTTGATGGGTTTAAAGAGCTCGTTGAAAAATCATCATAAATTCAATTAAAATTTAGTTCTAAACAAGCTTTCAACAAGCCTTCTAGATCATGAGGGGAAGCCTCTTTATCAGGTTTTCTAATTAGTTTTTTGCAGCTAATCGTTGTTTGAGGTCCAATCGAAACAATTTTAATCTTTTCAATTAATTTCAACCAACTTTCACCAAAGTATTTATTAAATAAGCGGACACTATTTATTACTGTTTTACCACTAGTAAAAGCAATAATATCTATTTCCCCACTATTCAAAGCGTCAATAGTCTTTCGAGGTATATCTTTAGGGCAAGAAGATTCATAAGCAGCTACTTCTGTAACCTTTGCTCCTTGTGATTTAAACGAGTCAGACAATACTGATCTGCCTCCAGTTTGCACTCTGGGAATAAATAATTTTAAACCTTTGGGATTCTGAGGGAAATACTCAACCAAGCTATCTGCAACAAAGTGAGGAGGAACAAAACTAATCTTTGCATCCATATCTGATAACAAAGAAGCTGTTTTTCTTCCGACAGCGGCGATTTGAATAGTGTTAGAAATTTTTGACAAAGATAAGTCGATTTGTTTCATTCTATCTTCAACATTTCGAACACCATTTGCGCTAGAAAATACTAACCAGTCAAAGGTATTAATTTCCTTTAAGGCATCATCTAAAGGAGTCCAGTCAGCTGGAGGTCCAATCACCAAGGAAGGAAGATCAAATACCTCAGCTCCATTTTTTAGAAAGATTTCACGAGCCTCTGAAGTCTGTTCTTGTGCTCGAGTAATAATTATCTTCCTTTTGGTTAAAGCCATTTCTGTATGCTTCTTTCTAGGAAGTCTAAAGAATAACTATCCAGTTATTTAAATATTAATAAGGTTTTTCTTGAATACTAAATTGTTGATTAAGCAATTTTTAATCAGTAAATTCATTATTTAATGTTTTATCAATTTTTTTTTGAACAATTTTTGATTGCAAAATACGAGTTAAAATTTGTTTTTGTGCTTCCTCTATTTGACTAGGACTATAAGCTAAAGGAATAGAATTATGAATAGCTTTCTTGATTCTATCATACAAATATGGACATCCATATATTATAACACCAGATAATCTTTTCTCTATTTCTAAATTTTTTATCGCATCTACCCAATGATCGTTGTTATAATCTAAACCGATAAATGGTTTACCTCTTACAAAAAGCTGAATAAGAATTTTACTATTATCAAAAAGCTCCAGTTGTAAGTATTTTTTATTAGTTTTTTGCCATGGACTGATACCAAATGGATGTATAATTAGATTTTTAAACCCTACTGCCCTAGGTAGATCTAATGCAGGAAATAATTTATTAGATATTTGATCGAAATTATCAATTTGTATAAGATTAATATCATTAACTTCAGCTTTTATAATACTTTCTTCTCTGATAAAAATTGAATTTTTTATTATAGATTTACTAAATTTATAGGCATTCAATGAAAATTTATTCTTAATATCATCATTCCTCAATTCCTCTTGTTCTAAATCACTTGCATTACTAATTAAATCAAGTTGTTTCTTTCTTCTTTCTCTAGATAGATGTAGCCTTTCTAAAGAAATTTTTTCTGAATAAAAAGCATCTGTAAGAGAGTCAATAGCCTCATTGATATCTTTTGGCATCATAATCAAATCAATCCCTGCATCAAAAGCCAAGACTGCAGCGATACCACTACTATATTTATTAGATATTGCATTCATAACTAACGCATCGCTGACGACCAAACCATCGTATTTTAATTTTGTACGTAATAAATCAGTAACCAATCTTTTTGAGAGCGTTGCAGGATAAATAGGATCAATCTTTGACAAAAGCAAATGTCCAATCATGATACTATTTATTCCTTGATTGATTAAAGACTTAAATGGAATCAACTCAAATTTCTCTAATTTATTTAAATCATTCTGTATCTCTGGCAAATCCAAGTGAGAGTCAACTTCGGAATTTCCATGTCCAGGAAAATGTTTCGCACAAGTCAGTATTTTTGATCTAGAAACACCCCTATGAAAAGCACAAGTTAAACTTTTTACTGTTTCAGGTTCTTCTCCCCAAGCTCTTAGATTTATAACCGGATTATTTGAATTGTTATTGATATCACAAACTGGTGCTAATAACCAATTCAAACCAATATGTTTTGCTTCTTTACCAGTAAAATAACCGATTTTCTCAGAAATAGAAATTGCTAACTTATGATCTTTTTTATAAATCTGAGCGATACCCATTGGAGGAATAAACTGGGTTCCTCCATAAAATCTTTGGCCAACACCTTCCTCAATGTCAGCGCATAAAAGAAGAGGTTTACCTGACCATTTTTTTAATACATTGCATCGAATTTCTAATTCTTTTATAGTTCCTCCTAAAAGAATAACTCCACCAACACCTTCTTCTAAAAGTCTCTTAAGATTTGAATTAGATTCTTCTAATTTAGGATATAAACGTTGAGAATCAAGGTTAAATCCACTTGCTCTAACTATGAATAATTCAGCAACTTGTCTTCTAAGATCAGACTTATTCATCAAAAATATTTATTAATCTATAAGCCCTTACCTATATCTTTACTTTTACGCTCCATTTCTAATGAATTTAGAAGATCTAAAACTGCAGGACCTTTTGTCATACCTTTATCAATTTTAAAAACAAGCTCAGGGGACCGTCTCATTTGAAGCCTTCGAGCAAGCTCAGCACGAATAAATCGCTTTGCTTCCTCCAAACCAATAAGTACTTCAGCTTTTTTTTTCTCTTCGCCAAAAAGACTTATAAAAATTCTTGCATGCTGTAAGTCACCGGAGACCTCGACAGAGGTAATGGTGATCATAGCTTGATGAATTCTTTCATCTCTAACCCCATTAACTAAAAGTTCACTAACTTCTCTTTTTAGTAAAGCTGCTAATTTTTCTACCCTTCTTGAATTAGCCATAACTAAGTAATTGGTGCAGGGAAAGCCATAGCCTTTAATAAGAATATTATTGTCAAAAGTCCACTTAACAGTGCCCCAACAAGAGCAATCGCTGTGATCGGATTACTACCTCGTTTAATTAATGGAGAAATTGCAGCAGCAAAAACCCCCAAAACTATTGTGATGAGATATTTGGGATACCGAGAAACATTAGAAAAAAACTCACCCATTTTTTACCACCAAAAGACTGAATTAATAGCTAATCTGCTAACCATTTGAAGAAAAATAGAATGTTGGTACTTCATCAATTTAGGCATTCACCTTATTGCTTGAAAGTAAGAATGGCTTTGGCTGCAAAAAAGCTTGAATATCGAACCGTAGAGATCACTCCAGCCATAGGGCAAATAGATGTCTTTCAAAAAACAGGGCAGAAAAAATTACCCGTGCTTTTTGATAAGGAAAAAACAATCTATGACTCAAGTTCAATAATACGACACTTAGAGAAAATTGAAACAGTGCCAAAATTAATTCCAGAGGGTCTAAAAGAAGCTTCTCAGGCCCAGATCATTGAGAATTGGGCAGATACAACTTTGGCAAAATCTATAAAAATTGTCTTTTTGGAAGAGCTTACGAAGAATCCACTATTGATTTCCTCTTTATTTGCCAACAAAATCTCGGATTCTATGCAAACACTTCTTATGAATATTCCTGCAAAGATTGTTAATCAGATCTCTGGATTAATAAACCAGAAAGAGAAAGAATCTCTAAAACAAAATCTTCAATATTTATCAAATTTAATTGATCAAGAAAACTTTCTTATTGGGAAAAAGCTTTCTATTGCTGATATTTCTGTAGCATCACACCTATCACTTCTCAAATTCCCAAATTCATCTGGAGAAAGTCTAAAAGGCAAAGGCTGTCCATTATATATAAACGATCCAAGTCTTCAAAATCTTTTTCACTGGAGAGACTTAATTGAAGATCAATTACCATCAACTAATCATGATTAGTCTTTCTAAGTATTAATTTAGATTTCTCTGTTTTAATCGGCAAAGAAATAATATTTTGTCCAGGTTGGTTGTAAATTGCCTGAAATTGTTCTCCACAAATATTAAAATCACTTGGATTTATCTCATTGTTTTGGTTAGATCCACATTTTTTAAACTCAGTTAATGTCTCGACCTGGCTAACCCTGCTCAATTCTGGTGTATGCAAAATTTGTAAAATCAATTCATCAGTAATAAAAATATTTTTATCTATTTGTTCTTGAAGCCTTCCTATAATCTTCGTCTCTAAATACCTATCTTCAGTTAATTTAGCAAACTGACGATTGGGTGATTTAGGATCATTCTTTACTGATAAAAAGCCACCACTCTTTGTGCTCAATGCATAAGACTTAGTGTTGTATTCACGGTCAGCAACTACATTACCCGAGTTATTTTGAATGAAATTAGCTGAGTGATTAATAGGTTCTTGATTCTTATCACTTACTATCTCACTAGTAACATCCCATACCCCTTCAAACCAATCAGGGTAAATTAAATCATCTTTTAATTTTGGGCGCCTAATAGAAGAAGGAAAGCGCCAATCAGGCCAAATTAATTTGCGTTCAGAAAGCTTAGATGGTTGAAAATTATTTTTCTCCAGAAAAGTTTCAGCAAGCGTAAAACCTGAGTAAGAAAAAAGAATTACAATAGAAATCAAAAAAAAGAAAAATTTCAGTCTCATGTCTGATCCTCTAATAAGAGAAATGGATAATTATGTTGTTTTGGTTCCAGGCGAAAGTGAACAATTCCTGAATAAAGAAGAAACTCTTTTATGGATTCAATCTTGGTTAAATAAATTCGAATCATTACCATTAGATCTTGCATGTAAGTCTTCAATAGCAGAAGCTGCTCAACATTTGCTTGATACAGCTTGCGACCTGGAAATCAAAACAGGTTTTACAATTCAGTGGTATGCCGTTCGGCTTGATTCTCCGGGTCAATAAGAATGCTTGGCAAATGTTCAGTAATCATAGTTGCAACCTCATATGAAGATTGGTCCTCAACTTCTATTCTCAAATCTGATTCACAATATATTGGTTTTCTAGATTCATAAATCTGACTAAAATTTTTAGCTAAATCATTCCCAGTTAGTAATGGGCGTTTCTTTTTATCATTTTCCAATCTTTTAAGTGAACGTTTTAAATCAAGATCTAGCCAAATAACTATTCCTTGATGAAGAATGCCCCAGTTTTCAGGCAATGTAACTAAACCACCTCCAGTAGCGATTACAAGAGAATGATGTTGACTAATTTCTTTTAAAACTTTTTTTTCAACATCCCTAAAAACTTTCTCTCCATCTTTTTCAAAAATAGATGAAATAGACTGCTTAGAAGCTTTTTCTATAACATCATCAGTATCGACAAACGCATAATTGATCATTTTGGCTAGAGCTGGTCCCGTTTGACTTTTGCCGGAGCCCATCATTCCTATCAAAAATATATTTCGACCACCTAACTTTTCTTTAAGAGTTTTAGGGGTTGATTTGAAGGACATAAAGACAGAAGTAACTAAAAGTTATTAGGATGTGATCTGATGTGAAAAATTTATGGAAGCAATCACATCTAATTTCCCACATGGAGAGGGGAGAAGCTGTGTAATTACAAGGCGAGCATGCTTTAGCGCAAGCCACCTATACAAGCTTCCTGAATTATCTGATGATGATAATTCAGCTTTGTTTGGCCCATGCTCAATATCTCCTGGCCACGGACATAATTACGAGTTAATCGTAACCATGGAAGGGGATCTCAATAAATATGGCATGGTCTTAAACCTCTCAGATGTAAAACATGCCATAAAAAAGGAAGTAACAAGTCAACTTGACTTTCGTTTTTTAAATGACACATGGCCAGAGTTTGACCTTTCTAAACCCGAAGGTTGCCTTCCCACAACTGAAAGTTTAGTTCGTATTATATGGGAACGCCTTCAATCTCACTTACCACTAAAGTCCCTTCGCCTTTACGAAAGCCCAAAACTCTGGGCTGATTATCAAGGAAATGCTATGGATGCTTATTTAACAGTTCAAACACACTTTTCAGCTGCTCATCGCTTAGCCAGAGAAGATCTACCTCAAACCGAAAACGAAAAAATTTTCGGAAAATGTGCCAGGCCAAATGGACATGGTCACAATTATTTAGTAGATATAACTGTAAAAGGAAAGATTAATCCTAGAACCGGAATGATATGTGATTTATCTGCATTAAATAGTTTAATTAATGATTTGGTTGTAGAGCCTTTTGATCATACCTTTTTAAATAAAGATATTCCTTATTTTGCAAATTGTGTTCCTACAGCTGAAAATATTGCATTGCATATTTCAGATAAATTAACAAATCCAATCAATGCGATTGGGGCAAATTTATATAAGATAAAACTACAAGAGAGTCCAAATAATGCAGCTGAGGTTTATGCAAACGTACCTGAATCAAAGATTGATACTAAAGACTCAAAAAATCAGATTGGTTTGCTGAGATAGTTGAAAAAAAATTGGGTTAAATTAGTTTTAGCTTCTAGTATTGATGGACGTATCGCATATCCTGAAGGAGGAAAAACACAATTAGGTCAGTCTGGTGATCGTTTAGTTTTAGAAGAATCACTTGCTTGGTCAGATGGGATTTTGATGGGAGGGCAAACGCTGAGGGATCATCAATCAATTTGTGTCATTAAAAATAAATACTTATTAAAGCAAAGGATTTCAGAAGGAAAGAATGAACAGCCAATTGCTCTCATAGCCAGCAATCAAATAGATTTTCCAGCTAATTGGCTTTTTTTTAAACAACCACTTCAAAAATGGTTAATCCAAAAGCAAGATAAGAAAAATGAGATTATGCTTCCTAATGGATTCAATAAAAAAATAAATTTAAAATCTACATGGCGTGATTCTCTTTCTGATTTATATCAGAAAGGAATTGCGAAAATTGTATTACTAGGAGGCGCAAATCTTATTTCAGCTTTTCTTTTAGAGGATCTAATAGATGAATTACAAATTACTATTACTCCTGATCTTTTAGGGGGGAGATACTGCTGGGTTTCATCTGACTTAAGAAACCTAAATACAATCATGAATAAAAAAAATAACTGGATTCTAAAAGAAAATAAAAAGCTTGGTAATAATGAATTACTTATCAGATATTTTAGAAATAATTTATCTTGAATATAGATTTAATATAAAAGAAATGAACAATATCAAAATTAAATGGCATTCATCAATCCAAGAGATTCCTAAAATCATTTGGAATAATTTCTTAAAAGAAAATTCAACTCCTTTTTATAAGTGGGATTGGTTAAATGCATTAGAAAAATCAAGAAGTGTTAGTGCAAAATATGGATGGCAACCATTATTTCTTTCTGCTTGGAGTGAAAATAATTTAATTGCATGTGCACCTCTATATCTTAAATCTCATAGTTATGGAGAATTTATATTTGATCATCCCTTTGTTCAATTAGCTCAAGACATGGGACTTCAATATTATCCAAAGCTAATAGGAATGAGTCCACTAAGTCCAATAGAAGGTTATCGCTTTCTTTTTGCAGAAGGGGTTAATAATATAGATCTCACAAATATATTATTCTCTGAAATTGATAGATTTGCTAAACAAAATAGCATTTTAAGTTGTAATTTTTTATATGTAGATCCTAAATGGATGAAAATAGCTGAATCTCTAGATTGCGCTAAATGGATCAACCAACAAAGTTTATTAAAATTGAATGACGAAAATAGTTTTTCTGATTTTTTAAAAAAGTTTAATTCTAATCAACGTAGAAATATCAAGAGAGAAAGAGAAAGCATAAAAAAATGTGGGGTAAAAGTTGAGCCTGTTAGTGGATCACAAATAAATGTAATAAATTTAAAAAAAATGCATTATTTTTATGAGCTTCATTGTTCAAGATGGGGAGTATGGGGGAGTAAATACCTGACTGAGTCATTTTTCACTGAACTTACATCAGCAGATCTCAAAGAAAATATTGTTTTATTTGAAGCAAAAAAAGAAGGAATTGATAAAACTATTGGAATGTCACTATGTGTTAAAAACGAAAATATGCTTTGGGGGAGATATTGGGGTTCAGAAGAAAATATAGATAATTTACATTTTGAAGCTTGTTATTACTCCCCAATTGAGTGGGCAATAGCAAATCAAATCAAATATTTTGATCCTGGAGCGGGCGGGAGTCACAAAAAACGAAGAGGTTTTATTTCTAAACCCAATGCAAGTCTTCATAGATGGTACAACTCACCTATGGACTCATTAATTAGAGAATGGCTTCCAAAAGCCAATAAATTAATGATTGATCAAATAAACGCTACAAACAATGAAGTACCTTTTAAGTTTGAAGAGCCAAAGCTATCAAATACATAGTAACTTCAGACAAATTACAGACTTAATCTTAATGACAGACAACAATTTACTAGATTCACCTGAGACAGATAAATCGCTTTCCACTGAGAAAGATGAAGTTGAGCCTAATGAAGAAAAACCTTTCTTTGCTAAAGGGATTTTTAGTTATAAAGATAAAGGGACTCAAGGTGTTATTACTCTATTTGGCTATGAACTAACAGCACCAGCAGGGCTAAAAAATCCAGGCGTTGTTTATTTATCTTTTATTTTTGTAAATCTACTTATATTTTTAATCTTAAAAAGCTTTATTTCAGGATAAATTTTTGAAGAAAAAGCTAAAAATTTAATGATATCAGATTACTTCTGTATCTTCTTTTTAATTTTTAAATTAAAGAAATGAAAAATCCAGATCGTCAAGAAGACTTAATTAAATCAATAAAGACTTTAGATGATAAATTATCCAAGCGACAAATAAAGCTTGACCCAAATGGTTATTTCTTAATAAAAATTGAACCAAAAACAAATGAGTTAATACTTGAACATTATTTAAATGATATTGATCAAAAAGGCCGAGCTATTGATCCAGAGTCAGGTGAGACAATTGGTTGTAAAACAAAAAGTAGAAATCAACCAAGCAATATTTATAGAGGAAAGAGTGCCAAGCAATTAGGTATTCAAATCTCAGAGGGTCATGGTCCATTCCCCCTTAGTCATTTAGATCATGCCATTTACATTGGTCGTGAATTACAACGAGCAGAGCAATGCCTGATAAATGGGAAACAATATATTCAAGATTAAAATTAATAAATTCAAAAGATAAAGCACTGATGTTCTATTATTATTTGAGAAATTTAAATCAAATGGGAATTCTATTTTACTTAGTTTTTGTTGGGGCAGGTCTTTCCGCAGCATTCTTGATTCAAAAAGCCCTTAAAGCTATTAAATTAATCTGAATCAATAAATCCCTATTATTAGTATTTATCAATTAAAGCAGTTTATATTTAATACCGATTCAAATATTTAAATGGTTCTAAAAATATAAAGAACATTGAACATGGTTTAGATTATTCAGCCTTTAAATGAATTACTCTTTAAGATAAATAAATAACTTTATCTATTCATATTCCACCTTCATGGGATCCTCAAGACTAAAAAGTCGACGACGCCAAGATTTGGGTTCAAAGTGGGCGAGAGTTGGTATAGCAATATTATCAACTGTAGGAATTATTGATACAGGATCAATAACATTGAACAAATGGGGATTAATAGGAAATTTAAACTGTCCAGGTGGATTAGGGGGGTGCGATAAAGTTTTAAATAGCCCTTGGGGAACTTTGATTCAAGCAAATAATTATTCTATTCCATTATCTTTAATGGGTTTAATCAGTTATTTTTTAATATTGTTAATGGCAATATTCCCGTTAATACCGATTCTAAAAAATAAGAAAAATAGTGTCTCAAAAATCGCATGGTGGGGCTCTTTTTATATATCTACATCGACTTTTATTTTTAGCTTAATTTTAATCTCAATTATGATATTTAAAATTAAAGCTTTCTGCTTTTTCTGTCTTCTTTCTTGTCTTATATCAGTTTCACTTCTATTATTAAATGTGTTTGGAGGCGGATGGGAAGATTATGGAAAGTTATTTTTCAGGGGTTTTATTATGTCAGTAGCCGTTCTTATGGCAGGCCTAATTTGGTCATCATCAGTTGATCCAACTACCCAGGAAGTCTCAAATAATATCCAAGGTACCCCACCTGCTGTAATAGCGATAAGTTCTCCTGAGAAAATAAAACTCGCAGAACATCTTACAAAAGAAGGAGCGGTGATGTACAACGCATATTGGTGTCCACATTGCCATGATCAAAAAGAAATGTTTGGAAAAGAAGCTTCGGAAAAATTAAATTTAGTTGAATGTGCAAAAGATGGGTTTAATAACCAAAGAGAACTTTGCGAGGCTAAAGGTATAACAGGTTTCCCTTCTTGGGAAATTAATGGCTCAATTGATTCAGGAGTGAAAAGCCTTAAAGAATTAGCCGAACTAAGTAATTACAAGAACACTAAAGATTTTTAGTCATAACAGTAAATTCGCTAACTGGTCTTGTATGAATATTCTTTCCTTTTACTTGACGTGTATGACATTTCCAAAAAGGAACTGAAGTAGGGTAATCATCTCTAAAATGCCCTCCTCTACTCTCTTTACGAAATAAGCAAGCCTCCAACATAAGCGAGCTAGATTTTTGTCGATTACTTAAATCGAGAAGCAAGTTAAGATCTCTCCTAGAAATTTCATCAAATCCATTAATTTCATCTTTTGACTGCGAAAAAACTAAATTTAATAAAGGCTCGTTTAAGAGATTTTCATGATCCCGTTTAACTTTTGAAAGAGCGGCAAACATTCCTTTTTGCGATCGATCCACTCCAGCTTCTCGCCAACATAATTGTCTGAGTTTTTCGATTTCTTTGGTTAAATAATTAGTTCCATCATTTCTAGAAAAGCGAAGGTTTTCTTTCTTAAAACTTGCATTACTTATTGATATAACTGGAGTTTCAAAATCATTTAATTCGATATTCCTCATTTGATTTGCAAAAACCAAACATTCCATTAATGAATTGCTTGCAAGCCTATTTGCACCATGAAGTCCTGTACACGCCACTTCACCTATCGCAAAAAGTCCTTTAATATTGGTTTGTGCCTTCAAGTTTGTAGCGACACCGCCCATCCAATAATGCGCAGATGGAGCAACGGGAATTACTTCTTTTAAAGGCTCTAGGCCAAGCTCTCTACACCTTTGAAAAATAGACGGAAAGCGTGCTTCTATATCCTCAACATCAATAGATTGCACATCGAGACCAATGTGATCAACTTTTTGCTTTTGCATAGCTTTAAACAATGCCCTGCTGACTTGATCCCTTGATGCAAGATCTTTCCCTTCAAGATGGTCGACAGGGCTCTTTCCGAATGAGTCCACTAAAACCGCACCCTCTCCTCTTAATGCCTCAGAAATTAAAAACGAGGGCGCATCATTCAATTTCAGAGCAGTCGGGTGAAACTGAAAAAATTCGAGATCTTCTATTAGAGCTCCAGCCCTCCACGCCAAAGCAATTCCCTCACCTGCTGCTTGAGTTGGATTTGTTGTATTAGCAAATAAATGGCCACCGCCACCAGTAGCTAAAACAACTGCCTTTGATTTGATCCAACGTAAAGCTGGTCCATCTAAAACTTGTACCCCTAAACACCTTCCCTTCTCAACCCAAATCTGAGTAACTCTTATTCCTCTTTGATGCAAAACATTTTCTTTTTGTTCAACCTGCTCATTAAGGACATCAACCAATGCCTTTCCAGTTCTATCTTTGACATGAAGCACTCTTCTATGAGTATGAGCAGCCTCAAGAGTTGTAGATAATTTTCCAGAGGTTCTATCAAATTCCATGCCTAGTTTCAAAAGTCTATCTACTAACCTCGGAGCACTTTCAACAAACATTTGAACTGCTTCAGGGTCACAAAGGCCAGCCCCCGCTTTCATTGTGTCCAATGCATGAACATCCACGCTATCTTCAATTCGAGTAACAGCAGCCATTCCTCCTTGTGCCCATCTACTTGAAGAGCGTTTACTAGTATTGCGATTTAACAGTAAGGTTTTCAAATTTGATGGTAATTCAAGAGAGGACATCAAACCCGCAGCGCCTGCTCCAATAACAATCACATCCCAATTAGTTGAGTAAATATCATTTTTATTAAATCCAGTATTTAAGTCCATAAAGTATTAATTTTCAGATCAATCCACTCAATTGAGGCTGAATTAATGTAGTCGCAAAAAATAATCCATCAACCCATAAGGTTGTTGTCAAAGCCGCACTAGATACAAGCCAAGCATCGGAAGATAATGGCTCACTTTTTGATTTTTGATTCATCCAATTTGCAATCAAAATTATTAAAAGTGCTGCAACTAAAATTGCAAATAAAGAAAAAGGTTCCAATAATTGTTCCGCTGTGAAACTCAACATTTTGGAGGCTTCTGAAAAAGGGGCGTCAACAACTTCGGGCCAAGCCTTCATGACACCTGTCAAAACAATCATCACATCTGTAAAAGCAGTGCCTAGTAATGATGCTAAATAGAAACTAGCTCCTATTTCCCATCGAGTCTTTAAAAGACTTATTGCTATTGGGAAAGCTATTGATTCAACAGGCAAATGCCACACAGGATGAGCTCTTAACCATCCCCAAAAGAGACATCCTCCTAACCAGCTCCAACTAACACCAACCAATAGAGAACCTACAGAGGACCATCTATTACTACAAAATTTGAGTAAATAAAATCCAAGAAAAAATATGAGGAAACTAAATAAAAAAGCTGAAAAAGGAAACACATGAACCCATGGAGCCTGAACAAAAACCGGCAGGACAACCATTGTGCTAGCCCAAAACTGCAATGTCCTTGACTTTGAGAGATAGGACGTTTCTTTATTTATGGGATTGGTGGTTTTGTTTGAGTAAATCAGAATTAATAAAACTGAGTTGGTTTTCAGCTCAACCTTCTATGAATTTACCTTTAAGTCGATACCCAAACCAAAATGTCTTCAGAATACAAAGAAGAAAGTTAAAAGAAAAATTCTGAAAAACATTTTTATTTTAATGATCGCAATGCTTTTCAAGGTCTCGTTTCTTAATCATTAGAAAAAGAGATGATTCAAAAAAGCTTCTAGAGTACTTTTTGTTGAAAATTTACTTATATTAAAAATAAATTAATTGTTCAAGATCAATTAATTTTTTTCATGCTACCCGAAAACTATAAAAGTGATTTCTCTTGTTTAGGAGCATAGATGAATACAGTAATGGTAAACAAAAACAAAATAAAACCTGCTGTTGTTTCCTCTGTCGAAGAGGGTTCAATAGGAGAGGAGCTTGGATTTGAAGCGGGAGATCAATTAATTAGTATTAATGGTGTAAAACCAAGAGATCTTATTGATTACAAATTTCTGATTGCCGAAGAAAATATTCAACTAAAAATATTAGATGACAAAGGAATAACACATACAATTGATATTGAAAAAGATTATGACGATGGGTTAGGACTTGCTTTTACTGAGGCTTTATTTGATGGATTAAAACAATGTAATAATCAGTGTCCATTTTGTTTTATTGACCAACAGCCTTTAGGGAAAAGAGAAAGCTTATACCTTAAAGATGATGACTACAGGCTAAGTTTTTTATATGGCTCTTATTTAACACTTACAAATCTTTCCGAGCAAGACTGGTTAAGAATTGATCAACAAAGACTTACTCCTTTATTTGTCTCAGTGCATGCAACAGAACCTTCTTTAAGGTCGAAATTACTTAGGAATCCTAAAGCTATTGAACTTTTAGATCAGTTGGCTTGGTTCTCAGAAAAGAGAATACAAATTCATGCTCAAATTGTTGTTTGCCCTGAATTAAATGACGGGAAAGCTTTAACAAAAACCATTAATGATCTATTTTGTTTTGCACAAGGAGATTTTCCTGTAGTCCTCTCAGCAGCAATAGTTCCAGTTGGGTTAACAAGATTCCGACCAAGTAATGATGGGCTAATACCTGTGAATTCTGTTTGTGCTACAAAAGTCATCAGTCAAATTGAGCCATTGCAGAAGAAATTTTACAAATCAACGGGCTCCCGTTTTGCCTGGTTATCTGATGAATGGTATTTGATAGCAAAGAAACCGTTACCTAAGCTCAATTCTTATGAAGATTTACCTCAAAAAGAGAATGGAGTAGGAAGTATTCGCAGTTTTCTTAAAGCAATGGATGAAGCGACAAGAAATCTTCCCATAAAAATTCATGAAAAGAGAACATGCAGCTGGGTTGTTGGCAAACTAGTTGAAAATGAATTACAGAAACCTTGTAAGAGACTCAATAAAATAAATAATTTCACACTTCATCTTTACGGAATTCCAAGTCCTTATTGGGGTCAAGAACAAATAGTGACAGGACTTCTAACAGGTCTAGATCTGGTAAAAGGCCTGCAAGGAAAAGAATTAGGCGATGAATTACTTCTACCGTCAGTCATGTTAAAACAAGGGGAAAAAATCTTTCTTGATGACATGACTCTTCAAGAGCTCTCTTCGTCACTTAATGTGTCTATAAGGATTGTCCATGATGCAGACGACATCGTGAACAAAGCACTTTGTAAAGCATAATTGCTTTATTGAATCCATCTCAGTTTTTCTTATAACTATGAGGAGAGTGAAGAGAAAATTCCTAATCTTTGCCGGTTTATTTATATCTGTGATAAATCCTTTATGGGCCACAAGTTCGCAAAAAATAGTTTCTAAAATAAGGTTTCAAGAAGAATTAAGTAAAAATCAAAGCCAAAAAACACAAGGGTTATTACATGAATTAACTTCACCTAAAGATCTTTTTAGGCCATCTAGGCCCCGTGAAGTATTAGTAAAAACCTATAAAAATGTAAATCTCAATCAGTTAGAAACTATTCTAATAAACAATAATCGAACTATAAAAATTTACTTAGAAAAAGTTGATCAAGCAAAATCAATATTAAAAAGTTCGTTATCTTCCTGGTACCCAACATTAAGCCTAACAGCGAATGGCCTTCCTCAATACTTTTCCTCTAATAATTACAATGAGTCAAATTTAATAAAAGATACTACTAGTAAACAATGGAGCTCAACTATTAATGCACAAATTAAATGGGATTTAATTAATCCTGCAAGAGTTCCCGAAATAGCATCAGCTAGAGATAGTTTTGAAAAGTCAAAATACACCTACTCTATAATTCTAAGAGATTTAAAATTAGAAGCTAAAAAGCGCTACTTTAATCTTCAAAAGGCAAATGAAGAAATAAAAGTTGCAAATAAATCTATTGAATCATCAACACTTGGATTAAGAGATGCAGAGATCAGATTTGAATCTGGTATTGGTACAAAATTAGAAGTTCTCGAAGCTAAAACACAATTAGCCAGAGATCAACAATTATTAAACATTAAATCAGGAGAGCAAAAAATTGGTCAAAGATCTCTTGCTGAAATACTTAATTTTCCAGTGGATGTCACACCTTTGATTGGTTCAAAAACCCAAGTATTAGGTGTATGGGACTTATCATTAGAAGATAGTATTATTGCAGCTTATGATTCACGTGAAGAACTTGACAGTATCCTCTTAGATATTTCAATCAATAATAGCAATGCCAACGCTGCTTTAGCTGCTAGCCAACCAAAATTAAGCTTAGTAAATACATTTACCTCTTCATTTGCAAAAGGTGAGTTAAATCAAGTTTCTCCAAACACTAGTAATAGATCCTCTAATCTTTCTAATACAATTGGTCTCAATGCTACATGGTTTATTTTTGATGGAGGTAATTCAAAATCTTTATACAAATACAATAAAAGCAAAGCAAAAGAAGCAAAGCTAAATTTTGCTTTACAAAGAGCTCAAATCAGAAAAGAAGTTGAAGAAGTTTTCTTCAAATTAGAATCGGCCAAACTAAATATATCTGCTTCTTATGTAGAAGTTTTATCTGCAAGAGAATCTCTAAGACTTGCCAAGCTTAGGTACAAATCAGGTATTACGACACAGCGAGAAGTTGTAAATAACCAAAGAGATTTAACCGATTCCGAGGTTCGTTATATTATTTCTGTAACTACCTATAACACTTTATTAGCTGATTTAAGTAGTCAAACTGGTTTAGATAACATCAAACCATGTGATATAAAAGTCAATCAAGAAAATTATAGAGATTTAGATAATAAATCAAATCTCTACGAATCGAACTTAATTCCTTTATGTCAGCTATAGCTTTTAACTGAATTACAATGAGTCAAAACCTGATATCTACCCCTCTGAGCAATTCTCAATTAATGTCAATTCATCACCTAGTTGATGAGGTGGGAAGACGCCAGCTTCAAGATTTTGGTCAAATCAACTCTGACATAAAACCCGATGGAACACTGATTACAGAGTGTGATAGGTGGAGTGATAAAACAATAGTTAAAGGTCTAGCAAAAATTGCTCCAGGTGAGGGCGTCCTTAGTGAAGAAGGCAAGAAGTCAATTCCTAGTTCAAATGAATATTGGGTAGTTGATCCGCTTGATGGCACGACTAATTTTGCAGCAGGCATACCATACTGGGCAATATCCATAGCGCGTTTCACCAATGGGGAACCTGAGACTGCCTTTCTTGACATACCAGCTCTAAAAAAAAGAATTTTTGCCATAAGAGGGAAGGGAGTTTGGCTCAATAAAAAACCACTGAAGTCTGAATCTCGTTTCAAAAAAAATAGTGACTGCATTTCACTTTGTAGCCGGTCCATTAAGGTTTTACAAATGAAACCAGAGCAGTCTTTCCCAGGGAAAATAAGATTATTGGGGGTTTCAAGTTTAAATATGACTAGCGTTGCTGTGGGTCAAACAATTGCTGCTTTGGAGGCAACACCAAAAATCTGGGATATTGCGGCTGCGTGGTTAATCCTCGAGGAACTTAATTGTCTCATTAATTGGTTGGGAACCAATCCAAAAGATATTAGCCCTGGGACAGATCTTACTTCTGTGAATTTCCCATTACTAACAGCATCATCTAAAGATCAATTGCTCAAGATGCTGCCCTGGGCTACAGCACTAATTCAAGAAAGTTAATGCAATATAACCTTTTTATTTTTCAATCAACAATAAAATATATCCCACTAAAGCAATCTATGAATTTAAATCTACCGATTCAACCAAGAAAAATCTCCTCCCTACCAAGTACCGTATTAGTAAACATAAACACTCAAAAACCAAAGTGGTCTTGAACTACAGTAAAAAAACAAGATGGTTTTTTAGTAGCCTTTGGAAAGCTTATGAAAGATGGTCTAAATGTGATTGTGTCGATTTAAGTGCAGCATTTGCTTACTACACTCTGCAGTCATTTTTCCCAATATTACTGATATCTCTATCAGTTGCTTCATGGTTTTTAGGAAAACAGCAAGGCTTAGATCAACAAATTATTGCTTTGGCTGCTCAAGTTTTACCTCCTTCAGTTGTTGGTCTAGTTGATTCAACTTTAGTAAAATTAGTTAATCAAGGATTTGGAGCTGGAATACTTGGAGCAATGTTCTTAATGATCACTGCAGGCAATGCCTATCTAACATTACAAAGAGGAGCAGATAGATTATGGGAGGACGTTCTACCAGTTAAATCAAAACCTGATCCACTTAAAATTCAAGCATTTAGATTTATCCGAAACCGAATAGAAGCTTTTTTTGTGGTTCTCTTGGTAGGTTTTTTAATGGTCATAGATCAAATCAGTGCAAATATTCGAATGATCCCTGGCGCCGTTTTGGAAGAATTAGCAAATACGACACCTTGGATTGAAAATGCGATGTCAAAAATACCGGTTCTTCAAGTGGGGCAATTCATACTTCCATTAATAGGTTTTTCAACTATGGCTCTACTTTTGCAGGGCTTACTTCCTAGTAGAAGAGTTCCTTTGAAACCACTAATACCAGGAGCTTTTATGATTGGAACCTTACTAACTATTTTAAATTTAGCGGTTAGTAGAAGTATCCTCTCTTTGGGGTCAAGGTTTCAAGCTTATGGATTCATCGGAGGAGTCTTAGTATTGACTCTTTGGGTTTGGATGGTAGGAGTCATTATTTATTTTGGTCAGTGTTGGAGCGTTGTAATTGCAAGCATGCGTCGCAATCGATACGTTTAAACATCAATTAAACAAGCATCAAAATTTAAATTACAATATATAAGTAGATATCTTAAATACTCATGAACAAGCCATCTTCATTAATTTGGATGGTCTGTATTGTACTTCTCATTTTTCCTACACCAGCTGGAAAACTCATTATTGATTTAGCAGGCGGAATATTCATTTTAATTACATTAATACCACTATTATTAGCAGGGGTAGGATGGTTTTCTTGGAAAAGAATCCAATCAAAAATACAAAAATGTGATTCTTGTGGCTCAAGCTTTTTAAACAATCAGAATATTTGTCCAATATGTGGGGCAAATATTAACAATAGAAAGGATATTCTTGAAAACATACCAGCAAGTGCAGCAACAATTGATATTAAATCGGAGGATATAGGTATATAAAATTAGTCTAGTTTTATAAACGTAGAATTAATTTCATTAATCTCTTGCTCAACAACTTGCAGCAGTTCCTCGCAATGTTTAAGAAGTAAGTGACCTTTGACATAATTAATTTGAATTTTGTCTAGTGAAATATTGTCATCCTGTATATTTGTTAAAATGGATTCCAATTCAGAGATAGATTCTTCATAACTTAATTTTTTAATATCTTTTTTAAAAGCTTCTATAGTTTTAATGCTGGCAACTTTTTTTGACATTGATAATTTTTTAGTACCCTCATCTTCATATTAAATATGATCAAAAGGTATTATTTAATAATTTATATTTTACTATAATTGATACTTTTAACCTCTGCAGTGATTTCCCCATCCAAAAATTTAACTACGAGCTTATCTTTTGCCTTCACACTTTGTACACTATAAATCGAATTACCTTCCTCATCATTAATTAAAGCAAAACCTCTTTTCAACAATTTATCAGGGGACAATGCTTCGAAAAGCTGATATATATACTTTAGTTTTGCTCTTTGATTTTTTATTAATAGCTGAGGAGAATGAGATAGAAAAAAAGATTTTTTTGTATTTAAAAAATTTTTTTTGTTCTGAACACGAATTTTAAAATAGTTATTGAGAGTTTTCTTATTTTGTAAAAATTTATTTTTTTCAATGTCTCTTGAAGGTAAGAGATCAACAATTGCAGCAGTTGGAGTAGCAGATCTATGGTCTGAAACAAGATCAGAAACTGTTAGATCATCTTCGTGGCCTATTCCTGTAATTACAGGGATAGGAAATTTTGCAATCTCTCTAGCAATAATTTCAGCATCAAACAACATTAAATCTTCTCTATTACCTCCTCCTCTGCCAATAACTATCGCATCTAAAGCTAATTTATTTTTCCTCAATTTACTTAAAATTGTCTTTAGTTCAGATTCATTATTACCTTGAACTGGAATAGGAATTATGTACAGTTTTGTCAAAGGCCATCTTTCCTTAGCAGTTCTAAGCATATCGGCTAATGCAGAGCTTGGAACACTTGTAAGAATTCCAATAGAATTTGGATATTTTGGTAATTTTCTTTTTAATAAATCATCTATCAAACCTTCTTTAATAAGCTTGGATTTAACTATTTCGAACTTCTTGAGAATAGTAGAAATACTTGCTCGAATATCAAAAACTTGTACAGATAATCTTGCTTGGGATTCCCAAAAATTTAATTTTCCAACAATAACAACTCCATCGTCCTCCTTGGGTAGAAATTTTAAAGACTTGATTGTTGATGACCATGCAACTGCATCTACGCTTGCCTTTCCATCAGTCAAAGTCAACCATAAATGACCTTTTTTTATTTGAGATTTAGAAACAGTCGCCTGAAGTATAAATTTCGGTGCGAATCCCCTAGATAATAATAAACCAATAGATTCATTTAATTCTTTGACACTATATGTAGGTAGAGATTGTTTGTGTGTTTTAAAATTAGTCAAACTATGAAAAATAAAAAACTAAAAATTAGTTTTTTCAGCCAATTCCTATCTGAGTTAAAATTCCCTGGCCAGTTAACAACTCTGTCGTCAATCCTATTAATATACCCATCATGGCCAAACGGCCATTCCATATTTCCGCAAAGTTGACAAACCCATAACGAGGCTCGAAGTTATCTTTCATTTGTAAATCAAAATCAAACCAATAATACTAAAGAAATGCTCCAAATGAGAAAACAGAAAACTTAACTATTGAAATTAATTTATTTTTTAAAATTAATAACCTATCGAACATGTTTGGCTCCATCAACCGGATGATAGTCCTCGCCGGTTAGTTCCTCATAAATAATTGCTGGCAATCCAGTTTCAAACATAGTTTGCAGAGCTTCTTTCAAATAGGGATTCCATCCACCGGTACTAACTTCGCCATGGCGTACTGTCCAATCCCATGTTCCTTGTAGATCTCTGGGCATTCTTCCTTCTCTGTCCCGTCTCGCAACCAAATCAAGTGACTCTACCAACCCAACTTGAATAGGATCTTTGCCATAAGATGGGGTGAGACTTAGCTCAAGCCTCACTGGATCTTCCTTTAATAATCTGAGACGAAACCTAGGAGGTAACTTCATATTTTTCAAAACTGCAGCGACTATGCGGGTTCGTTGTTCCAAAATTAAAACCTCATTGAGAACTATTTAATGTCAAACCAAAAAATCTAATGAAAATTATTCAGAAGGCTTTTCAGATGATTGTGGATGATCAGTGTCCTTTGAAAAACGAACTGTGAGCAAATCTTCATCAGTGATGCAGCCATCTTCGTTTAACAGCTCTGGGTGCACAGTAACCAAACCAGTTCTATCGTCACGTCTTTTTTGTGAAAATGAATTTTGAGTATTTAATGATTGACCTGAGAAAAACCCGTTCAGCATTATTCTTGCCGCTACTATCAACAAAATAAAAACTGAAAGGCCATAAAGAAAAGGTAAGAAATTGCTCAACATTTGCAAAATGAGAAATCAAAAAACTGAATAAATCATTAAAACCAAGTCTTGAACTCAATTTAGTTTCATAGACTTTTACACAATAAAGCAGATTAATATTCTAAAGGAAATAAAGTTTGAATAGCAGTTCTTTAGTAAAAATCTACGGTAATCAAATTAGTGGGACTTTGAACTTCTAAATTGGCTATCATAAGTCTTCAAGTTAAAAACTAATCCCTTTCCGAAGATCATGCATGGATTAGATGCAACGAAACTTGTAATAGGATACCTGAAATTAGAAAAACAAAAATATTTCAAAATTCTTGTTCTATTTGTACTTATTGTTTGTAATTTACGATTTAATACTCCGGTCTATTCTCGTGAAACTTTACAAGTAACCCCACAAAATCTAAACAAACAATCTTTCGTCTCAAAAGCATTACACCTCATTGGAAATGCAGTCGTCACTATAGAAACAGAGCGCAAAGTGTTGTCTTCTAATGAAATGTTTTTACCACAAGGAATTTTAAATGATCAATATTTTGAACGTTTCTTTGGTCTAAGAGGACTTCAAGTTCCTCGATCTCGAATTGAAAGAGGTCAAGGTAGTGGAGTAATTTTTTCTGAAGAAGGTCTTGTCTTGACCAATGCACACGTAATAGAAAAAACTGACCAACTGATAGTTGGTTTATCAGATGGACGACGAGTGATTGGTAAAGTCGTCGGGGAAGATTCTTTAACGGATCTTGCAGTTATTAAACTTGAGGCAAAAGGTCCATGGCCGACTGCTCAATTGGGTAATTCTGATAATCTAAAAGTTGGTGATTGGGCAATTGCAGTTGGGAATCCTTTTGGACTTGAGAATACGGTAACCCTTGGAATAATTAGTAATCTAAATAGAGATGTTGCACAGCTTGGGATATCAGATAAAAGAATAGATCTAATACAAACTGATGCAGCCATTAATCCCGGTAATTCTGGAGGTCCATTATTGAATTCTTTGGGAGAAGTAATTGGCATAAATACTCTCGTTCGCTCAGGACCAGGAGCAGGGTTAGGTTTTGCAATCCCAATAAATAGAGCTAGAAAAATCGCGCAAGACTTAATCACTGGTGGAAGAGCAGAACATCCAATTATCGGAGTATCACTTTCAAGCAATATCAGGCAAAAAAGTAATTTTCTTTCCCAAAGAGAAAGTGGAGCAGTTATTAAATATTTGATGCCAAATGGTCCTGCTGAAAAAGGTGGATTAAAAGTTAATGATCTAATAATCTCGATTAATAATGAAGAAATTTCAACTCCAGCAGATGTCGTAAAAAAAATCAATCAGAGTAATTTAAAGTCAACTTTAGAAATTAAAATACTTAGAAAAAATAGGGAGTCCATAAAATATATCAGACCAATTGATATTTTTGATCTGAAAACATAAAAAAAGTATTTTTAAGAATAATTATTTCTTTTTAATCTGTTTTTTCTTTCTCTGTTTTTCTCGATTAGCCAATCTTTTTCTCTCACGTTCTGCAAGTTTTAATTCTTTTTCTTTTTGCTTTTTTTCCTCAATTTTTTTCTCTTTAAAATATTGATAATCCCCTTCATATTTAATTAATTGACCATCTCTTATTTCAACAATTTTATTTGCAACTTTGGAAATAAAATATCGATCATGAGAAACTATTAATGCACTACCATTATAGTTAGATAATGCTTGCTCCAGCATTTGCTTTGAAGGTATATCTAAATGGTTTGTAGGTTCGTCAAGAATAAGTAAATTTGATGGCTTTATAATCATTAATGCCAAAGCCAACCTTGCTTTCTCACCTCCACTTATTTGGCTTACCTCCTTGAAAACTGAATCATTAATTAAGCCAAAGCTACCTAATAATGATCTAACCTCTGTTTGAGTCCAGTTCGGTACTGATTGTGAAATTGTATCAATTACCGTCATTTCTAGTTCAAGAGCTTCAGCCTGGTTCTGTTCAAAATAACTGGGAATAATGTTATATTTACCTATTGAAATAGATCCTTCTTCAGGTTCCTCCAAACCCATAATTAGTCGTAGCAAAGTAGATTTTCCAGAACCATTTGGTCCTATAAATGCTATTCTTTCACCTGGCTTTACCTCCAAAAAAGCTCCCAAAAATAAAATATGTTCGTCATAACTATGCGTTAAATCTTTAATACTTAATATATCCTTACCCGACCTTGGCGCGTCCATAAATTTAAAATTAGGTCCTTTCAATCTCTTCTCAGGAGCTTCTATCTTTTCAACTTTATCTAATAACTTTTCTCTACTTTTAGCCTGTGTACTTCTAGTAGCACTTGCTCGAAATCTTTCAATATATTCCTTTTGAATTTGCATATCCTTCTGCTGTTTCTCATATGCAACTTTTGTTGATTCCAATTCAAAATTTCTTTGTTGCAGATATGATGAATAGTTTCCAAGATAACTTTTAGATCGACCTCGCTCTGTATTCACAATTCTTGTACAAACTTTATCTAAAAAAGATCTATCATGGCTAACAATTACCATGGCAACTTTCTGATTAAGTAAATATGTTTCTAACCATTCAATAGTTTCTAGATCTAGGTGATTAGTTGGTTCATCCAATAACAATAAATCAGGACTTTGCAAGAGAATCTTTCCTAAAGCTATTCTCATCTGCCAGCCACCAGAAAAATCTCCTACTAATCTGTCTCCATCGTTTTGGTTGAAACCAATAGTTGGTAATAGTTTTTCAACTTTCGATTCTAAATCGTACCCATTTATTGATTCAAATTTGCTTTGAATAAAGCTTAATTCTTTAATTAATGAATCCAGATACTCTGAATCTTTAGCGGCTAATTCAGATTCCATATTATTTTGAATTAGTTTTTGACCATGAAGTAAAGCAGATGCTTCTTTAAAAGCCTCGAATAACTCTTCTCTAACAGTTCTTGCAAAATCAACATCAAATTCCTGTTTTAAATATGCAATCGACGGATCCCCTTCAGTAATCAACGATCCATCTGATGCCTCTTCTAAGCCAGCAATAATTTTTAATTGCGTAGATTTACCTGCTCCGTTGACTCCAACTAAACCGATTCTTTCTCCATTTCTAATTTCCCAACTGACATCTTTCAAGACTTGTCCAGTTGGATATATCTTACTAATCTTTTCAAGTCGCAACACTACAACAAAACCTCAAGTGAATTACCTTTAATCATTTAGCTTTAAAAGATTCCAACTGATTTAAATTACATTACATAAGTAGGCCATGTTAAGACTCGAACAAATTACTGCTTTAGTACTTGCCGCTGCTCTTGCAATTCCTAGTTATTGGTTTTTTTGGACGATGGCAGGAGGAGGTGGCTATGAACGTAGAGAAATTAATGAAAATGGTAAAAATTCATTCATAACCCCTACTTCTTCCAAAAATTAATTACATTCCTCCCCTAGCCTTTATCAGCCATTGTTTAGTCTCTAAATCATCAATGGTAATCAAATATTCTTTTACCTCTTCAGAAGTAACTGGCAAATTCATTTCAATCCCAAAAGCACATATAGATTGCATAGCACCCTTAGGGTTTTGAAGGGCTTGACGAAAAAGTTCTTGTTTTTTCTTTGGATCAGCATTTATAAGCTTATAAAGCTCCGAAGCATTGCCACTCATAAAAAAACATTCACTAATTAAAAGAATATTCAATTATGCAGCTTTTGTCTCGCAATCATGAGATTCATTGCACATATCCAAATCACTTTCCTTTAGACCTAGTGCAGACGCGTCTTTCATGCTTCTAGCATCCATACAAAGGACTTTACGAAGTTGAGCAAAGTTCGCAGCGTGAGATGACCTTCCTTCTTTGCTAGCTCCATATTCCGCTCTTTGCAAAACATGGTGTAAATGTGTCAATAAGTAAGAGCTGACAACAGCAGAAATTAGAACATCTCCATTCTTACCGTTACTACGACTCTTCCTTCTTTGTCTTTTTACAACCCTTTTTTCAGCAACAACACTTGAAGAAAGAGGTTTAGATGTTTGTGGAAGAGATGGCTGAGACATGAAATACTCCTTTTAAATCGAAAAATTTAAGCAAAAGGTTGACAAGACAAAGCTGTCCAGATTGGCAAGTATCATACACAAGGATACTACCCTTACGTATAAGTGTACACTATTTACTACTTGGTAGTTCTTTGTACGCATGGCTACTCGTCAAAACTCATCTAACGGGAAGCAAAAATCGCCTCGCATACAAGTTGTCCTACCAGAAGATTTATGTGAAAGATTGTCAGAATTAGCCGTAAAAGAATCTAGAACTGTCAGCAATATGGCCAAAGTTTTAATTCAGGAAGGGGTCAAGCATCACGAGTTGAAAGAAAGTTCAGTACCAAAAGAATTAGAAACTAAGAAAAATAAAACACAAAATTTTATCAATGCATTAGAAAAACAAAAAACACAAAGACTTAAAGGGATTCCAAAAAGATTAAGATTTAAAAGAAATTAGCTATTGAATTAATTAACATCAAGGATCAACTCTCAATCCATATAAAATAGATTTATTTGCTCCGGTTATAAACTTCGAATTAACTTTTTTACCTAAGATATTCCACCAAGTTAAAGTTGCAAAAGCTAGTGCTTCTCGATGTTGAGACGGAATACCAATTTCATTTATTGGACGAACACAAACCCCGCAGCATTGTTTCTGAAGTTGTTTCATTAAAAATAAATTTTTGGTTCCACCACCAGCAACCAAAAGTTCGATTAAACGTATCTTTCTAGACCTAAAAAGATTCTCTAAGTCTTGAGAAATTATTGATACTGTAAATGTAGTTAGTGTTGATATTAAATCTTCTGTTGATAAATCACCCAATTGCTTTTTCCTTTTTTGTAAATCTTGACTACCAAATTGCTCTCTACCTGTGGATCGTGGAGGTTCGAGATG
Organism: Prochlorococcus sp. MIT2308; assembly: GCF_059772345.1. NCBI lineage: Bacteria > Bacillati > Cyanobacteriota > Cyanophyceae > Synechococcales > Prochlorococcaceae > Prochlorococcus > Prochlorococcus sp. MIT2308. The sequence goes on along the minus strand of NZ_CM186283.1, from coordinate 1,495,066 downwards.
AAAGAAAGGTTCCCTCAACCACTTTTCGATAATATTTAATTTAGGTATACCAAGAGATGCTAAAGATCCATTCTTATCAAACTCTAAAGATGAATTAGTACTTTCTTTTATAGCTAAATCAATTAAGGAGTTGGCCGGTCCGCAATCCCAGCCCAAACACTCAGAAGTTTTATCAATTCCACTCTTGGGAGGAACAATAGTAAGATTAGCTATTCCTCCAAGGTTGAGCACTCCTCGCCATCCATGCACCCTTCCAAATAACGCTTCATCCACTAACGCCACCAATGGGGCACCATGCCCCCCCGAAGCGATATCCTTGGACCTAAAATCAAAAATAACAACTTGATCTAAAATCTTTGCAAGTAATGGTCCTAAAAGAATTTGAAGACTTCCTCCTCTTTTAGATTTCTTTACGCTTCTATGAAATAAAGTTTGCCCGTGACATCCAATAACCTCAGCAGTTGAATCAGGATCACAAGTCCTTGCAGCAAAAGCATTTAGTTCAGTAATTTCTTCAGCCAGTTCAAACCAATCCTTACTATTCATTTTCAACCCTTGACCAACTTGTATTATTTTTTCTTTAGTCGAGGATGGATATTGATAAGAGCTGGTATTCAAAATTTCCCATTTCGGCTTTGACGGATCACCTGTAAATTCAACTAAAACTGCATCTATACCATCAGCACTCGTACCGCTCATTAAACCCAATACACGCATAAATTAAGTTTGAGGGAGCTTTTGAAGATCTTCCATTGAACCCATAACGACAAGCACATGATCTTTTTCCAAAATATATTTCGCTGGAGGATTAACCGTTAGTAGTTGTGCAGGACCAGCAGCTAAAACGTTTACAAAATAATTTTTTCTAAGATTCAAATCTCGTAACGAACGGCCTATAAATACCTCAGGCACTTTAATCTCATCAATCCCGGTTTTATCATCTAATTCTAATCTTTCAATCAAATTAGGTCTGACCAATTCCAAACCCAATCTTTCACCTTGCATTCTTGAAGGAAATACAACCCGATCCGCACCAACCCTTTTCAACATTTTTTCATGAAGATCACTTGTTGCTCGAGCAATAACCTGCTTAACCAAACTTCCCTCTGTGTCTTTTGCAATAAGAGTTGTTGTAATACTTGCCTCAATTGGCTCACTAATACCTACAACTACTGTCCCCATTTCAAGAACACCTGCCTCTTTCATAGACTCTTCATCAGTTGAGTCAACAACCCTTGCTTCAATTGTTGGCTCTAGTTGACGTAATTCCTCTATTGCCTTCTCTGATGAATCAACAGCTAAAACTTCAGCACCATTTCTTAATAGTTCTCTACATACAGCGCTTCCAAAACGACCAATTCCAACTACAGCAAAACCAAGTTTCTGATTTGCTTTTATGGGAGACCATTGCCACCAATCACTCATGATTTTTGTCCTCATTAAACATAGAGATCCTCCCTGGGGTAGCCAATTCGATTGCGATGTTGAAGCTTGGTTTTATAGAGAGCTTGCCACATAGCGCTTAAAAACAAAAGAATACCTAGTCTGCCAACAAACATCCCAATAACAAGTATTAATTGACCTAGGTGTCCTAGCTCTGAGGTAACACCTAGATCGAAACCTACAGTTGCAAAAGCAGAAATACACGTAAAAAGCATTTCTAAAAATGAAAAATTTTCTCCACTACTGAATCCATTACTTAAGCTTAATAATAAAGCCATAATCAATACAAATAAAAATGAACCAACTGTTATGCCAACAGCTTTAAGAACGACTTTGTCAGATATTTGACGATTACGAATAATAATTTCATTTTGACCACGCAAGGTTGCTCTTGTTGCTGCCATTAATGCGGCAATAGTTGTGGTCTTAATTCCTCCTCCAGTACCACCTGGGCTTGCTCCAATAAACATCAGAAACATTATTAATAGAAGGCCTGAATCAGAAACGCTATCAATTGAAATCGGCAAATTCGTAAAGCCTGCCGTTCGAGCACTAACAGAGGTAAATAAAGCAGTTAATATACGATCATCAAAATTAATCAATGAAAAGAAACTCCCCCTAGCCAAAGATTCCGTAAAAATCAAACCCAAAAAGCCCAGAGAAATTAATATGAAAGAGGATCTAATTACTAAGCGTGTATGAAGGGTTAGATTTCTTAATTTTAAAGATCTACGATTTATCCAAATATCATTTGTCACTCTCCAACCAAAACCACCTAAAACAATCAAAATAATTAAAACAAAGTTCACTACCCAGTTGCTTCTGTAAGCTTCTAGACTTGTAGACCATAAGCTAAATCCAGCATTGTTATAAGCAGAAATGCTATGGAACACTGATGCCCATATCCTCTCGCTTGAGTTAGCAATATTATTAAAACCAAAAAAGTATAAAATGGAAGCACCAAAGCTAATAAGAATAGTAGCTGTAATCGCTATTCCTTTAAAGGTTTTACCAACACCGCCAACCCCAAATTCATCTAAAGTTTTCCCTCTATCAAGACGTGTTTTCAATTCTGTTCCGCTAACAATAAAGCCCTGCAAAAATGTAGTAATTGCCATTAAGCCTAGGCCACCAATTAATAACATAATTGCCAAAATCAGTTGTCCAAAAAAAGTCAAATCTATTCCTACATCAATAATTGATAATCCTGTAACGGTGACAGCAGAAGTTGCAGTAAATAAGGCTTCCCACAGACCTACATTTTCATTAGAACAAAAAGGTGTCGACAACAACAATGTTCCACAAGTAATAACAAGCAAACCAGTTACCACAGTGAATTGTGGAACCGTCAGCCTTCTGTAAGTTTCTTGTCTGATACTCACTTCCTCTGATAATAGATAGATACTAATTTTGAAAAGATTAAACAATCAAAATCAGAAGAAAGATCTAAAATCTCACCTAAGCTAATAATCATATTCCTCATATTTAAGAAACACTATACTTTAATAAAATCAACCAAGGAACAAGAAACGTCATCAAGATTGTCAATCCCGCTCCGTATCTGGTGACATCTAAAAATTGATAACGCCCAGGACCAAATACCATCAGATTTGTCTGGTACCCCATAGGAGTAAGAAAAGATTGACTAGCGCCAAAAAGAACTGTTATTAATAAAGCCAAAGGAGGCAGGTTCAAACTTGGGGCCAATTGAACAGCTATTGGCGCCAAAAGAGCCACAGACGCAGCGTTACTAACAAATTGAGTAAATATGGTAGTTGAAAGAAAAATAACTAATAAAGAAGTGTAAGTAGGTAAATCTTGCAATATGAAAATCAAAATATTGGCAAAAGCATCCGCAAGACCGGTCGTCTGCATTGCAACACTAAAACTAGAAAGAGATCCAAGCAAAAGGATGACATCAAGTCGAATTGATCTTTGAACCTCTGCTGGCCTTAAACATCCACCCCAGACCATTGCAATTACTGCCATTAAGACAGAAGCTACTAGAGGCAAATCAGTGATTGAAGGAATTATCAACATTGCGATGGCAATACCAATTGCTATTGGTTTTCTTGTGACAGTGGGTAGATCATTCTCAAATTGATCTAAAACTAAAAGATCATTACTATCTTGTAATCCCCGAATTGAATCTCTCGGAGCTTGTAGAAGTAATACGTCTCCTTCTCTCAAAATTGCTTGACCTAAGCGTTCTTGAACAGTTTGCTGACCTCGTCTTAAGGCCAAAACAGTAGCATTGTGTCTTTGCCTAAATCGCAATTCACGCAAACTCGCACCGGCTAAAGTTGACCCTGCTGGCAAAAGAACTTCTACAGTTTGTTGGTTTTCATCGATATTGGATAGAAAAAAATTTTTTTCAATATTTAAGTTTTTATTTAACTGAACAGTATGTTCTTGTTTTAATCGCAAGAGATCTGACCGAGTAATTCTTATCAACAAACGATCGCCAGATTGAATAATTCGATCAGCTAGGGGTGGTAAAAGTATTTCATTCTCACGCTGTATTTCTAAAACATCCACATCAAATCTTCTTTGTAAGCGGCTATTTCTCAATGAATGTCCAACAAGTTCAGAATCAGACGGAATAGTGACTTCAGTAAAATAACTCGTTTGATCCGAACTCCCTCCATATTCAGAACTAATGCGCCCTCTGTCAGGTAATAGAGATTGTGGGGCTAACAACATATATGCCGTCCCAAAAAGCCATATAGGTACCCCTATTGCCGTAAATGTAAATAGATCAAAAGCACCGTAGCCAAGTTGATCACTGATATCACTGACTAACAAATTTACTGAACTACCTAAAAGAGTTAAAGTTCCACCCAGAACCGTAGCAAAAGATAAGGGTAGCAATACGCGCGAGGGAGATAGTTTTCGTTTAATGCACCACGCTTCAATTACTGGCAAAAGTGAAGCTACTACAGGAGTATTTGGAACAACACCTGAAACAGGAGCTACAACTAATCCAAGCAAAGCTATCAATCTGCGTGGAGTACGAATACTTTCCGAGGCAATTAACTCTCTTAAACGATCAAGGGCGCCACTTTTAAAAAGTGCAGCAGAAACCGCAAATAAACCCATCAAAGTAATCAAAGCAGGGCTTCCAAAACCAGCCAATGCTTTTTGAGGGGAAAGAACTCCCGTAGCCATTAATAATGCAACGCTCAAAAGCCCCGTCAGTTCTGGAGCCAAAGCACTGCTCACGAACAAAAAAACTGCAATAATCAATACTGCCAAAGTTATGACAGCTTTGGAATTTTCTAAAACAGTTAATATCTCATTCATATTCTTTAATTAATAACCTGTTCACCTGACGCTGTCCAAATATTGATTTTAAGAATACTGTGAAAAGGAACTAAGGATATTGAAAAAATAAACGATTAGTTATTTTTTACTTAATAGCCTGGATCCTGCGGATTTTAAAGAAACAGAGAAACCTGGCATTCTCATCAAATATGCATAATGCCTTACTTTAAAAGCAATCGGTCCTGCCAAAGTGATTCCATATCCAGTAATTGATGCATTACCAATACCTAGACTCAACATTTCTCCAAGATCTTCAAATTGAAATGATTTAAGTTGATTTCCCATTCTAAGGGAAAAAATATTCTGAGCTGTTAGATAACCTTGCTGCATAGCTACTTGAGCTGATGAAGGAAAAGAATACTTCTCACTAAATACGATATCTCCTAAGAAAAAAATATTCTGATATTCGTTTATTTGTAGAAATTGATTTACTTTAATCTTCTTATTTTCTTCTAAAAGCTGATCCACTATTGGTAAGCTAAAAGGTCTTAATCCAGCAGTCCATACGAAGGCAGAATAATTAATTTCAAGGGAATTCTTTTTTTCGTTCTCAAGAGTTGATATTTTTATAATCCTTTCATTTATAGATTCAATATTATGTTCTAAGTATACCTTAATATTTCTCTCAGAAATTGCCTCTATTGCTTTTGCTCTATTAAAAGATTTGGATTTAGATAAGATTTTATTCCCTTTATCAATTAAACATATTTCCACTCTATTATTAACTAAATCAGATAATTTACAGGCAAGTTCAACACCAGTTGGTCCTGCCCCAGCGATCACTAAAGGCTTTGTGAAGTTAGGAGAATGATTGATAGAAGTTATTAACTCTTTAATTTTCAGGAGATCATTTAAATTAGAAAAACCATAAGCATATTCTTTTAAACCTTCAAGAAGAGAATAATCCGCTGTTACTCCTGTACTTATAACAAGTTGAGAGTATTTAACTTCCCTCTTTGATGAAGTAATTAACTTTCTTTCAAGTTCATTAACTTTGACTACATGCTCTTGTAAAAAAATAAATCCTAATTCTGCGGCTAAGGCAGAAAATTGCGGTGCGACCTCCCATAATTCAAGCTCACCGCTTAATAATTCATAAAGCAATGGCTTAAAAAGAAATCTTGGGCTTTGATCAATCAAAATGATTGGTGTTCCATCCGAGCGAGCTAATAATGCTTGGACAGTAGAGAGTCCTCCGAAGCCGCCACCAACAACAACAATTGGATCTGATTTCAAATTGTTCAAGTCCATAGGGACTAGATCTAAGATGATTTCATAGACCCTAAACAAACTTTTACTAATTCGGCATACAAAACTCAAACATGAAGAAAGAATCTAAAGACAATTACACCAATGATTTGAGAAAAGCCGCTCAATTGCCTCAACCTTCCCTGATGAAATCAATTCATGAGACGAGCAAAGACCTAGCGCAACTGTCCGCTCAAGCTCAACTTGAATGGGGCTTTGAACAATTTGATGAGAGATTTGTTCTAACAACCAGTTTTGGGATCCAATCTGCTGTCTTACTTCATATGACAGTGGCATTAAAATCTAATCAAAAGCCAAAGGTTATTTGGATTGACACAGGCTATCTTCCAAAAGAAACTTATAGCTACGCAGAAGAATTAACAAAACTATTCGAATTAAATTTAGTAGTTGCTCAAAGTCCCATATCCCCAGCAAGAATGGAGGCTTTATATGGTCGTCTTTGGGAAACAGGATTACAAAAAGATCTTGAAAAATATCATCAAATTCGGAAAGTTGATCCTCTTGAAAAGACTTTCTCAAACCTAAATGTTCATTGCTGGGCAAGCGGAGTAAGAAAAGGCCAAACCAAGAACAGACAATCAATGTCTAATATTGATTTTATTCGAGAACGATTAACTCTCCGACCACTTCTTAACTGGACTAAAAAAGATATTTTCTATTACATGGAGAAAAACAAATTACCTCAACATCCATTATTTGAAAAAGGCTATTCAACTGTAGGAGATTGGCATTCTAGTGAAGCAGAAAATAGTAATGTCAAAGGAAGGTCAACAAGATTTGGGGGCCTCAGTGAAGAGTGCGGGATCCATTTAAATACTCAATAACAAAGAATAAACTCATGTACGCAGATGAAAATTATTTAATGATTGGTAATACGAGATGGCATTGGGCAAGCAAGGTAAACAAAACTTGGGAATATTTTCATACCCCACCAAATCCAATAGAATTTGCAAATAAAGATTACTCTCAATTAACTTGGGCCTCAGTAGGTACAATCCCTGAGAATATTAAATTAACTCCTTCAAAAAAAATAATTTTAGATAAAGTACCACTAAGTAATCTTCCATCTAATTTAGGAATTGATAGAGCTCTTGCTTCATGGAGTGCTTTCAAAAAGCACTTATCTTCAAAAAGCAAAGAAAAAGATTTAATTATTATAGATGCAGGTACAATCTTAAGCGTCACAAAAATAACAAATAAAGGAGAATTTGCAGGAGGTCAACTAATTCCTGGCTTCAGTCTTCAATTATCTTCGATGGCCACTGGAACATTAAATCTAGAAGCTCCTATTGTTAAAAAAATACCATCTGGAATATTTCAACATGAGACTGATAATGCAATGATAAAAGGTTCAATAAATTCATTAGTAGGGTTAATTATTAAAATTTTTGCAGATACAAAATTACCAATATGGATGTGCGGAGGTGATGCACCATTAATATTAAATGAACTTAAAAATACAAATATTAATATCAATCATTGCCCAAATCTAGTTCTAGAGGGAATGATTGATATATACCAGAATCAAATCAATTTGAGATCATTTAAAATTTGATTAGCCATATTTTCTGATTTTACTTTTAAGTATATTAATTCAATTTTTCCGTCTTTATCTATAACAAAAGTATGTCTCATCATTCCATAATACTCTCTACCCATAAATTTCTTCAAGCCATAACTTTCATATAAAGTTGCAACAGGGCAAGGGTCACTGTCAGTAAGAAGTGTAAAAGGTAATTTATGCTTATCAATGAATTTGATATGTGACTTTGAGGCATCCTTACTAATACCTAAAACGTGAATATTGTTTGATTTAAAAAGCTCCCAATTATCTCTAAAGCTGCAAGCTTCTTTAGTGCAGCCAGGGGTATTATCTTTTGGATAAAAATAAATTACTACTCTCGAACCTTTAAATGATGAGAGACTGATATCAAGACCATCTTGATTAAGGAGAGTAAAGTCTGGTGCAGAATCACCTATACAAAGAGTCATGAATACAACTCAAATAAACAATCAAAGCGTACTAGGTCTTTGGCTTTTTTTGATGTCATCAAAACTTTTACCAATAAGCAGCGAAGAAAAAAAATGGGTTCAAAAGTTAAAACCAAAAAGGGGGATGATTTACCACTTCTCGAGAGGCTGCATCAGAAATGTCATGTCCAACATGACAGGCTTAGACCCTCTCGATATACCTCTCAAAGCCGACCCTGGGAAACCGCCTTTATTAGCGGAAGGATGGGGTCATATCAGCATTAGTCACTGTTATGATGCTTTATTAATCGGATGGTCCTCAAAAAAAATTGGAGTAGATATAGAAAGAAAGGACAGACAATTTCAAGCTGAAAAATTGTCAAAACGTTTTTTCACTCAATATGAGAATTGCGAAATAGAACATTTAAACCCTTTCCAAGCTAGAGAACTAGTGCTTAAAAGATGGGTCGTCAAAGAAGCTGCAATCAAATGGCAGAGTGGAAAGATAGCGACAAATTTAAATCAATGGATTTGGAAAAATAAATCACAATTTGCCTACAATAAAAAATTTGGACATAAAGTAAAAGTTTACGGGCAAAGTCATGATCAATGGACCTTTGCAATTGCATTAGATGAAGATTTGATAAATAAAGAACCAATACTTTGCCTTAATTAATTACATTTTAGCAAGAAACTTAGTATGTATAAGTTTCTGTTTTATAGTCCGTCCATTCAATCTTTTAAATAATTCTTTCAATCGATTCAATTTTTTTCCCTCATAATCTTTTAGAATAATTTCACGATAATCACTGCCTTGAGTAAGCCACCTTTTTATTATAGAAGTATCAATTTGTTGATATACATACTCAGTCCACTCCTCTAAAAAAACATTCCAGCCTAATTTTTCCAATTGTGAAATAAAATTCTTTTTATTTTCTTGTTTCTTTAACCACTTCTCTTCTGTGGAAATTAAATTATTTAATAATAGAAAGTCAGAATTTTTATTATTGCTATAAACTTCTAATTTTTCCCGTAAAGCAAAAGCAGGGCCAGAACATGGATTGCTTATAATCAAACTTAATTCCGCGTTCGCTGTACATTTTTCAGCCAGAATAGGCCACAATTTAGAAAAATTTGTTTCAGAGAAATCTTTCCAAGGGATCCTTCCTCCTATTACCTCAAATTTAAGGTTATCTTCTAATTTTTTAATTGATTCAACTTTTGAATCAATTAAAACAGGCCGCTCCATTAGAGCCAAAATCTCTAATTCAGCTAATAACCTTGGATGCTTATCTTCTGATACAGCTAAGAAAACGCCACCTTCAGAAGTCTCTCTTAAAGGCTTTAACGACCAAAGCAAAGAACTAGGAGTTAAGACTAAAACTCTATGATTTTTTTTCCAGGCAACACCTGACCATAATTTAGTTGCCAAGTTACTCAATCGTTCCCCCTCTTGCGAAGATTGGCGAAATAACCATTTCTCCAAATCATTATCAACTTTTCCAGATGTAATAGTTAAAGGATTTTGGTGCTCAACTTCACCTAAAGAAGCTAACTGCTCAGATCTTCTCTCATTCAAAAGGGACCGTCTTTGCCCTTCCCATCCACATTCAGTTGGCTCCCAAAAAATCTCATTTACTAAGCTATCCGGCAAATATTGTTGAGGAACCCAATTTTTTGAAAAAGAATGGGGATATTTGTAGCCCATGCCATCTCCGAAAGCTTCTTTATCTCTATTTGCATCTTTAAGATGAGAAGGAATGTTTTGCTTATGGGAATCTTTCACTTTCTGAACTGCTTTAAAAATAGCCTTCACGCTATTGCTCTTCTCAGTTGAAGCCAAGTACAAAGTTGCTTGCGCCAGCGGGTAAATACCTTCTGGTAAACCTATTCGATCAAAAGCAGCGGCGCATGACTCAACAATGACAATTGCATTAGGGTCAGCAAGACCAATATCCTCTCCCGCAGCGATTAGCATACGTCTAAAAATAAATCGTGGATTTTCTCCTGCTTCCATCATTCGAGCAAGCCAAAATAATGCCGCATCAGGATCAGAACCCCGTAATGACTTAATAAAAGCGCTTATAGTATCGAAATGAGCATCACCTTTTTTGTCGTATAAAACCGCTCTTTCTTGAATTGAATCCTCAGCAATCTTTAGATCAATACTGATTGAACCATCTTGATTTGCAATGGTGCTCTCTACAGCAAGTTCAAGAGCATTAAGCAGAACGCGTGCATCGCCATTACACACATCAACTAAATGGTCCTTAGCAACACTGGCTATATTAATTAATTTCAACCCATAACCCCTTTCCTTATCGCTCAAAGCTCGTTGCAATAATTGATGTAGTGCTTTTACGTTAAGACTATTTAAACGAAATAATCTAGATCTGCTTACCAAAGCTTTATTTACTTCAAAATATGGATTCTCCGTAGTTGCACCAATTAGTGTCAAAGTTCCATTTTCAACCCAAGGTAATAACGCATCTTGTTGAGCAGTATTAAATCTATGAACCTCATCAATAAATAAAATCGTGCGTTTACCATATTTATTTAATCTATCTATTGCAGAGTCAATCTCAGACTTTAAATCCTTGATGCCAGCCAGGGCAGCATTTATGACACTGAAGTGAGATAGAGTGTTTGAAGCGATAATCCTAGCCAAAGTAGTCTTACCAACTCCCGGTGGTCCATAAAGCAACAAATTGCCTACTTTATCAGCAATAATTGAACGTCTCAACAAACGCCCTTGAGCAAGAATATGATCTTGACCAACAAATTCATCAAGTGTTTGAGGCCGCAAGCGATCAGCTAAAGGAGCATTATTCTGTATTAGCTGTTCACCATTAAAAGCAAACAGATCTTTGGCCAAAGCTAATAAACAAACATTTTTATTACTCTAAAAGCAAAAAAAAACTTATAAAGTTGTTTTGATGATTTCCAGTTGGAAGATTTTTGATCTAGGTAATAACTGTAGGAGTTGACATACCTGTTAGTTTCGAAATCTGAGCTAGGGAGTCAATACTTTTAATTAAAGGGTCCAAGGCTAACTGCGGATCTTGATTGATATCACCATTACTGGGAACAAAGCTTTCAAAGTAGACTCTCAAAGTAGCTCCTTGAGTGCCCGTGCCAGAAAGTCGCACTAACACTCGACTACCATCATCTAATAAAATTCTCAAACCCTGGTTAAGCGTTATTGAACCATCCACTGGATCTGTATAGCTAAAATCATCAGCATTTTTAATTGTTCTTCCAGCAAAAGATTTATCTTTCAGAGTGGGAAGCAAATTACTCAATCTGGAATAAAGAGTATGTGCCACTTCAGATGGAATAGATTCATAATCATGACGAGAATAATAATGACGACCAAAAAATAGCCAATGATTTCTCATGATCTCAGAAACAGACTTTTTCTTGGACGCAAGTATCTGCAACCAAAAGAGAACAGCCCACAATCCATCTTTCTCTCTTACATGATCACTTCCAGTCCCAAAGCTCTCCTCTCCACACAGAGTAATTTTATTAGCGTCCAAAAGATTACCAAAGAATTTCCATCCAGTAGGGGTTTCAAAGCAATTTATCCCTAAATGTTTTGCCACAACATCTACAGCTGAACTCGTCGGCATGGAACGAGCAACACCAGCTAAACCTTTGGCATAGCCTGGTACACAATCGTAATTCGCAGCCAAAATTGCAAGACTATCACTAGGATTTACAAAGCAACCACGTCCTAAAATCATATTTCTATCGCCATCTCCGTCACATGCTGCTCCGAAGGAAAATAAATTTCCTTTTAAAAGCAAATCTGCAAGATCTTTTGCATAAGTCAAGTTTGGATCAGGATGAAGACCTCCAAAATCTTCCAAAGGTTTTCCATTCCTTACTGTCTCTGAATTGGCGCCTAAATGATCAACAAACAGACGCTTTGCATATGGCCCAGTAACAGCATTTAATGCATCAAAAACGATAGGAAAATCTTTGTTGATATAGGAACTAATTAAATCAAAGTCAAATATTTTTTTCATTAAATCTAAGTAATCTTCTACTCCGTCAATGATCTCAACAATCATTGACGCTAATTTATATTTACCAGTTGAAAAAGAATTATTTGATTCACATTGTACAATCTTATATTCTGTAAGATTTTTTGAGTAATTATAAATTTGATCAGTTAAAGATTCGGGAGCCGGTCCACCATTTGACCCATTTAGCTTGACTCCAAAATCACCTTCAACTCCACCTGGGTTATGACTAGCAGACAAAATAATTCCACCTATTGCTTTATTGATGCGAATCAAATTAGAAGCAGCGGGGGTAGACAAAATCCCATCTACAGTTGTTATAACTTTCTGAATACCATGTGCGGCTGCCATCCGAATAATGATATCAATAGCTCTTTTGTTGCCGTATCTTCCATCACCTCCTACAACCAAAACACCTCCTCGCACCCCAGGCAGGGAACACAAGATTGACTCAATAAAACTCTCAAGATAGTGAGTCTTCTCGAATTGCAAAGTACTTTTCCTTAATCCAGAGGTACCTGGTTTCTGGTCAGGGAAAGGTGAGTTTAACTTAATTGTAAGTTGGCTAAATTCTGTAGAAAACACTTTGGGAATAGATTAGTAAATGATATAGAGGATGAATAGGGAATCGAAATGACAAATTTTAATTCAGTGAGGCATTTCAGAGGTACGAAGCATTGCGATAAACCAAAGGGTACTTAAAATCAACGCACTTAAAACACCCGGACCAAGTCCTAAACGTTCAATAGTAGTAGGAATTAATAAGGGAAAAGCAATAGCACCTACTAATGGAGTAAAAGCAACAATTAAACGAACCATCAATGAATTGGGATTAAATTTAAAACCATTCTGATTCAGCCTTGGAATTTGGATTCGTATTATCAACCGGGGTAACTCTTTCGAATTTCATTGTTATGTTCCTTGAATCTATTCCATCTTTATCTATTGCTTTGATTGAATAGTTCTGAATACCATCTCTAAATGGAACTTGCAATCTAAAAGTTCCATCATTTGCCAATGGGACCTCTTCATCTTCGATAAACAATTTAGCTGAAGGATCTGTAGCTCCATAAACAATTAATTCCGCATCAGCAACCAACCAAAAGGAGCGAGTTTGCGGAACTCCTCCAATACCAGATTCATTCAAACCACTGGCCCAAAGACCAGAACCAGATTCGTTATTTGAATTGATATCTCCTAGAACACCCTCTTGAAATTCTTCTGAGCCAACTCTTCGTGTTCTGAACTTTGTGGTTGCTGATTGATACAAGCGCTCATGCAAACCACTATCGGGTTTTTCTAATGCAAAATTTTCTATCTTAGGTTCAGTTGTAGACGCTGGAGCTTCCAAACTAAAAGGAACAAATTGATCAAGAATTTGTTCACTAGGATGTAGTGAGGGGACTTTGGCTGAAGATGAATAAGCAAGTGACATCCATTTATGACCAATTCGATAACCGAGTTCGACCATATAGTCTCTCCCACCTAATGGAATGGGTAAATACCATTCAGTACTGTGACTATCAACAACAACTTCTTGAAGAGTTCCAGGATTAGCTTCTCCGTTATTTGTATTGGTCACATCAGCTAAGCGCAAAGAAAGCCTATTAGCGCCTTCATTTTGAGCATTCGCACGATCTGTATCTGATATCTCCCAAAAGACATATGCCCATTCGGGATCACGAGGTAGAAAAACAACTTTAGTCTCAGATGAACTTGAATAGGTTGCTTCGTTAGATGGTTCGACCTTATTGTTTATCAACTGTTTTTCTAACTCTTTTTTTTCCTCATATAGAAAAACACCTTTTACTAAATCAGCCTTTGATTTTCTACTGTAAAGAGGAATACCTAGTTTACTCGCTTTAAGACGAAGCTGACGAAGTGTTAAACGTGACAGGGATTCTTGATCAATAGTCACGCCCATAAACCTCCATTTTTTGTTTGGGATCAGTGCGATAAGTATGTGATGAAATGTGCTCTTCTCGTTGGTGTGGTCAGCATCTACTGACTCCAAGCAGAGAGCAAAAATTAGGATCTTCAGAGAAAAAGCATTGCTATAACTAAAAAATAGGAGTTGCTTATCAATCCACGAATTCCAAACAAACGAAATAAATTCCAATTCAATCAAAAAAAATAAATTCTGATTCTTCAAATTTCAAAGACTTTTTTCTTTGGGATCATCTTTCTCAAAGAAATTTTTTCTTATGGATTAACCAGAGCGATGTCAATCTTCATAAGCGTCGATTAAATTTTTTAACGTCAAATCCAATGGAGGAATTTTCAAATCATTTGACAACCTTTCCAGTTGGATAGCTGCTCCAGAAAATTGCTCAAACATAACGTGCACGAACTCGTCATCTTTAAGCATGATTGGATTTTTTAAGCACCATTCAAGCCATTCCTCCTTCACAGGGAGCAAACCGCCTGAGTGATCTTTATTCATTGATTTAAAGCAATTCAGGCAGTGTGCAAGCATCCTTAAATGATGCTTTTCACTAACTGAAAGATTAGTCAATGCGATCAAATTTATATCCTCTTTACTTAAGGGACTATTTGGAAAACTATCGACAAAATCAGATTGAATCATATGGCAGGGGGACGATCTCTTACCCCTAAAGTTTAAAAGAATATTTATCTTTTGAATGATTTTATCTTATTTTTTTGCACCTATAAACAGAATAAAGATATTCATTCAATGACTATTACCAACTCAAATGAGGAATTTAAGAATGAAATCAATTGTTTTAATAGGGGTTTACAGAACTATTTGTATACATTGAAAAATCTTTTAGGAATTGGAAATAGATTAAAAGCCTATTCCAGCACAATCACAACTTGAAACGATCGCAAGTATTTTGGCGTAAGGTATTAGGACATTGAAACTACTTTCGTAACACTGGGTTTTCCCTCTTGATTTGACTTAGAATGACATTTGAGATCCAACTATCAAAACACTCTGATCCAATGACGAACCTCAAATGTCATAATTGAAGATTATCTTAGATCTTTAAAAGCCAAACTTTTCATAAATAAAAACTACTACGACTTGATTTAATCAAAATAAAATGAACCAATCTAATACTGTCGAAGAAATTGTTTCTCAACCTTATAAGTATGGTTTTATAACTGAAATTGAAACTGAAAAAATCCCAAAAGGTTTGAATGAAGATGTAATTAGGCTAATTTCAGCAAAAAAAAATGAGCCGGATTTTTTATTGAAATTTCGTTTGCGAGCTTATGAACAATGGTTGAAGATGAAAGAACCTGACTGGTCCGGCCTATCTTATTCTAAAGTAGACTATCAAGATCTAGTTTATTATGCAGCTCCGAAACAAGATATAAAGAAAAAAAGTTTAGATGAAGTTGATCCTAAATTGCTTGAAACTTTTGAAAAGCTAGGAATACCATTAAGTGAACAAAAAAGATTATCTAATGTAGCCGTAGATGCTGTTTTCGACAGCGTTTCCATCGCGACTACATACAAAGAAAAGCTCTCCGAACATGGAGTAATATTCTGCTCTATTAGTGAGGCTGTTAGTGAATATCCAGATTTAATTGAAAAATACATAGGAACAGTTGTTCCTATAAATGACAACTTTTTTGCAGCCCTGAATTCTGCGGTTTTCAGTGATGGTTCATTTGTTTACATACCTAAAGGTGTCGAATGCCCAATGGAATTATCATCTTATTTTCGAATAAATTCTGGAGACACTGGGCAATTCGAAAGGACTTTAATTATCGCAGAAGAATCTTCCTCCGTTAGTTATCTAGAGGGCTGTACAGCCCCCATGTTTGATACCAATACACTTCATGCTGCTGTTGTTGAGCTTGTCGCACTCGATAATGCATCTATCAAATACTCAACGGTACAAAATTGGTATGCAGGTAATGAAGAGGGTATAGGAGGAATATATAACTTCGTCACAAAAAGAGGAGAATGTCGAGGGGAAAAAAGCAAAATCAGCTGGTCTCAAGTCGAAACTGGATCTGCCATCACATGGAAATACCCAAGTTGCGTATTACAAGGAGATAACTCAATTGGTGAATTTTATTCAATTGCATTAACTAATAACCTGCAAAAAGCGGACACTGGGACAAAAATGATTCACATAGGGAAAAATACAAAATCAAAGATCGTAAGTAAAGGTATTAGTGCAGGACAATCTAAGAATAGCTATCGAGGTCTTGTCTCAATAAGCCCAAATGCTGAAGGTTCGCGCAATTACAGCCAATGTGACTCAATGTTGATCGGTGATAAAGCCAGCGCAAATACATATCCATATATTCAATCCAAGCAACCTCAATCCAATATTGAACATGAAGCCAGTACTTGTAGAATTTCAGAGGATCAACTGTTTTACTTGCAAAGTAGAGGAATTGATTTCGAAGAATCAGTCTCAATGTTAATCAGTGGATTTTGTAGTGATGTTTTCAATGAATTACCTATGGAATTTGCATCTGAAGCAGATAAACTTTTGGCTTTAAAATTGGAGGGTTCGGTTGGATAAAAATCAACTAAAATTTTACCTCTACTCTCTACAACTTCCCATCTAATTTAGTGATTTCATCAACTTCAGAAACAATATTATCTATTAAAGATCTTCATGCCAGTGTTGAAGATCAGGAGATACTTCATGGAGTTAATCTGTTAGTCAAGGAAGGAGAAATCCATGCAATCATGGGTCGCAATGGGAGTGGAAAAAGTACACTTTCTAAAGTCATAGCTGGCCATCCATCTTATAAAGTTCTTTCTGGATCCATCCAATTTAAAGGTAAGAATATTCTTGATCTCGCTCCTGAGGAAAGAGCAAGAATTGGAATTTTTCTTGGTTTCCAATACCCAGTAGAGATTCCTGGTGTTAGTAATCTAGAATTCTTAAGAGTTGCCACCAATTCAAGAAGAAAAGAATTAAATAAAAGTGAATTAGACACTTTTGAATTCGAAGATCTAGTAAAAGAAAGATTGCAAATAGTTGAAATGGATCCAGCCTTTCTACAAAGAAGCGTGAATGAAGGGTTCTCAGGCGGGGAGAAAAAACGTAATGAAATTCTTCAAATGGCTCTTATTGAGCCAGTTATATCAATACTCGACGAAACTGACTCAGGTCTTGATATCGATGCTCTCAGAATTGTTGCATCTGGGATCAATAAACTCTCGCAACCAAATTCGGCGACAATTTTAATAACCCACTATCAAAGACTACTCAATGAGATTACTCCTGACTTTGTACATATAATGGCTGATGGAAAAATAATAAAAACCGGCACAAAAGAACTAGCAATTGACCTTGAGAAATCAGGATATGACTTCATTGACCAAAATGCCAAAGACAATCAGATGGCAAAATGAAATCATCAATTATTTGCCAAGATTGGCTGGACTCTCTTCCACTAACTCAAGGTTATTTAAAAAACGAACAATTAATAGGACGAGCATTCCTCCTAGAGAAAGGAATGCCTTCTAAAGAGGATGAAGCGTGGAGATTATCCAATTTAAATAGACTAAATACTTTTTTATCTTTACCAACAATCATTAATAAAGAAGATAGTAAAGTTGAATCTAACTTCCCCGAGAAGGATAAAAACAGAGAAAGAATTATAATTAGTCCTAATGAAAATCCAGTTCAAAATATTAATTTACCTGATGGAATTGAAAAGCTAAATGACAGAGAAATTGAAGATAATCTTGGCAAAATAGTTAAGTCAACTAACATAAAGAATGACGTTTCAGTTTATCTAAATCAGGCATCTAGTTTGGAGATTTTAGCTTTAAAGGTTAAAAGTAATTTCAATAAATCATTAGAAATTGTAATTCCATCAATAGATAAAAAATCAACCTCGACTAGAATCTTTCTGCTTATAGAAGAGGGAGCAACATTAGATCTTTTGCAAATTTTTCTAGGTAACAATAATTCAGCACATAATCATTTAATTGAAATAAAACTAGAACCAAACGTAGAGCTAACTCATGGGTTAATTTCTTTTGGTGAAGAAAAAGAATCCTCCTCAATTTGTACTTTAGCTGTAGAACAAGCAGAGGAGAGTAAATATTCTCTTAATTCAATTCATCATGGTTGGGATTATGCTCGATTTGAACCAAGAATAATTCAAAGCAAAGGAGAAGCTTCCACAAATATAAGAGGGCTTCAAGTCACTAAATCAAAAGAGCAAATAGCAACACATTCTTTAATTAGATTTGATGGCCCAAATGGAAAGCTTGACCAATTACAAAAAGCCATCGCTTCTGAATATTCCCATTGCATTTTCAATGGTTCGATTGATGTTCCGCAAAAAGCACAAAAAACAGAAGCTGCTCAGCTCAGTAGAAATTTATTACTTTCCAAGCGCGCCAGGATAGATACCAAACCAGAACTTGAGATAGTTGCTGATGATGTCAGGTGTACTCATGGAGCAACTGTAAGCCAACTTCAAGATGAGGAGTTATTTTATCTACTTAGTAGAGGTATTGATAATCAAGATGCTAATTCTTTGTTATTAAAAGGATATTGTGATGAAGTGATTTCACACTTTCGTAAAAGTGCTGGAAAATGGAATTTAATTGATAAATTAATACGAGATATAAAAAAGTGAACAATTTAGTAAAAAAGATTGCTGAAAAAAGTAGAAATGATTTTCCACTATTTGCTGGGAATAAAAACAATTTAGTATATTTAGACCATGCTGCTACTAGTCAAAAGCCACAAGCAGTAATTGATTCTTTAAAAAAATACTACAGCTTCGAAAACGCTAATGTTCATCGAGGTGCTCATCAGCTGAGTGCAATCGCAACACAAAAATTCGAACATTCACGAAAGTTAACAGCAAATTTTATTAATAGCAATAATGAAAAAGAAATTATTTTCACTAGAAATGCTACCGAAGCCATCAACCTTGCAGCTTATGCATGGGGAAATTACGAACTTAAAGAAAGCGACGAAATATTGATAAGTTTAATGGAACATCATAGTAATATAGTGCCTTGGCAATTAATTGCAAACGCGAAAAAATGCAAGCTAATTTATATCAATATCGACAAAAATGGAGAATTAGATCTTGATGATTTTAAAAAGAAATTGAGTGATAAAACCAAAATAGTCAGTCTTGTTCATGTAAGTAATACATTAGGTTGTTGTAATCCTATCGAGGAAATTACTGAACTTGCACATAAAAAAGGTAGCTTGGTTCTTTTAGATGCCTGTCAAAGTCTTGCTCATAAGCCCGTAGATATAAAAAAACTAGGTATTGATTTTCTGGCAGGATCTTCTCATAAACTTTGCGGTCCTACAGGAATAGGTTTTTTATGGGGTAGAGAAGAAATTTTGGAGAAAATTCCTCCCTTCCTTGGTGGAGGAGAAATGATAAATGAAGTTTTTAAGGATAAAAGCACATGGGCAGACTTACCACATAAATTCGAAGCGGGAACTCCAGCCATAGGAGAAGCAATTGGAATGGGAACCGCACTTAATTATTTACAATCAATTGGATTGAACGAAATCAATAATTATGAGAAAGAATTAACAAAATATCTTTTTGAAAAATTAGAGGAAATAGATGATTTAACAATTCTTGGACCTAGCCCTTTAATTCAAGCTGATAGAGGACCATTAGCTACCTTTTATATAAAGGGCATACACTCCAATGATGTGGCTGAGTTGCTTGATACTAATAACATTTGCATAAGAAGTGGTCATCATTGCTGCCAACCACTGCATCGCTTCTATGGGATAAAAAGCACAGCCAGAGCAAGCTTGAGTTTTACATCAACTCCATCAGAAATTGATTCTCTTACTGAAGAACTCAAATCAGTAATTTCTTTTTTAAGAAAAAATTCCTAAATATTGAGATTTATATATTGTCTAAAAAAAGCCTCTGTTTTTTTTAAAACTTCAACTTTTATTTTCCCATCCTTAAATCCATGACCTTCGTTCTTAAATAAATAAATTTCAACTGGTATTTCACGTTTTGTTAATTGATCCTTAATTTCAATAGATTGATCAGAAAGTATAACTTTATCTTTTAACCCATGAAACAAAATCAATGGCCTATTAATAAAATTAACATTTTTAATTGGCGATCTTTGAACATATTTTTCATAATCAGTTTCGATATTTCCTATCAAATAGTCTAAATAAAACTCTTCAAATCTATGAGTTGAATTAGCCATACCAATCAAATCAGTTACAGCATATTTACATGCTCCAATATTAAAAATGTCAGTTGATACCAAGCAATTTAAAGCTGTATAACCCGATGCACTACTCCCTACAATCGCAATACGTTCCTTATCAGCCTTGCCAGAAGCAATCAATGACTTAGCTGCCTTAGCACAATCCAAAACATCGATTACACCCCAATTCCCTTTCAATCGATCTCTATATTCCCTACCGAAACCAGAAGAACCTCCGTAATTAACATCAACAACGGCCCAACCTCTCGATGTCCAAAATTGCACCTCTAGATCCAATCCACAACGAGCCATGCCAGTAGGACCGCTATGACTTTTCACTAATAATGGAGGTAACAATATTTCTTTATTAAGAGGTGGATAATACCAAGCATGCACACTCTCTTCATTTGAACCGGAAAACCAAAAAGATTCGCCAATACTTATTTGCTTTGGGTCCAAACTAAATGAAGAGGCAGGAGTATGGTCCCAACTGTGACTCAATAAATCTATTTCAAAAATACCTTCACTTATTTCTGAACTGCTAGCAATTGCGACAAGTCGATTTTGAAACGAATGAAGACCTGAGAACTCGATAAAAGGTTGGTCAATAATTTTGATGAAACCATTTTTTTGAAATAAAGCTAAAGTCCAAATTCCTTCTTGAGCAAAAACCCCAACAACATCATCACCGACACATGAAAAGCTCGACATCCCAAGGACCCATTGTGGAAAACCCATTTCAGCCTTGATGGTCCATTGATTCTGAAAAACAGTAATTGAATTATTATTAGTGTCAGTTTTAATCTTTGTTATATTCCACCATCCACTACTATCTTCAGCAACAAAAAGATCCCCTTTATCAGACCAAATAGGATTAAAAAATGATATTCTTTTTGTCAGATTTAAATATTCTTTATTAAAAGTTACTGTATTAATTATATTTCCTTTCTCATCCAATTGAGCTAATTTTAATTCATTTAAATCCCAAGGCATTGAAGTGTTTTCCCATTCAACCCATGCTAATTTTCTATCTTTACAATTGAGCGCAAGATAGCCTATGAGGGACTTAGATGAATAAATAAATTTTGGATATTGGTCAATTTTTTCTAAAGAATAAGAAACTATATGATCTCCTTCTTCATCTTCCATCAATCCAATCCAAATATTTTTTTGAAGGTCAATCACCCCACCCGCAAGAAAATAATTATGTTTTTTTGAAAGACAAATTGATTGTATTTTTGGTATTAATTTAAAAGAAAAAGATTTTTCATTTACATCTTCAGAAGACCAAGTTCTCATCCATAAGCAGTTATCTTTATTGTCTACCCAAGTTATTATTAGATCTGATCCATTTAAGGTTGCTGTTAAAGGGGCACCACCATAACCATGAATTTTTGTTCTTAGATCACTTGGATAAGGTGTTAATTCTTGAGGTGATAAATCTTTTTGTCTCCAAGGTCTAATTAAAGCTGTAGTTCTGCCCTTTTCTTTTGGTCTTTGTTCTAACCATAAAACCCAGTCACCTATGATCCGAGGCTCTTTAAATATGGGGGCTTCTCCATAAACTTTTTCAGCATCCAAAATTGTCATTGTTTAGTTTTTAGTTCATGTTGAGAGTCGATAATTAATTCGCTCATATCAGTGAAAACAAAGTAAAGTAACAATTGATGTTCTTTTGATATTCCTTTGGCTGGAAGTTTTGCTCAACTTGCAAAAAATGCAGAAAAAAAGAAACCTCTAAATACAGTCTCCAAAGAAGCTGTAAAAAATCCTCCTTTAAAGATTTATATGCTTGGTGAAGAGACCTTAAGGACTCCTGCTAATCGCATAGTAAAGGTTGACGATTCAATTAGAAAACTTGCGAAAGATATGCTCATAACCATGTATTCAGCGAAAGGAATTGGTTTAGCAGCACCTCAAGTTGGAGTGCAAAAAAGGATAATTGTAATTGATTTAAATTTTGAAGATCCACATACCCCTCCAAATATTTTTATAAATCCAGAAATAATTTCATCTAGTGCAAGCTTAGATACTTATGAAGAAGGTTGTCTAAGTATACCTGGTGTTTATCTCAATGTAGTAAGGCCCTCTTCGATTAAATTTAGTTATAGAGATGAGATGGGTAGACCAAAAAAAATGAATGCTGAGGGTCTCATGGCACGATGCGTTCAGCATGAGATTGACCATCTAAATGGAGTTTTATTTGTTGATAAAGTTACTGATCAAGATGAGCTAAAAAAACAATTAACAGAAAATAAGTTCAACGAACAAGATGTCATAAAAAAATCCGATTGAAAGACTCATATCAATTCAAACTACAAAGAATCACATTAGATTCTTAGCACAAACATCGCTTCTAATTTAATGGCAACAATTTTCGATAAAATACTTAGCGGTGAAATACCTTGTGATGAGGTTTTTAGTGACGAAAAATGCTTAGCTTTTAAAGACATAACTCCTCAAGCTCCTACTCATATTTTAATAATTCCAAGAAAACCCATTAAAAGCCTCAAAGAGATAAAAAAAGAAGATCAAGAATTACTAGGCCATTTACTTTTAAAAGGAACTGAAATTGCTAATGCTGTTGGTTTAGAAAGTTGGAGAACAGTTATCAATACTGGAGAGGGTGCAGGCCAAACAGTTTTTCACTTGCATATCCACCTCATTGGCGGAAGGGAATTAAGTTGGCCGCCAGGGTAAATCCTCAATTTTCATGATTTTCTAGCTATTCACACGATTACATTACTGGCTTAGTTATCGACTCAACTTCACCCATATATGCGCTATAAGATATTTAATTAATAGCGTCAAATGGATTCCCAAACTGCTGCAGATAAAAACAGCCTTATCAATACAGTAAGAACCAATTTACAAGATTTTTGGTCAAAACGTAGTGATAAACAGCAAACTATTTTAAAAAAAATATGGGCAATTTTAACTTACAAATGGCAATGGCAGATAATTTTGAATGCCCCTTTTTTGGTTATTTGGGCTTTAGATCAAACTATCCCAGCTGTTCACTCTTTTGATATGCAGCTTATTTCTTCGCTACCAATACCAATGACAATAAAAACATATTTGGGTTTTAGCTAAGATATAGCAATAAATGACTTTGATGAGTTTCTGCTCTCAAAAAGTCTCAAATTTAACTTTAAAAAATAAGTTAGCCTTATTACTAATCAAGTATTTTTTGACTTTGAAATAATCTAATTAATATGACCTCATCAATTTCGAAAGCTCAAAAAGGACTAATAAGCCAACTTATTAAATTAAGAAAGCTTACTCAACCATATTTTTTACCATATACAAAAAACAATGGCTGGCTATTTGTCTATTTATTAATTGCTTTATTATTTTGTGTAGGAGGTACAGTTCTATTTTTACTTACAGGTTTGATGAGCCTGCTAAGCAACGTAGTTCCAGAGATAACAAATCAGTTTTTAGGAGGTGTTCAAAATTCCTTAAAGGTCATTTGGGAAGGTCCTTCAGGAATAATAATTTCAAGTTTATTTGCATTAGGAATTTTTTCATTCATCACAGTTCGTGGTCAGTTAAGGCAGAGAAGATGGCTGCCTTGGCTTTTACTAGGCGTAATCATTTTAATGTTATTGTCTGTAAACGGAATTAACGCTGGAATCACTTTTCTTGTCAGGGATATTACTAATGCATTAATACAGAAAGATGAACAAGAAAGTTATAAAAACTTGTGGATTCTTGGTATTTGTTTTATTGCAGCTCTTCCAATAAGAAGCTTCCAATTTTATTTTTCAGCAAAGCTTCAGCTTTTATGGAGAGAGTGGTTATCTAAAAGCCTGATAAATGATTACTTAGACGATAGAACATATTACATATTAAATCCCAACGATGAATCTGAAACGAATGTAGATAACCCAGATCAAAGAATCACAGAAGATGCCAGAGACTTTACTGCTCAAACAATTGACCTATCACTGAATATTTTTGATTCATTATTAGTATTTTCACTAAACATTTTTATTTTGCTGAGTATCAGTAAAGAGCTAACACTTGCTCTGATAGTTTACGCCACATTAGTTTCATCTTTACTACTTTTTGCCAGTAGAAAATTGTTCAAATTAAATTATGATCAATTACGATTTGAAGCTGATTTTCGTTATGGTCTTGTTCACGTAAGAAACAACGCAGAATCAATAGCTTTTTATTCTGGTGAGAATCAAGAAGAAAAAGAAGTTAGTAGAAGACTGAAGTCTGTGGTTGATAACTTTAATCTTTTAATAATATGGGAAGCATTATTAAGAGTGCTCCAACGCTCTGGAATATACGGAAGTGTTTTTATTCCTTTCATTATTCTTTCAGGGCCAATTCTTAGTGGGCAAATGGACTATGGAAGTTTTCAACAGGCCAATTTAAACTATAACCTTCTCGAGGGATCACTATTTTTTATCATTTACAAAATAGAGGCTTTGGCTAGATTCTCAGCTTCGATAGGCAGACTTGAAGGATTTCAATCAAACATGAATGAGATCAGAAATAACCAGTTTGCTGACTTCAAAGCAGAAATTAAAACCAACGATTCTATTGTTCTAAAGAATGTAAGTATTAAAACCCCTGGGAAAGAGAATTTCCTAATTAATGGCTTAAATCTAAGTATCGAATCAGGTCAAAGTTTACTTGTCGTAGGACCCTCTGGATGCGGTAAAACATCTTTACTTCGAGCTATTAGTGGTCTCTGGGCAATTCAATCCGGCATCATAGAAACACCCTCAAATGGTGATTTACTATTTATTCCGCAAAAACCATATATGACTCTTGGCTCTTTGAGAGAGCAGCTTTGCTACCCATTAGATAAAAACAGATTCAGCGATGATCATTTAAAAGCAGTTCTAAATGAAGTCAAGTTACCTCAAATTATTCAAAGGTACCCTGACCTAGATATTAAACAAGATTGGCAAAGGCTTTTATCTCTTGGAGAACAACAAAGGTTAGCTTTTGCAAGACTTTTGTTAAATTCACCTAAATATGTTGTTTTAGATGAAGCAACCAGTGCGTTAGACGTCAACACAGAGAAACATCTTTATGAACTTCTTAACCATCGCGAGATGGCTTGCATTAGCGTTGGACATAGGCCAACCTTGAAGAACTATCATGAAAATGTACTTGAAATAACTGAGAATGCCGGTTGGCGATTGTTGCCCGCTACAAGTTACCAATTTACTGAGAACTAGTTTATTTCTATGAACTCAAATACTGAAACAACTCAAGATATTCAATCAACTGAGCCAGAGCAAACTGATTCAGAAACGAAAGATCTTTTACCTAGTGCAACCACAAATGATATTCCTGAATTTGGATGGAGTGGATACGCAGAAAGAATAAATGGAAGATTTGCAATGATTGGTTTAATGGCAGTTTTAATTGTAGAAGCTATTAGCAAGATATCTTTTTTAGAATGGGCTGGAATAATTAGTAAATAATAATTTTTTGCTTAATCATCAAATCTTGAATTGTTATCTCTAGGTCTCGACTTTCTTGTAGATGATGAATAGGAACCTTTTGAAGATGATCTTTTATTGGAAGCAGGTTTTGCACCAGAATTTTGTTCAGGTCTTCTACTAGTTCTTTTTACAGCCTTATCAACACTAGAAAAAGCCGCGTCTTCAATATTTTTATTAGTCTTTGGATCTCTGCTAGATCTGTAGGTAGATCTTGTTAAATCATTAGTGTTTATCGATGATGAAGACCGTTGGGAGGTGTTAGATATATCATTTCTTCTATTACTTGAAGTTTCTCTACTGGCAGACGGACGAGTTCCTCTTCTGCTCTCTTGACGGCTAATTCGCCTTTCTCCAAAATTTGAAGATCTTGCTGAAGAAGAGTCTGGATTATTAAACCTTTCCATTCTCCTTTCTCTCTCAGCTCCTCGAGAATTAATTCTTGAAGAATCGATATCTCTTGGCCTTCTACTTACAGCCTGCTCAGGTATGACAGCCCTAGATGGACGTCTTCCATAACTTTCATCGTCTGCATACTCTTCTTGATACTCATCCCTACCTGAAAATCTTCTATTGATAGGTTGAGATTCCTCAAATCGATCATAATCTCTATCAGAGCCTGCATCAGACAAACCTCCCCTAGAAGATCTTGGCAACTCAAGTTCATCATCAAAATATGAAGATCTGCGTGCTTGATCGGTTGCAATCCCTCTTAGTCGAACACTCTCATAAGCAAAGAAGACAGTAGTACCTGCAAGCAAAAATTGTCCAAACTGAAGGATAGGATCTAAACGCCATCCTTGAAAAAAAAGTATTCCGCCACAGAGCAAACCTATAGCGGCAAAAAATACATCGTAATCTCTTGCCAATGCTGGCTTAAAAGATCTGAGAAAATATAAGCCAGCTCCGCACACAGCAAGAACTATGCCAACAATGCTGGCCCAATTTAGACTGGCATTGACCAAGTTTGCCCTCTTAAATAAAGATTTTCAGGTTGAAAACAACCCTTATTACTATCAGTCTATGGCATAAACAGGTGATTGCTAGGGCTATCTACTCAATGCATCTTTTTGGCTAACCCAAATCAATGCAGCTGCTGCAGGTGCAACTACCAAGGCACCAGCCGCAAGAAAACTGCCTATCATCCCCACAGCAGAACTTGTTGCAGCTTGACTGGAAGCTCCAGCACTTAGGAACAAATTTAATAAATGAAAAGCCATTTCAGCTAATTCTTATGCAAGACCGAGTAATCTTACGCAATAAAAGATGATTTATACCATCTATTCAATAATGCTTTGAGCTTTGTGATGCCTCTATTAATTAAAAGTCTTCCAATCCTGCATTTTTTAATGGGTTTTTTAATAGGTTTGCTAACCCTTGCATTCCTTCTCAGAATTATTTTGACTTGGTATCCAAAAATAGATTTAAGAAATGGTTTGTGGCCAATTATCTTCTTACCAACTGAACCCATATTGATAGCTACTAGAAAAATTGTTGCTCCTATAGGAGGGGTAGATGTTACTCCAATTATTTGGGTGGGGCTCTTAAGTCTCTTTCGTGAATTATTTCTTGGCCAACAAGGTTTACTAACTCAAATTATATTTTGAACTTAAAGCTATTTATAACATTTCTTGTTCAACAAACTTTGTATGAACATCCCCTTTTACAAATTCTTTTCTCTTAAGTAATTTTAAATGAAAATCAATAGTAGTTGTAATTCCTGTTACTGCACATTCGTTTAAAGCTCTTTCCATTCGTTTAAGTGCAGCTTCTCTATCTCTTCCCCAGACTATTAATTTTCCTATTAAAGAATCATAAAAAGGAGGAATGTCGTAACCCGTGTACACATGACTATCTACTCTTACACCTGGGCCACCAGGTGGCAACCAGCCTGTGATTTTGCCAGGAGATGGTCTGAAATTATGACTAGGATCTTCAGCATTAATTCTGCATTCAATTGCATGGCCCTCTAGCTTAATATTTGACTGACTAAATTGTAATTTTTCTCCGCCTGCAATACGTAATTGTTCTGCTATTAGATCCATACCAGTAACTAATTCCGTTACAGGATGCTCCACTTGTATTCGAGTATTCATCTCCATAAAGTAGAAGTTTCCATGGCGATCAAGCAGGAATTCCACTGTCCCAGCACCCTCATAATTGATACTTTTTGCAGCTGCAACAGCTGCTTCTCCCATCTTGATTCTTAAGTGATCATCTAAAGCTGGACTTGGTGATTCCTCTAATAATTTCTGATGCCGTCTTTGAATCGAGCAATCTCTCTCTCCGAGGTGAACAACGTTACCAAAACGATCAGCAAGAATCTGTACCTCAACATGTCTTGGGAGATCAATAAATTTCTCCATATACAAACCTGGATTTCCAAATGCAGCTTCTGCTTCCCCTTGTGCAGCTTTAAAAAGATTCTCCAATTCATCTGAATGTCCTACTAAACGCATGCCTCTTCCACCACCTCCTGCAGTTGCTTTAATCATGACTGGATATCCCATTTCAGAAGCAAGCTTGGATGCAGCTGAAACACTATCAAGTAAACCTTCACTTCCAGGTACGGTAGGAACTCCCACCTTTTGCATGGTCGTTTTAGCCGTTGACTTGTCCCCCATAGAACGAATTGCATGGGGTGATGGACCAACAAAAATAAGCCCGTGATCCCCACAAATCTCTGCAAATCGATCATTCTCGGCTAAAAAACCATACCCTGGGTGAATAGCATCTACACCTCTCGAGGTCGCTGCAGCTAATATATTCGGGATATTTAGATAACTCTTACTGCTAGGCGAATCTCCAACGCATACAGCCTCATCAGCTAATTGAACATGTAAAGCATTTTTATCAACCGTACTGTAAACAGCGACCGTTGCTATCCCCATTTCACGACAACTCCGGAGAATTCTTAAAGCTATTTCGCCACGATTAGCTATTAGCAATTTGCCTATGGGCATTCAAAATTATTAGGTCCTCAGCCGGATAGTATCAGTATTGGTACCCAAGATTAAAACCAATTAGGTAGAAGCTTAATAGGTTTAGCATTATGATCATGGTTACTTAGTGCTTAACTGAGTTAACTTGCGGATGTGGCGGAATTGGTATACGCGCATGTCTAAGGAACATGTGGCTTCGGCCTTGCGAGTTCAAGTCTCGCCATCCGCATTATTAAAGCTGATGCTCATCTTTAAATGAGTAATAATTCTTTAGCAATTATTTTCATCTCAAATGGACCAGGCGAACTATCTACATGGGTTAAACCAATAGCCCAAGAACTTCATAGGCAAATAGCGTTAAGACCAAAAGCAAATAATTCTCCGATATCTTTAAATTTGGTATTGGTTCCATGCCCAAATGCCACTGGTTATGAAGCTGTTGTTGCAAAAGATTGGTTTCTATTTGAAAAAATAATAAAGGCAAATAATTTCTTAAAGCTTCTTATTCAACCTAAAAAATTTGGTTCATGGCCTTCCCAAGGGTTAGTAATTTTTTTAGGAGGAGATCAATTTTGGAGCGTTCTACTATCAGCAAGATTGAAATATTTGAATATGACATATGCAGAGTGGATTGTGAGATGGCCTTTTTGGAATAATCGTATCCTCGCAATGTCAGAAAAGATTGTTGAAAAAGTACCTAAACAAATTCAAAATCGTTGCTCTGTAATTGGAGACCTCACAGCTGACTTAAATGAAACTGCAAAAATTGATAACCCCCTCCCTGCTGGCAAGTGGATTGCACTCATGCCAGGTTCAAAAAGCGCGAAATTAAAAATTGGAATACCTTTTTTTCTTGATGTGGCAGATAAAATATCCGAGTTAATGCCAGAATGTAAGTTTTTAATACCTATCGCTCCTACCACAAACTTAGATGAAATTAATTACTTTGGTAGTAGCAAAAATCCAATTTCTAAGCAATATACGTCTGGTATCAAATCAATTAATAAAGCCAATGATAAAGAAGAAAGAGGAATATTAATTACCACTAATTCTACAGTAATTTTTATACAAGAAAAGCATCCAGCATATAGTGATCTTAGCCAATGTGATATTGCCCTAACGACTGTAGGGGCTAATACTGCCGAGCTAGGATCATTAAATATTCCGATGATAGTCGTTGTACCAACGCAGCATATTTTAGTAATGGACGCATGGGATGGTTTCCTAGGCTTAATAGCTAGATTGCCAATTTTGAAATGGTTCATAGGATTACTAATTAGCCTGGTAAAACTAAAAAATAGAGGTTTCCTGGCTTGGCCAAATATTTCTGCAGAAAGGATGATTGTCCCTGAAAGAATCGGCAATATAACACCATCACAAATAGCTAAAGAAACTATTGATTGGCTGAATACTCCTTCAAGGCTTTCTGGTCAAAAACAAGATCTACAAGCACTCAGAGGCAACAAAGGGGCGACAAAAAAATTTTGTCAGCAAATTATTAATCTTTTAGAAGAAAAGAAACTTTTAAAATAATTACCATGGATCTTCAATATCTAAAAGTTCTTTATCATTGGATTTAGAATCTTTAGATTCTTTGATAGATAATTCATCAACGGGTTCTACGTCTATAGGTTCTTTTTCTCTTGTAATTTTTGATCTATTTTTAATTTTTGGAGAAGCTATATTACCTTGAAAATTGTCATTCTTATTGTTTAATTGTGATTGATTATAGCCAACATCATCTGCATCAATTTCGGAGTAAATTGATGATTGATTAGATTGATCAAGATATCTTAATTCTTGGTCATATTGTTGTTCTTCTGAATCTTTTAATTCTACATATTCCATCTCTTCTTCTTCAAAGATTTCCTCTTGGGATTGCTCTAGAAGACGTTGATCATCATTTTCACTATCGCCAGAAGTTAATTGATTTTCAACTGGGACTAGATTAACTCTATACCTATCTCTTTCGCTTTCTTCCCATCCCGAATTGCCTACACCAAGCTTTTCAAGAAAACCGCTATTTAATTGTTTTAATTTCTCTTCAGCTCCCTCATAAACAATTATTCGATCTGGGCCACTACTCACTATTTCATCAACAGGCATTTCCCAAGTACTTAAAACTCCCTCGCCTAATAAAGGAACGCCTAATGCTCCCATAACTAAAGTAAGTAATTCTCCTGTTTCAATATCAAAAGAAAATCCAAGTACTCTTCCCAGCTGATCTCCTGATTCAGTAATTACCTGGCAATTAATAACTTTATTAAATTTTTCGGGAACAAAGTTTTCACTTAAGGAGTCTATTGTATCTACCAAAATCACATCCCCTACTTGACGGATCTGATCAAGAGGCAGCCATCTAGGCAAACCAGGTAAAAAACGTGTTAATGGATTATCTCGTAGACCCAAAGCAACAACCTCTCTACGATCAATATCAACAACCACTTCTCCTACTAGGCCTAGCCTTCGTCCAGTATCACGAGTAATAACCTGAGTCCCCATCAACTCAGAACGAAGCCATAATCTGTCACTTGGAACAGCTGATGGTGATTCTTGTTGGGCTTGAGTGTTGGTCAACTCAAATATGCAGTAATGAGATTGGTAAAACCATTTTGGACCATCTTAGTAAATTCAATCAAGCTGCGATTGGCAACCCAACAACTTGAGTATGATTTCCCCTCGCTTGCGTAACTCCAATAGTCCTCATTGAGGCTCCAATCATAGGTCTTCTATGACTTACGACAAGAAATTGTGCATGCTCAGCTTGCTTGGAGATTAAAGCGGCTAACCTTTCTACGTTAACTCCATCCAAAAAACTATCTACCTCGTCGAGAGCATAAAAAGGGGAAGGTCTAAAACGTTGCAAGGCAAAAAGAAAACTCAAAGCAGTTAATGACTTTTCTCCTCCTGACATAGCCGCAAGCCGTCTTACAGGTTTACCTTTTGGATGAGCAACCAAAGTCAAACCACCTTCCAAAGGTTGATCAAGATTCTCCAATTGCAAATGTCCATCACCTTCAGAGAGACTTGAAAAAATGTCACGAAAATGCATATCAACTGCCTGAAAAGCCTCCATAAAGGCTTCCTGACGCAAGGTTGAAACAGTCTCTATTCTGAGCAATAACTCTGCCCTTTCATCGGTGAGTACTTGAAGTCTGTTTTCAAGTTCACTAAGTCTCTCTTCTAATTTGGCCAATTCCTCCAGGGCAAGCATATTCACAGGTTCCAATTCTTCCATCCTTTTCTGCAAAGCATTCAAGTGAGACAGTAAAGCCTCTAGACCATGATCTCTAATTTCATCTGAGATCACGGGCACTGGGTTGGGAAGCTTTTTCTCTAATTCACTACATCGAATGGTTTCCATACGCATTTCTTCCTTCAAGTTTTTTTGATCTTCCCTTAAACGTTGAAGACTCCATTGCATATCTTGTAAATTCAACCTTTTTTTAGCTACATCAGCTTCTACACAATCTCTTTCTTTTCGTTGTTCACCAAAGCGAATTTCTAAATCTTTCTGTTGATTGATCAAATCTTGCCGATTAGTGTTGAGTAGATTGCTTTGCTCACGCCAAGCGGTATGAGCAGAGGCAAGATTATCTATGGAATCCTTTAAACGTTTTTCTTCGCTTATTAAAGAAGCCTCTTGATCATTTAATCGATCAATCGCGAGCTTGTTTTGGGATTGCTTATTTGAAATCTCATCTCTTTTATTTCTAAAATTAAGTAGATTTTTATCAGCATCTTCTAGATCATTTTGTAATTCAGACCAAACAGATGCGTCACTTGATTTTTCTATTATTTTCTCTTCATTCTCAATTTCTGATAAAACGACCTCTAAAGGTTTAATACTTGAATTAATTGATTCTAATTGAAATAGCTTTTCTTTTTTAGATTTTTTCAGATCGTCAATCCTTTTTGAGCGATTACTTTGGCGTTCTAATAAAGGCGAATTTGATCTTTTAGAAGTTTCTCTTTCGGCATCAAGTGCTGCTTTCTTTTGTTCTAATGTACTTAGATCAGTCCTTAGATTATCTAGCTTATGGATGAGTTGACTTTCGTTTTTTTGACAATTGACTAAGGTCTCGCCAATTTCTAATAATCTAATCTTCAATACATCACAATCATCACTATCTTTTGCTCTTCCAAAACTCAAACCCAAGGCTCTATTATTTAAACTTCCACCAGTCATTGCTCCACTCTTTTCTAACAATTCACCTTCTAAAGTGACAGCTCTTTTTATGCCAATTTGATCACGAGCTGATGACAAGTCACTAAAAACAATTGTCTCACCAAATACATACAAAAAAACATCTTTATATATTGAATCAAATTGAACCAAGTCAATAGCCTTAGCAATTAAGCCAGTATTTTTATTGAGACTAAGGTGAACAGATCTCTGAAATACATCGGACCTATTTTGAGAGATTTTTAAAATCTTATTAAGAGGTAGAAAAGTTAATCTTCCAGCTCTTTTTCGTTTTAAAAGATCAATTGATTTTGCAGCAATTTGATCGTTATCAACAACAACTTGCGCAAGTCTTGCTCCAGCAGCGACCTCTAGAGCAATTCGATAACGATCTTCAACTTCACCTAAATTCGCAACAGGTCCATGTATACCTTCTATCCCAGATTTTAATAATAAAGTTATTGCATTTGTCCCTCGGCTTTCGGATATAATTTCTTTCCTACTTTCTAAACGAGCAATATCATTTTGAAGCTTTACTTGTTCCTTCTCTAATCTATATTTAGTGCGCTCTTGTATGCCTTTCTCAGAAATTAATTCTTGAAACTCTTTTTTCTTCATTGATATTGAACTTAAAACATTATCCCATTCCTTATTCAGATTATTTATTTCTATATGTACTTTATCATTTGAGAATTCATCAGTTTTCTGATCAGTTTCTAATTCTTTTAAAATAACATTTAATTGCAATAAACTTTCTTCAATATTTTGTTTCTCTAGTCTTTTAGGATCTAATTCCAATCGGATTTTTTGAAGTTCATTTCTAGCTCTCTGATGTTTTTCTATCCATGCACCAGAACGACCTGCTACATCTGAAAGCTTCCTTCTAGAAGATTCAACCCAAGCCTCAGCTTCTTTACATCTCAAGTCAGCTTCCTCTAAATCTTTAGGATTAATCTCATTCAACTTAATTTGTAAATCAGTTTGATAATCTTTCTTTCTCTGGATAAGATTATTTCTAGATTCCTGTAATTTTTGTCCTTCATTTTTATGAGCAAGACCTTGTCTTTCTAGCTCTCTATGTTGAGATTCAATTCCTGCTAGTTTACCTTGAACTTCTAGCAATTGATCTTCACCAAGTTCTTTGACATTTTTTTGTAAAATATCTAATTTTTCTATACATTTACTTAAATCATTTTCATTTTTAAGTAACTTTTCTGCATCTAATTTTTCTTTTTTAATTAATTCCTGATGATCGAAATCTAATTTTTCCAACCCCTTTTTTGCATTTTCATACGATAAAACTAACTCTTGCTTTCTGCCAATTAATAATTGATTTTTCAGATCTTTATATAAACTTGCTTTCTCACAATCTTTTTGCAAACGCTGTTTGGAAAGAATAAGTTCCTGTTCAACAATGCGACAACGTTCTTGCCTTTCATAAACATCATCTAACTTTGTACGAGTTTGATCAATACGAGCATCAAATAGTGCTACACCAGCAAGTTCGTCTATAAGCACTCTACGATCTTTATTACTCATAGAAACAATTCGAGTAACATCTCCCTGCATAACGACATTGCTCCCCTCAGGATCGATCCTTAAGCGCCTTAATTGGGTTTGTAATTGCTGTAAGTTACAAGTCTGACCGTCTGCGCTATAGGTGGAAGCATATGATCCTCCTGGCATAACCTTTAATTTTCTTGATACTGTCCATTCTTTTTGATTAGGCTTAATCCAAGGCCCTTCCTCAGTAGGCTCTATTCCTTCTTCGGCATCATCGGGCTGCCAATCAGTTAAATCAAATTTAACAGTTACTTTTGTTTCCGAGGATTTTCCAGCTTTTAATACGCCACTATTAACTAAGTCGGGTAATCTGTCAGCTCTCATACCTCGACTATTTGCAAGGCCTAAACAAAATAAAACTCCATCAAGAATATTGCTTTTACCTGAACCATTTGGACCTGTTACAACTGTAAAGCCCTTTTCAAGTGGAATCGACATCGATCCACCAAAGGACTTGAAATGAGACAAATCTACGTGGTTGATATGGACCAATAGAATGCATCCACAATAAGAATGACGTTAGCGAAATATGAGAAAAACTCAAGCCTTTCTGATTTACAAGAAATAATTAATATCTTTTGCTAAAAATTTTGAAACCATTTTCATCTATTACCAAATTAGATTCAACCCTTCCCCACTCTAGCGATAAATTTATGAAACTATTCTCAACAGATGGTAGAGATTCCAAAACAATTCCTTTTTTAATTCTAGTTGCAAATCCCCGATTACCAGACACAACCTTTTCTTCAATATCTAGCCAATAAAGATTATGAGGAGCGATATATACGGAAGATACATAAGGTCCATCCAATAATGGGATTTTATTCAGGCGCCAAGTTCTACAAAAATCTTTATCTTCTAAAAGAAAATCAAAGTGAATACCAGCTTCATCATCCGGTGCTCCGGTATGTCTTAATAAAACCCACCTAAAAAATTTTTCATTACCAAAAGTATTCAAGTTTTAAAATAATTCAAAGCTAATAAATAATTTCCCACAAAAACATATCAGGAGAAAATCTCCAAAATATAAATTGCAGAACGACAAACCTTTTAGCTTTTTGCCTCAGGTACAAACCTTAGAGCAATTAAAAGAAGACTTCCAGCGCCTGCTATTGCGGCTAAGACTAGTCCAAAGTCAGTAGGGATTGTATTAGAAGCAAAAACCATTGATGAGATTCCGACGCCCATGGGATGTTTAGAAGATATGCATGACGTTTAGCACTATACGTATTCGAATAGCAATATTTGTAAGCAAAGACGACGAAAAATTCTCATGAAATTATGGAGTTCAAACATAGTAAAACTTAAAAAAAAGATACTTTTTAAAGGAACTTTCAAAATTGAACCGATTAAGGGGTTTCGATTAGTGCAATATCTCTCTATTCTTTAATAAACCTTTAGGTTTATGGAATCAGTGAATTCCTCGTCTTCTGCTACATCAAATTCAGTCGAGGCTGAACAAGCTATTTCTGAAAAGTCTCCAGAGCAATGGTTCAATGAACAATTTGATAATTTATTGCCAAAAATTCAAGAACGATGGCCAGATTTAGCCAAACAAACTTTAGAAGCAACTAAAGGAAGTCTCGAAGATTTAATCAATGTCATATCAATACACTCAGGGAAAAACAGTTTTGGAGTACAAGAACAACTGGAAGAAATTTTTCATTCTGCAACTGACACAACTAGAGGGCTAGCAGAGACTTTGGAACCTCTCGAGAAACAGCTTGAAAACCTTCTAGACGAATTAAACAGTACGCTAAGACCACGAATTGAGACACCAGTAAGAAAAAGGCCCCTCTTAGCCATAGGAATTGCTGCTGGAATTGGAGTTTTATTTGGCATACTGCTTGGGGGAGGCAGAAGAAATTAATGACCAACTCAGAACGCAAAAAAGGAATAGGAGCTGCAGCAAGAGTTACTGCTTTGGCAAGTTCCGTAATGGACCTTCATGTTCGCATTGCGCTGCAAGAAATGGACAGGGAAAAACGTCGACTTATAAGTGGGTTGATTTTCTTGGCTAGTGGAGGGGTGCTGATGTTATTTGCCTTACTTGGTTCTGAATTATTTCTTGGATATTGGCTAAGAGACTTATTTGAATTAGAAAACAAATCAACAATTTTAATTTTAGTGCTCATAAATCTTGTATTTGCTGGGATGAGTCTCAGAATTGGTGGATATCTAGCAAAAGGTCCTTACCTGCCAGAAACTTTGGAAGGAATTGCAAAAACCACAAAAGCTGTTTTAGGAAAAAATTAAACTAATTAATTTTATAATTCAACCATCGACAATCGATAGAACCATTATTTACTTGAAAACGTTGACATGCTTTCATCCCCAAATGTTTACTTAGGTGTGGATTCCCATTAAGTAACCATAGATCCCAGCCAGAGGCTTTTTGTTTGCAATATTGACCTAGTTGTTGATAAAGCTTAGCTAGTTCATTTTCATTCCCTATTCTTTTCCCATAGGGAGGATTACAAATTAAAAGTCCTATCCCAGGGGGTAATTGAAATTCTTGAAAAGGGCAGTTGATAATTTCTATATAATTTTCCAAGCCAGCTTTTCTTATGTTATCAGTAGCGGAAATGTAAATCATTTCATCAACTTCGCACCCAATTATTTTAGGTAATTTCTTATTTAAGGGTTTCATCTTCTGTGCCATTTTTAATTCTTTATCCCATATAGAGATATCAAAATCCGGCCAATTCTGAAATAAAAATTGTCTATCCAACCCAGATGGAATTCCAAGCAACATACTTACTGCTTCAATCAAAAATGTTCCAGAACCACATAATGGATCTACCAAATTAATAGATCCATCCCATTCAGTCATTCGAATTAAACCAGCAGCTAATGTTTCCTTTATTGGAGCCATTCCAACAGCTGGTCTGTAACCTCTTTTGTGAAGACTCGAATTACATCCATCAACACTCAAAAAGGCTTGATCATTTGACAAGTGCAAATGAAAACAAATATCTGGATGATTTAAATCGATGCTTGAACGTAAACCCCATCGTTCTCTTTGTAAATCAATAATTGCATTTTTCACTTGCAAAGCAGTGAAATGAGTATGTGATAATCCTTCTCCAAATCCAGTGACATCTACTCGAAAACTTTGCTTAGGCTGAAGCCAATTTTCCCAATCAATTGACCTTTGAACACCGCTATACAGTTCATGCGGGCCATTACAAGGAAATCTAGAAATCTCTCTTAGAAATCTAAAAGACAATCGAGATCTCAAATGTATTCTGTATAAACAAGCCATATCAGCTTCGAATAATATATGCCTTCTTGAAGCTTTAACTGATTTAGCTCCAAGTTCTATCAACTCTTTTGCACCCTCTTTTTCAAGACCTTGAGAAATAGATGCAACAAGTTTCATTGCTTATAAATTATTTAGAAAGGATACAAAAGTTCTTTGAACACTAATCGATTAATTCCAAAAGATCTGCCAGAATGTAAGTGTCTATTTTCCAATGGACTAGGTGATTCACACCAGTATCTCGGACAGCGGTTCGATTCCGCTCAGCTCCATCAATGGGGCTGCAATGGCTTCGACGGGGTATCAGGCGAATGACTGAAGCCTGCTCGGTCAGAGCAAAACCATAACTGCTAACAACATCGTTAGTTTCTCCCGTCAAACAGCCCCTGTTGCTGCTTGATCTTTTAGGAGATGGGGTTAGGTCAACCTTATTACCCAAGTGATCCACGAGGCCTGCGAGGGCCTCACTCTTATTCCAGCAGAGCGAGTCTTATATTTCGTAAATCCAGTAAATATTGATGTTAGGACAAATAACCATAAAAAGGAATTACCTCAGTCAGCCCAAGAGAAAGCAAAGTATTGACAATAAGAAATTAAATTTAACTATCTAGACAAGGCTGTTTCCTGTTGTCTTACGAGTTCAAAGAATTCTTGTTTTAAGCTTGGATCGTGTCTGAAATCACCTCTTACAACCGAATTAACCATGCTGCAATGTGATTCTTTGACACCTCTTAATTTCATACAATAGTGATCTGCTTTAACTATGATTCCTAATCCTTGTGGCTCGCATAGGCGTTCTATTTCATCAGCAAGAATCATCACAGCTTCTTCTTGAATATGTGGCCTAGAAAAAACCCAATCTGCAACTCGAGAAAACTTGGATAAACCAATTACTCTTTTCCCAGGTTTAATTCCAATCCAACAATTTCCAATAATTGGTACAAAATGGTGAGAACAGGCAGACCTAATAGTCATAGGTCCGACAGTGTATATCTCATCTAAATTTTTTACATTTGGGAAACTTGTAACTTTTGGTTGTTTATGATATCTGCCCTTAAAGACTTCATTGATATACATCCGAGCGACCCTTTCTGCCGTCTCTAATGTGTTGTGATCATTATCAATATCAATAATTAAACTTTTTAATAAATCTCTTATTCTTGCTGCAACTTCAACTTCTAAATCCTCTATCTCACCAGGTTCAATATGTTCAGCAATATTGTCATTAGCGAAAAAAGAAACGTTTTCCTTCAAAAGGCGAGAACGAATAACTTCTGAAGTTAAATGCTGAGAAAGCGGATTAAAATTATCGTCAATTTCTTCAATTTTTGTAGTAGAAGTCATAAACCCTTATTGAGGAATCAATAAACAATCAACCAGCTAATGACACTAACATATTGAGACCACAAACTGAGACACAAAGGTTGCTTAAAGGTGTATTCATCTATTGATTCCTAAAGACTAGAAGGTTTTCTTCAAGTAGGCGCAAGGTTCTTGAAGCCATCAAAAAGACTGACCTGAGTCAGCCCCACTGGTTCCGATAGAAAACGGCTGTCAACCAAACTAATTATCCTTCAACATTCGTGAGAGTAGGAACTCCCTCAGTGGCTGCGACAACAACCCACATAACTGATGGTACTTTTCCATTATTAGCCATGGTATGAGGAGGAGTATCAGCAGATAAAACAAAAGAATCTCCCTCCATGAAAGTTGTACTCTTACCTTTCTTTGTCTTCAGTGTTAATTGACCTTCATCGATATAACCAGTTAATGGTGCCTCATGAAAATGAAGAGGGACGACGCCACCTGGTTGAACATCAACTTTATAAAGCCTCATTTCACCTTTACCTTCAGGGTATGTGAAAGATTCTCCGTAAATTGGTTTTGTGCTTGTGAAAAGTTCTTGTACATCTACAGGAGGCTTCTCATCAACTGCAATAGCAATCGGCGAATAGCTCATCAAGGCGAAAGCCATGCAGGCTAAAAAGCTGAAGATCTTTTGAAGCATTAATTTTTAATTGAATGAATCTTGATTGTATCCACTGCAAAAAAATTTGAGAAGTCTAAATTCATACAAATGGGCTAGGCGATGAATAGATCCAGAAAATGATTGGATTGTATTGCTTGTGATTAGCCTAGATAAATCTTTTCAAATTACAAACTTAGCCCCAAGAAACACTTATGCATTACAGCTAAAAGTCCCACTCCTAAATCCCTATGTAAAAGCTAAAGATCTATTTCTATAAAGCCTTAATTACCAGACTAAAAAAGAAATAATTAAAAACAATCCAATAGAATATATAAATCCATCTATTAACAAATAAAGAAATTAAAATAATACTATTATCTTTTAAAAAAAATGTAATTAAGCTTCTATAAATTATTAAGTAATTTTTTGTTTAATAAACGTCTTATATCTTTATTACTTACAATAATTTTTAATAAGTAATTAAATTGATAATAAATATTCTGATAATATCTTATAAAATAATTGAATCCATGCATTTACCTCTTTTTGCTTTAGCTTCATCCGATTGGGGCGTTGCTAGATTTACAACCGACTCTTTTGCTTTAATCGCATTAGCAATATTGGTTACACTTCCTATCCGATTACTCAAGGATAAAGCCGGCTTCAAAAATATATGGGCATCTGGAAACGCACTCTCTAAAAAATAAGTCAATTTTTTTCAAATTATTATCTATTTATAAATTAGAGTCAAGAATTATATAGCTATAGATTTGTTGGGTAGATTTAAGACATTTTTGCAAATAAGTCCTTGTGATAATCCACAACATTTTGACAGCTAATAACCGGAGTAATTTCCATATCTATACCAAATTGAGCTCTCCATGGGGCAAAATGTTGAAAAAGTTCCTTATCACCATTTGCATTGCAGAGAATCACAACGCGACCCTCACCAGGTGCATGGACACGAAAAAGCATTTCAAACCCATCAAATTTATCTTGTTTAGACATCTCTCCATTTTCCCAAAATTCTACAAACTGTTTATAAGCAGCAATTTGATTATCTATATCAGTGAACTGACAATCAACTAGATAGAGTTGCATTGAGCGAAAAGTAAAAACTAACTTTAGCTGTAACCAAAAAAAAAATTGTTGATATATCGATCAATAAACAAATGATGTTATAAAAAGAAGACAAAAGCTATAGAAATTCCTAGGGACTGATTTTTATAGCCGAAAAAATTTTCGTACCGTCTTTCATAGATTAATCAAATTATCAAGGAGAGTTGAAAAATCCATTCGAGAATAAAAATAAACACATAAGAATTAGAGGGCCTACTCCAAATACAAAGAGAACAATTTTTGCAGTTCTTGGTGTTGTTTTGTTTTCTTCAACTGCTTGAGTTATATTAGAAGTTACTTTTTTTTTTGATTTTCGACTAGGCATTTCTAAAATATTCTCAGAAAAACCATAATAGCAGTAATAAATTAAGATTGATAGACTATCAGGGAAAGGAACCAATCAATAACGTAATAATTTTTTGAATCTAAATAATAATGAAATCAAATCATAAAATTCTCTCGATATTTGATGATATCAATGTTTTCTTTAACACCAGTTGGATTGCTAAATAATAACTTTAAGAAATAAAGGTTAATCAAGTTCTTGAATAATCTTTTCGATTGTTCTAGCAGTATCAAACCAACTAAAAGATTCAGCTCTTTCCGGGCCCTCTTGAAGAGCATGTTCGAAACATTTTCTATCATCAATAACTGCCTTCATAGCCAAAGAAATTGATTGAATATTGCATGGATTCACTAAATAACCATAATCTCCAAGTATCTCAGGTAGAGCTCCTCTGTCAGATGCAATAACTGGTGTTCCACAAGCCATTGCCTCAAGAGCTGGAAGGCCAAATCCTTCCCAAAGACTCACAATGATGAGTGCATGGCATTCGTTTAATAACGATAATTTTTCATCATCATCAATCCAGCCTTTCCAAACACACAAATGTTGTAGATTATATTTATCAATTAATTTTACAAGACTTGGTGTATATCTCTTATCAAAAGGCCCTACAAAAACAAGCTTATAATCATTTATTTTTGCATATGCAAATGCTTGGATAAGCCTACGCAAATTTTTATGTGGATTATGCCTACCAATAATAAGAAAAAATTTTTTTCGTTGTTTTTTTATTGGATAAAACTTTTCATGATCAAATCCTAATTTAATTGGAAATAATTTATGCATAGGTACATTATAATATTTATTTAAATCATGAGCAGTAGAAACAGAATTACATAAAATTATCTTTGATTGTTTTAAAATCAAAGGAATATAAATTAAATGGTATAAAGTTAAAAATGATATCGTAGGGTACCTTATTGGTATTAAATCATGAGCCAAAACAACAGATTTAATATTAGTAAATAATGGCGCTTCCAATAATGGTGATAAAAAATATTCAGCATTTAAATTATTCATTAATTTTGGTACAGAATTTTGAAGCCAATACAATCTTCTAAAATGACTTTTGATGCCTGAACCTGGAGATAAGTTATTAGGTATATAAATATCACCTTTGATACCGATACCTTTTGGAATAAGCGTAGTGACTTTATGGGGTGAAAAAGAATTCAGTAAATCCTTAGAAACGACTCCAATACCTGTATTTTTTTTTGAAATGTAGCTCCCGTTAAAA
This sequence comes from Prochlorococcus sp. MIT2308, assembly GCF_059772345.1. Classification (NCBI taxonomy): domain Bacteria; kingdom Bacillati; phylum Cyanobacteriota; class Cyanophyceae; order Synechococcales; family Prochlorococcaceae; genus Prochlorococcus; species Prochlorococcus sp. MIT2308. The sequence goes on along the minus strand of NZ_CM186283.1, from coordinate 1,452,769 downwards.
ACTATAGAAATCATGGTTATAATATACGCATTGAAATCTATCTTAGATAATAGTCATTCAAATGTTGAGAGAAAACTTTTTTTTAAAATTTTTTAAATACAATCAAAACAGTAGTTGTGAAATTGTACAATATAATTCAAATGAGAATTTTTCTTTACACGATCAAATCAATAGTAAGATTATAGAGATAGATAAAAAAATATCAGAAAGTAGCAAAGCCCTTATGGAGGCACAAATTGTAAAATTGCGATCCACATTCTCAAGATCGAATAATTTTATAGAACAGGTTGGAAAAAATATATACAAAACAAAATTAGAAGAATCAATTACCTGGCATCAAAAAGAACTAAGAGAACTATATCTTAGACGCAAAAAGCTGAAAATCAATCTAGAAAAAGCTCAAGGTATATTTTGGTTGAATCAAATCAAAAGGTTTCTGAGAATTATACTAATAGGATTTTTCATCTCTTTGGGTCTAATTATCTTTTTGTCTGGGTTTATGATTATGATTTATTTATTACCACTTATTATATTAATCTTCTTCGTTAGGTTAATAGCCAATAAAAGATATTAATTTGGTTTTAAATATAAATTATATTGTAAAAATTCTTAAATTAAAAAAATTTCATCATCTCAAAAAAATACTTTCTCACCATTCTCTTTGTAAACTTCAAAGCTTTACTCTAAAAGGCTGAAAACCAAACACCCAAGGAACTGGCTGAATCGGGATAAACAATTTCTCAAAAGTAAGTAATTTTATTAAATGATCGGTACAAGCAAAACATATCTTCTATTGATGCGCCTTCTAAGGGCACTGCCGGTTAGAAGAAGAAGGTCTCTATTGAAATTAATTCCTGTAGCAGCCTTAACTGGCTTAATAGATGTAATTGTAGTTGGAATTGTTTCTAGATTATTTACTGTTTTTATAGGCAAACCCAATCAACCACCCTTACCATTTCAAACTTTTATCCCTGAAGACCCGAAAACAAGAGTCATTATTTTAGTGGTTGTATACATAGGAATGAATTGGCTGGCATCATTTTCTAAATTATTTCTTAAAGCAGCCCAAGAAAGACTAAGAGTAGCAGTTTGGCGAGACTTATCAGAATTAGCACAGAAAAAATTGCTATCTCAACCATATGAATTTTTCTTGGACAAGAAAAAATCTGATTTATCATCAAAAGTTCTAATAAATATATCTAGAGTCTCAGAATTTTTAGTAAGGCCAATCCTTCAAATTTCTAGTGGTTTATGTGTGATTGCGTTTATATGTATTGCTGTTCTACTCATAGCAAAGTCGATAGCTCTTTATTTAATTATTAGTCTCTTAATTTTTTATATCTTTATTTCGTTATTTGTAACACCTTTTATAAGATATTCTTCTCGTCAAAGAATCAAATTAGAGAAAGAAACAAACAATATTCTCACTGAGTCAATGAGGACAATTATAGATGTACACCTCACTGGCTCAGAATCATATTTTGAAAAGAGATATAAATTAGCAGGTAAAACCTCTTTCCCTTTTATTTGGAAAGCTGAAGTTTTACCTGAATTTCCTAGATCATTAATAGAGCCATTTGGTATTACATTGATTTTTGCAATTGGTCTTTTCCCTTATATAACTGGGCAAAACACTTCAATACTTATTGAGATAGTTCCATTTTTAGCAACAATTGCAGTAGCTGCCTTAAAACTAACTCCTCCATTACAAGATTCCTTTAGAGCATTAACTTCTATGCGTGCATCAATTCCTGATTTAGAAGAGATCCTGAAATTAATAGAACTTCCATCAAGTCGACTAACGAAAAGATCAATAGGAGTTCCCACAAAAAAAGGCATTGAACCCAGGAATCACATCAAGCTTGAAAAACTGAGTTACAAATATCCCAATAGCAAGGAATACACCTTAAAAGACATAAATCTTACTATCCCCATTGGGTCAAGAATAGCTTTTGTTGGAGAAACAGGAAGCGGAAAAACCACCACAGCCAACCAACTACTATGTCTACTTAGACCAACAGATGGACAACTTTTATTAGATGGGATTAAAGTTAACGATACAGAAGTTCCAGCTTGGCAGGATTGCTGCTCTTATGTTCCACAATCAATTACTTTGTTAAATAGCAATATTATTGAAAATATCGCATATGGATTAGATAAAGAATTAATAGATCTTAAAAGAGTCTGGGATGCACTGAAGGCAGCTCAATTAGCAGAATTAGTATCAGATATGCCAATGGGTCTAAATACATCAATTGGTGAAAATGGCATCAGGCTATCTGGAGGACAAAGACAAAGATTGGCCATAGCAAGAGCTTTTTATAGGCAATCAAAATTATTAGTTTTAGATGAGGCTACTAGCGCTTTAGACAACAGAACAGAAGCAGAGGTAATGGATGCAATTGAAATTATAGGTAGACGATGCACAATAGTAACGATTGCTCACAGATTATCTACGATTGAAAGATCAGATTGTATTTATGAATTTAAAGACGGAAGAATTAATGCCTTTGGAGATTATCATCATCTACTAAAACAATCTAAAACTTTTTATGACATGGTACAAATAGCGAAAAAAACACATAAATCAAATATATAAATTACATACATTCAAAATTATGAAAAAAATCAAAATTTAAAAAAGTAATTTCAAGTCTATTAAACCTTTATTTGAAAGATACAGCATTAAACCTGTTCCAATTATTGATCCAGATATACCTCCAAAGAACCCAAAAAATAAAGTACTCAAATTTTTCCCATCAGTAGTAGGTGATTGAGTAGAGATAGGCAGTTTTTCAACTACTTTTAAGCGCTCAGTAGCTGGTCTTCGACTGGTTTGTTGATGTCTGACAAGTGCTTCGAAATCTGGCATTGAATTTGTTTAGCGATGGAGCAATAGGCCGACCAACCCGACATTCGCCTGGGATCGGATCGACCTTTATCATCTACTGCATCAATTACGGCGGCGCCCTGATTTTCTGCTTTATCAAAAGCAGATAACAAAGGAATCTCACCTTCTAAGACCGTTAAATCAAATTTTTCTAAAGCCTGTCTGGCTTCATTCGCAATTCGCTTTTGGCGACAATCAACCTTAACTAATAAAACTGCATGAGGAATATTTAACTGTTTTAATAAAGATGCTAATTCGACAGTTAATTCAACCGATCTAGCTTTTGGGGCAGTGGGCAAAAGAACAAGATCAGAACCAGCTGCTAAATGTTTTAGCTCTTCTTCATCAGTACTCGCTTGACCATCAGTAATCACAATTTCTGATAACCTCGTAGCCTTAGCAGCTGCTTCTACAGGGACTATGTTGAATTTAAGATTACCTCTAGATCCATAAGCAAGAGCCGATCGATTTCTATCAGCATCAACTAGACAAACGTTTTTCCCTTGAGAATTCCAAACACTTGCCAAATGAATTGAGGTACAAGTTTTAGCTACTCCACCTTTTTGACCACATATAGTTATGAACAAAGGTAAGGAATCTATATCTAAAAATAATTTGCAGGATTTAATCACAAAGTCAAGTAGCCAAGCGAAGATCAATCAAGCGATACTAATAATAAATGATTAAAGTCATAAGAAATACATATATATATTTTTCATTTTGTATTTTTTTATACTTTCTTCTGCCATAATTCATAAATTAGTCATCAAAAGAAAATATTTATCCTTGCAAGAAGTTTTTTCTAATGCATATTTAATAAGATCATCTGGACATATAAATGTTCATCGAAAAGATTTTATTAAATACAAAAAGAAAACTTTCTAAGATTTTTAACATTTTCAATAAACACGAAAAAAAATTATCAGATAGATTCGAAAACATAACATCTATTCCAGGGATAGGAACAAAAAACTGCAATAATTTCTATAAAGCTGGTTACATGACGCCAGAATCAATTATCTCAGCATCCGATGAGGAACTGTTAAATATTCCAGGAGTTGGTATTAGCTTTATTAAAAATTTAAGAAAAAACTTTAGGTAAAATATAAATATAAATATAAGAAAATTCTTTTACCAAGGTAAAATCTCACCATTGGAATGCCAAAAAGTCCCAGTATTCTCAAGTGTAAGCTCATCAATTCGTTGAATCAGTCCTTTGACAGATTGTTCAGGCTGAATACCATTTGAAGTAAAGCCAGTCATTCGAGTACTTACTAAACCTGGATGTAAAATTGCCACCGAAATACCTTTGGGCTTTAAATCAACAGCTAAAGATTTACCAGCCATACACAAAGCAACTTTAGACATCCTATATCCATAAGAACCTCCAGAACTATTATCTTCTATTGAACCCATACGACTACTTATTAAAGCTATTTTTGCGGAATCACTTAGACGACTTAGCATAGCTTGTACACAACAAAGAGGACTTAAAGCATTGACCTCAAATTGATGAAGGATACTTTGAGGATCTAAATTTTCAAGAGAAGTAAATTCTGCGATTCCAGCATTTTGAATCAAAACATCAATTTTAGTATCACATAAATTCTCTCTAAGCTTAGTAACGGAATCTCCAGAAGTGATATCAATATTTGTCTCAACTCTTACTGACAAGGCATTCAATTCTGAAGATGCCGATCTACAAGTAGCAATTATATCTTCTCCTCTAGCTTTCAATTGACGAACAAGTTCTAAACCAATACCTCTATTGGCGCCTGTAATTAGATAAGTAGACAAAATAAGATTTAATCTTTTACAAGATTAAAACAAAAAAATAAAAAAGACGAGAAGCATTAAAATTGCGACAAAAAAGATATATAAAAAAATTGTTGATAATTAAAAACAGCATGATCAATAATTTTGATCTTCATAAATAGAATCGCAAAAAGCTTCTGAAGAGCCTGAAAGAATATTTGGACCATATAAAAAAGCAAATCTTGTTTTGCTTCGTAAATCTCCTGATAAACGAATACAGCAAAAACCTTTTTTTATTACAAGTAATCGCCAAAACTCATTCCAATCTATGCATTGGTCAAAAATTTCATTTATGTATAAAGTCTTATCTGAAGAATTGATTCCAAATCTTAATTGGTCTCTGAGAAAAAAATATTTTGCTAATCTTTCATTTTTAGAAATGATCAAACCAAGATAATTGGTTTTATTTAAATCGTAATCTAAAGTTTCTAAATAATTAAAAATCTGAGCAATATCAATATTGCTAAAAGCATGATATCTTAAAGTTTTTAACAGAGGCCAGTCCCTTGACATTATTCCAAAATTTTACTTGTTTTATAGTTTAAATCTAGAAATTGATAAAGGTAAATTAAATTAAAATTTAATAAAAAAATTTATCCTCATCAATTAAATTTAAAAATTAAAAATCTTCTTTTTTATGAGAAATATTCTCAGAGCCACCAATTTGTGAATTTAATGCAAGTTGATAAGTCTTTTCATGAAGACTTTGATCTGTATTCCCAACTATGATTTCAGAATCAAACCAATTGCCATTGTCGAAAGATTTGGTTATTTTTTTTATCCTATATCCCAAATTAAGGTAATTGTGTGAAAGCTTTCTCCATTCACCATTTTTCTTACGATAGCCAAACTCAAAATAATACTTACCTTTATTTATAGGAATAGGGAATGAAATAGAAGATTGAAATTTACTTACCTGAATCTCTTTCATAATACAAGTTGAATTATCTTTATTGCTATTATTACTAATATCAAATAATCTAATTGCATAAAAAAAACTTCTACTAAAATCAATCCTGAAATTATCAACCGGGCTAATCTTCCAAGAACATTTGATATAACCATTGCCAAGATTATTAACTGTTAAATTACTAAAGCTATTACTTACTTTATTTAAAGTTTTCCAAAAAAATTCTTTTAAGTTTAAATTTAGAGAAATTTTCATTTTTTTGAAAATTATTTAGCATTATAATTAATTTTTGTTTATTTACCATAAAATTTTATTATAAATAATTTTTGTGCTCAATACATAAGAGGATAGCTGAGATATAAACAGATAACATCAATATTTTGATGAGCACAAAGTATATCGAATCAGGCTGCTTGGGTCTCCTGGCTTTCAGTAAGAATTGACTCTACAAAATCCACAGTAGCTCTTCTAGATGAAATATTGCTTGTCTTCCAGTGATTAATTAAAGTTTTCAACTCGAGTATCCTTTGTTCTGCAACTTCAATTTTTTCTTTATTGTACATTGAAATAAAAAATTTACTTTTATACTTCACTCTAGCTTTTATAAAATATATATCAAGAGATAAGTAAAAAGTCTTAAGCCTGAGCAAATATCATTGCAAGATAGATCTTGAGGAAAAATTGATTAATAAAAAAGCCAGGCACATAGTACCTGGCAAGTTAATTAATAGATGAAGGTAACTATATAAATCTATTAATAATAAAACCCTTCAAGGCAGGAGCAATAGAACTGACAAATCGTCTCATTTCCATTGACTCTTGACCGATTGGTAGATGCGACAATGGATCACCTCCTTAAATAAACATGATTAAATAATAGCCAAAAAATTCTGTATGTCGGTAAATTCGGTTACATTTCTCTGAAAAACGAAAATTAATTGTGTAGTTAGTAATTTAACCTTTGTGGCTAGGTCAGAAGCTAAATCGTTTATGACTTAGGAAGTAAATGATAAATAATCCAAATATATTATAAATTCATAGAGATGAAAAATAAATAAATAAAGTAGAAATAGTCTTCTATGACGCGTTAAGAGGAATAAGTCGCTAAAACAATAATCCTATCTCTACTCAGATGAGTCAACTAATCTTCGGCGGTTTGCTATCTACTCCCGCTCCAACTGCACCTATTATTGGTATCGCGTTTATTGCTTTGTTTGCAATCGTAGGACTAATGGTTGGTCCTGATTATGATGGTATGAATGCGCCTGCATTAGATACCTCGAAAAAGTCGGATAAAAACTGATTACCATCGTAATTGTTCTCAACCATCTTTTTAAATTGTCCTCAGTTGATAGATTAATCTTATCTATTAACTGATTTTTTTTGGTTAAAAAATTCCTGGTATTATCTGACCAGTAGTTGCGTAAGCCCCAATACCCGCAACTATGCCCAACATAGCCATCAATCCGTTAAAACGTTCTGCGCCTGAGTTCATGGAAATAGTGAAAAAATAACCATAACCAAATCAACAAGCTGATTGAGAGCGGAATACCGAACGAACTTACCTGAAAAAAATTAAGAGGTTTAACGGAAATTTAATTTGATAAAGGAGTAGAAGAAATTCCTGAAGTAACTAAAAGTACACTTTGCAAAATCAAAAGAATAGATAAAATTTCCATGAAGAGTGACGTATAGATAATACAATTGTACTAACAAAGAAAGAAATAGCAAGTCTCGTCAGTCGAAAAACAGAAGATAAAAAATTTTAAATTCAGGTTTCAATCATCTCTCTAATTCACACAACAGTAATGCCAAACTCAATAAATTAATGATTTTGAATTTCAGCAGAACTCACAAAATACTTACAGAAAACTCATCCGTTTTAATTGGACTTTATTGGAATGTCTCCGGAAAATTGACATAAAAATGAAAATTAGAAATATTCAGAAGTAAATACCTATATTACAGATAACATAAGTAACAACACCTCATGTCGCAGAAAAATGTTTTAGGTACTGAACTCAAGTCTTGTAGTTGCAGTCCTATGACAGGATGGTATCGAGATGGGACATGTAGAACAGATTTATCTGATAGAGGAATGCATACGGTCTGTGCTGTTATAACTGAGCGATTTCTTACATACAGCAAAGCTCAGGGGAATGATCTCTCTACGCCTCAAGTAGGATTTCCAGGTTTAAAAGAAGGCGATCGCTGGTGTCTTTGTGCTCCTCGATGGAAAGAAGCATTTGAAGATGGGATGGCTCCTTTGGTTGATCTTGAAGCAACAGAAGAAAGTACACTACAAATAATCAAAATAGAAACCTTAAAACAATTTTCATACAATTGACTGGCAATAACATTTTCAAAGAAATTTTTGCGTGATTAATTAACCTTAAAAATTATTCTTTATATTTTAAAATATAAAGAATATTAAGGCTCAATAGACATTAGAAAGAATTTATAGAAATACAAATATATTATAAATTTAAACCAACCCAACTTGCACTTCATATATTTCAAGCTAGAAAGAATAAGATAGATAATGAATCATGTTGACCACATCTTCTCGTCTTCGAATACAAGAAATATTAAATAGACTTGCTACGGGCGATAAAGTCACTCTTCAAGAAAGAATTTACATCAATAAATATGCGGCAAAGAATCAAAATGTGTCTAATTGGCTTACAAAAGCCTCACTTCTCCAACGAAACAAACATCTATCTAATCCAATAGATAAATTACTTAATGGACTAGATCTATGTTCAGAAGAACCTCATTCAACATACGATCCAAGCCATGATGACCTAGGAGAATGGTTCTCGGGAGCACCTTCATGGGTTAGAAGAAGCTGAGACTGTTACTCAAATAAAAAGACCAACTTGGATCGATGCTTAAATATTCAGGTAAAGCGATTAAGCAGCTTCTTCTTCTTTTACATTCTTTTCGAGCTTTAATAAATCTACAACATTAGAACTGATCGGTTTAAAGTCCTCCTCCTTAGCAGATGAAATAGAATCCTTCATCAAAAGTTTTACAAGTGCAGTCATAGAAGAAGTAAGCAACTTTAAGCTCTCTAAAATATTTCCCAACTCTTTCGTAATCTCCTCTTGATGCTTTCCTTTACTCATTAATGTTGAGAAGGTCCAACCCGCCAGACCTAGAAAAAGCAGAAAAACGACCGTAATCATAGTAAAAATTAATACAAATCATATATATCTACTACTCATAAATAAAGCAAGTCAGAAATCATATTTTCTTCGAAAAATGATTATTCTAAAATATTTTAAAAATCATCAGTAATTTCGAAATTTTCGAATCATGACTAAAAAAGATTTAAAGAAAATTGATTCAATTAATCAATTGAGCCAATCTGATTGCACTCTTCATAGCTGTCTCTAATCCTGAAGAACTATTCAAATCAAACCAATCTCCACAAAAACCAATTTGACTATTTTGGGACCATTGTAAATGCTTAGGGAGTAGGGGGTTAAGAGGTTGAGAAGCTCTCCAATCCATTTTATCTATAAGTCTTGCCTGTAAAAATAAGTCTAAAAATCTCGGATGATTCTCAAAAACTGATCTCAATGAATTAGCAACACTCTCAGGATTAATATTTATTAAATTATTAATATAGAAGCAGTGCAAAGCAAGAATCATAGAACCATCAGATTGCCTTTGAAAAATAATTCTTTCAAAATTTAAATTATCCATAATCACTTTTGAAAAGCGTACATGTAAATATTGATGATTAAAGTTTTTAACTACTGCAGAATTGGAAATATGGAAAATATAAATTTTTCGACTTATGTAATTTTGTTTTCTTATTTCTCGTAATACACAATCAACGACCTTGTCTTCACCTGGGGTGAAAGCATCCCTCAGTGGTACAGAATTAATCTGCAAAATATCTAGGCATCTAGGATGTGCTATTAAAGAACTTGATAGAATAAGATTTTTAGATTTGATAAACCTCCCTTGATTAACTTTTATCTCCCATAAATTATTAATGCGTTTAATTGATTTAGTCAGTGTTTCAAATAAAAAATTTATTTTTTTAGGGTTAATAGATTGATCAAGTATTTCCTGAGAGAAATTTATCATAAAAGGTAAACTCCTGTAATATCGATAATTATTAGATTCATTCCTTATCTCACCAAATTGATTGATCGTTAAAATATCATTTGATATGTCTACCAATTTTCTTGAAGTTATTAATGGTGCAATTAATTTAAGTATATCTTGTGATATTTGTTTGCTAAAAATAATAGATGGTAATCCATGATCAAATTCAAGAATTTGATTTTTCCTAGATTTTCTTGTTGTAGCTCTACCACCAATTCTCCTGCCATGTTCAATTAACATTATGGAAGCATCAGAAAATCTTTTGTTTAAAAATGATGCAAACGTACAAGCAGATATACCTGCGCCTATAACTATAAAATCATAAACTTTGTTCATCAATTTGGAAGGTATAAGTCACGGCTACTAGCAATTTCTCCTTCTTCTTGAAAGAAATCTCTTAAATTATTTTCTTCACTCTCACTTAAATAGTTCCCACAATCGTTTCGAATCCTCTCTACAGTAAATTCCCATAGATCCTCAATAAATTTATCATCATCAGGAAAAGCTACAAATTTTAAGTAAGTATTATTTAATGCAAACTCACTTGAAGATTCTGTAGAAAAGCCCTTTTCCTTTACTTCGCAAAATTTACTGGCAAATCTCTTACCTACGGAATTTTGGGCTGCTGTTAAATCAAACTCTATCGCTTGAAGAGATGATACATGTAAGAAAATAAGGGATAAAAATCCTATAGTTATTAATATAAATAATTTTTTTTTAATAATATTCATAAATTGCTTTTATAGAACCGGATAATTGCTTTTTAAAAATCAACCTTGAATGTTATTATCAAATTAATATCATTCAATTGAATTATATAGAAAAAAAAAAAAAGTGTCGGCAATTGATTTAAATCAATAAACAATTAGTCTCTGAGGGTAATCTTATTAATCACTTCCATCAACAGCTATAAATACGGTTGATATTTTTTTTAAGAATCGAATTAAGCAGCAGCATAGAGTAGTAATTAATATACTTTCTAATCATATTCAATTAATGTTTCAACTGTTGCTTCTCTCAGCTTTCCCGAATCATGGTTTATCTCAGAAAAAATTTTTTACTCTCCCAGGTCATTCAATACTATACAAACCAATTGTTTACAAAGAATCTCAAAAAGTAGAGATATGAGAAGCATTTAATGAAATCAATATCGTCGCGGATTTTATTTTTATAAGGTTGAAGAGATAGTGAAAAGGATTAAAGCTTTATGACTTTTTTTAGTCTGATATCCTTCTCTAGAAGGTCAATTGCCTACGTTGTTAGAGATGTCATAGGAGAAAACATCGGTTCTTAGAAAATATTAAGACTATATGACTCGCATTTTAAACGTCTACCTATTAGGTGTATAGCATTATTCAATTGTGATCAATTCTACCCGATCAAAGATAATGAGAAAGCATTAGCCTAGGCTAAATTTAACAATGTTGAGGAGATAAATATCTAAGATTAAACCCATGTCTACAGAGTGTATAAATGTTCTAAGCAATGATGATGCCAGTTACCACTCGCTTGAATTATTAGTTAGGGTCACTGCATATAAGAGGAAAATGAGGATATTATATTCTCTTTGATTTATTTGAATCAACTGAAAAAATGAACTATTTATTAAAAAAACAGGTTTTGTGTAAATCAATAAATAGATCCTTTCTCAATCTTAAAACGACCCAATCGTTTTACACTATATACTTATTGCATTAGATTGATTATCCTTTGGTGAGGAAAGTAAAAAGTCTAAAATGAATATCAATTCCATTTTCCTTATTCTTATATTAATAGCTGCTTATTTAAATTTATATTTTACTTTGAATAATAAAAGGCAAAAGAAAAAAACAAAACTACCCATATCCTCCAAAGAGTGGAGAGAAAAAGTAGAGGATGAAAACTTTAAATCTTGGCTTTCCAATCGAGAGAGACTAAAAGACAAAAGAAAAGGAAATATTAATCACTGATTTTTATTAATTGTGAAAAGTTAATTGAAAAAATTCTAAAAGGAAACATCATCCATTTTCTTTTCTCATGAAGATCTTAAATAGAATAATAATTAGACCTATGTATTACTATAGTAATTACAGGATAGTTAACTAATTTTATCAAGGAATTATAAATTATTATTTTATTCTAACTATGTTAATTTAATCCTCACATTAACTAGATGTACCAGTAAAACAAAACCCATTCTTGATACAAAAATCATAGGCAAATAATTTTAATGATTCAGGCATTTCCTGCCATTGCATTTCCTCAAGTTTGTTTAATTGATCTAAACTCACACTCTCTTTAACCGCATATTCCTCCATCATATTGCCCCAGCTAGAAGAGAAGTTATCTAGATAAAAAGCTTTCTGATTCTGATTAAAAAAATTAATTATGTCTTCTTTGGTAACTACTTCTCTGGATAGTTTCTTGTAATGTTCAAACTCTGAGGACCAATCTGGGGTCAAATTTTCAGACATCAGTTAACCTATTTAATTCATTATTATAGTTTACTAGGTTCATAATAATAATTGGAATGACCAAATGAACATAATGATTTAAGTGAAAAATATTTGATAACTCGTTCCTTGATCTCAAATTAATGCTCTCTAAGAATTAGCCAAAAAGATCTAGCTAAGGTAGTTAAGATTCATTTTAACGAGTAGGCAGCAATTGCAAACAAATTTTGTTATTGTTGCAGTATCAATAACAACTCAGAGTAGCTGTTGTGAGATTAGTGAAACGAATTTATATCTATTACAATCAATAAAACCTAGTATTTGATTACTTTATGCAAATGAAGAGCTTAGATGGATGTCGATTGACAATTGGCTCGTATCCACCATTTATCTATAATGCTTGTGGTGGTGGTGGCAAAGCGACATTATTTCCTAGCAAGAAAAATAATCTTCTTAATATAAGCTTTTCATCTAAAACATTTTTAATACCTCCTCTTACTTCAAGAACAACAAAATTTTTATCTCTCCCATTACCACCAGGTTTAAAGATCGAAATGTCTATGGATCATCTAGCAGGTACTATTGATAAGAATTCTGGAGAAGTGTTATTAAAATTTGAATCCCAATTTCTTTTTAGCATTGGAGCTATTATTGAATTTCCTGGGTTAATAGTTAACACCTTACTAAAAACAGGAAAGGTAAAAAGTCAATTACATGAAGGAGAAGGTCAAGTTCTTCAAAACAATGGCAAAACAAAGCTAGTAGGTATTTGCGTAATACCTAAAACTGGAAATAAAATCTTAGATACCTTCCTAGGTCTTCCTAATGAAGCACTAGCAGAACTAAAATGCGAAATAAAATAATACATACACCAAGCCAACAATCAAAAAGAGAATTATAAGTTTCATATAAAAACAAACATAGCTATAAAAGGCAGTAAAATAATTAATTGTATTGGTAATCTATCCAGAAACATTTACAATCTTGATTGAATTTGTTAAAAATTATCTAGTTAAACTAAAATCACTGTGTCATTATTAATCGCCGTATCACCAATTTCACGAAGGAACGAAAATTTTAGGCTATCTCAATCGAATAACAAAATACCTATAAAGTAAAGCTGCTTTGAAGTACATATATTGCCACACCAGATAAAACCAATCACTACATCCTCCAATCCAATACTCATACAATTTAATAACGAATGACTCCTGATCTGCCAATTATTCCTTCTTCAAAATCAAAAAAGAAAACGTTAACAGATAATAAAGTTCCTAAATGGGCTATCTTTTCTCTTTGTTTTATAGCGACTCTAGTAGTCGTTAGCCTAATCAAAGCGTATCTTCCATTGCTTGTTTCTGCACTTGCGATGCTTTTTGTCTGGAGTCAAATTACTAAACCAGTAGCAGAGATAAAAACTAAAGCTACGAATGATGACAGTAACCAATTAAATCTATTCCATAGGCAATATAAAATTGGCAGAAAGTATTCTAAGGTCAAAAAAGTATTACATGAAAAAGAAGATCCAAAAGTTGCATAATTTAAATTGCGGTAAATAAAAAATTAAAGCATGTGATATGAGTAAGCTTAAAGCAATACTATTTATGAATCATCGATACTATGCATGACCCACAAGAGTTATTGTTGATTATTTCAGACTGGCGATTGACAAGATATATAGACATGTGAGAATCGATTAATACATTCATATTTGTAAGACTCTATGGTTACCCTTTTCTGTTTACTTTGCCTACAAATCATCATTACAGCTACAAGCATTTAACTAAATGAAAAATCTTGGGAAAGCACGTCTTGAATTAACCGAATCACAACTACTTACCATAAAAGATCGCATTAAAACCTGGAACACAAAAGAAAAAGTAATAGACATAATGAGATATAGATATGGTCGTATGGAAGATCAAGCTGCATGAAAGCTCATTAATTAACTTAGGATCACTATAGATATCTTGATTCAAGAAACTCGATGTCAATTGAATAACTACAAAATAATTACATCTCTTAGACCTAGGTAACATATAAGGAAAACAGCAAATTAGTTGCAACCCACTTGCAATCATTGTCTATTTGAGTAAAGCTTAAGTTATCATTATCAATGCTAATGTCTTTTGAGTTATACATCTTAGTTATTCCATTCTGCGTCATTCCTATATTTCTAGTTTCACTCGATTACTTTAATAAAAGTGCTGAGCTCAAGCGTAGAAATTTGAATGTAATTGACTTTGATAAATTCGTGAAACGTAAAGAAGAAGGAGATGCTGTAGATCATGATATTGCTAAACTATTAGATATTGATACATATGCTGCATGAATTTTAATTATTATTTGATTCTTACTAGCTTGAAAACGTACAAAATCTTTATACACTCATTCAACTAAACCATAAAATCTCAACAAATACCTAATTGATTATATTCACTAGTCTTTAAGCTCGGATCATTCAAACGATCTTAGAATCATATTTTAATCCTTCAATATCTTGTATGTACAACTTTTATTCTTTGAATTATTTAGACAAGTTTAACCTATGTTGTAAAAATCAATTCATTCAAAAATTGAGATGCAAAAACTAATGAGCAAAAATCAAGAGGAGCATCTACAAAAAAACCTTGCTTGAATAGTTATGCAATTGAGAGATATTTTAGCTTTTTAATAAGGGATAGTCACTTGACCAAAATATTGAGCTTATTGAAATTTGTTCAAATCAGTTAAAAGTGAAAAACCAAACGAGTATCAATTGTTGCACGACAGTTTTCGACATTGCCATCTTGGCAATTAACTATACCTTGATTAGATCCTTGAAAATCCCTAAGCATGAACGTTGCAGTCAGTGGAGATTTAAAAGGACTCAAACTAATTCCTACCCCAGCATATTGTCCAGCATATTCAGTAAAAAAAGAGACTTTTTTATTTAAAGCTATTCCAAAAGAAAATATTGGTTCATACTTACCTAAATTTATCCAATTTGCTTCAATTTCCTCCGCTGATTTATATCTTCCATTGCCAAATCCTGCATTTAGGTTCAGTAACGAAGAAGATTCACTATTTAAATATTTGCCTAGATCCCAGGCTTTAGAATATAAAAATAAATACGATCTACCTAGATCTGCCTCTACAGTTTCTCCCACCTCAGGATGCTTATTGTTCGGCCCACCTTTCCCGTAAGGATTGTAGAGATTATTTCCAATTATTGAAAATCCCTGTGAAGAAGTTAAATTCGTTTTTAGTTGGAATCCAATAGCTTGACCAGCATCACTCCAAGTCCCATCTGAATGATTTCCTAAAAAGCTCTCCTGCTGAGAGTAGTTAAGACCTAATGAGAAATATTTTGTGTTAATAGGTGTAGCTTCAAAGAAAAATTGACCGTCGGCACAAGACTTCCAAAATTCGTCCCAAGTACAATAGTCCTTTACACCTCTATTAGTTGGATTGCCCAGCAACTGTCCAGTTACTGTATAAGTAAATGTTTTTGAATGTTTAAAGGATGAAGGTATCCAAAAACTCATTTCCGGATACAAATTTCCTTTATAGATTAAATTACGTGATACAGATCTAAATTTATTTTCTAAAGTTATATCTTTAGAATTTTCACTATTCTCTAATAACTTGTTACCGTCTTTATTAGAATTATAGTCTTCACCTTTAAAGTCATTTTTCGTGTCAATCTTATCCCATATTATCCTTTGTTGATATTTTCCTTCATTTGTTTCTAGTTTTTGCCATTGAAGGGAATCTGTTATTTTTGAATTTTCTAAAAATTTATTATTTTGCCTCTTTTCTTCCCACTCTTCTGAGTTCAACTTTTGTATTGGAAAGAATTGAATTAATATAAATATAATAAATTTAATATCAAAAGTTAAATTAAGTATTGTTTTTAAATACTGCTTTTGCATTTCAACCAGACTTGACAATCATAATATAATAGATATTTTTTGTTTTTCAAGATAATAGTGCCACTTTGATAATAAATTCAGATCTAACTTTAAATTACTTTAATAGATTAGTATATTTCTTCAAATAATGAACAATCAATTACACTCATGTCATAACTTAAAATCAATACTTATAAATATATAAGAAATCAAGAAAATCGACTGATTAAATACTATTTAAAATTAATTAATTTATAAAATTAGAACATATTAGTTGCTGGTGCTATTTTACTAGAAGGAAATAGTTTGGTTAAGCCACTTGAATATTTACTCAAAATTTCTTGACTCTTTTTAGTTATAGAAAAACTTCTTATTGTCACTAAACTCCTCCTTTTCTCAGATATATATGAAGATAAAATTCTCTTTACAGGAATAGTTGAGTTAGTTAACAAAAGATATCCTATGACATCTAGACAACGACTAAGTATCACCTATAGCCCAAGTCTTAGAACTAATATAAAAAGATGATAAGTTTTCTTAATCTATGCTTGTAGTCATATATTTTATCCGTTTTATTCAAATAGAGCGATATATAAAATCATGGATTCTAGTAATCAAATCCAATCCCTCGTTGAACAAGTAGAAAAGAACTCAGAACACAAAATTAGCGAGCAAGAAGCTAAAAGTTTTTTATCAGAGATAAAGCGTCTCACTAAAGAAGACAAGACAAATATGCCTCCATTGGTTGTAATCATAATGGCTTATATCAACATGCTGTTTCCAGAGCTAGATGAAGTAAAAATCTGAAGAAAGCACAAAAACAAAATCAATACACTTTTCTATTGACTTATAAGCCAGGACTACATTGGCTCCTTATTCCCATTCCATTACAACCGATCTCAGAATACGTATGTAATTAATCCTTAATCAAGCCTGCTCTACCCTGTAATTTTCTCTATTAATTTGTAGTTCTAATGGAACATCTCTCTACAACATCTAATAAGCTATGTCCTTTCTTTAGAGAAACCCAACAAATTCAACTTGAAGAAATAATCTGTCCGCATTAAAACTAATAATCTAATTTGAGGACTTATTTGAGTATGCTTAAAAACATGATTAATACCTCTATATAAAAACTCTAAGTGTACGCACAAGCAGGCAGTACTTTGCTACTTTCATTCGAGTTATAAATTCATTACCAAAACAAAAATGACGAATTACAAGCACTTAACTCAAGTTTCAAATGTTTAAGTAATTGGGTGTAGCGGTGCAGGGTTAAGAGCTTCTATCGAGGTCAAGCTTCGAGGACTTGAAGTCTCAGTCCTTGGTAAACTAGTCAAAACAGATGCACATACAGTTTTAGCCGCAGGAGGTATTAATACAGCATTTCGCAATGTCGATCCTAAAGACTCTTGGAAACAGTGTTTCGCAGATAGATAAATAGAAGGATAAGGAACTATCCCAAATTCAATCACTAGATAATTTTGATCTCACTGCATAAGAACTATGAATTTCACAATCATCAAACTTTGAAAGAATTAAGCCATAAGAACAATCTAAAGATTGACAAAAAGATAATTAGAAAGATGTCTCTTTGATCAATTCATAGCAGCAATTACTGAACAAAAAAATCATATCATTAACGCCTGAGTCTACCGAAAAGGACAATTAACCAAATAGATATTCCAAAAACAGTTAATGAATACTTGACAACATCTCCATGTCGTTGCTAGTACAGGTGTACTGCTATAAACACATGACTCCAGCGTCCTCACCCTATGCCGTTTTTCGTGCATCAGATTGGAATTCAGTGGTAGCAGAACCTATTGGATTAAGGCAATGTCTTCGTATCGCACCCAAAAAGTTTTACCCCAGAAGCGTTACAACCCAGCATAGGAGTGGGACTATCTCGAAGAAGACACTCTTAACCAAACACGTTCAGCTAGCGTTTGCATGATATGTCAACATTTCAATTATTACTGCGACAGGCATTGCAAAGCGATTCTTACTTGTCGCCTACATCAAAGTCTTATCCCTCATGGAGACCATTTGACTTCAAAGTGTCAATGTTGGATGCAGCAACTCGAGAGAAAGATTGGATGGTGTCCAAAGGTTGCTTAGACCTCTGACATGCAAGAACTTTTAAGTACCTGTTGGTGCTTTCAAGATTATTTAGGAGTAATAACGATCAGCCACCTCTTTGAGCATCTTTCTGATGTGCTCATCTTTTGCATTAGTTTCTTCTTTGAATTTCTCGCATGCACATTTAACCTGCATCCAAACTGCTTCCATTACTTCCCGTTCTTCTTCTGTAGGTTTCCACTTAGATGATTCGATACAAGAGATAATAAAAGAAATTGAACGCTTAAAACTCAATGAAATACAGACCTGAAATATTAGATGAGATTATGTTCTACATACTTGAAAGAGCCAACTGCGAAGAAGACACTGAGAAGTACCTTGAACATGTTATCGAATACTGCAAGAAGGACTATCAACTGGCTTATAAGAGGCAGCATGGACTTGAACTAACTATGGATGAGATCAAACAAAAATATGAAAACGTAAGAAACAATAAATAATCAATCATCTCGAAATTTCTTTAGCCAATAAGGAATATAAGTCTTTTCCTTTTTTGCTGAATTATATAGGTAATCTGACGTGCCTTCTAATAGGGCTGCAATAGTTATGCGCACACTCGGAAAAGTAAGACCACAAAGAATAGCAATCAAAAAGATTATCTTCATTATATGAGTCTCTATGAACTTGGTTGTTTCATTACCAAAACCGCCGTTTACCAGTCCAGCTATATAGTAACCAAACTATAAATCCAATCATAAAAACAGGCATAAAGCTATCAATGAAAATATAGACTGAGTAAACAATTACGGGAAATAAGATGACACGTTTAGTATTGAGACGTCTACCTCTTGATGTTCTTCTCCATAGTCTAAAAAAAGGCATATATGCTATTCCTTTCTAGGTGATAATTTGTCGATTTTAGCTTGTTGAATTTTTAGTTTTTCTCTTTCTTTTTTAGCAGCTCCATAAGTACTCCTAATGCTGTAAGTTATAAAAATTGCGTTAATAGCTCCAATCAAAATAATTCCAACAATAATTGTATTAACCCCCTCAGGTGAACTCAAATATTCCAAAAGAGCATCTTGGTTAAACATCTAGTAAAGAATCAATCTTTCGAGTACTAGAGCTACAAATACTCCTTTTAGAAAGACAACCCAAAGTAATCCATAATCAGTCAGACCAAGCTTCTTTTGATACCAAGCAATTAGCTGCTTATGCCTATCTATAAGTTTCATTCTCATACCTCAATAATTTCATAGTAGGGACGGTCCCCATAATCAGCATCAGAACAACAAACATCAGAATATATTTCTTCTAATAGATCGTATGCCTCATCATAGCTGTTGAAAGATTGCCGAGTAATGTCGTCAGATTCTTTATCATGTCTAATGATTTTATAACTCATGAGGAGATTGTTAAGTTTGATAATAGAGTTCCGAACAATCCCGCAAAAGCAGTTAGGACAAAAATCGCGACAATACCAATTGCAATAACTTTAGACATGCTTTTCATCTGAATTGATAGTGGTTACCTATTTTAATCACCAAATCGATAATACTTGCGGACTAACTTATGAACATCCCATCTACAGTCTATGCCTGCCAGAAAGATAACTAAGTCACCTGCACCAAACTTCAGAGGTTCTCCTCCGTCTGGAGTTACCGATACTTCACCATCAAGTAATGAACAAGTCTCTTTATCGTCATAAGTCCAATCAAAAGCCTCGTCTCTACCCAGTATCTTTTGTGCGTCATTCATTAGCTGTATATATCTAAGCCTAAGTTCTTGTTTATTCATGAGCTGCATTTGTATTTCATGCAGAGACTTCTCACTCAGTGCAACATTATGATTCTTAGGTGCATGCAAAAAATTTAAAGAGGCATTGTGATGGCTCATTAGAATAAATCTGGTTAACTTCTTAGCGAGCTAGGGAAATTGCCTATGCAGAGCAATTTCCCTAGTTCTAGTTGAGTGTTAAAAAGACGCTTTGCAAAACCTTTTTAAGCACATGCAGGTGATTGACTAACCCACACAACGTATAAATCACTTTGGCTGTATTACTTAGCCATTGAGTTGGTTAACCGGTACGGTTTTCCAAATTAAATGTTAGAACATGAAGTGTTGCAGCTTTAAGCACTTAAAGATAGACATTGATTATGTTGTTCACTCGCAAAATTCTTTGGTAACTGCATAGCTATCTTCATACCAATGTAACTTATTGAGTTAAGTTAATATCTGAGCAGCCCATGAAATGATGAGTGGTTGACTGGTATCCATCACGGGACATTAAATAAGTCAAAAAGGCACCGTGGTCATTACTTGTTAAATCGATATGAAAAGCACAATAAACGAAAAGTTTTTTATTCTTAATTACTCACGACTAAGTCATATTTTAGATAAAATTCAAATTTAATTAAAAGTTCGTAGTCATGTTTAATTTTAGAGAGTGAAGTCAATCAATTTAGTTTGGTTCAAAAAAGACTTAAGAACATACGATAACGAAGCCCTTAATGAGGCGCTAAAAACCGGAAATACAATTCCGATTTTTGTTATTGAACCAGATTTATGGAAACTTCCTGATCATTCTTCAAGACAATGGGATTTTGTACGAGAATGTTTAATTGATTTACACAACTCATTAAATGATATTGGTTTGAAATTAATTATTAGAGTTGGGAATATCAAAGATGTAATTAAAGAATTTACGGATAGATTTCATGTTAGAGGTATTTATAGTCATGAAGAAACCGGCAATGAATGGACATTTCAACGTGATCAAGCCCTGAGGCGTTTAACAAAAGACAAAAACATAAATTGGTATGAATACAGACAATTTGGTGTTTTTAGAGGTATTAAAACACGTAAAAATTGGTCTCAAAGATGGGAACAACATATGTCACAAAAACTCATCAATTATCCCAAAAGAGTAAATTACTTTATTGACATTCCAAGTCATAGTTTACCTTCATCTAAAAGTCTAAATTTAAAATTAGATAAATGTAGTCATCGAATTCAAGGAGGGAGAAAGCAAGGGATTCATAGACTGAATGAGTTTCTAAAATTCAAAATAGATAATTATCAATATTCTCTATCAAGTCCTGTAAAAGCATTTGATGGATGTTCTCGCTTATCGCCTTACTTAACTTGGGGTTGTCTATCAATTAGAGAGGTAGTCCAAGCAATTAGAAAAACTAATAATAGAGGATCCAGAGCAATTGACTCAAGATTACATTGGCATTGTCATTTTATTCAAAAGCTTGAATCAGAGCCTGAATTAGAAAATCGTGAGTACCACCCATACATGAGTGGTATCAGGAAATCAAATCCAATTTTTTTAGAAGCATGGAGTCAGGGTCTAACTGGAATACCTTTCTTAGATGCATGCATGAGATCCCTAAATAGTCATGGATGGATTAATTTTCGAATGAGAGCAATGCTTATGTCATTTGCTAGCTACCAACTATGGCTACCATGGCAAGAAAGTGGTTTGTGCCTAGCTCGTAAATTTATTGACTACGAACCAGGAATTCATTGGACACAATGCCAAATGCAATCGGGTACGACAGCGATTAATACAATTAGAATTTATAACCCTATCAAACAAGGATATGATCATGATCCGAAGGGAATATTTATTCGAACTTGGGTTAAAGAATTACAATCTCTTCCAAGCAAATTCATCCATGAACCATGGAAAATTGATCTATTTCGTCAAAATGATTCATCATGCGTTCTTGGGAAAACTTATCCACTGCCTATTATAGATCCAATTATTAGTACAAAGACAGCACGAGCAAAGCTAAAAGAGATAAGAAATAAACCAGGCTTCTTTAAAATCGGTAATAATATCCTTGAGAAACATGGCTCCAGAAAAAGAAGAAAGTCAAAGTTGAAAAAGAACCAAAACAATCCCCTCCTACACAATCAATTAACCCTCAAGCTTTAAAATTACAGAGCTGATGAGTCCACTGAGATCCTTGGCAAAGGTAGAAAGATTTAGCCAGCAGAGGAAAGTTTGAGATGGATTGGATCCAATTAGGTTCACAATCGTCAACTATCTAAGTGCCATATTAGACATTCCCAGGAATCCAAATTCCTGAATTATACTTTCTAGATTATCTAGTGACCGTCTTCTAATTTTGTGTAGTGGTAAAAAATTGTTTCTTAAGTTATTTATATAGTATTCGCTACTAAAAGATTATGGATTTAACAAGATTTTATTCTTTGAACTTTATTGGGCGATTGTTGCTAAGTGCAATTTTTATAAATGCAATACCAGGCAAAATAACAAACTTTGCTGCTCAAGCTGAATACATAACAAGTAGAGGGTTTCCCGAGCCAGTTTCAATGGTAATGATGGTAGGTGCAATAGCTTTACTTCTTGGTGGTACTGTCCTGTTGATCTTCACAGAACGGATCAAACTCGCTTGTTCACTCCTTTTGATTTTCTTGGTGCCAGCCACAATAATTTTTCATTTGATACCATTTCAACTTGCAGCAGTCGCACGAAACCTATCTTTAATTGGAGGATTATTAGTTGCCATAGAAAAATCCAAATAACTAATATCGATTCACTATTCAAAATTTTATGGGCTGTCTTGAGTCAGCACTTTTTTTTTAATGAAAAAAATCCAATTAATTATTTTATGTTTTTGGTTCTTTCAGCCCATCATCGTTAAAGCGAAGCCTGTAAAAGGGATTAGCGACTTTGATGGAGGCTTCAAAGGTGTTGAGAGAATTACTTTTGAATGTCCCGTCAACAATGGAAAAAATATACAAAGAACTAATGACGAATTTGACGTTCAACAACCAAAAGAAAAATGTTGGGTTGATTTTGAACCAACTTATTTGAATGTCATGAACAAGCAGATGATAAATAAAAAAGATGTCATTAGTTTTTGGCAATCCCCTCCTAAATCAGGGAAGTGTTGTGCAAGTTGGAACTTAATTTACAAGGATGTTGAAGGAAGGAATAAAATCTTATCTATGAGAAAAAAAGAGTTTCCATTTCCACTCACAAAAAGAAAATTAAAAATACTTGGCACACCATCCAATATTATCAATCGTTGGCTTGCACAATAGAGGAGGGACAAAGATCAAACTAACAATAGGAAGTATTAGATTTATGGGATGTTCTAAATTCTCAGATCGAAAGAGCAACAGCTACTAACTTTGCACAAAAGAATCAAGATCAATTTCTAATTGAGTCCAATGGTTTTGTTCTGAACTAACCCCCCATAAATCACCTCGTTCGGAAGCTTCTAAAATGGATTCATAAAATTCTGGAATATGCTTTGACATTGTTTTAGTTGGTTGTAGAAGTAGAAATTTTCTCTTCACAATCGGTGCTTCCTTCTTCGCAAATAACTTCGGCTTTGTCTGAGTGCGAGCCACAACCCATTGCCATCACAGGGGAAACACCAAGGAGTGTGTGTAGAGTAGTTGCCGAAAAAAGAAGGTAAGGAATAATTTTTTTCATAGTCGATTTTATAACAAAGACATCATCTATCACCTAATTACTAACTGTGAGATTTCAATGTTCGGTTTACTACTTAAAGCGAATAGGAATAGAAACTAGTTATAAATAAACGTATCCTAATAAAAGAAACTTATAAAATAAGAGTTCCTGATTTTGGCATTCGTCGTATCAATTGAAAGACAAAGAAATTAAAGAACATGAGTCATTTCCAAGTCACTGATGAACAATTTATCGAGATTAGAGAAATCTGGAGAGATATCAATTCTCAATGCAAATCGCTTCAAGAGCGACCAGGTTGTCCTGATAGCGAGAAAGTCAAAATGATTGACTCTGCAAAGAGTAATTAAGAAAACAAGAGATAAAAAAACTATCTAAGCACTAAGTTTTTCCCAGATTACCTCAGACTCTTTGATCAAATCAATAGCCTCGTCTCTACCCAGTATCTTTTGTGCGTCATTCATTAGCTGTATATATCTAAGCCTAAGTTCTTGTTTATTCATGAGCTGCATTTGTATTTCATGCAGAGACTTCTCACTCAGTGCAACATTATGATTATTAGGTGCATGCGAAAAATTTAAAGAGGCATTGTGATGGCTCATTAGAATAAATCTGGTTAACTTCTTAGCGAGCTAGGGAAATTGCCTATGCAGAGCAATTTCCCTAGTTCTAGTTGAGTGTTAAAAAGACGCTTTGCAAAACCTTTTTAAGCACATGCAGGTGATTGACTAACCCACACAACGTATAAATCATTTTGGCTGTATTACTTAGCCATTGAGTTGGTTAACCGGTACGGTTTTCCTAATTAAATGTTAGAACATGAAGTGTTGTAGCTTTTAGAATTGCTAGGCTAATTAGCTTACGATTATCACTTGGAACGGCACAAGGACAGCCAGCAGCAATAGTGTCCTGGTTATTTGAACCAACCTAATTCACGCTTAAGAGCTGCTTTTTCTAAAATAAAAACTTGATTTAAATCGGTTGTTTTATTTCCTAGAAATATGTCGAATTATTATGAGCAATCTCCATCATTCACTTCTAATCAATCAGAAAGTAGTAATTCCAATGTCGAAACCAAGCTTGTAACGGTACAAGCTAAAAGCACATCTCACCCATATTTTGGTCAAGGATCATCCAAAGGATATTTTATTGATGGGAAAGAATCCCCTTCATTAATTCTTAGACAGAACGTTGTATATAGATTCGATCAATCGGATAGCAGTAACACCAATCATCGAATCTTATTTTTTACTGATGCAAATAGAATAAATTCTTATCAAAAAAACGTTTCTAATGTTGGTATCGCTGGTTCAACTGGTGCTTATACAGAAATCACCTTAAACAGTGAGACACCAGTAGAGGTCTTCTACCAATGTCAAAATCATCCTTTTATGGGTAGCAAAATAAAATCGTCAACTTCAGGTAATGACTTACTTACCAGTAGTTCAAACAATGAACTATTTGATGGAGGAGAAGGAACCGATACCGTCATTTTCAACGGGAAATTTTCTAATTATTCTTTCAAACGCACCTCAACCTCCATAGACCTAGATGATCAAAGAACAAGTAGTAGTGATGGGACAGATACACTTTCCAATATTGAATTCATTCAATTCACAGATCAAACGATAGAGGAATCAAAAGTAGACGTTGTTAAAACTTATAGCGGTAATTTTAGTGACTACAAGTTTTACAACAAAGGTAATGGCGTTTATCAAATCAAAACTGATGCCGGGTATGACGACATCACTGGACTTCCTCTCTTAACCTTTACCGGAGAGGCATCAACAAGTTCTTTTAGAAACATAAGCGCCATTGTTGATATCAAAGGAACGTTTGATCAAATCACTGGCTTAGAAACTGATGATGCAAAGATGTTCCGTCTCTATAATGCTGCATTTAAACGCATGCCAGATGCAGATGGATTGAAGTATTGGATTGAGAAATACACTTCCGGAGAGAACGATGATCGTGCGGTTGCACAATCATTTCTAGTGTCAGATGAATTCTCTGAACGCTATGGAGCTGATGTCACAAACGCTAAATACGTTGAGACTCTCTATGTAAATGTTCTCGGTAGGAACTATGACCAAGATGGTTACAACTATTGGTTGGGTAATTTAAATAATGGAATTGAAACGAGATATGAACTGCTTTTAGGTTTTGCTGAGGCAGACGAGAACAAAGCTCTCTTTTCTGAAATGACCGGATTTGTTTAACCAATGAAAAGCTTCTTACTACTAGCTCTAAACACTTCACTCCTTTTCCCTACCCCATCACAATCGGACACCAATCAATTTGGTGCATGAGGAGTCTTCTAATTAGATCTAGTTGATAGCGTGATACCTTTGACACCTAGGGAAGAGAGAAAACAAAAGCTTTTAGAAGAACAGTTGAAGAAGGGAGAGAAGTAATCCACTAGTGAATTAATCAAGCCACTTCCAAAGTTATCTAGAAGGTATCGCAGGACAGCATGAAATCAAAATTAATTGGTAGGGTTTAAAGCAACCAAACAAGATTTACATAAGACGGAGTTACTGATATCTACACCAAAAGGAAAAAACTACTAAAGCTGTATAAAACAAAAGAGGCTATGTTGTTGTTCAAGCTGTTGAGAGTCTTTTTCGGTTATTGATCGAGACATGACACAAACGAAACTACCACCACACATAGTGCTTCAAGAATCGAAGGAAGTGATTTTCTACTTGGAAAACCCATTGCCTTCGGAAATTTCAATTCCTACATGGATGAAATCTTTTCCTGATGATTACAAAGGAATGATTATGACAAATGCCTGCTTGTTCAAAAGATTAAAGGATCAATCAAAAAAGAAACATTTTGATTCATGAGAAAAATTTATTCCACGGTTACCACTACCACAACCGAACATCATGAATCAAGAAATCCTTTTTATATTCATTACACGCAAGAGCGAGTAACTTCTACTAAAGATATGTTGCGTTCAAGCTCTAGTTAGAGAAGGGGACAGTCGTCGAAATCCTGTCCCTTTGCTCGCAAACTCATCAAAAGTAGGTCTGAACTTTGTTGAGAACCCAAAAGGATGGGCTTCTCAACATTGTCTCCTTTAAAATTTCCTCGCACAACTTCAGATAGTCTTTTCTAAAGAATTTTCTTATATAACTTCGACCGGTAAAAGAGCATTCTAAAAGATTACTTTTAGATTGCTTTGTTTTCTGATTTTGGGAAAAATTATTTCTGCCGATTGATTTATTTCCTAACTGTTCCGTCTCTGACTTTTCTCAGTTCAATACTGCAGTGATAATTAATTTAATTGGAAATCTTTTAATTAGTATTGTCCCATGGTTTGGCCGTATTCAAAGCGAGATGGATGCAAGATATCTATAACAATCATCTTTGACTAATCTTTTTACTGAACATTAATTTTGAGCTCATGCTGGACTTCTTTCAATTTTCGTACCGTTAGCCGCAATATTTATTTTCAAGCATGGGAACATGAATATCAAGAACAAAATATAAATAATTTCACTGCTAATACATAATTCACCTATTATAAGTTGAAATTATAATGCCATAAATTCTCATAAGTATTCTTCGCAACAAGGCATGAATAATTACTTAGGTTTATATTCTCATTCAAAGCTTAAATAATTAAATAGGTACTTTATATTTAGTATTAAATGATTATTTTTTAAAACTTTAATGCTAGCTTCACCAACCATTAGGAAGTAAAATTATGACTATAAAAGATTTATTTTCCAAGCAAGACGTTGTCATAGAAAGAGATGCTATTGATGAGTATTTTGAATGTATTACGGCATGCTCAATAGGCGATGAAGGGATGCAATGTATAACACAATGTATTGAAGTTCATCTTAAAAATGAGTTAGAGCAATGATTAGCAAAAATCCTCTTTAATATCTTCTAAAGGTGGAACAATTACCTGCTTGAAGAGAGATTCTGGGGAAAAATTTATCAATCATGCCTAGAAATAATTGCATCTACTCAGGGGACTTAAATACAGCAAAATTATCCTTAGAAAATCTTGAAAGTGCAAAAAATATTCTGCTAAAAACAAACTAAGAATATTCAAAGAAATAGTTTACGAATATCGAACATCTATAAGAAAACCTACTTTTCAGGGGAGCCACTCTTCTGCTTAACCTGAGCAAGCAGTTACTACCAGAATTAAGTCTTAAACATAATCACTTCTTTTTATTTTTCTTCTTTATATTTAACCGTTATCAAGAAACTCGACAAATTCTTTTTGTTGTGGAGTGATTGCGAGTTCAGTTCCTTGTCAGACATCTTTTTCGCTTTCTACTTTCTCTGCAAGTTCTCTAAGCATCTTGGCAATTACATCTTTTGACCAACTAAACTCTTCTTTCATACCATCGACACAGTCCATGACTGATTCCCAAGCCACTTCATATTCTTCAGGATTTACTTTTGTCATGTTCCTAATTTAGGAATTTTCTTTATTTAACCTTCAAATTCTATTTAAAAGAACTCCAATCAAAATAAAAAAAGGATTGAGTTTTAAAGATGTTGCATTATGAGCCGTTATTTTGTGATTTATTACTTGTGTGGTCTCCACATAGATTTTCATATTCATTTGAAGTAGAAATAAATTAAGTATATTTAGGAGTTTTTGCTATGACCTGCGGAAATCCCTTCAACCATATGCTCAAAAATATTTTGATTGAGATGGTTGATTCTCCCACTCAATGGAAAATTAGAAACGAAAAAGAAATGGATTGTCTCACTTATGGATTTTGCTCTAAGCCAGAATCATTTCCTCTTCCTAGACGCGTAATTCTTTAGGGTTTTTGTCCTATAGATTTTTTGAATTAAGAGGAGTAGATATAAATAAAGCACTATTAGGAGGTCAAACCATGTCATGCGGTAATCCTTTTAAACATGCAATCGAAGACGTAAAGGAAACATTCTCGAAATCTTGTGGCGTTCCTAGCCAAGGTGGTGATTGGTGCGATCTGGTTTCTAATTATGAAACTGATTTTGATGAAGTTGATTACGAGAATGAATGTTTGCAGTTTGGCAACTGCTCAATGGACTACTAAAAAACATTGAACTAACAGGAGGTCTAATCATGCATGCAACTCGCAGTTTCATAACCAATGATTCTAATACTCTTTCATCGATCTTTCTATGGTTTTCAGTCTTTTTGATTTCTATGGGGACACTTCCTCATCTCATTTCTTATTACTTTCAGTTGAAATATTAAGGTAAAAACAATGATTTTAGATCTTCTCAAACTAATTCTCAGAAAGCACAAAGATTATTGGGTTGTTGGTTAAACAGGAGTTTTTTCTCATGTTGACTTAATCCAGGTTTGTTAGAAATGTATTAGGAGTCACAGCACCTCCTGTGGGTCAAAGTTAAATAAAGGATGGAAATCTAGTTCAGCCAGGTGAGTGCTTGACTCAAAGGGGGCGACCAAAATCTCGCCCCCTTCTTCATGGCTTTTTTTCTATGAATTTGTAAAAAGCGAACTTGCCAATAATGAGTTCTTCGCGCTAACTAGATATGAAATATCTATCGGTTATCTGCCATGAGATTTGCCGTGACAATGGTTAACCCAAAAGGAAAGACACACGAAGAAACCATCATTGCCAACAATAGACAAGAGGCAATGTGGCAGGCACAGGATTGCAATCCATTCTCAAAAATTATTGAAGCAAATTGGGTTTACAAGTAAGAGAATTCCTTAAAGGAAATCTTCTTCGCATTTTGATGCGTTTATCAGCTAGTGAACCCTCGGGTAATATTAAAAGTGCTATTAAATACTGTAGCGACGCATTAGATATCGATCTGAAACATCTTGAATCGTTAGTTGGAAGCGGGATTTTCAAAACTGAATTGGGAGATTATTTAGGTGCCATTGAAGATTATAAAAAGCGTATTGAAATTGATCCCAAAAAAAGCAATGGAGAAAGCTCTTGCTCCATCATTGGTACATAGCTATGACACAGCAGTCCTCCAGTCATTTTTTCCAGGATTGGCATCAACCAATAGCTCTGATTCACGATTGTTTGAAGGTTCTTCCTAACGAGATGGACAAAGCAAAAGAAAGGATTAAACATGAATTTGTTCAAGTTTGCAAATGCGATCTATTGGCTCGTTGAGCTGATGAGATGGAAGTTTCATCTGAGTAATTACCAAGGCTCACGCAGGGGTCTCAGACCTTTCAGCCATTCTTGAATCATCTTCGTATATGTTTAATTAGAAGCTGCTCTCATTGACTTGTCCTCTCAAAAATCATCAACAAAGAGATCAGAAATATTTGATGAGATCATGTTCTATATCCTTGAACGAGCCAAGTGCGAAGAAGACACCGACAAGTACCTTGAGCATGTTCTCGACTACTGCAAAAAGGATTACCAACAGGCGTATAAGAAAATAAACTGATCAGCACTTAACCTATGGAGATATTCAAGCCATACCGAAATACCAATCTTTTCATTCCTTACTGTGATGGTCATAAGTCTACCTAGCGTGCAAGTTTTAAAACAATTCGGATTCATTCTTCTTTTAACTCTTCCCATACCAATCATTGCGGAAGTTAATCCCGCAGCCCCTGAAAGTATTGATGAGAAAAAGATCAAAGTATCAACTGCTAGTGGTCAATCTGTCGTGGTCACTGCCAATCCATTAGCAAGTGATGCAGCTCTTGAAACTTTGAAGAAAGGTGGAACTGCAATGGATGCTGTGGTGGCGGCTCAAACAGTGCTTGCAGTTGTTGAACCACAAAGCTCTGGTTTAGGAGGTGGTTCCTTTCTTTTGTATTGGGATGAATCGACAAGATCACTAACTGCACTTGATGGTCGAGAAACTGCCTCAGATCAAGTCAAAGAAGATATGTGGATTGAAACTGATGGAAAAGCTGTGCCATGGCCAAAGGCAACAAAAAGTCCATCTGCAATTGGAGTCCCAGGTACAACAGCATTACTTTGGAAGGGACACCGACAATTTGGGCGTTTACCTTGGAAGGATAATTTTCAAAAAAGTATTGAGCTTGCAAAGAAAGGATTCATCCCAAGTCCTCGCTTTCTAAAATCCATCTCATTGGCAAAGAGATTAGGAATAAACCATAGTGAATCTTTTAAATCCTTATATCTCCCTAATGGCTCTCTCCCCAATAAAAAGATTCCATTTCGCAACCAAAAATTAGCATCAACACTGAGTCGTATTTCCAAAGGAGGTGTTAATGAGTTTTATCGTGGAAATATAGCGAACGAACTTATAGATGATCTAAAACTTATCAGCAATGGGAAAAATGAAATCAAGTCAATAACGAATGAAGATTTAGCTAATTACAAAGTCATCAAGCGTAAGCCCCTATGTAGAAAATATAAATCATGGAACGTTTGTGCTTTCCCTCCTCCAAGTGGTGGCGGAGTTGCACTATTGCAAACTCTTGGCACCTATGAATTTCTATCAAAAAATAATGTTTCCGAAAGCTCGATCAAACATTGGCATCTTCTAGCCGAATCCTTAAGATTTGCAGATGCTGATCGCTCTCACTGGATTGGAGATCCTCTTGATTTTCCTGTCCCTATCAAGGGTTTATTAGATGACAACTATATTAAAAAAAGAGCCAGCACTATAAAAACTAACAAGGCAACATTTCGCCCTTTGCCAGGAGATCCAAAGGGTAGCGAACTTTTAGATCTAGCTAGTCAACCTCGAACAGCAGGCGGAGGTACAACCCACCTAGTAGTTGTTGATAAGTATGGGAATGTCGCTTCATATACAAGTTCAGTAGAAACTGTCTTCGGGACAAGGAATTTATCTGGAGGCATGATCTTGAATAATCAACTAACTGACTTCTCATTTGTGGCAAACGTCAAAGGTAAACCAATAGCTAATCGAATCAGACCCAATAAACGTCCATTGAGTTCCATGACTCCAGTTATCGTATTTAAAGACAATCGTCCAGTATTAGCACTTGGTTCACCTGGTGGCTGGCTTATCCCCCATTACATAGCAAATGCATTAATTGGAACACTAGATTTCCAGCTATCACCAAAAGAAGTCGTAAGTCAAAAATTACTGTCTGTTCAACCAAATTACACAGTGCTTGAAAAGAGTGGAGACTGGTCGTCAGAGGAAAACAATATCTATCAATCACTTTCTAATCAAGGTCATCAACTTAAATACAGTCGGTTTAGCAGTGGGTTAGCTGTTATCAAATGGCATCAGGGAAGTTGGCATGGCGCGGCTGATCCAAGAAGAGAAGGAAAAGCTTTAAGTCTGCAAGGGAAGAAAAACCCCTAGGTCAAAAGAAGAATGAGGGTACGCCGTGATTTCCTATAGGCTTAAAATCCTTTCTATCACTAGCAAAACATAACTTGCCATTATTATAGAGAAAGAAGCATTTACACTTTCTCGCACTCGATTGGCATCGAGAATAGAGAAATGGGTCACTGCGAATATCGAAAGAAGTAGCTCGTGATTTGGTTGGTTGAAGCCTTGGAAATGAGACATAAGGCAACTCAGGTTATACCTATAATTTCAACCCTGTTAGTTAGACGCAATTAGAACGGCGGATACATAAACTTCTCCAAAGTGAAAAGACAACTTAAGAAGGTAAAACACAGGACGTATAAGGCGGCGCCAACCGTCTCCCACGGTGGTGGGTGAGCGATTGGAGAAACTTCCTTTTTACATCCAAGTAAATACCTATATAAACAGCAGGTAAAAAGGCTCTCTTCCAACTAACCCATTAAATCTACAAACAACACATGATCAAAACATCACTCAAACCAAAGACAAATACACTCAAACTAAAGATCTCAGAGGGTACCCCTTTAATGAGAACAAGGAATCACGACTTGAGCATCTCTAGCAGAGTAGTGAGAAGAACATTGAAGATTAGATGATTACTGAAGAGAAGAAGAGAGGAGAAGAATTTGAGTTTAATGCTGACTTATCTGATAAAGACATCAGATCTATCAGAGTATCAGCTCAAGGGATGACCACACATCAATATGAATTATTTCTGAGTGATATAGGCATTAGGTTCAAATAATCTTTAGACCAATGAGGTGATGTCTTTAAAAGCATCACATTCATTTTAAAAGAGAGCTTTCATTATTACTTGTAGAGGGATAGAAGCTAATAGTTTTCAATCTCCTTTGTCATGGATATCACCTGAATAAGATTGAGTTCCTATCTCTGGTGGTGGATTATTTCCGAAGTCATCCACTAAAGCATCTGCCTCACTTATAAAAAGTTTGGTGAACCATTGCCTAGTTGCAATAATTGCTGTCCAGATCTTGTCTCTTTTTCTAGTCATAGATATGCCTCCAAATTAGTAAGGGGGCGAGATTTTGGTCGCCCCCTTTGAGTCCATCACTCCAGACCTAAGGAAGTGCATTGACTCCTGAGACTGTTTTACTACTACTGAATCGAAATTACTATGGGTAAGAACACCAAAGTATTTCTACACGTGGGTTGTCCTCATAGAGATTTCTAATAGATAGGAGTAGACATAAGTCAAGAGCCAAAGCACTCTTCAAGATCTAAGAAATAAATAAGTGCTATTGACTCTGTGAACAGAGAATCACATCTTTCGTGCGGTCTCTGCATTGTCGGAACACCCGAGACCCTGATTAAACACCAGGGTCCCACTATTTAGGAGGAGCCATCATGTCTTGCGGAAATCCTTTTGTCCACATGCTTAAGAGCGCGCGCGAATCATTATTTGATTTACCCAAGCATCAACACGAATACATTGATGATATTGAGATGGAGTGTTTGCAATTTGGGTTCTGCTCTAAACCTGAGACTTCTATGCGCTCTTTAAAAGAAATTCCCTATTTTCATTTCTAAGAGGACTAAATCAATGGAATATCAATGTCCCGATTGTCCTTATGTATACGACGAAGAAGCTGGTGAACCTGATAACGGAATCTCACCAGGTACCAAGTTTGAAGAAGGCCAGCCAGCTGGATTTGTCCTATCTGTAGAGCAGAGAAAACAGGTTTCGAACAACTAGAATGACCTGAGCCTACAAGGCTAGATCACAAGCTCAATACAAATTATTTCTTTGGGATTTGGGATAGAGATTGCTGAGCTCTATCTCTACGTCCTTAAAAAATTACCAGAAATGTCTGAAAGGTGATTACGTATAGAGCTAGGAGTAGCTTCCCCACATGGGGTCCTATAAAGTCAGAAGATAGGCTTAAATATGTCGTTTAGTATGATTATCAATCTTTTTTAATCTCTATAACTTACTGCTATCACTTGCTTTTTACTCTAAATTGTGTAATCGGCATTGATACGCATCTTCTGAATTCAGACTATTAATCTTTCTATAATTTCTTATCAACATTTAAATCTTTTAAAAAGATTTTAGTCACAAGTTAGTCGCAACTTGTTTTATTTTAGTCGCAGTTTTTTAAATTAGGTCTTGAACTCGCTTCCCAAGCTAACCAGTTAAAGGGATTTCAGATGATGAGGAAAGGTGCGTATTAGGCATATCGTCGCAACATAATCGCAATTTGTTAGACGTTTATAGTCTTCTTTTGACTCTAATTTCCAAAAGTACACACCTGATCGATAACACCCAAAATCAATTTATCTCCATTGGGATCTTTCCATTCTGAATCTTGATTTTTGAACTCATTAAATTCCTTTGCACCTACTGCAACATCTCTAAAAGAATTTTCGGAACAGTTGATATCCATCGTATACAAAATGTCCTGAGTAATATCAGTAGTGCTTTTAGGAATAAATTTGCTAGATACTCGTATGGATCCATCTTGATTTTTTTGAACACTGTTCTTATCCCATAACTGCTCTCCATACTGACTCTTTGGAACTGCAACCCAGTCAGGCCATAGAGCATCTATTTTTGACGGATAGAAAATAAGTAGAAGTGTAAAACAACTAAGACAAATACTTTTAAGAGTTTTGAAGGTCATTGAATAAAAAACATTATTGTTATCGTTGATGGAAACTTCACATCAATAGGTCAATTTTATGAACAGACTGTTCTCTAGTGAGAGATCTAAATGGATCTTTGTAATTGGACTTGTTGCAATAGGTGCAGGATTTACAGCAAAGAATGTGATCTCATATCCAACTGAATGCACTACTCCAGAAATGGTCACTTTGAGATGATCTATGGAGGAATTTGTAAAGTGGCAAACCCATCTTTATCAGGAGTAACGAGCGTTCTGATCAGTCAGATTCTTTTCGATAGACTTTCAAAGGAACAGAAAGTAACGTTTGAAAAATACAAGGATGTCTACAAAAAAGATTATTTGGGATTTGATGATGAAGACGGTAGATATTTTGAAGATTTAGCAAAAGATTTAGATGGAAAACATGTCAGTTTTGAGTTATTAGATCTTGAAGAATATGGTGTTCTCTATTAGTGGAAAAGGGATTGAGGATTTAATTATTTGATTGGACGATCGATAACCCAAATGTCTTCCTCTTTGGTGTCTCCATGAATCCATTCTTTAAACTCTCGATAAATTGCTATTTGATCTCCCTTATCAAGGGTCATAGATCTTTCTAAAATCTCTGTCAGAGAAGAACTAATTAAATCTTCAATATGCTCTTTTTTTCTCATTAAATTGAAGACACTTACTTTTAATGAATTGACAAGAAAAGGGACAGCATTTGCCGACTGTCCCTAACTCTGGAATAAAGGACAATCCGCATTGCCCGATTTTCGTTTACATAATCTAAAAACAAGTTCACTAAACTGAGGGTCAGTTGAGGTAGTGCTTTCCTGCAAATTCTCATGAAGAAGGGGGCGAGATTTTGGTCTCCCCCTTTGAGTCCATCACTCCAGACCTATTGAAGTGCGATGACTCCTGAATCTTTTATAACCCATTAAAATGATAAAAACTAAGCGTAAAAGCACCAAAGTATTATTACTAAATAATGGATATAAATTATCACTTAGTTGTAGATATTATTCTCGTTTCAGGAGTAGTATCTTTTATCTTAATCGCAAGAAAAATAAAAAATAAAAACCCCTGAAATGATTCAGGGGTTCGGGTTGTTCCGACCATTGCAGAGACCGCAAGAAAGGTGTTCTCTGTCCACTCAGGAGGAGTGAGATGCCTCCTTGGAGTCAATGCACATTTCCCCTTTTTAATAACTTCGAGAGTGCTTTGACTCTTGATTTATTTCTACTCCTACTTATTAAAAATATCTATGGGAGAAACCCTACTTATTTATCTAGGACTAAACCTACTAATTGTTTTTTATTTAATTTAGATATTCTTTCTACGCCGATCAACATTGCCCTCAATTCTTTATTGGTCTTTTGCATCAGGAGGGATTTCTGATCAACAAATAGTCCTTTTTTAAATATGGAAAGAAGAGTTGAGACGGCATTAAGGATTGCGATTGAGGCGATGATGCAAAACATCATTACCCGATCAGCATTAGTAGTTAAGTTCATTAGTTTTTTAGGAAATAATTTTGTAGGTTGCTAGGCAATTTCAGGAGAAAATCCAATATCAAGGACTCTTTTTCTTTGCCAGTTTCTACAACGCTTAGTTAGATGCTCACCTTGAGGAATAAGACGCTGATGAAGCGGACAAGTCAAAAGAGTTACGCATGACTTATCGCAGGTGTACGTGAAGTGTTCACATGTCATACAAATCGAACTACCTCTGGACTTCATTAGTTCCAAGTCAGTGAAGTAATCCCATTCCTCAGGGTTATCCAGAACCTCGACAGGTGAGACGAATCTTGCTTCCCTTGACCATGCCATAGCCCTCCTCATGTAGAAGACAAAAAAAGGATCCTGCTCACTGGATCCTCCTTTTGCGTTTGTGATGAGTATTAAACTAATACAAACGTACTATATTTGTCTATTGAGTCAAGTTACTTATTTTTGGCATAAAGAAAGGGACTCTGCTGCATCAGCGACCTTGAGTCCCTCTCTTTATTTACAGAACGAATTTGGTAAGGAGTTGTTCTGCTTTTCCTGTTCTAATTAATTCCACAAAGGGTCTGCATCCGGAAAAACTCCTAATTAGGTATCGTCCTCACTGTTCCGAACGAGTTGTATCTGATATCAAAAGACAAAACCACTGCTGTACTCAAAAGCAGAAGTCCAAAAACAACTTGAGGAGGTGAGAAGATCATCTGACCACTCTAAAAAAGGCACAAAAAAACCGCCCTGTTCTGTTGGGGGCGGATTATTGCAGAGACCTGATGCAAGTGTTTCCTTGTTTCCACTGCGGAGGGTCTCTAACTCCTCACTTCACGAACTTATCGGAGCAGATTTAAGAATAAACCCTTAACAGGTTGGTTTGAAGATTGGCACAGGCACTAAAAAAGCACCCAAATGGATGCTCTTTCGGCACAGAACTATGTGTGAGGAGTTGTTCTGTATAACCATTGTGATACAACCAATACCAACATGGCAAGAACAAAAACAATCTCTTCAATATTGGGAAATAAAGGGAAATATTAGTGTTCCAAAAAGGGGGCAATAATCAAACACTAGGGTGGTGCAAATTAAAATATTAAAAATTCAATTCTAATTGGATTTTATTGTTCCAATAACACTGTTTTGTTGGTAAAATAATGACGTAATAAATTTAATAAGAAACACCATAGTTTCTGGAACAGATGAAAATAGAGGCCAAGTTCACCAGAGAAAAACCACTTTTCAGAGATAGACCTGAATACAAGTGCATTGGATATGCTCGCCAAAGTACGAATAAGCAGATCTCTATTAGTGCTCAAATTGAAGAGTTGAAGAAAGCAGGTTGTGTTGTTGTTTTCCAAGAAACGGTTTCAAGTGCAGACAAAGCAAGACCACAATTCGATGCAGCATTAGGAACACTTGAAGAAGGTGATGAAATTGTTTTTACCAAGTTGGATAGAGGTTTTAGAAATCAGAGGCAATGCATCAATACTCTTCATGACCTCCAAGAGCGTGGAATCCATGTTCGTACAACCGATGGCATGATCAATACTCGTGCTCTTGGAAAGTTTGCTCCAATCGTTATTGGTCTTTTATCTGGACTAGGAGAAGTAGAGCGTCAGATGGTTATAGAAAGAACTCAAGAGAGCATTAACCACAGAAGAGAAACAGGAGGAAATCTTGGTGGGAGACCAAAAACCAATAACGAAAAAGAAGCATTGGTTTTGCGTTTAAGAGAGGAAGGATGTTCTTACAGATCAATCAGGAAACAAACTGGACTTGCTTTATCAACCATTAGAAGAATTATTGTTGAGCAAGATGTGGTGTTAGAGGTATGAGCAAGGAGAAAGAAATAATTATGGCAATGGATGAGTGTGTGGTAAATGCTTGCGTGCAAATGAAATCCCTCAACTCTGAGGGGAGGTTTCACCTTTTGTGTGAAATGGGCGAGTGGATGTATAACCCTCTTTCAGAAAAGATCGAAGACGTATTGATGGTTCCTAATTTTGGAGAGAAGGAAGCAGCATGACCGACAAAAATATAGGAGGACTATCTGATTACATTGTCTTGAAGAAAGAGAAAGAAGTTATTTTTTATTTGCATAATCCTTATCCAGATTGCTTGGAAATTCCAGCAATAATGAAGCAAAGATTCCCTGATGACTACAAATCAATAGTTACCAGTTCATTAGATGAGTACAAGAAATACAGAGGTCAAGTGTGATGAGTCTCCCTCCACACTTCATTGATGAAAAGAAGAAAGAGGTTGTATTTCATCTCAAAGGCACTTTTCCTGTTCAGTTGGCAATTTCGACTTGGATGAAATCTTTCCCAGAAGGTTTCAAGGGTGTTACTTGTCGATGTGAAGAAACTTTCTACAAGTTGAGGGCAAAGATCAATGACTGAAGACATCAACTGGAGGGAAGAACTACTTGATTCAGCACTTTTCAACAAGAAGCAAGCGAACCCATTAAAGAACGGACCAAAATCATTATCTGAGAGTTGGTTAATGGGTGTCCTCTATACCAGATGGAAAAAACTGAAAAGAATTAGACCAGACCCAGAACCACCTGATTGCAGTTCTTCCTTTAAGGAATGGAATAAGAAAGTTGAGGAGATGAAAAAATAGGTGAGGCATGAAACCCCACCATCAAATTCATTAGTTCTAACCATCGTAGATGGCTTAAGGAGTATATCAATGATGATAAAAAGCAAATCCATAAGCTCAAATGTGATGCCTTCTTTAACTACAAAACATGGAGAAAGGAAAGAGCAATTGAATTTAAAAAAGATATTCCACAACAAACGACTATCAATCAAGAGATGTTGTGTATGAGAAGAGTCTTTTCAGAGGTTGCTGTGACTCACGGATTCATCAGTTAAAATACTGTCCCAGATATACCATCCATACGATTACCTAAAGATCACTAGAAATAGCAGTTCGACTTGGACCTTTGGAATTATCACAATCACATCTCTTTCAGTCATTAAATTTCTAGCCTCTTGCTGAGAGATGACTAAACTTGGTTAACATCAGAAAGAGGTCATATCAATAATTTTTTATCTATTCAACTAAGTACTTATTGTGATAGCAAAGCGTGAGGCTTTAGCAGCAAAATCTAAAATTATCTAATCCCTTTAGAACTTAGATTATTTTATACGTTCATTTTTTGTGCCAATTCGGAATAAATTAAGTCTTAATTTTAATTTAACTCTACATTTGTTTATTACGTCTATAAATAAATTATTTATAATTAATGAATCTAAAAATTTTTAGTTTAACAGTATTAATTCCTCTTATTAGCATCTCAAGTAATAATTTTGCCAAAGCGGCACAGCGTTTAAGTGGTGCTGGTGC
Organism: Prochlorococcus sp. MIT2308; assembly: GCF_059772345.1. Classification (NCBI taxonomy): domain Bacteria; kingdom Bacillati; phylum Cyanobacteriota; class Cyanophyceae; order Synechococcales; family Prochlorococcaceae; genus Prochlorococcus; species Prochlorococcus sp. MIT2308. The sequence goes on along the minus strand of NZ_CM186283.1, from coordinate 1,413,386 downwards.
TTCACTTCCTGCAATGTTATATTCAAGACTTTTCTCTGATCTACGAAATCATGGTGGACCCAAAATCAACTATCAAGCTGTTGGATCAGGCTTTGCATTAAAAGCACTTATTGATGAAACTGTAGATTTCGCAGCATCTGATTATCCAATAAATATAACTAATAAGAGTCAAATAAAAAGAGGTGTTGTTCAAATTCCGATTGTTGCAGGAAATATTGCTATTGGGTATAACAAACCTCATTGCAATTTGACGCTCTCTCAAGAGCAATTAGTAAAAATTGCTATGGGTCTTATCAAAGATTGGAGTGAAATTAATTGTTCTCAAGGAAAAATTATATGGGTACATCGTTCAGATGCCTCAGGTTCAACTTTGGCTTTTTCAAATTCCATGAATTCCTTTTCTAATAAATGGACGTTAGGAAGTGCAAAAATAGTGCAATGGCCAACTGGTATTGGGGCTAAAGGAACATCTGGAGTAGCAGGTAGGATCAAAAATACCCCTGGCTCAATTGGTTATCTTAGTAGTGCCTACGTCAATGAGAGTATTCAAACTGCAGCTATAGAAAATTTATCTGGCGAATTTCTGCTGCCTACTGTTAAAAGCGGAAGTATAGCTTTGAAAAACTTAGGCATTCAAAGACAATTGCCAATAATAAGCCCAAACCCAAAAGAAAAAGGCGCGTACCCAATTTCCACTTTGACATGGATATGGGTCTATAAAAATGGCTATGGTGAAAAACTGGACGAAATCAAAACAACATTAAATTTTTTAGTATCTCAAGAAGCAAAGAACAAAGCACTTAAAATGGGATTTATACCTCTCAATGAAAAATTGCAAGATCACGCAATTAAATCAATCAAAGATATTGGAATTTAGAAGCCCAATATTTAAAAATTAACCATTTAAAATCCTTTCGAAAAATGAAAAGCACTTTTCAAGAAAATGATTCCTCAACAACTAAAGTAGTCAAAGACTATTACGGAAAAACCTTAAAATCTTCGTCAGACTTAAAAACATCAGCTTGCTGTGACTCTGATGACATTCCTGAACAATTTAAAGAGCCATTAAGCAACATTCATCAAGACGTATTGTCTAGATATTACGGTTGTGGGCTAGTTGCACCCACGTTGCTCGATGGACTTCGTATCCTAGATATTGGTTGTGGTAGCGGACGAGATGTTTATTTGTTGTCCCAATTAGTTGGAGAGTCTGGAGAGGTAATTGGAATTGATATGACATCAGAACAGTTAGACATAGCTAAAAATTATTCAGAATATCATGCGACAAAATTTGGCTTTAGAAATTTTCATTTTTACCAAGGTTATATTGAGAAACTAGAGATATTAAATTTTGAGCCAAGAAGCTTTGATTTAATTGTGTCTAATTGTGTGCTGAATCTAAGCTCCGATAAACAATCTGTTTTATTAGGTATCAAAAAACTGCTAAAGCCAGGAGGTGAGTTTTACTTCTCAGATATATATTCTGATCGTCGAATTCCTAATGATCTTAAAAATGATCCAATCCTTTATGGTGAATGCCTCAGTGGATCGCTCTATTGGAATGATTTCTTAAGAATATCAAAGGACGTTGGCTTTAAAGACCCACGACTTGTTAGTGATCGTCAATTGACTATCAGCGACAAAAATCTTTTAAAACGTCTCGGATCAATCAATTTTCATTCGGCTACTTATCGCTTATTCAATATTGATGAATTAGAAGATGCATGTGAAGATTATGGTCAAGCTGTTATATATAAAGGAACAATTGCAAACAATCATAATAGATTTTTATTAGATAAACATCATACGATTGAATCTAAAAAAGTTTTTCCCGTATGTGGAAACACTTATCGCATGCTAAGTCAATCGAGATTTTCTCCACATTTTGATTATTTAGGTGAGTTTGATAAACATTTTGGTATTTTTGAAAATTGTGGAGTAAATATTCCATTTGAAAAATCAAATGAAAAAGCCATTAAAAATGACAGCTGTTGTTGATGTTTTAAAATTTGTTTACTTGAAAAAAATATCACAAGGCAAGAAAGAATGAATAGCTTCATAGTACTAGCCCTTTTCGCCACACTCCTCTTACCTACCCCATCACAATCAGACACCAATCACTTTGGTGCAAGAGGAATCTTCGAATTAGATCTAGGCGACAGCGAGATACCTATGACACCGAAGCAAGAGAGAGAACAAAAGCTTTTAGAAGAACAGTTGAAGAAGAAAAGACAACAATCACTTGATCAATAATCTTACTTTGAAACTTTGGTTTTCATATCATCAACTGAAATGACAGTCTTTTATTTAGCCTGATGAACTTTTTGAATGAAAATATCTATCCGACACTAGATTGCCAAGTTTTCTACAAACCTTGAAAGATTCAAAGAATCCCAGAGACAACCAGCATCTGCCTAATAACTACGCCAACAAAACAAAAAAGGATTACTCGGCTTAAGACATAAAAGGGAAGATTATTCATTTAACTGCTAAACATATCAATCAATCACCAAAACGATAATGTTTACGGACTGCTTTATGAACATCCCATCGACAGTCCATTCCTGATGGGAAGACAACTAGGTCACCTGCTCCAAACTTCACAGGTTCTCCTCCATCAGGAGTAACTGTGACTTCACCCTCAAGTAATAAGCAAGTCTCCTTATCGTCATATGTCCAATCGAAAGAACTTGCTTCACACGTCCAGATTGGCCAGTTTTTAATTCCTAGCTCATCAACGGTGCTCTCAGGACAGGGAGAAGTTACTGATATAGACAAAAGATAAAAACATAGTGGACTTCTTTTTTAGCTACTAATAGAAACAGTTGTCTAATAGCTACTCAAATTTTGACAAAAATGTTTGAAAGCGTATTACGTATAGAGCGAGGACCGAGAGTCCCCCCATACCCCCTTCAAATAGAACGATAATACTGTTACCTTAGTGTTACCCCTGGACTCTGTGTTCTTTAAATTGATTGCTATGACAAGACTCTTGAGCTACGTTGTATAATCGGCATTAGTGCGCACATAATAGTATATTTCTAGTTATTGCAATAGTTTTTGGATATCCCATTTACGGTAGCACTGCGGTAGCATATAGATATTATCGCCTCAATCTCTGTCTACCTAATAAGAGCGGTAGCAAGGCGGTAGCAAAGTTTTCTAGATCATGTCTACTACAGAACTACATAAGCATCGCCTAGATAAGAAAGAAATTCCATCTGATTCCAGTGCTTACGTCTTTAGAGACGCTCAACGCAATGGAACTTGGTGTCTATACTTCTACGATCGTGATGCAAAGACGAGACATAGGATTGTTCTCAAAGATGGTAATGGAACAAAACCTACTCAAAGCATTGCAGGACAAGATGATGCTTGGATGCTTGGGATATCTAAATACGTCGAGCTAAAAGGTAAAGCAGATAGAGGAGAAGCAATACGTTCAATCACCTTCGGTTCAATGTGCGATCAGTTCATTGCACAGGAAAAAAGAAAGATCAGTTCCATTCCTCATCAAGGGATCACACAGAATCGCTTCCGCTTAATCTCACATCAAATCAACTGGTTACGTCGCTATCTCAACAACGATAAGAAGCAAGTGCATGCCTTCAGACGCAATGCCTTCAATGGTTATGAGGTATGGAGAAAAGAGCAAGCGCTCTACATGGGTAAAAGCGCTCCTGTACAAACAACCATCATGCAAGAGCTATCGATGCTTAAGCGCGCTTTTAAAGAAGTCGCCGTAGCGAATGGATACGTTGCAGAAGATTCTTTACCTCGCATCCCTAAAGTCAAACTTCCTAAAGATCAATCCCATCGTCGTGATGATCTCTCCAACAAAGAATGGGAGCAACTCGAACGTGGTGCACGTAACTACTGGATCAAAGGGAGAACGCGCTTAGTTGGAGAAGACAACTCAATGGAAAAAGATAGCGATGGTACATGGAAAACAAAACCGATCTTTGGACATACATCAGAGCGAGGTAAGCGTCAGATCATTCATCGAAACCTGATCTACTATGCAATGAGAATCTCGATGGATACTGGGATTAGACCCGGCGCTCTCCGCAAGATGAAATGGAAGCACATCTCAGAAAACACCAGTATCTCTAAAGAAGAAAGGAAGGTATGGGTAGTAATTGATGTTCCACCAGAGAACAGTAAAACTGGACGCTATTACAGAATCTCAGCACCGATTGCACGGTACCTAGAAGGGATGAGAAAGGTGTCTAAGCACAAGAAAGCAGATGACTTCCTCTTCTGTAATCAACAAACCTCACAACCGTTTAGCGAACGTATCTGGAAGGATAGTCTTGCTGAAGTTTTAGTTGAATCTGACTTAGGAGTATGGGGTAAAGATGACAGCAACAACCTCAGGAAAGTCGACGTTCATTCTGGTAAGAGTATTACGTGGTATAGCTTCAGGCATAGCTACATCACCATGCGTCTTAAAGCAGGTGTACCTGTCCCTGTGATCGCTGCTAACACCGACACAAGCATGAAGTACATCCAGAACCACTCCTTTCATTACAGAGCAGATGAGTCAACAGAGATCCTTGGTAAAGGTAGGAACATTCGTCCTGCAGAAGAAAATTTAAGATGGATCGGATCTGTATGAGCGCTTCACTCTCATCAATTACTAATTCTTTAAATCCACTGTCCTGACTACGTTTAGAGCGATCCGTCCCGTATAAGGGAGGAGATAAAAGTTCTCTCCTCAACAAACCTGTCATAGCAACAGATTTTTCGATAGCCACTCTATACAGGAGAAAGAGAAAACACTACATCGACACCCCTGTCATAGCAAGAGATTTTTCGATCACTCATCTTAAGGGGGAAAGATAAATCTTTAACCACCATTCTTAAGGGGGGAAGATAGATTTTTGACCCGTCCCGTATAAGGGGGAAGGAAAGACAACTAAGACAACAATTACCTCTACTGATGTCCCCTTAATGGACATCCTGTGAGTACTTTCTTTTATCTCTCCCTACTACCTATTAACTCTTCAATCATGATGATCTCTATCGTCCCTGAATGACGATCTTGATCATCCCTATTGATACTTACCTAACAACTACTAATGAAAGAGAAAAAGAAACAACCAATCACCTCAAAGAAATCCAGTCACAACGATCTTGATTGGGTAGAAAAGCAACTAAGAGATGTTCGAGCTTTTGATATGGGGATATCCCTTAAGGATTAAAAAAATCAAATATATAAGCTAGATCATATATAGTATGCACAAATGAATTTCCACTAGCCACATCGAAGAGTAAGAACTTGGCATCCGATAATTCTTATTACTTTACTAATTATTTTTACACTGACAGTGTTCCTGTAGCATCTACAAAACGATATTCTGATGTTGTTTTTTATAATGTTGCGGATGCTTTAAGTGCAGGATTTGTTCAACCTGAGCATTGGAGACTTAAAAATCAAAATACTCGTGGTGAGATAGAACTTTCCAAGCAGGCTCTTGTATTTACAGTTGATTGGGATCCTAAACAAGAAACTAATCCTGGACTTCAAATAGGTAGAGAAGTTAGTCTTGGATCTTTTATTTTTGAAGGGAATCTTCTGAAGTCGGCATCCATAACATCTTCCATCCAAGTTTTTAAAGACGGGAGTTTTAAGGGGAAAAAATATTCGGCACCAGTATCTCTTGCTGATTGGAATCTCTTGCAAGTAGATGAACTTATTGAGACTAGAGATGGTGTATCTATTACCTCATTAAACGGATATGAAAAATATTTTCCAGACCTTTGGTATGATGACCCTTTTTCAAAAAGTATTATTAGTATTGACGATGATATTGTAGGTGATGAATCTAATGATGATCTTTCTGGTGGAGATAGTGCTGATAAATTTATTGCTTCTGCTGGAGACGATATAATTGATGGTGGAGCGGGTAACGACACTACTGTTTATTCTGGAAAGTTTTCTGATTATTCCTTTACAAGAGAAACTAATTCTTTGAAAATTACTGATCAAAGAACAGATACTAATCATGGAACAGATACTCTTTCAAATATTGAATACATTCAATTCTCAGATCAAACCGTAGAAGAATCAAAGGTAGATATTATTAAAACTTATAGCGGTAATTTTAGTGATTATAAATTCTACAACAAAGGTAATGGTGTCTATCAAATCAAAACTGATTCTGGGTATGACGACATCACAGGACTGCCCTTATTAACCTTTAAAGGGGAAGCATCAACAAGTTCTTTTAGAGACATCAGTGCCATCGTTGATATAAAAGGTACGTTTGATCAAGTCACTGGTTTAGAAACTGATGATGCAAAAATGTTCCGTCTCTATAACGCTGCATTTAAACGACTTCCTGACGCTGATGGTTTGAAGTATTGGATTGGAAAATATACTTCTGGAGAAAATGATGATCGTGCGGTTGCACAATCATTCCTTGTCTCTGATGAATTTAAAGAACGCTATGGTTCAAACGTTACTAACGCCAAGTATGTAGAAACGCTTTACGTCAATGTACTTGGTAGAGACTATGACCAAGAAGGTTATAACTATTGGTTAGGAAATTTGAATAGTGGGTTAGAAACTAGATATGAGTTGCTTTTAGGGTTTGCAGAATCAGCAGAGAACAAAGCGCTCTTTACAGATATGACAGGTTTTGGTTAAGCATTTAAATATCCACCGCAAATTTCTTCACTCTCATTATTCATACAACCACCACCCATTTACCCCCATACGCCGCTACTATTTAGTTATCTAGAGAGGAAGCGCGTCTATCTTCCCAAACAGATCCAACTATGTGTATATTAAGTGGTAGCAATGCGGTAGCATGCAAACCAAGTAGCCTCAAATCCCTTTTATATCAATTACTTTCAGCTTACGTTGTATAATCGGCATTAATACGCACATATTGATCAGACAAATCGCACCCCCAAGCAGTACCAGAACCTTTTCCTATTCCTACTCTTAGTCTAATACTTATAAGATCATCACTCAAATATTTCCCTTTTAATCTTGCTTTCATAAAATTGCTAACTATTTGTCTATCAAAATCAATAGGTATTCCATTAGAAAAAAGTTCATGAGGTCCAATCCATAATTGGACCTCACTAATATTAAAAAAGATACCTGCACGACCAAGTGCAGCAATAATTCTTCCCCAATTAGGATCGGAACCATGAATAGCAGTTTTAACTAAAGAAGATGAAGCAATTGCGCGAGCCATAACACGAGCATCTAAGTCACTTTGAGCACCCTCAACGTTTATCTCCAGCAAACAATTAGAACCCTCTCCATCTCTAGCTATTGCCTTAGCTAAATGTTGGGCTGTTAAATGTAGTCCCTCTTCAAGTATTGCTAAATATTTTGAATCTAATTCTGCGCCAGAAGAAAAAGCTAAAAAAGTGTCATTTGTACTCGTATCTCCATCAACTGTAATGGAATTAAAGGATGATTCTGCAACTCGCTTTATCATATCCGACCATAGAATATGATTTACGCCTACATCACAAGTAATATAGCTCAACATTGTTGCCATTGAAGGATGAATCATACCCGAGCCTTTGGCCATTCCACCAATAGATATTCTTCTTCCTCCCAACACTGCTTGATACGCAATTTGCTTGGCTTCAAGATCGGTTGTCAAAATTGCATTCGCCGCATCCAGGTATGCCTCCTTATTTAAACTGCTTACAAGGCGATCCAAGTGCCTTTTAACTCTTTCTACTGGTATTGGCTCACCAATTACACCCGTAGAACATATCAAAACTTCTTCATTAGATAATCCCAGTCGTTGAGCAAGCTCATTTGTAATAATCTCACTATCAATTTTACCTCTACTACCTGTGCAAGCATTTGCGTGTCCAGAATTGATAACTACAGCACGTATTTTTCCCTCAGATGCGTTAATGCGATCAATACACAGATCCACGCAATAAGCACGAGTCACTGATTGAGTAAATGTCCCACTACAACAAGCACCATCAGGTGCATACAGCAAAGCAAGATCTTTCTTCCCAGAAGGCTTCAATCCTGCGGATATGCCAGCTGCCAAAAAACCATCAGGGGCAGTAATACCACCAGATATTGGAGACCATGCAGAAGATGTCAAAAGACTCAAATTCAGAAGAGCATTTTTCACTTACTATCAATATTAATGACTGACCAAAAACAAACAAATAAACTTTGTCTTAGATGGAAAGGCAAGCAAAGAAGAATTGGAATCACTGGAGGTATTGCCAGTGGAAAAACAATCATTGGAGATTTTCTATTTCAAACAAAGCAATGGCCTATTTTAGACGCTGACATATATGCTCATGAAGCATTAAGAGCTGAAAGTCAAATATTCAAAAAAGTCTTGTTGAGATATGGAAATAAAATAATTCAAAATTTGAGTAAAGATGATCAAATTATTAATCGAAAAGCATTAGCAAAAATAGTTTTTCAAAATGATGCTGAAAAAAAATGGCTAGAAGACATAATACATCCATTCGTGAAAAGAAGAATTGAAGAAGAATTAGAAAAATTTAAATCAAATTCAGTAGTTATTTTGATTATTCCTCTTCTATTTGAAAAAAATTATACAAACTTATGTAGTGAAATTTGTTATGTAGATTGCCCTAGAACTATTCAATTAAAAAGACTTCAGTCAAGGGATAAGTTAAGTTTTGAAGAAGCAAATCAAAGAATTGATGCGTTATGGGACAACTCTTTTAAAAAACAATTCGCAGATTATATAATTACAAATTCTAATAATGATGATACATGGAAGAAGCAGTTAAAAGAATTATATAATTTTTAGACCTGTAATTTTTTATTTAATATTTGATTAGCGAGTTTTGGATCCGCTTTCCCTTTTGTTTCCTTCATTAATTGACCTACAAAAAACCCTAGCAATTTCTTCTTCCCAGCTCTAAAAGATTCAACCTCATTGGGATGATTAAGGATCAATTTATCAATAATTTCCTCAATAACTTTCGGATCACCAATCATACCTAAACCACGTTCTTTGACTAATTGTTTTGGAGAACCACCTTTACGTAATAGTTCAGGCAAAATTTCTTTAGCAATTTTTCCACTTATTTCTCCTGCATCAATCATTTGCAACATTTCTGCTAATTCATTTGGCTTAAACGATAATTGATCAAATGATAATCTATTAGATTTAATAAATGCTGCTAGATCTCCAGTTATCCAATTTGCTGAAGATTTTGGTGCTCCACCTTCATTAACAACTTTTTCAAAATATTTAGCCATTGAAGATTCATCAGTCAAAACTCGTGCATCATAAATAGAAAGGCCAAGATCTGCTGCGTATCTATTCCTTTTTGCAGCTGGCAATTCTGGTAATTCTGAGCGCCATTTTTCTTTTAATGCATAACTTACTTCAATCGGACCTAAATCAGGATCAGGAAAATAACGATAATCACTACTACCTTCTTTTGATCTCATGCTTTTAGTCAGTTGCTTACCTTCATCCCATAACCTCGTTTCTTGTTTCACTTCTTCTCCAGATTCATAAGCTTTAATTTGCCGCTTAATTTCATATTCACAAGCTTTCTGAATAGCTGAAAATGAATTCATATTTTTGATTTCTACTTTTGTACCAAATGGATCATTAACAGTTGGTCGAACTGAAATATTCACATCACATCGCAAAGACCCCTCCTGCATATTCCCATCAGATACTCCTAGATAACGCATAATTCTTCTAATTTCAGCTGCATACTCCGCAGCCTCTCTACCTGTTCTTAAATCAGGTTTACTAACTATTTCAGCTAGTGCTACACCTGCTCTGTTGTAATCAACTAATGAATGGGTGGAGCCTGACAACTGATCACTACCAACGTGAACAAGTTTTCCAGCATCCTCCTCCATGTGTAATCTTTCAATACCTATTTTTTTGACATAAGTTTCTTTGCCTTTTTCGGCTACTTCAACCTCTATCCACCCATCTTCTGCAATAGGTTCATCAAATTGAGATATTTGATAATTTTTTGGTAAGTCTGGATAAAAATATTGCTTTCTATCAAATTTACTGTGAGAGGCAATATTTAAATTCAAAGCCATCGCTGCTTTTACTGCATATTCCAGAACCTTTTTATTTAGAACTGGCAAAGTGCCTGGTAAGCCACATACCACTGGGTCAATATGAGTATTTGGATCATCACCAAAATTGGTTGATGCACTAGTAAATATTTTGCTCTTAGTTCCCAACTGCACATGCGTCTCTAATCCGATTACAACTTCCCAAGAAACATTGGATTCTGACATTAATTTGACCTAGATATGTGAATCTTATGAAAAAAAAGCTCGGTCATGGAAGCTAACGTAATCTAAAACATTGAAAATAACATTTTCCAAATCCAAGGAATGGGTGAAGTAAACGAAAAACCATTATTAATTCTGGGAGGAGGATTAATGGGTCTTGCAATAGCCCATGAACTTGCTCAAAAAGGCAAACGCGTCGAAATTTTGAGTAGAAGCAGAAGTGAAGCAGCAGGCTTTGTAGCTGCTGGAATGCTGGCCCCTCACGCTGAGGGACTTCAAGGTGAACTTTTAAGTCTTGGTCAAACTAGTCTTCAAAGACATCCGAAATGGATAGAGAGCATTGAGACAAATAGCAAAATGTCGTGTGGACTCAAAACTTGTGGGATTGTTGTCCCATTTGAAAACCTAAAAGACTGTGAATCCTATCCAACATATAAATTTGGTAAAAAACTAAACAGAAATGAGCTCCTTGAAGAAATTCCAGGACTCTCAAAAAAATGGAAATTAGGTTTACTTTTTAGACAGGACGGTCAAATCGATAATCGCAGACTTTTAATGAGAGCACTTGAAAAAGCTTGTGTTGAATTAGGTGTTCACTTTCAAGAAGGAGTTGAAGTAATTGAAATCATGAAAGATTCGAACACTTTTCATGGAGTCAAAATTAAAGACATTAATGGAAATATCAATCATTTAAAAAGCGAAGAGGCAGTTCTCTGCTGCGGAGCCTGGAGCAAACAAATATTTCAAACACTCCCTATTTTTCCTGTTAAAGGCCAGATGTTATCTATTCAGGGACCAAAACAGATTCTAAAGAGGATTATTTTTGGACCTGGCATTTACTTAGTTCCAAGAGATGACGGCCTAATAATCGTAGGGGCAACCAGTGAGCGTGAGGCAGGCTTCCAAAAAGGACTTACTCCAAAAGGACAACGCGAGCTACAAAAAGGAATTCAATCTCTTATTCCTGAACTTAATCAGCTACCTCATATGGAGAGATGGTGGGGGTTTCGTCCGTGCACACCAGACGAAGGCCCTTTACTGGGAATGTCATCAATTAATGGACTCTGGCTTGCTACTGGTCATCATCGTAATGGAGTTTTGTTGGCGGCTATAACTGCAGAATTAATTGGAAAATCTATTTGCTCGAGCTCTTTAAGTAATGAGGAAAGTAGTTTTTTGTCCCAATTCAGATGGGACAGATTTTAAAAACCACTCACCAAGAGATTGTGAATTTCACCAATAATTTATTCCACTCTCCATAATTGATCTGATGGAGTCCAATCAACAAGTTCATTTTTCTGGAACCATAGATCAATTTCAAATACTGCCGTATCAGAACCATCAGAACCATGAATGACATTACGACCAATATTCACAGCTAAATCACCTCTAATAGTTCCAGGTTCAGCCTCAAGAGGCTTTGTTGCTCCAATCAATTTTCTCGCACTTGCTATGACTCCTTCACCCTCCCAAACCATTGCAACAACAGGACCACTTGTTATGAAATCTACTAAACCTGAAAAGAAAGGACGATCTTTATGTACACCGTAGTGTTTTTCAGCAAGTTCTTTGCTTGGTGTGAGTTGCTTTAGGCCTACTAATTTGAATCCTTTGGTTTCAAAACGACCAAGAATCTCAGCTATTAAACCTCTTTGTACACCATCTGGCTTGATAGCAACAAAAGTTCTTTCCAAAGTCATTGCGGTATTCAATAATATGAAGCCATAGTCTTCCTAAAACTACCCTCTTGGCAAGTAAAACATGACACTTAATAAAACTGTTCTTAGATTTAATTGTATTAATCGTGAATGATCAAACTTGGCAACTTTGTTATCGCATAAATGGCTGTGAAAAATACTAATCAATCTCTCTCTTGGACTATCCAAAACAGCTCAGACCTCTATGGAATTGATCGCTGGGGAAAGGGTTATTTCACAATCAATGAAAAAGGGAATATTGGTATTTGTCCTGACGGTTCCAAAAACAAATCGCATGATTTGATGGAACTATTAGATGAACTCGAAAGTCGAAAACTAAAATTTCCTCTGTTAATAAGATTTGACGATATTCTCGAAGACTGCTTAAAAAACTTACATAAAGCTTTTGCAAAAGCAATTAATAACTATCAATATCAAGGAAAATACCAAGGTGTATTTCCAATCAAATGTAATCAACAGCGCCACGTTGTTGAAGAATTAATCACCTGTGGTTCCAAATGGAATTTTGGCTTAGAAGCTGGAAGCAAACCAGAGTTACTAATTGCTTTATCAATACTAGAGGATCCTAAAGCTTTACTAATATGTAATGGCTATAAAGATCAACGTTATATTGAAACAGCTATTTTAGCACGACAGCTTGGACGTCAACCGATAGTAGTTATAGAACAAGCAAATGATGTTGATCTTATAATCAAATCCAGTCATTTACTCGGAGCATCTCCACTTATAGGAATTAGAGCAAAGTTATCTAGTCAAAGCTGTGGAAGATGGAGTAGCTCGATTGGTGACAAGTCGAAATTTGGACTTTCAATTCCAGAAATATTGAAAGCAATCAAAAGGTTAAAAGAAGCAAAACTTCTCAATGAATTAAAGCTTTTACATTTTCATCTAGGGAGTCAAATTAACGACATAGGTGTTTTAAAAGATGCCTTACAAGAAGCAGGACAAATTTATGCAGAATTAATTAATCTTGGGGCACCTATGGGATACTTAGATGTTGGAGGTGGTTTAGGTATTGATTACGATGGAAGTCAAACAGCCTCAGTAGCATCTACTAACTACTCACTTCAAAATTACGCAAATGATGTAGTAGCAACAATTAAAGAGTGTTGTGAATCAAAAAAGATACCACTACCTACTTTGATTACGGAGAGTGGAAGAGCAATTGCTAGTCACTTTTCAATCTTAATCTTCAATATTTTAGGCAAAAATTCGTTACCTTCTGACATTCCTAAAAAAGACGAAAAAGAATGTCTCTCTGTCATAAATTTACGTGAAACATTAATCCATATACAGTCTCTAGAACTTAAGCAAGAAGAAGATTTAGCCAAACTACAAGAAGCATGGAATGATTCTCTTAAATTTAAAGCAGATGCACTAGCGGCTTTTCGTCTCGGTTATATAGATTTAGTTGAACGTGCAAAAGCTGAACAGTTGACATGGGCCTGTGCAAAAACAATTGTTAATCAGTTACCAAAAAATATACTTCTACCTACAGAACTAAAAAAATTAAGTGAAAGTTTAGCCATAACATATTACGCAAATCTTTCCGTATTTAGATCCGCTCCAGACACTTGGGCCATTGATCAAGTTTTTCCAATTATGCCAATCCATCGGCTTAACAAAGAACCGAACAAACTTGGTCACTTTGCAGATTTAACATGCGATTCAGATGGAAAGCTTGATCAATTTATAGACAATGGAAAAATTAAAAATTTGCTACCTCTTCATGAATTTAATCAAGACAAAAAATATCTAATTGGTCTTTTCTTAGGTGGCGCCTATCAAGAAGTAATGGGAAATCTACATAATTTATTTGGGAGTACGAATGCAGTCCATATAAGATTCACAGAAAAAGGAACATACAAAGTTGAGCATGTCATTCGTGGAAATTCAAAATCAAATGTTCTTGAATACTTGGAACATGATCCAGAAATATTATTAGAGCGATTACGAAAATCAAGCGAATCAGCTATTCAAGGCGGACATCTTAAAATCCAGGATGCACAAAAATTAATAGAGCATGTGGAGGTAAGTCTCCGTCAAAGCACTTACCTACAGAGCTAAATTAAGACAATTTTTGAGTCAAATCCTCATTAGCTTTTTCTAAAGCTAGATCCAACGATTGAGGTTGACTACCACCAGCTTGAGCGAGATTTGGACGACCACCTCCACCTCCACCACACATTTTTGCAACCCCACTGATAAATTTACCTGCATGAAAACCATCTAAAACTAAATCAGAAGAAAATGCAGCAACAAAAACTAATTTATTATCGATCTCCTGATTTGGAATACCTCCAAAAACAACAGCTGAGTACTTGCCTAAATGATCTATCAAACTTGAAGCCGCAGATTGCAATCCAGATCCGTCGACACCATCTAAACGTCTGATTAATAATTTACTCTTACCAACACATTTTGCATAACTAGCCAAACTCAATGCCTTCACTAATGCGAGTTCATTCTTAAGTTTGATAAGTTCTTTTGTTTTATCTTTCAATTCCAGTTGAAGAGATGAAACTCTCTCAACAATTTCATATGATTGAACCTTGAATGATTTACTTAACTCCTTAACTACCAAATCACGTTCGTTAAAATAATCTAAAACTGATGGACCAGCAATAGCCTCTATTCGTCTAATACCTGAAGCAATACCTGTCTCATTAATAATTTTAAACGTACCTAGTTGTGACGTACGAGTTACATGGGTTCCTCCACATAACTCCATAGAGACACCTGGAACATCCACGACACGTACCACATCACCATACTTCTCACCGAACATTGCCAAAGCACCAGCAGCCATAGCCTCCTTAATTGGCATTGTTTTAATTTGAATTGGATGATCTTCATTAATCCATTGATTTATCTGTACTTCCATATCATTAAGTTCTTTGTTTGTTAAAGGTTTTGGAGCATTAAAATCAAATCTCAATCGATCATTTGAAACTAACGAACCTCTTTGACTTACACTTGAGTCAATCGATAACTTTAAAGCTGATTGTAATAGATGTGTAGCTGTGTGATTTGATGTAGTTCGTTGACGAAAAGATGGAGTCACATTCATCTGGACAGATGAATTAAATGTTAGAACTCCTGTTTTAATCCTTCCAGAATGAATAAAAATATTGTTCTTTTTTCTAACGTTTTCTATAGACACCTCTAGATCTTGAGACGTTATTATGCCTTCATCTCCAATTTGCCCACCCGACTCAGCATAAAAAGGCGTTCTATTTACAATAATCTTAACTAAATCACCCTCAAAAGCTTGTTTGACTAATTCATTATTTTTAAAAATGCCTATCACGATAGAAGTGGTTTGTAACTTTTCATAGCCATCAAATATTGTTTCATCAAACAAGGAAATTTCTCTTTCAATTGAACCTTCTTCAGTTAAATCAATACTTACAGAAGCTGCTTTTGCACGTTTGCGTTGCCTCTCCATTTCAACTTCAAAGCCAGTAATATCAACAGAAATACCTTTTTCATTCGCGATCTCTTCTGTTAATTCCAAAGGAAAACCATAAGTGTCATAAAGCTCAAATGCCTGAGCACCAGATATAAGAACACATTCATCAGCTGTTATCTCTGCTAAAAGTTTTTCTCCCCGTTCAAGAGTTTGAAGGAAACGAGATTCTTCTATTTTTAACTCATTAAGAATAATTTTCTTTTTCTCTAGTAATTGAGGATAAGCATTTTTCATCAGCTCAATTGTAACTTCAGCTAGCTGAGGTAAAAACGACTGATTAATCCCTACCAGTCGACCATGTCGAATCATACGCCGTATAAGACGACGAAGAATATAGCCTCGCCCAAGATTACTAGCAGTTACACCATCACAAATTAAATGTGTGACAGCTCTGCAATGATCTCCAATAATTTTTAATGATGTTTGATTTTTTTTATTTGTAGTTTCATAATTAATTTTAGCTAATAAAGCCGCTGACTCAATGAGAGGAAAAATAAGATCCGTTTCATAGTTATTAGATTTTTTTTGCAAAATTTGAGCCATTCTTTCTAAACCCATTCCTGTATCAATATGACAATTCGCCAATGGTTCAAGAGTGCCCTTTAAGTCTCGGTTGTATTGCATAAAAACCAAATTATAAAATTCTATAAATCGACTATCGTCTTCAAGATCTATATCATCACTTCCTAATTCGGGTTTAAAATCAAAATACAGTTCTGAACACGGACCACAAGGTCCTGTAGCTCCCGATGACCAAAAATTATCCGAAGCACCCATTCTGATGATTCTCTTTGCATCAACCCCTTCAACTTCTTTCCATATTTGCTCTGCTTCTAGGTCTTCTTCAAAAACGCTAATGACTATATTCTTTGGATTGAGTCGAAAAACATCAGTAGTTAATTCCCAGGCCCATTGAATTGCCTCTTTTTTAAAGTAATCACCAAATGAAAAATTACCGAGCATCTCAAAAAAAGTATGATGCCTAGCTGTTCTACCTACATTTTCAATATCATTTGTTCTAATACATTTTTGACTGGATGTTGCTCTAGGAGTAGGAGATTCTTTCAATCCTAAGAATATAGGCTTAAAAGGTAACATCCCCGCAATTGTCAATAAAACAGTTGGATCATCTGGAATTAAAGAGGAACTTGCAAGTTTCTTATGATTATGTTTGGTAAAAAAGTTTATAAAGGCTTCTCTTATTTCATCTCCTGAGAGAGATGGAGGATTCATTAAGGTGGAGGAATTTTTTTTCATAACTAAAAATTATTTCTACAAAGGTTTTTGAAAACAATCACAAAAATGGTCAGATTGGCTCAACTTGCCCTTAAACAATAACAAAATGGAAACCCATGAGACTTCGAAGGAGAAAATATTCAAAAAATCCGTCGAGATCCACACCTATTGCAAACAAATAATATTTACGGGAAGCAGTATCACACGTACAAACCTCAATATCCTATTATGGTAAAAAATGATCTAGGTATTTTCACTCAGCAATCTAATTTGTTGCGGCTTTCTAGCTCTCTCTGATTAATGGCTTTAAGAACATGATTTTTACTGAATCGACAGCTTTAGAAAATCAGAAAAAGGATACTCCTAGACTTTCACTGCAATATGAAAAAATTGCTGAAGACACACACGCTTTAAGATCGTTGGATTGGGATCGGAGCAGGTTTGATATTGAATTTGGCCTTAGAAATGGAACTACATACAATAGTTTTTTAATAAGAGGCAAAAAAACTGCACTTATAGATACAAGCCATTTAAAATTTAAAGATATTTGGTTTGAAAAACTAAGACAAGAAATCAATCCAACAGAAATTGATTATTTAATAGTCAGTCACACAGAGCCAGATCATTCTGGACTTATTAAATACTTAATTGAATTAAACCCAAATATTGAAATCGTCGCATCTAAAGTAGCTATAAAATTTCTAGAAGAACAAATCCATCAACCTTTTAGGTCAAGAGCAGTCAAAAGTGGTGAGGAGCTAAATTTAGAAATTAATTCAATCAGCGGAGTCGAGCACAAAATTGAATTTATTAGTGCGCCAAATCTACACTGGCCCGATACTATTTTTTCTTTTGATCACGGTACTCAAGTTTTATATACTTGTGACGCGTTTGGTTTGCATTACTGTTCAGAAAAATTGTATGACGAAAATCCAAATCTATTAAATGAAGATTTCCGATTTTATTACGACTGCCTAATGGGTCCTAATGCCCGCAGCGTAGTTCAAGCATTAAAAAAAATTGATGCATTGCCAATCGTGCAAACTATTGGTGTTGGACATGGACCAATCCTTAATTTTAATACGCAGTTATGGCTGAATAACTATAGAGAATGGAGTAAGCAAAGAAGTAAAGGAGATAACTATGCCGTGGTTTGTTATCTGAGCCAATATGGATTTTGCGATCGGCTTAGTCAAGCAATTGCTCATGGCATAGGCAAGGCAAATGCTCAAGTTCAATTAGTTGATCTTATTGCTTCAGATACTCAAGAATTAAGTGCTCTAATTAGTGATGCAAGCGCAGTTGTTGTACCAACATGGCCAATCAAATCTGATTCGGAATTGCAAAGTAATATTGGGACATTACTTGCGTCATTAAAACAAAAGCAGTGGGTAGCTACTTATGATTCTTATGGCGGTAATGAAGAGCCAATTGACTTTATCACTAACCAATTAAGAAAGCTTGGACAAAAAGAAGCATTTAAACCACTTCGAGTTCGTGACGAACCAAATAAAACTGTTTATCAACAATTTGAAGAAGCTGGTACAGATTTAGGTCAAATTCTTACTAGAAAGAAAAATTTAGCTGCTACAAAAAGCCTTGATGGAGAATTAAACAAAGCGCTTGGTTGTTTAAGCGGTGGGCTCTACATTGTTACGGCTAAAGAGAATTCAGGTGCAGACAGTCGAGACGGTGCGATGGTCGCAAGCTGGGTCAGTCAAGCAAGTTTTGAACCCCCTGGAATCACCGTGGCAGTAGCTAAAGACAGAGCCATTGAATCATTATTACAAGTGAATAATCGTTTTGTTTTGAATATTCTTCAAGAAAATAATTATTTGCACCTCTTCAGACACTTTTTAAAACGTTTTCCACCAGGTGCTAATCGATTTGAAGGAGTTGAATTAATGAATGATCTTGCGGCTGGAGGACCAGTTCTATCTGATGCGTTAGCTTTCCTTTCATGTAAAGTTATTCAAAGAATGGAGACAACAGACCATTGGATCATCTATTCATCAGTTGAGAAAGGTAATTTATCAAATACTCAAAGTAAAACAGCAGTTCATCACAGAAGAGTTGGTAGTAATTATTAACTATGGCAGTAGAGAATATTTCTTCAACAAGATTAAATACTTTCATAAAAAAGACGATCCAGATTCCTATTGAGGAGAACTTAATTTGTTTAAGAAGCCTAAATCCAAAAAGAACCAGATTTGAAGTTGAATATTCTCTTGAAAAAGGTAGTTGCACAAATTCTTTTTTATTTAAGTCTCACCAAGATGAAGATTCAAAATCACAAGAATATATTCTTGTTCACCCTCCTGGTTTAACATTTGAAAAAGAATTCTTAGAAGAGTTCGAGACAATAATTAGCAGAGATTTAGTTGAGATAAAGTTAGTTATGGGTCACATCAATCCCAATAAAGTAGCGTTTGTAAAACGAATGAATGTAAAGTATAAAAATTTAACGGTTATTTGTTCTAATCCCGGAGCAAAATTATTCAGGGAAATTTGGAATTTACGAAAACCATCTAAAGATACAAATCCAAAAGAAGTATCAGAGAAAGTTGCAATCCTCCCAAATATACAAATCATAAGACAACTAGAAACTTTGAAACTAGATAATAACTTTGAGATCACTCTCATTCCCGCGCCAACAGCACGTTGGCCTGGTGGACTAATTGTTTTTGAAAAGGAAACTGGTTTATTGATGAGTGACAAATTGTTTGGTGCGCATGTATATGAAGAAAAATGGGCTGAATTAAACAGTATTAGTACGGAAGAGGAAAGAAGACATTACTTCGATTGTTTAATGGCACCAATGTCTACTCAAGTTAATAGTATTATCGAAAAATTCGAAGATTTTGAGATTGATACGATAGCCCCTGGGCATGGACCTGCAATCAGCGGTAGTTGGAGAAGTTTATTAAACAACTACCAAAGCTGGGGAGAAAGCCAAAAATACAGCAACTTAAGAGTTGCTTTATTATTTGCTAGTGCATATGGAAACACTGCAGCTATTGCTGATGCCATCGCTAGAGGAATTAGTAAAACAGGAGTCAAAGTTAAGATTATTAATTGTGAATTCACCGATTCAAGTAGTTTAATCAATGAAATTCGTAAAGCCGATGGATATCTAATTGGATCACCAACTTTAGGAGGACATGCACCCACCCCTATTGTTTCAGCACTAGGTACTCTTTTGGCTGAGGGAGACAGAGACAAGCCAGCTGGAGTATTTGGAAGTTATGGGTGGAGTGGAGAGGCTCTTGATTTACTTGAAAAAAAATTAAAAGATGGGGGCTATAAATTTGGATTTGAACCCATAAAAATCAAATTCAGTCCTGATCCATTAATGATTAAAAAACTTGAGGAAACAGGTATCCAATTTGGTAAACAATTAATTAATATGAAATTACGTCAACAAAGAAAGGCTAATGTTGGATTAAATACAAGTAAAAGTGATCCAACAATTAATGCACTTGGAAGAGTCGTAGGATCACTATGTATATTGACTGCTCAAAAAGGAGATGAAGGTAATCAAATTAGCGGAGCAATGGTTGCAAGCTGGGTGAGTCAAGCAAGCTTCTCTCCTCCTGGTATTACGATTGCAGTGGCCAAAGAAAGAGCTGTAGAAAACTTACTTCATACTGGTGATAATTTTGCTTTGAATATTTTAGAGCAAAACAATCATCAAAGCCTCCTTAAACAATTTCTCCAATCATTCAAACCTGGAGATAATAGATTTAACAATCTTGAGATCAAATTAAGTCCAAGCAATCAACCCTTGTTAAACGAAGCTTTAGCTTGGCTGGAGGGTACAGTTAGTCAACGAATGGAGTGTGGGGATCATTGGCTGATATATGCTGAGATTAAACATGGAAAAGTCCTTAAAAAAGATGGAGTAACAGCAGTTCATCATCGAAAAACCGGAGCGAACTACTAGATCCATTACAAAAACGACTTGATCCATTTATTTATACTTCCTTCCTAATTCACAATGTCTAATAAAAAGCTTCTTATTATAGCTGCAAGCAATGGTGAAAATCTGAAATTAGCCAAAAGATTTTTACTAGCAGGCAAGGAACTAAATTACTCATGCGAATTACTTGATTTGACAGAATCACAAAATGATTTACCAATATTTAATCCACGTCATAATTCAAAAGAAAAAGCACCAGATAATCTTCATTTGATCAATGCTCAAATGGAAAGCCATTCACATTGGATCATTTGTTCTCCAGAATATAATGGTTCAATTCCTCCAATTCTTACAAATGCAATAGCTTGGCTTTCTGTGCAAGGAAAAGATTTTCGAAGTTTATTTAACGAACGTCCAATTGCAATTGCAAGTTTTTCGGGAGGAGGGTGTATGGAGTTATTGCTTTCAATGCGAATTCAGCTGACCCATCTTGGAGCTTTGGTTTTAGGTCGTCAGTTAGCTACCAACAAGTCAAAAATTGCTGAAGATACATCAATTAACGCAATCATAACTCAACTACTAAAACTAAATCATTCTAATTAACTCTCTAACTCTTCTCCAACACTAATCAATTGCTCGTTAGAATTTAATTCATACCATGTCTGAAACATTTTTTTTGCCATAGGTAGAGCGTGGACTGAACCACCACCAGGAGTATTCTGAGCAAATGCAACTATGACTATTTTCCCAGAGTCATAAGGTGCAAATCCAGCAAACCATGCATGATCTTCACCTCCACTGCTATCTTCAGCTGTTCCAGTTTTACCAGCGACTGGAGGGATTATAGAGGGATCTATATTTATTCCAATAGCAGTACCACTAGTTACTACTTTTCGAAGTCCACGACGGATTGTCTCAAAAGTTGTATCTTGAATATCTACTTTTTGGAAATATTTTTCTGATCTCCAATTAATATTGCCATCAACTAAATGAGGAGTAATCAAATAACCACCATTTGCGAAAGACGCATATGCTCGTGCTAATTGCAATGGAGTAACCAGAACAACCGATTGACCAATGGATGCACTAGCCATATCCTCTACGATCCAGGGAGTCTCTCCAGGCTTTCCCCAACCACGACCTTTATCAGCCCATTCCTTATTCCCTACTAAGCCCTTATTTTCATCGATTAGAGTTTCTATGCCAGTATAATTATCGAAGCCAAGTTTAATCGCTGCATCATATAAAGCTGAGGGGCCAACCCCGACACCTACTTGATAAAAAAAAGTATTGCTCGAAACTCTAAATGCATCCTCATATCCTATCCACCCAAAACCTCTCTTGTTATATTCTGGAAAACAATGACTACCATATTTAATACATGGAACGGTATTTAATTTTTGACTAGGAAGAAATTTACCACTTTCCATGCCGGCAATAGCCGTTATGGGCTTCCATGTACTTCCTGGATCGTATGCATTAAATGCTCTACTCAAAAGAGGACGGTTCGATGACAAAAAAAAGTTGTCATATTGTTGATTAGTAAAAGGCTGAGAAAAAAAATTCAGATCAAAAGTAGGTTGACTAGCAATTGCTCTAATTGCACCTGTACGTGGATCAAGCGCTACTATTGCTCCTCCGACTTTATCGGACAAAACTTTTTCGGCAGTCCGTTGAAGCTCTAGATCAAGAGTCAATTTGATATCCTTGCCAGCTTTAGGAAGCTTTAACCCTAGGCTCCGTTGAACCGTACCCATTGCATCAATCTCAAGCATTTCTCCGCCCCATTTGCCTCTCAATTCAGGTTCAAAAGCAGCTTCAATACCTTTTCGTCCAATTCGATCGGAAAATTTATAACCTCTTTGTGAAAGCTCCGAAAACTCATCTTGAGTTATCAATTGTGTGTAACCTAAAGCATGAGCGGCTAAAGACTTATAAGGATAATTTCTAACTAAACCAATATCAATCTGAGCACCATACAATTTACTCTCTTGTTCTTTAAATCTTATAACTTGCTCAACGGATAAATCACTCAACAATACTTTTTTATAAGGGGTCTCGGAATTACTTCTGTTAAATGCAATCTCTAATTGACTTGCAGAAACATTCAACAGATCAGATAAAGCATCCCTCAGATCAATCCATTCAACATTAGTTAACAGTCTAGGTTGAACAGATAAAGAATAAAAAAGTTTATTATCGGCAAGAATTACACCATTACGATCTAATAGCCTTCCTCTAATTGGTGGGTTAGAAATGAGCTTAATTCTATTTTCTTCTGAAAGTTTTTTATAGTAGGAGCCATTAATTATTTGTATCCAAAATAGACGAGCACCTGTTACGAAAAAAATTAAGCAAGTAAACAAAAAGAAAATCAAGGGTTGATTGAAAGCACCCACATGCTTTTTAGAACTGAGATATAAGTTTTCTTTTTTCTTCATTATTAGAATTCAAGAATTATTCATCATCTAAATTTTTTGAGTCATTACTAATATGATGCCTCAATAGATCTAATTCGTTATCAATTCTATTTAAAGTTGAAACTAAAGAATCTTGATCATTGCTTTCATAATCAGGAGAATTCTCTTCAACAGTTACATCAACAGAAACAACTGGATAGCCTAAACCAGGAATCAATTGATCAATCTTATCCCTTACTGTCTTTGCAGAAGTTTTGCCATCAACTTTGAATTCTAAAAATGGATCTTTCGATTTTAATACATCCATTATTTTTTGAAATCCACCATTTTTAGCATTATTAACAATGCCCATGCCAAAAGGCAAAGCAGATTCCATTGCAAATAAATGGAAATCCCTTAATTGATCTTTAGCCATAATGGCTTAACAAAAGCTACTTAAGAATACCTGTTTCTGACGTTGGAAAGTAAGGAGTACAACTATTATTAGAAATACCTATGGACCAACCACCAAAGATTGACATCACAATTATTGTCGCGAATGGAAGAAAAGCTTGATGAGTAGTTTCAAGAGTTAACCATTCTCGCCAACCTCTTACAAAACGCTCTCTAGCAAACCTATTACGCTCTCTTGAAGCTTGATTAATTTTCTTTCTAAAGGATTTCTCTACCCAATGTTCAAAAGACTTTTTTTTAGTAACTGCCATTTTTCTTTCAACTTCTAGCAATTGCCCCGCAGTAAGCTGAGGATGAAAAGTACCAATTAATTCAAGCGTTTTTAAAAACATTTCAACTGCGGCATCTTTAATCATCCGTTCTTCGTCTTTCAGAAAAGTCCAATCTACTTCAGGATAAAAACGCGCTCTATTAAGACTGATTTGCTCTTCTCCTAGCTGGCCAGGCTCCCTTAACCATCTATCAGTATTGTTGTCAAAGCGTCGCCAATATAGAAAAGGATTTATAAAAATAACCTTTCCTGAGATGGTTATACTATCTTTCTGAAGCCGTCGGCTTAACTGCAAATCAGTCTGTTGTGCAACTGTCAAAAGTAATAAGCTATTGAACTAATTTATCTTTTTTTCTTGAAGTCGACCACCCCTAAATGACAAGATAAGTCAACATAACCACAAGAAATCGAAGTCAACTTATTAGGCACAGATAAATTTATTTAATCAATTTCTCTCTAATTCTCTATTGTTGCTTGACTAGGGGGTGCTACCCCACTTGATTAAATGCTTATTTCTCTACAAAAAATGCCCAAATGTTTACAGGAATAAGTATCTTTTTAATCAGTGCATGCAAAACAACAATAATTCAGTTATGTTCATTCCGAACATATTCCAACAAAAAAAATGCTACGTAAGCAAGAAAAAAATGCTGTCACAAGAGGAGTAATCCTTGCTATTGGCTGGGGATGGGGTTTAGATAGATTTTATGAAGGTGATAAAAAAGGAGGCATTCTCTCAATAATTGGCTGGGGAATTATCTTTACGAGTTTTCTATACTTAAAATGCTCAGGAATTGAATATGTTGATGGTGTAAAAGATTATTCCAACTATAGTCCCAACCCTCTAATAGTCCTTCCTTTGATTGCTGGTTTATATGGAATATATTTAATTATAAGAAAAGGTTTTAGATTAGCAAAGCAATTTGAAAACGCAGAAGACTAACCAATCTCGTAGGTCGCAAATCAACGCAGCTTCATGATCTAAGACATTTTGTTTTTAAGAAGTGACAAAAATGACCAGAAGATTAACAATGAATTAACAGGACAACTCCTCACACAATCGTTCTGTTAAAAAACACCCCTCTTACAGTAAGTCGGGTGTTTTTTTATGACTAATTTTCGAATTCTCACATATAACAGCCGGCGAACCAACCTGCTGGCACATGAGTTAGCCAAGAGATACGTAACAATGGAACTGTGAGGAGTGGGATCCTCCGCAGTGGAAACAAGGAAACACCTGCGCTGAACTCCAAAGGAGCCGCCTTATTTTATAAGACGGTTTCTTTGTGATTATTTTGACTTAAAAAAAACCAAAATCAAAAAGGTAATTAGAGCGGTATTCTCTACTGTTTTTCAACTTTTTTGCCAAATAAATCTATTAAATTAAATAATTAACTATTTCCTAATGACTGAAGAAAAAAAAATAGACAAAAAAAAGTGCGGTGGGAAAGGAAAAGCGATGTTTGCCTATGGCCTTATTCAACTAGGCTCTAATGTAGTTTCTGCTGTTGCTCTGGTTGCAATCGCCTTTAGTTTGTGCTCTATAAAGCAAGACTCACAAGTCTTCAACGAATGTGTTGAAGAGATTCAAGCTAGTGGAAAAAGCGCTTCTGATTCAGTTCGCTTCTGCAATGGTGGTAAGTAGCGATCAGTCCATCAGATAAAAGAATATCCCACTTATCAATCGATCAAACAAATGGGAGTGCAAAGTTTTTCATCCCATTTGTTTGATTCTTAGTTTTTCAGCATTCATTTAACCCATCGTGTAATTCTCTCTAAGAAAAAGGTTTATCACAACACATCCACTACCTTTTTTATTAAATACTTGCACTTAACAACTACATTGATATAAATCAACTTTTGTTAATAAATTTTTCTTAAAAGTATTAAATAGGCATACGCATATCGATCGGGAGTCAATTTTCCGCGAACAAGATCCGAAATTTATTATCAAATGCGCCTAAAAAACTATTAAATTTATTTTTCTTTCTTAGTTAGCTCTTCTAATTATTTTTTACCGCCTAAATATAGATCCTATATCACATGAATGGATTGCCATTCCAAAGAGTCAGTATGGAGAACAGTTGTGGGATAAAAACAGTGTTCATAAAAATCAAGATGGAATTATACGAGTATTAAGCAAATTTATTCCTAAAAGCAATACTGAAATTACACAAGACATCTTACATACCATGGATGTTAAATGTTCGGAAAAATTCTTCAGAGATATTGCAGTAGGCACAAAGAAATTTAATAAATTCGAGAATGAAAATTCATCCTAGAAAGATCCCAATGGAGATATAATAATTTTGGGTGTAATTGATCAGGTTTGTGTTTTATCAAATAATTCACACAAATGGTATTGGTTTTTAATCATTATGCGTTTTTTCATGTGCTTATTTTGCCGTACCCCAATCAACTTTAACTCCGAAACCTTCAGGTATATCTTCGCTAACATCTCTTAATTCTAGCCATTTAATCTCATCATCTATATTAAAATTTTTAAACCTTCTTACATATATATCTCCAGCCAAATCTGGATCTTCAACACCAAAAAAGTCACATATTTCCTCTACTCTTGCCCAATGCTCAATTTCATTAGTTGCTCGTTTGAATTCAGTCATATGAAATTTAGCTTTTTCTTCCTTACTTAATTTTTCTAAAACTGAAGAAGATAAAGTAACAGTTGCGAAGTCCCATCTAGAGTAATCTTCTCCTTTAACCACAAGATTCCTTTTATTGAGTTCTTGCAGCCACGCTTCGTCCATATTCTTCCCATCAATAAAAAGATTTTATCTGATTAAATCAATCTTTCCAATACTCATGCCACTCGGCTTCTAGTTCAGCCTTTGAAAACGAGTTATAAAAACCTTTCCATTTTTTTTCTGAATTTGCATCAGTGGCACTCAATGAGACCATAAGATCTATTGCTCCTTCTTTAATAAAAAATTTTCCTGTATTTGATGTGAAGATCAATTTAATTAAGAATTACTAGGAACCTCATTTTCATGCAATTCATTTTTATTTTGATTTTGTACCCCAATTGATTCACTAAATCCAGATGCAAGTATTCCAGTAGGTATTGCGATTGCGGCAATACCCATAAGAGAAGTTATCGAGGCAATTGTTTTTCCAACAGCCGTTACTGGTATGGAATCTCCATAACCAACAGCACTGACAGTTGTGATTGACCACCAAAGACATCTTGGAATTGAACCTAACAAGCTTGGTTGAATAGAAGATTCAGCAAGATACATAAACGTACTACTGATCAATAAAAGTAAAACTGTATAAAAAATCGAAATTTGTAATTCTTGACTCTTGGATCGAATTGCATAATTAAAGTGATAGATGCTTTGCTTAAATTTTTCACTCCTTCCAATTTTTAATATTCGCAAGAGACGAATAATCCTAAGAATTTTTAATTCAGAACGAACACCAATAAAGGATGGGACAATTGCAATGACATCAATAATTGCCATTGGTGAAACCACATAACGTAAAACGCCTTTCCATCCTTTTCCATATTTCTTTTCAAGTGGTGCGACCCATAAACGACAACAATATTCAAAGCAAAACAAACCACCAATAATCCAATCCAAAAGGTCTATCTGATACCCAAATTTATAATCGATTGAGTTTTCAGTAGTGATAACTGCGAAAAAAATCGAAATAAAAATTGTAACTCCACAGATTTTATTAAATAAGGAAGTTTTCCCTCCTGGTGACTCATTTATTATCTGCTCATAAATTCTTAGACGTAATTCATTCATCTCTGCCTACCGACTTAAATAAGAATGTCTATAAGTTAAGCAAATCTTGTTGATTTTGCTAAGCATCACCTATGGAGAGAGATGCCCTGGTCTCATCTATAAAATGGATTTCAAGTTCATTACTAAAGATGTCCGTACCATTAGAAGGAATAACAAGGGGTAAATCTCTATAAGTAAGCAAGCAATTGCTCATATTCAATTCCTTCGATGAATAAATACCCTCGTGCTGTCCACCCTCTGTCCTAAACTCACCTGCTTCTGTCCTGGACCAGATAATAAACCAATCAAGTTTTTCCAATTTTTCTAATTTTGCCTCATTCAACTCGTGGTAGTTGTCAGAATCAAAAAAATCCATTATCGAGGTCTCTACACGCTCACCATCAACCTCTATTGATCCTTCATCCAAGTGAATTTGATATTCCTCTGCCGCGTCCTCCTCAAGAAGAACTTCATTATTAAAAGTCTTTTGCGCTAGTGCCAACATCTCTTCTTTTCGGTCATCAAGAATCTTGCTGACAACCATATCTTCGTCCCAATGACGCTCATCAATAACATATCGAAGTGAACCAAATCTTTCAGAAAGTGCCTTGTTTGCAGCATCTTTAGCAATTTTTGCTGCCTTTTCACTGTCCTCACATAGTTCCTCTTTAAGACGTTTCAGATCACTCGCTAATGCATCCATTTTTTTATAAAATTCGCCATAGTACTTTCCTGATCTCGTTTTTTCAGTTGAGTAGAAAACCTTAATATATTGAATATCTCCGTTGTAAGTAACTTCAAATGACATCAGATGAATGGTATTTATTATTGAAATGATGACGCTTTTTTTTAACCCTCGCCATAATTATTTTTTTTAATTGAAATACAATTTTCCATCAAATTCCAGAATAACTCAAAAGATTGACAACAAGAAAGATCCTTTATCAGCCAACACCTACAAGTTTATAGTCATTACTTTTACCAAAAAGTAATTCGATAAAAAATTACTTTCAACCTCTATTTCAAAGTTAAACAACTTTACCTGAATTCTTCTGTACGATTGTGTAAAAAATAGAAGAAATCTAATTATTTTTATCAATATAATTTAATCTATATTTCTCAAAATATTTAAAAAAATACTAAGATTAAAAAAAGAAATTACAGAACAACTCCTCCCACAAACAGCTCTGTAGTAAAGGAAGACCCCTAGTGCCACTCTTAAGAGGAGGGGTCTTTCTTTTTGGAAGAATAAAGATTGATACTTTAGGGTTTTTTTCCTATAGATATTTTCAATCAATAGGAGTAGATATAAATCAAAGCACTATTAGGAGGTCAAGCCATGTCATGCGGTAATCCTTTTAAACATGCACTCGAAGACGTAAAGAAAACATTTTCGAAATCATGTGGAGTTCCTATCCAAGGGAATGATTGGTGTGATCTAATTTCTAATTATGAAACTGATTTTGATGAAGTTGAGTACGAGAATGAATGTCTGCAGTTTGGCAACTGCTCAATGAATTACTAAAAAACATTAAATTCAACGGAGGTCTAATCATGCAAGCAACCCGCAGTTTCAGATCTAATGGGTCAAATACTCTTTCATCAATCTTTCTTTGGTTTTCTGTACTGTTAATCTCTCTTGGAACACTTCCTCATCTGATTCCCTATTACTTTCAATTGAAATATTGAGGTAAAAAAGAATAATTCGCTATCTTCTCTAACTAATCCTCAGAAAGCAAAAAGATTACTGGGTCGTTGGTTAACAGGAGTTAATTCCCTATTAACCAAATCTAGATTTATTAGAGATGAACCAGGAAATAGATCACTTCCGATCAAGTAGATGGTCGTAAATCAGAGTGACAAGTTCAGTTATCTATGTGGATGCTGAACTTAAAGGGGGTAACCAAAATCTCACACCAGTCTTAAAGCAAAATTTTAATAAGACGATCAATATCCTTCCGTGCGGTTTGTATACGTAATGATCTAAACGAGGCAATCCCTGATTAATTTGAAGCGTATTGTTCTCTTTATACACATTCCTTTTATCGAGATAAAACCGATATATTCCTTGAGTAATCGGATGATCTACTTCCCCCATAAGGAGTATTTGACTTCTACTTTTAAGTGCAGGAGTAGCTTTGATCTTCAAAAAAATAAACCCCCTCTCTTAGAAATAGTCAAAACGATCTTTAATTAGGAATAATTTCTGATGCTTCCACTTTTCGAATTAATTAGAAAAAGGAAAGCAGAACACTCCTCAACAAAATTGTTCTGTAAGTAAAGAGAGGCACTCAAGGAAGCTGATGCAGCAGGGTGCCTTTCTTAATCCATGTATTTAATAAGTTGAAGATATGATTAATTCTTTAGGTGAAGGAGAAAAAGACTTGATTTCGAAAAGTTTTTGTATGCCTACTACTCCTCATAACCAATTTTATTTGCTGGGTTAGTAATAAAAAGAATGATTAAAAAGACCAAGTTCGGAGGTAAAGAAAGTTTTTTTAGAAGCAAAAGAGTCATACCCTGCGTCACATTAAATTTCTCTTTTTTCTTACTCATATTATTTCTCCCAAAAGAGATACAAGCTAGAAAATTGGTTAGTGATATCAACCACTGCCGTGCTAGTAGAAACTAATTTCCATCCCATAGAATTTCTTTTTTTTATGATTTCCCCAATCTCAGTTTCCTGCCTAGAAGTATTAGCATTCCCAACTGCATAGTAAATATCAAGATCATTTTCAGTTTTTGCCATAAGACCTAATAAAGTACTTTGAACGATTGAATTTGAATCCTAAAAGAATTATAAATCAAGTGTTTCAGCACTTTTTATTAAGTAAATGATTGGTTATTCAAAAAAAATGTTTAGCTGGATAAATAGGTACAGAGCTCAAAGGGGGGTGACAAAAATCTCGCCCCCCCTTCTTTATGAGGTAGGCGTTTTTGCGATCACAAAGTTTTGAATACGTAACGAAGTAGTTAATAAATTCTGAAGAAGTTAATCTTTAAAACAAAGCATATGTTCCTATCACAACCTGTTGCCCCATTAACATTAAAAAAGAAATACTTTTATTCATATAAGAAATACTTCTTATTTTCATTCTAATCAATATATAAAAGAAACTATTTATATAATTTTAGCGAAAATATGAGATAAAAATCTTTAATAGCCTCATTAAAATAGTCAATAAAAACAAAGACTTATAAATAATTAATTAGGGCATCTTATAGCTTTTTAATAATTTTTCTTTACATCTTGTCTACAAGCAAAGTATGGAGAAAACAAACCATATACGATCTCTCTGTGGAAAGACAAGAAAGCAACAAAGAGAACATAGTGGGAACAGACACTTGAAGACCCATTTCACTCTGCTACTTCATTGACACAAGGTGCTGAGGGAAAACTTGTTTTAAGCAAATATTTGGCATTCGCAAATGAGGTGTGAAATGTTTTGTTTTTTTACACCAAGCAAATATTTTCTCAATATTGAAGAGATTATTTTTGTTATTGCCATCTTGGTATCAGATGTATAAGAATAGGGTTACAGAACAACTCCTCACACATAGTTCTGTGCCGAAAGAGCATCCAATTGGATGCTCTTTTAGTGGCTGTGCCAATCGGTAAACCCGCCTCAAGATACTTTTCCTCTTTTACAAGTTCATTTATGATTTATCTGTGAGGAGTAAGAGACCCTCCGCAGTGGAAACAAGGAAACACTTGCACCAGGTCTCTGCAACTAACCCGCCCGAAAAGAACAGGGCGGTTTTTTTGTGCCTTTTCTAGAGTGTAAGAATGATATTTCCACCTCCTCAAGTTGTTTTCGGTTTACTGCTTTTAAGTACAGCAGTGGTTTTGATTTTTGATATCAGATACAACCCTTTCGGAAATAGTGAAGACGATCTTTGATTAGGAACAATTTGATTTCATAGCCTCAAAGCACATCTAGAGGTATCTGAATTGCTGGTTATTGGATCAGAAAATCCTATGTTTTGATTAGAGGTAAAACTAAGGAATGAAAATCCGACAATTAGAAAGGTGAAAGCAGAACAATCGCAACAAAAATCAGCTCTGTGCAACAAAAAACACACAAAGATGCTGATGCAGTAGTGCCCTTTTCTTATACAAGTCACTAATTCACCCATAGACAAAAGTAGTATATTTGTATTAAAATGCATAGATCACAGCTGCAAGCAACCAAAGCACCAGTGAGCAGGTGCTTTTTTTTCTCTCCTTCGTGATCCCTCTGACTACTGACTTCATCAGAATGTTTGCAGGAAATGAAATCCACCACTAGATATCAATCACATGAATGAACCTGTAAGAGAAGCATTACCAACACCATCAGGATGGTTAGTTGCCCCAGCAAGAGACTTATGCTTGCTTTTCATGCGTGATCCGAAATCTGCAATAGCGTTTCCGACTGTCTTCACTCAACTTTGGTTTTGCACGAAAGAAGGTATCCCAACACGACTTAAAAACACAAGAAAATTAGACTATCAATCCTCTTATGAAACTTGGAATGAACTCATCAGTAATGGTTGGGAATTAGTAGAACATCAATTCAATGCTTGTGTTGATGCTGCTGCTTAGTCATCGAATCAGATATCTAAGAATTCCAACTAGGGCGATGGCAATAATTCCATAAGTCCAAACGGAACCACTATTTCTTGAGACACGTTCCATCCAATCTGGAAGACCATTATTTTCAATGATGAATAGATAAAGCAATCCCAAGATCAGTACTGGGATAACAAGTGCATAGATAAAACTCAACATCTATAGATTATGATTAGTGATTAGAAAATTAGATTCAGGAATTTCTCAATGGATAACTATCAAAATGTAGATGTTGATAAATTAGCAAATATTTATTTTGAAGGTAAAGTTATTAGTCGGAACATCTTTTTAAAAGATGGTTCAAAAAAAACATTAGGAGTGATGTTGGAGGGTGGATATGAATTTAAAACTGCATCAAGAGAACTCATGCAAATCCATTCTGGAAAACTAAATGTAAAAATTGCAGGTGATAAAGATTGGATATTAATAACAGAGGGTATGGATTTCAATGTCCCCAAAAATTCTTCATTTTGTTTAGAGGTTTTAGAATTAGTAAATTACACATGCTCTTATTTTGATGATTAAAAAAATTAGAGTAAGGAAACACTTACGACTGATCTTCAAACAGACCTGCTTTCGAGCAGGTTTTTTTGTACCTTTTTAAATACTTAGTATCAAAAAATATCTAGAGAAGTCGTTTATAGATTCTTAGCAACAAATACTAGATATTTAAACAACAAGTATAGAGAAAACAAACTATGTACGATTTCTCTGTAGAGACGGTGACAAGGTGACAAGTGGAAGTGGGTTTTTGAGTGACTGACTACGTTTTGCAGCCCTGAACTATTTCCACTTAATAGGGCCTAGAAAAAATAATGAAGCTATAACTGAGTTCTCAGGGATTATTTTATCGTGACAAACCCATGACAAACTAAAAAAGTCCAGCAATAAAAAGTATTAGTTCTATTCTATAAGTTGATTTGATTAATAATCGTAGAAAGTTCATTAAAAATATTAGTTAGTCTTGCTCTATCAGTCATACATGATTTAAGAAGGAATGAATAAGGATTGAAATTAGTAGTAAAATGCTAAAAGCAAAAGAGAAAAATAAGAGAAGATGAATAGTTCTAGTAAAGAAGGAGAAGGAAAGAAGAAGATTACTGAGGTAAAAACATTCACAGTTCCATTTGCTATTGGAAAAATCAAAGAAAATATCACTATTAATACCAATACTCCTTCAAAACCTTCTAAAGAACAAATAATGAATCAAGCATTTAAGTTTCATTCACAAGGTAATATTCAAGAAGCAGCAAAATATTATCAACTTTTTATTAATCAAGGTTTTCTTGATCACCGGGTATTTTCAAATTATGGAATCATCTTAATAGATCTTAGCAAATTACAAGAAGCTGAAATCTTCACTCGCAAAGCAATTCAAATTAATCCTGATTACGCAGATGCACATTTAAATCTAGGAAGCATATTGATCAAAATTGGCAAAGTAAATGAAGCAGAAATCTGCACTCGTGAAGCAATTAAAATTAATCCTGATTACGCAGAAGCATATTTCAATCTGGGAACCATATTGATAGATCTTGGCAAATTAAATGAAGCAGAAATCTATACGCGCAAAGCAATTCAAATTAATCCTGATTACGCGGAAGCGCATTCCAATCTAGGAAGCATATTGATCAAAATTGGCAAAGTACATGAAGCAGAAATCTGCACTCGTAAAGCAATTAAAATTAATCCTGGTTTCGCAAAAGCGCATTCAAATCTAGGATCCATATTAATAGATTCTGGAAAATTAAATGAAGCAGAAATCTGCACTCGTAAAGCAATTAAAATTAATCCTGATTTCGCGGAAGCATATTTCAATCTAGGAACCGTATTGATAAATCTTGGAAAATTACAAGAAGCAGAAATCTGTACTAGGAAAGCAATTGAAATTAATCCTCAATACATAGATGCTTATTTGAATCTTGGTAGCATACTGAGAAATATTGGTAGATCAAAAGAATCTTTTAGTTGTTACCTAAGAGTAATTGAAATGAACCCAAATGATCCTCGTATTTATTTATTCACAACGGAACTTCTAAGAGATTCAAACCTCTCACAATTTAATAAATCAAAATTAAAAAATATATTAAATATTCTTTTAGAAAAAGATAATTTATCTCATAAGGAATTATTTAAAGCATTTATTTTTTTATATAGAAATAAAATAATAAATAATCTGGAACTCTCAGACTCAAACTACTTAAAAAATAGATTAATTTTTAAAGATAAAATGTTCATGAATGCACTCAAAAAAATTATATTTACTGATCTAAAATTAGAAAAATTGCTAACGAAACTAAGAAAAAATATATGCAAGCAGATTACAAAAAATAAAGAGAGTATTGGTTACTCTCAATTGGAATTTATTATTGCCTTAGGTGAACAATGCTTTCTTAACGAATATGTTTACTGTCTCTCAAAAGAAGAAAAAGTATCTCTTGATTGCATCATTAACAGATGTCAAAATAACGAATTAAATGAAATAAATTTGGCAATTTTATCTTGTTATTTTCCACTATATAAACTTCTTGATCAAATACCATCTTTAAAATCTTTTTATTCTTCTAATCAAAGTTTTAAAGAACTAATTGAATTACAAATAACAGAACCACTAAAAGAGATTGAATTATGCAAAAATATCAAAAAACTAGGATCAATTAATGATGAAACTTCTCAAAGAGTAAAATCTCAATATGAAGAAAATCCATATCCTAGATGGAGATATGGAAATCATTCAGAGTATCAAAAGATAACTATTGTGCAAGCAATTAATAATGAAATCAACCCTAATTATATCAGTCAAAATTTATGTGATAATCAATTACAAGTTCTGATTGCTGGATGTGGAACTGGTCAGCAAATCTTACAAGCACAGAGATATAAAAATGCTCGAATAACAGCTATAGACTTAAGTTTATCTAGTCTTGCTTATGCTCAAAGGAAGATAAATGAACTTGGAATTAATAATGTTGAACTAATTCACATGGACATCTTAGAAGTTGATTTACTAGAAATAAAATTTGACATTATTGAATGTGGAGGTGTTTTGCATCATATGAATAATCCCTCTAAGGGGTTAAAAGCATTAATAGATATTTTAAAAAACAATGGATTCCTAAAGTTAGGTTTATATAGTGAGTTATCAAGACAAAATATTGTTTCGGCAAGAAAATATATTAATCATAAAAAACTTAAACCAAATCAGGATGATATTCGTGATTTCAGAGAAACAGTTTTTTCTGGAAAAATACCAGAACTTAACTCTCTATTAAAGAGTAGTGATTTATATACGCTCTCTTCCTGCCGTGATCTTTGCTTTCACACACAGGAACACAGATTCACAATCAAACAACTACTGGAAACACTCCAATCTAATGAATTAAAATTTCTTGGATTCTTACTTCAACAACCAGTTAAATCTCTCTATAAAAGATATTTCCCAGAAGATAAGCAGCAAATCAACTTACAAAACTGGGCAAAGTTTGAAGAAAAACATCCCCACACTTTCAGCGAAATGTATCAATTCTGGGTTAGTAAAACGGAGAGTTAACTACATTCAAGAGCAAAAAATATTTGATTTGTAGAGAGAACCATCTTTCTACGATTTCTTCATGAAGATGCTGACAAGGTCACAAAACAACCCGTGACAAACACGGGGGTTAAATCCCTGTTATTTCGTCATATAATATTAGGAAGTGAACTTATGACAAACCCTATTTTTTAAACTATATCTACTTTTAGTAGACAAATTATTCCCACTCAATAGTTCCTGGAGGCTTGCTTGTTATATCCAAAACAACTCTATTAACTCCTTCAACTTCGTTAACTATACGGTTAGAAATTTTCTCTAAAACATCATATGGTATACGAGACCAATCAGCCGTCATTCCATCTTCACTGGAAACACAACGCACAACAATTGGCCATGCATAAGTTCTTTGATCTCCCATTACTCCAACTGAATAAACAGGCAATAAAACAGCAAAAGCTTGCCATATCTCATTGTATAAACCAGCTTTATTAATCTCCTCTCTCACAATTAAATCTGCATCCCTTAGACAATTTAATTTTTCATGAGTAACCTCTCCTAAAATTCTTATAGCCAACCCTGGACCAGGGAATGGATGTCTTCGAACAATTTCATTTGGCAATCCCAATGATTTACCAACTTTTCTGACTTCATCTTTGAATAAACGTCTCAAAGGCTCTACCAATTTAAATTGTAAATCTTTTGGCAAACCTCCTACGTTATGATGACTTTTTATTTTAACAGCTATTCGTTCACCAGTTTTAGGATCAATATTTGTTCCAGAACTTTCTATTACATCTGGATAAAGAGTGCCTTGAGCTAAGTAATCAAAAGGGCCCAAACGAAGACTCTCCTCTTCAAAAACCCTGATAAATTCTGTACCTATAATTTTACGCTTATGCTCAGGATCAGTTACTCCTTTTAATTTTGAAATAAATCTTTCTCTGGCATTTATGTATTCAACATTAATTTTGAACTTCTCATCAAATAAAGACATTAAAAATTCTGGCTCACCTTTTCTCATAAAACCTTGATCAATAAACATGCACGTCAATTGATCTCCTATTGCTTTGTTTAATAAAAATGCAAGAGTTGATGAATCAACACCACCCGATAGAGCCAATAAAACTTTTTTATCACCTACCTGTTGTTGAACTTGAGAAACAGCTTCATCTATAAATAAATTTGTCGTCCAATCTGGCTCACATGAACAAATATGGTACACAAAGTTTCTTAATAACACCATTCCCTGAGTAGAGTGAACAACTTCAGGATGGAATTGCACTCCATAAAAGCTCTTTTCGTGACAAGCAATTGCTGCTTCTAAAGTATTAGAAGTATGAGCTAATCTGACAAATCCCTGGGGTAATTGCTGAACTGAATCCCCATGACTCATCCACATTGTGGATCCACTTATGACATTAGTTAATAAAGCTGTTGAATCATCAACTTCTAAAGGTGCCTTTCCGTATTCAGCTTTACCAGTAGCAGGTTTTACAGATCCTCCTAACTGATGAACCATTAATTGCATTCCATAACAAACCCCAAGCACAGGAATACCTAAATTGAAAATCTCTTGATCACAATATGGCGCATCTTCTTCATAAACTGAACCCGGGCCACCGCTTAAAATAATGCCTTTTGGCTGAAGAGAACGTAATTGGTAAGCAGATGTTGTGTAACTCATAACTAATGAGTAAACCTCTGTCTCTCTAATCCTTCGAGCAATTAATTCTGAATATTGAGAACCAAAATCGAGAATTACGATTGCTGGATTACGTTTCTCATCTGAAATCTTTGAAGCCATATCAACCTAATAAATCCTTATAAAACATTCTTATCAAATAGACTAATAAAAATTAAAGGGATATGGCTATACATGCCTATTTATTCAGCATTAACCCTAGAGAATTTATTTGTTTTAAACCGTCAAAACCTGCCCAGCGAATTTGTCTTTTACGATCGAATAGAACACATCCTACTCTCATCGATGAAGACATGTATCTATTTATATAGCCCCGACTTTTAATTTCAATCTCTTTAGCCATCCTACCCCAAACCAAAGATACCGCTTCTGGGCTGTTCTCTTCAAGGGTTAATAACGCATTTTCCACTGACGTTGATTGACTTAGAAACCTAATCAAATCGAAAGAAATAGCTTCTCTAACTGCAAGTGACGTGAGAATTTCAATTCTTGCATCAGCAAGATGATGATGGGTATGAAAAACACCACCAGAAAGTTTTACTAATTTTCCATGATATCCAAATAATAAAAGTTTCCTTACACCATTTTCTGCAGCAGCAACAAGAAGAGGTCCTACCCAATTACCCGTTTTGATAATTTGATTGGCTGGAAGTCCAAATTTTATTGCTAGATCCATTCCATTTTCACCAATCACAAAAGCTAGAAATCCATCAAATGATGGTTTAGAACATTTGTAATGCAAAATATCTTTGCATTGCTTCAACTGATCTGGAGATGAACTGATTTGAGCCTCAGCCTGTGTACCGATGAGGGACAACCCATCTACCACTCCAAATGCTTCATTACTCGTCTTCAAAGCACGATCTTTACCTTGAGGTAAAACGATTTCTACTTTTATTGAATTACCTTTGGGCAAAAGAGGGTAAAGATTTATACACAGTAAATCACGTGCAAAATTGGATATGCATGGAAGGCCAGATGATTGAAATTTACCTACTCCAAAACCGGCATGAAAATCAAGCCAATCAGGAAAACCATCCTCAACTCTCTTCCCAGATTTAAAACTTGCTTTACTGAATTGAATAAAAGCCCAAATTTCTACTCCTCTTGTGATGTCCAAAGGCAGCCCTGATTGACAATGACTAATTGCTAAAGATTTCTTACCATTATCAAGTACAGCTGTAGAACAAATAGGCACCAAAATTGATTCTTCTTGATTTGGTAAATCAATTCTCTCAGTCTCTTTAAATTTATTGCCAATAAGAACATTCGTTGCAGACTTTGCAGCCGCAACTACCCAAACTGGAAGCGTAAATTCATTCAAATTATTGGAAGAGCTGACGATAAAAGAAATTCCATAAATAATTTTTTAAACTAATAATAATCCAGATTTAAATAAGTAAATGCAAGACAAACTCAATCTAATGATACCTGGACCAACACCGGTACCAGAAAGTGTTTTGAGTTCTATGAGTAAGCACCCCATCGGTCATAGAAGTGGAGATTTTCAAACAATTGTTCAAAAAACTACTGAGCAACTTAAATGGCTTCATCAAACAAAAGCCGACGTTCTTACAATTACAGGAAGTGGTACAGCTGCGATGGAGGCAGGAATAATTAATACCTTAAGCAAAGGTGATCAAGTCATCTGTGGAGATAATGGAAAATTTGGTGAAAGATGGGTAAAGGTTGCAAAAGCATATGATCTAGATGTAAAAATTGTAAAAGCTGATTGGGGAGAACCTCTTGATCCAAATCAATTCAAAAGACTTCTCGAAGAAGACACTAATAAAAAAATTAAAGCTGTAATTTTAACTCACTCAGAAACTTCAACAGGAGTAATTAATGATCTTAAATCAATTAATAACCTGGTAAAAAATCATGGTAAAGCTATTACTATTGCTGATTGTGTAACAAGCCTTGGTGCATGTAATATTCCAATGGATGAATGGGGAATTGATGTAATAGCTTCGGGTTCTCAAAAAGGTTATATGATTCCACCGGGTCTTAGTTTTGTTGCTATGAGCAAAAGAGCATGGGAAGCAAATAGTCAATCAAATTTACCTAAATTTTATTTAGATTTAAAACAATATTTAAAAACAGCAAATAAAAATAGTAATCCATTTACTCCTGCAATAAATTTATATTTTGCTTTGGAGGCATCACTCACAATGATGCAAAAAGAAGGCATAAATAATATCTTCACCCGCCACGCTCGTCATCAAAAAGCAACGCAAGAAGGAATAAAAGCCATGGGTTTAAACTTATTTACAAAAGAAAGTTTTGGAAGCCCAGCAATAACAGCTGTTAAGCCTGAGAATATAGATGCAGAAACTATAAGGCAAGTAATAAAAAATGACTTCGACATACTCCTTGCTGGAGGTCAAGACCATTTGAAAGGAAAAATCTTTAGGATTGGTCACTTAGGGTTTGTCAATGATAGAGACATTATTAGTGTGATATCAGCTTTAGAAAGCACTCTTGATAAAATAGGCAAATTAAACGCACCAATTGGTAACGGTATTGCTAAAACAATTTCAGTACTAAATAACGAATAATATTTAAATAATCTATAAAATAACAATCTAGGATTAATAAGCTGAAGAACGTGAAGACCACTTCCACTAGCCCTTCTCTCTTGCCCAAGTGCTTTGAAAATCAAACCAGCACATAATTGCAAGTAATCTTGATTAGCATGGAATAACGAATTCTTGAAAAGATAATTAACTTTTTAGAATACTTTTTTTTGACTTTTACTTAATTCAATATTAAATTTTTTATAAAATAAATTTATTTAAATAATCATATCAAAAGATAGTTATCATAGTGATCTTTAAAAGATAATTGATATCAGAAGCACAATATTTAATTCAAGGAACTTTAAATAAAATCTTGTTTCATTCTAAAAAACAACAAATTTAATGAATAATGCGAAAACGGTATTACGAAATAAAGCTCGACAGAAGAAAGAAAAATAGATAATTTAAGATTGATAATCTTTTTAAAATCATGCCAATTAGGATAACGCGAAACTTCTTACCAATTTCAATAATTTGTTTAATCTGCAGTACTACTTTAGGATTAAAAGTTAATGGAGCAGTAACTAACGGAGCAGACATATATTGCTTTATGAGAAATGGGGGAAACACACATGAACCAAGCTGGGAAGCAGCCTATGAATTTATTAAAAGCAAAAAACAAGGTTTATTCAAAACATCACCAAAGCAGGCTGCCTCTTTGATTATTGAACAAGTAGTTCAAAATCCTGTGAAATATGAAGATTGTATTAATTATTTAGGGGATCTATATACAAGAGAATCTAGCTCCATGGGAATTAATAATGATAAAAAATCAGCAAAAGGAGTAACTACATCAATCAACACCATAGAAAAAAATCCTAAAGGAAAATATATTGATCGATATAATTACTGATTAGTTAATTTTTTGTATTAAGACAAAAAGCAAAGAATAAATCATTCGCAATTAAAAAATAAATCTTATAAAGTTAGAACTGTTTATTTCTGATACATTGACTTATTGCTCTATCAAGGCAAAATTAAACTAATCAATTAATACGTATGCACAACAGGGATGCGGTTTTCTTAGAAGATCTATGCCCAAAACTACGTGATAGAAGATGGCGAAAATCATTACATGAATTTACTGGAAACAGATGTATATATTGTGGAAAAAATTCAGAATCAATAGATCATGTTTTACCGCAAAGCAAAGGTGGATTAAGTATCACTGAAAATTGTGTACCAGCCTGCTTATCTTGCAACGGGAGCAAAACAGACAATAATGCTTTTGAATGGTATAGAAAACAACGTTTTTATGACCCAAGGCGTTCAATGGCTATAAGAGCATGGACAGAAGGTGATATACGTCTGGCTTTAAGACTTCTACAATGGGCTCAACCTAAACGACATGAAAACATTGAGCAATCAAAATCTACTGTAAATGAAGGTTATTCTTGGCAAATAGCCTAAGGTTCTACCAAACTTGACAGGCCACTGAAGAATTATATTTCTCACATACAGAAACTAAATTAGAAGACCTCTCAGGAACAAAAGCTATACAAAGAAGAAAGCAAATTGATGCAAGCAAAGGCTTTATCAAGCTTTGACTTTTATTCTGCCTAGATAATCTTTTATGGTTCCTTAATTTGCTAGCACCATTTATGGAATTCAGACTAGGCTTAAAAGAAGAAGCAATCATTGCCAAATAACAACATAATACATTTGTACTAATGAATCAGAATATTGTCAAGAGGTTTGATCCTCTACCGCCTAAATCAAAATTAATCATATTTGGAGGCGGCTTTAGTGGACAAAGAATTGCAATTTTAGCAAGACGTTTAGGGGTAAAGGTTTTGTGCAGCAGAAGAAGGAAAGAAAGCCAAGGAGCTGATTTCATATTCAATACAGAAAAACAATTATCAAATGAAATTCTCGAAGGAGCAACACATGTATTGAGTTGCATACCTCCTTTATTGAATGGTGAAGATCCAGTTCTACTTAAACTCAAAACTCAATTACAAAACTCAAAAAATTTAAAATGGGTTGGCTATTTATCAACTACTGGAGTATATGGGGATACTAAAGGAGGATGGGTAGATGAAAATACTCCTCCTAATCCTCAACAGGAAAGAAGTATTCGTAGATTTACATGTGAAAAACAATGGATAGAAACCAAGCTTCCTCTTCAAATTCTTAGATTGCCAGGTATTTACGGGCCTGGAAGGTCTGCCTTTGACAGTCTATTTAAGGGAACAACAAAAATGATAGATAAGCCCGGTCAAGTTTTTTCAAGAATTCATGTCGATGATATTGCTGGATCTGTATTATTTTTAATAAATCTCTATGCTCAAGGGAAGAATCCATTAGTGATAAATGTAGCTGATAACTTACCAAGCAATAATCTTGAAGTAATTAATTTCGCAGCAAAAATAGCCAAAAAATCTGTTCCATTAGCAATTCCTTTTGAAATTGCAAAAAAAGAGATGAGTCCAATGGCGCTATCTTTTTGGCAAGAAAATCGAAAAGTTGATAACAAGCTTTTGTGTAAAAAGCTAGGATATTCTCTGATTTATCCAGATTTCAAATCTGGTCTAAAAAATTGTTTCTCTAAATTAAAAATGAATGAATAGTTTTTAAAGTGATAATAATCTTTACTTTCCATTCTTTTCATAAAACACTTAATTTTGATGAATTACCTGAGTCAATAAACTATTTCGAATATCAAAAATATACTTAGATTCATCAAAAGCCCTATCATTATTAAATGATTTACGTAAGATAAAAAATCAAAATCACATCGCAACATGAAAAGGAATCAAACACCAAAAATAAACGAAAATACTATTATTATTTCTTTGGGTGATCCCGCAGGAATAGGAACTGAAATAACGCTAAAAGCGCTTGGCTCTAAATACTTAAATCAAAATATACAGCCTTTACTTGTAGGATGTAAAAAAAATATTTATCAAACATATATTCAGCTAATCAATAAGGGAATACATAATATTACTGACCCTAAGGAACTTGATATTATTGATATTCCTTTAGAAAAAGAAATTATTCCAGGAGTAGTTGATGAAAACACTGGATCAGCAAGTTTTAAATGGCTTGTCAAAGCGACAAATATCATTCTGGAAGGTAAAGCTAAAGCTCTGGTTACAGCACCTATCTCAAAAATCGCATGGCATAAAGCAGGGCATGAATTTGCAGGTCAAACTGAATTATTAGGTAAATTAACTAATAAGAAGACATCCATGCTATTTACAGCAATTTCACCAAATAATGGTTGGAGGTTTAATACTTTATTAGCTACAACACATATTTCTCTTAATAAAATAAATAATAATTTAACCAAAGAGTTAATTAGATATAAATTAGATGATTTGTTGAATTTTTGTCGTAAGTTCACAAAAAAACCATTAATCCATGTAGCAGGCTTAAATCCTCACGCAGGAGAAGAAGGAAAAATTGGAATAGAAGAACAAAAATTAATAATTCCTACCTTGAATGAGTGGAAAATAGACAATCCCGGCATCAAAGTTATTGGACCTATACCTCCAGATAGCTGTTGGATTTCATCAGCAGATGCATGGAATCGCGCCTCAAATGAAAATAATGCACCTGATGGAATTCTTGCTTTATATCATGATCAAGGTCTCATACCAGTCAAGCTGATTGCTTTTGATGAAGCTGTTAATACAACTCTTGGAATACCTTTTGTGAGAACATCTCCAGATCATGGAACTGCTCTTGATATTGCAGGTAAGTTCAAGGCAAGAGACGCAAGTATGGTTGCTGCAATTAATAACGCCTGGCTTCTTTCTAGATAAGTAAAACTTTTATACAGGTTTTAATCTCATTAAAACTTGACCAAACTCAACTGGTGTTCCATTTTCAACGAGAATTTCAATCACTTCACCACTCACCTCTGACTCTAATTCATTCATTAATTTCATAGCCTCAAGAATACAAACAGCTTGTCCAACACTAATTCTTGATCCAATTTCCACAAAAGGGGGTTCTTCTGGGCCTGGTGCACGATAAAAGGTACCAACCATAGGAGCAGTCACTTCAACCAAATCAGAGCGAGAGCCAGGGACAGAAGGAGGAGGAGTACTTGGAACTGCAGAAGCCTCAATTTTACGTTGAGGTGGTGGTGAATCACTCTCTTCTAATGCCTGTTTCTTTTGAGAAATAATAGAATCCGAGGAAGTTCCTAAATTACGTTTTACCTCCAAGTAAAAGTCTTGTCCCTCAAGTCGAAACTCTTGAATATCGCTCTCAGCTAAAGTTGCCAACAAGCGATGTAGCTCTTCGTGATCAAGATTCATTGTCATTGTGTTTCTCGGCCTAGATAACTGTCATTTCGAGTATCTACTCGAATTTTCTCACCAATTGAAATAAATAATGGGACCATAACTTGGGCTCCTGTTTCCAAGATTGCAGGCTTTGTACCTCCCGAAGCAGTGTCACCTTTTACCCCTGGATCAGTTTCTTTTATTTCTAAAACAACTGAGTTGGGCAATTCAACTTCAAGAGGTTTTTCATTCCAAGACACTACATTAACCTCCATACCCTCCTTTAGATATTTCCTACTTTCACCAATTTGTTTAGCTGTTAGGCGTGTTTCTTCATAAGAAGTCATATCCATAAATACAAAATCATCTCCATCCATGTATGTGTGTTGCAACTTTGATTTTTCCAGAAGAGCTTGCGGAACCATTTCGCCAGCTCTAAAAGTCTTTTCAACAACACTACCGCTCACAACAGCTTT
Source organism: Prochlorococcus sp. MIT2308 (assembly GCF_059772345.1). Classification (NCBI taxonomy): domain Bacteria; kingdom Bacillati; phylum Cyanobacteriota; class Cyanophyceae; order Synechococcales; family Prochlorococcaceae; genus Prochlorococcus; species Prochlorococcus sp. MIT2308. Next base: position 1,368,751 of record NZ_CM186283.1, on the reverse strand, counting down.
CAATTTAGTCCTAACAAACGCAGAACCCTTGCCAGGCTTGACATGTAAGAATTCGATTACACGCCAAACTGCACCGTCTAACTCGATCGTAGTGCCAGTGCGAAAGTCGTTACTTGAAATCATTCACACAAAAGATACCAATCGATCATAAGTCTGTGCCAAAGTCATGCAAAACATAGAATTAACATGGCAAAAAAGATTTGCATTCTTGCCCTGGTAACAATCCTATTTTCTTTGAGCTCTCCATGGATTGAACCTGCTGCTGCAAGCCTTCCAAATGGTAATCGACTCAAAGATCCATATGCAATATTAAGAAATTCTTTACCGATTGACCAAAAAGAATTACGTGAATTACAAAACAAACTGGAAGATACCAGCGACGATCTTCGAGGAAGTAGATGGTCAGCTATCAGCAAAGCCACCTCGAGAAGTCAATTCTTGGTAAGCAATAGAAAAAATCAAATTCTTGACTCAATACCAGAGGAAAATAGAGAAAAAGCAGTTAATCTGCTCTCAAAATTGAAAGAAGAACTTGATGACTTAGGACAAATTACAAACGAAAAGGATAAAGTCTCATTTCTTAACGTCCGACGTGAAAGTTTAAAAACAATTGATGATTTAGAATCTCTTTTAATCACTAATGAATTTCCATATAAAATACCTAGTGAATATGACAATCTACCAAGACTTTTAGGTAGAGCAAATGTAGAAATAAAAACATCAAAAGGAAATATGAGCGCAATTATTGATGGATATAATGCTCCTCTAACCGCTGGTGCATTTATAGATCTTTCCTTGAAAGGTTTTTACGATGGTTTACCAATTAATAGAGCTGAAGAATTTTTTATTCTTCAAACTGGAGATCCTAAAGGAGAAGCGATTGGATACATAGACCCTGATAATAATGAGTTGAGAAAAGTTCCATTAGAAATAAGAACACCTAATTTCGAAGATACACTTTATGGCGAAACTTTTGAAGAAGTAGGCCTTTACACTGAAACCCCAGTTCTTCCATTTGCAACTTTAGGAACACTTGGATGGGCGCACTCTGATACAGATTTAAATGATGGTTCATCTCAGTTTTTCTTTTTCTTATATGAAGCTGAATTAAATCCAGCTGGGCGAAATCTTATTGATGGAAGAAACGCAGCTTTCGGCTACGTAATAGAAGGTTCTGAAATTTTGAGTAAACTTGGAGTAGATGACAAAATTATCTCAATTCAAGTATTAAATGGTTCAGAAAATCTAAAACTCAAAGCTTAATTTTAAACAAAGTGACAACAACAATTAAAGATTTAGGTGAAATAGAATTACTTAATCGTTTAAAAAGATTTATGCGATCTGCTCAGATAGATGATGATGTCGCAGAAATAAATTTAATTAATAAAAATTTATTGATTAATACTGATTTACTTGTAGATAAAATTCATTTTTCTGAAGAAATATCTAATGCCAAAGAAATTGGCTGGAAATGTATTACCACAAATATTTCTGATCTAATTTGCAGTGGCTCAGACAACATAATTTCCTTTAGCGTTGGACTTGTTTTACCAGCAAACACACGGTGGCAATGGGTAGAACACCTATACGAAGGAATGCGTGAAGCGATGCAAGAATTCGGAGGAGAAATAATTGGTGGAGATTGCTCTTGTGGAGAAACAAAAATGATTTCAATTACTGCAATTGGAGAAATGCAGCCTCCCAGATTGCATAGAGGAAATGCTTTACCAGGGGATTATATTGTCAACACTGGATTCCATGGATTGAGTAGATTAGGTTTAGCACTTTTAACATCAGAGCAACTACCAAGCGAAATCTCAATAAGTTCAAACCTTACTAATAAAGCCATTAACGCACACAAACGCCCTTATCCGGCTTTAAAGGCACTCAAAGCATTAAAAGAGTGCAAACCTAAATCATTGAGTTGGAGAGCTGCAGGAACCGATAGCAGCGACGGACTCATTGAATCAATAAGAGGAATTTGCCAAAGCAGTAATTGCCAAGCAATTTTGTCAAAAAGTTCTATTCTTCGAGACCCTGATTGGCCAAAAGATTCACTTTGGGATGAATGGATGCTAAAGGGGGGGGAAGACTATGAATTGATAGTTACTCTTCCTAGAGAATGGGCAGAAGCTTTTTCTAAAGAATTGGATTCTGCCCATATTATTGGGTTTATAAAAGAAGGTAAACCAAATATTTCCTGGGATAACTTAGAACCAATTAATACTGAGGAATCCAGTCTATTTCAACATTTTTAGCAATAGAGCTAAAGTTTTAATTCCATTTTTGAGCAACAATTTCAGCCAAGTCAACAACCCTTTGGCTGTAACCCCACTCGTTGTCATACCAAGCTAAAACTTTGACCATGTTGTCATCTATACACATAGTTAATGCTTCATCAACAATAGTTGATTCATTAGTTCCAGCATAATCAGAGGAAACCAAAGGCAAATCTCCATATTTGATTATTCCTTTCATTTCACCCTCTGAGGCAGTTTTCAACAATGCATTTACTTCTTCAGCACTGGTTTTACGACTTGATTCAAAAACCAAATCAACTGCAGAAACATTCGGTGTTGGTACACGCATAGCAATACCTGTAAGCTTTCCTTTCATTTCTGGATAAACAAGAGCTACAGCTTTAGCTGCACCTGTTGACGTAGGAACCAAATTCATTGCGGCAGCTCTTGCTCTTCGCAAGTCACGATGGGCATTATCTAATATTCTTTGATCTCCGGTGTAGCTGTGAATTGTAGTCATTAAACCTTTATTTATTCCTAACTTTTGATCTAAAACTTTCACTATTGGAGCTAGACAGTTTGTAGTGCAACTTGCATTGCTGAGAATATCAAAATCTCCATGAGAATATTGATCAGCATTGACACCAACCACATATGTTCCAACACCGTCACCTTTTCCAGGAGCAGTAAGAATGACTTTCTTAGCTCCTACCTGTAAATGCTTACTAGCTCCAACATCTGTATTAAATACACCTGTTGACTCAATAACTAGATCAACACCCCACTCTTTCCAAGGAAGATTTAATGGGTTTCTATCCGAATAACATTTAATAGTTTTACCATTAATTTCAAATGTATCGTCGGTATGTGAGATTTCAGCATCATTTATTGCACCGAGAATAGAGTCGTATTTAAGTAGGTGAGCACAGGTTTTTGGATCAGAAGTAACGTTGATTCCAACCACCTCAATATTTGTATTCGCACCCCTACTGAGCCAACAACGCATAAAATTGCGTCCAATTCTTCCGAATCCATTAATCGCAACACGCAAAGTCATTTCTAAAACGGTTAAACCGCATAAGCTACTGGGCGCTGATCATACAGAACGATGAGCATTTTGAAAAATACGATGCCTTAAGCAAATAAAAAAGTACAAAATCACTCGAATTCTTAAAAAAATGTGCCTTTTGAAAGATGAAGAGTTATCTTTCACTCGACACCAAAGTGAAATTGAAGAAGTTACGAGTCTTACCTCCTCATATCCATTTCATTGGAATTGGAGGCATTGGCATGTCTGCCCTAGCAATGATTCTTGCTAAAAATGGATATTCCATATCAGGGTCTGACATAAAAAGTAGCCATATTTTGAAAGAATTGGCTAATAATGATGTAATTATATTTAACACTCAAAAAGAATCAAATATTGATAAGATTATTGAGAAAAAAAATAAACATATTTTAGTTGTAATCAGCTCTGCAATCCGTCCTGAAAATCTCGAATTAAAAAAAGCTAAAGAATGTAAGTTACAAATAAAACATCGTTCAGAAATACTAAAATTCTTAATCGATCAAAAGAAATCTATAGTTATTTCAGGTTCTCACGGTAAAACAACCACAAGTACTTACATAACAACTATTCTTTCAATTTTAAAAAAAGATCCCACTGCTGTAATTGGTGGTATTGTTCCTCTATATAATAAAAATTACAACGTTAGTAATAGTGAAATATTAGTAGCAGAAGCAGATGAATCAGATGGATCATTAGTGAACTTTAATTCTAATATTGGCATTATCACAAATGTAGAGCTCGAGCATGTTGATCATTATCAAGATCTAGAAGATGTAATAAAAACTATGAAAAAATTTGCAGAAAATTCTGATTACTTAATTGCAAATTATGACTGCCAAAACCTCAAAAATAATATAAAAGCTTCTCAATGGTTTTCAATTAAAGAAACTAATGATATGGATTTTGCACTAATTCCAAAAGAATCTAATGGATGTGAAATTATTGCAGAATATTATGAAAAAGAAAAATTTATCGATCTAGTCAATGTACCTATTCCCGGCATACACAATTTAAGTAATGCAGTAGGTGCAATTGCTGCGTGTAGAGTAGCTGGAATTCTTTTTAGAGATATAAAAAAAGTAATTGAATATTTACAACTTCCCTCAAGAAGATTTGACTATAGAGGTTTATGGAAAAACAGATTAATTGTAGAAGATTATGCTCATCACCCTAGTGAAATTGATGCTGCAATATCAATTGCTTCTACTATGAGAAATACAAAAAATAATTTCTCCGAAATTCTACCTGAAAGAATAGTATCAATATTTCAACCTCATAGGTATAGTAGAACTAAAAAATTTCAAAAAAAATTTGCAGAAAGTTTAAGTAAATCCGATTTAGTTTTAATAACACCTATCTACTCTGCTGGAGAAGATCAAATCGAAGGAATAAATAATAAGACTATTGGAAATGAGTTAAGAAAATTAAAACCAAACCTAGAAATATATACTCCAGATAATAATCAAGATCTGCTAAAACTAATAAAAGAAAATACTCTAGAAAAAGATTTGATTTTAATTATGGGTGCAGGAGATATTAATATGATATGTTCCAGTCTATTTTTAAAATTAATCAATAATAAGTCAATAAAAAATAATTTAGCTGCTTGATAAATGAATTGTATTCAATTAGAAAAAAATATTTCATTATCAAATTTTACTACTTGGCGAATAGGTGGTCCTGCAGAATGGATTGCTCAACCGAAAAATATCGAAGAAATTAAATATCTAATTAATTGGATAAATAAGAAAAAAATTCCCTGCAACATTTTTGGTGCTGGATCAAATCTTCTAATTAACGACAAAGGAATTAAAGGTTTAAGTTTATGTATGCGTAATTTCAAAGGCATACATATTGATAAAAACAATGGAATTATCGATGTCCTTGGCGGTGAAATGCTTCCTACGTTGGCCAGAAAAGCTGCTGCAAATGGACTTCATGGACTTGAGTGGGCTGTAGGGATACCAGGCACAATTGGTGGAGCAGTAGTTATGAATGCAGGAGCACAAGAACATTGCATATCAGACTATCTCGAAAGTATTACAACATTGTCTTTGAAAGGAGAATACAGAATGATCAAAGGAAAGGATCTAAATTTTGGCTATCGACACAGTCTGCTTCAAAATGAAAACTTGATTGTCTTATCAGCCCAACTCAAGTTGGTGTCAGGTCAAACAGAAATAATTCGACAAGTTACTAATGAAAACCTAAATCATAGATTACGAACTCAACCTTATAAATCCCAAACATGCGGAAGTGTTTTTCGAAATCCAGAACCTTTAAAAGCTGCAAAATTAATTGAAGAACTTGGTCTAAAAGGGTTTCGTTGTGGTGGAGCTGAAATATCCAAAATACATTCAAATTTTATAATTAATGCAAACAATGCTTCTTCTTGTGACGTCAGAGAGTTGATCAAATACATTCAAAAAAGGGTGTTTAATTCTTATGGAATCTTGTTAGAAACAGAAGTCAAACAATGTGGCTTTTAAATTTAAACCCTAAAATCAATAACAATAGGAAATTCTCATGGCTGGATTCGGACTACCAAATTTTGGACAACTCACTGAAGCTTTCAAAAAAGCTCAACAAATTCAGCAGAATGCTCAGAAACTTCAAGAGGAACTTGAAGTTATGGAAATAGAAGGAACGAATAATGACAATCGGGCAAAAATATGGATGTCAGGAAATCAAAAACCTTTACGCGTAGAAATTGATCAATCTCTTCTTTCTGAGGAAAGAGCAATAGTCGAAGAAGCAATATTAGATGCTATGAAATCCGCTCACGAAGTTTCAACTTCAACTATGAAAGAGCGAATGGAAGATTTAACCGGGGGATTCAAGCTTAACCTGCCTGGTATGGGAGATGAGGATTAATCATTTCCTCAAGATTCTCACGATAAAAAGGATATCTTTCAAGATCTTTATTGATTACACAACCAGGCTCATCTCTATGCAAACAATTACGGAACTTGCATTTTGACTTACTTAACTGAGTTCGAAACTCAGGAAACAAATAAGCAAACTCAGATGGCTCGCATATAATTTCTGGACGATTAAACCCTGGAGTATCAGCAAGAAGTGATCCATTTCCAATAGCAAAAAGTTCGACATGTCTTGTCGTATGGGTACCTCTCTTTAATTTTTTGGACACAGATGATGTTGGTAATGAAACGGTTGGGATGAATTGATTAATTAAACTTGTCTTTCCTACTCCAGATGGCCCAACAAGAACAGTTAATTTTGTTTTTCTAAATCGTTCTATTAATGAATCAATACCCTGAGAAGTATGAATAGATACTGGTATACAATCATAACCCCAAGATTTTAATTGATTTATATATAACATCAGATCATTTTTTGTAATTAAATCTATTTTTGTTAAAACTACCAAAGGCTTTATGTTTACACATTCAGCTGTTAATAAAAAACGGCTTGCTTGCTCCATATCAAATAAAGGCTCATCAACTGAGATACAAATAGAAACTAATGTAACGTTTGCCACGGCGGGACGTTTTAAAAAGCTTTTTCTCTGCTCAACTTCAGAAATTACTGCTCTTTTATTTTTATAGTCTACAGACTCCACAAAAACTATGTCACCTACATCTATAAATAGCCCGTGATAATCTAATTTGCGTCTTCTTGTGCATAAAAGTCTAATTTTTTTATGAAATTGATCAAAAAACTCATCTTTAAAATCTTTATAGTCAATTTCTACAATTAAAAAATTTGCCTTAAGTGCAACAACAATACCTTTTAAATTCTTAGATTTATTTTTCTTCACTCGATATTATTAAAGTCACTTTTTTAGAATCTTTATTCAATATCTTTACTTTATAACCCTTCTCTTGTAAACCATTAATCACGCTAGTTTCAGATTCGCCTATATCAAGGTCTACTTTTAAAATTTGATTAGAAGATAAGTTTTCTAACACCAAACAGCATTTAACAAAATTGACTGGACAAGTAAGGCCACACAAATCTAAATAATGATCAATAACATTATTTTTTTCCACTATTATTTTCCAAACAACTTACTAAATAAACCGCTTTTATGATAATGATGTTGAGGTCCCCGTGCAGAGTAATGCCCAGCTAACTCTTCTAATAAATTTCTTTCAGAATCTGATAATTTTGTAGGTAATTTTATCTTTACTGTTACTTGGTGATTACCTCTAGCAACAGGATTACCTAGTTTTGGCACTCCTTTGTTTTCTAAATTCAAAACAGAGTTAGGTTGTGTTCCTGCTGGAATTTGTAATTTAGTCGAGCCATCTACAGTATCTATTTCAATAGTATCACCTAAAATTGCCTGAAGGTAACTAATATTAACATCAGATAAAATTGTCAATCCATCTCTCTTTAAAGAAGGATGATTTCTAACCTTTAAGAAGACATACAGATCTCCAGAGGGACCGCCCTTTAATCCAGCATTACCCTCTCCTGAAACTCTTAAACGTGTTCCGCTATCAACTCCAGCAGGAATATTAATTTTTAATTTCTTTCTTACTTGTTTAACCCCTTTCCCTCCACAAGTATTACAAGGATCTTTTATCACTTGTCCCGTGCCACCACAAGTTGGACATTCAGCGACTTGGGTAAAACTTCCAAAGGGTGTACGAGTAGCTCTTCTTACTTGACCTGCACCACTACATGTAGAACAAGTAACAGGACCAATTCCTTTCTTAGCCCCAGTCCCTCTGCAAATATCGCAAGTTTCTAAATGAGGAACCGTGATCTCTTTTTCTTGTCCAAAAATAGCTTTGTCAAAATCAATCGTTAGGTCATAACGTAAATCATCTCCCTGTTGAGGTCCCCGTCTTTGAGGGCGAGAACCTCCTTGAGAACCAGGGCCACCAAAGCCATTAAAAAAAGTCTCAAACAAATCTGCAAAGCCGCCCATATCTCCCATGTCCGGCATACCAGCGGCCCCACCAATTCCAGCTTCTCCAAATTGGTCGTAACGAGCTCGCTTTTGAGAATCACTTAAAACTTCATATGCTTTACCTATTTCTTTGAACTTATCCTCTGCGCCTGGTTCTTTGTTCACATCAGGGTGATATTTCCGAGCTTGCTGTCTATAAGCTCTTTTTAAAGTGTCAGCATCAGCATCTCTGCTGACACCCAATAGATCGTAAAAATCAGCCATTAGTTCATTTAAACAAATTCAATTCCATTTCGATAATCATGTAGTTAATTCTCATCTTTGGGTAAGTCTTCTGAAGATTGACTTTGTTCTTGATTTTCAGCACTCTTGTCAGGAGTCTCTTGATTAGCTGCTTTTGGTCCTGGTCCCATAGAAACTTTGACCAAAGCATGCCTTAAAACACGACCATTCAAGTGATAGCCCCTTTGTAATTCTTCAATCACAATATCCTCAGCCTTTTCATCACTAGGCTCTCTCATAACAGCCTCATGCAAAGAAGGATCAAAAGGCTGATCAACGACACGCATGGGAGCAACACCTAGTTGCTTAAGAACTTCAACTAGTTGCTTATAAAGTCCTTGATAACTTCTATGCAATGCTTGCGCTTCTTCGCCCTCAGGGTTTAATTGCTGTCTTGCTCTTTCAAAATTATCAACAACAGGAAGTATTTCACTAAGAGTAGTGCATGTAAGTTGAATTTTTAGATCATCTTGATCACGCGTCTGACGCTTTCGGAAGTTATCAAAGTCAGCAGCTATTCTCATATATTGGCTATTTAAAGTTTCATGCTCTTTTTCTAATTGCTGCAATCTTGCTTCAGTATCTGGAACTTTAATATTTGAATCAGAGTTATTTGAAATTTGTTCGTGTGTTGCTTCTACTGAATCAGTATTCAATTCAGGCTTTACTTCCGGATTATCAGAAACCTCAACTTGCTGGGTTGATTCATGATTCGTATTAGAACTTGCAGAGTTTTCGTTGGAATCATCTTGTGATAATTCATGTTCGGAAGAGGACACGTCAGAATTCATATAATTCGAACAGCTAATTAACCATGTTGATAGCAAAGGGTTTTTTGTACAAGCTACGGAAGCCCACACCTATTAAATAGAAAAGAAAATCATTTACGAATCAACTTCAAACGCAAGAGCGACACCATTATTGCAATATCGCTTACCAGTTGGCCTTGGACCATCATTAAAAACATGCCCTTGATGCCCACCACATCGTCGACAGTGATATTCAGTTCTTGGGACAATTAATTTGAAGTCTGTTTTTGTCTCTATTGCATCCGGTAAGTGATCGAAAAAACTTGGCCAACCTGTTCCACTGTCAAACTTTGTTTTTGAAGAAAATAAAGCGAGTCCACATCCTGCACAAAGAAAAACTCCTTTCCTTTTCTCATCATTTAAAGGACTTGAGAATGGTCTCTCGGTTCCTTCCTTGCGTAAAACGTAAAAAGCTTCTTTGGGTAAACGAGTTTCCCATTCTGCTTCCGTTAGAGTTTTATAGTTATCCATAGGTTTAGAGGAAGCAAAAGCACTTTTTGGTTTGATAATAAAACCAAAGAGAGTATTCAAGAATCCAATCATTAAAAATCTACGGTTCAAAGAAATTTTTCAATTGAACCAATATTAATAAAATATATTCTCTAAAAGTTGAAAAAATTCATTCATAAAAAATGATTTCCAACTCTTGCAAAACAAATGAATTCGCTAATTACAGATTAAGTATTGCTCCAATGATGGATTGCACAGATAGGCATTTTCGTGTTCTCATGCGTCAAATCACAAAAAAATCTCTTTTTTATACAGAAATGATTGTCGCGCAAGCACTTCATTACAGTAAACATAGAAATAAATTATTAGATTTTGATGAAATTGAGCATCCAATTGCCATACAACTGGGAGGAGACAATCCGAAAGTTTTAGCTGAGGCAGCTCAAATAGCAGAAGATTGGGGATATGACGAAATTAATTTAAATATTGGATGCCCAAGTTCAAAAGTCAAATCTGGCAACTTTGGGGCTTGTCTAATGGGAAGACCAAAAATAGTCGCAAATTGCATAGAAAAAATGAAAAAATCATGCAATATCCCCATAACAGTGAAACATAGACTTGGTATTGATAACCTCGATAATGATGAATACCTTATGCAATTTGTTGATATTTGTTCAATTGCAGGAGCAGACAGATTTATTGTTCATGCAAGAAAAGCTTGGCTAAACGGATTAAATCCAAAAGAAAATCGAACAATTCCACCCCTTCAATATGAAAGAGTTGAAAAATTAAAAAAAAACAGGCCTGAATTAATTATCGAACTTAACGGTGGAATAAATAAAATAGATGATTGTATTAAAACTCTCAAAGTATTTGATGGAGCAATGATAGGGAGAGCAGCATACTCACGTCCATTCATGTGGACTAAAATAGATTCGATGATTTTCGGACAACAAGAAGAACATTTTTCTAGATCAAAAATAATAATAAAAACTATCCCTTTTGCTCAAAAACATTTAGAAAATGATGGACGTCTTTGGCACATAGCTAAACACATCCTAAACCTGATAGAAAACATACCAAATGCAAAAATATTGAGACAAGAGTTAAGCGAAAAATGTCAAAATAATAAAGCTGACGTTTCTATTTTAAAAAAAATTGCCCAGCAACTTGAAGATGCTGGGCATTAAAAAAAGGAACAAAATCTTTAAGATTCTGCGCCGCCATAATCTGCAGTTGTCTCATCTGCCCCTTCAGGCGAAGCTCCTCTTCTTCTTCTACTGCGACCTTGATCAAAGCCATTAGCATCTTGAGAAGCATTTCCATGACTACGGTCTTCCCAACCTTTAGCTCCAGAAGGTCTATCTTGAGCTGATTGATCTTGACCGCCACCGCCGTAGCCGCCACCGCCGTAACCGCCACCTTGACCGCCACCGCCGTAGCCGCCACCGCCGTAACCGCCAGCTTGGCCGCCACCGCCGTAGCCGCCACCGCCGTAACCGCCACCTTGACCGCCACCACCGTAGCCGCCACCGCCGTAACCGCCACCTTGACCGCCACCGCCGTAGCCGCCACCGCCGTAACCGCCACCTTGACCGCCACCGCCGTAGCCGCCACCGCCGTAACCGCCACCTTGGCCGCCACCGCCGTAACCGCCACCGCCGTAGCCGCCACCGCCATAACCGCCACCGCCGCCTCTTCTGGGAGCACTGCCTCTGGGTTCAGCTTTGTTGATTCTTAAAGGACGGCCCATGAGCTCAGCACCCTGTAGAGATTCAATTGCTGAAGCTTCAACTGCTTCATCAGCCATCTCAACAAAAGCAAAACCTCTTTTGCGTCCTGTATCTCGTTCTAAAGGTAAAGAACAATTTGCCACCTCCCCAAAAGGAGAAAACAATTCAATGACATCTTCCTGCTCAGCGCGGAAGGGTAAGTTGCCGACAAAAATACTCACTTGAAAATTGGACTGAAAATAAAATGTAACTAATAGGCTATGAATAGCCAAAATTAATAACTCTAAAATGAGTTATCATTGCCCACTTTAATACCGAAAGCCCTCAAATAGATTTAAAACAATTTTTTTACTTAAATAATTTTTCCCGCCACAAAACAAGCTGCTCTTGAACTCTTTCAAAACCAGTCCCACCATCACTCAAACGTGACTCAACCACACTTGAAGGCAATAGCTTTTCAAAAATATCTTTTTCAAAAAATTTATGAAATGTTTTCCATGTTTCCAAAGGGATATCTTTTAATAAAACTCCTTGCTCTATGGAAGTCTTTACAATTCGCCCAACTAATTGATAAGCCTCTCGAAATGGTATCTCTTTAGCCACTAAATAATCGGCAACATCTGTAGCATTGGAAAAATCCGATAAAACAGCTCGATTAAGTATTTCTTTTCTAAAAATTAAACCTTCTTCGAATAAAATTGATGTTGCAACTAACGAATTCTTAACAGTTTTAACGCTATCAAAGATTGCTTCTTTATCTTCCTGAAAATCTTTATTATATGCTAACGGTAACCCTTTAATCATCGTAAGCATCGCTTGTAAATGCCCAAAGACTCTCCCTGATTTTCCTCGAACTAGTTCTGGAACGTCAGGATTCTTTTTTTGGGGCATAAGACTACTACCAGTAGCACATCGATCTGTTAGTTGAATAAATGCAAATTCTTCAGACGCCCATAAAATAACTTCCTCAGATAATCTACTTAGATGAGCCATAATTAATGATGAGGCTCCTAAAAACTCTACGACAAAATCTCTATCACTGACAGCATCTAAACTATTAGAATAAATATCTTGAAATTGTAATTCCGAAGAAGTAATCTTTCTATCTATTGCAATAGAAGTTCCTGCCAAAGCAGCTGCTCCCAATGGTGAAATATTAACTCGTTTTCTTACATCTATTAATCTATTTCTATCTCTTTGTGCCATCTCAACATATGCCAATAAGTGATGCGCTAATGACAAAGGTTGTGCTCTTTGTAAATGCGTATAGCCAGGAATAAGTGTTTGAAGATTTTGCTCTGCTAATAAAAAAAGAGCTTTCTGAAGACGCTCCAAATCCATATCAATTTCATCAATACGCTTTCTCAACCATAATCTGAGATCTGTTCCAACTTGATCATTACGACTACGACCAGTATGAAGTTTTTTCCCAAGTGGACCTATCAAATCTATTAATTTTTTTTCTACTGCAAAATGTACATCTTCATCAGAAATAACAGGTTGAAACAAACCATTAGATGCCTCCTTTCTAATTTGTTGAAGACCATTTTCTAATTTAGTAGCCTCCTCCTTAGTAATTATCCCTTGAATTCCAAGCATGCGTGCATGAGCAATTGATCCATCCAAATCTTCCTCTAATAAATTAATATCAAACTCAATTGAAGCATTAAATTTTTCTATAAAAGGATTTAGTCCTTTGTCAAATCTATCGCTCCAAGTTTTGCTCAATGCATTTTCCAAATTACTAATACAAATAAAGCAAGAGTCTTAGCAATTGTCAGGAGGTTTACCAAGTTAATTCAGGAACCGTTGATCTTCATTGACTTTTAAAACCACCATTGATGCATCATCTTCAAGATGATGATCACTCACACCAACAAACGCATCTAATCTTTCAAAAAGTTTATTCAGTATTTTTTTAGCACCTAATCCCTCTCTAGCGAATTTATCTAAAAAAGTTATCAAACGATTTTCGTCAAAACGTTCACCTGATATACCAGGTGCATCAGTAACGCCATCGGTGTAATAAAGAAGAACATCTCCAGGCTGAAGAACAATCTCTCCACATCCATATTCAGCTTCAGGTTGAAGACCTATTAATAGGCCAGGAGCATCCAATCGATTGATTGATTGTGACTTAGCACTCCAAAGCAATGGAGGATTATGTGCTGCATTAGCAAAACGCAGTTTTCTCGATTGCGCATCAAAATCCGAATAAAACAAAGTTACAAACCTATGTGATTGCGTTAGATCTTCAAGAGCTAATTGATTTAAATCATGCAAAATAGAATCAGGGGGTAATCCTGTTAAAACTTCTGCTCGAAGCATTCCTCGCAACATAGTCATCAACAATCCGGCAGGTACGCCTTTACCCATAACATCACCAATTACAAAAGCCCATCGACCACTAGATTTTGCAGCTGCATTCAAGTCTGGACGAGTAGGCATAAAATCGTAATAATCACCACCTACTTGAAAGGCAGGCCTACAACAGGCAGCTAATTCAACCCCATCAATTATTGGACATTGATCAGGTAATAATTGTGATTGGATTTCAGCCCCAGTACTTATTTGTCTATCAACTTTTTCATGATTTCTAATTACCTGAAATATGACATCATTTTCTATCGCAACTCCAGTTAAATCAGCAACTATTTGAATATGTTTTCGATGAACATTACTGCCAAAAATAATCTCTTTTTTATCAATTACGTACAATCGACCTCTATTTCTGCCCCGAGAAACTATTGGTGTAGCAATAAAATTACAAGAATCAAAATATCTTTGAACCAATCGATCCAATATTGCAATATTCTTTTCCTCCATCCCAAAACCCGGTTTTTTTCCTTCTTCTAAAAGAAATAATTTTCTAATCAGTTCAGGATCTTGATCAGTTGGAAACATTTGCAATTGTTCGCACCAAAGACTGCCGTTATCTTGAAAAGGAATTAAAATTGCCCATTTGACACCAACTAATTGAGTCACAAAAAGTGGAATAAGTTCAAGAAAGCGCTGTAAATTAGTGAAACTACGCAGAGCGAAGCTTAATGAAAGCAATAAGTCTTGATTAAAGACTTGCTCTTGAGAAAGACTATTAACTAAATCTGTCAGCGACTTAGACGCATCACTTGATAAAGAGTTAATTGAATGAAAATACTTTTTTTCTGAAATCGGAGAATTTTCTTTCACTATTCTCCAGCAACAAAGAAATTAAAATTTAGCAACATGTACCAAAAATTTCTAGACCTCATCGAACAGTTAAAAGTGCCTCAATAAATTCAAAGCTGTTAAATGGTCGTAAGTCCCTAATCTTCTCGCCAGCACCTATAAATCTGACAGGAAGTTTCGCTTCTGATGCAACAGCCATCGCAACTCCGCCTCTGGAAGATCCATCGAGTTTTGTAAGTATTACGCCAGTTAATTCTGCTGACTCAGCAAACGCTAAAGCCTGCTTAAGTCCATTTTGACCTTGACTAGAATCAAGAACTAGTAAAGATTCAACATTTGCTGTAGGAGCAAGTTTGGTAATAATTTTTCGAATTTTTTTTAATTCCTCCATTAAATTATTTTTCGTTTGTAATCTTCCTGCGGTATCAACCAATAATAAATCGACATTCTTTGATTTACATGCTCCAATAGCATCAAAAACTACCGATGCTGGATCAGCATTTTTAGATTCGTTTGCAATTACCTCAACCCCTGTTCTCGTACCCCATACTTTTACTTGTTGAACCGCTGCAGCTCTAAAAGTATCTGCAGCAGCAATCATTGCAGAAAAACCACTTCTTTTTGCAACACTTGCTAATTTGCCAAGGGTCGTTGTTTTACCAACACCATTAACACCAACTAACATCCAAATATTCAAAAAACCTTTTTTCGGAGAAAGTAAATTAACACCACTATCTTTTATTGGCTTTTCTAAAATATTAACTAATTGTTCTTTTAAAAAACGCAAACCTTCAGAAGCTTCAACGACTTCCTCGTTTAACTTCCTTCTTAAAGAATCTAAAATTTGATCAGTAGCAGAAACTCCCGCATCTGATCTAAGTAAAAGAGTTTCTAAATCATCAAGGACTTCAGGCGTCAGTGGATCATCGCCTAATTTATCTAGTAAATCTGTAACAAAACCTTTACGAGTTTTTTCTAATCCTTGTTTTAGCCTACTAAGCCAATCAATTTCATCTAATGAAAATTGATTAATTTTTTTACCTTGTGCAGCTAAAATTTCCGCTGACCAAGTAAAAGTATCATCAAAATCGCCTAGTTCAGGCTCATCTTCTTCTCTTAAATCTTTAATTTCTTGAGAATTATCTACAGCTAAAATATCTAATTTAGGTTTGTCTTTTTTAGTAATTTCTTTTTGAAGTAATTCTTTCTGCTCTTTTTGTTTTTGTTTAAGTTGTAAATAAGCTTGTTTTGCCCAATCTAAAGACTCATCTACAGCAGGTTGAGAATCCTCTCTTTTATCATTATCAAAAGAGGCTGTTACTTCCTGAGAAAAATCGTCTTTCATTTCGTGGTAAGTATTAAATTAGAATTTTGAAGATTTCTTAAAACTCCATTAATCATTCTTCGGCCTTGTTCATCGCTATATCGGTTAGCTAGATTTACAGCCTCATTACATGTAACAGCGGTAGGAGTATTAAAATCAATCAAATCTACCAATGCCAATCTCAAAATATCTCTATCAATTCTAGGTAATCTTTTAAAACGCCAACCTTCCATGACGCTATCAAGATTCTTATCAATCTCTTCTTGCTTATCAATAACTTTATAAACTCGCTTAAGAGCTAGCTCACGTATTTCTTTTTGATCAACTAGAGCTATTAATCTTGGTAATTCGATACTTTCAGATAAACAATTAAGTATACTCTCAGAGTCAATTAGGCAAATTTTTAAA
Organism: Prochlorococcus sp. MIT2308; assembly: GCF_059772345.1. Classification (NCBI taxonomy): domain Bacteria; kingdom Bacillati; phylum Cyanobacteriota; class Cyanophyceae; order Synechococcales; family Prochlorococcaceae; genus Prochlorococcus; species Prochlorococcus sp. MIT2308. Next base: position 1,352,386 of record NZ_CM186283.1, on the reverse strand, counting down.
TGATTACGACAATTTTTCAACAAACCTGCATCTTCTTGAAATTCACTATCTAATAATTCCTGATTAGCTTTTTCTAATTTTGACGCACATAAATCTAGTTGCTCACGCCAATGCTGGGTTAAAGATTCGATCGCTTGACTAAGTAGACTTTCAACATTGAGGTTTTTAGTATATTTTTTGTTTATTTGTCCGAGAAGCAAAAGAGCTAATTCTCTAGAAATTGATTTTAATTGCATATCTATAATTGAAAAATACTTTAAGAAGATGAAGCTCTTAATTGAGAAAACAAACTAGAAAAAGAAGTATTTGTAGAATTGTTCCTATCATCAGGATTTACAATTCCAGCAGAAATAATTGTTCTAAATGCATCTTCAACAGATATATCTAAGTCCTTAACAGATCCTTCTGGAACCAAGGTGTACCAGCCAGTTGTAGGGTTAGGAGCTGTGGGTATAAAAACACTTAATAAGGGTTGATCTGGTTCAGTTTGAAGAGATGGTCCAACAATTCCTGTGACAAAACCAACACTAAATAAGCCTTCACGGGGATATTCAACTAAAACAACTCTGCGGAATCTTGTTGAATTATCTCTAAGAAAAGTTTCTAACAATTGTTTGAGAGTTTTATAAACTGATCCCGCAAGAGGTATTCGAGAAAGCGTCCCTTCCCCAAACTCAAGCAACCATCTCCCTACAAAGTTCCTAGCCATTAAGCCTATCAATAAAATACCCAAAAGTGGGACAGTTAAGCCCAACGCAAGATTAATTAGATCTTGCAATAAAGGATTAAGAGTAATAAAGGGATTTAATTGTTTTGGTATCGAAGTTAATATTGCCAAAACAAAACGGCTGACAATCGTAGACAGCCAAATAGTGGTGGCTAAAGGAATAACCACCAACAGACCAGCTATGAGGTCATTTTTAAGATCCTGCTGAAGCCTAGAGCCAAGAGTCAGGTCTTCCTTTGGAGAGGAGGACTGCACCAAATAAAGAGAGTCCGAACAATGTATATATATACAATCTAACCAAATTCAGTGCATTAATTAAATAATTTAAGCTATTAATAGAAATAAAACATTAAAAGAAAGCATTTGAGGGCCCATATAAAGTCGCATTTGCCTGGAAAACCTTTTCAGTAAAGGTAAAAAAATTATTCTCAAAAAGCTGCTTGTGAAAACGAAGAAATCGATTGCTCTAACAAAAAAAATTAAAGAGGAGGCTTTAAAAGAAGGCTTTGATGCAGTAGGGATTGCAAAAGTTCCAGGATCTTCAAGATTAAACCTTCGAACGGCAGCCTTAGAAAGATGGCTACAAGCTGGACATCAAGCAAAAATGGAATGGATGAAAAACCCAAGAAGAAAGAATGTTGAAAATATGCTTAAAGGAGTAAAAAGTATTCTTGCTGTTGGACTTAATTACTATATTGAGACTGACAAAACACCTAAAGACATATCCATTGCCAGATATGGATGGGGAAACGATTATCACAAAATTATTGAAAAAAAATTAAAAAAAATCGCTCTATTTTTAGAAAAAGAGAGACCAGACTCTAAATGGAAAATATGCGTTGATACGAATGCTTTTTTAGACAAAGCATGGGCTGAAGAAGCTGGAATTGGGTGGATTGGAAAACATAGCAATATAATTAATTCTAAAATTGGCTCTTGGATGTTCATAGGTCATCTTTTATCTACTGAAATTTTGGAAGCTGACATACCTTCACAACCAATATGCGGCGAATGTGAAAAATGTATTGATGCATGCCCAACCAAAGCGATTGAAGAACCCTTTGTTGTTAATGCAAATAAGTGCTTGGCATATCACACCTTGGAAAACAGAGAAAAAAAATTGCCAGAAAATATAATTAACAATATGGGAAATTGGATTGCAGGTTGTGATATTTGTCAGGAAGTATGCCCATGGAATCAGAAAAATATCCCAAATACCACTGAACCAGATCTACAACCATCTGAATGGATTATGAATATAAACAGAAAGGATGCATTATCTTGGAGTGATTCAAAGTGGAAAGAAGCTTTAAACAAATCAGCATTAAAACGAATTAAACCATGGATGTGGCGTAGAAATATAAATTCAATCTCAAATAATCAGTAAAAATGAAAAATTACTTTCCAAGAATTTATTATTTTCTAATTTGTTTAGTTATATTTGAATCCTCTATTATAACTAGATCATCGAATGCATTTATTCCTAGAATTAACGAGCCAAATCAAAAAGAACTAAAATCTACATCGATACAATTAGGTAAGACAGCTATACAACTAATTCGGTTTGGGCAAAACAATGAAGCAATTAAACTGTTAAAACTTGCCGTTAAATTAAATCCTAAAGAAATTGAACTCTGGACAAGTCTTGCAGAAGCGCAAGTTCTAGCAAATAGAGAGTATCAAGCACTATCATCATTAAATAAAGCACTTAAGTTAAAACCAAAAGAAGAAAGTATATATTTCAGAAAAGCATATATATATATGGATTTAAAAAATCCAGAAAAAGCCAAATTTAATATAAAAAAAGGCTTATCCATCAATACAAAAAATGAGAGAGGTTATTTTCAACTAGGCAACGCAGAAATAATGCTAAATAATTATAAATCAGCTTTAGTTGCTTTTAAAATATCTTCAAGAATTAATTCAAATTTTTGGCAATCTATTAACAATGAAGGTCTTGTCTTATATGAATTAAATAATTCAAAAGAAGCTATATTAAAATTTAAATCAGCACTAAAAATTAGTAATAATGCAGAGCCAATGCTAGCTTTAGCAATAGCATTATTTTCTTCAAATAGTAGCTCTGTCGAATCATTGAACTTGGCAAAAAATGCTTTAAAATCTAATCCTCAATATGTTTCAAAAGACTATCAAGCAAAGCAATTATGGGGTAAGAAATTACAAAAATCAGCACAACTTTTATTTAAAATGGAAGAAATGAAAAAAGCAGTTAAAGAAGCCAAAGAAAAAACCCAATAAATTAATGTTTAACAAAAAACTGGTTTTTAACAGATTAGTTAGTAGCCTAAATAAAGAAATTTAGGCCTCTTACAAACTCAGAGATGGCCAAGGAACGCCTGAAACCAATATCGTTGCATCAAGAAATGCAGCGTTCTTATCTCGAATACGCAATGAGCGTAATCGTTGGAAGAGCATTGCCAGACGCGAGAGACGGATTAAAGCCTGTTCAAAGAAGAATTCTTTTTGCAATGCACGAATTAGGTCTGACTCCTGATAGGCCTTATAGAAAATGTGCTCGTGTAGTTGGAGACGTTCTTGGTAAATATCATCCCCATGGTGATCAAGCCGTTTACGATGCTCTTGTAAGACAAGTACAAATTTTTAGTTCAAGGTACCCAATTCTTGATGGTCACGGAAACTTTGGATCAATTGATGACGATCCACCGGCTGCAATGAGATATACAGAAACTCGACTAGCACAAATATCTAACGATGCAATTTTAAGTGAAATAGATCAAGAAACTGTTGATTTTTCTCCCAATTTTGATGGGTCTCAACAAGAGCCAGATGTTTTACCAGCTCAATTACCATTCTTACTTTTAAATGGGAGTGCTGGAATTGCAGTTGGAATGGCTACTAGCATTCCTCCTCATAATTTAAACGAAGTGATAGAAGGTCTAATAGCGATCATAAAAAACCCTTCCTTGAGCGAAAAAAAATTATTAGAACTTATCCCAGGACCCGACTTTCCGACAGGCGGAGAAATCTTAATAAGTAATGGAATAAAAGAAACTTACGCAAAAGGAAGGGGAAGTATAACCATGAGAGGTATTGCTCATATTGAAGAAATTAATCCTGGAAAAGGAAAACACAAAAGAAGTGGCATTGTCATTACTGAACTTCCATATCAACTAAACAAAGCTTCTTGGATTGAAAAATTAGCTGACTTAGTAAATAATGGAAAAATTTCTGGAATAGCTGATATTAGAGATGAAAGTGATAGAGATGGAATGAGAATTCTTGTAGAAATAAAAAGAGATTCTGATCCTGAAAAAATCCTAGATTTTTTATATCAAAAAACTTCTTTACAAAGTAATTTTGGAGCTATTTTGCTTGCATTAGTTAATGGTCAACCAGTACAACTAACATTAAGAAAATTATTAGATAATTTCTTAGAATTTAGAGAAAATACTATTTTACTTAGAAGTAAATTTTTACTAAAAAATATTAAAAATAGACAAGAAATCGTTGAAGCTCTAATCCAAGCAATTAATAATCTTAGAGAAATAATAAATTTAATTGAAAAATCTAAAGATGCAGTTGAAGCTAAAAATAATTTAATTAATAACCTAAAGATAAATGAAAGACAAGCTGATGGAATCTTAAGTATGCCATTAAAAAAGATTACGAGTCTTGAAAAGAATTCATTAAAAAAAGAGATAGAAGACTTAAAAAATAAAAGAGAGAATCTTGAATCAATTATCAATGATAGAGAAAAATTGCTAAAAGTACTTATTAAAGAACTTAAAGAACTTAAAAAAAAGTTTGGAGGTGATAGAAAGACAAAGTTAATAGAAGGCGGTGATGCACTAATTGCAGAAAGACTTGCGAATCAAAGACCAAATAAAGAGCTTCAAAGAATAAATGCTCTAAAACAATTACCTATAGATTCTGAAATAATTATTCAATCAAATAATGAAATAAAAATAATCCCATCCATAACAATTAAAAAATTAAAATTAAAAGAAAGTAATCAAGACAGGCAAGATATTCTACCGTCGAAGCTAATGTGGCCTATTATTAATGAACCAAAGATATTAGCTGTAAGTCGACTAGGTAAAATAGGTCTTCTTAAATGGGAATTTGCAGGACAAAAACCTGGTCCATTAGAACACTTTTTGCCTGCAGGATTAGAAAATGATGAAATAATTAATCTTATTCCGCTACCAGAACAAAAAAATATAAGTTTAGGATTAATAAGTAGTGATGGAAAATTTAAAAGAGTTTCAATTGATGAGATCACCGAAATATCTAATAGATCGACTACGGTTGTAAAGTTAAAAAGCAATATTACACTAAAATCTTGTTTACTTTGTGAAGAAGATAGCTATTTATATATAATAAGTAATATTGGCAGAATTATAAAAATAAAAATAACGGAAAAAAACTATCCCTTTATGGGAAAATTAGCTCAAGGTACCAATATAATAAAATTATTCCCAGGAGAAAATATCATTGAAGCTATAAATATTCCAGAAAAACAGATTGAAGACTTGGTTTTAATAACTAGCAAAGGTTATTTCATTAAGCACAAAACAAAAGAAATAAAAGTATCTCAAAAAGGAGAGTTAGGAACTATGGGTATAAATTTAAAAGACAATAAAAAAATAAATGACAGAATAATTAATTGTTTTATAAAGAATAAATCCGTTTATATCAAAACAAATAAAGATAGATATAAAAAATTAGAAAAAGATGAAATTGATAATAGTTCCTATAAAAAAGAAAAAAGATTAAATCTAGAATTAAATGATAATGAATTTATAAAATCTATTTTTTCAATGATAATACCTGAAACAAACTAAGATAGAGAGGTTTTTTCAACCCACTGTAAATATTCATCGGTAACTGTTCCAGTAACATATTTTCCTGTAAAACAAGATAAATCTAATTCCTTAATATTAGAATTATTTATTATAGCCTTAGTAAGATCTTCCACTTCTTGATAAATCATTTTATCAATAAGTAAATTCTCTTCTATTTCATTTATATTTCTATTATATGCAATCAATTCATTCCTACTTGGCATGTTAATTCCATAAACATGTGGGTATCTAATTGGTGGAGCAGCAGAAGTAAAAGTTACCTTATTAGCGCCTGCACTTCTTGCCATTTGAACAATTTGCTGAGAAGTTGTTCCTCTAACGACGGAATCATCGACTATCAAAACATTTTTATTTTTAAATTCAGTACTCATTGCATTTAACTTCTGACGAACAGAACGTTTTCGTAATGATTGACCAGGCATAATAAAAGTTCTCCCAACATAACGATTTTTAAAAAACCCCTCTCTATATTCAATTCCTAACTGTCTTGCTACTTGCATAGCAGCAGGTCTAGAAGAATCAGGTATGGGCATTACAACATCTACATCGCCGCATGAAATTTGTTTTTTTATTGTTTCTGCTAGCTGATCTCCCATCCTTAACCTTGACTCATATACAGAAATACCATTCATAATTGAATCAGGTCTAGCTAAATAAACATATTCAAATGAGCATGGAAATAATTGAGGATGATTTGAACATTGTTTAGAAAAAAACTCACCTTCAGAGGTAATAAAAATCGCCTCTCCTGGTTCAACATCTCTAACAATTTGATAATCATTATTTTCAATAACTAATGATTCGCTAGCGATTACCCACTCGGGTTTATTGTTTTCTTTTAGTCTTTTACCAATTACCAAGGGACGAATCCCAAAAGGATCTCTAAAAGCTAAAAGACCATAACCTGCTATTAAAGCAATAGAAGCATATGATCCCTCTACTCTTGCATGAAGTCTATGTACAGCAGTAAAAAGATCATCTGGGTTTATATCTTTTCCTTTTATTGAACTATTCAGTTCTGTTGCCAAAACATTTAACAACATTTCAGTATCACTTGAAGTATTTGTATGCCTCCTGTCAACTTTAAAAAGTTCTTTTTCTAACTCCCTTGTATTAGTTAAATTGCCATTATGAACAAGAATTATTCCATATGGAGCATTTACATAAAAAGGTTGCGCCTCCTCTTCTCGATGAGCAGCACCTTTAGTGGCGTATCTAACATGCCCTAACCCAACCTTTCCAATCAAGCTTCTCATATCTCTTGTTCTATAAGCTTCTCTTACTTGACCTTTAGATTTATTAATATGAAAAACACTTCCATCCATCGTTGCGATACCTGTGGAATCTTGACCTCTATGCTGAAGCAATAACAAACTATCGTAAATTTGTTGATTGCATTGATCTGAAGAAACAACCCCTACGATTCCACACATAATTATATTCCTTGGTTAGATAGATGATATTTTAATTTTTAAATTATAATTCATAAGAGATTTTATTTAACTATTTTTTTTAAAATAGCATTTTTATATGTGTTTTTTATATGAAGAATATCAACATCTATAATCGAATTATTAGCTTGGTAAACTGATAATTTATTTTGATCATTTACAGTACCTAAATATGATATTGAAAAATTTATAGCTTGTTGTAAGGATATCTTCTTATAGTAATTTTTTAATTTTAAAGTTTGTTCAGATGAACAACTAACTAAAACTCTGGCTCCGCCTTCAGCAAAAAGCAAACGATCTAATCTTGATTCACTTAAAGGAAGTTGAATAGTGGCACCAAGTCCAGAAGAAATACAACATTCAGCTAAAGCTACGACTAAACCTCCATCGCCTAAGTCATGTGCAGAATTAATCATATCTTTTTTAATTATATTTCTTAGAAATAATTGAACTTGTTTCTCTAAATCTAAATCTATTTCGGGTGGTCTTCCAGTTTTAAGACCATGTATATATTCTAAATAAGATGAGGCAGATAATGAAATTCTATTATCTTGATTACTTTTAGTTTCTAAAGGTAATCCTAACATCCATATTTGATCACTTTCTTTAATCCAAGATTTTTTACAAACTTTATTTAAATCTTCTATTAAACCAACCATACCAATTACGGGTGTGGGATGTATTGGTATAACCGTGTCGTTTGGTAATTTTGTATCATTATATAAGGAAACATTGCCTCCTGTAACAGGAGTCTTCATTACTTTACAAGCATTACTTATACCTTTACAAGACATTGATAGTTGCCAAAAACCCACTGGTTTTTCAGGAGAAGAAAAATTTAAATTATTAGTAATCGCTATTGGCTCAGCTCCTACACAACTTAAATTCCGAGCAGCCTCTACAACAGCAGCCATGCTTCCACGTTCAGGATCTAAATACACCCATCTATCATTACAATCAACTGATGATGCTATACCTCTATTATGATTTGATTTCGTTTTAAAATCTTTTTGAGAACGTATTCTTATAACAGCTGCATCGGCTTCTCCAGGAGCAACAACTGTATTGGATTGAACTTGGTAGTCGTATTGCTTAAATATCCAATTTTTTGATGCTATTGAAGGACTACTTAATAGATTTAATAAAACATTATTCCAACTAATAAATAGATTATTATTTATATTTATGGTTCCATTTTTTAAATTATTAGGTAAAAAATCTTCAGTCCATTTCCAATGATCTTTTAAATAATCAGGTGTAGATTTTAATAATAAATGTTTTTCTATAGGTGTATCATCAGCAAGTGCAGATGCTGGTAAATTTGCTACAACTTCGCCTTTATGTAATACTCTAACAACTTTTTCTTTTAAAACTTTTCCTACAACTTCAACATATAATCCCCACCTCGTAAATAATTTTCTTAACTCTTTTTCTGAACCAGGTTTAACTACAAATAACATTCGTTCTTGTGACTCTGACAACAAAAATTCATATGCAGTCATTCCTTTTTCTCTCGCTGGAACAAGATCCAGATCTAATTCGATTCCTACCTCTCCTTTTGAAGCCATTTCAGAACAACTACAAGTAAGACCTGCAGCCCCCATATCCTGAGCAGCAATTACATATCCTGTTTTAAACGCCTCTAAACATGCTTCAATCAATCCTTTTTCAAGAAAAGGATCACCCACTTGTACAGCAGGTCGATCATCTATAGAAGTTTTTGAAAGTTCCGAACTAGCAAAACTTGCTCCTCCCATTCCATCTCTACCCGTTGTATTTCCTACATAAAGAACTGGAAAATCAATTCCACTAGCTCCTGAACAAACTATGTTATCTGTTTCCATCAAACCCAATGCCATTGCATTAACTAAAGGATTACCTGAATAACTACTATCAAAACCAACTTCACCCCCTACGGTCGGAACACCTACACAATTCCCATAATGCGAGATACCTGCTACGACACCTTCTAATAAACTGATATTTTTTTTATCTTCCAATGGTCCAAATCTTAAAGCATTTAATATCGCTATTGGTCTGGCTCCCATAGTAAAAATATCTCTCAAAATACCACCTACTCCTGTTGCTGCACCTTGAAAAGGTTCTACAGCAGATGGATGATTATGGCTTTCAATTTTAAATACCAGTTTTTGATTACAACCAATATCTACAACACCTGCATTTTCTCCAGGACCTACAAGTATTCTAGGCCCTGTTATTGGAAAATTTTTAAGTAAAGGACGAGAATTTCGATAACAACAATGTTCAGACCACATAACACCAAACATTCCTAACTCGTTTCTATTTGGTGGTCGCTTTAGTCTTCTACAAATTTCAACATAATCAGATTGCTTTAACCCCTCTTGGCTTAGAGAAGATAGAACATCGTATTCAACAAAAAAATTTGGTAAATTAATTAACTGTTGAAAATCATTATTATCTGAAAAGGATGTCATAGATCAAATCCAAGGATCAAGATCTTTATCATTGGCTAAATCGTTTTTTCTTGATCGCTTATTCATTCTATTAAATTCTTCTGAACTATCTATATCTAAATTATCAATCCAGTCATCGTATGAGTCACCACCACTATCAATTTTAGAAGTGTCTTCTATAGGGTCGAATGCGCTTTCAGTAATTTGATCATCAATCCATCCCTCAAGTTTATCAGAAGCATTGTATGTAAGATCTTGAAATTGAGTTTTCCATTTTCTGCTTTTGCTGAGAAATTCTTCTTTAAAACTAGCTTTTTGTATAGGTAGATCTTCGAACGAATCTATATCACAAGAAATAGAACCAGGTTGTTTATCAATAATTTTAGATAGTGATAATAACCAACGACTTGTTCCTGGAATAAGTGGATTTGTTCTGCTAACTAAATAGTATTGTATCTTTCCATTTTTAAAGTCAAAAAGGAAATCTGCAATTAAACCTATTCTTTGACCATTTCTATTAAAAACATTCGAATTTAGCAAAGTAGGAAAACGTTCTAAAGTTTGATTATCCGAAATAGAACAAGGTCCTTTTACAAATACTTCTTGTTCATTTAATCCTTTTATTTGATCTAACCTCCAAACCTCTCTTTCAAGTCTTAAATTAGAAGGACGAGATATAAATCCTAATATACGATGAACAGGAGGATGCATCCATGGATTAACTACTGGTCCATGGTCAATACCATTTTCACAGCGAACATTATTTTTTAATAGATCACTTAATAATAACTGATTTTTTTTATCCAAAATTAATTTCGTATTTGAATTGGCATAACTAAATATATAAAGTTAACATCACTATTAATAGGTGAAAATACAGCTGGGGTTGTAGGTCCATTGCAACTCAACCTAATAAGATTCGAATCTATGACTTTAAGACCATCTAATAAATATCTTACATTGAATGCAATTTGAAATGATTCACCTTTAAAAGAAACTGGGAGAGACTCAAAACCAGTTCCTATATCTTGAGCATCAGTACTAATTTTAATTATTTTAGCAGAACTATCAGTAGATATTTTAATAACATTATTATGCTGATCAGCTAAAACAGCTATTCTCTCTAATGAAGCGATAAATTCTTTTTTATCAAATTCTAATATATTAGAAAAAGTATCAGGTAGTAATTGAGAATAATTTGGATAAGAACCTTCTAGGGCTCTAATAGTTATAATTTCATCAAGAGATATAAAAACTACTTGTCCTTTGTCAATAAAAAAATTAATAGGTTGACTAGTATCACAAGCACTTAAAAACTTTTCAACTTCTCTTAAAGATTTAGATGGTAATGTTATAGAAAATTTATCAAATTCTGAAGAATTATTTATGTCTTTTGTTTGAGATAAAATATTTTTTAGATTTAATACAGCCAGTCGATGTCCATCTGTAGCCGCAGACTCAATACCATAACCATCAAAAGTAAGATTAACACCAGTAAGTAATTGTTTAGCGTCATCTGTACTACTTGCAAATAATGTAGATTTAATTGCATTAGATAATAATAAAGGATTTAATTTTAATGAAGTACTACTCTCTACTAAAGGTAAATCAGGAAAATCATCAGAAAGCATTCCTCTTACTTGATATGTACCACTTTTACTCGTTAATTCAACTTGTTGACTAACCTCATCAGATGTTAAAACTAATGGTGAATCATTTGATAATTTAGAAACAATTTCCCCAAATAATTTAGCTGGTAAAGTAATAGCACCACTTTCATCTATGCAAGCTGATATTGAAGTTTGTATTCCTAAACTTAAATCAAAGCCAGTCAAGCGTAACTTCCCTGTGACTTCGTCAGCTGCTAACAAAACATTTGCTAAAATTGGATGTGTCGGTCGATTTGATATAGCCCTACTAACTAACTGAAGAGCAATATTCAAATCTGATTGCGAACAACTTAGCTTCATTCCGTAATTTCAAAAAAATCCGTTGATATAAGAATTTCATAGCTATTTAAAAAAAGCAATACCGTTAAAAAAAACAAAAATTTCTTCTACTAGTATATTTCTATAACCTTGATATGAAAATGAATTAGTAGTAGTAGGTCTTGTGGTTTTTGTGGTTTTTTCAAAAAACAATGATTCTATCAGGTGTTTCTGAATTTTTTGCTGTGGAAAAGATTTTTTAAAAGTGGATAAAAACATATTTATCCACTGATAAAAATGATTGTGGAAAAGAAAAAAAAATATTAAAGAAATTTTCTTTCTTTTTCCACATTCAAAACAAGCAAAATCAGATAAAATCAACAGACAGTTTCTTTACTGGATATTTGAATATCCTTAAAAACCTATTTTTTTTGTAATTGAACTTATTTCTGCATCTACACCAGTATGAAAAATTGCGTTGTTATTTTTAATGGCGCAATCAGGATCTTTCAAGCCATTTCCTGTTAATACACAGACTATAGTTGAGTTCTTAGGAACATCGTTTTTAATTTTTAATAAGCCTGCGACAGAAGCTGCACTAGCCGGTTCGCAGAAAATCCCTTCTTCTTTTCCAAGAATTTTATAAGCTTCAATTATTTCTGAATCAGTAACAGAAGAAAATCTACCATTGCTTGAATCTTTTGCTTTTAATGCTTTTTCTTTGTTAACAGGATTTCCAATTCTTATTGCAGTGGCAATTGTTTCTGGATTGCTGATACTTTTACCTTCGACTAAAGGTGCAGATCCACTTGCCTGAAAACCCATCATCCGAGGGAGCTTCCTCGATTTATTAGCACTAAAAAACTCTTGAAACCCCATCCAGTATGCACTTATATTCCCTGCATTTCCCATCGGAATACATAACCAATCAGGAGCATTTCCAAGATTTTCTATTATCTCAAAAGCCGCAGTTTTTTGTCCCTGCAATCTATAAGGATTTACAGAATTTACTAATGTTATTGGATATTTTTCAGACAATTCCCTTACAATCTCTAACGCTTTATCAAAATTTCCTTTAATGGCTAATATCTCTGCTCCATATACTAATGCTTGAGCTAATTTTCCTTGCGCAACATATCCGTCTGGAATAATCACAAAAGATTTCATTCCTCCTTTGCTCGCATAGGCAGCTGCAGAGGCAGATGTGTTACCTGTGCTTGCGCAAATTACTGCTTCACAACCATTTTCTTTTGCTTTACTAATAGCCATTGTCATTCCTCTGTCTTTGAATGATCCGGTTGGATTGAGACCGTCATATTTCACATATACTTTTACTCCTTTTCCAATTCGATTAGCTATTGAATTGACTTCTATTAGAGGAGTTCCCCCTTCATTTAAAGATATTATTGGAGTTTTATTTGTTACTGGTAGCCAAGGTTTGTAAGCATTTATCAGCCCATTCCAATTGTTTTTTTTAGGACTAGAGAAAAACAGTTTCTTAAATTTTTTAGAAAATGCCACTTACTTTACAAGTATTTTTAAACAATCTAAATGCTAGACCTTCCATCTTTTAGCTTTTGAAAAGGGGAATTTGAATAGAAATCAATTAAATCTTTTAATGATTCTACTTTTTTGAGCCCTTTTTTTAATGCATTGAGGTCTAAAGCAACATTTTTATTTGGATACTCTTTAAAAAAATCTATGAGATTAATTTTTTCATTATTTTTATAAGAACTTAATATAATTCCAGATCTTATAGCTTTTGTACTTGTTTTTATATTTGATATCTTATTGGGGTAAATAATTTTAGATAATCTGCTCAAAAATACTTCACCTATTTTACTATTCAGTAATCTACTGCTTGATTCTATAGGAACTTCTATTTCATAAGTTAAAAATTTGTGCAGATCTTTATTCTTTTGATTTGTAATTTTCATTAGACTTTTTAACTTTTTACTTGGTTTTTTTGTTTTTGTAAAGTTATTTAAATCCTCTATCTTTATCGTTCTACTAAAATTTCCTTTATAGAGATAAAGATTCTCTGCGCTTTTTGCACTAGGAATAAAAAATAAAAATGATAAAAGTATAATATTTATGTAATTTAAATTCATTTATTGTTTTACACCAGCTGCAACTTTTACTAATCTAACTAATCCTTTCTCAGAAGTTTTTTTCATTAAACCGTAACCCATCTTGTAAGTATCTTTAGTTATTAGAATTTTTGGTAATTTTTTAAATAATAATTTTCTTTTAAATCCTGGCTTTGTTCTTGATGTATTAAACATTTTATTGATCGATGATAGATTAAAAATTTCTTTAGTATCAATTTTAGATGAGCTTGCTATGGTTTTTGATCGCATTTTTGATGGAAGTTTATTATTTAGGTTAATAAGTGTTTTCCATCCAATGGAGTCGATTTTTGTAGCAAAAATATTTACCAATTCATTCCTAAGAATAAAACCTTTACTAGAAAATAAAAAATCAATAGTTTGATCTAAAATCTTTTCACTGTTCAACTTTTTTTCTTTAGTAGCACTTTTTAGAAGATCATCTAATCTTTCTAATTTTAGATTGTTTTCATCAAATAGCATTTCTTTCAAACTATTTCTCAGTTCTGGATTTTCATCCTCCATTAGACGTCTTGCAAAGTAAGGATATGCTGCTCCAAGTATTTTAAAATTCGGGTCAACACTAAGTGCTATTCCCTCTAAAGTTATTAAAGATCTAATAATTAATGCATAATAAGGTGGTAATTTAAAAGGAAATTTATACATAATGCCAGACATATCATCTGTCACTGCTTTGAAATCCATTTTATTTACTCCTATTTCTAAAGCGCTGCTAAAAACACTTTCAAATGCAGGAGCAATAGGTTTTAAATCGACCTCTTCTGATAAAAATCCTAACTGTACAAAGTCATTAGATAGTTTATCAAATCTTTTGTTAACTAAATGAACAACTGCCCTAATTAATCCAACTCTTGACTGTTGTGTAATATTGCTCATCATCCCAAAATCTAAATAACATAATCGCCCATCTTCCATAGCTAATATGTTTCCTGGATGAGGATCCGCATGAAAAAAACCATGTTCAATTAGTTGTTGAAGACTACAACTTACGCCAATTTCTATCATTTCATTTGGATCGATTCCTAGTTTTTTTACTGCCTCTATATTCGTTAATTTAGTCCCGTCTATCCATTCCATTGTTAGTACTCTTCTGCTTGTTGCTTTTCTGTAGATTTTTGGAACAGCAATTTTATTATTATTGCTGTGCAACTCCTTAAATTTTTCTGCATTATTAGCTTCGTTTATATAATCCATTTCTTCGAAAATTCTTTTTCCTAGCTCGTCGATTAATGCAACTAGATCGCTTCTAATAATTCCGATATTATTTTTAAACCAAATTGCTATATTTCTTACTATGTATAAATCTAATGTGATTTGTTCTCTTAGTCCTGGCCTTTGAATTTTAACAGCAACTTTTTCTCCACTTTTCAGTATTGCTCTGTGGACTTGACCGAGAGATGCGGCAGAAATTGGTTTTTTATCAATTTTTATAAAAATATTGCTTACTTTTTCTTTTAAATCTTCTTCAATACAAGCCATGGCAAGCTTGCTGTCGAATCCGGGTAACTGGTCTTGAAGCTGGGCTAACTCTTCTAGAACTACTTGAGGGACGATATCTGGTCTGGTAGACAGTGCTTGTCCAGCCTTTATGAATGCTGGTCCCAAATCCACAAGGAGTTGGGTAAATTCTTTTGCTCTATATGTTTTTCTCTCTTCCTTTTCTAAAGAACCAATTAATTTTTCCCAACCAACACCAAGTAAAAATAAACCGATCGGTAAAAGTGTCTGCCAAAGTCTTCGGAGTAGACGAATTGGATTTTTTTTGTAGATTGAGTCAATAGCAACAGGGTCATACTCAAGTAGACCTGAGGCTTCAATAAAATCGCTTAATTCTTCAGCCATTTTGGTATGGCAATGTTTTACATCTCTTCTAGTTCATTTTACGCCTAGTTTGTGTCTTTTTGATTGCTTTGACTTATGCTAAACAGCCTTCGTTTTCATAACATAGCTCTATTTGGAAATTTAGAGATCGACTTTAATAAAGGATTTACTGTTTTTACAGGGCAAACAGGTTCAGGTAAATCAATATTTCTTGATACGTTAAATGCTTTATTGGCACATAAAAAGATCACTTCAGATAATCGATTGGTAGCCAAAGGTTCTGTTTTTTCATCAATCGAGGGTGTTTTTTCTGTTTTGAAAACTACAAAAAATTGGTTAAATAATCAAGAAATTGATATTGATGAAGAATTAATTGTTACTAGGGAATGGCGTTTCAAAGATAATAAATATAAATCTAGATTTAGAATTAATGGCGTATTAGTTAATAAAGATCAAATATCAGAATTGAGATCATTACTTTTTGATTTTACACTACAGGGTGATACTTATATTTTGAATGATTCATTACATCAATTAAGCTTGCTTGATTCTTTAGGTCTAAATGCAATTCAAGAATCCATTACTAAAGTTAAGAATGATTGGAAAATATGGCATGACTCTAATTTAAGACTAGAGGAAGTAAGAGATAAAATCTCTGATTCAAAAAAAGAGTTTGAGGAAATGGAGTATATTTATGAAGACTTAGATAAATTAAAATTAGAGGATCCTCATGAGCAAACAAAGTTAGAAACTGATCAGAATCGTTTATCAAATCTTGTGAGATTAAAAGAGGGAGTTAAAGCTTTATCGATTCGTTTAAATGAAAGTTTAGATGAATATCCATCTGTTTTAGATCATGCTAATTTTTGTATTAACGAATTAAAAATATTGTCTCAGATAGATTCTTCTCTTGAACCTATTTTTGATAATTTTTATAGCATTACGAATAATCTAAATGACTTGATTTGTCAGATTAATGATTATGAAAAAACATTAGACATTGATCCAACTTTTTTAAATGATCTACAAGTTAGATTATCTACTTTAAAATTCTATCAAAAAAAATATCATAGAAATATTCCAGACCTTATTAGCTATAAAAATGAATTAATTAATTGCTTGTCTTCACATGATGATTCCATCAATATAAATCAGCTTTCTTCTTTAGAACACAAAAAAAGAATTATTAGAGATAATTCGAATAAAGAGTTATCCTCCATTAGAAAAAATGTTGCTTTGCAACTTGAGGATAAACTTATAGTGACTTTAAAAAAGTTAGGTATGCCTAATGTTCGTTTTAAAGTTGTTTTTGAAAAATGTGAGCCAACAATTAACGGGATCGATAAAATTAATTTTATGTTTTCAGCAAATCCAGGACTTCCTCTAGCGCCTCTTGCTGAAACAGCATCTGGGGGAGAGAAATCCCGTGTTCTTCTTGCAATAAAGTCAATTTTTTCTTCTCTCGATCAATCTAAGCTCTTGATTTTTGATGAAATTGATTCGGGGGTTAGTGGATCAGTTAGTAGTTACGTAGCGAATTTGCTTTCTGACTTATCAATGCATCGGCAAGTTTTTTGCGTCACTCATCAACCATTAATTGCAGCATATGCTGATAATCATTTTTCTTTAAAAAAGACTGTTATCGCTGATAAGACTAAATCAACTGTTATTGATTTAAAGGAAATCGCTGATAGGCAGAGAGAATTGGCTCAATTGGCTGGTGGCGAAATTGTAGGAGCTAATGCTTATGCGGCGAGCTTGCTGGAACACAAAGCTGCATGATGAGCATATTTTTTTATACAATTAGCTATTAATAATTTTCCCTAATGGGAAGTTCAAAACCTAATTCAAAACAAAATACATTAAATATTGGTTCTTCTAATGAAGAAGTCATAACTATTCGTGGTGCCAGGCAACACAATTTAAAAAATGTTGATCTATCTATTCCAAGAAATAAATTGGTCGTTTTTACAGGCGTTAGTGGAAGTGGTAAAAGTTCTTTAGCTTTTGATACGATTTTTGCTGAAGGCCAAAGGCGATATGTTGAGAGTCTGTCAGCTTATGCAAGACAATTTTTAGGTCAGGTTGATAAACCAGATGTTGATTCAATTGAAGGTTTATCTCCAGCAATTTCTATTGATCAAAAATCTACTAGTCATAATCCTCGCTCAACAGTTGGAACGGTCACGGAAATACAGGATTATTTTCGTTTGCTATTCGGAAGAGCGGGAGAACCCCATTGTCCTGAGTGCTCTAGGCCAATTAAGCCTCAAAGTATTGATGAGATGGTTGATCAAATCAAGACTCTTCCTGAAGGGACTCGATATCAATTACTTGCACCAGTTGTTAGAGGTAAAAAAGGAACACATTCAAAACTTTTGTCTGGACTCGCTGCAGAGGGATTTGTTCGAGTAAGAATTAACAAAGAAGTTAGAGAATTGGCAGATAATATTGAATTAGATAAAAATCAAGTTCACTCTATTGAGGTAGTGGTTGATAGGTTAATTGCGAGAGAAGGGATCGAAGAGAGATTAACTGATTCATTAAGCACTACTTTGAAAAGAGGAGACGGCTTAGCAATAGTTGAAGCAGTACCTAAAAAGAATGAAGAACTTCCGAAAGGTATTGATAGAGAAAGATTATTTTCTGAAAATTTTGCTTGTCCAGTTCATGGGGCCGTAATTGAAGAACTATCTCCAAGATTATTCTCCTTTAATAGTCCTTACGGAGCATGTCCTGATTGTCATGGTCTTGGTCACTTGAAAAAATTCACTTGTGAGAGAGTTGTACCTGATCCATCATTACCGGTATACGCTGCTGTTGCTCCATGGAGTGATAAAGATAATTCATATTATTTTTCATTATTATTTTCAGTAGGTGAAGCATTTGGCTTTGAAATAAAAACTCCTTGGAAAGATTTAAAAGAAGAGCAAAAAAATATTTTGTTAAACGGTAGTAAAGAGCCAATTTTAATAAAGGTGGATAGTAGATATAAACAAGATTCTGGATTTAAAAGACCTTTTGAAGGCATTTTACCTATTTTAGAAAGACAGTTGCAGGATGCAAATGGTGAAGCGGTTCGTCAAAAGTTAGAAAAATATCTTGAATTAGTTCCTTGTGCAAGCTGTCATGGCAAGAGATTACGTCCTGAGGCTCTTGCTGTAAAACTAGGTCCATTTGCAATTACTGATCTCACTTCATCAAGTGTTTCAACCACACTTAAGAATGTTGAGGAATTAATGGGTTTTGAGAAAACTAAAAATTCAAATCAATTGCTTTCTTATAAACAAAAGAAAATTGGTGAATTAGTTTTAAAAGAAATTCGATTACGTCTTCAATTCCTTTTAGATGTTGGACTTGATTATTTAACTCTAGATAGACCAGCAATGACTTTGTCTGGTGGGGAAGCTCAAAGAATAAGACTCGCTACGCAAATAGGTGCAGGTTTAACAGGAGTTCTGTATGTTTTAGATGAACCTAGTATTGGACTACATCAAAGAGATAATGATCGATTATTATCTACATTAAAAAAACTACGTGATCTAGGTAATACTTTGGTCGTAGTTGAACACGATGAAGACACCATAAGAGCAGCTGATTATTTGGTGGATATAGGTCCTGGTGCTGGTGTCCATGGAGGAAAAATTATTGCAGAAGGATCTATCGATAGCTTGTTGAATGCAAAAGAATCATTGACTGGTGCTTATCTTAGTGGGCGTTCATCAATACCTACCCCTGCTAGTAGAAGAGACTCAGTTCAAAGAAAATTACGATTAATTGATTGTAATAAAAATAATCTAAAAAATGTTTCAGTAGATTTTCCATTAGGTAGATTAGTTGCTGTTACTGGTGTTAGTGGAAGCGGTAAAAGTACTCTGATAAACGAATTACTACACCCTGCTTTAAATCACTCTTTAGGGTTAAAAGTTCCTTTTCCAAAAGGATTAAAAGAGCTGAAAGGTATTAAATCTATTGACAAGGTTATTGTTATTGACCAATCCCCAATTGGTAGAACTCCGCGATCTAATACGGCTACTTATACGGGCGCATTTGATCCTATACGTCAGCTTTTTGCTACCTCTAATGAAGCAAAAGCTCGAGGATATCAAGCAGGGCAATTTAGTTTTAATGTTAAAGGTGGAAGATGTGAAGCTTGTCGTGGTCAGGGTGTAAATGTAATTGAGATGAATTTTCTTCCTGATGTTTATGTTCAATGCGATGTATGCAAAGGAGCTCGATTTAATCGAGAGACATTACAAGTTAAATATAAAAATTTTTCTATTTCAGATGTATTAGAAATGACAGTTGAGCAAGCAGTTGACGTTTTTTCAGCAATACCTCAAGCCGCGGATAGACTAAGAACACTTTTAGATGTTGGTCTTGGATACATTAAGCTTGGACAACCTGCTCCAACATTATCTGGAGGAGAAGCTCAAAGGGTAAAACTTGCTACTGAATTATCTAGAAGAGCCACTGGTAAAACTCTTTATTTAATTGATGAACCTACAACTGGTCTAAGTTTTTATGATGTTCATAAATTAATGGATGTCATTCAGCGACTGGTAGATAAAGGAAACTCAATTATTGTAATTGAGCATAATTTGGACGTTATCAGATGTTCAGATTGGATTATTGATATGGGTCCAGAAGGAGGTAACCGTGGAGGAGAAATTATTGTTATGGGTACTCCAGAAGAAGTAGCAAAAGATTCAAATAGTCATACAGGTAATTATTTAAAAAAGGTTTTGAAATTACATCCTCCAATCAACGGTTGAATATTTAGTGGGCTTTGTATATATTCCTTAATGTATAGAGTTGTTTTTTTTTATTTTGATTTATGAATATTTTTAAAATCAAGTGATAGCAATCACTTTGAAATTTTAATATTTATTTAAATAAATCATTATTCTTTCTTTAGGTTTAAAGGGGAAAAAATCAATTATTTATCCAACAACTCACATGAGGGTTTGTTTGGGTTTAAGGCTTTTACATTTAAATTTGCACGGTCTAATCCGATCAAATGACCTTGAATTGGGCAGAGACGCAGATACTGGAGGGCAAACTTTATATGTTTTAGAGTTAGTAAAAGGACTTGCAGCTAGACCTGAAGTTGAACATGTAGAACTTATTACCAGATTAATTGTTGATAGGAAAGTATCCTCTGACTATTCAAAGCCCGTAGAAAAGATATCAAGTTGTGCTGAAATTATTCGATTACCTTTTGGTCCTAAGCGTTACGTCAGGAAAGAATTGTTATGGCCTTATTTGGATGATTTAGCTGATCAAGTGGTTCAAAGATTACGGAAACAAAATAACTTTCCTGATTGGATTCATGCTCATTATGCTGACGCTGGTTATGTTGGAGCATTAGTAAGCAGAAGATTAGGCTTGCCATTAGTTTTTACTGGTCATTCATTAGGCCGTGAAAAACTCAGAAGATTATTGGTTGCTGGAATAGATCACGATCAAATAGAGCAAACTTACTCAATTAGTAAAAGAATTGACGCAGAGGAATTGGCTTTAGCTCATTCAAACTTACTCATAACAAGTACTAAACAGGAAGCTGAAGAACAGTACGCTCGCTATGGGCGATTTAGCTCTAAAAACGTAGTAGTGATTCCACCAGGTGTTGATCTGAATCGTTTTCATTCAATAGATTCTGCTTTAGATAAAGAAGAAAAAGAATTAAATAAACTTTTTAAACCTTTTCTGAGAGATTTAAATCTTCCCCCACTCTTAGCTATTTCAAGGGCAGTAAGGAGAAAAAATATTCCTGCGTTGATTGAGACTTATGGCCGTTCGTCAATATTGCAGCAAAGACATAATCTTATTTTAATTTTAGGTTGTCGAGAAGATGCACGACAGCTTGATAAACAGCAAAGAGAAGTATTTCAGCAAATTTTTGAATTGGT
The DNA here is from genome assembly GCF_059772345.1 of Prochlorococcus sp. MIT2308. NCBI lineage: Bacteria > Bacillati > Cyanobacteriota > Cyanophyceae > Synechococcales > Prochlorococcaceae > Prochlorococcus > Prochlorococcus sp. MIT2308. The sequence continues at coordinate 1,331,136 of NZ_CM186283.1, read as the reverse complement.
TGATAAGTATAATTTATATGGAAAAGTTGCTTTTCCAAAACAACATAAAAGAGAGCAAATCCCCTCAATATATCGTTGGACTGCAAATAGAAAAGGATTGTTTGTTAATCCTGCTTTAACTGAGCCGTTTGGCTTGACATTGTTGGAAGCTGCTGCGTGTGGCTTGCCAATGGTGACTACTGATGATGGAGGTCCTAGGGATATTTTGTCTCGTTGTGATAATGGTCTACTCGTAGATGTAACTGATTTAGAAGCCTTTCGAGATGGGTTAGAAACTGCTGGTTCAAATCCTTCTTTATGGAACACTTGGAGAAACAATGGAATTGAAGGAGTTAGCAGGCATTTTAGTTGGGATGCTCATGTTTGTAATTACATTGCATTGATGGAGAAGCGTCTGAAATTTCTTGCACCTCGTCGTTTGACATTTGTTAATACTAAAGAAACAAGTCCTGTTGGTCATAAACTATTATTTCTTGATTTAGATAATTATCTTGAGGAATCTAAAGGCTTATCAATATTGAGAAATAAACTAAAAGATCATTCATTTAATAAAAATATCAAATTAGGAATTTTAACCGGTAGGTCAATTAAAGCTGCCCGTTATCGATACGCAGAAACACAACTACCCATACCTGCTGTTTGGATATGTCAAGCTGGTACTGAGATTTATTACGCTGATACAAAAAAATCAGATATTTTTTGGCAAGATTTAATATCTGTTGATTGGAATCGTAGTGACGTAGAAAAGGTTTTGTTCGATTTAAAAGAGTATCTAGAGCTTCAATTAACTGAATTCCAAGGTCCTTTTAAGGTTAGTTATTTATTAAAAGAACCTAGTCATGCAATTTTACCTTTGGTACGAAAAAGACTTAGGCAGTCTGGACTTGCCGCTACTCCTCACCTTAAATGTCATTGGTACCTAGACGTTGTTCCTTTACGAGCATCACGAGCGGAAGCAATAAGATTTTTGACTTTACGTTGGGGCATATCTTTAGACAAAGTTCTTGTTGTAGCAAGTCAACAAGGTGATGATGAATTAATAAGGGGATTGACTACTAATGTTATTCCTTTTGATCATGATTCATCATTAGATGGATTGAGAACCCAACAAAGAGTTTTCTTTTCTGATGATCAAGATGATGTCTTAGATGGTTTAAAACATTTTCGATTTTTCACAAGTCATTAACCTTTACTATTTTTAAATCTCTTTAGTATTTTTTAAACATAAATGGTTTATTTTATGTCTTTTTCAAGGATTAATGTAAGTTGTTGATATGGTGGCTCTTCACTAACGAAGCCCCAATCATTAAAAATTTTTGAATCTATATGAGTGATTATTTGTCGTTTGTTTCTTTTTTCTACTTTAAAGCCATCTGCTGACATTTTTCTCATGAGTCTTGCAGATTCTTCAAATCGAGCAGCCATGGAATCTAGAGTTTCACAGTCCTTTGTTAACCCTTCTTCTTTCCAAGTAAAATACGTCATCAGTTCAATTTGAAGAATTAAGATTTAGCGAAAAATACTAGATTGATTATTATTAATAATAATGTAACAAACCAGAAGCTACTCACAATATGAGTTTCTTTGTTACCTTTGAGCTCAAAATGGTGATGTATTGGAGTCATCAAAAATAATTTATGCCCTTTCCCTTTTATTTTCTTAGAAATTTTAAAAATCCCTACTTGAGTTATTACTGAAATTGATTCTGCTGCAAGTACTCCTCCCATAACTAACAGAGACCAAAGATTATTCGATATCAGTGCAATGCCACCAAGAGATGCTCCAATAGCTAAAGAACCTGAGTCACCCATAAATAATTTTGCAGGATGTTTATTAAGAATAAGAAAACCCATAGAACTTCCAGCCATTACTATGCAAAGAGGAGCAAGGGTTTCAGCGTAAGCTTGATTCTCTACTAAAATAGTTATTGCTAAACCTGTAAAAATTAATGCACTACATCCACTTAGTAAGCCATCTAAACCATCAGTCAAATTAGTTGAATTGCTTTCTGCTAATAATACAAATATTCCTAAAGGATAAATTAAATTTTCTATATTAATAATTCTATTTGCTATTTGAATATTACTAGATAGAAAATTATTTGATTCGCAAAAAATAATAAAAATAAGACTGATAAAAAATTGAAAAATTAATTTTTGATTTGAAGTAAGACCAGTGTTAAATTTTTTTTTCAAACTTATTAAGTCATCAATAAATCCTATTAACATAAAAGATATAATGAGTAAGCTCAAAGTCAAAATAATTCTGTAATCTTGACTTTTTAAAAATAAAATATTAGCTATTATGATTGCTATAGGAATAAAAAAAACTCCACCCATAGTAGGAGTTCCTTGTTTTACATAATGTTTCTTTGGTCCTTCTTCTCTAATTATTTGCTGAATTTTTATTTTTTTTAAGATAGGAATACTTATACAAGTAATAAATGATGATATTAGAGCTGTAATTATAAAAGGAATAGTCAAAGAATAATTTTCAAAATATAAATCACAAAATAAAGATGTACATGTAATTATTCCAAACATAATACATATTTGAGAATTAATATTATTAAAAAATGATATTTTTTTTTTATTTAAAGGCTTGTTATATTTTTCCAAAACTAAAGCTAGTAAATTAATCTTCCCACTCTTCATCTGTTGGTTCTTCTTCGGCTTTATAGTCTTCTTTTTCTCCCATTAAAGCTGAAAGTTCTTCTTCTTCTACTGTACTTATTTCTTGATCATTCGAATCTTCATCAGAAACTAATCTCCCACTAGTTTCTAGCCATGATAATAAATCGGGTTCTTCTCGCAGAGGTAGAACAGGAGCAGGCTCTTGCCTGGCATAGCGGGTTAGTGCGGGATTAATACCGTCTAAACTAGATAAATTGATTTTTTTTAGATCGCTCATATCAGGATTTTGATCGATGAATTAACATAATGCATTATGGATTAATTTTCTAATCTTTATGCTGACTTCAAAGCTGACACTGATGATTTGTACTTGGGTCGTGGCTTTCTTAGTAAGTATTTCTCTTCGTGTGGCTGGTTTTATTCATCCTCAACCTTTTTCCATAAATCATTTTTTAGTATGGTTTTTGCTTTTTGGTCCTTCTATTGTTCTTTTAGTTTATTTTTGGGCTAGGAGATCTTTCTCAATAGATTCGTTAACTTAACTTAAATTTTCAAGTGATTTTAATGTTCGCATCTCTTGTTTTTATTTTTACTACAAATGACGATGTTCAAGATTTATTGATTTTCGGTCATGATATTAATGCTTGGTTAGTTTATGTACTTATTTTTTTTGGGTTAACTTCTTTTGGTTTTGTTTCGGTATGGCTCATAGGATTCTTTGCTGAAAGCCAATCAGGAAAATCTATTAAGCAGCCCTGGGAATGAATTTTGTATTTTTTTTGCGATTTTTTTACACCTTGAAAATATTTGAATCAGCATTGAAAATCTAAATAAGAAATATTGTCCAATAGTTCTCTATATTTAATTACAAGAATTGAATTTCCTTATAGGAGAGAACCATATGGGAATAGCTAAAAAAGTTGTTTTGGCCTATTCAGGAGGAGTAGATACTAGTGTTTGTATTCCCTATTTGAAGAGGGAGTATGGAGTTGAGCATGTGATTGCTTTCGCGGCAGATCTTGGCCAGGGCGATGAGTTGGATGTAATCAAAAAAAAAGCTATTTCAGCCGGAGCATCGCAGTCATTAGTCGGCAACTTAGTAAAGCCTTTTATTGAAGATTTTGCTTTTCCAGCAATTAGGTCTAATGCTCTATATCAAGGTAAATATCCGCTTTCAACAGCATTAGCTAGACCTTTAATTGCAAAAAAACTTGTTGAAATTGCAAGGGAAGTAAATGCTGATGGAGTCGCTCATGGGTGCACGGGCAAAGGTAATGATCAAGTTCGTTTTGATGTAACAATTGGAGCTTTAGCTCCTGATTTGCAATTGCTTACACCAGCGAGGGAATGGGGAATGAGCCGCGAAGAAACGATTGCCTATGGAGAAAAATATGGAATAGTCCCTCCTGTTAGTAAAAAAAATCCTTACTCAATTGATCTGAATCTTTTGGGCAGAAGCATTGAAGCAGGGCCACTGGAAGATCCATTTGAGATGCCATCCAATGAAGTCTTTGGTATTACCTCCTCAATTGCTGATTCACCTAATACAGCTCAAATAGTTGACATTCTTTTTGAGAATGGTTACCCAGTTGCAATTAATGGAGAATTGATGGATCCTGTATCTCTTATAAAAAAAGCTAATAGCCTTGCAGGAAAACATGGCTTTGGACGTTTGGATATTATTGAAGACAGAGTAGTAGGAATTAAAAGTCGAGAAATTTATGAAACACCAGGATTGCTTTTATTAATTAAAGCTCATCAAGAAATGGAAAGCTTAACTTTACCCGCTGACTTATTAAATACTAAATTCAATCTGGAAAGACAATGGGCAGACTTGGTTTATAAAGGTTTCTGGTTTAGTCCTCTAAAAGAGGCATTAGATGGATTTATTAATTTTTCTCAAAAGCATGTCAATGGAATAGTAAGGATGAGGCTTTTCAAGGGTAATGCTGATGTTATTGGTCGAAAGTCACAAGAAAATAGTCTTTACGTTTCAGATATGTCTACTTATGGAGGTGAGGATAAATTCAACCACAAATCCGCTGAAGGATTTATTTATGTATGGGGATTACCCAGTCGAATCTGGTCTTGGATAAACAAGTAAAATGTAAGATTTTTTATTTTATTTATCTCTTATCTTTATCTTTATTCTTTCGATTCTTCTTTCTTATCTTCTTCTACAGGTGATTCAGCTTTAACTTCAGTAGATTTTACTTCTTCTTTTTCTGTTTCAGATTTTTCAGGTTCATCTTCTTTAGATGTTGATTTTGGAGTTGGCAAAGGACCAAATTGTTTAACTGTGAGGTATCGAATAACATCTTCACTTAACCTCATTGCTTTTTCTAACGTTGCAACTTGCTGACCATTGCCTTGATGACTTAATTGCACATATACTCCCTCTTTATGTTTAGCAATTGGATAAGCAAGTCTTCTTTTCCCTCTCATTTGACTATCTAATACTTCAGTTCCTGATTTCTCAAGAATTTCACTATATTTTTTTATGTGACTGTCTACTTCTTCTTCCGGGATGTCCGGACGAAGAATGTACATAGTTTCGTAATAGGGTTTTTCAGACATGGAAAAAATTTCCGACTAGGACTTTTGGGCTCATTAAGAGCGACGGAGTTATGATTTTATACCGAGGTGGTAACTTTTCACAATTGCATTTTTGTTGCTTCGCTGATTATGGGCAGATCCGGTTCCTTCCCTTGTGTGCAAGACCAAACACAATAACAAATCATTGAAAAAAGACTAATGAATAAAGTACTAGAGAAGGTTCTTATAATTAATGAGTCTTGAAAAGGACTAAAAAGAATTTCGAATACAAAACTGACTATTATTATGCCAATATTAATTAACAATGATTGCAGTGCGTTAAAACTTAAAAAATAGGATATTTTACTATTTCTTATTAGTCCAATATAGATAGCTAAAAATAATAATAAATTTCCAAAAGGTATTGATCTTTCTATTAAAATAATTGGTATTGCAGGTATTTGAGTAATTTGAGTAAAAGGATACTTTATATATAAATGATTACCAAACGTAAGTGAATCAGCCCAAGGAATCATATAGAGAATAACTCCTAATATTTTTGCTCCTGGTGAAGGCATAAGAAATTTTATTTTTTTAAGATTAAACGATTAAATGTTTCTCTGCAGATGATTTCATTATTTGAGTAGGCACGTTATTAAAACCACTCCAAAGTTTTATTGATAAGGCACCTTGCTCGACAAGCATATCCAGACCATCAATTGTAAAACAATTTTTTTTCTGCCCAAGTTTTAACCAATTGGTTGGTCTTGGAGTATAAATCAAATCGTACAAAATAGTCTTGTTAGAGAGGCTTTCCCATATTTGATTGCCAAGAGGAATATTGTTTTGTTCAGTGTTTAGGCTATTCATTCCGATTGGAGTTGTATTAACAATTAAATCGGCTTCTTTAATATGTGATCTAATGTTTATGTCTTTATTATTAATAGCTTCAATTGATATATGGTTTTTTGATAATAAGTTTTGCATGTTTTTTACAAAAATATCTAATGAAATTTCATTTCTACCAATTATTTTTACGTTTTTAACATTTAAACTATTTAACCCCATAACTACAGCTCTTGCGCTGCCTCCACAACCCATGACAACAACATTTTTATCCATTAAATTATGATTTTTTAATGGTATCAAGAATCCTTCTACGTCAGTGTTTGCACCTATCCATTGATTATTTTTTTCTGGTATTAGTGTATTAACTGCTTGTATATCATTTGCAATTTTAGTTAATTTATTGCAAGATTTAAGAACTTCTTGCTTGTGAGGAATAGTTACATTTAATCCTTTGCAATCTACAAATCTTAGGGCTGTAGTTAAATCGTCAATATTTTTTTTATCGCAAGGAATTGCTAAATAACACCAATCAAGTCCCATTTCTTTATATGCCGCATTGTGCATAATCGGTGAAAGAGAGTGATTTACTGGCTGTCCAAGAAGTCCTACTAGTTTAGTTTTTCCAGTGATAGCAATCATTTCGTTTAGAAGTTGATTTGAAATTTATAAGAGACTGTTCGGGAACCACGCCTCGCCTCAAACAGGTCTAACTGACGAGGATGTTACTTAAAGAAAGAAATTAAAGGAGTTAATCACCAATGGGGAAGGTAGTCGGCATCGATCTTGGAACTACAAATAGTTGTGTTGCTGTCATGGAGGGTGGTAAGCCCACTGTAATCGCAAACGCTGAGGGTTTTAGAACTACTCCATCAGTGGTTGCTTACACAAAAAATCAAGATCAATTGGTTGGACAAATTGCGAAGCGCCAAGCGGTAATGAATCCAGAAAATACTTTTTATTCTTCAAAGAGATTTGTTGGACGAAGGGTAGATGAAGTAAACGATGAATCCAAAGAAGTCAGTTATGGAGTTGAAAAAGCAGGTTCTAATGTCAAATTAAAGTGCCCGATACTCGATAAACAGTTTTCTCCTGAAGAAGTTAGTGCTCAAGTTTTGAGAAAACTTTCTGAGGATGCAGGAAAATATTTGGGTGAAACAGTAACACAAGCAGTAATTACTGTTCCAGCGTACTTTAATGATTCACAAAGACAAGCAACCAAAGACGCGGGGAAAATTGCGGGTTTAGAGGTTCTTAGAATTATTAATGAGCCAACCGCCGCTGCTTTGGCTTATGGTTTAGATAAAAAAAGCAACGAAAGAATATTAGTTTTTGATTTGGGTGGTGGAACTTTCGATGTATCTGTTTTAGAGGTTGGTGACGGAGTATTTGAGGTTCTCTCTACTTCTGGAGATACTCATTTAGGTGGAGACGATTTCGATCGTGCAATTGTTGACCATTTAGCCTCAACATTCAAAAGTAATGAAGGTATAGATCTACGACAAGATAAACAAGCCCTTCAACGTCTAACTGAAGCAGCTGAAAAAGCGAAAATAGAATTATCAAATGCTACTCAGAGCGAAATAAATCTTCCTTTTATAACAGCCACACCTGAAGGTCCTAAACATCTAGATTTGACACTTACCAGAGGAAAGTTTGAAGAGTTAGCAGCAAATCTTATCGATCGCTGCAGGGTTCCAGTCGAGCAAGCTCTAAAAGATGCAAAATTATCTACTGGAGAAATAGATGAGATTGTCATGGTTGGAGGCTCTACACGAATGCCAGCAGTGAAAGAGTTGGTAAAAAGAGTCACTACGAAAGACCCAAACCAAACAGTTAATCCAGATGAAGTCGTAGCTGTTGGAGCAGCTATTCAGGGTGGAGTTCTTGCTGGTGAAGTCAAAGACATTTTGCTCCTTGATGTAACTCCTTTGTCTCTTGGGGTTGAAACTTTAGGTGGGGTGATGACAAAAATGATCTCAAGAAACACCACTGTTCCCACTAAAAAAGCCGAAACATATTCAACTGCAGTTGATGGTCAAACGAATGTAGAAATTCACGTTTTACAAGGTGAACGCGAGATGGCTTCCGACAACAAAAGTCTTGGAACTTTTCGTTTAGACGGAATTCCTCCTGCTCCCAGAGGTGTTCCTCAAATCGAAGTGACTTTTGATATTGACGCTAATGGAATCCTAAGCGTCACCGCTAAAGATAAAGGTAGCGGTAAAGAACAAAGCATCTCAATTACTGGTGCCTCAACTTTGTCGGATAGCGAAGTTGATAAAATGGTTAAAGATGCTGAAATTAATGCTTCTGCGGATAAAGATAAGCGTGAAAAAATTGATATTAAAAATCAGGCTGAAACACTTGTTTATCAAGCTGAAAAACAAATCGGTGAGCTTGGCGACAAAGTTGATGAAGAAGCGAAAACTAAAGTTGAAGAGAAACGAATCAAGCTAAAAGAAGCTGTTGAAAAAGATGATTATGAACTCATGAAGTCTTTAGTAGAGGAGCTTCAACAGGAATTGTATTCATTAGGAGCTTCTGTTTATCAACAAGCAAACTCTGCTTCACAAGCGGCTGATTCAAGCACTGATAATAAGCCTGATGGAGATGATGTTATTGACGCTGACTTTACTGAAACAAAATAAATTTATATTTATTGGTTCTCTATTTTAAGGCCAATCCATTCAGCGCATGCAGGAGCTAACAAAATACCGTTTCTGTAATGTCCTGTATTAATTAATAATCCAGTTTCTAATTCTTTTATTAATGGACTAGGTTCGTTTGTTGGTCTAGCTCTTATTCCACTCCATTCATTGCTTACTCTTGCATTTCGAATCCATTTGGGAGCAGTATTTTTTATTTTTAACATTACTTGTTTTTCAAGTTGGCTTGGACTGATGCCGCGCTCCACAGTTGCTCCCATAAGTAGATGATTGGGTTTATTGTGTATAAAGTTTATAGATTGATAATTTAATATTCCAGGCCAATTTTTCCAATTAATAGCGTTGTCTTCTAATTCTAATTCAACAACTTGTCCTAATATCGGTTCTAAAGATATCTTATAACCTAATGGTCCTATTAGTTTTTGAGTATTTAATGCTGAGCAAAGTACTACAAAATCTTGATTAATATATTTATTATTTCCTAAATTAATATTCCATTTTTTTTCATGTAATTTATTATTTTTACTTATTTTAACAACAGTATTTTCTATTTTATTTATTTTGATTTGATCAAGACTATGCATTAATACTTTTATTAATTCTATTGGATTTAGTCGACCATCTTCATTAGATATTACTCCTCCTATTAACTTTGTCTCAAATGTAGAATTCCAAAAATCTAAAGAATTTTTATCTAAAAGTTCAAATTCAAATTCTTTTTTATTCTTCATTACTTGAATCATTGATTGATATTCTTTTTCAGAACTTGCTAATTTAATTAATGGTTTTTCTAATTTTAAATTAAATTCAGAATAGTTTATTTCAGAAAGCCATTCTTTCCATAACTTCATACTCTTATTGCGTAGTGAGAAAGCTCTTCCTTTTGATTTTTTGTAGATATTTCCCATTAGAACACCTAAACTAGCTTGTGTTCCATTTTTAGGATTTAAATTACTTATCTTTGAATTTACAATTGGGTCGATTAAATTTACTTTATAACCTTTTTTTCCTAGATAAAACGCAGTTGTAATTCCTGCTATCCCACAACCAATAATTGAAATTTCGGTTTGCTTTATGTCTGTTTTTTGGCTGTTCGTTTGCATAGATGTTATGAAATTGGCTTGTTAATTTTCAATGAGTGGTCTAAAAAAGAGAATAGTTTAAGGATATCGCTTTAGTGAGCATTAAAACAGTTATCTTGCAGTTCATTTGTCCTGATAAGCCTGGACTTGTAAGTGATTTGTCAACTTGGATAGCAAGTAAAAATGGGAATATTAGACATGCTGATCACCATACAGATTCAGATGCAAAATTGTTTCTCAGTCGTATAGAGTGGGATTTAGATGGATTTATGCTTGATAAAGATGAAATAAATTCTGAAGTAATTTTGCTTGAGAATAGGTTGAATGGAAAAGCCGTATTGAGTTTCTCTGAAGATTTTCCGAATGTTGCAATATTTGTTAGTAAGCAGAGTCACTGCTTGGTTGATCTTTTATGGAGAGTTAAGGCAGGTGAATTATGTATGAATATTCCTTTGGTTATCTCAAATCATTCGGATTTGGAAGAACTTTGCGCAAGTTTTTCAATTCCTTTTAAGCTTATAAAAGTAGATAAAAATAATAAAGCGGATTCAGAAAGTAAGATTTTAGATTTGCTAAATGAATATAAAATTGATTTAGGAGTTTTGGCTAAATATATGCAGATTTTAAGTAGTTCATTCTTAAAGAAGTTTCCCCATTTCATCAATATTCACCATTCTTTTCTTCCTGCTTTTAAAGGTGCTCAACCATATCATCAGGCTTGGGAAAGAGGAGTAAAATTAATTGGCGCAACAGCCCATTACGTTACTGAGGATCTAGATGCTGGTCCAATAATTGAACAGACTATATCTAATGTGAGTCACCGCGATGAAGTAACAGATTTAATAAGAAAGGGTCGAGATCTTGAGCGAGTCGCATTAGCAAGAGCTTTAAGATTACATTTAAGACGACAAGTGATTGTTTATAAAGGGAGAACGGCTGTTTTTACATAATTAATAATGGTGTTTTCTTTAATTAAAAAAAATAAATTTTCAGACAATATTGGCTGGAGTTGTTTTCAGTTAGGTGTTTTTTGCTTGCCTTCTAGTGCATTATTTTCTTTTGTGTTTTTGCTTGTAGCTCTTTTTGATGAATCTCTAAAAAGAAGAGATTTCTATTGGAGGGAATATTGGAATTATCCGCTAGTGTTTGTAACTTTTTTGATGATAATTGGTTGTTTTCGTTCTCCTACCGGTTGGCTAGCTTGGCTTGGTCTTTTTAATTGGTTGCCATTTTTTTGGTTTTTTTGGGGTTTGCAACCATATTTGTTGACCCCTGAAAGAAGAATAAAATGCGCTTCTTGTCTTGTATGGGGAAGTTTACCTGTTTTGATCACTGGCTTTGGTCAGCTATGGTTTGGATGGGAGGGTCCTTGGCAGATTTTTGATGGTTTAATAATTTGGTATATATCTCCTGGAGGAGAGCCATTAGGAAGATTGTCTGGATTGTTTGACTATGCAAATATCAATGCTGCATGGTTAGCGGGTGTATGGCCATTGTGCTTGGCTTCCGTTCTGCATCCTTTCATTTGTGGAAAAAATCGAGTTATTCCCTGTCTACTTTTAGTTGCTTTTGTTTCATCAATGATCTTAACTGATTCTCGAAACGCATGGGGTGCAATCGTTTTAGGTCTACCATTGGTTTTTGGTTCTGCATCATGGAGTTGGTTAATCCCATTAATGCTCATTTGTGTTATTCCAGTGATAATTGCGGTTTTACCTATTTTTGATTTTGGAATTCAACAATTTGCAAGAAGTATTGTTGCTGATTCTATTTGGATGAGATTAAATGATATGCAGTTTGTAGACACTAGAGCTTTTGAAGCAACACGTATTGGCCAATGGAAAGTTGCCGTTAATTTAATTTTTGAAAAGCCATGGTTAGGTTGGGGAGCAGCAGCTTTTTCAATTATTTATCCCCTGAGAACAGGTTTATTTCATGGCCATTCCCATAACTTGCCTTTAGAATTAGCAATTAGTCATGGTATTTTAGTTTCTTTTTTGATTAATATATTTGTTTTTAGCTTATTAATAATTTCCGGTTTTTATAGAATATTTAATAGATTAAATTCAAAAGAGAATATAATAGTTGATCGAGCTTGGTGGACTTCTACTTTAATTCTTATTTGTTTTCATGCGACAGATATTCCATTATTTGATAGCCGAATAAATATCTTAGGTTGGATATTATTGATAGGCCTTAGATGTATGATCTATAATTCTAGAAACTTTAATATTTTTTTAAAGAGAATTTGATAAGTACTATATCAACTCTCCTTGTTCAATTGTAATCTGTCTTTCATAAATTGAATGTTCATTAAATATTCTGGCAGTTAAAAAGCTAGCTATACATGTAATTAATAATGGCTTGAGTATTAAAAGATTTTTAGTTAATGCGAAAGCTAAAAACATTGCCGTTAATGGGGTTCTTGAGCATCCAGATACGAATCCGCCCATTCCTGCAAAAATAAAAGTTGTCGGCACATGGCCCGTTAATGTTTCCACTCCTATGCCGCTGGCCAATCCTATAGATCCTCCTAGGGTGAGCATTGGATAAAACAAACCACCTGGCGCTCCAGAGGCAGCTGCTAAACCAGACGCAAAAAATAAAACTAAAAATATGCTTATTGCAAGCATAAAACTATTACTTTCATTGACAATAATTTTTTGTAATCCTTCGATATTATGAAAACTTTCTGGAAGTATTGAATATATTGAGCCAAGTAAAAATCCAGATAAGCTCATTCTTTGAACAGTTTTATTTTTAAACCATTTGTTTCCTAATAGTTGCATTTTTAAAACGTATTGGCAATACATTTCTGCAAGGAATCCAAGTAAGACTCCTAAAAATATTAGGTATAAAAAATCTATCGGAAAGAATTTGATTACTGGTGTATAAGCTCTTTCTAATTGAAAACCTAAATTATTAATGAATCCACCAGCTTTTTGATCTAGTCCAATCGCTTGCAAAATATCAGCGCAACTATCAGCCCAGAATGTTGTTACTATTACTAGTAAGAGAACTACTGGTTTGGCTGAATTTAGAAGTTCCTCAATTGCATAGATAAAGCCTCCAATAGGTGCACTAAAAATAGCAGCAATTCCAGCTCCTCCTCCCGCTGCAACTATGACTCTTCGAAATGAAATAGGGGCTTTTAGCCATTTGGCCATTTTCCAGGCGACAGATCCTCCCATTTGTACTGCTGGGCCTTCTGGTCCTAGTGGGAATCCACTGCCGATAGCAATTATTCCAGTAAATAGTTTTACAACACCAACTCTTAATCCCATAGGGACTGGCTTATGGCGAAGAAACGCAATGATGTGACTTACTCCTGCTCCTTTAGCTGCAGGGGCAAAATTTTGAATGATTGATCCAGCGATTAATCCTCCTAATCCTCCTAAAATTGGTAAGACTATCCATCTAGGTAAATATCCAAGAAGATTTGATCGATAATTTTCTAATGCATTGATTCCAGTTTTAAATAATATTCCAGTTAACGCAGCTCCCAACCCTGTAAGAATTAGAGCAAGAATTACATTTAGCCATTTCTTCTGAAGAAGTCTTTTGATACTTTGAGTTGATTTTTTTTGTATTGGATTTTGACTTTTACTTTTGATCATTTAACTCAATTTATGTTTGTAAAATGGAGGCCTCTTCTTCTTTTGTTATTACACGACCGTCTTCGATAAAGTTTGGTATTTCATTAAAGTTTAAGTATCTGTATATTTCGTCAGTTAAAGGAGAAACTTTTTTGGAAGCTATCTCAAGATATTCATCTGTGCTAGGGATATGACCTAATAATGCGCAAACTGCAGCCAACTCGGCACTTCCTAGGAACACCTGAGCTCCTTTGCCTAATCTGTTGTTGAAATTTCTTGTACTTGTTGAGAAAACAGTTGAATTATCTTCTACACGAGCTTGATTGCCCATACATAGAGAACAACCAGGCATTTCCATTCTGCTTCCAGCTTTTTCAAATATCTCGTAGTATCCTTCTTTTTTTAGAATTTCTTCGTCCATTCTTGTTGGCGGACATACCCATAATCGTGCTGAAATCTTTCCTTCACCTTCAAGAATTTTTGCAGCAGCTCGATAATGCCCAATATTTGTCATGCACGAACCAATAAAAACTTCTTGAATGGGAGTGCCTGCGACTTCGCTTAAAAGTTTGACGTTATCGGGATCATTAGGACATGCTAAAACAGGTTCTTTGAGTTCATTCAAGTTTATATCGATGATTTCTGAGTATTGAGCATTTGAGTCGGCTGATAGTAAATATGGTTTTTTCAACCAATCTTCCATGTCTTTAATCCTTCTATTTATTGTTCTTGCGTCTTTATATCCTCTGGCAATCATATTTTTAAGTAAAACAATATTGCTTTTTAAATATTCACTGATTGTTGATTCAGAGAGTTGAATAGTACATCCAGCACAAGATCTTTCTGCACTTGCATCCGTTAACTCAAAGGCTTGTTCTAATTTTAGATTTGGTAGACCTTCAATTTCTAATATTTTTCCATTAAACACATTAACTTTGTTCGCTTTTTCCACGGTCAGAAGACCTTCTTGTATCGCCATCCACGGAATGGCATTAACTACATCTCTTAGAGTCACGCCAGTTTGTAAAGACCCTTTAAAACGAACAAGAACTGACTCCGGCATATCTAAGGGCATAGAACCAATTGCTGCAGCAAATGCGACGACTCCAGAACCTCCTGGAAATGAAATTCCCAATGGGAATCGAGTATGACTATCGCCACCTGTCCCCACTGTGTCCGGTAAAAGCATCCTATTTAGCCAACTATGGATGATTCCATCACCGGGTTTTAATGCTATTCCTCCTCTCTCAGCAAAAAAATCAGGGAGTTCTTTTTGAGTTTTGATATCAACGGGTTTGGGATATGCAGCCGTATGACAGAAACTCTGCATAACTAAATCAGCAGAAAATCCTAAACATGCTAATTCTTTCATTTCATCTCTAGTCATTGGACCAGTAGTGTCTTGACTCCCAACTGTTGTCATTATTGGTTCACAACTTGTACCAGGGAGTACTCCTGCTAAACCGCAAGCTTTCCCAACCATTTTTTGAGCTTGTGTAAATCCATGCTTTGATGCAGCTGGCTGGCCAGGACGAATAAAAAGACTGGAGGGAGAAAGTTTTAATTTTGCTCTAACTTTGTCTGTTAGAGCTCTTCCAATCATTAAAGGAATACGCCCACCTGCTCTCACTTCATCAGTAATGGTTTGTGGTTTTAAATCAAATTTTGATAAAAGTTCACCTCCATTGGGTTCATCCTGATTTTTTCTAACTTCGCCTTTGTAAGGAAAAATAGTGATGACATCTCCTGTATTGAGTTTGCTTACATCACATTCAATTGGAAGTGCACCTGAATCTTCAGCAGTATTGAAAAAAATAGGAGCAATTTTGCCTCCTATTACAACTCCACCCCCTCGTTTATTTGGTACGAAGGGTATGTTTTGTCCTGTATGCCAAAGGACTGAGTTTATTGCTGATTTTCGCGAGCTTCCTGTTCCAACCACATCGCCAACATATGCAATAGCATGCCCTTTCTTTTTTAATTTTTTAATAGTGTTTAAACCATTTGGATCACGAGTTTCTAGCATTGCCAGAGCATGTAAAGGAATATCCGGTCTGGTCGTGGCATGAGTTGCGGGAGAGAGGTCGTCTGTGTTCGTTTCTCCTTCAACTTTAAATACTGTGACAGTTATTTCTTCAGCTAAAGGTTGTTTATTAGTGAACCATTCTCCATTGGACCAACTATTTATAACTTTTTCTGCATAAATATTTTTTTTTGCTAATTCATAAATGTCGTTTAAAGCATCATAAACTAAAAGAGTATTACTTAATCCACAGCATGCTGAAGCTGCTAATTCTTTATTATTAGATTTGAGTATTTCAATTAATGCAGCTACATTATATCCACCAATCATCGTACCCAAAAGTTCAGTTGCTTTTAAAGGACTTACTAATGAACTTTTGGATTCTTCTTGAGCAATTGAACTAAGCCAAGTGGCTTTGACATAAGAGGCTTGATCAACTCCCGGGGGAATTCGATTGGTAAGAAGATCAAGTAAGAAGTTGTGATCGATTTCTTTGTCTGGCTTTTCTAATAACTCTGTTAAAGCCTGAGTCTGCTTTGCATCTAAAGGAAGCGGAGGGATCCCTAATGCTTCTCTTTCTGCAACATGTGATAAATAACTTTTTAGCATTGTTAAATCTCAATAAAGAATGTATTTGAGTGATAGCCTCTTGTTTTCATTGTTTACAACTGCATGTTTCTTGAACAATCATTCAAATAATGCAACTTATTACCCCCCTATGACTGATACTTCTCTAATCTTATATCTATGATCACGCTTTAAATGTCCACCTCATCATATTTTTCAATGGTGGATAGCACCTCTGACCTTAATGTGGTCGAGACTCGTCCATTAATGTCACCAGCATTACTGCATAGAGATTTGCCTTTGGATAAGGCAGCCTCTGAAATAGTTTCTAATACTCGCAAAAATATTCAATCAATTCTTAATGGTATTGATCAAAGAATTTTGGTGATTGTTGGACCATGTTCCGTTCATGACGTTGATGCGGCTATTGAATACGCAAATCGTTTAGCTCCATTAAGGGATAAGTATAAGCAGAAGTTAGAAATTGTCATGCGTGTTTATTTTGAGAAACCTCGAACAACTGTTGGTTGGAAAGGACTTATTAATGATCCTCATCTTGATGATTCTTATGATATTAATACTGGTTTGAGAAGAGCAAGAGGTTTATTGCTTGATTTAGCCAAAAAAGGAATGCCCGCAGCAACAGAATTACTTGATCCAGTTGTTCCTCAATATATTGCTGATTTAATTAGTTGGACTGCCATCGGAGCAAGAACGACAGAGAGTCAGACTCATCGTGAAATGGCATCTGGATTATCAATGCCAGTTGGTTATAAGAATGGCACCGATGGGACAGCAACAATAGCGATTAATGCAATGCAAGCGGCTTCAAAACCTCATCATTTTTTAGGAATTAATAATGATGGTCACGCTTCGATCGTGAGCACAACAGGCAATCCAGATGGTCATCTTGTTCTAAGAGGTGGTAAAAATGGAACTAATTATCATCTTGAGGCAATTAATTTAATTGTAGAGGAATTGGCACAATCTAAGATGCCTGGAAGAGTGATGGTTGATTGTAGTCATGGCAACTCAAATAAAGATTTTCGTAGACAATCAGAAGTTTTACGTGAAGTTGCATCACAGTTAAAAGCTGGATCAAAGAATGTAATGGGTGTAATGATTGAAAGTCATCTCGTTGAGGGTAATCAGAAATTAAATCCAGATTTGTCAAAACTTACTTATGGACAAAGTGTTACTGATGCATGCATAAACTTTTCTACAACTGAGGTTTTATTAGAGGAATTAGCTGAATCAGTCAAATAAATTTGGTGTTTTTTTATATGCCTATGAACCATATCCCTATACAAGTTACTCCAATAGGAACAGTTAAATTATCAATACCCCAAGGACTTATTTGTTCTAAAAAAGTTGCTATCAGCGAAATGACTACTATTTCTAGAGGCTGTATACTTAAATTATTCAGTGAAGAAATAATTGATGTCGTTATAGCTACTACTGTTCCCATGGTTAATGTTCCAATAATCGATTTTGTTTGACCAAGTATTGACCATTTTGGAGAGTTAATAGATCTACCGATTAAACCTGCTAATCCATCGCCAAAAGCCATTGATAGCACCCCAATGGAAATGGAAGATGCATAGCGAGGCCAGAACAGTAACAGTAATAGTGTAATGCTGATACCATATGCAACTGTTCCAAAACTTTTTCTGTCGATATCCTCAATAGCTGGTAATAAACGATATTGGTAATTAACACCTAAGGCTATTGTGATCAATAATGCAGTTAGGAAAGCTATATTTTTTGGAATATCAAATAACCAGGCTAAAAGAATGACTGGCCCAGTTCCAATATGAATAATTTTTCTACTTAATTCTTCTTTTTTAGGAAAAAATCTTTTACATAAATATGCAATCAATAAAAGTATAATTATCCATAATGCAATAACAAAAATAGCTATTTGAATAGGCAATGGTTAGGCAGCGTTTTGACGAGTAGTCATTACTCTCAATTTTAAAATAGCTTTTGCTTCAAGTTGTCTTACACGCTCTCTCGACACATTGATTTGTCTTCCAATTTCAGCAAGGGTCAGTGGCTCTTCTCCATCAAGGCCAAAGCGAAGTCTCATTATTTTTTGCTCTCTTTCATTTAATTGAGATAACCATCCTCCAAGGTGTTCTTTTTGAATATTTCTATCCATCCCTTCCATGGGCTCATCAGAATTTGGGTCGGGAATTAATTCTCCTAGAGTGCTACGATCCTCTTCGCCTCTAGCATGAGCATCAAGAGACGCACATGGCGCGCTTTGAGACACAAGATCTTCTAAGTCTTGAGGTTCGATTCCCATTGCGTTTGCTAGCTCTAGTCGATTTGGCTGCCTACCAAACCGATGAGATAATTCACGCGATATACGGCGCATTTTTGAGAGTTTTTCGCTGATATGAATTGGTAGTCGAATAGTTCGAGCACTGTTATCAATTGCACGAGTCATACCTTGTCTTATCCACCAGTATGCATAGGTTGAGAATTTATAACCCATTGCAGGATCAAATTTATCAACAGCTCTCTCTAATCCAATTGCACCTTCTTGAACTAAATCAAGTAACTCTAAACCTTGATTTTGATATTTTTTTGCAACACTTACAACGAGTCTCAGATTTGCAGCCATCATGCGATCTCTTGCCCGCTTACCCATTTTTATTTTGTGCTTTTGACGGGTAGTGCGTTGTTCAAGGGGAAGGTTCAACAAATCTTTCATTTGTTGTACATGATGGGCAAGTTCAATTTCTTCTGCAGGAGTCAGAAGTGGGACTCTTCCAATACTTGTGAGATAGAAACCTATTGCATCAGTTGCTAGACGATTACTTTGCCTTCTAGAACTTCGTGATTTTTGACTACTAACAGTTGATGTAGATAGTTTTTGATTTTTGCTTGCCGAATTAGAATTCTCTGATGAAACGTCAGAAACTTCTTTGGCAGATTCCAGCGGGATCCCCATCACCCTGGCCTCTTGAAATTAGATTTATAAAGAAGGTAGCACTTATAAGGAGAAGTTGACTAATTGAAACGAAAAATTTATGACTTTTTGCCTAATTAGGTATAAAGCGCATCGAAAAAATAGATTAAATGTTTTTCGAAAAGCTTTGAAATTTTTAATTTTCTCCTTTTGTGTATAGCTTGATAATTTTTTCTTGAATATATTTTTTCTTATCATTCAAAATTTGATTTTTGGCGTAGCTACCATCACTTTGCATATTCCAAGAGTCTTTATTTACTTCTAAATAAGAATCTAATAAATGTTTAATTTCTCTTTTAATTTTATTGTCTTCAATAGGCGTAACTGCTTCAACTCTTCTATCTAAATTACGTCTCATCCAATCTGCACTACCAATAAATACTTCTGCATTTCCATTATTATTAAACCAGAAGATTCTTGAATGCTCTAAAAATCTACCAATAATGCTTGTGACGGTTATGTTTTCGCTTAAGCCTTTTTTCTGAGGATATAGGCAACACATACCTCTAATAATAAGTTTAATTTTCACTCCTTCCTGTGAAGCTATATAAAGTAATTTTATAATTTCTGGATCTACCAAGGAATTCATTTTGGCTATTATCTTGGCTGGTAAGCCATTTTTTGCATAATGGATCTCTCTTTCGATTAATTTTTCGATTCCACTTCTAAGAGTTACTGGTGCAACTAATAATTTTCTATAAGATTGTTGTTTAGCAAATCCAGTAAGGTAATTAAATAATTCAATAAGATCTTGACCAAGCTCTGGTTGGCAAGATAGTAAGCCAAAATCTGTATAAGTTCTAGAGGTTTTTGAATTATAATTTCCAGTTCCTATATGAAAGTATGTTCTTAATCTATTTTTTTCTTTTCTTATGATTAAAGCTATTTTTGTGTGAGTTTTTAGTCCAATTACCCCATAGACAACATGTACACCCGATTGTTCTAATTGTTTTGCCCATTGGATATTATTATCTTCATCAAACCTTGCTTTTAATTCAACTAGAGCCATTACTTGCTTTCCCTTTTCAGCAGCTCTGATTAGTGCATCTATAATTAATGAGTCTTTGGAAATTCTATATAAGGTCATTTTGATACCCATGACTTGTTTATCTTCCGCGGCTTGATTAATAAACTCTTCAACTGAAGTTGAAAAAAGATTATAAGGATGATGGACTAGTAAATCATTACGTCGAACAATTGAGAATATACTTTTAAAATTACTTTTATTTCTAGTATCTAATTCTTCTTGTTCTCTCAATTGACTATTTTTCAGTAAATCATGAGTAACGCCTTGATGATCTTTAAATTTTAATTTAGGAAGATTAAATCTTGTTAATTCTATTAATTCATCTAATGCTAGTAGCCCCTCAATTTGATATAAATTTTCTTTGTCAATGTTCATTCCTTCTTGTAAAAGATCAAGAATAATTTTTGGTGTATTTATAGAAACTTCTAATCTTACTACTTCCCCTCCTTTGCGCCTCTTCCGTAAACCTTCTTGAAGTGCACTCATTAAATCATCAGCTTCAATATCTCGGAGTTCTAAATCAGCATCTCTTGTTACGCGAAAGAAAGAATATTCTTTAACATCCATTCCAGGGAAAAGCATAGATAGATTATTTGCAATAATTTGCTCAATGGCAATTCCTGTATATTTTGTTGATTCATTTTCATTGAGTTCAATTGGAATACTTATAAATCTAGAAATACTCTCCTTTGGAATTTTTATACGTGTAAATTGTTCTTTATCTGATTCACTATCTACTATGATTGCAGCTAAGTTTAAACTTAGATTACTTATAAAAGGGAAAGGATGAGCAGGGTCAACTGCTAAGGGGGTAAGTATTGGAAAAATGGCAGTTGTAAAATAGTTGTCTATCCAAATCTTTTGTTTTTGATTTAATTCTTTATATTCGAGTATGAATAAATTATTTTCTTTAAAGTCTTTTTTTATATATTGTTTAGTTTTATATTGCTGTTTCTTTAAAATTGGATCTAAATAATTTCGAATTTCAATAAGTTGTTCTTCAGGTGATTTTCCATCTTGACTTTTTTTTGAGATCCCTCCTTCAACTTGTGATTTTAATGAAGCGACTCTAACCATAAAAAATTCATCTAAATTATTACTAAATATTGAACTGAATTTAATTTTTTCTAGTAATGGCGTTTCTTCTTCTATGGCAAGTTCTAAAACACGTTTATTGAAATCAATCCAACTTAGTTCACGATTTATATAATTTTCATTATTGATTTTTAGAGTAGTCATATCTACAACAAATTTATTCAATTTTTAATTATTATTTTAATATCTTGATCATCTATAAGTCTAGGAAATTGCTTTTTTTTGAGTAAGACTTTTTCCTGAGATTAAAAACATAACAATTAATAGAAGCAAAATAGTACCAAAGAATGGGCTTCTCGGTCCAAAAAGATCATATGAGCGCCCTGCTGCTATTGCTCCAAGAAAAGTTCCTAGACTTTGTAAACCTTGCAGATTGCCTAATACTGCTCCTTGACCTATAGAACTTAGTCTTCTCGAAATTAATGCTCTCAAACTAGGCGTTACTAGTCCAGTTCCCATTGCAAGTATTGCGACGCCACTGAATACAAGAGGAATTGATGTATCTGTATTTGCGAGAGTTAAAAGAATACATCCTGCCATTACAAATCCAATACCAGTAAAAGTTAATCTCGATTCCCCAAATCTTTTTACAAGAGGACCGATGAGTCCTCCTTGGACAATCATCGCGATAACTCCGACTACAATAAAAGCAGCACTACATAATTCAGGACTCCATCCAAATTTTTCTTTTAAATAAAGTACTAAAACAGCTGTAAAACCATTAAATGCCATAAAGAAGACAAAAAATGATAAGCAAAGTCTTCTAGCTAAGGGGTTTTTAAATACAATTAGTAGCTGACTAATTGGGTTCAAATCTCTTTTTCTTGGTAATAGATTTCTTTTATTTTTAGGCAGTGTTTCTGGTAAAAATAAAATTACAAAAATTAAATTAAATATTGCAAATCCGCTTGCGACCCATACCGGTAAAGTAACACTAAATTTAGCAAGGGCTGTTCCTAATCCTGGGCCAAGAATAAAACCCAAACCAAAGGCTACACCAATCAAACCAAAGGTTTTTGCGCGATTTTCGGGAGTTGATATATCTGCAAGTATGGTAGTTGCAGTAGATGCAGTACCTCCACTTATGCCATCAATTATTCTTGCTAAAAATAGTAAAGATAAAGGTAAAGTGGAGGCCCATAAAGGTAAATAATTATCCCAATCTAGACTCACGGTGATTGCAAATAAACATATGCCAATTACAGAACCTGATACACATGTGATCATGATAGGCTTACGTCCAAAACGATCACTCATGGCACCAATTAACGGGGCCGCAGCAAACTGAGATATTGCATAAGTTCCTGTTAGGAAACCAAGAGTTGTTGCGCTTGTTGTGAATTGTTCTAATAAAAAAGGTAAGAGAGGTAAAACAATAGTTTCACCTAATCGATCATCTAGAAGTGTTATAAAAGCTCCTAAAAGTGTTGGAATTTTTAGCCTTCTCAAAGCAAATAGCTCATAATTTATTCACCCTCTCATATTGTCAGTGAATTTGACATCTTTAGGTAGACACAGTCTAAATCGATATTTGCGACCTTGTGAGAGTTCCGATGAAATGGCTTTGAGAGAAGTTTATGAAGATGCTATTCGAACTTGTGATAAATCCTTATATAGCCAAAAACAGATTGATGCTTGGTCTTCCTTAGCTTATCTCCCTGGGATTTTAGATAAACCTCTTAAGGAAGGAGTTGGTTGGGTGAGTTGTGTTAATAAGACGATTGAAGCATTTGCTTTGAGATATCCAACTAATCGCTTAGCATTACTTTATTGCCGAGGGCGTTCGTCACGGCAGGGTCACGCTACAGCTTTATTACATCAAATTGAAGAAGATACTCTCAAAGATAGACCTATAAATTTAAAAACAGAGGCAAGTTTATGTAGTTATAAATTGCTTTTACGTCATGGATGGACAATTACTGCTCCGGAGGAAATTCAAATAGGAGGTGTTCATTTTTTACGCTATTTAATGGCAAAAACTTTGCATTGAATGCCTTTTTAATAGGTCTTCTTATGAATCAATATTTGCTTGTCTCCACTGAATTAATTTTTCTAAGTGCTCTAAAGCAAATCCTGAATTGATTACTTCCTTTGCTTTATTGATTCCAACTTTAATATCAGAACTTAAGCCAGCATAAAAAAAGTAAATACCAGCATTCCATTCTAGTGCTTTAATTAAAGGGCCCTCTCCATTAAGAGCTTGGAAAGCAAATCTCTGCCAGTCTTCGATGTTGGTCCATTCAAGATCTTGTCCTGAATATTCAAAGTCTTTGGGATGATAAACCGCTCTTGTTCCATTTTGATTTTTATAATGACCAATTGTTGATGAACGACTTATTGAAAGATCGATCCCACCTTCAAGTCCTTTAACAGTTATTATGTTTTCTTCATCCATAAGCTCGAGTGTTTTCCAGTGCCTTTCTTCAGTTGGAGAATGAACATAACCACTTATATGTAGATGCTTTCCTTGATGACATGTCCAGATTAATTCCATACTGGATAGCGGTGGTCGTTTACCTATTTGATCTCTATAAGGTATTAAATTTTCAGCTAGTGGAAAATGATCTGGCTGATGGATTAAAGCAAGTTCGTTATGGTTGAAAAAACTTTGTAGTTGAGAAATTGATAGACCAGTTAAATTTAATCCTAAGGCTTGAAAGAGTTCGTTATGAGTAACGCCGTATTTCACAGGCATACGAGAACCACCATGCAAAATAACAGGCTGTTGTTGCGTTAGTAATAGTAAGGTTGTTAGAGGATATAGAGGTGCAGTTTTTTTTCGACCATCAAAAGGCATCCCAAAAAATATAGGTTGACGTTGATTACTGGGTGATTGAATTTTTGGTCCTAGTTCTATATAGGCATCAATCATCCCGGCTAATTCTTCCGGGATAGGACGTCTAATTCTATGTGCAATCATGAAACCACCAATTTGTGCTGCACTTGCTTCTTCTTTCAGCATCAGTTTGATAGCTGCTTTAGTTTCTCCACGAGTTAGACTTTTTCCTGTAAATTGCCCACTCCCTATTTTTCTTAAATAAGTTTTAAATTCTTCGTATTTATATGACATTCGTGTGTTTGTTTTGAAAGTTTAGTTTTGTTTGCAAGTTCGTTGCGTTGAGTATTTTTTTAATTTTATCTAAATCTAAAACAAGATGATCGCTTTGATTGATCGGTCTCAATTGGTCTCAATTTTTTTTAGTATTATCTTCCATTTTCTTCAATGCTCCTAATTGTTTGATTTTTGAGCATTTTCCATACTTCTTGCACTACAAATAGGTCTCGATGAAAAGTACTTTTAAATCTTTTTCTTCTTTGGTTCTTGATAGTATTCCAACAAGGACTCCCTCCTCAAATGAAGCTATTACTTCTGAAGCGTCTCAGGTTTGTCATGATTTGGCTTTTGATGAG
The DNA here is from genome assembly GCF_059772345.1 of Prochlorococcus sp. MIT2308. Taxonomy (NCBI): domain Bacteria; kingdom Bacillati; phylum Cyanobacteriota; class Cyanophyceae; order Synechococcales; family Prochlorococcaceae; genus Prochlorococcus; species Prochlorococcus sp. MIT2308. The sequence continues at coordinate 1,306,675 of NZ_CM186283.1, read as the reverse complement.
TTAACTGGAATTAATAATACATTTACAGGTATTAGTGAAGGGTTGTCTTTGTTACCGAACAGAACTGATCTGAAGACTCATCATCATTTACATTTACTTGTGCATGGCTCTAAGGGTGGGGAAATTCATTCATCTCTCATTTCCACAATAGAACAATTAAAAAGATTTAAGAATAGATCTGTTTCTATAGAGGCTTTGACTCAAGAAGTTCCACCTCAAGTTGATATTGGTAAAAAATCAATGTTATTGGTTCCTCTGTTTTTGTTACCTGGCACTCATGTCTGTAATGACGTTCCAAAAATATTCAAACGTTTTCAGGACGATGGTAAAAATATTAAATTGTTTCCTTTTTTAGGTTCTTTTCACCCATGGCTATCATTAATAGGTGATTGGATAAATAATCATAGTTCTTTTGATAAACCTGCATTGATTCATCATCCTGTTTCTTCAGAGACCTCTAGTGTTTTCATAAAATCATTGGAAAATGTCTTTGACATTCCATTATATTCATGGACCAGATGGAACCAAGATATTTTGTATGCTGAAAAGAACTATTTTCCTATTCCTTATTTTTTAACCCCAAATAAAAATGTAGAAATTGATAGTAAAGGAAAACAGCTCAAATCTTTGCTTGAAATTGAAATGATTCATCGAGGTCTTATTAATATCTTAGGAAACTTGCCATGACCACAGAGCAGCTTGGTACTGTTTATCTGGTGGGAGCAGGCCCTGGCGACCCTGATTTGTTAACAGTTAAAGCACAAAGATTAATTAGGCAATGTGATGCTCTTGTATACGACTCTTTAGTTCCAGTTGAGTTGCTTAACTTAGTATCTGCAAAGTGCCAACTTCACTCAGTTGGTAAGAGACGTGGTCACCATTCAGTTCCTCAAAGAAAAACGAATGGTATTCTTTTTGATTTAGCTAAGAGTTGTTCTTGCATAGTTCGATTAAAAGGAGGTGATCCATTCTTATTCGGTAGAGGTGCGGAAGAAGCTGCCTATCTTGCTAAAAAAGGTGTGCCAGTTCAAGTTGTCCCCGGAGTTACATCTGGCATCGCTGCTCCAGCTTATTTAGGTATACCTATTACTCATAGGCTTGCTGGATCTTCAGTAACTTTTGTGACTGGACATGAAGGAATTGATAAAAAGCGTCCAGCAGTTGATTGGCGCTCTCTAGCTCAATCCAGTGATGGATTAGTCATATATATGGGTGTTTATAATTTAAAGTTTATCTCTACAGAGTTAATTGCTGGGGGAATGAATCCAACTACACCTGCAGCCGTGATTCAGCAGGGAACTGTTGTTGGACAACGCTTTATAAAGTCATCATTAGAGACTCTTTTTGATCGAGTAGAAGCCGAAAATTTCATCTCTCCCTCTATCGTTGTAATAGGGTCTGTTGTTAATTTCCAAGTAGAGGCTTGTTCTCCTCCACCTGCTGATGTTACGTTTCCAATTCCAATCTAGTTAAAAGCGACAATCACTCTCTGTAGATTTCAATAGGTTTAGCCAAAAGTCTCTAGGATTTGTTTTGACCCTCAACTTTTTTTTATTTATCTGTTTAATTGGCCGACAACTCAAACTATTAATTAAGAACCATTCATCATTATCTTGAGGTGTGGTCTCTATGATGTTCTCTTTTATTATATTTAAATCAATTCCTCGTTGACGCATTATGCCAGGTAGACAACCACTATTAGATGGTGGGGTCAACCAATGATTTCCTCTTTTCACTAATATATTTGCTGTAGTGGAGCAACATATTTCACCTTGACTATTTAATAATATTGCATCATTAAAGCCTGCATTTTTCGCTTCTAAGCGTGCTTGAATTCCTTGGCTATAAAAAAATGTTTTACAATTACTTAAACGGCTAAAAGAATTCCTTCTTTCAGTTTGACTAATCATAGTAGATATAGATTCAAAATTTGGTTGATAAGAATCCATCTCCAACCAAAAACTATGCTGGCTTGTTTGACTGATATCAATTCCACGTTGTTTAGATTGTCCTCTAGTCCAATTAATACGAATGACTCCATTTATATTATTTAATTGTGCTCGATTAATTCCATCTTCAATGAGTGAAATTAACCATTCTTTGGATGGTGGTGAATTCATTTCTAAGATACATGCACTTTTTTCCCATCTATTTAAATGCTGATCTAGAAGCTGTGGCTCCCCATTCAAAATTAAAATCGTTTCAAAGATACCATCCGCAAAGTTCAGTCCTCGATCATTAATTGGGACTTTTAAATCATTGAAGATTCCCCAGTGACCATTAATCCAGCCTAATTTTTTGCTTTTATTGTTAATCATGTTAATGCTTTTAAAAGTGGCATTAATTTCCAATTCATTTCTTCAGCTTCTTTTTTGCTATCTGAATCTGCAACAATTCCACATCCAGCATGAGCAGTGATAGAGGATTCTTTAACCATTAAAGATCGAATAAGAATATTGCTGTCAAAGACTCCATTCCAATTGATATTTAATATTGACCCACAATAAGGACCTCTTGCTGTTGGCTCAAGTTCATACAATCTTTTACATGCTCTAAGCTTGGGTGCTCCTGTTATTGAGCCACCTGGCCAGCAGGCTTCCAGTAAGTCTACCCAAGTTTTATTTGTCATGAGCTTACCTCTCACAACTGAAGTTAGATGATGAACTTGAGAATAGCTCTCTAAAACAAGTAGATGAGGGACCTTGATTGAGCCAGGTTGGCATACTCTTCCAAGATCATTTCTTAATAGATCTACAATCATTACGTTTTCAGCATGATCTTTTGTGCTACAAATAAGCTCTGCTGCCCAATCTGCATCTTTTTCTGGATCTTTATCTCTGGGTCTAGTCCCTTTGATTGGTCTTGTTTCTACCTCACCACTAGGTAAAGCTTTTAGAAATCGTTCTGGCGAAGTTGATATAATAGCTTCTCCTTTTGCTAATTGATCTCCGATAATTACTCCTGCAAATGGAGAAGGAGAGCATTCTTTTAGTTTTGAATATACGTCTAGTGGACGCATGGATTTTGGTAATGGGGCTTGGCAAGAGGTAGTTAGATTGGCTTGAAAAATATCACCGTTAGCAATCCATTTTTTGATCTGATCAACTCTTTCAGAATATTCTTGATTTGTTAATTTCCATTCCCAGGACCCTAGTGGGATACGATGCTTGCTTTCTTTTTTTTTTGTAGTTTCAGTGTCTATTTTGGAAAGCTTTTGATGAAAAGTACTGTTTAGAAAATTTTTCATTATTGATAGGCGTTTTTGATCTTGGCCTTCTAGCCATAGCTCTTGCTTTTGTAGATCAAATTTTAATATAGGGTCATGGGAGGCTATCCATAAAGTTGCCATAGAACTTGTTTCCCATGGATTTTGTGGTTCTGTCCATGATGCAGCTTCATAACTCAGCCAACCAGTCCAATGCCCTGGCGGTAATTCGCGTAAAATTTGAAAAGGATTTGAATTCGTTTTTGAAATTTCTAATTCTCTAGAACAAAATTGCTTTAAAGGATTAATTCCTAAGGTAACCCATCGACCTAAATCACTCCCATCACCATCAAGCCATATAAATCCAGCCTCTCCCCATTCTTGAATTAATTTTTGAGCTACTAGCTCAGGTGATTCCCACTGACATAGTTGTCGTTTAATCTTATTCACAAGATATCTTGACTACATAGATCTTCTCGACCTATTTCTTTTAATGCTTTATCTCTAATACGACAACTATCACATATACCACATGGTTTACTTTTACCTTGATAGCAACTCCATGTTTTTTCTATAGGAATTTGTAAGCGTAATGCCTCTTTAAAGATTGTTGTTTTTTCCCAATTTAGTAGTGGAGCCCATAGTTTTATACCTTTCCCCTCGCGCCCTACTCTGCTGGATAAGTTAGCTAATTCTTGATATGCCTCTAAATAATCCGGTCTACAATCTGGATATCCAGAATAATCCATTGCATTGATGCCTAATGCTATTCGATTTGCACCACGAGCCTCTGCAAGACTTAACCCAATAGCAACAAAGATTGTGTTTCTACCTGGAACGTAAGTGTTAGGAATGGTATTTTTTTGTATGCCTTTAGTAGGTATTTTTTGTGACGTGTCGGTTAAGGAGGATCCACCCCAAGAAGATAAATCAATCTTGATTGTTAAATGATCTTCAAGATTTAAATCTTTTGCTAAATCTGCTGCTGCTTGTAATTCTTTCAAATGTCGTTGGCCATAATCAAATGATAAACCAATTACTTTTTGCCCAGCTTCCACAGCAATACAAGCAGCTGTAGCCGAATCGATTCCTCCGGAAAGTAATGCAATTGTAGTCTGTTCAATCATTATTTTTTTTTAAATCTAATGAAGCAAAATCTCATTTATCTAGATTGTTAGAGTACACCTAGCCATTTGTGAGTTTGCATGCTTAATCTCCAATCAGGATTATTTTTTACAAATTTGATTGCGAGTGTTTGACCCTCTTCATTGTCCCATCCAGCTTGCAAAAATAATTGAGGCTTAATGTTTCCATTGTTTTTTATTAAATTATTCATTGTTTTAGCAAAAAGTAAATCATCAGCATTATGTACAACAACTTTTAATTCTTGGCAAGATAAGAGATTATCAAGGCGTGGAGGAGAATGCCGTTTAGGAGATAATGTTATCCAATCTGGGTTGCCACTTAATCTATCTACGCCACTGGTTTCGAGATGAATGGGAATAGATTTTTTTTCTAGGTTGAGTGTAGACTTCCTAATTTCTCTGCATAGATGATCTAAATTATGATGTAATGGCTCACCTCCAGTGATTACAACAAAAGCCGCACCTTCTTTTTGAGCTTTAGCTGTGTTAATTGATAAATCTATCAAACTTTTTTGTGGATGAAGTTCGGAATTCCATGAATATTTCGTATCACACCAAGGACATCCAACTTTACAACTAGCTAATCTAATGAAGTAAGCGCTTCTACCAGCATGTTCTCCTTCGCCTTGTAGAGAATGAAAACATTCCACTACTGGTAGAGATGGTTCCATTTATTGCTGTTCTAGAGATTTTTTTTCAGTAATTTTTGATTGTGGATTGAATGCCTCATTTGGTGAGGATGGTACGCGTAATTGTGCCGCTTGAATCAAGCCACTAAATAAAGGGTGTGGTTTCCCTGGCCTTGAGAGAAATTCTGGATGATATTGACATGCAAGAAAAAAAGGATGATTTTTTAATTCTATTAGTTCTACCAACCGACCATCAGGTGAAGTACCACTAATTACATAACCAGATTCCATTAGGAGAGTCCTATATGAATTATTGAACTCATAACGATGTCTATGCCTTTCGTAAACAACTTCTTCGTTATATAAACTTTGCCCTGTTGTGTTGGTTTGAAGTCTACAAGGATATACTCCTAATCTCATTGTTCCTCCTAGATCAACTACGTCTTGTTGCTCTGGCAGTAAGTGAATTACAGGGTGTTTTGAATTTGGATTTAGTTCGGCACTAGATGCATCCTCTAAACCAGCTAAATTGCGAGCCCACTCAATGACAGCACATTGCATACCTAAGCAAAGTCCCAGAAAAGGGACTCTTTGCTCCCTTGCCCATCTGATAGCAGCTATTTTCCCATTTACGCCTCGGTTACCAAAACCTCCAGGAACGACAATTGCGTCCATTCCCTGAAGTAGTTTTTCTGCTCCCTCTGATTCGATGTTTTCCGCATTGATCCAGTGAAGATCTAGTGATACATCTTGCGAGATACATGCATGACGTAATGCTTCAACTACTGATAAGTAGGCATCATTTAATTGTACATATTTACCAACTAATGCGACTTTGACAGAAGGACCTGGATTGCGCAATTTATGAACTAATTGTTCCCAGTCTTTTAAATCACTTTCATGATCATCCAGATCCAAGCGATCTAATACTTCTTTACAAAGTCCTTCATCTTTGAGAGCTAATGGTACTGAGTAAATACTGTCAGCATCAAGAGATGCTATAACCGCATCAGAGTTAACTCCACAGAAACCACCTATTTTATTTTTTAAATCATCATTAATAGGCCTATCACTGCGACAAACTAAAATATCTGGCTGAATACCTATAGAACGTAATTCTTTAACAGAGTGCTGTGTTGGCTTGGTTTTAATTTCTCCAGAGGTACCAATGTAAGGCAATAATGTGACGTGAACATAAACAACATCGTTTCTTTTTACATCCCCTTTAAATTCTCTTATTGCCTCAAGAAAAGGTAGAGATTCGATATCTCCAACTGTTCCTCCAATTTCTGAAATTACGACATCTGCACCACTATTATCTGCTACACGATTAATTCTCTCGCGAATTTCACGAGTGATGTGAGGGATAACTTGAACTGTTCTTCCCTCATAGTCACCTCGTCTTTCTTTATTTATAACAGCTTGATAAATGGAACCTGTTGTTACACTGTTTAGTCTTGACATTGCAGTATCTGTAAAGCGCTCATAATGCCCAAGATCTAAATCAGTTTCAGCACCGTCTTCAGTTACAAAAACTTCTCCATGTTGAAATGGGCTCATCGTCCCAGGATCAACGTTTAGATAGGGGTCAAGCTTCAAAATCGATACACTGTACCCTTTTGACTTCAGTAGTCTGCCAAGACTTGCGGCAACAATTCCTTTGCCAATGCTTGAAACTACACCACCAGTGACGAAAACAAATTTTGCCATTTACTTTTCAATCATTCTTTAAGCTACCTTGATCCAGCTAAACGCCAAGTAATTTACATATTTTCTCTTTAGGATAATATTTTTGCTGCTAATTTCTACCAATTTAATCAGGTTCGATCCAAGTCGAGGATATATGGAGGTCTTCTAATTGTTTGTTTTCTACCGTTGCAGGAGCTTTAGCCATGGAACAACGAGCTTGTTGTGTTTTTGGGAAGGCAATAGTATCTCTAATTGAATCTTCATTGGCTAAAAGCATAACTATTCTGTCAAGTCCAAATGCAATTCCACCATGTGGAGGAGCACCCATTGAAAGTGCATCAATTAAAAAACCAAATTGCTCTTCTGCCTCATCCCTAGATAGGCCAATTACTTCAAGTACAGTTTTTTGAAGTTCCGAGTTGTGAATTCTTAAAGATCCTCCACCAATCTCTAGTCCATTGAGAACTAGATCATACGCTTGTGCATTTGATCTGGGTAATTTGTCTTTCCATAAGTTTTTTGATGCACCAATATCCTCAGGTTTCGGAGCGCAGAAAGGATGATGAATGGCTTCCAGACGATTTTCATCAGAATTGAATTCAAACATAGGAAAATCAGTGACCCAAAGAAAATTCCATTGTGTTTTTAATCCGTTGTCGGCAATGATTTTTAGATCTTGAGCTATAAATTGACGAACTCTATCTAAGGTTCTATTAACAATATTTGTGGGTCCTGCACCAAAAAGGATTAAATCACCAGCTTTCGCTTGGGTTTTTGATAGGAGTTCTTTTATCTGTAAAGTAGTTAAATTTTCTTTTATGGCTCCAATAGTATCAACTTCTTCATTATCTCTAACTCTAATAAAGGCTAACCCTCCAGCGCCAGCCTTTTGGGCTTCGCTAAAAATATCTCCACCTGGTTTTATTCTTACATTACTAATTAAATTATTTCCTTTCTCAATGGTGATGCATTTGACGCATCCACCAGAAGAAATAGCATTTGAAAAAACTTTAAATCCACTTTTAGAAAATAAATCACTTGTGTTAACAAGTTCCATTCCATATCGAGTATCAGGCCTGTCAGTTCCAAATCGATCCATAGCCTCCTGCCAAGTCATCCTTGGAAATGGTGTTGGGAGATCAATTCCTTTGATTTTTTTCCAGATGTTTACAATTAACCTCTCATTTAAATCAATTATTTCTGTTTCCTCCATAAAACTCATTTCAATATCTAATTGCGTAAATTCTGGTTGCCTGTCTGCGCGTAAATCTTCATCACGAAAACAGCGTGCGATTTGGTAATAACGTTCAATGCCACCAACCATCAATAATTGTTTGAATAATTGTGGTGATTGCGGCAATGCAAAAAATTCGCCACCGCATACTCTTGAGGGGACTAAGTAATCTCTTGCTCCTTCAGGAGTTGATCGAGTTAAAATAGGTGTTTCAACTTCTATAAATCCTTCGTTTTCAAGAAAACTCCTAGCCGCTTTGACTGTGTTATGTCTTAATCGAAGATTTGTATTCATTCTCTCTCTTCTGAGATCCAAATATCTATGCCTCAGCCTGATTTCTTCTTTAACACTCTCTTCATCATGAATTGAAACTGAGAAAGGTAATGTGCCAGTAACAGCATTCAGAATATTTATATTTTCAGCTAAGACTTCTACTTCGCCGGTTGGTATTTTTGAATTAATAGCTTCTTCAGGTCTTGCTCTAACTAATCCATTTATTTGAAGAACAGTCTCATTTCTTAGACTTTCAGCGATGCTAAAAAGATTTTGACCTTGATCTGGATCAACTGTTATTTGAATTGTTCCAGAGCGGTCTCTTAGGTCAATAAAAATTACCCCGCCGTGATCCCTTCTGCGATCAACCCAACCACATAGTTGAACATTTGCGCCAATTGCGGAAGCTCGTATTTCTCCACAAGTCTTATTGCGCATGAAATTCTCAATCATCATAAATAATGAGTTTCCCACAAAGAACGGCTTTTATGCACAACACAGTTTCTACTTGCTCAAAAACCTTTTCTGTAGAAAGGTCTTTTTACGATTATTGCAGGATGTTTCTTCCCTCTGATTTCTACTTCTAATTTAATATTTGTTTTTGCAATTTCGCTAGGCACATATGCAAGAGCTATAGGCTCTTTCAATGTTGGAGACCAAGTTCCGCTAGTAACTTGTCCAACGGTTTCGTTGTTGTATAAAACTGGATATCCTTTTCTTGCGATTCCTTTATCCTGCACCTTAATACCAACAAGTTTTTTTTCTGTTCCATTTTCGGCTTGTTTTTCTAGAGCTTTTCTGCCTATAAAATCATTAGGCATTTCTAAATGAACTAACCAACCCAAGCCAGCTTCAAAGGGGGTGGTATCTAAGTTGATATCGTTGCCATATAGATGCATTGAAGCTTCTAATCGAAGCGTATCTCTTGCTCCAAGCCCGCATGGAGTAGCTCCCGATGCGATGAGATTCTTCCAGATTGACTTTGCTGTTTCTGGCGATGACAAAAATTCGAAACCTTCCTCTCCTGTGTATCCAGTTCGTGCAATAAAAATTGAGTCTTTTCCGTTAATTAAATTGGGATTAGAAACAATAGTTTTGTGCCCAAAGCGTGGTATGCCGGATAAAGACTCTTGAAGAATTTCCTCAAACGTACGGATTGATTGTGGACCTTGGATGGCAATTAATGCACCCTCAGGCATGAATTCGGATATTGTGATTTCTTTTTCTGAGAGATTTAAATTTAACCATTCAATGTCTGATTCTTTTCTTGAAGCATTAATTACTAAAAGTATGCTCTCTTCATTTGTTTCTAAAATTCCTTGATCATAAATGATTAGATCGTCTTGAATTCCTCCATTTTCTTTTAAAAAAACTGTATAACACGCTTCACCAGGTCCTATTCGAAAAACGTCTGAAGGAACTAAATTTTGAATTGAGCTTTTGATATTTTTACCTTTTACTTGCACAACACCCATATGAGATATGTCGAATATTCCAACATTTTTTCTTACTGCATTGTGTTCTTCTATTAATCCAGAAAAACTAACAGGCATTTCCCAATTTGCAAAAGGGACCATTTTAGCCCCTAATTTTTGGCATTCTTCGTAAAGAGGAGTTTGCTGTAATTTCATTTTTTGCTGAACGTTTAAAGAAATTCACTAGTAAAAACGTGAACCTATAAGAATTTCTAGAACTAAATTTAATGCTTTGTGGCTCGATCCGGAAAGTTTTACTACTCTATGAGTCTTGTGTTAAGACTTGATGACTCCAAAAAGATCTTGTATGAGCTGCAATCAGTGTGTTTCAAGTCATTTTGATTCATTCTCATGGTGCAAACTTAGAAAGATAAAAATACATTCTGAGATATCTTCATTTGTTTCTTGTGGTCATTGGATAAAAAAAGAGCCTTATGTACCAAAGATTTCTGAAAGATCTGTTGATCAACAACTCGATTTTGAAAAGGTATTAGTTGAATGAGAATTTAAATTTAAATTTTTTAGGATGATTTGTCCAATAACATAATTAATGAACGTATAACTTTTGCAGCAAGGATACTACTAATACCAGTGTTATCTAATTTGGGAGATAATTCGACAACATCAGCACCAATTAAGTTATGAGACTTAATCACATCTATTATTGTTGCAAAATCTCCCCAAAAATAGCCTCCTGGCTCAGGAGTTCCTGTTCCTGGCATTATAGATGGATCAAACCAATCTAAATCAAAAGTTAGATATATTGGTGTCCCTTTAAATCTTTTGAGGGCCTCTTCTAAAGATTTTCCATTCCCTCCCAAAGTATGATGAATTAATCTTTTAGTATTATTCATTTCAAGAAATTCTAATTTTGTTCCACTTCTTATTCCTATTTGAAAAATCTTTTTGCTAGGTAGTATTTCTAAACATCTTTTCATAGTACATGCATGACTAAATTTACTACCTAACCATTCATCTCTAAGGTCTGCATGAGCATCTAATTGAAGCATGATTAATTCAGGATAATTAGTAATTATTGATTTAATAACCCCACTTGTTATTGAATGTTCTCCACCAATAATAAGCGGCTTTAAATTATTTTTTAGTAAAATATCTGTAGCATCTCTTATATAATCTAGTGTTAACTTTGCATCTCCAATGGGAACATCTAATGAACCTACGTCAGCAAATTTTATATCCTCTAAATCTAAATTTAATTGGGGACAATATGTTTCAATTCCATAACTATCTTCCCTGATAGCAGAAGGACCAAATCTCGCACCAGGTCTAAAACAACAAGTCCCATCATAAGGAACTCCTAAAAGCGACACTCTGCATTGTTCGATGCCTCTTTGTGCACCCATAAATATTGCACCATTATTATTAAAAAGTGATAGGTCTTTGAGGTTGAATTTGGTCATATCTTTGCTAGCTCCCTTTCTATGAATGCAGGGATAGTGTTAAATGCTCCTTTTTGCCATCGCTCACTCCAAATCTGACAACTTTCGGAGATCTCTTCTATGCGACTTTTTATTGGATGCATATATTTTGGCTTCTCCATAGATGCAAATGTCCAGCTCCATAAACCGCTTGGGTATATAGATACAGATCCATACATTGGATCTGCGTAGTCAAAAATTTCACGAAGAACTTTGACAATATTTATGTGAATTTGCTGAAAAGATTCGGGGGATTCACTTTGTGTTGCCAAAACCCCTCCTGATTTAAGTATTCGTTTGCAATCTTTTAGGAAAGAATTGCTGAATAATTCTTTGGATGGTCCAATAGGATCTGCCCCATCAATAACAATCACATCATATGAATTCTCTTTTGTATGTTTTACCCAATCAATACCATTCTTGATTTGTAAATTCAATCTTGAATCAGACCATGCATTACTTCCAATAGTTGGCAAATACTTTTGACTTAATTCAATAACTCTTGTATCGATTTCAATTAAATCGATAGATTTAACATCTTTATATTTTAAACATTCTTTTGCACTACCCCCATCACCTCCTCCGATAATTAAAATATTATCTATTTGTTTACAACAACACAAGGCAGGATGAATAAGACATTCGTGATAATACTTTTCAGACTTTTCTGCGGTCATCCAACAATCATCAAGTAATAATGCTGTCCCATATCTTTTACTTTCATATATGGTAATCTTTTGAAAAGGACTTGACTCTTCTAGTATTACTTTTCCCTGTAGCCCATATCTAACGCCTTGATGATATTCGTCAAGCCACTCTGAACTTTTTTTTAGTTTGTCGTTCATAATTACTATATTAATGCTTAAGATTGATCTTCGCTAATTCCCAGTATTTTTCTAATTTCTTTTTTGATTGCGAATGTAATTCCCCATCTATATTTTCTTCTATATATGTTAATCGTTCAAGGAACCTTTTATTAGTTTTTGCTAATCCTTCTTCTATAGATAACTTATGCCATCTTGCAATATTGATCAATGTAAATAATACGTCTCCTATTTCAGCTTCAGCCTCGGAAGTATTTTCGTTTTTTAATGCAACTTTTAATTCTTCTAATTCTTCATATAATTTATCCCAAATCTGATCACTTTTTTCCCATTCGAATCCGTTTTTTGAGGCTTTAATAGAGATTATTAGTGCTGCTTTTGTTGAAGGTTGAGGTCGTATCTTTAATTTTAATCGGTCACTAATCGGAGTTTTTGAGTTATTTGATGGTCTCTCTTTATTTTTGATTTTTTCCCAAGAGTATTCCACTTCTTTGATACTTACTGTTGCTTTTTCTTGAAATACATGTGGATGCCTGCGAATTAGCTTTTCAGTGATTATGTCAATGATATCTCCCATATCAAATAAGTTTTTTTCTTTTGCTATTTGAGCATGCAAAATTATTTGTAATAAGAGATCTCCAAGCTCCTCCTTTAATTCGTCAGGATTGCCTTCTCTTATTGAGTGAGCAACTTCATAGGCTTCCTCTAAAACATATGGGATCAACGAAAGATGAGTTTGATTGAGATCCCAAGGACAACCATTGATTGGATCTCTTAGGTTTGAAACTACTGCAATGAGTTTATTGATTTTTTTGTCTAAGTTTAATTGTTTTGTGTTTGTCATTTTTAGTTGTCCTGAGAGAGCTGTAACGAAGCTTCTAAAACGATTTTTTTTGAATCGTTGATCTAATTATGATTAATTCTCAACATCAGAGCAGCTTGAGGTATAAAGTAAATGAATTAGTCCTTGGACTAAAAGATGTATGGGCGATTAGCTCAGCGGTAGAGCGCCTGCCTTACAAGCAGGATGTCCCTGGTTCGAACCCTGGATCGCCCATCTAGATTATTTTTCAATTTATGCAAAATGGTCCTGGATTAAAAATTTCAGCAACAGCAGTAGCAGAGTTAAATAGGCAAGCTGCTTTTACTGGATCGCCAGGAGTTATGCATATTGATCTACTTGATGATAAATGTGGAGAGGGATGGAAATTTATAAGAATTAGGCCAGGGAAAAATGATGGTGTTCCCCTCGCAAGAGCTGACGGGATTACTTTGTATGCTCGCCAAGATCAAGTCCTATTTTTTCAAGGTCTAAAGCTGAATTATTTTGGTGATTTAAGTGGAGGTGGATTTCTGATTAGCACGCCAAAAGGGGCAGAAGCTTCTCCATGTGGATCAGGCTTTAGAAAACTTGAAAAAGCTCAATAATTTTTTAAAACAATTAGAGAATTGACTCTATTCTTCTGGAAATAAGATTGAAGAAAGTTCATCAGAATCAACTTCATAGACGCGAGCTAAACTTGTCTCAATTGCGCTGGTGACTTCACCAGGTAAGAATCTCATAGCATTTAAAGCATCATCCGATATTTCTTCTGTAAGTAACTTCTCCTTACTATTTAATTTTTCATCGTTGATTACTGCAATTACCCAGCTTTGATATGCGTAGACAAGATCAGAGAACTCAAGTTCAGGGTCGTTCAGATCCATGACAAATAAACAGATAATGAACAATAAACACTAGTTTGGCTGTAGTTGGAGAAAATGTCTTCTATGGAACAAATATCTCGCACGTCTATTCAAGCAAAAGCATTTGAGTTCGCATTGATGGAATTAATTTATAGTAAGCGAGGTAGCTTTCAGCCGCTATGGAGCGTGGATAGTTGGGTTAAATTTTTAATCTGGTTAAGTTTAAATTGTGGGCTTTCTGGAGACAAAGAAAGCCTGGAATTATTTGCGAAAGCCATGGGTTCTCCTTTAACAAGTCGAATGAGAAAAATATTTTTTGAACGAGCTTTAGAAGATTTATCAATACATGTGATGGCTGATCCTGCAGAAGCGCAAGTTTTGATAATGCCCATATCTGTAGATAAGAAGATTAATGATATTGATATAATTCAAGCCTTAAAAACGATTGGTTTAAGTGAAAAGGTTTCTCTATCTTCGACTAAATGGGAAAAGCATGATTCAATTGTTTCGATTCCTTGGAATGTGAAAAGTGACATTTGAATTTAGGAAAAGCAAGAATGATGTAAAACTTTTCTCGGGAATGAGTAAATTAAATTAAACACATTTTTTTTCTGTGATCGAGCGGGCAAAAACGACAAAATTATCGCAAGCCTTAGGGCTTTCTAAAACATATGATCCAGCTGGCACTGAAAATCGCTGGCAGAAAGCTTGGGAAGAAAAAGAAGCTTTTAAAGCTGATCCAGAGGCCTCTGGAGATCCATTCTGCGTAGTTATCCCTCCTCCAAATGTCACAGGGAGTCTTCATATGGGGCATGCATTTAATACCGCTTTAATCGATACAGTTGTCAGGTACAAGAGATTAAAAGGAAATAATGTTCTTTGTCTTCCAGGAACAGACCATGCTTCAATTGCAGTTCAAACTATTCTCGAGAGACAACTTAAGGAAAAAGGTATAAATCGTCGTGATCTTGGGAGAGCGTCCTTTTTGGAAAAAGCTTGGGGGTGGAAAGAAAAAAGTGGTGGAAGAATTGTTGATCAATTAAAGCGTTTGGGATATTCCGTAGACTGGAGTAGAGAGAGATTTACATTGGATCAGGGCTTGAGTAAAGCTGTTTCCGAAGCATTTGTTCGTTTACATGAGAAGGGATTGATATATAGAGGAGAATATTTAGTGAATTGGTGCCCTGCCTCAGGTTCGGCTGTGAGTGATTTAGAAGTTGAGATGAGAGAAGTAGATGGACATCTATGGCATTTTCGATATCCGTTAATCAGATCATCTGTATCAAGTGCAAGAAAAATTAGTTATTTAGAAGTAGCGACTACACGTCCTGAGACGATGCTTGGTGATGTCGCAGTTGCGGTGAACCCATCAGACGAAAGATATAAAGATCTCATAGGGGAGAAAGTTACTTTGCCTCTTGTTGGTAGAACTATTCCCGTTATTGGAGACCCTCATGTAGATAAAGATTTTGGAACTGGATGTGTCAAAGTTACTCCAGCTCATGATCCTAATGATTTTGAGATAGGCCAAAGACATGACTTACCTCAAATAACAGTCATGACTAAAAAAGGAACTATGAATCATAACGCTGGTCAATTTGAAGGCCTTGATCGTTTTGAGGCTCGTGAAGCTGTTATTAATTCTTTAAAGGAAATTGGTCTTTTAACAAAGATTGAAGCTTATAAACATAGTGTTCCTTTCTCTGATAGGGGGAAAGTACCAGTAGAGCCGCTTCTTTCCACTCAGTGGTTTGTCAAAATGGATACTCTTGCGACTAGTTGTTCTGATTTTTTTGATAAAGGACAACCTAAATTTATTCCTAATAGATGGTCTAAAGTTTATCGAGATTGGTTAACTGATATAAGAGATTGGTGTATTAGTAGACAATTGTGGTGGGGACATCGCATTCCGGCTTGGTTTGTAATTAGTCAAACAGATAATAAAGTTGTTAATGAAACACCGTACATTGTTGCTCGGACAGAAGATGAAGCGAAGAAATTAGCACGAGAAAAATATGGAGATTCAGTCAAAATTGAGCAAGATGAAGATGTTCTAGATACATGGTTTTCCAGCGGTTTATGGCCTTTTTCTACATTAGGTTGGCCTGATGAAACACATCCTGATTTTCAACGCTGGTATCCCACAAATACTCTGGTTACTGGCTTTGACATTATTTTCTTTTGGGTAGCAAGAATGACAATGATGGCTGGAGTCTTTACGGAGAAGATGCCATTTTCTGATGTCTACATTCATGGACTTGTTAGAGATGAGCAGAATCGAAAGATGAGTAAAAGTGCAGGAAATGGTATTGATCCTTTATTACTAATAGAAAGATATGGAACAGATGCTTTGAGGTTTGCTCTTGTTCGTGAAGTTGCAGGCGCTGGTCAAGATATACGTCTTGATTTTGATCGTAAAAATCAAACTTCAGCAACGGTTGAGGCCTCCCGAAATTTTGCTAATAAGCTTTGGAATGCAACTAGATTTGCTCTTATCAATCTTGAGGATCAAGATTTTGAAAATTTGGAGAAATATGATTCTTTTCAGTTGCAATTATCAGATAAGTGGATTTTATCAAGGCTTGCTCGAGTCAATCGCGAGACTGCTAATCGATATGAAAATTATGCTCTAGGAGAGGCGGCTAAGGGATTATATGAGTTTGCTTGGAATGATTTTTGTGATTGGTATTTAGAATTAATTAAACGTAGACTGAATACTTCAAAAAATTTGTCTCCTGATGAATTATTAGATCAAAAAATAGCGAAAAGTATTTTATACAAAGTTTTAAGTGATCTTTTGATTATGCTTCATCCTTTAATGCCCCATTTAACAGAGGAGCTTTGGCATGGATTAACAGGTTTAGCTGAAGATCAATTTCTAGCTTTGCAGCCTTGGCCAAAATCAAATGAACACGACTTGAATATTGATTTAGAGAGTTCTTTCACTGATTTATTTGCATCTATCAGATTAATTCGCAATCTACGAGCAGTTGCTGGGTTGAAACCCTCTCAAAAAGTTCCTGTTATGTTGGTCTCTGGCAAGGAAGTCTTGCAAAACACCCTAAAAACATCAACCAATGATATTGCTGCTTTGACTAAGGCTAAGGAAGTCCAAATATTATCTCCAGAGCAAGCAAAATCATTACCTTCTATGAAAGCTCTAGCCGGCGTAAGTGGCGAGCTAGAGGTGGTTCTTCCTATTGAAGGATTGATAGATATAGCTTCTTTACGATCAAGGCTTGAAAAAGATTTAAACAAAGCACAAAAGGAAATAGAAAGTCTCTCTGGACGTCTGGCAAATAAGAATTTTGTTGATAAAGCTCCCAAAGAGGTTGTTGAGGAATGCAGAGCAAATTTAACGGAGTCAGAAGCGCAAGTTCGCCTTGTCAAAGAGCGTTTAATGGGATTGGACTGAACTCTTTAAACTATGTCTAACAACTTAGAGACTATTGTTAATAATTTCATTCCTTTTTTAAGTAGCCCTTTTGGAATTTTGTTTTTTGCTTTGGTGTATGTTTTTTGGGTGTCTTTTTTGTTGCCAGGTTCATGGCTTTCCATGTTGTCTGGCTTTCTCTACGGCACCTGGCTTGGAAGTTCGGTTGTGTTTGTAGGTGCTTTTCTTGGAGCTCATTTAACTTTTTATTTAGGGAGAACTTTTTTAAAAGAATGGGCTCAAAAAAAGGTCTCCAATTTTCCAAAAGTTCAAATAATGGAGAAAGCTGTTAAACGCGAGGGTCTAAAAGTTATTCTTCTCACAAGACTTTCTCCTCTTTTTCCATTTGGCTTACTTAATTTTACATATGGCTTGAGTGAGGTAAAACTTCGTGATTTTACTCTTGGAATGATTGGTATATTACCAGGTACAATTTTGTATTGTAGCTTAGGTTCTTTAGCACTCAAAGTTTCAAGTTTTGGTGAAGTACTCTCAGGAAGATCTGATACTAGTTCATTTATTTGGAGCTTAATTAGTATTTTATCGACTATTTTAGTTGTTATTTTAGTTTTACGTTCTACAAGAAAACTAAATCAGGATTCTCAAAACTAGATTAATCATCAGCTTTTAAATTCCAATCTTCAATCGCTGCAAATACGATAAACCAATAAAGTCTTATCCGATTAAATATACCTTTTTTAGAAGCCAGCATCTCATATTTTGCGCGTCCACATTCTGTTTTAATTAAAGAAAAGATTTGATTTTTATCCATTGTTAAATTCTAATTATTTTTACAATAATAGCCTAAATTCATTTTCGTTAATTATTTTCACTCCGAGCTCTTGTGCTTTTTTTAATTTACTACCCGCTTTTTCTCCTGATAGTAAAAAATCAGTTTTTTTACTAATTGAAGAGCTGACTTTCCCTCCAGCACTCTCTATCAATTCTTTTGCCTCATCTCTTGTAAGCGAATCCAAAGTTCCTGTTAAGACAAAAACTTTACCATCAAAAATATTCGATTTATTTGAGTTGTAGTTTGACTCTAAACTCTCTTTGAGGGAGAATCCGATTTCTTTTAATTCTTTAATTAAGGTTTGATTATTAGAATCATCAAACCATTTAATTATCGCATCTTTCATTTCATTCCCAAATCCATAAATATTGGATATGTTTTTTGGTGCCTCCTTTGCAACAGTATTAAGTTCTTCAATGCTATGAAAGTTTTTTGAAAGAGATTTAGCATTTGCTTCTCCTATATGAGGTATCCCTAAACCGTAGAGCTGTTTGTGCCAATCTTTGTTTTTAGATTCGTTAATTTCTGTGAGTAAATTATTTGCAGATTTTTCACCAAATCTTTCAAGTTCTAAAAGGGAATCAATTTCAAGTTTGTATAAATCTGCGATTGACTTCACATATCCTTCATTTACTAATTGATTAATAATTTTTTCACCTAATCCTTCTATGTTCATGGATCCTTTACTGACCCAATGACGTAAAAGACCTTTTAATTTTGCTGGGCATTTTGAATTAATACATTTCGTTATTACTTCGTTTCCTTCTTGAATTAAATTGGAATTACATGCTGGGCAGTTTTTAGGAAATTCTACTAATTTTGAATCAACTGTTCTAAATTCTTTGATAACTCTAATAACCTCAGGAATAATTTCTCCAGCTTTTCGAACAATAATTGTGTCTTCGTAATGAAGATCTAAAGAGGAAAGTCTTTTTTTATTATGAAGAGTTGCACGATTCACAGAGGTTCCTGCAAGTTCTATCGATTCAAACTCTGCTACGGGAGTAATAGCACCAGAGCGTCCTACTTGGAAAATTAGTTTTTTTAATTTAGTCGCTTTCTCTTCTGCTGTATATTTTACAGCAATGGCCCATCTTGGAGCTTTATTTGTTGCACCTAAGGAATTTTGTATTTCAAAATTATCTATTTTTACTACTATTCCATCAGTTGCATATGCTAAAGAATCTTTTTCAATTTCCCAATACTTGTAAAAGCTGTTTGCTTCAAATAAAGTTTTTTTTGCTTCATATTTAGGGTTAACTTTAAAACCAATATTTTTTAAAAACTCAAGTGATTCAGATTGAGACTTTGGTTTTTTTAAATTGTTATCAGTTGGTTCCCAATTTTCTGGTAAATAAAGACTATATGCGAAGAAGTCAAGTTTTCTAGATGCAACTATTTTTGGATCTAATTGTCTTAATGTTCCTGCACAAGAGTTTCTAGGATTGGCGAACAGTGCTTGATCAGTATTTTTTCTCTCAATATTGAGTTTTTTAAATATATTATTAGGCATGAAAGCTTCGCCTCTAATTTCAATCCAAGTAGGTGGATTTTCTAGTAGTAAACTTAATGGAATTGTAGAAATTGTTCTGATATTAGTAGTGATATCTTCTCCATTTTTTCCATCTCCGCGAGTAGCTGCTTTAGTTAAAATTCCATTTTCGTATCTAAGTGAAATAGCATTTCCATCAATTTTTAATTCACATATTAGTTCTGGATTATCAAACTCTTTAGTATTTTTATTTTGAGAGCTTATTAATTTTTTGATTCTTGAGTACCATGCTTCTAATTCATTTATATTGAAAGCATTATCTAGGCTTAAAAGAGGAATATTATGCTCAACATTTTTGAAACCTTTAGAAGGAACGCCTCCTAATCTCTGGGAAGGGCTATCATTAGTAACTAATGATGGGTGGATATTTTCAATTTCAATTAATTCTCGGTAAAGTTGATCATAAACAGCATCTTCTATCTCTGGTGTATCTAATACATAGTAAGAGTAATTTGCTTTGTTGAGTAAAGCTCTAAGCTCCTTGGCACGTTCATAATTTTGATTCAAGTTTGAATTCACTTATCACATTTGCTTCATTAAGTATTGGCCTTGGCAATACGATCTATTTGCCAATTTTCGTTGATTTTAATAAAAGTGAAGTCCAGCGGCATTTCATTTTTTTTATCTTCTGATTTCAAGCTTAGTGTGAGCATTATTTGATTGTCTTCTATCCTTGGGCGCCCTGACTTCAAGTTCCTATAACGATTTAGTTGCAAGCTACCCAAAAATTTGATGAAGTCTTGTCTATTGACATGTGTTTTATAAGCTTTTGTCGTAAGTCTATAGGCTCCATCTATTCGACCAGCTGCAATCTGATCAAAAAACTTTTTTACAAGAGGATTAATGCCTCTCGCACTTATTACGAGTTTAATTGCGTTAAAAGTCCAAAAAAGTAGAAGTGCACCAACTCCAACCAAGAGAGCTTTTAATCCAATTGCTTTGACAAGAGCACCATCCATTTTTTTAATTCCGTTTAGTTAAATATTCTGACTTATTAGCCATGAGATTAGCTTGTTTGTTATTGATAGTCAGACAGAATGTTATCGGAATAATAAAGCCAATGAGTTCTCTGGATCAATGTCTTTAATACCTGTTTTACCATTGTTTCTAAAATTAAACAGACAATTTTTTGAGAACTCTCTGTTTGAGAAAGGAGTTCCTCGAGTCTCTGTGCGTTGGAGTGATGGCCGTATGCGTACTACGGCTGGGATGTACAAACGACAAACGAATTTTTTCGGAGTGAAAGCTAGTGAAATAATTCTATCTAGACCAGTATTAGAGAATCTTCCACAGAACGCATTGATGAGTACCTTATGCCATGAAATGATTCATGCATGGATAGATCTTGTACTAAAAGTTGAAGAGGCGCATGGCCCAAATTTTCATCAACGTATGGCCGAGATCAATTCTCTTCAAAATGATTTTCAGGTAACAGTTCGTCATTCTTTCCCAGTTTCAAAAAAAACCCCTAAATGGGTGGCAACTTGCCCTTCATGTAAAAGAAGTTTTAGTTACAGTCGTATTGTTAAAGGGGCTGCCTGTAGGAGCTGTTGCAATAGTTATTTTGAAGGTCGATGGGATCAAAAATGTGTACTTGAATTTCAACCTTTTTCTACAAGTACATAAAAATTTTTCATTGGCTTTTTTGGTAATTTTGGAAAAATTTCATCATTACGTTGTTTCACTAGTTGGTTTAAAAGCGTTAAATTTAGAAAATGAAATCATATAAAAATCGTCATCAAATTCGCCAGCGATCTCGGGCACCCCTTGATCGCAGAATGGATCAATGGATACAAACAGGGAAACAGGTGGTAGATGGAGTTGCAGGCAATCGCCCTGGTCAAAGAAGGAGAGGATGGAATGATAAAGACACCTCAGCAAATTTTGAAAAAGTTGGTCGTTGGATGGAAGAGAAAATTGATTGGTTTTTTGAAGATGATGATGATTGGTTCGATGTTGAAGACTTGGATGATGAATCTTTTCAAGAAAATACAAACGATGTAAAAAGACCATTAAGCGCTATTTCCTTAAGAGCTCCTAAAGCTTTACCGCCTCAGATTGAAGGAAGGAGAAAAAATCCAGACGAACTGGATGAATGGCCAGATGATCAATCTTTTAAATTAAATAAGTGGGAAAGAAAAGATAATTTAATGAAGCAAAATGAACCTGACATAGAAGATTTTTCTCTAAACGAGCGAACTCCTCAAAGAAGAAAAAACATACCAAGATCTAATCGAAAAAAGTATTAGTTGTTTTTAAAAAGCTTTTCTTGGTATTGGTCCTAACCACTTTTCTAGCTTAGGGCTGAAAACTTCTCTGATTACAGTTAATTCTTTTTGTTGACGAAAAAAACGATAATGTCGGCTCCAAAAAGGACCATCTTCATTAAATTCTACTTTCAGCCACTTCGCATTAACTAATCCTAATCCATCTACTTCTCTAAAAAGTTCTGAGCGTCCTTGGGTCAAGCTTTTCCAGATTGGTTGATCCTTATTTTGTAGATGTTTTTCTGCTTCTTGATAATTCCACCAGCTTTCAGCCCATGCCAGTGTTAAATCTCCACATGTAAGCCAAACTTGTCTTCTTATTAAAGGTGGCTCAAGCTCATTAACTTCTTCTGGAACTCCATTTTGATTATTATTTTCCATAGCCATAGATATGACCTTTATGGCAACCTCATGTCCTGTTAAAAGCTTCAGATGCCTGGTTGGGCTGCCATCACCAAGTAGCATTAACTGCCATGCTCCAGATAGTTTGTAGTTACCTTTTCCTGAAAGAACACTTTCTTTCGAGGCTTTCCAAATTACTTCAGGGGAAGGTAATTGAGATTGGTGTGAATTCACTTTTATCAGCTTGTTATTTTAAGTTGATCTTTTCTCTCAGTTTTTTTCATTTGCTCTATTTTTAACCATACAAGAAGTGCAGTAAGGTCAGCTTTGCTCACACCAGGGAGTTGAGCGGCATGCCCAAGGCTTTTCGGCTGAGAAATTGTTAATTTTTCTCTTGCTTCTTTCGAAAGTGTTTTTATATTATTATAGTTTAAATTTTTTGGTAATAATTTTTTACTTTGTTGTTTAAATTGGTTTATTTGAGCTTTTTGTCGTTCTAAATAACCGGTATACTTGATATCTATTTCAACTCCTTCTTCAACATCTAAAGGAATACTTTCGGAGGCTAAATGATAATTAATTAAGTCTTTATAGTGAATATTTGTTCTTCTAAGGAAATTTGCTAGCGTTATTGAACCTTTGATAGGTGTTCCAGTTGAGGAATATATTTCCTTTGCACATGTATCGCTTTCTTTAATTCGTTCTTTTTCTAATCTTTCTTTCTCTTGATCGATCAACTTTTGCTTAGCATTAAATATTTTCCATCTTCTTTCATCAATTAATCCTAATTTGTAACCTAAGGGGGTTAAGCGCCTATCTGCATTATCACCCCTTAGGATTAATCGATATTCACTTCTACTAGTTAATACCCTATATGGTTCTTTTAAATCTTTTGTAACTAAATCATCAATCATAGTTCCTATATAACTACTTTCTCTTTCAAAAATAATTCCTTCTTTATTGTTTACTAATCTTGCAGCATTTAAACCTGCAACTAAACCTTGTGCAGCAGCTTCTTCATACCCTGTTGTTCCATTTAGTTGACCTGCACTGAATAAACCACTTACTCTTTTTGTTTCTAGTGTTCCTTCTAATTGTGTGGCTGGAATATAGTCATATTCTACTGCGTAAGCAGGTCTAAGCATTACACATTTTTGTAAGCCTGGCAGAGTCCTTAAAAGCTCTAATTGCAAGTTTTCTGGCAGTCCAGTTGAGAAACCTTGTACATATATTTCTGGAGTATCTCGACCTTCTGGCTCTAGGAAAATTTGGTGCGAATCTTTGTCAGCAAAACGTACAATCTTGTCTTCAATGGAAGGGCAATATCTTGGGCCTTTACTATCAATAAAACCTCCATAAATAGGTGTTAAATGAAGATTATTTTTAATAAGTTGGTGTGTTTCTTTTGTTGTTCGAGTTATGTGGCAACTCATTTGTTCTCCACTTTTCCAGGAAAGAGGATCAAAAGAAAAGAATTTGTCGGAAGCATCGCTTAATTGCTCATCAAGAGAATCCAGATCAATACTTCTTCTGTCGATTCGAGCAGGTGTTCCTGTTTTTAAACGATCAGTAGTAAAGCCTAACTTTCTTAATTCTTCAGTTAACCCCTCAGAGGCTTGCTCTCCTGCTCGACCTGCACTCATGGATTGATTGCCAATCCAAATTCTGCCTCCTAGAAATGTTCCTGTTGTAAGTACAACGGCTTTTGCATGAAAAACGCTTCCAAAATAGGTTTTAACTCCCTTTATAAATCCAATTTTCTCTTGAATTTCTGGCTTATGGTCTTCAATCTTTTTGGGATAATGTTCAATTTCTAGCCCAGTCACCATTGCTTCTCTAATCTTAAGGTTTGGAGCGTTTTGAAGAATTTTCAACATTTCATGGGCATATAATCTCTTGTCTGTTTGTGCTCTTAATGCTCTAACTGCTGGACCTCTGCTTGCGTTCAGGACTCTTTTTTGAAGAGCTGTTAAATCGGCTAATTTTCCGATTATTCCTCCTAGCGCATCAACTTCATGAACTAATTGACTTTTAGCTGGCCCCCCTACGGCAGGATTACATGGTTGCCATGCGATTCGATCTAAATTTAGTGTAAATAAAGCTGTATTCAATCCTAATCTGGAAGTAGTCAGGGCGGCTTCGCAGCCTGCATGACCACCTCCAACAACAATTACATCAAAACTTTCATTTGAGGATTGTTTAGTAACCATCAATTAAGCATTTAGGAATTTTTTTTTCGAAAAATTAAGCGGCAAGGTTTCTAAATCTAGTAAATTGGGGTTCGAAAAGTAATTTAACTGTTCCAACAGGCCCATTTCGATGTTTTGTCACGATAACTTCTGTAATTCCTTTATCAGTAGTTTCTGGATTGTAATACTCATCCCTATAAATCATTAGGACCAAGTCCGCATCTTGTTCAATAGAACCTGATTCACGAAGATCACTGAGCATTGGTCTTTTATTTGTTCTTGATTCAACTCCTCTACTTAATTGAGATAAAGCGATGACAGGAACTTTCAGTTCTCTTGCCATGCCTTTAAGACCTCGAGTAATTCTTGAGATTTCTTGAACTCGATTATCTGGCGAGGTACCCTCCATTAGTTGTAGATAATCAATCACAATTAGTCCTAGCTCTTTGCCTTGCTCAGCGATTAGGCGACGACATAATGACCTCATTTCAAGAACACTTGAATTTGGTTTATCGTCAATGAATATTGGTAATTGACCAAGAGTGTTAATACCTTGACCAAGTAATGGCCATTCATCTTGTTGCAAACGCCCTGTCCTTAATCTACTGCTTTCAATACCTACCTCGCTTGAAAGCAGTCTGTAAGTCAGTTGCTCTTTACTCATCTCAAGACTGAATACACAAACAGGTAGATCATGAAGTTGAGCTACGTTTTTAGCCAAATTCAAAACAATTGAAGTTTTTCCCATTGCCGGTCGTCCTGCAACAATTATCAGATCGCTCCTTTGAAGTCCTTGGGTCATTGCATCCAGATCGTAAAAATTAACTGGTATTCCTGCTACTGATGTGCCAAGCGATCTACTTTCTATTTCATTGAAGGTACTTGTCAGGATTTCTGCAGTAGGTGTTAAACCTTTTGATGGTTGTTCTTGGCTAATAGCAAAGATTTTCTGCTCAGCTTGATCAATGGCCTCTTCCATTGGGAGGCTTTGATCAAAACCTAATTTGATCACATCATTCCCTGATTTGATGAGTTGTCTGCGCAGAAATTTATCGCTAATTAATTTAGCAACTTGTTCGATTGAGGCTGTAGATGTAACCCTCTCAACAAGTTCAACTAATCGATTATTTCCTCCAACTTTTTCTAAAGAATTTGTATCGGCTAGCCAAGCACTCATAGCTGTTAAATCTGTAGGCTTTCCTTGGCTATGAAGCATTAGTGCGGTTCTATATATTTCTCGATGAGCAGATATGTAAAAAGCTTCAGCTTGTAGCAAATCAGCTATTCGTCCTATTGCATCAGGATCCAATAAAATTCCACCAAGAACAGATTCTTCTGCTTCCAAATTTTGTGGTGGTATCTGATCAGGTTGAGCTTCAAAACGAGGCTTATCAATCTTGGAATTATTAAAAGCTCCAAAATCTCTAGTTTGTTTTGAAAAATCCCCGTTGTTTGAAGAGGGGGTGCTTATCATTTATTGCTTGTTGGACAAGGACACTTACTTTGGCCTGTTCAGCCAAAGATGCAACTATTAGTAACTAGTAACTTCAAGGTTTATTTCAGCATTCACTTCGTTGTGAAGCTTGATTTGTACTTTGTATTTGCCAACACCATGTATCTCTGGGACGGATATGTCTCTACGATCTATTTCCTTTTTAGTTGCTTCTTTTACAGCCTCTGCTACATCACCATTTGTTACCGTTCCAAATAAGACTCCATCCTCTCCTACTTGTTTTTTCACAGTAAACCTTCCAATTGTTGTAAGAGCTGTTTGAAAATCAATTGCTTCTTGCTTTTTAGCAGCTTCTTTTTCGGCTTGTTTTGCTCTTCTATGTTCAACTTGTTTTAGAACAGTGGGCGTTACTGGTAAAGCTTTCTTGTTAGGTAATAAAAAGTTTCTTGCAAAACCAGGAGCGACCTCAACTAGGTCACCATCTTTGCCAAGACTTTTTATGTCTTCATTCAGAACAACTTGAACTCTCTTAGCCATGGATTGAAAATGAATTAATACTTTGAACCATGTTGATAATATTACGATGCGATAGGGAGTCTTATTTTTTTAGCTAACCCAATTGCTTTCAAAAACCGTATGTGTTGCCAAGTTAGATCTATTTGCTTTCTTTGAAGGCCGTGCTTTGCAGAATTAGGAAAAGCATGATGATTATTATGCCAACCTTCACCAAATGTCAGTGCGGCTACCCATTTATTGTTTTTTGAATTGTCTCCACTCTCATATGCAGTAGTACCCCAGCAATGAGTAGCTGAGTTAACTAGCCAAGTTATGTGATAAACAAAAACAAGTCTTAGAGGAATCCCCCATAGGACCATTGCCCATCCACCAACACCAGCTGATTGGCCAATTAAATAAAGCGTTGCCCCTAAAGGTATTTGCAAAAGTAAAAAGTTTTTATTTAAGAAACGGTAGTAAGGGTCTTTGATTAAATCTCCAGAAAGTCTCGGAACGGCTTTCATGGCAGGAACATCTTCAAACATCCATCCCATATGACTCCACCAAAATCCTTTGTTGCTGTCATGATGATCAGCTTCAGTATCGGAAAAAGTATGATGATGCCTATGAAGACCAACCCAATCAATTGGTCCATGTTGGCAACTCAATGCTCCACAAGTTGCAAAAAATCTTTCAAGCCATTTTGGAACTTGAAAAGAACGATGTGATAAAAGGCGATGATATCCTGTAGTTACTCCCAAGCAAGCAGTTACCCAATACAAGAAAATAAATCCAGAAAATGCTAGCCAGCTCCAAAATTTAGGTTGTAAGGTAAATATTGTTAGAGCGTGGATTGTCAACATAAATATGACTGTTCCCCATCTCCTCCTGGATCTTTGGTTCTGAATTCGTCTAGGTACATGTCCTTGGAGCTTTTTGGATGCAGCCATTGCTTTTTCAGCAGCAACTGGTTTTTTTAATGGAGCCGAAGCCTCGATTAAACTTGAAACCATTAGTGATCCGTCTACTTAGTGTATATAATATACGATAAGGATCCTAATCAGGTCTTGTGATTAGTCTTGAATGTGATTTGTGACCTCTTCTAGTTTCCGGGAACAATTGAATGCAGGTAGAAGGGCGATGGCTCATCTTGTGCATGTCTGGCATGAGCGTAATGGCTGGTCTCATAAAGTTTTGCCTGTTTTGGCTGAATGCTTGGATTTAGGGAGGGTTCATAGTTCTCAGATTTCAAACTTAAGAAATGGAAAACTTGTATCTCCAAGTCCTGAAGTATTTTTTGCATTGGGTAAAGTAAATCAAGTACTTTTTCGTGGGTTAGAAAACATAGAAAATCAAATATCAAGCGTTTATCCTGAGCTGTATAAATCACTTCAAGAGTCGGCAATTGCTGTTGAGGGCAATAATGGTCACCCACTTTCTGCCGGGGACTTTTTTGAGATTTTTGTTGGTTTAGCTTCTTTACCTTCCTCTTTTGATTGGTTTATTGAGGAAGCTGAGGCTCCTGTGCTTAGTGCTGCTTTGGCTGATTATTTGTGTAAAGGTAGATCTTGGAGAATGTGTAGACAACAAGTTATGTCTGCATATCCAGTAAGTAAAAAACAACGAAGAGAAAGATTTGAAGCAGTTATGGCTGGTTTAAAAGATTACACCGCTGAAGAACTTGATGGTGAATTGTTAGATTTACACGCAACGAATAAATTGTTAAATACAAATAATTTGCAAGGTGCTGATGACTTTTTGGAAAATCTACGCCAAAGAGGTTTACTACTTAAGGATCAAGAAAAATTAGAAATTATTTTTTCAGATTAACTTACGAAAACTTTTAATTTATATAAAAAGACAATATGTTTAAAAATTCTGCTAAAAATTTCATTGAAAATATTGAAAAAAAATTATATTTATCTATTAATGAAAAGACTGATAGCATAACATTTAAATTAGAAAAAGTATTAAAGGCTTTTTCTGATTCTCATTTAAATGTACAACATTTTGCTTCTATAACAGGATATGGGCATGGAGATTTAGGGAGAGATATCATTGATAAAATTTTTGCAGATATTTTAGATTGTGAAAAAGCAGCAGTAAGACTTCAGTTCGTAAGCGGAACACATGCTATTACGTCATCTTTATTTGGTGTTCTAAGACCAGGTGATGATTTATTATCTGTTACCGGGAGGCCTTATGAATCACTTGAAGAAGTAATTGGATTAAGGGGAAGTGGGCAAGGATCTTTGATTGAGTTTGGTATTAACTATGAAGAAATATCTTTAACAAATGATGGAAATATAGATTTTCTAGCTTTAGAAAAAGCTTTAAAAAAACCTAGAAAATTAATTTTTATACAACGTAGTTGTGGTTATACATGGCGTCCATCTTTGAGTATTGAAGTGATCAAGGAGATTTGTTATTTATGTCATAAGATGCAACCTAATTGTATTTGCTTTGTTGATAATTGCTATGGAGAATTCGTTCAAAATAAAGAACCAACGTCAGTAGGGGCAGATTTGATTGCAGGTTCTTTAATAAAAAATTTAGGGGGAACTATTGTTCCTACTGGTGGATATATTGCGGGGAAAACTGATTTGGTTGATAAAGCATGTTGCCGCTTGACTGCTCCAGGTATTGGATCTCAGGGTGGTGTTACTTTTGGCTTAAATAGAACTATTTTACAAGGACTTTTTCTCGCACCTCAAATGGTTGCAGAGGCTTTAATTGGTGCGGAAATTATTGCCACTACATTTAGCGAATTGGGCTTTCAAGTGTTACCAACCTCAGGTTCTATTCGAACTGATTTGATTCAAATAGTCAGAATAGGCGACCCAAAAATACTAAAAATTATTTGTAGGTCTTTTCAGGCAAAGTCACCTATTGGATCTTTTCTCGACCCAATACCTGCCCCAATGCCAGGATATGAAAATAACTTAGTAATGGCTGGAGGAACTTTTATAGATGGTAGTACTAGTGAATTTTCTGCTGATGCTCCTATGAAACCTCCATTTGATCTTTTTATTCAAGGAGGATCTCATCGCTCACATGTCAAAATTGCTTTGATTCATGCACTATCCAATTTATTTCAGGCAGGATTGATCAAATTGCCCCAGAATGATTAAGCGTTTTACGTTTTGACGCAAATGGCTTTTTCCTTCCCAAATCATTTTCGTTTTGCTGACAGTCATGAATATGCTTTTGCTGATGATGCTTTAGTTCGAATTGGTATCAGTGAATTTGCTGTAGATCAGTTAGGAGATATCGTTTTTGTTGATCTACCAGAAGAAGGCACTGCAATAGCCAAAGGTGAAAGCTTTGGCTCAGTTGAATCTGTAAAGGCTGTTGAAGATATGTATGCGCCAATAAGTGGGGAAATTGTTCATAGAAACAATTCTGTTTTGGCAAGTCCAGAGGAACTTCAGAATGATCCTCATGGAGAGGGGTGGTTATTAATAATTCGTCCTGATAACCCTGATCAATTAAAAGAGCTTATGGATTCAGAAAGTTATGCTAAGAAAATTGGTGAGTAAAATTTTACTGAATAATTTTTTCTTACAACAAATTGGGAAATTTTTCTCTACACTAGCCTTCTTTCCAATAACTTAACTTGCTTGTGCTTGAGAACAAGCTCATGTCAAAAGCAGAATTAAAGGATCCAACTTTTAAGTCTCGCCATATAGGTCCCACTATTGAAGATGAAGCTTTAATGCTTCAAAAACTTGGTTTTCAAAATTCGGAAGAATTTATATCTTCTGTAATACCTAATGAAATCTTTGATTCAGAAATTACTGGTGCTTCTATTCCAAATAGCTGTGATCAAAATGAGGCGTTAAAAGAAATTAATATAATTGCAAAGAAAAATGTTGAATATCGCTCGTTAATTGGCCTTGGTTATCATTCAACAGTCATACCTCCAGTTGTGCAAAGAAATGTTCTGGAAAATCCAAATTGGTATACCGCTTATACTCCATATCAAGCAGAAATATCGCAAGGTAGATTAGAGGCTTTATTTAATTTTCAGACTTTAATAAGTGAATTAACAGGTCTGCCCATATCAAACGCGTCTTTGCTTGATGAATCAACTGCAGCAGCTGAGGCAATAAGTTTGAGTTTGGCTGTTAGGAAAAACAAAAAAGCTAATAAATTTTTAGTAGATCAAGAGGTTTTGCCTCAAACTTTTGATGTATTAAAAACTCGTTGTGAACCACTAGGAATTCGATTAGAGGTATTTGATAACAACAACTTTGAGATAGACAATAATGTCTTCGGAATACTAATTCAATTACCTGGCAAAAATGGTCGGATTTGGGACCCAACTTCAATAATTAATCAAGTACATGAATGTGATGCAATTGCAACTATTGCAATCGATCCATTGGCTCAAGTTTTGATTAAACCCATGGGAGAGTTCGGTGCTGATATTGTCGTTGGAAGCGCGCAAAGATTCGGAGTTCCTATTGCATTTGGTGGACCACATGCAGCTTTTTTTGCAACAAAAGAAATATATAAAAGGCAAATACCAGGAAGAATAGTTGGCCAGTCAGTTGACTTAGAAGGCAATCAAGCTTTGAGGCTTGCCCTTCAAACGAGAGAGCAACATATTCGAAGAGACAAAGCAACTAGTAACATTTGTACTGCTCAAGTTTTATTGGCTGTTCTTTCTTCTTTTTATGCAGTACATCATGGCCCAAATGGTCTTGAACAAATAGCAAAAAAGATTGTCAAATATAGATCATATTTTGAATCTATACTAAGTACTCTTGAATATCCTTTAGATAGATATTCCAGGTTTGATAGTATAGATATTTACTGTCCAGAAGCATCAAAAGTTGTTCAGTTTGCCTCCGAAGAAGGATATAATTTAAGAGTGCTTCCTATCGGATCAGATGTTATAAATGCTAAAGGCTTTGGTGTGACTTTTGATGAATTAACTTGTGATGAAGAAATTTATAAATTACATCAAATACTTGCAAAGGCTAAAGGAAAAAATATCAAAGATTTATCTGTATTAATTAATGAAAATGAACTTTTAATAGATATTCCACTCCGCGAAAAACCTTGGCTTCAACAACCGGTATTTAATAAATATCAAAGCGAGACTGACTTAATGAGATATATACATTTTTTAGTGTCGAAAGATTTTTCTTTAGTTCAAGGAATGATTCCTCTTGGAAGTTGCACAATGAAATTGAATGCAGCGGCTGAACTTTTACCCATTGAATGGAACGAGTTCGCTTCTCCTCATCCTTTTGCTCCTCAAGGTCAATTAATGGGTTTCCAGGAGATAATTAATGACCTTGAAGATTGGCTATCTGCTTTAACTGGCTTTCAGGGAGTTTCTCTTCAGCCCAATGCAGGTTCTCAGGGAGAATTTGCTGGTTTGCTAGTAATACGTTCATGGCATCAGTCTATTGGAGAGGTGCATAGAAATATATGCTTGATCCCAACAAGTGCACATGGCACCAATCCAGCTAGCGCAGTCATGTCTGGCTTTAAAGTTGTTTCTGTTAAATGTGACGAGTACGGTAATGTTGATTTAGAAGATCTAAGAAGTAAAGCAAAAATTCATTCAAATAATTTAGCTGCTTTGATGGTTACATATCCTTCAACTCATGGAGTATTTGAACCAAATATTCGTGAAATGTGCCAAATCATTCATCAAGAGGGAGGTCAAGTATATTTGGATGGTGCCAATCTGAATGCTCAAGTAGGTATTTGCAGGCCTGGATCTTACGGCATAGATGTGTGCCATTTAAATCTTCATAAAACTTTTTCTATTCCTCATGGAGGAGGAGGCCCAGGAGTGGGTCCCATAGCTGTGGCAAGTCATTTGGTCCCTTATCTCCCTGGGCATTCAATTGTTAAGTGTGGAGGCGAAAAGGCTATTTCGGCAGTCTCAGCCGCTCCATTTGGCAGTGCCGGAATATTGCCCATCAGTTGGATGTACATTCGGATGATGGGTAGAGATGGGTTACGCAAAGCAAGTTCAATCGCAATTCTCTCTGCTAATTATTTGGCAAAACGACTTGATCCTCATTATCCAGTCCTGTTTAAGGATCCCAATGGTTTAGTAGCTCATGAATGCATACTAGATTTAAGACCTTTAAAGAGTCAGTTAGGAATCGAAGTTGAAGATGTTGCCAAGAGATTGATGGATTATGGATTTCATGCTCCAACCATAAGTTGGCCTGTTGCAGGAACTTTGATGGTTGAACCAACAGAAAGTGAAAGTTTGACTGAACTAGATCGTTTTTGTGAAGCGATGATAGGAATAAGAGAAGAAATCGAACAAATAAAATTAGGAAAGATTGATCCTATTAATAATCCTTTAAAACAATCTCCTCATACTTTAAAAACAGTCACATCTGATGATTGGGATAGACCGTATTCTCGTAAAGAAGCAGCTTACCCATTGCCAGATCAAGAAAAATATAAGTTTTGGCCATCAGTTTCTCGTATAAATAATGCTCATGGAGACAGGAATTTAATATGTAGTTGTCCTTCGGTTCAGGATTTAGAAAATATTAATTCTTTGTGAAGACTGGTTAAAACTTGTTTTATTAGTTAAATTTCAAGCGAAAACCAAATTATTGGTTTTATTAGGCTGTTTTGCAATTTTTTTATTAATTTTTGCCGCGGCTTTAAATTACATGGGGACCAAATGAACAACAAGACATCTTTTGATCTGGAAGATCAAAAGAACAAAAAGGATGACTTGTCCTTGCCCTCTTTTTCTAATTGCTTTGAGTCTGTTTTAAATAAAGGAGAACTTTTACAAGTTGCTGGAACAAATGTAGTTCGAGTCCCATTTGGGGTTCGTCAGCCTAAGAAACAAAGGCCAGCCAAACTTTCTACATGGGCAACTTTGGTATTACCTTTGCAATCATTTGATTCCCCAACTCCACCTCCTCATGCTGCTTGAAAACTAGGCAGCAAGCTTTGACTTTGATTGTTTTTGATCTAGTACGCCTGCGTAATAACGTCTTAATTGTTTTGTAGCTCCTGCCCAACCCCATCTTTCCGCTTCTGAGCGAGCTGCTTTTCTCATTGCAGTACGTTCTACTTCGTTCCCTAATAACTTTTTTGTAGCCTCAATTAAACTTAAAGCCCCATCATCATCTCCATCGGGATTGTATAAACATCCATTTTTTCCATCTGAAATGATATCTGGGATTCCACCTTTATTTGCTCCTACTACTGGGCATCCAGCAGCCATTGCTTCTAAAAGAACTAATCCCAAAGTTTCTGTACTTGAAGGAAATAAGAAAGCATCTCCAGATGCATAAGCACTTGCTAATTCATTCCCACTTAGATATCCCACAAATGTAGTAGAGGTTCCCTGGAAAAATTTTTCCAATTGTTGTCTGTGTGGACCATCTCCAACAAGAGCTAGTCGAGTGCTTGGCAATGCCTCAAGTACAGGTCTTATTCTTTCAATTTGCTTTTCGGCTGAGAGTCTACCGACGTATATCAATAAAGATCCTTCATCACTAAAGTTTCCTAAAAGACGCTTTCTCATTTGTTCGTCTCTTAGTTCTGGTTTAAAAATGTCTGTATCAACTCCACGTTGCCATAAAGCGGTATTTTGAATTCCTTTTTCTGAGAGCTCATGCACCATTGCAGTGGAAGTACACAAGTTTAGGGTTGCTTGATTATGAGCGGCTTTTAACAATTCCCATAAAAGTGGCTCTAACATCCCCATTCCATAGTGTTCTAAGTACTTAGGTAAATGAGTATGGTAACTGGCTACAAGTGGAATATTGTTTGTTTTGGCTAACCAAATACCACCCAATCCAAGCACAGCAGGATTAACGACATGAATGAGGTCTGGTTTGAAATCGTCTAATTCATCTGAAACACCCGGACCAGGCAACCCTAATTTGAGTTCTGGATAGAGGGGTAATGGCATCGCGGGAACACCTATAACTTTTGCACCCATATAGCTCGATGGACAGCCTTCTGGACAAAAAATGGTAACCTCATCACCTGACTCAACTAAATTTTGAATTGTTTTAGTTAGACGCGTTACTATCCCATCAACTTTTGGTAGGAAAGTTTCTGTAAAGAAAGCTATTTTCACTGAGCGTGTCTGTTCAAGATTTTGTGTTAGTTAGATTTAGGATTTATTGATTGCTTTTGCTTGGGTTGATGTCCATGCAGATACACAAGGTATTCGTTTTAAATCGCATCTATTAGAGAATTTTTTCGCGACATTAACAACTTCTTCTAAAAGTCCATTATCGAGTGTGGTGGGGTCTAATCCCAGCTCAATAAAACATCGATTATCAACTATTAAATCATTTTCTACTGCTTCGTTTCTTGGATTTGGAAGATAATCAATTTTCGCTCCAGTAAGAGATGCTACTTTTTTTGCTAATTCCCCAACTTGGTGACTTTCAGTCATTTGGTTGAAAATTTTCACCCTTTCACCTTTTTCTGGAGGGTTCTCCAGTGCAAGTTGAACACATTTTACTGAATCTTGAATATGAATAAAAGCTCTTGTTTGTCCACCCGTACCATGGACTGTTAATGGATATCCAATGGCAGCCTGCATTAAAAATCGATTTAATACTGTCCCGTAATCACCGTCATAGTCGAATCGATTAGTCAGTCTTGGGTCACGGCTTGTGACATCAGTATTTGTTCCCCATACAATTCCCTGATGTAAATCAGTGATTCTGATCTGATCGTTTTTGTTGTAGTAAAGAAAAAGCAATTGATCAAGCGTTTTTGTCATGTGATAAACGCTTCCAGGACTGGCTGGATGTAAAATTTCCTCTTCAAATCGACTACCATCTGGTTGAGGTACTTCCACTTTTAAGTAACCTTCAGGAATGGTTGCGCCTCTATGGGAGCCATAGCCATATACCCCCATTGTACCAAGATGAACAATGTGAATATCTAATTGAGATTCAACAATTGCGGCCAAGAGATTATGAGTACCATTGACATTGTTATCAACCGTATATCTCTTGGTTGCGCTGCTTTTCATGGAATATGGAGCAGCTCGCTGTTCAGCAAAATGAATTATTGAATCAGGCTTTTCCTCGATCAAAAGATCTAAAAGCTTTTGATATTCAGAGGCAAGGTCTAAATGAATAAATTTAATAGGCCTTCCACCTATCTCAGACCAAGCTTTAATCCTTTCACCAATACTTGTTATTGGAGTTAAGGATTCAACTTCAAGGTCTATATCGATTTTGCGACGACTGAGATTATCCACGATGAATACATCATGACCCTTGTCAGCAAGATTGACTGCACAAGGCCATCCGCAGAAGCCGTCACCACCAAGAACGAAAACTTTCACTCTAAACTCCTAAAGAAAGAGCAAATGCTCATTTTATTCAAGCTACTACAAGGGTTTCACTTGATTGTTAAAGAATATGCGATAAGCCCAATTACAAGGATAACTCCAGCAAGGGTAAAAAGCCAAGAACCTTTGTTGCCACTGCTTTCTTTTGTAAGGATTTCAATTCTTGGTTCATCCGCAAAAACGTTAAGCCTGCCTTGACTTTCCTTAGTGACTGCCATGTTTTTTTGTTTATTAGCCTATAACGTTACTAATTTTTAACGAATTACTCTAATTTTTTGAAATAACTCCATCTGTTGGGGAACTTGGATAGGCAAGTTGGCTCTCTTGGAGCCTTCCAGATAGAAAAGCTTCTCTGCCAGCTTCAGTTGCCTTTGAGAAAGCTTGAGCCATTAATTCCGGGTCTTTTGCTAAAGCAATAGCACTATTGATTAGAACCCCATCAGCACCCATTTCCAATGCTTGAGCTGCTTCACTTGGAACTCCAATACCTGCATCAACAATAATTGGAATATTAGATTCTTCGATAATCATGGCAATGTTTGCTGCATTTTTTATGCCTTGAGCAGATCCAATAGGGGAACCAAGAGGCATAACAGTTGCACATCCAATTTCTTCAAGTTGCTTGGCAATTAATGGATCAGAATTGATATATGGAAGAACAGTAAATCCTTCTTTAACTAATTTTTCTGCTGCTTTTAAAGTTCCAATCGGGTCTGGTAATAAATATTTTTTGTTAGGAATAACCTCTAATTTGACAAAATTATTATTCTCCTGACCTGATAACTTTGCTAATTCTCGGCCCATTCTTGCTACTCGAATAGCTTCTTCAGCATTTGTGCATCCTGCAGTGTTAGGGAGCATCCATATACTTTGCCAGTCTATTGATTCCATTAATCCTTTATGTCCATTTTCTAGTCCTTGAATTCTTCTGACTGCGACAGTAACTATTTCACATTTTGTATTTACTATGCTTTTTTGCATTACCTCTAAGGATGAGTATTTACCAGTTCCTATAAGCAGCCGACTGTTGAATTGTTTATTTCCTATTTTGAGAAATTGATTGGTTTTATGCATGAGTAAAATATGAAGAGTTATGATTTATTCAGAAACCTTTTTTATTCAATAATTGATTTTTATCTTTTCCAATTATACGTTCAAGTCTTTTAATTTGAGAAATTGCAGTTTTGTTTTTTGGATCTAGTTTTAAGACCTCTTGATAATTTTTATAAGCTTCATCTTCTTTTAGTAAACGTTGATATGCAAAACCGAGATTATTTAGTGCAACTGGATATTCAGATTTTGCTGTTAATGCTTTTTTATAGTGAATTACTGCTGATTTAAAGTCATTTTGAGCTGCAAGTGCAAATCCTAATGCATTTTCAATAAGTGCTTTAGCTTCTTTTGGTTCGCCATCAAGTTTTTTTAGGGCTTGTTTTAAAGTTGATGTGGCTTGAGGATATAATCTTTTCTTTAATTGAACAGATGCTAACTCATACATTTTAGCTGAATCTTCTTTTGTATTTGAATCTTCTTTTTCTAATTTTATGAGCTTCAATTCATCTTTTCTTACTTTAAATAGTTGCCTCCCTACTAAAATAGCAATAATTACTAATAGTAAACAAAGTCCTATTAAATAAGTTTGTGGAAGATCAATAATCATAATCTAAAACTTAAGTACTAGTTTGTTGATTTTATAGTAATTATTTATTATTAGCATATTCTTAATTTTTGGAATTTCTTCTTTATTCTTTTATCTTAATTAATCATTTCTACAGGGTTTAAAAAAGTAAAAACAATACTCAAGCAGATTTATCATTTTGAATTAGCTGCAATATTTGTGAATGTTTGAGGATCTGTTACAGCTAATTGAGCCAACATTTTTCTGTTGATTCTTACATCTGCTTTCTTTAATCCACCAATAAATTTACTGTAACTTAGCCCATTTAATCTTGCAGCGGCATTAATCCTTGCAATCCAAAGTCTTCTGAAATCTCGCTTTCTTCTTCTTCTGTCTCTATAAGCGTTACAAAGAGCTTTCATTACTCTTTGATTTGCAGTTCGGAACAGAGTTCCATTCCCTCCTCTAAAACCTCTGGCTAGACGAAGGATTTTGTTTCTACGTTTTCTAGCAACATTACCTCTTTTAACTCGTGCCATAATTAAAAATTAGAAATCAAAAAATTGAACTAATAAACGTTCCGAAGAAGTCTTAAGCATAGGGAAGCATAAGGCTTACGTTGTCTGCATCACGTTCGTCTACGACTGCTTTTGTTTTAAGGTGCCTTTTTAATTTAGGACTCTTATGGTCGAGTAAGTGATTGTGAAACGCACGACGTCTCATGAACTTGCCAGTGCCTGTTGCTTTGAACCGCTTTGCAGCAGCTTTGCGGGTCTTGAGCTTTGGCATTGATAAAGCGTGGTTAGTCTATAAGAATACGTCCTTGAGCTCACTTAAGCCAACCCAAAATTATTAAATTCTTGCTGGAAGGAGACTTTTGTTGTGATTAAAAGCTATTTACGCGTTAAAAAGCGTTTTTTTGTTTTTGGTTTTTTTCTCTTGATTGGGTTTCATCTTTACTATCAAGTCTCTCTTGCGAATTCTCGCAAAGTTAAGTTTTTTCCAACTCATCAGGTGCCACCAGAAACACCTTCAATAAGTTTAGAAAAAAATGTACTGCTTGTTGGGATTAAGCCATACATAGGAAAGGAAATCATGAATGACAATTTTTCGCCAGTTTTGAACCTTTTAAGTAATGGTAGAAACTTGATTTTGAAAGATGCGAATGGAGTAGTTCGAAAAGCTAAAGAAATTAACATTGGTTGGGGAGCAAAACAATTAATAAATCCACAAGTGTTTGCTCGAAATAAAATTGGCCCCTTCTCAAGTTTCGAGTCTGCTGAAAGGCTGGCGAATGATTTAAAAGATAAAGGTATTGAATCAGTTATTGCTCATCCGTTGGATTGGGAAGTTTGGGTTTCAGGTGAGATCAAGATTCCACGATCTATTAAGTCGACTTATCAGAAAATAAAAGTTTCAAAGATTGTTTTTCCTTATTTAGATGGAAGTAGTGGGAAGATTGCCCTCAAGGGTCCTATCTCTTTGCAAGCCCCTGATGGGTTGCGCTGGGGGAAGGGGATATATTTGGGTCCGTTTTCAGTCCAGTCAGATGCTTATGGAACTTGGACACTAGTTGAACATGTGCCTATCGAAAGATATTTAAATGGAGTAGTTCCTCACGAAATAGGCGCCAGCTCTCCTGAAGAAGCACTTGCAGCGCAGGCAATATTAGCTAGAACATGGGCCTTCGCCAATAGTCATAGATTCAAAGTTGATGGATACAATCTCTGTAGCGATACGCAATGTCAGGTTTATAAGAATACATCTAAGGCCGATCAAAAAATTAAAACAGCCATTAAAAAAACTACTGGTAAAATTCTTACTTGGAATCAAAAGCCAATAAATACTGTTTATCACGCAACAAATGGAGGGGTAATGGCTTCTGTCGAGGAAGCATGGTCAATTAATCAAGTTCCATACTTGAAAATGCGCTTGGATGGACCAAAGAATTGGACTCGGACGGTTAATTTACCTCTATCAAATGAGAAATACCTGAGATCTTTTCTGTTTTCAAAGTCTGAGGCTTTTGGTTCTGATCATCCACTTTTTAGATGGGAGAGAACGCTAGACGCCTCTAAAATAGCTAAACAGCTAAATCAAGCTCAAAAAGTTAGAACCACTTTTTACCCAAGAAAAATTAAGGTTGTAAGTCGAGGAAGTAGTGGTCGAGTTACTTCGTTGAAAATTGACGGACATACTGGCACAGAAACCTTTCTTAAACTTGATGACATTCGTGGTGTCTTAAGACAATTACCAAGCACGTTATTTGTTGTTAAAGAAATTAAAGAAGGTAAATGGCTTTTTTCTGGTGGAGGTTTTGGCCATGGAGCAGGCATGTCTCAGTCTGGGGCTATAGATTTAGCAAAAAATGGATGGACTGCCAAACAAATTCTTTCTCATTATTATCCAAATACGAAATATGGATTTTTGCCTTAGTGATGAAAGACTCTTAGAGTCATTAGTTGATAAAAGGACTACTCCATGGCTTTAGCCAAAATCAGTGGAGAAAACCGACGCATTAAATCAATATTGTTTTTGATTTGCTGCGCTTTGGTAGGAATTTTTCCTCATTTGTTGGAGCCTAGCAATAATCTATTCCCTTCCATTACTTTGGCTGTCTTGCTGGGTGGCTATGGTTTAAGGGTCGTTTTACGAGAGAGTAGGCAAAATTATCAATTACAAAAAGAGTATCTAATCAATAATGAAACTTTTTTTGAAACTCTTCCTAAAGTTGATGTGTTGGTGGCAGCCCGCGATGAAGAAAATGTAATAGAGCGATTAGTTTCAAGACTTTTGTCAATTGAATATCCAGAGGATAAGCTTTCTCTATGGATAATTGATGATGGGAGTCAAGATCGTACCCCTTATTTATTACAAAAATTACGTACAACTTTCTCCCGGATTAATGTGTTAAGTCGTCCATCAATGAGTGGTGGTGGTAAATCAGGTGCCTTGAATTCTGTATTGACTAAAACTGATGGAGAATGGTTATTTATTCTTGATGCTGATGCACAATTACACAGCAATGTATTACTTAGGGCAGTAGCCCTTGCTTTGAATGGTGGATGGTCTGGCGTGCAGCTGAGGAAATCAGTCGTGAATTGTGAGTTAAATCAAATTGCTGTGTATCAAGCAATGGAGATGGCCATGGATGCTGTTATTCAACGAGGCAGACTTGCTTGTGGTGGGGTTTCGGAGTTAAGAGGTAATGGTCAATTAATCAATAGAAAAGTTCTTGAATCATGTGGAGGATTTAATGAACAAACTATCACTGATGATTTAGATCTAAGTTTCCGTTTTTTATTAACTCGATCACCAATCGTAATCATGTGGGATCCACCTATTCAAGAGGAAGCAGTGGAATCCTTATCGGCTTTATTTCGACAAAGAAAAAGGTGGGCTGAAGGTGGCTTACAAAGGTTTTTTGATTATTGGCCCTTATTGTTCTCCAAGCGACTATCCAACTTTAAAAAAATAGATTTATCTTGTTTTTTCTTATTGCAATATGTCTTACCAGTTGTATCATTTATAGATTGTCTTGTGTCAATTATCTATTTTGAAATGCCACTATATTGGCCTTTATCTATTGTTGCATTTGGTATTTCTAGTATAGCTTATTGGAAAGGATGTTCTCAAAATAGTGAAGGTCCAAACTTACCATCTCCTAACTTTATTAATATACTTGGAGCAACAATTTACCTTGCACATTGGTTTATTGTCATACCATTTATAGTCTTTAAAATGTCATTATTTCGTAAAACATTAATTTGGGAAAAAACAGATCACATTGGATCTTGATTAAATTATTTTAATCATTCAAGATTGATAATTTCGCCGTTAAAAAAATCTGCAAATTGCTTCGCTTTTTGATCAATAGAATTTGTCTCTAAATTATTTTTTGATTCTATTCTCTCTTCTTTTAAATTACTTTTATCTTGATTTTTATCAATTTTAAATTGATTGCTTGGTTCAGATTTTTGTAAAACTTTTTCTTCTTTTTTATTATTAGATAGACTATCTTTTTGTTGTATTAAAAGAACTTTTGTTGATGACCCTGTTGCTTTATAAAAAGCATCTTCAATAAGATTTTTACGACTTTGAATCATATTTATCCATTTTTCTGAGATTGCTATTTCAGCAGAATCTGAGTTTAAATTTATTAATTTAGCTTGTTGTGAAAGTAGCATTTTTGTTGAAGGAAGCTCAAGCATAGCTAAAACTTTTTCCCAGATTTGATCAAGATTTATTTCTTTAATTGGTTTCGATTCTTTTTGAATAGATTTTTCCTCAATTTTTTCTTTTTTGTTAATTGAAGCTATTTGCTCTGATGTATTTTTTTCAGGATCAGAATTATTTGAGATAGTTTCTCCTCTAATGGATTCTTTCATCCTTTTAAATTCTTTGAAATCTTCTTCTGAAAGCATTCCAAGTAAATTAATTTCTAACCACAATCTAGGTTGATTACTATTTCTAATATAGTTTTCTGAGCCTTTTAATTTAGACTGCAGGCTTAGTATTTGATCAAGATTAATAGACTTTGCTAAGTCATTTAAACCTTCTCTATTCTCTTGAGAAATTTCACATAAATCAGTTGGTTGATTTGTGACTTTTGTGATAACTAAGTCTCTTAATATAGATGCAATTCCTTGTAAAATTGCAATTGGCTCTTTCCCTATATTAATTAGGCGATTGCAAATATTTAAAATAGAATTAGGATCTTTCTTTATTAACGATTTAGCTAATATTAGCAATTCTTCTTCTGGTACAGCCCCTATAAGATTAATGATATTTGATTGAGTTATTGGCGGAGAAAGTAAGCTAACTTGATCAAGTAAGCTTTCTGCATCTCTTAATCCCCCTTGGGAATGCTTCGCAATTAAGGAGATCGCTTCTTCATTGATTACTATTTTTTCTTTTTTAGCAATACTTGTTAAATGACTTTCTAAATCCCCTAGACCTATTCTTCGAAAATCAAAGCGCATACACCTACTAAGAATTGTAGGTAAAACGCGTTGGGGATCTGTAGTAGCAAGAATAAAGACTACTTGTCGAGGAGGTTCCTCTAATGTTTTTAGAAGTGCATTAAATGCCGCAGTTGAAAGCATATGACATTCATCTATTACATAGACTTTCCAGCGAGCTTTTGCAGGAGCAAATCTAGACCTTTCTATTAGTTCACGAATATTTTCAACACCCGTATTAGAGGCTGCATCAATTTCGATTACATCCAAAGCATTCCCAGCATTAATTCCTTTGCATAAGTCACATTTTCCGCATGGGTCGGTTGTAGCTTTTTCACTTTTTAAGCAATTCAAAGATTTAGCGAAAATTCTTGCACTGGATGTTTTACCTGTTCCTCTAGGCCCAGAAAATATATAGGCAGGGGCTATACGGTTGGTGATTAATGCTTGTTTTAGTGTGGCTGTGATGGGATCCTGACCCACAAGTTCGTCAAAGCTTGTGGGTCTATATTTATGGTGTAATGGTTCATAAATATTTATCATTTGTACTTACAGATAAATATGAATTTGATATTAGTTTTTTGATCATATTCTAAGTTGATAATTATTGCTGAAATATTTGACTAACTTTATTTTTGAAAATTTTCTAATTGCTCTAATTAAAATATATAAAGTTATTTGAAAAGCTTATTTCTCTAGGCAGATTCTTTAACAATTCTTTTTTCGTTTGATAAAAGAGGCACTACCTTTCCGCCTGTAATTTCATCGACCATTTCTTTTGTTACATTAAAGTTTTTGATCTTAGTTTGAGATGGAAGACTATACATCAGCTCTAGCATGATTTCTTCAACAATTCCTCGTAAAGCTCTAGCTCCAGTTTTTCTTTTGTAAGCTTCTTGGGCAATTGCCTCAACAGCCTCTTCATCAAATGAAAGTTCTACATTATCCATACTTAATAAGGTTCTAAATTGTTTTATTAAGGCATCTCTGGGTTCTGTCAATATAGATTTAAGAGCTTTAGCATTTAATGGTTCCAATATTGCAGTGACAGGCATTCTTCCAATAAATTCGGGAATTAGCCCATATTTCACTAAATCGTCAGGCTCAAGTTCATTAATGAAGTCTGCACCAATTCGTTCTCGATTGGTTTTGCTTCTAGCTCTACTTTCGTTTGGTATGAAACCAATTGAATTTCTTCCAAGTCTTTTTTGCACTACATCTTCTAAACCAACAAATGCTCCGCCACAGATAAAGAGTATTTGGCTTGTATCGATTTGAATAGAATCACCATAGGGATGCTTTCTTCCTCCTTGCGGTGGAACGTTAGCCGTCGTGCCCTCGAGCATTTTTAATAGGGCTTGTTGGACGCCCTCTCCCGAGACATCTCTGGTAATCGAAGGATTTTCACTTTTTCTAGCAATTTTGTCAATTTCATCGATATAAATAATTCCTCTTTGTGCTAAATCCACATCCATGTCTGCTTTTTGCAAGAGTCGCAAGAGAATGTTCTCTACATCTTCACCAACATATCCAGCCTCAGTAAGAGTTGTTGCATCAGCGACAGCAAATGGAACATCGAGCATTTCAGCTAGGGTTTGAGCAAGTAATGTTTTGCCGCATCCAGTTGGTCCGATTAAACAAATATTGGATTTTTGTAATTTCGTTGCTGTTAGATCAGTCTCGCCAGAACCGTCTCCTTTCCATGCAAGTCTTTTATAGTGATTGTAGACAGCAACTGACAGGATTTTTTTGGCTGGTTCTTGACCAACCACCTGATCATCTAAAAATTTTTTAATTTCAATTGGCTTTGGAATGGAAGCCAAAGTTGGAGCAGGCTTTGTTGTGGTTTTTGTGGCAGCTTTTGCTTTACGGCTTTGTTCATGTCCACTTCTTTGATGATTTGGATTATCAATCAGTTCCTCATCTAAAATTTCGTTACATAAGTCGATACATTCGTCGCATATGTAAACTCCTGGACCAGCAATGAGTTTCCTCACTTGATCTTGGGCTTTCCCACAAAAGGAGCATTTAAGATGGGCCTCAAACTTTGCCATCGAGCTCTAAAAAAAACAGGTTGGATGGACCGATCATTAATTTTATTCAGTCTCAGTTAATAGGATCATTGAGGATTGATGCCTTGTCAGCTTTCCTTAATGATTCATATGGAGTTGAGATTTGAAACCACTTTGTCGATCAGGCCATATTCAACCGCTTCTTGAGGAGAAAGAAAGTGGTCTCGATCAGTGTCTTCTGAAATCTTTTCAATATTTTGCCCAGTATGCTCGGCTAAAAGTGAATTGAGAGTTTCTTTTAAGTAGAGAATTTCTTTGGCTTGAATTTCAATTTCAACAGCTTGACCTTGAGCTCCACCAAGAGGTTGATGAATCATTATTCTGGAATTGGGTAATGCAAGTCTTTTACCTTTAGTTCCTCCAGAGAGAAGAAAAGCTCCCATGCTTGCTGCAAGGCCATAACAAATTGTTATGACATCAGGACTTACTTGCTGCATGGTGTCATAGATGGCTAGTCCCGCAGTTACTGATCCTCCTGGAGAGTTTATATAC
Organism: Prochlorococcus sp. MIT2308; assembly: GCF_059772345.1. NCBI lineage: Bacteria > Bacillati > Cyanobacteriota > Cyanophyceae > Synechococcales > Prochlorococcaceae > Prochlorococcus > Prochlorococcus sp. MIT2308. The sequence goes on along the minus strand of NZ_CM186283.1, from coordinate 1,262,084 downwards.
AATTGAATATCTTTTTCTGGATCATCAGCTTCTAAAAAAAGCATTTGAGCCACTAACGCATCTGCAACTTGGTCGTTAACATCGGTACCTAGAAAGATGATTCTTTCACGCAGTAATCGAGAATAAATATCAAATGCCCGATCACCTTGACCTGATTGTTCAATTACTGTAGGTAGAACACCTGGTCCTGAGAATAGACAAGAGTTATTCCAGAAATTATTAATGGGATGATTTTGTCTTGCTTCAATCAACTTAGAACTTTAGTAGTCAACACTGTTAATCTATGCGTAGAAATTAGGATTTGGGGGTTTTAGAACTTTTCTTTTCTTTATTGATTTTTGTTGTTTTCTTTTTAGAACTTTTCTCCTTGCTTGGATCCTTTGCCTTTCCAGGCGCTTTTTCTAAAATAGTATTATTCTCCTCAAGCCAAGCAAATAACTTTTCTTGCAACAAATCATCAGTAACAGCATCTTTAAGACGTTTCTCGTCGATATTTTTTTCATTTGATAGTTTTATATCAGCTTGAACTTCTCTCAGCTTTGTATTGATTTCTTTTTGTGAGACCTCAATTTTTTCCGACTTGGCTAGAGCATTTAGAGCGAGTTTTTGACGAAGTTTTTTTTCTGCTTCCCCTTTTGAAGACTCCATTAATGATTTCACAAGTTCTGGAGTAAACATTGATTTGACATCAATTCCTTGTTGAGCGAAATTTTGAGCTGTTTGTTCAACAATTACACGAACCTCTTGATCAATAAGACTTTTTGGTAACTCCACTTCAAGTTCTTTTACTAAAGCATCAAGCAGTGAGTCTTGACGATTTTTTGTTTGTTTTCTATCAGTATCCTCTTTGAGCCTCTTTTCAAGATCTGCACGTAAGTCAGTCATATTCTCTTTATCACTCGCTTGCTTGGCAAAATCGTCATTTAGTTCAGGTAATTCTTTGATTTTTAAATCTTCTAGATTGACTTTGAATTCAGCCTTTCTGCCTTTGGCATCTTCTTGATGATAATCCTTGGGAAATTCACACTTTAATGTTTTTTCATCATTAATATTCATTCCTATTACCCCTTCAATGAACCCAGGAATCATTCGGCCTTCTTCAAGTTCTATTTCTATTGAATCCGCGCTTCCTCCTTGAATTTCGCTCCCATCATCTGTGAAATTCCCTTTAAAACTTAAAAGAGCAATATCTCCTTTTTTCGCGGCTCGACCACTGATTGGGACCTTGGTTGCAAGTTGCACTCTAGATTGCTCAATGAGTTCATCTACTTTTTTTGGATCAAAGATTAAAGTTTCTACTTCAGCAGTTAGACCTGAAGACTTTTTTAAAGTTGGTATTGGGGCTATATCAGTTTCAAGTTTTAATTTAAGAATTTTTTCAGGGTTAAAATTTTCTAAAATTGTTTCAAAACCATCTTCCAACTCTGGCTCACATAAAGGTTCAATACCTTCTTGATCTAGTGCTTCTGTCCATACTTTTTGCAAAAGTGATTCTAGAGCAGAGGCTTGTATTCTTTTTACTCCAAGCTGCTGGATGACTACTGCTTTTGGAACTTTACCTTTGCGAAACCCAGGGATTGAAATAGACCTGCTGAGTTTACTTAAAGCTTCGTTGTAACTATTTTTGCATCGGTCTGCGGGCACCTCAACCTCAACAGCAATTCTGCTATTGGGTTTTGAACTGGTTGATACTTTTAATTTGGCAGCACTCATTGAAACGGAATTCTCAAATTTGGTTAGCGTACGAAAGCGTTAATTCACTTCCAAAGCTATTGTGGCCTAAAAAGTATCTAAAAATTTGTTATTTGTTGATTTTTCCAATAAGAAAAAATTTTTTGTTAAACCTTTTTATTCTCTTTATCAAGTTTGAACCCACAGTCTCTTCTCCCAAATAGACCTCTTACAGTTGCCATCCTGGGATCGAGTGGGGCTGTAGGTAAGGAATTATTGGCTTTGCTTGAAGAAAGGTCTTTCCCAATTCATAAATTAATTTTATTAGCTTCTCATCGCTCTGCTGGTGAGCTTCAGAATTTTTGTGGAAGCACATTGAGAGTGCAAGAAACAACTCAAGAGATCTTTCAAAATGTAGATTTAGTTCTAGCTTCGGCTGGTGGTTCAGTATCCCGTAAGTGGAGAGATACAATAAAAAGTTATGGAGGATTGATGATTGATAATTCAAGTGCATTTCGAATGGACGAAAATGTTCCTTTGGTTGTGCCTGAAGTCAATCCCAATGCTGCAAGTAAGCACAAAGGTTTAATTGCTAATCCTAATTGCACAACTATTTTATTGGCATTGGTTCTAGCTCCATTGCATAGACATATTCCTATTAAGAGAATTGTTGTCTCAACTTATCAATCGGCCAGTGGTGCAGGTGCTATGGCAATGGAAGAATTGGAAAAATTAAGTCAAGAAGTTTTAAATGGAGGAACACCAAAAAGCAAAGTTCTTCCTTATTCGTTGGCATTTAATCTTTTTTTGCACAACTCACCCTTGCAATCAAATAACTATTGCGAGGAAGAAATGAAAATGGTTAATGAAACTCGAAAGATTCTTGGTGTCCCAGAACTTGCTTTGACAGCAACGTGTGTAAGAGTTCCTGTTTTAAGGGCGCATTCTGAAGCAGTCAATATTGAATTTGAAAAGCCGTTCCCAGTAAAAGAAGCTTATGAGATTTTGGAATTTGCTCCTGGAGTTGAGATTCTTGAGGATTTTGACAAAAATCGTTTTCCTATGCCTGAAGATGTAACGGGTAGAGATTCAATATCAGTTGGTCGTGTAAGGAAGGACATTAGTAACCCCAATGCTTTGGAACTATGGTTATGTGGAGACCAGATACGAAAAGGAGCTGCACTTAATGCAATACAAATTGCTGAACTTTTATTGCCAAAATCATGAGTCAGTCTGCATTACTATCACCAGCTCCTTTTGGAAGAATGTTAACCGCAATGGTTACCCCCTTTGATGAAAATGGGAAAGTTGATTATGGTCTAGCTGCTGATTTGGCACTTTATTTAGTAAATCAGGGCTCAGATGGCATTGTTGTATGCGGAACAACAGGAGAATCGCCGACTTTAACTTGGCAAGAACAAAAAAAGATGCTTGAAACAGTAAGAAATTCTTTAGGCTCTAAAGCTAAAGTTTTGGCTGGTACGGGAAGCAATTCTACCTCTGAGGCAATTGAAGCTACCAAAGAAGCAGCCAATTCAGGCGCTGATGGGGCATTAGTTGTTGTTCCTTATTACAACAAACCACCTCAAGAAGGATTAGAAATTCATTTTCGCTCTATCGCCAATGCCGCGCCGGAGTTACCTTTAATGCTGTATAACATTCCTGGACGGACAGGTTGTTCGATATCGCCTAGTATTGTAAGTAAGCTTATGGATTGCAGTAATGTAGTCAGTTTCAAAGCTGCAAGTGGAACAACAGACGAAGTGACTCAATTAAGAAACTATTGCGGATCAAATTTAGCTATTTATAGCGGTGATGATGCTTTGGTTTTACCAATGCTTGCAGTAGGTGCAGTAGGTGTGGTCAGTGTGGCAAGTCATCTTGTTGGTCTTAATTTGAAGAAAATGATAGAGAGTTTCTTTGAAGGTAAATATGATCAATCACTTTATTTGCATGAGACATTACAACCTCTTTTTAAATCCCTTTTTGCAACCACAAATCCTATTCCTGTTAAAGCGGCACTTCAACTCATTGGTTGGTCTGTTGGACCTCCTCGAAGTCCTTTAGTCTCTTTAAACAGTGAAATGAAAGAAGAACTCGTGAAGATACTCTCTTCTATGAGATTGATTTGATCTATTCCCTCGTTTTCGAGTGGATCCAACTTTCATTTAGGTAACAACCAAGTTTTTTACATAAATTTTTCCATGACATCAAGTTCAATGAATTCTCAAGGCTCACAAAATAATCAATCTAAATCTCCTTGTTTGAGGATTATTCCTTTAGGTGGCCTAGGAGAAATTGGAAAAAATACCTGCGTATTTGAATATGGTGATGACATCATGATTCTTGATGCTGGTCTGGCTTTCCCAACCGACGGTATGCATGGAGTAAATGTTGTGATGCCAGACACCACTTATTTACGTGAAAATCAAAGTCGAATAAGAGGTTTAGTAGTTACCCATGGACATGAAGATCATATTGGTGGGATTTCTCATCATTTAAAGAACTTTAATATCCCAATTGTTTATGGTCCTCCCCTTGCTATGTCTATGCTCAGGGGGAAGATGGAGGAAGCAGGAGTTGCGGATCGGACAACAATACAGGTATGCGGCCCAAGAGAAGTTATCAAAGTTGGACAACATTTTTCAGTTGAATTTGTAAGAAATACACATTCAATTTCCGATAGTTATTCCTTCGCCGTAACTACTCCAGTGGGAATAGTATTTTTTACTGGTGATTTCAAGTTCGACCATACGCCACCTGATGGACAACCTTCAGATTTAGCCAGAATGGCTCACTATGGAGATAAGGGTGTTCTTTGCCTTCTATCTGATTCAACTAACTCTGAAGTCACAGGATTCACACCCTCTGAATATTCTGTTTTTCCAAATTTAGATAGATATATTGCTACTGCTGAAGGCAGAGTTATGGTCACTACATTTGCTAGTTCAACTCATCGCGTGGCTATGCTTCTAGAGTTGGCGATGAAAAACGGTAGAAAAGTCGGCTTGTTAGGCCGTTCAATGCTGAATGTGGTTGGGAAAGCAAGAGAGCTTGGATATATGCGTTTCCCTGATGATTTGTTTTTCCCAATTAAACAGATAAGAGATTTGCCTGATAGAGAGACTTTTTTATTGATGACAGGTAGTCAAGGAGAATCAATGGCCGCTTTGAGTCGTATATCTAGGGGAGAGCATCAACATGTTCAATTAAAAACCAGTGATACTGTCATTTTTTCTGCTAGTCCAATTCCTGGAAATACTATTTCCGTGATGCATACGATTGATAAATTAATCAAATTGGGTGCAAAAGTTATTTATGGGAAAGATAAAGGTATTCATGTATCCGGCCATGGATGTCAAGAAGATCAAAAATGGATGCTTGGATTAATTAGACCTAAATACTTTATTCCTGTGCACGGAGAGTACAGAATGCAAGTTCTTCATGGAAAAACTGCTGTGTCAATGGGGGTTCACCCAGATAATGTTTTAGTTATGGAAAATGGGGACGTAGCTGAATTAAGGCCAGATTCTCTTGTTCAAGGGTCACCAGTTAAATCAGGAGTGGAATTACTCGATTCTTCTAGAACAGGGATTGTTGATACTCGCGTCTTAAAAGAACGTCAGCAACTGGCTGATGACGGGGTTATTACGGTTCTTACTCCTATTAGCACTGATGGCGTAATGGTTGCACCTCCGAGGGTCAATCTGCGAGGTGTTATTACTAATGTTGATGCTAAAACAATGGTCAATTGGACTGAAAGAGAGATTAATTGGGTCTTGGAAAATAGATGGAAACAGCTTGTTCTTAAGACAGGAGGTAAGTCGATTGAGGTTGATTGGATTGGTTTGCAAAGAGAAGTTGAATCAGGTTTATCTCGTCGATTAAGAAGGGAGGTTCAGGCTGAGCCATTAATTCTTTGCCTTGTTCAACCTGCTCCTGGTGGAACTCGTGCATATAAGCCTCAACTTGATCAACAGCCAGACTCACGACAAGTAGTTAAGAAAAATGCAGATACAGCAGTTAAGCAGAGAAATGAATCCGTAACAAATCAAGATAAAAATGGAACAACAGAACAAAAAACAAATAGTGACAAAAGTACAGAGGACATGCCATCTGGAAGAACAAGACGTCGAAGATCTGCAATTAGCTGATAAAAGAATATTTGTTTCTTTTAATTAGTCTTATTTGATATGTAAATAACTTGTTTGTTCCATTGTATTAGGAAGTCTCCATGAAGATGGATTCTTCCAGGGGGATTACTGTGAGATATTTTGGTATTTATTTCTTCGATTTGCAAAGCTGTCACTCTTTTGACTCCTAACATTTTTAACCAATTAGTAAGTATTATTTTTCTAACAGAGTGTGTAAAATTTATTAGTTTTTTTCTGGATAAAGAATTTATTTTTTCTCCTTGGCAAAACTCTATTGCTATTTTTGCTAATGATTCTTGGTCGTTAGTATAACTTTCAAGTCTATTAGCTAACGATGATATTCTTGAGTCTGCGCCTTTATGGATTGAATTTAAAATTGGTAAAATTTCTTTTCTAATTTTATTTCTTGTCAAATTAATATTTTCATTTGAAGGATCTATCCAAATTGGCAAATTAAACTCTTTGCAAATTTCGAGTGTTTCGTTTCTATTAAATACTAATAGAGGTCGGATTAAATCTATACTATTCTCTAAAGATCTTTGTTCTCTAAGGGTGCTGAGACCAATCAGATTAGTGCCTCTGGCTAAGTTCATAATGATCGTTTCTGCTCGATCAGTAGCTGTATGACCAGTTAATATTCTTGTATATGGGAAATTGATATTTTTTGACGATAACACCTTAGCTTTCATTACCAGTTTTTTATATCTCCAATCTCTTGCCTTTTTTTCATTAACTACTTCTTCTTTATTTGCTTTATTAGAGTGAAATGATATTTGCTTATTAAGACACCAAAGCTTTAGTTCTTTTTCTATATTTTCGGATTCGTTGTGCCATTGGTGATCTCCATGCCAGACTTCGATTTGCCATTTATATAGTCTTTTCAAATCAATAATTAATTTAAGAAGGGCCATAGAATCTTGACCACCAGATATTGCTAAAAGAAGTGTGGATTTGATCGGAAGCAGAGATTGATTGTGTTTTAACCTTTTATGTAAACGCATATGCCATTTACTCCATGAAAGGTCATTTTTAGTAGATGGTGACATTTGCTTTGGTTTCAGAGCTCTATTCGTCTTTTTTAAGTTCTTTTGCTGAGTCAGTGTCACAATCAGGTTAATAGCTGATATTTTTATGACACGCCTGCAGACATTGCCACTTTCACTTCAAAAGAGTATTCAAAATAGATCTACATTAAAAGTAATTTCTGGTTTAAATAATTTTAATTCAGAATCAGTATCTCTAATTTCTAAAGCCGCAGGTCTTGGGGGTGCAGATTTACTGGATATTGCTTGTGAGCCTAAATTAGTAAAGCTGGCTTTGGAGACATCAAATATTCCTGTATGTGTAAGTTCTGTGGAACCAAAACTTTTCCCTCCAGCTGTTCAGGCAGGAGCATCAATCATAGAGATTGGGAATTTCGACTCTTTTTATCCAGATGGACGTTTTTTCTCGGCAGAGGAAGTCCTCTCATTAGCGGTGGAATCTCGTAGGCTTTTACCTGAGGTTGTTTTATCAGTTACTGTTCCCCATATATTGCCTTTGGATAGTCAAGCTCAATTAGCTGTTGATCTTGTAGATAACGGGGTCGACTTAATTCAGACTGAGGGAGGGACGAGCTCTCATCCTATTAGTCCTGGAACTTTAGGATTAATAGAAAAAGCTTCACCTACGTTGGCTGGAACTTTTGCTATCTCCAATGCTTTAAAAGAGAGTCGTCATGATGTGCCTGTTATTTGCGCTTCTGGACTTTCTGAAGTGACTGTTCCAATGGCCATATCAGTTGGTGCTCATGGGGTTGGTATTGGTTCAGCTATTAATAAATTGAAGACTGAAATAGCTATGATTGCTACTGTCAAAGGTCTTCGTCAGGCTTTAGATTCTGTAAAACTTATTTCCACAATTAATCAATCAATTTTATAAGGTAATTGAAATCCTTTTTTGATCAAAATGATAACAATATGGAATTAATAAATTTTTTTTTAGAATTGAATTAAGAATATGCCTGAATATAAGCTTCAAGCTCCATACGTTCCAAGAGGTGATCAACCTGCAGCGATAGAAGGACTTGTTGAAGGAGTAAATGATGGTGAGAAGTTTCAAACCTTATTAGGTGCAACCGGAACAGGCAAGACATTTACTATAGCTAATTTAATAGCTCAGACGGGTAGGCCATCATTAGTTTTAGCTCATAACAAAACCCTCGCAGCTCAATTATGTAATGAATTAAGGGAATTTTTCCCTGAGAATGCTGTTGAATATTTTATTTCTTATTATGATTACTATCAGCCAGAAGCTTATGTTCCAGTTAGTGATACTTACATAGCAAAGACATCATCAATTAATGAGGAAATTGATATGTTGCGTCACTCTGCAACCAGGTCTTTATTCGAGCGAGATGATGTCATTGTAGTTGCTTCAATTAGTTGTATTTACGGCTTGGGAATTCCAAGTGAATATTTAAAAGCATCTGTAAAGTTTAGAGTTGGACAAAATATTGATTTAAGATCTTCTCTGAGATCATTGGTTTCCAACCAATATACACGTAATGATATAGAAATTACTAGAGGTAGATTTAGAGTTAGAGGAGATGTATTAGAAATAGGTCCAGCATATGATGACAGACTTGTTAGACTTGAATTGTTTGGTGATGAAATAGAAAGTATTAGTTATGTCGATCCTACTACTGGCGAAATATTAAATAAACTTGACTCAATTAATATATATCCAGCTAAACATTTTGTAACTCCGAAAGATCGTCTAGACTCTGCAATTAAAGAAATTAAAAAAGAATTAAAAGATAGATTAGAATTTTTTAATCAAGAGGGAAAATTACTTGAAGCTCAAAGATTAGAACAACGAACAATTTATGATTTAGAGATGTTAAAAGAAGTTGGATATTGTAATGGAGTTGAAAATTATGCTCGTCACTTATCTGGTAGAGAACCTGGCTCTGCACCAGAATGCCTAATTGATTATTTCCCTAAAGATTGGTTATTACTTATTGATGAAAGTCATGTTACTTGTCCGCAATTAAGAGCTATGTATAATGGCGACCAAGCAAGAAAGAAAGTGTTAATAGATCATGGCTTTAGATTACCAAGTGCAGCTGATAATCGTCCTCTAAAGGATACAGAATTTTGGAATAAAGCAAAACAAACAGTTTTTATTAGTGCTACTCCTGGTGATTGGGAATTGTCTCAAAGTCCAAGAAATATAGTTGAACAAGTTATTAGGCCTACCGGTGTTCTAGATCCATTGGTTGAAGTACGTCCAACACATGGTCAAGTTGAGGACTTGCTTTTTGAAATTAGAAAAAGAGCATCGAAAAATCAGAGAATACTTGTGACAACTCTTACAAAAAGAATGGCTGAAGATCTTACAGACTATTTATCTGAGAATAAAATAAGAGTTCGTTATTTACATTCAGAGATTCATTCAATTGAGAGAATTGAAATTATTCAAGATTTAAGATTGGGAGAATATGATGTTTTGGTTGGAGTTAATCTTCTCAGAGAAGGTTTAGATCTTCCAGAGGTTTCTCTTGTTGTAATTCTAGATGCAGATAAAGAAGGATTTTTAAGAGCTGAGAGATCCTTAATACAAACAATCGGTAGAGCAGCAAGGCATGTTGAAGGACTAGCTTTACTCTATGCAGATAAAATGACCGACTCAATGGCAAAAGCAATTAGTGAGACTGAAAGACGTCGAGAAATACAAAGTAATTACAATATTGAGAATGGTATAACTCCTAAGCCAGCAGGAAAGAAAGCTAATAATTCAATTCTCTCTTTCTTAGAGTTATCCAGGAAATTAAATCAAGATGGAAATGTTAATGATTTTGTTGATATTGCTGATAAGTTGATTGATTATAGTGATAAAGATTCTGATAGCGGTGCATCCTTAGAATCTCTGCCTGAATTAATTGAAAAATTGGAATCTAAAATGAAATTAACAGCTAAAGATCTAGATTTCGAGAAAGCTGCAATTCTGAGAGATCGTATCAAGAAATTAAGGCATAGGTTAATTGGAAAATGATGTATTTTTATTCTGAATTCTTTCCTAATTGAAAGCATGAATGAATTTCATTTAATGCTTTTTCACCATGTTTTTCTGAGATAATACAAGTTGTTCTGATTTCACTTGTAGCAATCATTTCTATATTAATTTTCTGATTAGCAAGAGCTCTAAATATTTTGCCAGCTGTTCCTTTAGTGAAAGGCATTCCAGAACCCACTGCGCTAATTCGAGCTATGGATTCTCCCTCCTCGAGTCTGGACCCTTTCCAATTAGCTATCAATTCTTCTAAAGCATATTTAGCCTCGCTTCTATCATTTTTCTTTAATGTGAAACTAATATCTTTGGTTTTATCCTTATGCTTTCTTTCTGATTGTACTATTGTATCTAAGCTGATAAACTTCTCAGCCAATGTTGAACATATCGTTGAAGCAGTACCTGGCTTGTCTGGGACATTCTTAACGCTAATTTGGATTTGATCTTTATCTAAAGCTACTCCTCTTACCTCCGGCTCGTTATTATTTTCAATTATAGGATTAAGAGTAATTTGTTTATCAGAAAGCTTGAAAACCTCTCCTACATTGCGTAATGCTTTCTTCCCTGATTCTGCGTCAATAACGCAACTTACTTTGACTTCACTAGTAGCTATTAGCCTGATGTTAATACCAGAATCAGATAGAGTTTGAAACAGAGAAGATGCTATTCCAGGTCTACCCATAATTCCGGCTCCGAAAATACTTAGCTTGGTAAGATTTTTTTGAAACGAAATTTCACCTCCCATAGCATTAATAAGTTTTTTACATTGAGCTTGTGCATTATTTAATTCATTTTCTGAAACAGTAAAAGTAATATCGTTAGAATTTATTTGATGTGTTGCTTGAATAATGAGATCTACATTTACACCTCCTTCTGATAGAGATTCAAAAAGCTCAGCAGCAATTCCTGGGCGATCTGGAATATTAGATAGAGCTACGACAGCTTGATTCTCAACAAGTTCTAATCCATCTACTGGGCTCCGATGTTCTATTCCACCTTTAGAAAAAACATTTTTCTGTTTACTAGTTAGAGTCGTTCCATCAAGGTTGTCCCAACTTGACTTGACTACGAGAGTTAGCCCGAAATTTCTTGCTATTTCAACAGCCCGAGGATGCAAAACAGCAGCTCCAAGGCTTGCGAGCTCTAACATTTCATCGCAACTAATATTTTTCATTAATTGTGCATTTTTAACAATTCTTGGATCAGTTGTTAAAACGCCTGGAACATCGGTATAAATTTCACATTTTTCAGCTTCTAGAGATGCTGCTAAAGCAACTGCAGAAGTATCTGATCCTCCTCTTCCTAAAGTTGTGATTTCAGAAATTCCTCCTATTCCAAGACTGGTGCCCTGAAAGCCGGCAATGACTATGGTTTTACCTTGATTTAAAAGATTTTTTATTCGTTCTGTTCTAATCTCGAGTATCCTTGCTCTTCCATGAGCTGATTCTGTAATAATTCCAGCTTGAGTACCAGTTAAAGATATTGCTTGTGTCCCCAATTCATTCAGGGCCATTGTCAATAATGATATTGAAATCTGCTCACCAGTTGATAGGAGCATATCCATCTCTCGATGAGGAGGATCAATAGTTATTTCCGAGGCTAGTTGTGTTAACTCATCAGTTGTATGTCCCATTGCCGAAACAACAACAACCAGATCATTTCCTTTCTCTTTACTTGCTTTGATTTTTTGGGCAACAGATTTTATTCGCTTAATGCTTCCAAGAGAGGTGCCGCCAAATTTTTGAACCAGCAAAGACATTTAACTCTCAGTAACTTATCAATTATTTCAGTTATTAGTCAAAAATATACTTTCTGTTAGCAGATTATCTTTAAAAGAATTGATTGGATTGCTTCCTGATTTTATTGAAACTTCAATTTTTAAAAGTTTTTTCATCAATTCAAGTAACGTTTTCAATGATTTGCCTTGAATTTGTTTTCGGATTACGAAAATACGTTTTGGATTGGCAATCCCAGCAAGTTTTGCTATTTCTTTGACGTCATGATGTCCTTGGGAATCTAATAGGTGTACCCATAGCCATCCTCTTGCTTGACCAGTCAAGGTTGAAATTAACCTTAATGCTGGTTCTCCATTTTTAAGCAAGGATTGAATTTTATTCAGAGCTATGATTATCTCTTCTTTAAGTAAAAAATTAGCAATTTCTAAAGCATTAGTTGAATTATTTTGAATTATCTTTTTGACTATATCCTTTGTGATTTCTTGAGTTTCATTGATATTTGAATTTTTATTCATTGCTTCTGCTAATAATGATAATTTTTGAAGCTCAGTATTAATTAATGAGCTATCATTACCTATACTTTCTATCGTCAAATCAATTGTTTCATTATTCATTCTTAAATTCAATCTATATAAAATATTCTTAACTAGCTTCCGCTGCCCATTGATATCCCATGGCTGTGGAAGAATAAAGCTTTTTTCATTAGATAAAGAATTCAATTGTATAGTTTTCTGTATTAATTTAGTTGTTTTAAGTCTTTTATCAGGTTTGTTTGAATTATTTAAAATCAGATGTGTATCATCAGGAATTAATCCAATGGCTTGTTCAAGCTTATTGGCAAGCTCAATGGAACATCCGTTACAAAAAGGACTTCTTCTGACTAGTACAATTCTTCCTCCGCTTCCTAAAGGAGCACTTTTTACCTCTTCCAGTGCTCGGAGACTTTGCTTTGGATCATTCCCATCTATTTGACTATGATTAAAATCTTTCCATGCTGGATCAACAATTTTTTGAATTATTTCCTCTATTTCCCTGTTACTGGCCTCATAATCATCTCCCCATATTAGATGTATTGGCATTAGTTAGAGATATGTTTTAAAAAGATCTGATCTTAAATTAGCCTAGGAACTTAAGCAGTGAAAACTCCAGAACATCCAATTTTTCTTAAAAGCGTTCAATATATTAGATCTCAAATTGGATTTACCGGGCTTAATAAACTACAGCAATTGGTTTTAGAACGAATTATTCATTCAAGCGGTGATCTTGGTATGCAGGGCTGTTTGAGGTTTAGCTCTAATGCTTGTGAAAATGCTATTAATTCCCTAAAAAAAGGAGCCAATATTTTGACTGATACTTATATGGCAGAAGCAGCTGTTTCTCCGGTTGCTAAAAGAACATTAAATTCAAATGTTAAATGTATTTTAGAAATGGCTCCTGAATTTATTGATTCATCGTCGAAAACTAGAAGTTCAATGGGAATGCGAAAAATGTGGTTAGACATAGAAAAAACGGATGCAAACTTGGAAGCACCAATCGTTCTAATTGGTAGTGCACCCTCAGCATTGATGACTTTATTAGATTTAATTGAGGAAGGTAGTAAAAGACCAAGTTTAATTATTGGAATGCCAGTCGGGTTTATAGGAGTTTCCGAGTGTAAAAATCGATTATTAAAAAGTGATTGTTCACATATCGTTTTAGAGGGCTCTAAGGGAGGGGCATCTCTTGCGGCGGCAACTGTTAATGCTTTGCTGAGAGCTACTGATTGTTAGTGTTGTTATGTAAATTTTTGAATTCCTGAATACCTACCCTATAAATTTTTATTCTTTTGGATTATCTATATATTGTTAAAGCTATTTTCTTCAAGATCGCTTAAGATTTTTCGAGCATTATTTATGACTTCTTTTGGAACTCCTGCTAGTCTAGCGGCTTCAATTCCATAACTTTTAATCGAGCCCCCTTTGGCAACCTTGTGAAGAAAAGTAAGTGAATTCTTATCGTGTTTCACAAGTACTTGAAAATTCTCTACATTTTCATTGAATTCGGAAATTTGATTTAATTCATGATAATGAGTCGCAAAAATTGAACGACTTTTTATTTTTTTTGCCAGAAATTCGCTTACTGACCAAGCAATAGATAAGCCATCAAAAGTTGATGTTCCTCGACCAATTTCATCTAATAAGACTAATGATTTTTCTGTTGCTTTATTAAGAATAAAAGCCGTTTCAATCATCTCAACCATGAAAGTAGATTGACCTGCTGCTAAATCATCTACTGCTCCAACACGGGTAAAAATTTGGTCTGCAATTCCAATTGTGCATGATTTTGCTGGGATCCAGCTACCAATTTGTGCCATAATTTGTAGCAGACCTACTTGCCTTAAATAACAACTTTTACCGCTTGCATTTGGTCCAGAGAGAATAATTAAATCGGTTTTTGATCCAAGATTGATATCATTAGGTACGAAAAGTTTATCAACAAGAATCTGTTCAACAACTGGATGTCGGCCCTCTACAATTGATAGCTTTCTTGACTTTTTAGAATTTGTATTGTCAACGACATTCGGTTGAACATAATTATTTGTGGCAGCAAGCTCTGCTAAACCAGTCAAAACATCTAAATATGAAATTGCTTTGGCAGCTTTTCTAATGCTTTTTGCTCTTTTTCCAACAAGAAGTCGAAGTTCACAAAATAAATCATATTCTAGCTGTGATATTCGAGCTTTTATTTGGAATATTTTCCCTTCCCTTTCTTTTAATTCGGGTGTTACAAACCTTTCTTCATTAGTAAGAGTTTGTCTTCTGATCCAGTGATCTGGAACATTAGTTGACTTTGCTTTACTGACTGCTAAAAAATATCCAAAGGATCGATGATATTGTAATTTCAAATTATTTATTTTACTTATTTCTTTTTCTTTAATTTCTTGAGCTCTTAGCCATGAATTTTGATCATCAAGTTGATTTCTAAGTCCATCAAGAATGAGGTTTATACCATCATAAAATAGACCACCTTCTGTAAGACTTAGTGGAGGGTTTTCTATGATCTCATTATTTATCTTTGATGCAATTTCTATTAAATTTTTATCTAAATTTATAATAGATGAGAAGTATTTAGATTCTTCAAAAATTTCGTTATTCAGATTTTTTGCGAGTAATGGTAAACGATTAATGCCTTCTGCTATTGCTACGAGTTCTCTTGCGCCTGCTTGTTGCGCACTTGCTCGCCCTGAGAGCCTTTCAAGGTCTCCCATCGATCTGAGTGTTTTTCGAAGATTTTTTCTTATGGAGGGCGATTTAACTAGTAAAGAAATTATTTCTTGTCTGTTCTGTATTTCATTTACATTTGTTAGAGGTTCTTCAAGCCATCTTCTGATACATCTCCCTCCCATCCCAGTTAAAGTCTTATCTATTGCCCATAATAAAGATCCTTGAAATTGTCCTCCTCTTTGAGTTGAGACAATTTCTAGATTTCTTCTTGTTTGATTATCTATAATTAATCCAGCATTATCGTATTTTATATGTGGATAATCCAAGGATATATAAGTTTCTACTGAATTCTTATTATGACTACTTAGATTGGGATGTGTTTTATTTAGGTATGCAATTAGTCCCCCTAAACTTCTAATTGAAAGAGGATGAGAGGCTAACCCTAGTCCTTCAATATTATTTAAATAATAATAGTTTAATATTGCTCTTTCAGACTCTAATTCTGTAAATGAAGTTTGATTGAACTCGGATATTTTCATTGATCTCGTGTACCATTGACCTCTACTTATTGTATTTTTTTCTGAGATCACCTCAGCTGCTTCTAATTTAATTAATTCTTGTCTTAAATTATTAATTTCTTCTCCTTCTTGTACAACAAGTTCACCCGTGCTGACGTCTACTTTCGTAAGGGACCATTGAATAAATTCGGTATTCGAATGAGAGTCAATTAAAACTGAAGCCAGCCAATTATTTTTCTTTGCGCTAAGCATTCCCTCTTCTAGAATCGTCCCAGGAGTGATTAATCTTGTAATACCTCTTTTGATTAATTTATTCCCCTTTGATGGGGCAGCCTCCAGTTGGTCACAAATGGCAACTGATAAACCTTTCTTTATTAGTTGAGAGCAATATCTATCCGAAGCATGATGCGGTATGCCAGCCATTGGAATGCGACCAATCTTTTTACCTCCCTCTTTGCTGGTCAGAGTCAGTTCTAAAAGTTCAGACAGTCTGATGGCATCCTCAAAAAAACATTCAAAGAAATCACCAAGCCTATACAGCAAAATTCTGTCTGGATTTTCTATTTTTAGTTCTACATAATGTTTTAGTGCAGGAGTAAGATCATCGATTTTGGGTAAGCTGTGATGCGACCATTTGGTTTCTTCAATTTCTGGGACCAATAACCCATCAAAATCTTTAAGTTGTTTTTTTTGTTTATTCGTTTTTTTGGAGCGTGGTCTTGATTGAGCGTCATCCTTAAGTTGTTCGTTGTCTAGATTGTCGTTTGAGATCTTGAAAGAATTATTCTCTTCAGGGTTTGATGCAGAGGGTTTATCTTCCTCTTTAAAAAGGCTGCCTTGCAAAGGATTTGGGCTGGCAGCCATTTAATTAATTACTGTTTGATGAAAGCATATTAGAAGAATTAATTTTTTTTGCATGTGAAGCCTCGCTACAAATATTAAGAGGTGGTTCATCAAATCACACTTCCGTGGGAGAATTATCTGATATTGAGTAATTCTTCTTCAGATTTCTCCCTCATGCTGGCTATTAATTCCATCGTCGCAAACGCACTTTTATTTTCTTCATTGCTTTTGGTAATTGGAGTACCTGTTTTCTACATGACCCAAACAAACCCAGAGGACAATAGAAATCCAAATATTAAAAAGATAGAAATACTCGCAGGTGTGTGGTTCCACTTGGTCCTTCTACAAGCATTGGTAGGTGAGTACATCACACATCAGATGAGTGTTTAGAGACTATTTTTAATTGAAAATTACATATATTTAGAGTTATTTTATTGAAATGTTTTAAATTTACTCTCTGGAGGTTACTGTTAGTAAGTAAGTAAGGCCTTAACAAATGGCGACTTTAGAGGGTACCTTCGAAAATTCATCATCTTTGCGGGTAGCAATAGTAATTGCTCGCTTTAATGATTTAATTACTAATAAACTTTTAAGCGGTTGCCTTGATTGTTTGTCCAGGCATGGCATTGATGTATCAGAATCAAGTTCACAATTAGATATTGCATGGGTACCTGGTTCTTTTGAACTCCCAATTGTTTCTCAAGGTCTTGCTCGCACAGGGAAATATGAAGTTCTAATTACCCTAGGTGCAGTGATAAGGGGAGATACCCCTCATTTTGATGTAGTTGTTTCTGAAGCTAGTAAAGGAATTGCAACTGTCTCTAGGGAAACAGGAATTCCTATCGTTTTGGGAGTTTTGACAACTGATACTATGCAACAGGCTTTGGAGAGAGCGGGAATTAAGAATAATTTAGGGTGGAGCTATGCATTGCAAGCACTTGAAATGGGTTCGTTAATGAAAGTGGTTGGTTAGACAATTTTTTAAGGAAAAGAAATCAATTGCTTATTTTTATTAAACTTATGGCCTATTAATTGGTAAAATATTTTTGGACATAATGCGGATGTAGCTCAGTGGTAGAGCATCTCCTTGCCAAGGAGAATGTCGAGAGTTCGAATCTCTTCATCCGCTTCATTTCACGATCAAACTTAATTTTATATACGCTTCAGGTCATTCTTAGAAAGATATTCATGTTAACTTATTTTTTGATTTCAGCTTATAAAGATATAATTAGGGTGATTGAATTATCCAGCACAACTACATGTAAATTATTTACGATTAATATTAAAAATATATAATCTCTGCTTTTAGTTTTCCAATGTTTGTTAGTACACCCTGCTTATGTTTGATATTTCTTAGTCTATTCAAGTTGAATATACCAATCAATTAATGATAAATTGCTTATTACAAATAAAATAATAAAGTAAGTTATTCATGGGTATTGAATTGGCTGATTCTATTTATTCAAAAGAAAAGCCTCTCTCCCATATGCGAGTTGCAATAACAGCTGTTGATCTGGAGCAGGCAGAGCATCGTGGAATTGCATACTTATCAAAAAGTTTAATAACATCTCTATCTGATCTTGGAGCAGAAGTTTATTTATTGACTGGATTTTATGGACGACGCTTAAATCCGTTTATGAAACTTTCAATGAGCGAAAAGTCAGTCCTAGAAGTTGACTGTGCAGACATACTTGATCAATTTTGTGAACCATCAAATCAATTAAAAAAAATAAAAAAGCAGAAAGATCTAGATCTTGATGAAGATTTAATGAAAAGATTAACAAATAAGTTTATAAAATTTAAAAACGAGTCAAAATTTAGTATTAATTTACTATTTTCTATATTTAGATTTTATCTACAAATAGGCAGATTTTCAGGACGTTTAATTAATCTATCTAACTTTGAAAATAGTCCTTATTTTGGCCAAGAAAGAGTAGAGTATCTATCCAAGATCTCAGGTTTTTTATCTATTAAAGATATTTATAATTTTTCTACCTTAAGAAGTAAAAGGTTTTTGATTAAAGCTCCATGTATTGATTTGAGAAAGTTAAATATAGACTTATTAATTACCTCTTGTCCATTGAGCATTGATGTCAAAAGTAATAATAAAAGCTGTTCTGGTTGCCTACAGTTGATTATGGATTTTATACCACTATCTTTTTCAAAACATCCTGATCATCCATTTGCTTTTTATAATCGTCTTAAAGATGCGATGGAAACTAAAAATTGTTTTATCTCTAAAGCTTCTAGAGACAAAATATGTTTATTGCTTGAAAAGTCTTCATCAAATGATTCTAAAAATATAATTTATCCAATGCCATCATTAAATATAAATAAATTAAAATTGGCTAGTAGGGTTAAGAATTTGAGAGGTCTCAGTAATAAATTTATTTTATTTAACTCTTCAGTTGTTCCAAGAAAAAATTTACACTTTTTAATTAATATATTTCAAAGCAGTGAACTAGTTAATAAAGGTTTTGATTTATGTGTAGCTGGTAAGATACATGATGATAAATACGGGGAAGATATAAAGAGAATGTGTGAGGGTTATCCCAACATTAAATTATTAGATTATGTAGACGAAACTGAAAAATCTTGGCTGTTTTTGAATGCTTATGCGTTTATTTCACCATCATGTGTTGAAGGCTTTGGAATACCAGTTTTGGATGCTGCATCACTTGGCTTGAGAGTTATAGTTAGTGATATTCCTTCTCATAGAGAGATTGGAAATATTGTCAAAAATAATAAAAATTTCAGATTACTTGATCTTTCTAACCTTGATCATTGGATATATGAACTTAATTTATTAAATGGTTTAGATTTATATATTGAAAATGAGATTAAGGATCGTATTCGGAAGTACCAATCTTCTTTTGATAATCTTAAAGGTAATTTTGAAGCCACTATTCTTGATTTGGTCACATCTAGAAGTTAGTATTGATTAAGTATCAGAATTAATTTTGATTTAGTATTAGCAAAGATTGCTTAGAATTTATCTTAAATCCTAATTGTTTATAAAATTCTGAACTGTTAGTAGTCATTAAGTAAATATTTTCAACAGAGTTGATTTTTTTATTTGTTAATATCGCTTCAATTATTAATTTCCCCATGCCTAGCCCCTGATGATCACTAGCAATAACTACATCCCACAGTACAGCCCTAAAAACAAGATCACTTGTCGCTCTCCCAAAACCTATTAATTGATTATTATTCCAAAGGCTTACAACTACTGTGCTGTTTAAGAGCATTTTGCATAGCTGTTTCTTATTTCTACCTTTAGCCCAAAAAGCGTTCTCATTCAGAAATGCCTGAAGTTTAAGTAAGCCATTAGTAGGTTTTAGTCCAGGGCCAATGCCTAACAAACGGAGTCCAGGTGCTGTTGGGGCATGTGTGATTAGCGATATTTCTTTCGTCTTCATCACAATTATTAGAGGCCCTCCTAATGCTTAAATTCTAATTTACAAGAATTAATCTTGCATTTCTAATAATAGTACAATGATTGCGAATGCTTAATTATTAGCAAAGTGATAAATCGAATCGCAAACCCTTGAATAGTACTATAACTATATAATTTTTTTTCTATAGAATTCCAATTGAAGATTATCAACTATTATGATTGTTAGATTTTAAAACTGAATTTATTACTAATTATGGATTCAGATTTTTATTTAGAATTCGAAAATAATTTTCGTGGTAGTCGAGAACAAATAATGCAAGTTCAGTCTAATTATGATGGTTTGTTAGATTATATTTTAAATATAGATAATAATCCCTCTCTTCTAGATATTGGTTCTGGCAGAGGTGAATGGATACAGAAATGTGATCAAATGGGGTTTAACTCTATTGGTATAGAGCTAGATTGCGAAATGGTAAATCATTCTAGGAAATTAGGGTTAAATATCAAACAGGGAGACGCATTATCCCTATTAGATCAATTTTCAGAAAATAGTTTTTCTATAGTTAGTGCTTTTCATGTTATTGAGCATATGACTTATTCAAATATTAAAGAACTTATTGAAAAATCTAAACGAGTTTTAAAGTCTGATGGTTTACTTATTTTGGAAACACCAAGTATTGATAATCTTTTGGTATCGACTAAATCTTTTCATATAGATCCTACTCATATTAATCCAATTCATCCTGATTTATTGGCTTTCATTATTCAGAGAAGTGGCTTTACTAAATTAAAATATTATTTTATCAATGGAGGACCATTACAAAATTCGGACCATGACAAATTAACAAGGGTATTTAATGGGGTCGCGCAAGATCTGGTATTAATAGCTTCAAAGTCTAATATTTTAGATGATTCAATCTTTGATGATGGTAACCTTTTAACACGAGATATGAGGCTGGGTATAACAACTTTAGATGCAGCAATTGACTTTGATAATTATTCAAGTAATCGATATGCACAATACGATGAAGCGATTTATCTAATGCGAAAAAGGATTTTAGAATTAGAAAGGCAAGTACAAAAGCTCATAACACTCTATGAAAATACTTATTTATCTAATATGAGGAGTAAACTTCTAATTATAAAAAGAAAAATTATTAATTTCAAAAGTAGATTGAAAAATAAATCTATAAGTCTTTGTCGCTACGTTTATAACAGTAATTTTTATAAATTTTCAATAAAAAAATTATATAAAATAAAATCAATATTCTTTATACTTAGATTTATTGAGAGGATACTTGATAAATATGGTGTTCGAATTTATCAATACAAATTCTCTAAAAAAAGTAAACATTTAAAAGAAGATTTACAAATGGTATTGAAGAATGATAAAAAACTAGAGAGATATTTTGATGAATCTAAGGATGCTCAGACTATTCTTAAAGATTTAAATAAATATTCTTAATCATGAAAATTATAATTGATTTACAAGGCTTGCAAAGAGACGGAAATCGTAAGAGAGGTATAGGTAGATATTGTTTGGAATTCACAAAAGAATTGATACATTATTATCCCGAGAACGAATATATTTTATTTACTAATTCGGCATTGACCGATCTAAGCAATGACTTTGAGGAAGAACTAAAAAATATAAATTTAACTATAACGTACTTTAAATGTCCAATAATAGGAGATTTGAATGGAAGCTATGTTGGTAGATATTCAAAGCGTTGGATTTCAATTCAACTTAGAAGTTATGCTTTGTCACTGATTAATGCAGATATTATATTAATTACAAGTTTTTTTGATGGGTTTAGGGATAATACTTTAGTTAGTCATAACAAGTGTTTCGAGCTGCCTCCAATTGTTTCAATCCTATATGATTTAATTCCACTAATTCAATGTGATCAATATTTAAATATTGATCCTGAATTTAAACTTTATTATTTGAATAAGATTAAAGAATTATCAAGCTTGGATGGACTACTTGCTATTTCTCAAGCTTCACTTAGAGATGCTTCAAAGTATTTAAAGATAAATAATGAATTAATTTATAATATTTCTTCGGCATGTAATAAAAAACTGTTTTCGTCAATATCTTTAAATTCGAGAATTGATAAGAACTTTCTAGGAAGTTTTTTGTTGTATTCTGGTGCTACCGATCCCAGAAAAAATTTATCCCGATTAATTGAAGCCTATGCATTATTGCCTATTAACTTAATATTTAAACATAAATTAGTTTTAACAGGACCCTATACAGAGGAAGAAATAATTTTAATCAAAGAATGGATGATTAACTTTGGATTGCCTCCGGAGTATGTAGTTTTTCTTGGCTTTGTAACGGATAGCGAATTAGCTGATTTATATCGTACTTGCCAATTATTTATTTTTCCCTCATTGTATGAAGGTTTTGGACTACCTATTTTAGAAGCAATGAATTGTGGTGCGCCTGTCATTGCTTCTAATCTTACGAGTTTGCCAGAAATTATTGGTGATCAAAGATTTCTTTTTGATCCTTATAACGCTCAGGACATATCTTCTTTAATTTATAAAAGCCTAACAGATCAAAATTTTTATAAAGCTCTGTGCTTTAATTCTAGGGAAAGAATAAAATTTTTTTCATGGAAACAAACGATTAACAAAACTATAGATTCCCTAAATGAAATAATATCAAAAAAATCTATATTAGATCAAGAAAAATATTGTGATTTCAATCATTTATTAGATATTCAGTATGAAATTTTAATAAAAAATCTTGTACAAAGCCCATTTGTCAAAGTTAGGACAAAATCTAATATTAACTATTTAAAATCTTTAGCTTCAGCAATAGCAATTATTAATAATCAATCAAAGAAAATAGAAATTTCTAGAAAATTCAAAAATTGCAAAGGCTTAACATGGCGTTTAGAAGGTCCATTTGATTCATCTTATAGTTTGGCAATTCTAAATCGGTACTATGCTTTATCTTTAGATAAATTAGGGGAAGATGTCTCTCTTCTTTGTACTGATGGACCAGGCGATTATGAACCAGATTCTAATTTTTTAGCTAATAATCCAACTATCAACAAACTTTATAAGAGAGCTATTAAAGGTAATGATCGTTTCTTGATTTGCACTAGAAATCTCTATCCCCCAAGAGTAAATGATGTCAAAGGAACTATTAACTTATTACATGCATATGGATGGGAGGAGTCTGAGTTTCCACAGCAATGGGTAAAAGATTTTAATTCTAACCTTCAAGGAATAACAGTCATGTCTAAACTTGTCAAAAAGATTTTAATTGATAATGGAGTGCATGTACCCATTAAGGTTTGTGGTCTAGGAGTAGATCATGTTAATCATATTCAGATTGATCATACATATAATATTAATTCCAAATCATATAAAATCTTACATATATCTTCTTGTTTTCCACGAAAAGGAGTTGATATATTATTGAAATCTTATTCAACCGTTTTCAAAGCAAATGATGATGTTTCTTTAATTATTAAAACTTTTGATAATCCGCATAATAATATTGAGCAACAGATAAACGAACTTAAAGAAAATAATATACATTTTCCTGACGTGAAAATTATCAAAGATGATTTGAACTTGGCTCAATTAAAATCTTTATATTTGCAGTCCAATGTTCTTGTTGCTCCTAGCAGGGGAGAAGGATTTGGTTTGCCTATTGCCGAAGCCATGCTTCTAGGTTTACCAGTTATCACTACAGCTTGGGGAGGTCAAAGAGATTTTTGCGATGAAACTAATAGTTGGTTAGTTGATTTTCAATTTGCAAATTCTAAGTCTCACTTTGCTCTTGACTACTCTTACTGGGCGGAGCCTTCTTCTGAAGATTTAATTGATCAAATGAGACGTGTTTACTCTGCTACTAAAAAAGAAATTTCTACTAAGATCACTAATGCAAAAAGAACAATTAATTCATCAACATGGGACAGGGTCGCATTTGATAATAAATCATTCGTTAAACATTTGGTGAGCAATAAAAATAATCAATATTCAAGAGTAGCCTGGATGACAACTTGGTTCTCTAGATGTGGTATTGCATCTTATTCGCGTCATTTAATTGAGAGTATGCAAGAAGAAATTGAGGTTTTTTATCCCGCTCATGAAATAAAATCTAATATCGATATTGATGTTGTCAATCAAAATCAGAATGTATATAAATCCTGGAAGTTCGATTCATATGATAATGATAGTTTTGATGAAGTAATGAATCTAATCTACAAGTTGAATATAACCACTTTAGTCATTCAATTTAATTATGGTTTTTTTCAATTTAAAACTTTTTCAAATTTTATTAATGAACTTAAAAATAATAATATAAATATAATAGTTTTTCTTCATTCAACACAAGACCCGATTCGTAATGAGAAAAAAGAACTTCGTTTCCTAACTACTGCTTTTAAGAAATGTGATAGATTAATCGTTCATACTATAAATGATTTAAATAGATTAAAAAATTTGGGATTGGTGGATAATGTGCTTTTATTTCCTCATGGGATTTCAGAAACTAGATCTCTACATTTAGAAAAAGGAAATTATCTTATAAAAAAAAGATTTTCAAATAATTTTAATCAAATCAGATCGATTGCTTCTTTTGGATTTTGTTTGCCTAATAAAGGTTATAAGGAACTAATTAGGTCTATTTATTTATTGAGAAAAAAATCTATAGACATCAAACTTACTATTTATTGTGCCTCTTACAGTGAAAATTATAATTCTTATTATGATGAACTTGTAAACGAAATCTTCAATTTAAAACTGACTCAAATAGTTAATATTGACACGAACTACTACAGCGATAGAGAAATTATAAGTAGATTATCAAATTATGAATTAATTGTCTTTCCTTATCAATTTTCTAATGAATCTTCAAGCGCCTCCGTGAGAACAGGTTTATCTTCGCTTCAACCTGTACTTGTTACACCTTTGCAAATATTTGATGATGTTAAAGATTTAGTTGATTTTATGCCAGGTTTCACTAGCCAAGATATTGCTGATGGTATTGATAGCTGGTTTAAAAAACCGGCGCGTTTTGACTTATTCCAACAGAGAGAAAAATTAATCCATCAGCGTAGTTTTTCCAATTTGGGCAATAGGATTTCTCTTCTAATAAAGAGTCTAGAGATTAATAATTCTTTTTCTACTTGAGCTGCTCTTCAATTAGCTTATCAATTATCTCGCTTATTCTTAATTTTGCTTTCCATTTGAATTTATCATAAAATGGTTTTGGATCGCCAAGACTTTTAAATATATCTGATTTTCTTATTTTCTCTGAACTAATAATAATATGATCTTGATAATTAAGACCGAGTTTTTCGAAAGTCATTGATATAAATTCTTTTAGACTTGTTAATCTTCCAGAGCAGATGATCTGATCTGTGTTGTTACTTTCCATATTCATTAACTGAATTGCCTCAACATATTCTTCTGCCCAACCCCAATCTCTATGGATATTTAAATTCCCTAATTTTAATTTATGATTCTTATTCTTGTAACATTCAACTGCTCCTAATATGATTTTCATTGTTACATAATTTTTCCCTCTTAATGGTGATTCATGATTAAATAAAATACCAGTTTTACATTTTAAATTGTGAAGTTCTCTATAAACTTTAACTAGATTAAAACTTGTTTGTTTGGCAATTCCATATGGACTCATAGGCCTCTGCCGATGGTTTATGCCTGCAGCTATTTCTGTATTACCGAATATTTCACTACTTCCAGCAAAGAATAATGTACCTTCATATTTTATTTGTCTACAAGCCTCTAATATATTTAATGTTCCATTTGCAATACTTTCAATTGTTTCTATGGGGTTAGTAAACGATTTCCCCACTGAAGACTGAGCTGCTAAATTATATATTTCATTTGGATTCTCGGTTGCTATTAGTTGACGTAAATTTTCGAAATCCATTAAATCACATTCTTTTATTTCTAAATCGTTCTGTATTCCAAGTACACAATGGTTTTTACAAAATTTTGTCGAGCTTCTTCTGACACCAATTACAGAATTATTTTTCTTTATCAATGAATTGCATAGGAGCGATCCATCTTGACCGCCGCTTCCAAAGACCAAAACTTTTTTTTTTTGAGGCAAGGCAAGGATCTAACTCTTGTAATTCTATTTTGCATTTATTTGAGAAATTTTGGTGATTTGGCAACTGATGGCAAACTTTGTATTTTTTGGAATAATTGGAAATCATTTTCTTTGAAAAAGCCCTTTTTCGACTGATCTTAAAGAAGGTGTGCACTTTGTTATCTGGATACTCTATGGATAAAAATGGTTGAATTATCAAATTTAGAAATCGATCTTTTTTTTAATTAATACTTGATTTCTCATTGGAGCTCAAAGCCTGAAAAACTAATTGGCAAAAGAATTTTTACCTATCCTTATTAAGTTTTTCGAATCGTTTAAGAAGAAAGAGCCTACATAAATTGATTACTTTTAGAGCTACGGATTTTGTTTGGATTCCCTTTTATTAATCCCTTAAAACCATTGTCTTATTTATGGAAGAGGTTATAGTTCCGCAAGATTCTGTCCTGCAAGCCTGTATATTGGCCTGCCAAACAGATAACCGCATTATTTAATGCGGTGATCCCTAGCAAAGCACTTAAACTTTTCCCCCATGGCCAACGCGACTAGCACTGAACTCCAAGAGCTCTACGTTGCATACTTCGGGCGCGCTGCTGATCCTACAGGTCTTGATTACTGGACTGAACAAGGGATCACCACAGCTGCGTTTGCTGCAGATATGTATGCACAAGCCGAATTCAAAGATGCATACGGAAGCAAATCAGTAGAAGCTCAAGTTAATCAGATCTACAAAAACCTTTTTGATAGAGAAGCTGATGTAACAGGTTTAACTTACTGGACTCAACAGATCAATTTAGGCGTCCTGAAAGTTGCTGAGATTGCGACTCACCTAATTTGGGCGGCAAAAAATAATTCTGGCAGTTCAGACGACAAAACAGCGCTCACTAATAGAACTAACGCCGCTGTTGCCTACACTGCAGAAGTAAAAGGAAGCACCGCCGCAATTCTTGCTTACCAAGCTGAATCAACAAGCCCTTGGACATCTGGAGTAAACATAACTGAAGCAGTTACTTATTTATCTGGTATTGATAAGGACACTACTCATACTGCAGCAGGCGTTACAGCTAGCGTTAACACAATCGTCAGCAATGGTGATCCATCAGTAGTTGCTTCAGCTAAGACATTCGCTCTAACCACATCCATTGATACAGGATCAGATTTTACTGGTACTGCAGGTAATGACACATTCAATGCAGATAACAGCGCTGCTGGAGGAACTGATTCAAAAGAAGTTACTTCTGTAGCTGACACGATTGATGGAGGAGCTGGAACAGATACATTCAATATCTACTCTGACGGAACTGTCGCTGGTATTCCAACAGTAAAAAATATTGAGACTTTAAATGTCTACGATGAAGATGTTGCTTTCACACTAACTTCAGATCAGGCAAGTATCACAACAGCTAATTTCATTAGAAGTGATGGTACCGCTACCTATACCGTTCCCATAACTGTTACATCCGTAGGACTTGAAAATATTGCACTAGCAAGTACGGGAATTGTTGTTGCCGCTGCTGCAACAGATACTGCAATAACACTTGGCCTCAATAAAATTACTACTGCAGATGGTGGTTCTGATGAGGATGTTGCCGTAACAGGAGCAAAATTAACTACAGTCAATGTCAACACAACAGGTACTGCTTCTGCTATTGATGATTTAGATTTGGCAGCTGCAACGACAATTAATCTTGATGCAGGCGTCAAATTTACAACAGGTGAACTAGTTACTACTGGTTCAAAGGCTACCTTGAATATCACTGGTTCTGGAGATGTAACTTTAGGTACTCTTGGTAACACCATTACTACAGTTGCTGCTGGTGATGCCACAGGCATAATCACAATGACTGGACCTGGCTCAAGTAATAAAGCTGCAGTAATCACACTTGGATCAGGTGCTGATGTTTTCACAACTGGATTAGGTGGTTTTGCTACTACTGATAAATTTGCTGCTAATGCAGGAGCAGGCGAAGACACACTAGTTGTTGCTTCTGCTGCCCACGTCAATACCGCTGATGAAGCTGACAGATATACCAACTTTGACGTTATTCAAGTAGCTGCAGGTGTAGATACTGATACTCAGTACCTAGCTTCATCAATTGATGCTGCAAAAGTTACAAACGCTAACTTGACAAATATGTCAGCAGCGCTTGCAGGAAATATCACCATTGAGGGTGCTAATCATGCGGGTGGAACATTTTCACTTAAAGATGCGACTGGTACATCTGATGTACTTTCAATAACTTCAAAGCATGCAACTGCTGCAAGTGCAACTGATTTCACTACTGCGACAGTTACTGGTTTTGAAACTCTTAACTTCACAGCAAACTCAGGTGACGCTCTAACAACAACAACTTCTGATAGAGCTGCGGTTTCATTTAGTGCTGCAGGAAACTTAAAGACGATCAACGTTAAGGGTACTAAATCTGCGGACATTGATATTTCATCTAATGCTGTAAA
Organism: Prochlorococcus sp. MIT2308; assembly: GCF_059772345.1. Classification (NCBI taxonomy): domain Bacteria; kingdom Bacillati; phylum Cyanobacteriota; class Cyanophyceae; order Synechococcales; family Prochlorococcaceae; genus Prochlorococcus; species Prochlorococcus sp. MIT2308. The sequence continues at coordinate 1,233,952 of NZ_CM186283.1, read as the reverse complement.
AGTTACGACTCTTGATGCATCAAGCATCACTGGTGGAGCTGTTCTTACTACAGGTGGTCAAACCGGCGCCCTAACAGTGACGGGTTCAGCCGTTGCAGACACTTTGGAAGTAGGTGCAGTTGGATCAGGTGGTTCAGTAACAGTTAATGCTGGAGCTGGTAATGACACTTACAGCGGAACAATCGCTAACTTGGCGGCAGCAACAATTGATGGTGAAGCTGGTACTGACACAGTTAATTTCACTGATACCAATTCTTCAACCCAAGCATTGACATTCGACGATACAACACTCAATGGAATGTCAAATGTAGAGACCATTGGCTTTACAGGTGCTCTTGCAGGTGATCTAACAGTAACTTTAGGTGGTTGGGCTAATACATTAGCTTCATCTATTTCAGGCAATCAGCTAAAGATTTCTGCTAAAGCGCTTGCATCAGGAGCAGCAGGTGACGTAGTTGTTGTTGACGCATCTCAATTAACTGGATCAAACTCAGTTGAGATGGATATTAAAGACACTGCTGCTGGTAATGCTGCTGCGAACACCATTGATCTTACTGGTTCTGATAACGCTGATAAGATTACAGTTGAGCAGGCGACAGACGCTGCAGACACTGTCATCACAGTTATTGGTGGTAAAGGAAACGACACCATCACAGTTAAGACAGGAGCTAATCACGACGGAGGAGTTGTTGTAACGGCAGGAGATGGTGACGATACCATCGATTTGACTTCAGCAAGTAGCGATGCTGCTTCAACAACCAACCTGATTACAGGTGGTAAAGGAGCAGACACAATCAAATTGGAAACAGCAGTAGATACCGATTACACAATGGTCTTCGCATCTACAGCTGCTAACAATGGAATTGACTCAATTACTAACTTCACTCAAGGTGCAAGTGGAGATGTTCTAAAGCCAGATGCTTTCTTAAATGCCACCGCTATGAACGCTGTTATCACAGCTAACACTGCTGGTTCGACTGCTGTAGAAAGTGACGTTAACCTACTGGTTGATATAACTGGTGGACAAGATATAACCACAGCTGCTGGACTTGACGCTGCGTTAGCTGCAGGTGGTGAGTACGGCAACTTAGATATGGCCGGAAGTGGTAAAGCTGTGTTTGTAACAGCTGCTTCTAGCGATGCATCAGAGACCCAGCATGTATTCTTCGCTTCTGCTTCTGCAGCCGGAGTTATTACAACTACTAAGGTGGCTACAGTTGCTAGTGCAGATATCGATAGTTGGCATTCTGACAACTTTACAATTACTGCTTCTTAAGTTTTCTAGAAAAACTAAAAGCTTTAATTATAAAAGCTCCGCAATTGCGGAGCTTTTTTTGTCTTTCAAACAAAAAAGATTTCAATTACATTTATCTCCCTACCTTGAATAATAATTAGAATTAACTTCAGTCTGTTTGACTAATTCTTTAATGAATTTCTTTTTAGATATAAATATATGAAAAAGGTTAGCAATAAATAATGTTTTTTTAGATTGATTTTAATGAATTTGCTTTATCACTAAATTTATTGAAAAGTAATTGCAAATACGTAACCCTTCTTAGTTTGATATTTGCTGATAAACTCATTCCAGCTTGAAGTGGGAGTTTTCTTCCTGACTTAAGTTCCAGAAATTGCGTATCCAATTCAATTTTTGCGGGGAAACGGAAACCTTTACCTTGCGAAGGAATTGGTGCTAATGCATCAGAACCGATACTTAATACTTTTCCTTTGATTATTCCAAAGTCGCTTGCTGGGAAAGAATCAATACTTATATCTGCACTTTTACCTTCACTTACAAAACCAATTGTCCGATTATCAATTTCTATCTTCGCAATTAAATTATTCGAAGGAACTATTTTCATTACTGGTTGGCTTGTTCGTGCTACGTATCCTGGACCTTTCGGTTGAAGTTCAAAAACCACCCCGTCTATTGGTGAAATTATCTCTTGATATTTTAAAGTGACTAAATTTGTTTTTATTTCACTTTTAATTTGCTCGACTTTATCAAGTTGTTGCATATATTGTAACTCTGATACGGCACCTTCACTTACAAGATTTTCTAGCCTTTTTGTAATATCTTTATTGAAACTAAGACTGTTTTGTAAGGCTGTATTTTTTGCTTCTGTAATTTCAGTATCAAGATGAATAAGAATTTGTCCTTTTTTTACAACATCTCCTTCTTTAACAAGTATTTCTCTAGCAATTCCCTCTAAAGGCATTTGAACATCAAAGACTCCGCCTTTTGGTTCTAATTTACCTATAGCTATGGCGACTTCATCTGTTTTGGCAATAGCTAACCATCCAATAGAAAATGCTGTACTACCCATTAAAACCCAGGTTATTGAAGTTGCCCAAAATTTTGATTGCTTTAAAAAAACTAGATTTATATCGTTGCTTAATGTTTTATCAATCTTATCCTGTAACGATTGAATAAATTCAATAGGTTTTAATGTCTTTAGGTTAATTTTTTCATTTTTTATAGTATTAAACGTCTCACTTAATTTTTTTGATTTCAGCTTAATTGAGCTTGTTATGTCCCCGACTGATTTTAAAAATTGCTCTTTTTTGCTTGTTTTCATTTTAAGTAGACTCCTGTTGACGATAAAGTGCAAAATATCTACCTTTTAAATTCATTAATTCATTGTGGGTTCCAGTCTCGACAATAGAACCTTGGTGAAGCATGACTATTAGATCTGCATTTCTTACTGTGCTTAGCCTGTGAGTAATAAAAAATACTGTAGATTCTTTGCATGAGTCTTTTAAACCTTCACATACTTTCCGTTCAGTTTCATAATCTAGTGCACTCGTAGCCTCATCCATAATTAGAAGTTTAGGGTTACTCAATAGTGTTCTTGCAATAGCTATTCTTTGTTTTTGGCCCCCTGATAAACCTGCGCCTCTTTCACCAACATTAGTGCTATATCCATCTTCTAACTCCATTATGAAATCGTGGGCACTTGCAATTTTGGAGGCTTGAACAATATCGTCACTTGCCGCTTCGGGATCAGTTAGGGCAATGTTTTCATTTATTGTTCCAGCAAAAAGTAAGGGCTCTTGCGGCACGATTCCAATTTGTCTTCTCAAAGAATACAATTCCACTTTATCTATGTCATATTCATCTATTTTGATTCTGCCAGAATTAGGTTTATATAACCTTGGGAGTAATTTCATTAAAGTACTTTTACCGCTTCCACTTTGACCAACTATTCCTACAAATTGACCTTGCTTAATTTTTAAAGATACTTTCTTCAAAATATCAGGTTGACCGGGAGAAAACTTAAAGCATACGTCTTCGAATTCAACTGATCCGTTGATGCTTGGTAATGGAATCTTTGCTTGATCTGCTAAAGACGTTTCTTCGGGTGTATCGACGATATCTGAAAGCCTTTCAAATGAGACGCGAAGCTCTTGTATATTTTGCCAAATTGTACTTAATCTCAATAATGGTTGGGTTACATATCCAGATATAATTCTGAAAGCTATTAACTGACCTAAACTTAATTGACCTTTAAGTACTAAGGTGGCACCGACCCACAGTACTAGTAGTTGAGATAGCTGTTGTAATACTTGACTTGTCTCTCCTAGAGCAGTTCCAGTAATAGTTTTTTGAAATGACTTTGCAACATAAGTTGAATATAATTCTTGCCATTTCCATCTACTTACTCGCTCAATATTTTGGGCTTTAACAGTTTGAATACCTGTTAAAACTTCAACTAAGTGGCTTTGAGTAACTGCGTTTTCCTGTGCAATATCTCTAATCTGTCTTCTAATTAATGGGGTTCCAATTATAGTTATCATGATTTGTATAGGTACAACTCCCAGAGCAATTAGTGTTAATAACCAACTATAAATTACCATTACTACTATATATATAAGAGAGAATATTGCATCTAATATTGTAGATAAAGCTTGTCCAGTAAGGAAATTTCTGATTTTTTCTAATTCAGCTATCCTGCTGCCTAATTCACCTACTGGTCTTCGATCAAAATAACCTAAAGGTAAACGTAATAAATGATCAATAACCTCAGCTCCTAATCTAGTATCAATTCTGTTTGTTGTCTCATTAAATAAAAATGTTCTGAGACTACTAAGTATCCCTCCAAGAATAGTAATTACTACTAGTGCTAGTCCTAATATTTGAAGTGTATCTAGGCTTCTTTGACTAATAACTTTATCGATGATTACTTGAATCATTAATGGATTAGCTAAGCCAAATAGTTGCACTACGAATGACGCTAAGAAAACTTGTAAAAGAACGCTTCTATATCGATTAATGGCTGGCAATAACCATTGAAGGCCAAACTTTATGCCTGGTGTTTGCTCGTTTCTTTCAACTAATAACAATTCAATATATCCTTTCTTAAAACTTTCTTCAAATTGATCAGAATTTAATTTAATTAATCCTTCAACTGGAGATGCTAATTCTAATTTATTTGAATGACTTTCTTTTACAACAGCAAAACTTTCTTTCCAAGTAATTATTGCGGGAGATGGAAGCCTGTCCGCCATTCGAGGAGCTACTTTAGCTGTAGATGAATGTAAACCCATTGAGGAAGTTATTCCTCCAAGTAGATGAATGGTTGGTTTTTTACCTCTTTTAATTGTGTCCCGAAGGATTTTTTCTATTGAATCAACTCTGTAAGGTAGTTTCATTTCTGTTGCTATCATTTGCAGGCAGGCCAAAGACTCTCTCATTGTTCCAGTGCCTTTAATTATTTTGAGTTCTTTCTTTGGACTGTAGTTTCCAAGATCTTCAGTACTAATATCAAATACATCAGGACCAATATCAATATTATCTTTATTCTCTATGTTATTATCATCATTGGTTTTAACTAATTTCGGGTTATATTTATTACTTACTAATTGATAATAAATTTTTTTATTTAATGAAAAAACCCTTCCTGGGAATGGACTCTTTGCGATAATTTCTTCACTATTTTGTATTATTTCACCGATTTCTTTTTTTTCTATATTAGCACTACCAGTAAAATAAATATAATTTTCTCCGTCGGGAATTTTCTCACCATTCTTAAATATATTCAACTTGACATTAACTAATAGCTGATTAAATATGTTTTTAATATTATCTTCAATGTCAGAACTATGAGATTCTTCACTGATATAAATAGCTAACTCTAACAATTCTGATGGAAGAAAATTAGTATTACACCAGTTTCTAAATTCTTTTTCTTTTTTATATAAATATAAAATTAAGCTGTCAGGAATAGCCAAACCTAATAGATCATTACTTGCGGTAATTAATTCACATCCTTTTGCTCGTAATAAAGAGGCGAGACCAATAAAAGAGTCAGAACCTAATTTAGTTATTGTTTGTGATTTAAAAGTCGTGCCATATAAAAGCCTTGCTTCTCCACTTAGAATAATAAGAACTGTATTTGGAATAAGATCTTTTTTATTGCAGATTGGGTAACCGGTTTTATATCGAAGTAATTTTGATTCATTCTCAATTTTTTTTATACTAGAATCGCTTATATATTTAAAAGCTTCTATTGATTTCAGATTAATATTAATGTTGTTTTTCATGATATTTTTATTAGATCAGAATCAGGATTGTTAACTAATATTTTTTCTAGGAGATTGTTACTTAATATATCGGTTTCTTTATCAATCCATTTATTGAATAATTCTTCACTGATTTTTTCTTTCATAAAACTATCTAGCTTTGCTGGTTCATAATATTCTAATCTTAAAACTATGTTGTATTCATCTATTTGTATAGGTGAATTGACTTCTCCAATTTTAGACTTTTTTATTAATTCTATAAGCCTTGGATGTGCTCTCCCTAATGGGGCTGGGCCTATTATCCCTCTGGTTTTATTTTCGATACCTTCAGAATGTTTGATAGCCAGCTCTCCAAAGCTAGCTTCTTTTTCTTGGATTCTAAAAAAAATCTCTCTAGCTAAGAAAAAATCTTTAACTCTAATTATGCTGTAAACTACTATATCTAATTCGCTTTTCCTTTCAAGAAAGCTACTTTCAACTTGATGCTCGAAATTAAGTTTACAATATTCTTTTAAACGAACATTGGTTAATGCGAGTTCTTCAAATTTAGTTTGATCTAATTTATTTTCTTTTAACCACAAGTTAAACTTTATATCATCTGTGATATTTAATCTTTTACAAAAATCCGCTATAATTTCCTTTTTTATTTTTGTTTCAATATAAATGTCTGATAATAAGTTCTTTAAAAGTTCAGATCTAATAAGTGGCTTAAGTAAATTATTCTCGTGTAATAATTCTATGCATTTATTAGGAAAAAGTTCTAGAGCTTTCATTGATTGACTTGTAAATCACATGTTTTAGAGAAACCAAAAAATTAATTGATAATTATTTTGGCTAGAAGGTACATGCTAGATAAAAAACGCCCATTTTAGCTATTGAGTTCATTTTTCAGAGCCGTAGAATATGCAGCTGATGCAGTTCTTAAAACGTTTTTTTGGGCTTCAAGTTTTTGTAATTCATTTTGTACAAATTGTAAGCTTGCTAGTTGTTCCTTTGCTTTTTCACTTAAATCATCTAGATTGTAATCTTTTCCGTCAATAGTTACGTTAGCCATTTTTTTCTTTCTAGTATTTTTACACATCATACACTATTCCATTCTTCTATTTTAGTGAATACTCCAAATATCTTTGTATTGATAACTGTTTTATATTCGGAAACTCTTCTTTAATTATAAAAAATTATTTTATTTTCATCATCGTCTGATTCCTATTGATACTAATTTCCTGCTTTACTTACTTTATAAATTATTTTTTTTGAACTTATATTCATTCTTGATTAGCTTGCATACTTTAAATAATAGAATAGAAACTTGAAAAATTTTTATTTATAAACTACTTTCTTTCCTGGCTATCTTGAGATCACTTTCTATCATTTCTGATGCTAAATCCTTAATGTCGTAGGTAGGTTTCCAATCAAGTTTGGAGTATGCTTTTTTAGCATCACCGAGTAATGTTTCAACTTCTGTAGGTCTGAATAATGATGAATCTATTTTGATTACTAACTTTCCATTATCTCTTCTTTTCCCTATCTCGTGCATACCCTCACCTTCCCAATCTATCCCTTCCCATCCTAATTTGATAGCACAAATTTCAATAAATTTTCGTACAGAACATTGTTTGCCTGTGGCAATAACATAATCTTCAGGCTCATTTTGTTGAAGAATTCTCCATTGCATTTCTACATAATCTTTTGCATGTCCCCAATCTCTTAAAGAATCAATATTGCCCATTTTTAAATATTCTTGGATTCCAAAATGAATTCTTGTTAGTCCCCTAGTGATTTTTCTAGTAACGAATGTTTCCCCTCTCCGTGGGGATTCATGATTGAATAAAATTCCATTGCATGCAAACATTCCATATGACTCTCTATAGTTAATAGTTATCCAATATGCGTATAATTTCGCAACCCCATAAGGACTTCTAGGATAAAAAGGCGTTGATTCAGATTGCGGTGATTCTTTGACCAGACCATAAAGTTCTGAAGTGCTTGCTTGGTATATCTTTGTTTTTTCAATAAGGCCTAAGATTCGAACTGCTTCAAGGATTCTCAGTGGTCCTAAAGCATCTGTTTGAGCCGTATATTCTGGCAATTCGAAGCTAACTTTTACATGGCTTTGAGCTCCTAAATTGTATATTTCATCAGGTTGTACTTCTTTAATTATTCGTAGGAGATTTGTACTATCTGTTAAATCACCATAATGTAAAGTAAGTTCTTCCTTTGATTTATTAGTTATTAAATTTTTAATTAGTTCTGTATTCACTTGGCTGCTTCTCCTTATGATTCCATGTACTTCGTATCCTTTATTTATTAATAATTCAGCAAGGTAACTTCCATCTTGACCAGTGATACCAGTAATCAAAGCAGTTTTCGATTTATCCACCCTTTGCTCTCCCAAGGTTTTTATTCTATTGTATCATTGCGTTTGTATTTATAAATAACTTTTCTATTTCCTAAATTGCTTAAACCTTTTTTTATATCTATATTTATATTATTAATAATATAAATATATAAACTCTCATTTATCAATCTTACAAGTTAATATATTAGTAATTAAGTTTGATTTGATGCTAGGTAAATTATTAGGCGATCCAAATAAGAGGAAAATAAAATCTTTTTATCCTTTGGTAACGGATATAAATGTTTTAGAGGAAGATTTAGTTGGTTTGACCGATGATGAGCTCAGAAGAAAGACTGCTGAATTTAGGCAAAAAATAGAACAAGTTACAAGTTTTAAATCTCAGCTTCAAATCCTTGATCAACTTTTACCAGAGGCTTTTGCAGTAGTTCGAGAAGCTTCTAAGCGTGTCTTAGGCATGAGGCATTTTGATGTCCAGCTGATAGGTGGGATGGTTTTGCATGAGGGTCAAATAGCAGAAATGAAAACAGGAGAAGGTAAAACACTCGTAGCCACTTTGCCGAGTTATTTAAATGCTTTGACTGGTAAAGGTGTTCATGTCGTTACTGTTAATGATTATTTAGCCAGAAGAGATGCTGAATGGATGGGTCAAGTTCATCGTTTTCTTGGTTTAAGTGTTGGGTTGGTTCAGCAATCAATGTCGCCTAAAGAAAGAAAAAAGAATTATGAATGTGACATAACCTATGCCACGAACTCTGAGTTGGGATTTGATTATTTACGCGACAATATGGCAGCAGATCAGTCTGAGATTGTTCAAAGAGATTTTAACTTTTGCGTAATTGATGAGGTTGATTCGATTCTTATTGACGAAGCCAGAACGCCATTAATTATTTCAGGTCAAGTTGAAAGACCTCAAGAGAAATATCAAAAAGCCTCAGAAGTTGTAGAGAAATTAGTGAGAGCAAAGGAAATGAGTAAAGATGGTATCGATCCTGAGGGGGATTACGAGGTAGATGAGAAACAAAGAAGTTGCATACTCACTGATGAGGGTTTCGCTAAAGCAGAAGAGCTTTTGAAAGTTAAAGATTTATTTGATCCGAAAGATCCCTGGGCTCACTACGTAACAAATGCATTAAAGGCAAAAGAACTTTTCACGAAAGATGTGAATTATATTGTTAGGGATAAGGAGGCAGTCATAGTCGATGAATTTACAGGGAGAGTAATGCCTGGAAGACGCTGGAGCGATGGTCAACATCAAGCAATTGAAGCCAAAGAGAATCTCCCTATTCAGCCAGAGACCCAGACTTTGGCTTCGATTACATATCAAAACTTCTTTCTTCTCTATCCAAGACTATCTGGGATGACAGGAACGGCAAAAACTGAGGAAGTTGAATTTGAAAAAACTTACAAAATAGAGACAGCTGTTATTCCTACTAATCGAAAAATTGCAAGGGAAGATTGGGTGGATCAAGTTTTTAAAACTGAAAAAGGAAAATGGAGAGCAGTCGCAAAAGAAACAGCTGAAATTCATAAACAAGGAAGACCAGTTCTAGTAGGTACTACAAGCGTTGAGAAGAGTGAGCTTTTAAGTACTCTTTTATCAGAGCAGCAAATACCCCACAATTTATTGAATGCAAAACCAGAAAATGTTGAGCGAGAAGCGGAAATAGTCGCTCAAGCTGGACGCTCAGGTGCTGTCACCATTGCGACTAATATGGCTGGAAGAGGAACAGATATTATTCTTGGTGGTAATAGTGACTATATGGCCAGATTGAAGATTAGGGAAATTTTAAGCAATCGATTAGTCAAACCAGAAGAAGGTCACAAGCCTCCAATACCACTACAACGCAATTCCCCTTCAGTGGGATTCAAAGAAGATAATAAAAAGAACCCTAAGAGTAGCAAAAAATTACAATACACTTCCTTACAAAATATTTTTCCTGTTTCACTTACTGAAGAAACTGAGCAAAGGCTTATAGCTTTATCTTCCAAGTTAGTAAAGGTATGGGGTGATCGTGCTTTGAGCTTGATTGAATTAGACGACTATATTGCTACTGCGGCCGAAAAGACACCCACTCAGGATAAAAATATTGAGGAATTAAGAGTTGCTATTCAATTAATTAAAAATGAATATGAAGTGGTGTTGAGCCATGAGGAAACTAAAGTTCGTGAGGCTGGGGGGCTCCATGTAATAGGAACTGAGCGTCATGAGTCAAGAAGAGTTGACAATCAATTAAGAGGAAGAGCTGGTCGTCAAGGAGATCTAGGAAGTACACGTTTCTTTTTATCGCTAGAAGATAACCTGCTTCGCATTTTTGGTGGAGATAGAGTTGCAGGTCTTATGAATGCTTTTCGGGTGGAAGAGGATATGCCTATAGAATCTGGAATGCTCACTCGTTCTTTAGAAGGTGCTCAAAAGAAAGTTGAAACTTATTATTATGATATTAGGAAACAAATATTTGAATATGATGAAGTAATGAATAATCAGAGAAGAGCGGTATACCTAGAAAGAAGAAGGGTACTGGATGGAAAAGAGTTAAAGCTACAAGTTATTGGATATGGTCAAAGAACGATGGAAGAAATAGTTGAAGCATATGTTAATGAAGACTTGCCACCTGAAGAGTGGGATTTAGATAAGTTGGTTTTAAAAGTCAAAGAATTTATTTATTTATTAGATGAACTTAAATCTGATGATTTGCTTGGATTGAATAAACTTGAACTACAAGACTTTTTAAAAGAGCAGTTAAGAAATGCTTACGATATGAAAGAAGCTCAAGTAGAGCAAACTCACCCAGGAATAATGAGAGAGGCCGAAAGATTTTTTATTCTGCAGCAATTAGATACACTTTGGAGAGAACATTTACAGTCAATGGATTCATTGAGAGAGTCAGTTGGATTACGAGGCTATGGACAAAAAGACCCTTTAATTGAATATAAAAATGAGGGTTATGATATGTTTTTAGAGATGATGATAAATATGAGAAGAAACGTAATTTATTCTATGTTTATGTTCCAACCATCTCAAAAGCAAGTTCAAGCCTAAATTTAATCTGTAGTTATCTCAATATGATTAATGTCGATTCAGATAAGTTGCAGAAATTATATATGGCATATTTTGGAAGACCTGCTGATCCTTTAGGATTAAATTATTGGCTTTCAAGTAATAATAAATCATTAACATTAAGAGTGATATCTAAGCAATTATCTATACAAGATGAATATACTAACTATATGGGTAATAAGCCTATTGAATCCCGAATAAATAAACTTTATTTAAATTTATTTAATAGAAAGGTAGATAATAATAGTTTAAATTATTGGTTGAGAATGATTGATAATGAGAACTTGAATGTATCAGATATAGTTTATCAATTAGTTGATTTTCAGAATCAATCAAATTTAATTAATCTAGCTCTAAAAGATGAAGATATGAATGTATTGAAAAATAAGATTACCGCTGCAGAATTATTTACAAATCAAATAAGTAAGAGTATTTTCTTGATTAATTTATATCAACCTGACTCTATTTCCCCTTGGGTGTCAGGGGATTTATTTATTAAAGTATCAGATTTTCTTGGCAATATTAAACATCAGATAGTTTCTATTGATGAGATCAATAATTTTATCAATTCATTGTCTGAGATTCCTATTGAGATTCTTACTCGTCCTGCTATTGAAATTAAAGATCTTTCTCTTGCTATTCCTATTTATTATTTAGAACCTAGATCTTTGACAAAAAGACTTACTAAAAAGGTTGTTAATATTACAGGAGGCAAATTAACTAAGTCGAAACAGGGAGCTAACATTCTTGCTCTGAATAATATTAATTTAACTGTTATGAAAGGCGAAAGAGTTGGCTTGATTGGTCATAATGGTTCTGGTAAAAGTAGTTTTTTAAGGCTTATATCCGGAATTTATGAACCTACCTCAGGTCAAATTAAACGTTCAGTAGAGGTATATCCGATGCTTCAAAAGACTTTTTTAACTAGTCCAGAGCTATCAGGAATAGATGCTTGTAAAGCATATTTTTTACTCAAAAACTATAGTTTAAAAGGTTTTGAACCCTTCTTGAATGAAATTATAGAATTTTCTGGTTTAGGCACATATATTTCTTTACCTGTAAAGACTTATAGTGAAGGAATGTCAGCAAGATTAATTTTTTCAATTCTCACTTCTAGTCATCATGATTGCTTGGCAATTGATGAAGGCTTCGGAACCGGGGATGCTGATTTTTGTGATCGTGCTGAAGAGAGAATGGAGCAATTTATGGAATCAGCCGCAACTTTATTTTTAGCAAGTCATTCTGAAGAACTTTTAAAACAATTTTGTAACAGAGGAATTGTATTTAGCCATGGATCAATTGCCTATGATGGTCCCTTAGATGCTGCACTAAATTACTATCACACTCATTAAATATCATCAAAAAATGTTATTTAATAATTTAAAATTTGCTTTTAGAACTAGAAAAGCATGGTGGTATACCGCTACTTCTAGATCAAGAGCTAGGTTTGCTAAAACAACTCTTGGTAGTTTTTGGCTGGGCTTTTCAAATTTATTATCAATAGCAACTTTAGGAATTGTTTATGGGACAGTTTTCTCTGTAGAGAATTTTACCTCTTATTTTATTTATTTAGGATTTGGTTTGGTTATTTGGAATACAATTAGTTCATCAATCTCGAATTCACCTCAATTATTTGCTTATAATTCTTCGAATATAAAAAATATGAATCTTAACCCTATTTTCTATACATTGGAAGAATGGGCCTTTCAATTACAAACTTTTATTCAGTCTTTTACTTTAGTTTTTTTTGTATTTATCTTTTTCAAATTCTCACTATTAACTAATTTTTTATTATATTCATGGTTACCATTTATAAATTTATTTTTATTTATATATTGGTTTCCTGTGATTATATGTTTGATTAGTGTTCGTTATTCAGATATCGCTCAATTAGTTCCAATAATTCTTCAGTTAGTTTTTTTAACTTCACCAATACTTTATAGGAAAGAAAGCTTGGGTGCATTAGCTTGGATTACGGATATAAATTTTATTTATCAGGTATTAGATCCTCTAAGGGATAGTATAATTCAAGGCTATGTAAATTATCGTGTTTCATTTGTAATTTTAATTGTTAATTTCGTAGGTATCTTTTTGACTATTTCTTTATTAAACAACGAGAATAAGAAATTACCTTTTTTACTCTAAATCTGTTTGGATATAGATTTAAGTATCTTTATTATTAAAATCATCCCCAATAAATTCAATGATTTCTTTGTCTTTTAAGCTTTGAGATTCGCCAATAATGATTTCTTCTTTTTTGGTTTTTTTAGTCGTTTTAATATTACCAACTACGTCTTTCAAGACTAATATGTCACTTTCTAATTGATCTATCCTTTCCATAAGATTTCTAAGAACGTTGGCCTCTGTATCTGGTAGTGCTGAATGAGCCAAGGGATTGATTTTTACTCCACTTTGATGAACGATTCGTCCAGGAATTCCTACAACAGTACTATTTGCCTCTACATTTTTTACTACAACTGATCCCGCTCCAATCCTTGTATTGGTTCCGATGCAAATCCCTCCAAGAACTTTTGCTCCTGCTCCTACGACGACATTTGATTCCAGAGTAGGGTGTCTTTTTCCACTTTCCTTTCCCGTACCACCCAAAGTTACTCCTTGATAGAGCAAACATCTATCTCCAATTTCACTTGTTTCGCCAATAACTACTCCCATTCCATGATCTATAAAAACTCCTTTGCCAATTCTTGCGCCTGGATGAATCTCAACCCCAGTCAAGAACCTAGTTAAATGGCTTAACAGCCTTGGTAATATTGGAAGATTATACTTCCAAAGCTTGTGAGTGATTCTGTGAATCGAAATAGCTTGAAATCCTGGATAACAAAATATTATTTCCCAAAAGCCTCGAGCTGCTGGATCTCTTTCCTTAATTATCGCAAAATCAGATTTTAGTGATCGAAACATTGACATTGAATGCAATTTTTAATCGAGCAGACCGATTTCTTTACGTAATTCTTCTATTGTGGAATCACTAAGGTACTTATCTGCGCAGTGGATTTGGGGCATCCTCATTAATTGAGATCTATTTTGCCTCAGCGTATGCTCAATAACAGGTTGGCTTGGGCTATCACAAATGACGTGACTTGCTGCCCTCAACAAAGCAATCAAACGGCTTCCTACATCAGGGTTGGCAGTCATCAAAAGAATTTCATTACCGCGCATACTGTGCAAAATTACTTCTGCTGCTCTCAGTATTCCTGGGCTTATACTTACTATTCCTACACAACTGCCTGAGCGAAGCTTGTTCAAAATAGCAAGTTCTTTTTGGAAATCACTCAGATCTACAGCGACAGCTCTGACTTGATGACGTTTGGCTATCTCTTCTAATGGTTGTAAGAAGTATCTACTTGTTACAACTGTCCCTTTGCTTGAACTTTCTAAAACACTTTCCAATTCCTCCATCGGAACGACTTCGACAGGGACATCTAAATGAGGTGCTAATTCTTCTGCAATTAGTAATGATGCTCCTATATCCTCTCTGGGAGTGCTAACAAGTAAGCGGGCTCCACATCTTAGTCTCCAATCAATTTCACGGGTAAATAATTCTCTAGTTTGCTGCAGGGTACAGCCTTCATTTAAAAGTTGATCAATACTTTTACGAACCTCATTGTCTATGTCTTTGATGACTTTTTTACGTATTGAGGGAGAGGTGTTTCTTAAATCTTTTTGTTTCTGTTGATCTCGAACATAAATACCTGAGCCCGCAATAGCCTCTACGACTCCATCAGTTTCAAGTTGTCTGTAAACTTTGCTAATTGTGTTTCGATGAAGACCTGTTTGCATAGCTAGCTGTCTAGTGCTTGGAAGCCTGTGGCCAGGGGGATAGTGCCTGGCTGCTATTGCAAAGCAAATTTGGTTGTATAGCTGACTTGATGCAGGAATTTCACTGTCTTGTTGTATGTGGAATCTCACAGGCTATATGACAGGCTTTAATGTGGCTACCTTAATAAAAAGATTAGCAAGTGACAATTATTTTTTTGTCCAATAATAATTTTGTTTTATTTAATTTAACTGATTGTTCTTAAAGCTTTTTGGGGTTCAGTTGAATCTTTTTCTTTCTTTAATAATGGAGTTTTACGCGGAGTTAAAAACATAATCATGTTTCTTCCTTCTCTCTTAGGAGATTGTTGCACTTCTGCTTTCTCTTCAAGATCATTGGCCATTCTTTTTAAAAGAGTTTCAGCAAGAGCAGTATGTTGTATTTCGCGACCTCTGAAAATAACTGTGCATTTGACTTTGTCACCAGCTTTTAAGAAGCGGGTAGCTTGACTAATGCGAACTTGATAATCATGTTGATCAATTTTATATCTCATTTTTACTTCTTTGACTTCTGTTTGGTGGGATTTTTTCTTTGCTTCCTTTGCTTTTTTTTCTTGTTCAAATTTGAATTTTCCATAATTCATGATTCTGCATACTGGCGGCGTCGCCTTTTCGCTGACTAAGACAAGATCTAGCTCTCGTTCCTTAGCGACTTCTAATGCCTCTTCACGGCTAATGACACCAAGTTGGGTGCCATCTGAATCAACTACTCTGAGACTTTGATAGTTGATTCTTTCATTAATGTTGGGCAGCTCCCTTTCTGGAGCGCGACGATCAAAACGAGGACGAGGTGGCATTCAGTAACTAATTAGGTGGAAAGAACCTTTTGGGCTAATTCTAAGCATATTTGCAATTGTCAACTTAGAACCTCATAAATAGAGGATAAAGCTTCAGTTAATGCATTATCGGTATTTAGCCATTTTGAATTATGTTTGTTTCTGAACCAAGTTTTTTGTCTTTTGGCTAGCTGGAGTGTGCGTTTGGTTGTTATTGCTAGGGCCTCCTCAAAGTTTATCTTTCCATTAATAATAGACCTTGCCTCCCCATATCCAATAGTTTTTAGCAACTGTAAATCATTTCCGTATTTCATAATCAAATTTTCAGTTTCTTGAATCAATCCGTTTTTATACATTTTTTCAGTTCTTTGTTTGATTCTTATTCCTAAATTGTCAGGGTTTAAACCAAGCTCTAAAATTTTCCATGGAGGAGGGTTTGAATTTTTTTGCTTTGAAAAACTTTTTCCAGTGGCATAAAAAACTTCAAGAGCTCTAACAGTTCTAATTGAATCTTGGGGATGTATTTGTTCTGCAGCCTTTGGATCACAACACTTCAATAAATTATGCCTTTCGTTTCTCTCGATTTTGTTAAGTTGTTTTCTTAAGAATTTTTGAGGTGGCACTCCTGGAGGGTTAAGTCCTCTAATTAATGATTGAAGATATAGTCCACTGCCTCCAACAAGAAAAATTACGTTTCGTTTTTTTAATTCTTCCTCCATTGAATTAATTGCTATTGAATTAAATTCATAAAGATTTAATGGTGTAGTAGGTAAGCATAAATCAATCAAAAAATGAGGAACTTTTCTTTGTTGCTCTAATGTCGGTTTTGCAGTCCCAATATTCATATCAATGTATATTTGACGTGAATCAACATTGTGAATATTAGTTTTAATTGAGTTTGCAATATCAATTGCCAGTTCTGTTTTTCCGCTTGCAGTTGGACCCATAAGGGCTATGACAAGTGGTTTATTGGGTTGCATAATTCATTTTCTGAAGTTTTATTAGCAGTAACTGCATCATGATTAATTGTTTTGATTTGGTTTTGGAATTTTCCAAAGACTTTCCCTTGTACCAATGTTAAATTGAAATTTCAGGAAAGGTTTCGACTAATGCAAGTATCACAGACAACCTTGACTGTTTGCTGTAATCCGAATGAGTAAAGATTCAAAAGTCCAAGAGGCTTATGGTGCTGAGCAGATCCAAGTATTAGAAGGCTTGGAACCTGTCAGAAAACGCCCTGGAATGTACATAGGCTCAACAGGGTCAAAAGGGCTTCATCACCTTGTATACGAAGTTGTAGATAATGCAGTAGATGAGGCTCTCGCTGGCCATTGTGATCAAATAACCATTTTACTTTGTGAAGATGGTTCAGCATCTATTACTGATAATGGTCGAGGGATACCAACTGATATTCATCCACGCACTGGCAAAAGTGCTTTAGAAACAGTATTAACTGTTCTTCATGCAGGTGGAAAATTTGGAAGTGGTGGATACAAAGTCTCTGGAGGCTTACATGGGGTTGGTATATCTGTAGTAAATGCTTTGAGTGAGTGGGTAGAGGTCACAGTTCGCAGGCAAAATAAAGTTCATTTTCAGAGATTTGAAAGGGGTGCATCAATTGGAAATTTGAAGTCTGAAAATCTTTCGAAGTTAGATCAAAACTTAACTGGAACGACTGTTTGTTTTAAACCTGACGACAAGATTTTTACTGATGGGATAGCTTTTGAATACGGAATATTGTCTTCGAGGCTTAGAGAACTTGCATATTTGAATGGAGGAGTCCGAATCGTTTTTCGTGATGAAAGGAAAAAGCAAAAAGATTCTGAACAAACTCCCTATGAAGAAGTTTATTTTTATGAAGGTGGAATTAAAGAATATGTTGAATATATGACCAAGGAAAAAGACTCGTTACATCCAGAGATTATTTATGTCAATTCTGAAAAAGATGGAGTTCAAGTAGAAGCAGCAATGCAGTGGTGCGTTGATGCTTATTCAGACAGCATTCTCGGATTTGCCAATAATATTCGTACGATTGATGGTGGTACTCATATTGAGGGCTTAAAAACAGTCTTAACTAGAACTTTAAATACATTTGCTAAGAAAAGAGGTAAAAGAAAGGATTCTGATTCCAATTTGGCTGGAGAAAATATTAGAGAAGGATTGACAGCTGTTCTATCAGTAAAGGTTCCTGATCCAGAATTTGAAGGTCAAACAAAAACTAAATTAGGGAATACAGAAGTACGCGGAATTGTTGATAATTTGGTTGGTGAATCTCTTAGTCAATATTTAGAATTTAATCCAGGTGTAATTGATTTGATATTAGAGAAAGCAATTCAAGCTTTTAATGCTGCTGAGGCAGCAAGAAGAGCTAGAGAGCTTGTTCGCAGAAAAAGTGTTTTAGAAAGTTCTACACTGCCAGGTAAACTTGCTGATTGTAGTTCAAGAGATCCATCAGAATCAGAAATCTACATAGTTGAGGGAGATTCTGCAGGAGGATCAGCTAAGCAAGGAAGAGATAGAAAATTCCAGGCAATTCTTCCTTTGAGAGGCAAAATTCTAAATATAGAAAAAACCGATGATGCGAAGATCTATAAAAATACTGAGATTCAATCTTTGATAACAGCGCTTGGTTTAGGTATTAAAGGTGAGGATTTTGAAGTTAAGAATCTCAGATATCATAGAGTAGTAATAATGACTGATGCTGATGTTGATGGCGCACATATAAGAACTTTGCTCTTGACGTTTTTTTATAGGTATCAAAAGGCTCTTGTGGAAGGCGGTTATATATATATTGCTTGTCCTCCTCTTTACAAGGTCGAAAGAGGAAAGAAACATACTTATTGCTATAACGAATCAGATTTGCAAAAAACAATATCAAATTTTGGAGAAAAGGCTAACTATACAATTCAAAGATTTAAAGGTTTAGGAGAAATGATGCCAAAACAATTATGGGAAACAACAATGGATCCTGCAACTAGAATGATGAAAAGAGTTGAGATAGAAGATGCACTTGAGGCTGATCGTATATTTACAATTTTAATGGGTGATAAAGTTGCACCAAGAAGAGAATTTATTGAGACTCATAGTGTTGACCTTGACCTTGCAACTTTGGATATTTGATGAATTTAATAAGTACTTTTATAATTTGGACATGGCTTTTAGGTATTGCTTTGGTGATTCCTACAGCATTGCCTGCTGGAGGTGCGAAAGAGTCTATTATTCAACATAGAAAAAATAATATGGGATCACCAATAATTGCATTGAAAGATTTTAACTTGCTTTCTTCAGCCTATAAAAATGCATCTATTGTAACTAGTGTTAAAGCAGGAACACCAGTCAAAATTTTAAAAACTTGGGATAGTACTAATAATGGAAAGTGGTTATTGGTTAATATTGCAATTCAGAATTTTAATCAATTATTTTATAAAAGAGGATGGATAAATATTGGTAAATCTTAATTTACTAAAAGATATTATATTGATTGCTATTGGTGCAGTATTTGGAGCGAACTCTAGATTTCTAATCTATCAGAAATTCAAAGAAATCAATATAAATGGAAAATTTTCTATTTTTTTAATTAATATTTTTTCTTGTTTTTTTCTTGGTTTTTTTATTTCTATATCATCACACATAAAATCTTTAAATGTTTCATCTCAATTGGCATTGTTTTTTGCAATTGGTTTCATTGGAAGTTTAAGCACTTTTTCTACATTTATTTATGATTTGTTTGAATTATTTAGAGAACATAAGTTTTTAAAAGCTTTAAAGCTTTTTATTTTTTCTTTTTCTTTGGGAATAAGTGCTTTAGTGTTGGGCTTTTTATTTGGTGATTAATAAATGAATAATTTTTTAACAAAAAATAAATACTTTCTTATTTCAATTGGAGCTGTTCCTGGTGCTATATTTCGATGGCAAATTGATGATGTTTTTATAGTAAATACACTAGGTTGTTTTTTATTAGGCATTATTAATGCAATGCCTGTAAAAAGAATTAATAAATTGATTTTTGGTTTTGGATTTTGTGGCTCACTTACTACGTTTAGTGGCTGGTCTTTTTTTTTATTTAAATTAATTAGTGACGGTTTATATAAATTATTTTTCTTGAATTCAGTTTTAATTGTATTAATTGGATTTTTTGGTGTTTGCTTGGGTGATTTATTTACGAAAAAGTTCTTAATTAATTAAGTAAATTTTCAATGGCTTTTTGAATTTCAACACTGTCGGGTTCGACTGAACTTTTGAACCTTGTGATGGCCTCACCTTTTTTGTTGACAAGAAATTTTTCGAAATTCCATTCAACGTCGCCAGCAGGCTCGACTTGATTCAACGTTGTAAATGGCTCAGTAGTATTCCCTTTTGCATGCACTTTTTGGAAAAGTTGGAAATTTACTCCATACGTCATTGAACAGAAATTTTTTATCTCGTCTAGCTCTCCAGGTTCTTGATTGCCAAAGTCATTGCATGGAAAACCTAAAACCCTAAAGCCTTTTGATTCGTACTTGTCTTGAAGACTTTGAAGAGCTTTATATTGTTTAGTAAATCCGCACTTGCTAGCGACATTAACGATTAATAAGACATTCCCTTGGAAATAATCAAAAGTTATTTTTTCATTGTTAAAAGTGAGGATTTGTACTTTGCTGATATTTACGGACATGGTTATTGAAGTAACAAAAATGGGAGTTAACAATAAAATAATAGAGGCTTATTGCTCCGAACATGAACGAACAATTGGGGGCATCCAATGAGGCTCGATCTTTAGCCAATGGCAGCTTGGTTGCCGAGGCTGTTGGACAGCAGTTAGAGGCAATGCTTTCCGCAGGTAATTACGATGGTGTTAAATCACTTCTAAGACCTGTACAACCTGTTGATGTAGCTCAGGCCATTGATACATTGCCAATGATTTTACAAGCCTTGGCTTTCAGGTTGTTGAATAAAAACGAGGCTATCGAAGTTTATGAATATCTGGATCCCTCAGTGCAACAAAATCTTTTAGATCGTCTGAGATCAAACGAGGTACTCGACTTGGTCGAGGAGATGTCCCCAGATGATCGTGTACGTCTTTTTGATGAATTGCCAGCAAAAGTTGTTAGACGTTTGCTTGCAGAACTTAGCCCAGAGGAAAGACGAGTAACAGCTCAACTTTTGGGTTATGCATCTGAGACGGCTGGCAGATTGATGACTACAGAATTTATAGATCTTAAAGAATTCCTGAGTGTCTCTCAGGCATTGAAATTGGTTAGACAAAGAGCTACTTTTTCAGAAACAATTTACAGCCTTTATGTCACAGACAAAGAGAGACATTTAACTGGAATCTTATCTTTGCGGGATCTAGTGGTAGCAGATCCTGGATCACTTATTGGGGAAGTTATGACAAGAGAGGTTGTTAATGTCAGAACAGATACTGATCAGGAAGAAGTAGCAAGAGCGATTCAAAGATATGATTTTTTAGCTTTACCGGTTGTCGACCTTGAAAAAAGACTGGTTGGTATTGTCACTGTGGATGACGTGATCGATGTTATTGAACAAGAGGCAACCAGGGATATTTATGCTGCTGGGGCAGTTCAAGCTGGTGATGAAGACGATTACTTCCAAAGCAATTTATTTGTTGTAGCTAGACGTCGAATTGTCTGGCTTGCTGTTTTGGTGTTGGCGAATGGACTAACAACTCAAGTTATTGCTATGAATGACGAGGTTTTAAAACAAGTTGTTTTATTAGCTGCGTTTATTCCCTTATTAATTGGCGCGGGTGGAAATGTTGGGGCTCAGAGCTCAACAGTTGTCATTCGAGGTTTGAGTACTCAACGAATTCAAAGACTTGGTCTATTTCGCGCTATTGCTAGAGAATCAGTTGCTGGAGCTTTGCTTGGAATTTTAATGGCCATTTTTGTTGTGCCTTTTGCTTGGTGGCAAGGAGAGGGACCCTTGGTTGCAACAGCTGTGGGGATAAGTTTAATGGCTATTACAACTCTTGCTGCGACAGCAGGTGCCTCTTTACCTTTGTTTTTTGATCGTATGGGATTAGATCCTGCATTAATGTCTGCTCCATTTATCACTACCGCTACGGATGTAGCAGGAGTGCTGATATACCTCAAAACAGCTTCTTGGCTTTTGGGAAGACTGGCTTAGAACATGAATGAGTGTTTATACTCAAAGTGCGGGAAGCCGAGCTATTTTTAATTGATCTTTACAATTCTTAGTAGTAGGCTTCACAAAACTCAACAAATCCATGACAACGGCAGTAGAGGTTCTTAAAACTAACAAAGCAACTGTCGCTCCAGCTTCAAGATCCATATCAGATATAGACTTAGTTCGTTCCTATTTAAGAGACATTGGAAGAGTCCCTTTGCTCTCTCATGAACAAGAAATCACATTAGGAAGGCAGGTTCAAGATCTTATGGTTCTTGAAAATCTGGAGGCTGAACTTGAGAGTGATCTTGGTGAGAAGCCAGATATTACTTTTTTCGCTGAAAGGGCTGGAATTTCTACTATCCAACTAAAAAAGAAACTTAAAAGTGGTAGAAGAGCAAAAGAAAGAATGGTTGCAGCCAATCTTCGTTTAGTTGTCAGTGTTGCTAAGAAATACACCAAAAGAAATATGGAATTATTAGATTTAATCCAAGAGGGAACAATTGGATTAGTCCGAGGTGTCGAGAAATTTGATCCAGCTCGTGGTTACAAGTTCTCAACTTATGCGTATTGGTGGATTCGTCAAGGTATTACAAGGGCAATAGCAGAGAAAAGTAGATCAATAAGACTACCTATTCACATAACTGAAATGCTTAATAAATTAAAAAAAGGGCAAAGGGAACTCAGCCAAGAACTTTCTAGAACTCCAACATTAAAAGAATTATCTGAGTACGTTGAATTGCCTGAAGACGACGTTAAAGATCTAATGAGTAAAGCCGGTCAACCTGTCAGTTTGGAAACAAAAATTGGTGACGGAGAAGACACTATTCTATTGGATCTTTTATCTAACGAAATTGATATGCCCTCTGAGCAGATCGAAAATGATTGCATGAAAGGAGATTTAGAAACATTACTTGAGCAATTACCCGAACTACAAAATCGAGTTTTGAGAATGCGGTATGGAATGGACGGTGATGATCCAATGAGCTTGACTGGAATTGGAAGGGTGTTAGGGATCAGCAGGGATAGAGTAAGAAATTTAGAAAGAGATGGTTTAAGAGGTTTAAGAAAAGCAGGAGAATCAGTTGAAGCTTATATGGCTTCCTGAATTATCCTTTTCAGGATAGGATTAACTTGTTCTGGCATCTCGTCATGAGGACAATGCCCAGCTTGAGGAATGATATCTAAACTTTTAATACATTCAAAAGTTTCATACCATTTTTGAGCTTCTTTTATTGGCTCCCAGGGGTCTTTTTCTCCCCAGATCAAATGCACTGAATTATCCAATTCCTCAAGTAAATCTGGAGCGAGATAGTCATCAAATAAATTAATAAATCCTCTAAAAGCCTCTGATGCTCCCTCACTTTGTGTTGGTTGAAAAAGCATTTCTATTAACTCTTCATCAATATTACTTTTGCTTGGATAAGCTACTTTTAGAATTTTTTCAATAAAAGATGGATTTGCTGCATTTTTGAAAATGTTGTAACTTAAAATTCTTTGTCTTACTAAAGTTTTAATCACTGGTCGAAAGAGTCGCATCAATAATGATTGTTCGGCTAGGCGTTTATCATCCATTGTTCTCTGAGCACAATCAATTAAAATTACACTTATGCAATTTTTAGATAATTTTTTTGATGTATTTAATGCAATAACTCCCCCAATAGAATTCCCAATTAATAAGACAGGTTTTTTAACAATTTCATTGCAGAAATCATAAATTTGCTGACTCCAGTTATCAAAACAATAATTATAATTTTCTGAGGTTTTCTTTTCATATGAAAGCTGAGACTTTGGTTTATTACTTTCTCCAAATCCTATTAAATCTAATGCATAGCATGGTGCAATTGAGCTAATGTGTTTTTGATTGAATCTCCAATGATCTTTGCATGCCCCAAAACCATGAATTAATACTATCGCGAATTCTGATTTATTTTCTGACTCTTCGACTTGCCAGGCGATGTGATAATCTTTCCATTTCCAGAATTTCTTCATAACTTTAGCGAAGAATACAAATTATTTTTACTTCTAACCATATCCCTAGTAAAGTATCTAATTTTTTTTTTTAATATTATTCTATGTATTAGGTATTTGAAAAGTATTAATTTGATTAGATTAATTTCTGAAAATAATGATATTATTGAAAAACAATTTTTAAAATTTAATTTATTTTGATGGGCATCATTGATTCTCCTCAAGATATTCAAAATTCACTTCTTCAATGGTTTAGAGCAAAAGGTAGGTACTGGATACCCTGGAAATTAAAGAAAGATGGCTCTATTCCTCAATTAGGCGAAAGTATATCCCCTTATGAAATATGGATTGCAGAGGTAATGCTTCAGCAAACACAGTTGAAGGTAGTTATTCCTTACTGGGAAAAATGGATGAAGGCTTTTCCTACTTTGACATATTTAGCTGAGGCTGATTTAGAGCATCTTCTTATGATATGGCAAGGTCTTGGCTATTATTCACGCGCTAATCGAATACATCAATCCTCGAAAATTTTAATTGAATTTGTTGGCAAAAATAGAGATCAAGATCCACATTCTTGGCCTAATGAAATAGAGCAGTGGATTAGTCTCCCTGGGATTGGAAGAAGTACTGCAGGTAGTATCATCTCATCTGCATTTGATCTGCCTACACCAATATTAGATGGAAATGTAAAAAGAATTTTGTCGAGATTGCTAGCTCTAGAGAGAAGATCTATTAAAGATGACAGAAAATTGTGGAAATTTAGCTCTTTTTTGATTTCAAAACTCAGTCCAAGGAATTTCAATCAAGCTTTGATGGACTTAGGGGCAATGATTTGCACTCCCAAAAAACCAAGTTGTTCTTCTTGCCCACTACAAAATTTTTGTATTGCCTATATAAAGTACGATCCTGATGATTTTCCTAAAAAACTAATGAGCAAAATAAAGCCTCTTCAAGAAATTGGTATTGGGCTTGTTTTCAATGAAAACGGAGAATTGCTCATAGATCAGCGCTTGGAAAGTTCAAGTATGGGTGGAATGTGGGAATTTCCAGGTGGGAAAAAAACTTCTGATGAATCTATTGAAAAAACTATCGAGCGCGAATTAAATGAGGAACTTGGTATTGTTGTCAAAGTTGGAGCAAAGTTATTATCGTTTGAACACACCTACACCCACAAAAAACTTTATTTTACTGTTCATTTTTGTGAATGGATATCAGGAGAGCCTAAACCTTTAGTTAGCCAAAGATTATTTTGGGTTTCTCCTGAAAGACTTTATGAATTTCCTTTCCCTGCAGCTAATGCAAAAATTATTTCTGAATTACAAAAACATTTAGAATTTTAAATTAAAACTTTAAATAATCAATAATAATTTCATTGCTAAAAAGTTAAAAATGCAGGATGAAAGCGTAATTGTTTTTGGTGAAGCTTTGATAGATCGTCTTGGCCCTCTTGGTGGGGACCCTTCCTCTGATTTTCCAGTCAAAGATTGCTTTGGAGGTGCTCCAGCTAATGTTGCATGTGCATTAGGTCGTTTAGGTGCAAATGTATCTTTTCTCGGCTCTCTTGGAAATGATACTTTTGGTGAAAATTTCAAAAAGCTATTGATTGAGAGAGGAATTAATACCTCTGGTTTACAGCGGGATAACCTTCGTTCAACAAGAGTTGTATTGGTTCGTAGAGATCAGTGTGGAGAAAGATTTTTTGAGGGATTTGAGGGGGATAAAGGCTTGGGATTTGCTGATCAAGCTATATCGCGGGAACAAGTTATTTCAGACTGGCCACTGGTTAAAAAAAAAGCAAAATGGTTTGTTGCCGGAACTATTCCTCTGGCTTCAAAAATTTCATCTAATGCTTTTTTGTGGTGTATGGAAAAAGCTTTCAATGAAGGAATTAAGATCGCTTTAGATTTGAATTGGCGACCAACTTTTTGGCGAAATAAAATTTCAACAGTCTTAGAACCCTCTGTTAAAGAAAAGAATGAAATCATCTCTATTTTAAAAAACGTTTCATTAATGAAACTTGCAAAAGAGGAGGCGGAATGGTTTTTTAACACCTCAAATCCGATTGAAATCTCATTATCTTTACCTAATAGACCCTCTGTAATTGTTACGGATGGATCCAACCCAGTCTTATGGATCCTTAATAAAAATAGTGGACAAACATCTGCGATTGCCCCATCTTCTGTAGTTGATACGACTGGAGCTGGTGATGCATTCACTGCTGGATTAATTTATAAACTCATATCTGTTGAGTTAGATCAAATAAATCAACAAAGAGCGGAAGAAATTGTCCAATTTGCAATTGCATGTGGTTCATATGTATGCAAAGGATTAGGAGCTATAGATGCACAAGGTTATCTGGAAGATATTGATAATTTATTGTCTTCATATCGGGGAGGCATGAGCTGAAAAACCCGAGTTTGATTATTTGAAGAATATTCAAGTTTTCCTTTCCAAGCATCAGGCATGGGAAGAGATAATCTTTCTGGCCATTCAACAACCATTAATGCACCCATGGCTTTTGATTCCTCTTCTTCTTGTAAAAAAAATTCGTTTGCCGCATTTTGCTCTTCAATTCTATAAAGATCAAGATGTATTAATGGAGGAGATCCAAAAGGATAATGTTGAGATAAAGGAAAAGTTGGAGAAGTTATGGGCTCATGAATGCTTAAAGAGTTTGCAATTCCTTTAACTAATGTAGTTTTTCCTGCTCCAAGAGGCCCCTTTAAAAGCAGAATGCGTAGATCTGGAAATTTTTTTGTTAATGTTGAACCTAATGACATTGTTGATTCAGGTTTGTCTAGAGTCCAGCAGAAATTTTTGGTTTGCTGAGCAAATGAATTAAAAACCTTGAATTGTTTTTCACTATCTTTTTCCACAATCTCCTATAGAGAGTTTTATTTATGTTCGCAGCAACCAAGTCAAATCTCAACAGTATTGAGACGAATCCTGATTACGTAGTTAAAGATATAACCCAAGCAGACTTTGGCAGAAAAGAACTTTTGATCGCTGAAACAGAAATGCCAGGTTTAATTGCTCTTAGAAAAAAATATGGATCTGAAAAACCATTAAAAGGGGCTTTCATCGCTGGTAGTCTCCATATGACTATTCAAACAGGAGTTCTTATTGAGACTCTTGTTGCACTTGGTGCAAAAGTTAGATGGGCTTCATGTAATATTTTTTCCACACAAGATCATGCTGCTGCAGCTATTGCAAATTCTGGAGTACCAGTATTTGCTAAGAAGGGTGAAACTCTAGATGAATATTGGGAATATACTCACAAAATTTTTGAATGGAGAGACGGTGAATCTGCAAATATGATTCTTGACGATGGAGGTGATGCGACTGGATTACTTATTTTGGGGAGCAAAGCAGAAGAAGATATCTCAGTTCTTGATAACCCATCAAATGAAGAGGAAATCGCATTATTTGCATCTATTAAGAAAAAACTCTCTCAAGATCCAAACTTTTATTCAAAAGCTAAATCTTTTATAAAAGGTGTAACTGAGGAAACAACAACTGGGGTAGCTCGTCTTTATCAAATGGAAAAAAATGGAGAACTTGTTTTCCCAGCGATTAACGTAAACGATTCAGTTACTAAAAGTAAGTTTGACAATCTTTATGGTTGCAGAGAATCATTGGTTGATGGCATTAAAAGAGCTACAGATGTAATGGTGGCTGGCAAGGTGGCCCTTGTAATGGGTTATGGAGATGTTGGCAAAGGTTCTGCTCAGTCACTAAGAGGTTTAGGAGCGACAGTAATGATTTCTGAGATAGATCCTATATGTGCTCTTCAAGCGGCAATGGAGGGTTTCAGAGTAGTTAGATTAGATGAGGTGGTTGAAGAGGTGGATATTTTTGTTACTGCAACTGGAAACTTCCAAGTTATTCGTCATGAGCATTTAATCAGGATGAAAAACGAATCGATAGTTTGTAACATTGGCCATTTTGATAATGAAATAGAAGTTTCCTCTTTAAAGTCCTATGAATGGGAAAATATTAAACCTCAGGTTGATCACATAACGCTGCCAAGTGGTAATAAAATTATTCTTTTAGCAGAGGGAAGATTAGTAAACCTTGGATGTGCTACTGGTCATCCAAGTTTTGTTATGAGCAATTCTTTTACTAATCAAGTTTTAGCCCAAATTGAATTATTCAAATACGGAGTTAAATATTTGAATAAAGTTTATGTTTTGCCAAAACATTTAGATGAAATGGTCGCTATTCTTCATTTAGATAAGATAGGAGCAAAGTTAACTAAGTTAACCCAAGAACAGGCTGATTACATTAATGTTCCAATTTCAGGTCCCTATAAGACAGATCAATATCGGTATTAATTTATTTCAATAATTAAAACTAAATGGAAATATCAGAATTTATATCTTCGTTACCAGTATTGATAGGAAATGCGGTTGAGACTAATCAGTTGATTGGTTATGGAGCAATCCTATTAGCAATGTTTTTAGAAAATCTAATTCCTCCAATTCCTTCGGAATTAATAATGCCCCTTGGCGGCTTTTATGTGGCTCAAGGTCAATTGGATTTTATTCCTGTTGTTTTAGTAGGTTTAATTGGAACCGTAATAGGTGCTTTGCCTTGGTATGGAATTGGCAAACTAGTTAATGAAGAAAGAATTGAGAAATGGCTGGAGAAAAATGGACGTTGGATTGGTATTAATTCCCAAGATCTTGCTCGAAGTCGGAAATGGTTTAACAAATATGGCGTATCTCTAGTTTTCTGGGGAAGATTAGTTCCTGGAATTAGGACTTTGATTTCGGTCCCTGCGGGAGTCGAATTGATGCCCATTACTCCCTTTCTGATTTGGACGACAGCTGGGAGCTTAATATGGACATTATTTTTAACAATTACAGGATTTTATTTAGGAGATAATTATGCAAATATTCAAAAATGGATTAGTCCTTTTTCAAGTATTTTTAAGACAATTATTCTCTTATCTATTTCAATTGCAATAATAATTTTAATTTATAAAACTCTTCGCAAACTAATTATGAATTAAATATATTTTTAAAATGGAATTTCATCATTACTTGGTTGTTGATTGAAAGAATTGTTGTTTTGAAAATTACTATTTTCTGAGTCTCTTTTTGATCCTAATAATTCAAGACGATCAACTCTTACAACTGGCTTGTTTCTATCTTCTCCAGTATTACGATCTTTCCAACTATCCAATTTGAAGCTACCAGTTATGCCTATTAAAGAGCCTTTTTTTACGTAATCGGCTGCGACTTGAGCTTGTTTTCCCCAGATTTCAAGATTAAACCAATCTGGTTCATCCTCTCGACTTCGTCGGTTTACAGCCATAGTAAGGTTTGCTACTACTGTTCCAGATTCAAAATATCTTACTTCAGGATCTCTGCCTGCTCTGCCAACAAGAGTGACTGAATTTATTCCCATTTTTGCCTCTGATGCTTATTGGTTTTTAAATAATATATTTATCTTAGTTCAACTCTCTTTATGATTGCTCAAATGATTGAAATCCGTGTTTTTTAACCGTTTCAAATTCTCCCGTGATATTGGGATCGATTTAGGTACAGCCAATACCTTGATTTATGTTTCTGGTAAAGGAATTGTTTTACAGGAACCTTCCGTTGTAGCTATGGATTTGGAGGAAGGGGTCCCTTTGGCCGTGGGAGATGACGCGAAATTAATGTTAGGGCGAACACCTGGGAATATTCGCGCTGTTAGGCCATTACGTGATGGTGTGATAGCAGATTTTGATGCAGCGGAGCAAATGCTTAAGACTTTTATTCAAAAGTGTAATGAGGGGCGCGGAATTATTGCACCTCGATTAGTTGTTGGTATTCCAAGTGGAGTGACTGGGGTAGAGAGAAGAGCAGTTCGTGAAGCTGGTCTTGCTGGAGCAAGAGAGGTGCATTTGATTGATGAACCTGTTGCTGCTGCAATAGGAGCTTCTTTGCCAGTCACAGAGCCAATTGGAACAATGATTGTTGATATAGGAGGAGGCACTACTGAAGTAGCTGTTTTAAGTCTTGGTGGAACAGTTTTAAGTGAATCTGTAAGAGTTGCTGGTGATGAGATTAATGATGCTATCGCTACTTATTTAAAGAAGATACACAATTTAGTAGTCGGGGAGAGAACTGCTGAAGAGATAAAAATTAAAATTGGATCAGCTTTTCCATCTAATGAATTTGATTTGCAATCCATAGATGTAAGGGGG
Organism: Prochlorococcus sp. MIT2308; assembly: GCF_059772345.1. NCBI lineage: Bacteria > Bacillati > Cyanobacteriota > Cyanophyceae > Synechococcales > Prochlorococcaceae > Prochlorococcus > Prochlorococcus sp. MIT2308. The sequence goes on along the minus strand of NZ_CM186283.1, from coordinate 1,204,109 downwards.
TTGCATTTACTATCAGGTCTGCCTCGTTCAATTAATTTGAAAGCTGGTGATTTAAGAGAAGCAATGTCAGAGCCTTTGAATAAGATTGTTGATGCTGTAAAAAGAACTCTAGAGAGGACTCCACCTGAACTGGCTGCAGACATTGTTGATAGAGGGATAATGCTTGCAGGAGGGGGTGCGTTAGTAAGAGGAATTAGTGATCTTTTAAGCCATGAAACAGGAATTTTCACTCACGTAGCTGAGGACCCATTGTTGTGCGTTGTAAATGGATGTGGTTTGGTTTTAGATGATTTTAAATCAATGCGAAGAGTTTTAGATACACCCGATTTCGCTAGAAACGTAATTAGAGATTGAACAATGATTAAAGCCCGAGGGAATATTGGGTTTCATTTGCTTTTGAAAAGTAGGTTTTGGGTAATATTTTTGTTTGTAGCTTTTTTGTTTGCTATTCGTTGGACAAAGGGAGCAGGATTTTTAGACTTTTATTCTATTTTACTCAAACCAATACTCCCTGGCACTGCTCAAAGAGAATGGATTAAGGAAGGAGAAAATATTGAAAGAAGTATGCGATTAAAATTGCTTGAAAAGGATAATATTCGTTTAAGAAGAGCTCTTGCTTTGAAAGAGCTGAATAGTGACGAAAGAATTTCGGCAGCTGTGATATCGCGATCCTCTAGAAATTGGTGGCAACTCTTAGAAATTAATAAGGGCGTACAAGATGGAATCTTGAAAGGGCAAACAGTGATAGGACCAGGTGGCTTGATTGGTCTTGTTGATAGCACAACTCCACTTACTTCAAGAGTAAGACTGTTGACTGATCCTGGTCATCAAGTAGGGGCTTGGATTGATCGAACTAAGCAACATGGAATTTTGACTGGGATGGGTACAAATAGACCAAAGCTTATTTTCTTTAATAAAAATCCTTTAGTTAAGATTGGAGATGTTGTAACTTCATCACCAGCAAGTACTAAATTACCGCCAAATTTAACAATAGGAATTGTTCAATTTGTTAACGAGAAAGCATTGCCTTCTCCATATGCAATAGTTCAATTAACTGCATCACCTGAGGCGATAGATTGGGTTCAAATTCTAAAAAAATAATGGCTAAAAATAATAAGAAATTATTGATCTTTTTTGCAATAATCTGTTTACCAGCTTTTTTAATTATATCTCCTGATTGGCTTAATGTTAATGGAATAAAACCATGCTGGCCTGTAATTTTATTGTTGCCATTTTCACTAAAGAATAGTCGATGGAGGTCAGTTATAGCTGCTACCTTATTGGGAATTTTTCTAGATTCTTTTACAATTAGTGATGCTTCTTATATTCCATCTTTATTTATTTTGTCTTTAGTTTGGAGTCAATATGGATTGCATAATAAAAAAATCGAATTTTTTTTAAATATTGGTTTGATGGCCATCTTTGGAACCGCCTTCGTTGGCCTTTCTATCTGGGCTCAAAAACTTTTCATATATAGCTCTCTAAGAAATAACTGGTTTCATTCTTGGTCAATTTATATATTAATTTCTGAGGCTATCATCACTGGATTAGTTGCCCCGTTTTTTTCTTCATGGCTTCTTCTTGCTTATAAAAAAAACTAATTTGAAAAATTTTAAATCTTTTAAATTAGAATAAATAATTATTTATTAGAGGGGAGTCTGTCTTTTAAATTAGTCAAAGGGCTTTGAATACCTTACTTGAAGATGATATCTTCTTATAACAAGAAGCCATTTTCGACACAAAATTTCGATGGTCCTGTCACTACGGCAACAGTTAATCTTATGACCTGTATTTTGGTTGTAGATGATGAACCAGCAGTATTGAAAGTCTTGGTCACAAGGCTTAATCTTGCTGGATACCAGGTTTTATCTGCACAGGATGGAGAGCAAGCACTCGAGGTTTTTCATAAAGAAGCACCAGACCTAGTTGTTCTTGATGTCATGCTCCCCAAGATGGATGGTTTCGCAGTGTGTCGAAGAATTAGAGCAGAGTCTTGTGTCCCAATAATATTTTTGACAGCTCTTGAAGCGATTTCTGAAAGAGTTGCTGGTTTGGATTTAGGCGCTGATGATTATCTGGCTAAGCCATTTAGCCCAAAAGAGTTGGAGGCAAGAATTGCGACGATACTGAGAAGAGTTGGACCAGCTCCTACAGTAGATGAGCCTCGAGAGGTTCCTTCAGGACAAGGAGTAATGAAACTTGGTGATCTTGTTGTAGACACCAATAGAAGGCAAGTCAGCAGAGGCGGAGCAAGAATAGGTCTTACGTATACAGAATTCAGTTTACTGGAATTATTATTCCGTGATCCTGGTCGAGTTGTCCCTAGAGCCGAGATTTTGGAACAGCTTTGGGGTTACCCTCCTCGACGAGCTGCTGATTTAAGAGTTGTAGATGTATATGTAGCTCGTTTGAGGGGCAAACTTGAACCAGATCCAAGAAATCCTGAATTGATTTTAACTGTAAGAGGTATTGGCTACGCTTCGCAAAGAATGGGAGAATTTCCAACTGCTATTGCAAGTTAGAGATTCATAGCTCAATATTGATAGGTTTTGCATTTATCCCGTTCTTTTCTGCCGTATGTATGAATTGCCTTGTCTGAATTAAGAGATACCCGCCTTGAGAAGGCACAAGCACTCAAAAGCCTTGGACAAGGTCCGTATGGCTTAAATTTTAAACCTACTTATTCTTCCTCTGTTTTACAGAAAAAATACGCAGACTTGCCAAAGGGAGAAGAAAAAAGAGAAGAAGTTTCCATTGCAGGACGAATAACCTCTAGGAGAGTGATGGGCAAACTCGCTTTTTTTACTCTTGCCGATGAAACAGGCACAATACAATTATTTTTAGAGAAGGCTACGTTAAATCAAAATAAAAATAGCGAAAATGCAAAGAATAATTTTGAGATTATTACCTCCCTTGTTGACTCTGGTGATTGGATAGGAGTAAGTGGAATATTGAGGAGAACTGATAGAGGTGAACTCTCTATCAAAGTCTTTGAGTGGTCAATGTTGTCAAAATCTTTACAGCCTTTACCAGATAAATGGCATGGTCTTGCCGATGTTGAAAAGCGGTACAGGCAAAGATACTTAGATTTAATTGTTAATCCTCAATCAAAAAAAACTTTTCGAACCAGAGCTTTGTTAGTTAGTTCAATTCGACGATGGTTAGATGAAAAAGATTTTCTCGAGATTGAGACCCCAGTTTTACAATCAGAGGCCGGTGGTGCTGATGCAAGGCCTTTTATAACTCACCACAACACCCTTGATTTACCTTTGTATTTGAGAATTGCAACAGAATTGCATCTTAAAAGACTTGTGGTGGGGGGCTTTCAAAGGGTTTATGAACTGGGAAGAATTTTTAGAAATGAAGGTATTAGCACGCGGCATAATCCGGAATTTACTTCTGTTGAAATTTATGAAGCTTTTTCAGACTATTTTGACATGATGGAATTAACAGAAAAATTACTTTCTTCAGTTTGCGAAAAAATTTGTGGATCGACTAAGATTAATTATCAAGAGCAAGAAATAAATCTGAAACCCCCTTGGAAAAGGGCCACGATGCATGAATTAGTTCAGGAATTCACTGGAATTGATTTTGAGTTGTTTGGAGATAACGTGAACGATGCCAGGGCTGCAATGATTCAAGAAGGCCTTCAAGCGCCTGAAAAGGCTAACAGTGTTGGGAAATTGTTAAATGAAGCTTTTGAGCAAGTAGTAGAGCCTAAACTGGTTCAACCTACATTTGTGATGGACTATCCAATTGAGATTTCTCCATTAGCCAGAAAACATAGGACGAAGAAAGGTTTAGTTGAAAGGTTTGAACTTTTTATTGTCGGTAGAGAAACTGCTAATGCGTTTAGTGAGTTAATTGACCCTATTGATCAAAAAGAACGTTTACTGTTACAGCAGGCGCAAAAAGAGGCAGGTGATCTTGAGGCTCACAGCTTGGACGAAGATTTTATTAATGCTCTTGAAGTTGGAATGCCTCCAACAGGAGGTCTTGGTATAGGGATAGATAGGTTTGTAATGCTATTAACTGATAGTCCTTCAATTAGAGATGTCATAGCTTTTCCGCTTTTGCGACCAGAATCAAATTTAAAACAAACTGGAAAGTGACCCGTCAGAGTGGATAATAGGCGAGTAAGTATTTTGTTCAGATGAGTGGCGAGAGAGTTGGTTTTCGCTTCAAGCACGCAGATGCTGTTGTGAAACGGAATCCCCAAGGGCGTTCAAGACGCGGTTGGGTGATGGAACCTGTTGAACAAACGACAAGCAGGGGGACCAAAATGCCTGCTTATCGTATTAGATGGAGAGATAGCGAGCGTCCTGAAATTGTTTTACAACATATGCTCATTGCGGACCCTGATCCAACACCTCCACCAGAAAATGTTGTTTTAGATGTTAGTGATAATTGAAGAATATATTTTTTGTTTTTTAGATCAATCTTTAATAGGTGATATTAACAAATTTCTCACTTTTAAAAACGTTTTAGTGCATTAGCTACATCTCTTTTCGAGTCATTAACTTTCTCTCTATCCCTTTTGTCATGTAGCTTTCGCCCTCTTCCTATTCCAATTTTCAACTTTATCCATGAGCCTTTAAGGTAAAGACTTAAAGGTATTAATGCTAAACCTTTTCTTTCTAAATCTATTTTTAATTTTTTTATTTCTTTTCGATGTGCAAGAAGTCTTTTTATTCTTAGAGGTTCGTGATTGAAAAACTTACCGGCATGATTATGAGGCGATATGTGAACATTGTGAAGTTGAATTTGATCTTTTTTAATTAAACAAAACCCGTCTTTTAAGTTTACTTTCCCAGCTCTAATTGACTTAACTTCAGTTCCAAGAAGCTCTAAGCCGGTTTCAAGTGTTTCTAGGATTTCATACTCGTATCTTGCTTGTCGATTTTCAGCTAAGCGACGATTTCCATCAACTGAGGAAATTGTTCTGGATTTTTTCTTTCTTTTTTTGCTCATTTTTCTATTTACCTCCATTTTTGTGGATAAGCCACTACCCTTCGTTCATGGCAATTGTGTCTTCAATTACTAATCATTCACCTCTTCCTAATGATAAGGGAGAGGAAAGATTAGTTGGTTCTACTCTTTTAAAAGAGGAGATTAAATTATCTAGGCAAGATTCACTTAGGCCTAAATCTTTTGATGAATTCTTGGGTCAATCTGAGTTAAAGAAGGTTCTTGAAATATCGGTTAAAGCATCATTGACTAGAGGAGAAGCATTAGATCATTTAATGCTTTATGGGCCGCCTGGATTGGGAAAAACAACTATGGCTTTGGTTATTGCTGAGGAATTGGGAGTTAAAGCTAGAGTTGCAAGCGCACCAGCACTTGAACGTCCAAGGGATATTGTTGGATTATTGATCAATATGCAGCCGCGTGAATTGATATTTGTTGATGAGATTCACCGACTAAATCGCATATCTCAGGAACTTTTGTATCCAGCTATGGAGGATAGAAGGTTGGATTTAACTGTAGGCAAAGGTACTTCCTCAAGGATGCGATCAATCGAAATCCCGCCTTTCACATTGGTTGGAGCCACTACTAAGCCTGCTGCGTTGAGCTCCCCTATGCGAGATCGCTTTGGAATAACTCAGCGACTAGACTTTTATAATTACTTGGATCTTGAAAACATAATTAAAAGATCTGCCAGCCTTATAAATTTATCAATTTCAGAAGAAGCATCTCATCAATTAGCCAGAAGAAGTAGAGGTACTCCCCGAATTGCGAATAGGCTAATACGAAGAGTCAGAGATTATGCAGAGGTGCATTCCTCTGCAAAAACTATTGATGTACAACTTGTTAATGAAGCCCTTGATCTACATCGAGTCGATCAAAGAGGATTAGATGCCACAGATAGAAGTTATCTGGGGCTGATAGTTAATCAATATCAAGGCGGACCTGTAGGACTTGAAACCTTGGCAGCTGCGCTAGGCGAGGATTCAACCACTCTTGAAACTGTAGTTGAGCCTTATTTGATGCAAATTGGTTTTTTACAAAGAACAGCCAGGGGAAGGGTTGTTACTCCAGCGGCTGAAAAACATATCTTCTTACTTCAACAAATAAAATAGACAAATGATCAACATATCAGTTTTAAAGGTTTTACTTCTGGTTTCTATTGTTTTTGTACCATTTGCGTCGCAAGCCAAGGTGCTTCCCAAATACTTATTCGAAAAGGCTCTTCAAGAAAGTAAGAATGGAGATTTTATTCAAGCTGAAAAAGATTGGAGTTCTTATTTGAATGACAATCCAAATGACGCGGCTGCATTAAGTAATAGAGGAAATATTCGTCTTGCTCTCGGTGATCCTAAGGGCGCCATAAAAGATCAAAACATGGCCATAAAAATTTCACCTGGAGATTTAGACCCTTATCTGAATAGAGGAATTGCTGAAGAAGCCTTGGAGCGTTGGGAAGACGCTAGTAATGATTACAAATACGTTTTAGAAAGGAATCCTAAAGATGTTTCGGCTTTATACAACTTAGGGAATGTAATGGGATCTATGGGGAATTGGATTGAGGCCAAGAGATTATTTTCTCAAGTTGCATCTTCCAATTATTCTATTGCTATGGCTAGCTCTAGTGAGGCGCTTGCAATTTATCAATTGGGTGATTTTGAACTCGCTGAAAAAAAAATTAGAATATTAATTCGTAAATATCCCTTATTCGCAGATGCTAGAGCAGCACTAAGTGCTCTTCTGTGGCGTAAAGGCTTCACAGGTGAAGCTGAAAGTAATTGGGCTGCAGCTTCTGGACTAGATATTAGATACCGTGATAAAGATTGGTTACTGCATATCCGCCGTTGGCCTCCAAAACCTACAAATGATTTGATTGCATTTCTTGCGTTGGATTAAAGATGAAAGATTTAGGTAAAAAAATTGAAGTTTTGTCTAAGGAGATGCTTCCTGACTTTATTAAGTCACGACGTCATCTACATGCTCATCCAGAATTAAGTGGTCAGGAATATCAAACAGCTGCTTTTGTAGCTGGGGAGCTGAGAAAAGCAGGTTGGGAGGTAACAGAAGCAGTTGGTAAAACAGGCGTGGTTGCTGAAATGGGTGAAAAAAGCGGACCTGTTATTGCTTTGCGAGTTGATATGGACGCTTTGCCAATCGAGGAGAGAACTGGCTTGGATTACTCTTCTTCAATTCAAGGCTTGATGCATGCATGCGGGCATGATCTGCATACCTCTATCGGCTTGGGAGTGGCAAAAGTATTAGCAAACAATAAATTTACAACTTCTCGAATCAGAATAATTTTTCAACCTGCTGAAGAGATTGCACTTGGTGCAAATTGGATGAGATCTGAAAAGGTTCTTGAGGGAGTTCATGCGCTCTTTGGTGTTCATGTTTATCCAGATTTGCCAGTTGGAAAAATTGGAATAAAAAGTGGTACTTTTACAGCCGCCGCTGCTGAATTGGAAATAGATATTATGGGGAAAGGAGGTCATGGAGCTAGACCCCATGAAGGCACAGACGCAATTTGGATCGCGGCAAAAGTTATCAGTGAACTTCAAGAGGCTATTAGTAGACAGTTAGATGCTCTTAAACCAGTAGTTATAAGTTTTGGGAAAATTTCCGGAGGGAATGCTTTTAATGTAATTGCTGAGAGAGTTAAGCTTCTTGGAACAGTAAGATGCTTGGATAGCCAACTTTATGAAAAGTTGCCTCAATGGATAGACAAAATAGTTCAAAATATAGTGAGTAATTATGGAGCTAAAGCAAAAATAAATTTTAAGTCAATAGCGCCTCCAGTTTGTAACGACCCTGATCTAACAAATTTGTTATGTGAGTGCGCGAAGAATTTTATGGATCCAGAAAATATTGTTTATTTAGAAAATCCCTCATTAGGTGCTGAAGATTTTGCTTTCTTTTTGCAAGATGTACCTGGGACGATGTTTCGATTAGGAGTTGCCGGTGATCAAGGTTGTGCTCCATTACATAGTGGATATTTTTCTTTGGATGAAAGAAGTCTGGAATTAGGAATAAAAATTTTGTCTCAAACAATAGTGATGGCTACTAAACCTCTTCACAACATATAGGGTCTTAATTTTATGAACAGATTGGGTAATCCATTAATTTCAATTTCAGCACCTTTGCTGATTTTATTAGCAATTACTGGTTTTTTACATAGAGAGGGCAAAGATAAAATCCAAGTAATACCTGCATTAGTAGTTGGAAGTGGATTGGTTTTGACTGGGGCAGTTAGAAGATTAAGGCGACGACGAATGTTGTTTCTAGAGATTAAAAAGGAGATGAATAATCAAAAATTTTAAATAGAGATTTTTTATCTATAAAAACTTTAGGGTTTAGTTGGTGATTTCGAGCTAATTTGTATTTATCACTAGGGGTGCCATATCGCTTCAAGGTATGGCTGAGATCACACCCTCTGAACCTGATCTGGTTTGAACCAGCGTAAGGAAAGTGAAAAATTGTGATCTTTGCATAATGCTCCCTTGCTTTATTCAATAGCTTTTTAGTTCATGCGGAATTCATGGGTTGCTTCCAGAAAGGGTAAAAAAAATGTTTCTCAGATGCATTTTGCTCGAAAAGGCGAAATCACTGAAGAAATGTTTTTTGTAGCAAAGCGTGAAAATCTTCCAGAGACTTTGATTATGGAAGAGGTTGCGCGTGGTCGTATGGTTATCCCTGCGAATATTAACCATACGAACCTAGAGCCGATGGCAATAGGTATTGCCTCTACTTGTAAAGTCAACGCAAATATTGGCGCTTCCCCAAATGCAAGTGATATCAGCGAAGAATTAAAAAAGCTTGATCTTGCTGTTAAATATGGCGCAGATACCCTCATGGATCTGTCCACTGGAGGAGTTAATTTAGATGAAGTCCGGACTGCAATTATAAATGCCTCCCCTATCCCTATTGGGACAGTTCCTGTTTATCAAGCTTTAGAAAGTGTTCACGGATCTATTTCAAGGTTAACTGAGGATGATTTTTTACACATCATCGAAAAGCATTGTCAGCAAGGTGTTGATTATCAAACTATTCATGCTGGCTTATTGATTGAACATCTACCCAAGGTTAAAGGTCGCATTACTGGAATAGTTAGTCGAGGCGGTGGAATTCTTGCTCAATGGATGCTTTATCACTACAAGCAAAATCCTTTGTTTACTCGTTTTGATGATATTTGCGAAATTTTTAAACGCTATGATTGCACTTTTTCTTTAGGCGATTCATTAAGGCCTGGATGCTTGCATGATGCATCTGATGAGGCTCAACTTGCTGAGTTGAAAACCTTGGGTGAATTGACTAGACGAGCTTGGAAACATGATGTCCAAGTCATGGTCGAAGGGCCAGGTCATGTACCGATGGATCAAATTGAATTCAATGTTAGGAAGCAAATGGAGGAGTGTTCAGAAGCTCCTTTCTATGTTCTAGGTCCATTGGTAACAGATATATCACCTGGTTATGACCACATTTCAAGTGCTATTGGTGCAGCTATGGCAGGTTGGTACGGTACCGCGATGCTTTGTTACGTAACACCTAAGGAACATCTTGGCTTGCCAAATCCTGAGGATGTTAGGGAAGGTCTAATTGCTTATAAAATTGCTGCTCATGCTGCAGATGTTGCAAGGCATAGATCTGGAGCGCGTGATCGTGATGATGCATTAAGCAAGGCTAGGAAAGAATTTGACTGGAACAAGCAGTTTGAATTGTCATTGGATCCAGAGAGAGCTAAGCAATACCATGACGAAACCTTGCCCGAAGAAATTTTCAAAAAAGCAGAGTTTTGTTCAATGTGTGGTCCTAACCATTGCCCAATGAATACAAAAATCACAGATGAAGATCTTGATAAATTAAACGATCAAATCAAGTCAAAAGGTGCAGCTGAATTAACTCCCCTAAAGTTAAACAAAGAAAATTAGTTCTTTGTTTAACTTGTTTAAGTGGATTAATTAACTGTTTGCTAATTGCAAAGATTAATTTATTTGTTGAGTAGATTTCTAGATTTTTCTAGTACGTTCTCAACTGTAAATCCAAATTTTTCCATACATAATCCACCTGGTGCAGATGCTCCAAAGCCATTCATAGTAACGCTATCTCCATCAAGACCGATATATTTATGCCATCCGAAGCTCTCTGCGGCTTCAACTACTATGCGTTTTCTGATGTTAGAAGGTAAAACTTCTTCTTTATAACTTTCGCTTTGTTCTTCAAAAAGCTCTACACATGGCATAGAAACTACGCGCACTTTTTTACCTTCTGAAGTTAGTTTTTTCGCTGCTTGGACACATAAATCAAGCTCAGTTCCAGTTCCAATAAGTATTAGATCAGCTTTGCCATCGCAATCTTCTAGTACATATCCACCTAAAGCAACTTTTTCTACTGATGAATTTTGTTGATTCACCATGCCCTGCCTACTTAGGCACAAAGAGCTTGGTCTCTTACGATTCTTAATTGCAACTTTATAAGCGCCACTGGTTTCATTACCATCACCTGGACGGAAAACCATCATATTTGGCATTGCTCTTAGTGAGGGAATGGTTTCTATTGGTTGATGTGTTGGCCCATCTTCACCAACACCTATTGAGTCATGGGTTAAAACATAAATAACTCCAAGCTCACTGAGAGCTGAAAGACGCATCGAGCCTCTCATATAGTCGGCGAAGACTAGGAAGGTTCCACCATAAGGTATTAGACCACTGTCGTGATACGCAATACCATTTAGAATGGCTGCCATCGCATGTTCTCTGACACCAAAATGCAAATAACGTTTTTCAGGACTTTCATATTGAAAAGACCCTGTTTCACCTTTTATATCTGTGTAATTTGAATGTGTTAAATCCGCAGAACCTCCTATTAGTTCAGGAAGGTTAGGCCCCAGAGCACCTAAACATATTTGAGAGTGTTTTCTTGTGGCAAGGCCTTTGTCATCCGCGGTATATGTAGGCAAATCTTTATCCCACCCTTGAGGAAGCTCCCCTCTAAGCATCCGTTCAAATTCAGATGCTTCAGCAGGATACTTAGCCTTGTAATCTGCAAGTGTTTGATTCCATTTAGACTCAAGTTGGGAACCTCTTTCAATAGCTTGACGGTATTGGTCATATACGTCTTGAGGAATTTTAAAAGGTTCGTATGACCAATCAAGTTCTTTCCTTGTAAGTTCTGCTTCTTCTTCTCCAAGAGCTGCTCCATGGATTCCAGCTGTATCACTTTTGTTTGGAGAGCCAAATCCGATGGTTGTCGTAATTTTTATAATTGAAGGCTTATCGGTAACTGATTTTGCTTTTTCTATTGCTTTAGAGATGCCTTCCACATCTGTATTTCCATCAGGTATTTCTTGAACATGCCATCCATAAGCTTCATATCTCTTTAATACATCTTCTGTGAATGATACATCTGTTCTCCCATCAATTGTAATGCTGTTGTCGTCGTATAGAGCGATTAATTTCCCAAGCTTTAGATGACCTGCGAGAGAACAAGCTTCTGAAGCTATTCCCTCTTGATTGCATCCATCACCCATAATTACGTATGTGTAGTGATCTACAACTGTTGAATCAGGCTTATTGAATTTGGCTGATAAATGCGCTTCTGCTATTGCAAGACCCACTGCATTGGAAATTCCAGCTCCCAGTGGTCCTGCAGTGACTTCAACTCCCGGTGTCTCGAAAGTTTCTGGGTGACCAGGAGTTTTTGCACCCCATTGTCGAAATTGTTTTATGTCCTCCATTGTTACGGAGTCGTAGCCTGTTAAATGCAATAGGGCATACAACAACATGCACCCATGTCCTGCAGAGAGGACGAATCTGTCTCGGTTAAACCATTTCGGATTTTTTGGATTATGACGAAGATGTTTGTCCCATAATGCGTATCCCATCGGTGCACAACCCATAGGAAGTCCTGGATGGCCACTATTTGATTTATTAATTGCGTCAACTGCGAGCATTCTGATGCTATTGATGCATAGTGTGTCTAGAGAATTTGTCAGGGCAACCATTTTGAATTAGTGAGTGGAAAAATTTTTAAAGTGGACAGTTAAGACGACATTGATTAGATCATTTGTCGAAAAGCTAGACAGACATTGTGACCGCCAAACCCGAAAGAGTTAGATAGTACGACGTCTAATTTCTTTTCTCTTGCCTTGTTGGGAACATAATCAAGATCACAATTTGGGTCGGGATTGGAATAATTAATTGTTGGCGGAATTATTTCATGTTTTATTGCTAAAACACAAGCAACGGCCTCTATGCCACCTGAACCTCCCAATAAATGACCGGTCATTGATTTTGTTGAGCTCGTGGGTACTTGGTATGCATGGTTCCCTAATGCAGTTTTAATTGCAGAAGTTTCATTGCTGTCATTGGCTGGAGTACTTGTTCCATGAGCATTGATGTAATCGACTTGCTCAGGATTGATTTTCCCATCATTTAATGCGAGTTTGATGGCCTCTGCACCTCCTAATCCCCCTGGCGTAGGTGATGTGATGTGATGAGCATCACACGTGGTTCCATAACCAATTATTTCTCCATGTATTGTTGCGTCTCGTTTTAATGCATGTTCAAGAGTTTCTAAAATTAATACTCCTGCTCCTTCTCCAATTACGAATCCATCTCTTTGAGAATCAAATGGTCTGCTCGCTGAGGATGGATCGTCATTCCGAAATGATAGGGCTTTGGCACTCGCGAAACCTGCTACACCTAGAGGAGTAATACTTGCTTCTGCTCCGCCACAAACCATTGCATCTGCCTTACCTAATTGTAGAAGTCTAAATGCATCACCAATAGCATTTGATCCTGCAGCACAAGCAGTTGAAACCGCTGAACTTGGCCCTTTAGCTCCAAGTGCAATGGCTGCAAGACCAGTAGCCATGTTTGGAATCATCATGGGCACGGTAAATGGACTTACTCGACTAGCTCCTTTGTTATTTAAAACATGTGCTTGAGTTTCCATCGTCAACAACCCACCAACTCCCGATCCAATAATTACTCCAATTCTTGCGGAATTAGAATCGTCAATTATTAAACCTGAATGAGTCAGTGCTTCTTTTGCAGCAATGACTCCAAATTTTGAGAAGCGATCCCATCTTTTGGATTCTTTAGGCTCTAGTATGCCTGTTGCGTCAAAATTTTTTACCTCTGCTGCAAATCTGCAGGCATGGGAAGAGGCGTCAAAGAGTGTTATTTGATCTACCCCATTTTGACCAGATTGAAGGCCTTGAAGGTAACTTTCTTTGTTGTTGCCAATGGGAGTAATGGCACCAAGACCTGTAATGACAACTCGATGGAGTTTCTCCATCATTTAAACCTCAAGACTGTTTTTCTTCGATGTATTTGACTGCATCCCCGACAGTGGCAATGCCCTCTGCAGCCTCGTCAGGGATCTCTATGTCAAATGCTTCTTCGAGCGCCATTACTAATTCGACAGTATCGAGAGAGTCTGCACCGAGATCGTTTTGGAAATTTGAATCCGGTTTTACTTCACCGGCTTCAACGCTGAGTTGTTCTGCGACGATAGAACGAACTTTTTCAAGGATTGCTTCCTGGGACATAACCTTCTTAGACCTGACTTCTAATCCTACGGGTTAATGTGTCTACTTCGAAAAACCTTTTTGCATTAGAAACAACCTAAGTTGACAGATAGTAATAAATGCTCTGTTACCAAAAGTATCAGAACTGATCAAAACCCACAGTTTCATTAAATAGAGAGTATAAAATTTTACATATACAAACGATTCTAAAGACAGTTGTCTCACGCAGTCAAAATCTACGACACTTGTATTGGCTGCACCCAATGCGTAAGGGCTTGTCCACTGGATGTTCTTGAAATGGTCCCCTGGGACGGCTGTAAGGCTTCTCAGATAGCCTCATCTCCAAGAACTGAAGATTGCGTTGGGTGTAAGCGGTGCGAAACTGCTTGCCCAACTGATTTCCTCAGTATTAGGGTTTACTTAGGTGACGAAACAACTAGAAGTATGGGATTAGCCTACTAATAATTAGTTATTTTTTTCTTCAACCTTTATTTTATATATAAATAATTTGTAAAGTTAGTTTAAATTTATGTGTGGCATATTTGCTGTTATTGGATCTACGGAAGTCTCTTCTAAACTTATTGATGGGCTGAGAAAACTTGAATATCGAGGTTATGATTCTGCGGGGATAGCTACAATTGATAGTTCAAAAAACGATCCAATTGGAAAACTTAATCTCATAAAATCCCAAGGAAAACTTATTAATCTTGCAAATTTAATTAAAGAAAAGCCTCCCAAAGGTTATGTAGGTATTGGCCACACCAGATGGGCTACTCATGGTAAACCTAACGAAAGGAACTCACATCCTCACCTCGATTCTTTAGCTCAAATTGCAGTAGTGCAAAATGGGATTATTGAAAATTACAGGGATTTATCTAAAAGCCTGAAACTCAAGGGAATTAAATTTACCTCCGAAACTGATACTGAGATAATTCCACATTTAATCGGGCTTGAATTAGAAAAGTCCTTGGCTAATGGGCTTTCCCAAAATGGACAAACTTTATTAATAGCTGTTCAAAAGGTTTTGACTTTATTAGAGGGGACTTATGCCATAGCCGTGATTTGGGCAAAGGCTCCAAATGCTTTAGTGGTGGCTAGCGTACAAGCACCATTGGTTCTTGGCTTTGGTGAAGGTGAGTTTTTTTGTGCAAGTGATATTCCAGCATTAGCGGAATTTACGCGAACATTTTTACCATTAGAAGATCATGAAATTGCACTTTTAACTCCATTAGGAATTGAACTTTATGATGATGAGGGAAATAGGCAGCACAGACCACCATCGCTTCTAGAGGGAACAGAGTTATCTGCTGATAAGAGGAATTTCCGTCATTTTATGCTGAAAGAAATTTATGAACAGCCAGAAAGAACACAACTATGGATAGATAGATTTTTGCCTAAGGATTTGCCCTTGAAGAATTCATTGGCTTACCCGATTTCAACAACTGTCCTCGAAAGGATTGAACAAATACAGATACTCGCCTGTGGCACAAGTAGACATGCAGCTATGGTAGGCGCTTATTTGTTGGAACAGTTTTCAGGAGTATCAACAAAGGTATTTTTTGCAAGTGAATTTCGATATGCTCCACCTCCACTTTCCCCCAACACTTTAACAATAGGAGTCAGCCAATCCGGGGAAACGGCAGATACTTTAGCTGCATTAAGGATGGAAAAAGATAGAAGAGATTCAATTGGCGATGCTAATTTTTCTTTTCATCACTTGGGAATTACTAATAGAGTCGATAGTTCATTTGGTCGCGAACTTGAAAATGTCATTGATATTGGATCAGGGATCGAAATAGGTGTCGCAGCCACTAAAACCTTTCTAGGGCAAATGTTGTCTTTTTATGGCTTAACTTTGTTGTTTGCCTCTCATAGAAAAAACAGAACTCCTCAAGAAATTTTGGATCTCTCCAATGATTTGAGATTAATTCCTAAACAGCAAACAGAACTTATAAAAAAGCATGACTCTCTCTCACAGGAAATAGCACACATGTTTGTTGAAACAAAAGATGTGATTTTCTTAGGTAGAGGTATAAATTATCCAATTGCACTTGAAGGTGCTCTAAAACTTAAGGAAATAAGTTACATTCATGCTCAAGGCTATCCGGCTGGGGAGCTGAAACATGGACCAATAGCACTATTAGATCAACATGTTCCAGTGGTATCTATTGCAGCTCCAGGTGTGGTGTATGAAAAAGTTCTCAGTAATTCGCAAGAGGCGAAAGCTAGAGATGCTCGTCTAATTGGAGTCTCAACAAGTAGTCCGGAAGCAGAAATGTTTGATGAATTGTTTACTATTCCAAAAGTTAGTGAATGGGTTAGCCCTCTTTTGACTGTTGTACCTCTACAGTTATTTAGTTATCACATAGCCGCTCATAAAGGTTTAGATGTTGATCAGCCTAGGAATTTGGCAAAAAGTGTAACTGTAGAGTGATTTTACTTTTTAATAATTTTAGTTAATTAATCTCTCCAATTTAAATAATTAAACTATAGTTTTATCAACTAATATTTTTTATTCTGCCGTAGGAATCTTCAAAACGGACAATATCATCTTCGTCTAAATAAGTACCACTTTGCACTTCAATAAGCTCAAGCTTCAACCTTCCTGGATTGCTTAATCTATGTTTGCAACCTAAAGGAATAAATGTACTTTCATTTTCACTTAAAAGTTGTTTTTCCCCATTCTTTTCTATCAATGCTGTTCCATTAACTACTACCCAATGTTCAGCTCTATGGTGATGCATTTGTAAAGAAAGAGAGGCTTTTGGCTTTACTTCTATCAGTTTAACTAGCCATCTTTTCCCCTCAACTATTGTAGTGTAATTTCCCCAGGGTCTATAAATTTTTCTGTGAACTTTACCTTCCGGAAAATCTGTTGAACTTAATCTTTTTATGATATTTCCAATGTTTTGAGATTGATCTTTACTTGCTACTAATATAGCGTCGCTTGTATCAACAACTATTAGATTTTCTATCCCTATTCCTATTATAAGACGCTGTTCGCTTTGTAAAAAACAGTTTTTACTTTTTTCAGCTATTATTCTCCCATTTATATAGTTACCATCATTATTTTTTTGACTGATATCCCATAAGGATTTCCAACTTCCTATGTCACTCCATCCAACATTTAATGGAAGAACCGTTCCTAATTTCGTTTTTTCCATTACAGCAATATCTAGAGATACTTTTGGACATTTCTTAAATGACTTTGGTTCTAATCTTAGAAAATCAAGATCTAATACATCTTTCTCAATAGCAATCTTGCAATAATTAATTATTTCTGGCGAAAATTTTTCTAATTCTTTTATTATCGAACTCGCTTTAAAAAGAAACATACCACTATTCCAAGTATAACGAGAATCTTTGATTAGTTTCTCGGCAAGATCTTTATTAGGTTTTTCTATGAATTTTTTTATTTCTAGTCCTTTTGTTTGATCTTCTTGATTAGGTGATTCTTTGGCTTCAATATAACCGTAACCTGTTTCTGCGCATGTTGGAATGATACCAAAAGTCACTAGTCTGCCTTTATTTGCATATGTTTTTGCTGATTGAATTACTCTTTTGAATTCATCGATATTTTCTATTAAATGATCCGCCGCTAAAATTAAAAGCAAAGGATCTTTACCTAAAGAAATTGCTTGAAGCGCAGCCACAGCTATCGCTGGAGCAGTATTTCGACCTTCTGGTTCGAGAATAATTGCTTGGGGAGTTGTATTTAGTTCTCTAAATTGCTCTGCAACTATAAATCTATGATCTTCGTTACATATCAAAATCGGTTTTTCAAGACCCTCTAAACCTAGAAGCCTTTCATAAGTGCTTTGTAAAAGAGTTTGTTTCTTTCGTGAATCTAGTGCTAGAAACTGCTTTGGATAACTTTCTCTTGAAAGTGGCCACAATCTTGTTCCTGATCCTCCACTGAGAATTACAGGAATTATTGAGTTAGGATTTATTTCCATGAAGAAATTTGTAAACCATTCTTGAAGCAATGATTAAA
The DNA here is from genome assembly GCF_059772345.1 of Prochlorococcus sp. MIT2308. NCBI lineage: Bacteria > Bacillati > Cyanobacteriota > Cyanophyceae > Synechococcales > Prochlorococcaceae > Prochlorococcus > Prochlorococcus sp. MIT2308. Next base: position 1,186,623 of record NZ_CM186283.1, on the reverse strand, counting down.
AATCTGAATGATTTTTAGAGTTCCAATAAGCCTGGGGGTGGATTGATGAGCAGCCATTTTTCTTTGATTTCTATTTCTGGGATAATTTCTTTTACAAAAGGTACCAAAACTTTTTTACCTTCTAACAACTCTATCTCTAGGAGGTCGTTCCCTCCCTTGATTAAGTCAGTTACATAACCAATTAAAGTTTTTTTTGGACCTTTTCTTGCTTCTAAACCAATCAAATCAAAATAATGGTACTCATCTTGACTCAATTTTGGTCTGCTATCTATTGGTATGACTAATTTCCATCCAACAATTTTCTCTGCTGAACTCCTATTAGATACTTCTTCGATAGAGAGTACATAGATTGATTTACCTGGAATAAGCGTTCCTTTCGTTAAATTAATTTCCGTGGGCAATTCGTTATTTTTTTGAATCCAACGTTTTCCCGGTTTTGTAAACCTCTCAGGAAATTCACTGCTAGGTTTGATTCGAATATCGCCTTTTAAACCCTGCGGAGCAACAATTTCACCAATTGACATCCATTTATCTTTTTCGATCATTCTTATAAGTAGACTTTTTAGAAGTTTATTTTAATATGTTTAATTATGACTGATTCAAAAGACCTTATTCTCCCTGGGACAACAGTAACTGTAAATAACCAAGAGTCAATTTATAATGGTTACGAAGGCTTTGTTCAAAGAATAAGTGGTAATAAAGCGGCGGTGCTTTTTGAGGGTGGTAATTGGGATAAATTATTGACACTACCTTTAAAAGATCTTGTTAAAAGTTAATGAATACTTTGCAAACTAATTACATTGTTACTTTCTGACTTGCTTAATAAAATTATCATCAAGTTGCTTTAGAGCTTTCTTTGCGGCATCTTTCTCTGCTTGTTTGATTGACTTTCCCATGCCTTCTGCTATTGATAGATTTTTGATATAAACAGTGCAAAAAAATCGTTTTGGATTGTCATGCTTTTTATCTACTTCAATTGTTTTATAAACGGGCATAGATAATCCTTCACTTTGGGTCAATTCTTGAAGAGCTGATTTGTAATTTTTCTTGTGAGGATCAGCTAGAACTTCTTTACTAGTTTCATCCCAGAATGGAAGAAGCCAATTTTTTATAGGATCTAGAAGAGCAAGACTTTCATACAAAGCTCCTATTAATGCCTCAGTTGCCTCTGCTTGAATAGTTGCATTTGCTGATTTATCTCTGATTGCTTTCTTGCCAATTAATAATACACTTTTTATGTTTATTTTATTACCAACTTCCGTTAACCACTGATCACTTACAAGATGAGAACGAAGTTCAGACCTTTCTCCAACTTGCATATATGGATATTTATTTTTTATGAAATCTGATGCAATCAGTCTTAATACTGCATCTCCAAGAAATTCAAGATTCTCATAATTAATTTCATTATTCGCTGAACTATGTGTTAGTGATTCATTAATATATAAAATATTCTTTATTTTTTTTTTGGTAAATTCTTTTTGATATTTTGGATCTAGATTGAGATCTTTTAAAAAATTAATTATCTCTTCTATTCTTTGAATTGAAATTTGCATAATTATTTAAAGCAAATAATTTAATTTATGAAAAAATAGGGATTGCCTGAAATTTCTTTGTGTTTGATTAATTAAGTGAAAGCAGGTCATAAGCCGGGTTCTGTTCATTCTTCTTTCTTTAGAAAGTGAATGGGTAATCATCTATCTGGGACTAACGTTGCCGATAGCCTCGAGCGGCTCTCCTTGGGGACAAGGTCTATGGCCATCCAGAGTCCCCCGCCTTGCTCCTAGCCGGGGTTTACCTAGCCAGCACCTCTCGATGCTGCTGGTGCGCTCTTACCGCACCTTTGCACCCTTGCCGCGCTTGTTGGGATTTCCCCATTAAGCATTAGGCGGTGTGTTTCTGTGGCACTATCCTCACGGTCACCCGCACTGGGAATTACCCAGCAAGCCTGGCCAAATAGGAGCCCGGACTTTCCTCAATCAATGCTTCAGCTTTTTGCTGAAGTTCAATTGCGATCACCTCCCCTGCTTTCCACTCCATCATGCCTCAAGGCATAATTAATTTCAGGGGGCTGTAGCTCAGTTGGATAGAGCGACGGTTTCCTAAACCGTAGGTCGTGGGTTCGAGTCCCGCCAGCCCCGTGCGAAAAAGGAATTAAAACTAAAAATATGTAGTCCTATATGTGGTGGGTGTGCAAAATCCTTACTCTCTCGCTAGCGTTGATGTAGTGAATCAGTCAAGATGGCCCAGCTTCACGATCTTCGCTTGCGATTACTTGTTCAACAAGAGAGTGAGCAAATATCTAAATCGCAACCAAGTGATTTAGATTTATCAATTGTTCAAGCTAGATGCTTATGTTGGTTAACACTTTTGGCTGAAGCACACGAAGATCAAGCTAATGATGCAGAAGGAAGAGGTGATACAGAACAAGCCATGGGATGGTTCGCAGACTCAATGAGATTACGTGATGTCATTCAAGTGGTTACAAGCGTTGAAATACCTTTGCCTGAAAGCTCGGATGCTGATAATAATGATGTCGAAGGAGACTTCTTTAATGATGAGCCCCCTATGAGGGCCTAAAAAATGCAATCATGGTTATGAGCTGCCTTGATCAAGGTGCCTGAAGAACCATGCCAATGTCCAGATTGCCAAAGATTTTATCGGGAACATGATCGTTTGATTAGAGAATTTCCCACTTTGCGTAAACAACAAGAGATTAATTGGGCTGCTCTTCAATCTTTTAGAACATTATGTGGAAGAGTTTTAGAAGAGTTGCAAAAAAAAATTAATTCAAATTCATCCAATAAATCTGAGGAAAATAGTCACATAGGGTCTATTGAGAAAAAAGATAAATCTATTACACATGTAATCTCTGATCTAGAGAATGTTAATGCTCATCTATATTCCATTGAGGCTTTAATGGAAAGAGTTTTCGATGTTAAAGTTTCCGAGGAAGTTGAGGATATATTTAGAGAGGTTGCTGGTGAACTGGCTCCAGACCCGTTAAATATTGACAGATTAAGATTAAATAGATTATTGCATCAAACCCCTGACTTGCCTGAAAAGTAGGGATTTATTTTTCACAACTTATTTCTACTGGTAACGGTTTAACTTTCCAGATAGATTTACAATATTCCCTAATAGATCTGTCTGATGAGAAAAAACCTGATCTTGCAGTATTTAATAATGCCATGCGATTCCATTTTTGACTCTTTTTCCAGGCCTTACTAACCTCATCTTGTGCACGAAGGTAATCATCAAAATCTGCCATAACAAAGAAAGGATCATTCCCAGTCAAAATATTAATTATCGGTTTAAATAGCTCACTATCACCATTACTAAAATGCCCAACTTCTATTAATTTTAGAGTCTCTTGTAGTTCATTTGATTTGGAAATAAAGTTATTTGGACGATACCCTTGGTCTCTTAATTCCATGATCTCTGACTCTGTTTTTCCAAACAAAAAGAAGTTTTCTTCTCCTACTCTTTCTCTGATTTCTACATTTGCTCCATCAAGGGTTCCAATTGTTAAGGCACCATTCATGGCGAATTTCATATTTCCAGTTCCTGAAGCTTCTTTGCCAGCAGTTGAAATTTGTTCGGAAAGATCAGTCGCTGGATATACTTGCTCTCCTAGTTTTACATTGTAATCAGGCAGAAAAACTACCCTTAGTAATCCCTCCATATCTGGATCTGCATTAACTACATCAGCTATGCCATTTATGAATCGAATCATTAATTTCGCCATGAAATAACCTGGCGCAGCTTTACCCCCAAAAATGATCGTACGGGGTGCAATATTTTTTGTTAATCCATTTTTAATCCTCAGATATTGAGCAATGACTTGCAAAGCATTTAAATGCTGTCTTTTATATTGGTGAATTCTTTTAACTTGAACATCAAATAAACTCGATGGATCAACAAGAACACCAGTTTGTCGATGTATGTAACCAGCAAGTTTTCTTTTGCCAGATAATTTGGCTGAAGCAAACAGATCTAAAAAATTAGAGTCATTTTCTTTTTTTTCTAATTCACGTAATAGATCCATATTGGTAATCCAATTGGGACCAATTTCTTTGTCAAGAAGTTTAGAAAGTTCAGGATTTGCTAGAGCAACCCATCTACGAGGGGTTACTCCGTTTGTGACGTTGGTGAATTTTTCAGGCCACAGATCTGCAAATTCAGGTAGTAATTGCCTCTTGATTAAATCTGAATGTAATGCAGCTACTCCATTTACATGATGTGCTCCAATTGTCGCTAAATGAGCCATTCGTATGGCTTTTCCACCCTCTTCATCAATAATTGAAAGTTTACGTAAAATCGAATCGTTTCCTGGATACTTAAGTCTTACTTGTTGTAGAAATCTCCTGTTTATCTCATATATAAGTTCCAGATGCCTGGGTAATAAATTTCTAAAAAGGCTGAGGTCCCATTTCTCAAGAGCTTCAGGTAGCAAAGTATGGTTTGTGTAAGCAACAGATCTATTAGTGATTTCCCAGGCTTTATCCCAATCCAATCGATGTTGATCGATTAAAAGTCTCATTAACTCAGCGACAGCAATTGCTGGATGGGTGTCATTAAGTTGAACAGTCCAATGATCTGGAAATTCATCGACAGGTATTGATCGCTTTTCTAAACTTCTCAGCATATCTTGAAGAGAACAACTTACAAAAAAGTGCTGTTGCTTCAAGCGCAATCTTCTTCCTTCATCAGTTCCATCATTCGGATATAACACCTTTGAAAGGGTTTCTGAGGCTACTTTCTCTTCAACAGCACCGTAGTAATCTCCAATGTTGAAAGCATAAAAATCAAAACTTTCGGTTGCATCAGCTCTCCATAACCTCAAGCGATCACAACTGTTAACTCGATAACCAAGTACAGGTACATCATGTGGAACACCTATCGCATGTTCGCTTGGAATCCATCTCGATCGATAATTTCCATTATCGTCTGTGTAACTCTCTGTCTGTCCACCAAAACCGACTAAACAAGCTTCGTCTGGTTGTGGCAATTCCCAAGGCCACCCTCCTTTCAGCCATTTATCAGTAACTTCCACTTGCCAACCATCTCTGATTAATTGGTTGAAAATGCCAAATTCGTACCTTATTCCATAACCAACCGCAGGGACCTGAAGACTTGCGAGTGACTCCATATAGCAAGCTGCCAGTCTACCCAAACCTCCATTTCCAAGTCCAGGCTCTTCCTCGACTTCCAAAATGTCATTTAGAGATTCAATTCCAAACCTTTTAAGAGCTTCTTCTGCTTCTTTTTTTATCCCTAGATTTAACAAATTATTATTTAGTTGAGGTCCTATCAGAAATTCAGCGGAAAGATATGCGACTGTTTTTTGAGGTCTTGCTCGTATTGTCTCCTGACTTGTGAGATATCTGCTCATCAATCTGTCTCTAACAGCAAAACTTAAAGCCATGTAGAGATCTCGAAGACTTGCGGATGTAGCGAGTTTGCCGAGAGTGAAAAAAAGATGCTCAGTCATTCCATCGAAGACTGCATCAGCATCCATGCCTGCCCTAACAGGATCTGCATAGCATCCTGGGGTCGGCAGACGCAGATCTATAGACTGGGAGCTGCTCATAAAGGCATCAAATGTCTTTGGACGCTAGCCAATATCGACCCAGTAAGCTGTTAGTAACTTCAGATCCACACCTTATTGATTAAGTCACCTTTGATACTTAAACCAAACAGGCCCCATGATTAGGTAATTTATGTCATGTAAGTAAAGGCTTTTTCTGGACCCCTGATGGTATTAACTCCTTTAGTCTCTGTACTAAATACACATGATGTAGAGGTCGCGGAAACTCTAATTGGGGTCATTAACTTCTTAATGATTTTCGTGGCTGCAAGGACTTTGGCAGAAATCTTAGTGCGACTAAGTTTGCCTACAATTGTTGGAGAACTTCTTGCAGGGGTTTTAATTGGTGCCTCAGGATTACATCTTTTATTGCCGCCCAGTGCACATGCTGAATTAAATCAAGGCTTTGTATCTCTGATAAGTTCTCTTGCATCAATACCAAAAGAAGCAGTTCCGGATATCTATTTTGAAACTTTTCCTTCATTACAGGCAGTCGCAACATTAGGGCTTTATGCATTGCTATTTCTTACTGGTTTAGAGAGTGAATTAGAAGAATTAGTGGCAGTGGGAGCACAAGCCTTCACAGTTGCAATGGCAGGAGTGATTTTGCCATTCGCTTTTGGAACCTTTGGATTAATGTTTATTTTCCAAGTAGATATTATTCCTGCGATATTTGCTGGTGCATCCATGACAGCTACGAGCATAGGGATAACAGCAAGTGTTTTTGGTGAGCTTGGATATTTAAAAACGCGTGAGGGTCAGATTGTTATCGGTGCAGCCGTGCTGGATGACATTCTTGGAATTGTGATTCTTGCCGTTGTAGTTGCTCTTGCGACAGGGGGTTCGCTTCAAATAGCACCTATTGTCAAGTTGGTATTGGCTGCAACTGTTTTTGTCATTGCTGCAATTGCCTTGAGTAGAACAGCCGCTCCAGCTTTTGATTGGTTATTAGAAAGGCTAAAAGCGCCAGGTGCGGTTGTAGTCGCATCTTTTGTGATATTGGTTTTAAGTTGTTTCATTGCCACTGCAATTGGTCTAGAAGCAGCATTAGGGGCTTTCGCAGCAGGGTTGATTCTCAGTAGCTCAAAGAATAATCACGCCATACAACAATCTGTTTTGCCCTTGGTTTCACTATTCGCAACAATTTTTTTCGTATTAGTTGGTGCTGGAATGGATCTTTCAGTAATCAACCCTTTAGATCCCGAGAGTCGATCTGCTTTAGTTGTGGCAGGTTTCCTTTTTCTTGTCGCAATTGTTGGAAAAATTGCAGCTGGATGGTCATTTATTATTGATAAACCAACAAATCGATTAGTTGTTGGTTTGGGAATGATGCCTAGAGGAGAAGTTGGATTGATTTTTCTTGGCTTGGGAACAAGTGCTGGTTTGCTTACCCCCTCTCTGGAGGCTGCGATTTTGTTGATGGTCATTGGAACAACATTTTTGGCTCCTGTTCTACTTAGAGTTGTCCTGAAGGATAAGCCACCTTCAGGAGGTAATTCCATTCCTGATGAGGTTGCTGCGGATCCGGTGGGGTTAGTCTGAAAATTTTTAAATTGCTAATTTTTTTAGGTGAGGAAATTTCGAAAAAAAGAAATAAAATTACCAATCTATTCTTATCAATGATTTACTAAAATTAGTCAGATCGGGTTTATTCTTAAATGGTTTCCTCAGTAGTAGAAAAAAATCTTTCTGAATGGAAATTCTTAGGACATTATGTTCACAGTTTGAGCATTATACCTGCTTCGCACAAAAACAAGACTGACAAGGAAAAAGGGCCGGCGATTCTTTTAATACATGGCTTTGGTGCATCAACAAAACATTGGAGGCATAACTTACCGGTACTCGGGAAGCAGTATGAAGTTCATGCCTTGGATCTTCTGGGCTTTGGTAAAAGTTCTAAACCCGGAGGTCTTTCTTATGGAGGTCCGCTTTGGAGAGATCAAATAGTCTCGTACGTAAAAGAAAACATTCGGAGACCCACAATTCTTGTGGGCAACTCTCTTGGGGGATATGCAGCGCTTGCTAGTGGCGCTGCATTAGGTACTGATGCAGCAGGTGTTGTGTTATTGAATGCAGCTGGTTATTTTAGTGAAGACAAAAAGCCGACTAAAGGATTTTGGGCTACTGCTAGAAAAACTGTTGCTGGGATCTTTCTCAAAAATATCTTATTGCAAAGGATAATTTTTGAGAACCTCAGACAGCCCTCGACGATTAAACGTACCTTGAAGCAAGTCTATATAGACACATCGAACGTTGATGATGAATTGGTAGAAGCTATCCGAAAACCATCTTTGGATGCTGGGGCTTTCAATGTATTCAAAAGTGTTTTTGATCCTGCAGGACCTCAGGGAAGACCACTGGATGAATTGTTTGCTCAGTTGAAAGCACCATTATTACTGCTTTGGGGCAATCGAGACCCTTGGATGAATGCACCTGGTAAACGAGCGACCTATAAAAAACACACCCCAGTAAATACAAAAGAAGTTGTTTTAGATGCTGGTCATTGTCCTCATGATGAAGTTCCAGATCAGGTTAATTCCGCTCTCTTAGAATGGATTGATGAGCTTTAACTCATGTCCATAAGTTTTTCGAAGAGGATAAACCCTTATCCTCATTGGGAATACTCAAATACTGAATGTGATTCATCCATAAGAATTGTTCCTGAAAGAGGAGGCTTGATTACTGAATGGCGAAGTGAAGGCAAAGACCTTTTGTATTTTGATTTAGATCGTTTTCTGGATGAAGACAAAAGTGTCAGAGGTGGAATACCTATCCTTTTCCCCATCTGTGGAGATTTATCTGAGAGTTATTTGATTGGTGGTAATAAGCATTGTTTGAAACAGCACGGATTCGCAAGAGATTTACCTTGGTCAATTCATTTATTAGGAGATAAATTAGGAATCAGATTAAAGCTAGTTGATACAAAGGATTCGCTGTCTTGTTTCCCTTTCTTTTTTACCTTATTGATGGACGTTTCCTTGCAAGAAAAAGCTCTACACATATCTGTTAAGATTTACAATCAGAGTCGAGACTGTATGCCCTTTAGTTTTGGCCTGCATCCATACTTTCAAGTTTCAAATTTACAAAAAATAAAGATTGACGGTTTGCCTGAAAAATGTATTGATCAAACAAATATGAAAGTTACGAATTCCTCTGACCAAATAAGAATTTTAGATAAAGGAGTTGATTTCATTTCTTATCCTTCTAGTTCGGTTAAACTATACGATTCTCAATCTAGAAACGTAATTGAATTAATTCACCAAGACCCAATGGATACAACTGTAATATGGACTGATCCACCAAGGAAAATGGTTTGTCTTGAGCCTTGGACTAGTCCAAGGAATTCATTGGTAACTGGAGATCGAAAACTTGAAATTCAACCAGAAGAATATACTGAATTATTTACTACTTTTAAGTATAATTCTTTTTAGTTATCTAACTATTACCGCGTATAATTTGTAACTAATTAAATTTTAATTTATAATTTTTGTATGACAAATATTTCAATATTTTTTTTCGTTTTTGCATCTATGATCAATATATTATAGATTCATCATTCATGAATTTGTGATGAATAATGTTAGGAGCAGATGTTTCCTCTCCAGGCGTACTTAATATAGAGGACCTCAGGTCTAGAGCAAAGAATCGTCTACCGGCGATGGTTTTTAACTATATAGATAGTGGTGCAGATAGAGAACAGACACTTTCACAAAATTGCAACGCATATAATGAAATTCTATTTAGACCTAGATGTGCTGTTTCTGTTCCATCGTGTGATCTTGGAATATCTGTTTTAGATCAGAAATTTCATCTTCCTTTCTTGTTGGGACCAGTAGGGAGTAGCAGGATGTTTTATCCCCAAGGAGAAGTGGTTGCGGCTAGAGAGGCAGGAAAAGCCGGAACAGGTTATACATTGTCGACTCTCTCAGGTTGCTTATTGGAGGATGTTAAAGCGGCTACAAACGGTCCAGCTTGGTATCAGCTTTATTTGCTAGGTGGTAAAGAAGTCGCGTTAAAAACAATTGCTAGAGCTAAAGAGTCAGGATTCTCAGCAATAGTCGTAACTATTGATACGCCCGTATCTGGTTTAAGGGAAAGAGATATGCGATCAGGAACACAACAGCTTTTATCAATGAATCCTTTTGAAATGCTTCCATATATTCCTCAAATCTTAGTTAAACCATGCTGGATGATTCAATGGTTAAGTGATGGCGGCTTAATGAGCTTTCCAAATGTTCAACTTGATGATGGCCCTATGAGATATACGGCAATTGGACCTGCTTTAGAGCAATCAGTTGTTACTTGGGAGGATCTTCAATGGATACGCGAAGCGTGGGGTGGAAAAATTATTGTTAAAGGAATACATATCGGTGATGACGCAAAAAAAGCTGTAGAGCTAGGTGCTGATGCGATCGTTATTTCTAATCATGGAGCCAGGCAACTTGATAGCGTTGCTCCCACGATCCGTGTTTTGCCAGAAGTTTTAGCTGCAGTAGATGGAAAGATAGATGTGTTGCTAGATGGAGGTATTCGCAGAGGTAGTGATGTAGTGAAAGCATTATGTCTTGGCGCGAAAGGAGTGTTGATAGGTAGAGCCTATGCGTATGGACTTGCCGCTGCAGGAGGTAAAGGTGTTGCCAGAGCTATAGAAATTCTTCAAACGGATATAGTGAGAACAATGAAACTATTAGGGTGTGGGTCTGTTGCCGATTTAAATAAGTCTTATATTCAAGTCCCTGAAAGTTGGGAGAGATACGAATAAATCGTCAATTAAATAATAGATTAATGCATTATGAAAATAATTATTTTTGATGATGATCCAACTGGATCTCAAACTGTTTATGGATGCCCGTTATTATTAAATTGGGATGAACAAACTCTAGAGGAAGCATTTCTAAAATCTTCGCCTTTGATATTTATACTCGCTAATACCAGATCTTTATCTTCTGTTTTGGCTGTCCAGAAAACTAGAGAAATATGCTCATCTATTAAAAAGTTTTTTTTAAGACAAGGGTTTTCCAAAGATGATTATTTCTACATTAGTAGAGGAGATTCAACATTACGTGGTCATGGTGTTTTAGAACCTGAAATACTTGCGGAAGAATTAGGACCATTTCATGCAACATTTCACATCCCAGCTTTTTTGGAAGGTGGAAGAACAACTGAGAACCGAATTCATTATTTAAATGGAATACCAGTTCATAAGACGGATTTTGGCCGTGATAATATTTTTGGATTTTCTACTAGTGATTTAGCTAAATGGATTGAAGAAAAAAGTTTTGGAAAGATACAGGCGGAAAATATCTTGCATATTGAAATCAAAGAATTAGACATGGCCTTTAACAATGAGGATGGCTTTAAATCTCTTTTGAGCTTTTTGTCTAAATTAGAAAATAACATTTCAGTAGTTGTTGATGCTAAATTACCTCATCATTTAGAAACCCTAGCTAGGGCGATTAAAGTAGTTTCTCGAGAAAAAAAATTTCTTTTCAGAACAGCTGCAAGCTTTATCAACTCTTTATCTGAATTACCACCTAACCCTCAAGATAATGCAGATTTAGTGTCTTTAAAATCGAAAAATAATCAGTTTGAATATAAGCCAGGTTTGATAATGGTTGGCTCTCATGTGAAATTGGCGACAGATCAATTAGAGGTTTTAATGAAAGATAATTCCTGTGAAGGTTTAGAAATACCAGTCAGTAAATTAGCTGATATTTTTGCTTTAGAAGATTCTCAAGAAGAAATCTTAAAGCTGGAGAAAATATTGTTATCGAAAATAGATGATATATTGGATATAAAAAAAGTACCTGTTTTATATACCTCCAGAAAAGAAATTAAGTTTTCTTCTTACTCCAGAAGAATGAATTTTGGATTGGAACTTGCAGAGTTTATGGCGATTCTAGTTGGAAAAATAAATAATAAGTTTGGTTATATTATTAGTAAAGGAGGTATTACAACACAACTTTTGCTTCAAAAGGGGTTGAATTTTAATCAGGTAGATTTAAAAGGTCAAATATTACCAGGATTGTCAATAGTAAAAAGTAACTCTAATCAATATGATTTACCAGTAGTTACTTTCCCAGGTAATCTAGGCGATGCGCAAACACTTCTCGAGTCATTTAGATTGATGGAGTCAAAACCTTAATTTTGGGGATTTTAAAAAATATTTAATTAAAATCTTTGAATAATTGATTTAGCAAAATCACTACAACTAAGAGGAGCTACGCGGGGTTCCATTAATCGTGCTAGATCATAAGTAACTTGTTTGTCTGAAATAGATTTGCTCAAACCATTTGTAATTAATTTTGCTGCTTCATTCCAACCTAAATATTCCAGCATCATTACTCCACTAAGTATTACTGAACCTGGATTGATTCTGTCTAAACCTGCATGTTTTGGAGCTGTTCCATGGGTGGCTTCGAAAATAGCCGCCGTATCTCCAATGTTTGCTCCTGGTGCCATCCCCAGTCCACCAACAATTGCTGCGGCCGCATCTGAAATGTAATCACCATTTAAATTGAGAGTTGCAAGGATGGAATACTCTTGAGGGCGAGTTTGAATTTGTTGAAAAATACTATCTGCGATTCGGTCATCAACCATTACCATGTCCTTCCATTTTCCATTGCCATGACTAGCACCAATGCTTGTGAGAACTGAATAAACTTCATCACAAATAGCTTTTTTTTTCTCTTCTGTTAAAGATGAATAACCTGGATCAATTAACTCAGCATTCTCCTCATTAGTGATGCCAGGATTTTTTTCTAGATTATCTAAAATCCAACTTTCTCTCTCGGTTACGCATACATTCCTGAATTCTGTGGTTGCTAATTCGTATCCCCAATCTCTGAAAGCTCCTTCAGTAAATTTCATGATATTTCCTTTATGAACTAAAGTCACGTGTCTTTTGTTCCCCTCAAGATTGAGTGCATGTTTAATCGCTCGCCTAATGTGTCTTTGACTACCACTTTTGCTAACGGGCTTAATTCCGATTCCTGATCCGTTAGGAATTTGCCTGTTTTTTAGTTTTTGGCTGGCTGGAATTATTTCATTATTGAGTTGATTAATTAATTTGATGCATTCGGGATCATCAGATTCCCATTCAATGCCCATATAGATATCCTCAGTATTTTCTCGATATACAATTACATCTAAATCTTGCGGCTTTTTATGAGGGCTTGGAGTTCCTTCGTAATATTTGCAAGGTCTAACGCATGAATATAAATCAAAAATCTGTCTTAAAGATACGTTTAAAGATCGTATCCCTCCGCCTACTGGCGTTGTTAAAGGTCCTTTGATTGCTATGCCGTAAGTTCTTATCGCTTCAAGAGTGTCATTTGGTAAGTATTGATAGGTTCCATATAAGTCGCAAGCTTCATCACCCGCATAGATTTTGAACCACTCTATGGATCTGTTTTTTCCATATGCTTTTTTAATGGCTTGATCAATTACTAATTGTGTAGCAGGCCAAATATCTATTCCTGTTCCATCACCTCGGATAAATGGAATAATTGGATTATCTGGGACTACTGGGTTTCCATCAACAAAAGTAATTTTTTGGCCTTCTGATGGGGCAATGAGCTTTTCAAAATTCGCCATAATTTTTATTCACGGATTAATAGATCTAATGTTGAGCTTATGTCTAAGTGGTAAGTTTTGATTAAATGATTTTGAACTCATGGCAGTAGCCTTGGCTAGGCAACTTCGTGAAGGGACTAAAAAGTCTCATACGATGGCTGAGAATACAGGTTTTATCAGTTGTTTTCTCAAGGGAGTAGTTGATAAGTCCTCATACAGAAATTTATTAGCTGATTTATATTTTGTTTACTCTGCGATGGAGGAGGAGATAGAAAAACTTTGTGAAAATTCTCATCCGATAATTTCTCCAATTGGATTTAAAGAGCTTTTTCGCAAGGAAAAATTAGAACAAGATCTTTCGTTCTACTTTGGTAGTAAGTGGTCGGAATTGGTAAAACCCTCTAAGCCAGCTGTTGAATATGAAGCAAGAATTAGGCAAATTGCTAAAGATAATCCAGAACTTTTAATTGGGCATCATTACAGCAGATATATAGGTGACTTATCTGGGGGACAGCTTTTGAAAACCATCACTAAAAAAGCCATGAATCTTCCTGGGGATGAGGGACTTAGCTTTTATATTTTTGAGGACATTAGAGATGAAAAAGAATTTAAAATCAAGTATCGAAATACCTTGGATAATCTTCCGATTGATCAAAAGATAGCAGATTCAATTATTGAAGAAGCTAATAGATCTTTTAAATACAATATGGATATTTTTAATGAATTAGAAGGAAATTTAATTGCTGCTATTGGAAAAGTTTTATTTAGATTTTTTGCAAATAAAAAGCGAAAAGGTAGTACTGAGTAATGAAATTAATTTTTTCTAAAGATTATTCCTTTCTTTAAATTCAGTATCTATTAAGATATCTATTAGAATAGTAAAAATGTTTGAATTTATTCGTTTTAACTGATTTAATCACTTACATAGAAAGAAAATTATTAAATCCTCTGAGGAGATGACTATATATGTTTGATGATCTTTTAAGTGAATTAAATAAAAATATTCTTGATCATGGCGGTCAGAATTTGATGGTTCCGGATGAATTTTGTGAACGCGTTTCTATAAAAGGCAATCATAAACTGAATAGCTGGTTATGGGATGTTCCTGGATTTCGAAGATGGAGAGTGACCAGATTAGATGCAGGAGATCGTCTTCAAGTATTAAATTCAGTTGCTTATCCGAATGATCAAAATGATATGCCAATTATGGGCATTGATCTTTTATGGTTTGAGAAAAAAGAAAAGCTAGTTGCTATTCTGGACTTTCAGCCTCTTGTTCAAGATAAAGAATATTTTGATAGGTACTTTGATGGCTTAAAAAGTATAAAAAAATCTTTTAATGAGTTTAATTCTGATATGAATAGTAATATATATGATCCAAGTAAGTACTTCTCTCCATGGGCTTTATTTTGCAAAGGTGGTTATTTTGAAGCAGACAAAATTTTACCAAAAGTTTTTAGTTCTTTTCTTAAATGTTATTGGTTTAATCTCGATTTATCTAAAGTTAATGAAAATTATATTAAATCGCAGGAGATAAGCTTATTGCATATGGATTATAATAAATATAGTGCTGAAAAAGATCCTGCTCATGGTTTGTTTTCTGGCTTTTTTGGCAAAGAATGGTCAGAGAAATATATGAATGAATTTTTATTTCCTTTAACCCTATAAACGTTAATTCTACATTTTTATTCTTAAATGCAAAGTAACCGAAATAATAGTCTTGCCCCTATTTCGATAAGTAATTGGCGTTGGGCTTATTTCTTAGATGAAACTATTAAGAAGTTTTCTATTTTTGGACCTAATCCTTATCCGATAAATAATGCTTTTCTTTTCAAAGAATCATTATTTGGGTCAAGTTCTAATCCTAAAAAAGTTATTTTGGAAACATGGGGTCTTAAGACGGAAAAAATACGACAGGCTAGATGTGCTTGCCTACAAGCTGGTGAAATCACTTCTGTCATGAATTTGGTAATCTCACCTTTCAATAATTATGATTTACCTTTTTTTGGAGCCGATTTTGTAACACTTCCAAATGGTCATCTTATTGCTTTAGATCTTCAACCTGCTTTAAAAGACGATATAAATCATACTCAACATGTTTGGGATAAGTTAAAACCTATACATGCTAATTGGCAATCAAAACTACCAACAGGAGGTGATATTCCTTCTGAGGCTATTCAATATTTTTCTCCTGCTTTTCTTTGGTCTAGAATTCCATTAGGAGAAGAAGGAGATAAATTAATTAGTCAGATAATTAAACCTGCTTTTGTTGAATACTTGAATTGTTTCTTTGATTTAGTGAGAGACGCAAAAATGATTTCTAAGGAAAGATCTTTTAAAATGTTAAATGGTCAAAAAGAATATATGCGATACAGGGCTGAAAAAGATCCTGCAAGAGGTATGTTAAGAGGCTTTTTTGGAGAAAAATGGACTGAAAGCTATATAAACAATATCCTTTTTGATCTAAAATAAAATAAATAAATTCAAAAAATGGCAAAAAAAATTCTCTTTGTTTGCTTGGGAAATATATGTCGTTCTCCGGCAGCAGAAGGAATTTTTAATAAAAAAATTAAAGAGAGAGATTTAGAAAATTTTTTTGTGGTTGATTCCGCAGGAACTGGTAGTTGGCATGTAGGAAATCTTCCTGATCAAAGAATGCGTACAACAGCATTATCGAGGGGAATAGAACTAACCAGTCGAGCGAGACAAATAAAAGAGAATGATTTATATGAATTTGATCATATTTTTGTTATGGATAAAGATAATCTGAATGCTGTTAAATCATTAATTAAAGATGATATGCACACTATGAATTCAAAAATAAATCTTATTTTAAGTTATTCTAAAAAATCACAATTAGATGAAGTTCCTGATCCTTATTATGGAGGTCAAAATGGATTCGACAAGGTTCTAGATTTATTGAATGATGCTATTGAAGAGTTAATAGATAGTCTTATAGATTAGGTGTTGGCCAGATTTCTTCAGGAATTTTTGATCTAAAAATATAAGTCATTTCTTCTAATACATCTTCAATATTCAGTCCATCAGTAACAAGTTCTATGGCATCTTGAGCTTTTCTTAGGGGGGCGATTGCTCTTTCTGTATCTTTTTTGTCTCTTTCTTTAATTTCTTTTTCAAGATCTTCAATGCTGGAGTATTCATAACCTCTTTTTTCTAAGTCAAGAGATCTTCGTTTTGCCCTTTCTTTTGGAGTAGCTGTTAGAAAGATTTTTACATCTGCTTCAGGGAATACAGCTGTTCCTATGTCTCTGCCTTCAGCAATCAAACCTCCATGATCTCCAATAACTTGTTGTCTTGTTGTGAGTAACTCTCTGACGAATTGTTGTTTCGCAATTTCAGAAACCATTGAAGTAACTTCTGGTGATCGTATTTTTTCTGTTACATCAGTGCTGTTAATTAATATTCTTTGCTCATCAAAACTTGAGTTTTTAAACTCTAATTTTACATCTTTTAAGATGTTTTTTATTGCAACTTGGTTATTTGGATCAATCGAATTTTTGAGTATTAACCAAGTGACTGCTCTATACATTGCACCAGTATCTAAATAAATAAAACCAAGTCTCTTTGCAAATTCTTTCGTTACTGTGCTTTTACCAGCACCAGCTGGACCATCAATTGCAATAATTGGTTTTCTATGCATAAGAAAAGTGTGATCAATGAGTCTTGTAGAACCACACCTTACTGCTGCGGCTAAAAGACATATACCATTTATATTCTTTTTTTCTTGCAATGAAAATGCATCTACGATTTTTATGTATTCGATTTCTAAATTGCTTGCTTTCAGTTTGGAGTCTATCTTTTTGAGATTTATGATCTTGTCTTTAACAAAATCATCTTTTGCTTCTTGAATTACATTGGGTAAAGCCTGAGCATTTAATCTTTCAGAATGACTTAGATAAGCATTTCTTGAACTATAAGCAAAACCACTTTGATCTCTTTGTGTAGAAAAGGATTCAATTTTTATAGGTATGGAGAGTTCTTGAAAAAGTTTTCTAATGATAAGTAATTGTTGCCAATCTTTTTCTCCAAGAATTAGTTTCTCTGGTTTGATAATTTTTATGAGACGAATAATAACGGTAGCAACTCCATCAAAATGTCCTTTTCTTTCAGCACCACATAATTGATTGTGCAAAGTTTTAGGAACTTGAATTTTGAAATGAGAATCTTCCCCTCCTGGAAAAACGTCAATATAATTTGGAGCCCAAATCGCATCTGCTCCTGCACTAAAAGCTAATTCAGAATCTCTAGTTATATTTCTAGGATATTTTTTGTAGTCTTCGCCCTTGCTAAATTGCAATGGATTGACAAAAATACTTACAAGAATGATTTGACTTTTGTTGGGTTTCCTTTTTTTAGCTTTCTTAATTAAATATTGGTGCCCAGGGTGAAGCCCTCCCATAGTGGGGATGAAAATTATTGCTGAATGTTGTTCACTAAGCCAATCTTTTAATTCAGCATTAGTTTGGAAGATTTTTTGTCCCACTATGTTGGTAAACAAATGAATTTCATAAACTTATGATTGAAATGAAATAGGTTGATTGCATACTGATTCCATATAGAGTTTCATATGAGGATTCAGATCTTTTGAACATGAAAGTTTTTTACTGATGGATTACAAAACTTCGGGAGTTGATGTTACTGCTGGAAGAGCATTTGTGGAGAAAATTAAATCATGCGTTGAAAAAACTCATAAAAGCGAAGTGATTGGAGGTTTAGGAGGTTTTGGAGGATGTATAAAAATTCCAAATGGCTATGAAAGTCCTGTATTGGTATCAGGGACTGATGGTGTTGGGACAAAATTGGAATTAGCCCAACAATATGACTGTCATTTTGGAGTTGGCATTGACCTAGTTGCAATGTGCGTGAATGATGTAATAACCAATGGCGCTAAGCCTTTATTTTTTTTGGATTACATCGCAAGTGGAACCTTGACTCCAGATGCTTTGGCAGAAGTTATAGAGGGAATTGCTGAGGGTTGTAGTAAATCTGATTGTTCTCTATTGGGAGGCGAAACGGCTGAAATGCCAGGATTCTATCCCAAAGGAAGATATGACTTAGCAGGTTTTTGTGTAGGCATCGTTGAAAATAATCACTTAATTACAGGCTCGCACATTGATTCTGAAGATCAAATTATTGGGATTAAAAGTAATGGAGTCCATAGCAACGGATTTAGTCTTGTTCGTAAAGTGCTTTCTATGGCAAATGTTGATCAAAATACTTTATATGGAAAAAATCAAAGTAACTTGATTGAATATTTGCTTAAACCAACAGCAATTTATGCTGAACTTGTTGAGAAATTGTTGATTGAAAATTTACCAATTCATGGAATGACTCATATAACTGGTGGAGGATTACCAGAAAATCTTCCTAGAGTTTTTCCTGCTGGATTAGTACCCCATATAGATATAACTAGTTGGGAAATTCCTGAAATATTTTCTTGGTTACAAAATGCTGGTGATATTCCCGAGATTGATCTTTGGAATACTTTTAATATGGGTATAGGTTTTTGTTTAATTGTTCCCAAAAATGTAGTGAATTCCGCTTTAGAAATATGTTCAAAAAATGATTTTGAAGCTTGGAATATTGGTCAAGTTGTAGACAGTTTAAATAATCCAAGGCATTTAGATATATTGGGAATTCCATGATTAAGGCACATAGCATTGGTTTATAAAATTATGTATTCCAATTTTTAATACCTTAAATTAAGGTTAAAAAAGATTTTCGATATCGGTAAAAAAATAGTAAGATGTAAAAAAACGCAAGCCGGATATTAGTTCGGGTAATGCGAAGTCAGATCTTAATTAGCTCTAAGTTCTATGCCTTTTGAAAATCAACAGCGTCTTACGCGTAGGAGAAGTTCTGCAGGTCCAACACCACCTAGAAAACCTTTAGGTGGACAAGCTGAATCGGGCATGAGACAAAATGGAGGTCCACGACCAACTTTCCTAACACTCCGAGATCATGGAAAAGTATATGTAGCTGATTTGCCAAACTTGTCTGATGGACAACTCGCTCATATTGGTAAAGAAGCTGATGAAGTCCTAACTAGTTTAGAGAGCAGAATTAATGATTTAGAACAAGAAGCAAATAATGGACAAAGAGATAATGATACATTAATCAAAGCTTCTACCAAGCATGAAGTAACTTTAAGATTTATTCGAGCAATTCAAGATGAGCAAGAACATCGAAAAAATAATCCTGCTTTAAAAGATGCAGCATCAGAGTCTTTACCACTCACATTCCTTGAAGTCGCCAGGCATAGATTGCCAGGTGCTACATTTGACTCATTGTTGAGAGAAGCCTTAGAAGCTTGTGCTAAAGATGAAAAAGAAACTGATAAAGAAATAGTTGAAAAACCCTCAAATTCACAGTCAATTCCACCAGCAAAAGTTATTACTCTTCCAACCTCTTCCGATTCAATGAAGGTGATCTTAAGTCCTGATAATTAATTTAAATTATGGACTAGTAAAAGGATTTTGAGGCATATGTGTAAGACATTTATTTCTGTAAGAATTCAGTCTTTCTTTTTCTCTGTGGGTCAGAGACCAATTAAGTGCTGAAATAGCATCTTTAGCTTGTAAGGGATTGCGAATCCCAACTATTGGTTTGGCTCCATGAGACCTTATCCAATTCAATGCCACTTGCGCTTGGGAGGCTGAATATTTTTTAGCAATATTAGTTATTTGTGCTCTCATTTCTATGGTTTTAGGAAGAATATTTTCAAATAACTTTTGTCGCAAGAATGTTCTAGGTTTAGGAGACTGATTAGGTGGAATTGTTAGTATTCCTAATGCAAGTGGACTATACGCTAAATATTCTATATCATGCTCAATACATATATTTTTAATTCTTTCATTTGCTAAAGTTGGCTTAGTTAACAATGAAAATTGCATCTGTATACTATTAATTTTTATTCCTCGTTCTTTAAGTTTTTGATATAAAAATTCTAGTCTTTTTGGACCAGTATTCGATAACCCGATTTCCTTGATTAAACCTTTTTCGTATAAATCTCCTAGGCCATTTATTAATTGCTCTTCTTGCCAAGGCGCATAACGATAAGTACTCCAATGAAGTTGTACTCTTTTCATATGTCCTTTAAGCCGCTTATTACTCTCTTGAAAAGCATAATTGAGGCCATTGCGACCAACTCGCCAGGGGAAGGGGGCGAGTTTTGTTGCAATGGTGATTTTTTTTAGTTTACTTTTTGGTAACTCTTCAAGGAAATTGCCAATCAGCTTTTCGCTTTGACCAAATAAGTTTCCTGTGCCATATGAATCTGCCGTATCAACAAGATCTAATCCACCATCAATCGCATCAAAAAAAGTTTTTTTTAGTAAAATATCATCTACCTCAGGTTTGTAGCCCCATACCAATTTATTTCCCCACGCCCAAGTGCCAAAGCCAATCCCGATTTTTTTCTTACTCATGACTTCGCGGTTGTTCTTTAACTAAAAAGCCTATTTTCAAGTATCTTACATGAATAAATTAAACAGATTGAAAGATTTCTCTGTGGAGAATAGTAAAAGTAATCACGAAAGTCAAAAAGGTAATGTAGGTGAAAATAAAATTGAAAAAGTACTATGTAATCATTGTGGAAGAACTACCAGTAATGGTATAAGGTGCCTTGGTATTTGCGTTGCAGATAATGAATATTAACTTTAAATCTCTTTATTTAAAGACCAAATCTGATAATTAATGATGAATCTTAAATAATTTTTTTAGATTTTACCTATTAAGTTACTCAATAACATCAATTATCCCCTCAGTAATATATCTTGCCATTTTTGTTATGTGCTTTCTTATTTCACCTTCTCTAATATTCCATTTTTTTGATATTTCTTTCACTTTTTTCTTTTCTTTAATGTACTCAATCATTTTATTAGCAAGGAAGACGGGAAGTTCCTGTTGGTTTTTTTCAGATAATTTTTCCCATCCTTCTTTATCTATCAGACCGATAGACTTTAAATCCTTTTGATTCGTAAAAACATATAATTCTGTGACACCTATCGCTAGATAAATCGATCCCAACTCTTCTAAAAAACTTTTAGAATTAGTACCATTTTTAAATTCATTAATTTGTTCATCTAATAAAGATATTTTTTCCGATTCTCCTTCTTTTATTGAATTTAATAATTTAAAAAAAGAACTGAATTCAATTTGATCAGTCACTGTTATATTGGTTATTGTTTTTGATATTAGTTCATGACTAATATTACTTCCCAATTTTTAAACGAATGAAATAGTAAATAAAGATATGAATATAAGATAAAACTATTTGGCATTTTGATTGGCTACCAGGTTTTCATTAGTGGTTCTTTTAAAGACTTACTGTAAGAATGTGAAAATGATCAATATTTCGATCGAGAAACAAAATCAAATTATCAATTTCTGACTCTTCTTGAAACTTGCCACTCGCTACACATGGAGCATTGTTCTGGGAGGCTTTCTCAGGAAAATTAAACGAACAATACTAAAGGCGGCACCCAGATTCGAACTGGGGATAAAGGATTTGCAATCCTCTGCCTTACCACTTGGCCATGCCGCCGAAAATGAAAAATTCATTTCCAATCCAAATCGTATCAGCCAAGCCGAACAAAATCTTTTGTTTCTTTGTAATGGACATGGAGAAGATACGATTGCCTGCCAGATCATGGAAGCATTACATGAAATTAATCCAGATGTTTCCCAAGAAGTACTCCCAATGGTTGGAGAGGGAAAAGTGTTTAACAAACTCACAACAGATTGCTGGCTTACCAAGATTGGTCCTTTAAGTTTTTTACCAAGTGGTGGATTTAGTAATCAGAGTTTTAGTGGATTAGTTTTAGATTTAAAAGCTGGATTGCTCTGGAGCCTTTGGAGGCAATGGACTGTTATTCATCGATCAGCGAGACAGGGAAGAATTATTGTTGCGGTTGGAGATTTATTACCCCTTCTTTTTGCATGGGCTAGTGGTGCTGATTATTTGTTTGTTGGCACTCCCAAAAGTGATTACACATGGACAAGCGGACCTAGATTCTCTTTGAGCGATTTTTACCATCGATTAAAAGGAACCGAGTGGGATCCATGGGAATATTGGTTGATGCGATCTAGTCGCTGCAAGATGGTTGCTGTAAGAGACAAAATCACTGCTAGAGGTTTAAGGGGGCATGGAGTGGAAGCAATTGCCCCTGGGAATCCGATGATGGATGGTCTGGCTAAGACAGAATGTCCAAGTGATTTCAAAACATATAGACGCTTGATTTTGTTATGTGGAAGTCGTTTACCTGAGGCGTATGAGAATTTTAAGAAACTTTTAATTGCGACTCAACTGATTCAAACTTCATCTCCTTTGGCAATATTTGTTCCTTTAAACTCTTCTTCAATGAGTAAAAAAATAAAATTGATAATGGTTGATTTAGGTTTCAACCCGACTGATGAATCAATAGATAAATTAGGGATATCAGAAATATGGAAAAAAAAATCCTTACTTATATTGATTGGTTTTCAACAATTCTCTTCATGGGCTAATTGGGGAGAAGTAGGAATCGCAAATGCGGGAACAGCTACAGAACAATTAGTAGGTTTAGGTATCCCATGTGTCTCTTTCCCAGGGAAAGGGCCTCAATTTAATTTCAATTTTGCTAAGCGTCAAAGTCGATTGTTGGGAGGTTCGGTGGCTATCGCAAAAGGTTATCGAACTTTCGCAAAACGAGTGGAGTTTTTATTGGATTCTGATTTTGATAGACACACCATTGGTTTAAGAGGATCTAAACGAATGGGCCCTGAGGGTGGAAGTCGCTCTTTAGCTATTAGTATTTCGACTCACTTGTCCCAGGGTTTATAGTGCGGTGTAATCTGATAAAAGATTTTTAATGAAGATTTTCTGTTCCAGCCAAAGCATATGCCTCTAATTGAAGATCATCATTATCTTAAAATTTGTGCTCAAATAGCATCATCTTTAAGCATAAGTATTGCAGCCGCTCGAAGAAAAGTAGAGGTTGCAGCGGCTAAAGAAGGGAAAAAAGAATTGCAATCAAGAAAAGAAATTGCTCAAAAGATCCTTGAGCAAACTTTTAATGAGGATCAAAAACAAACTATATCTGCCTCTGCCTCATTTGATCACTTGTTGAAGGCTCTAAAAGAAGAGGAAAATTTTATGCTTGAAGATTAATTAATCTTTTGGTTGAAAAAATTAGTGGTCAAAAATATTGGTAAATCTTCTTCTATCAAGCTCGGAAAAAATTGGTACACACTGGAAACATTTTTGCGCTAAGTCCAATCTATCTTCACGTATCAACATCTCCTCAAGTTTCTGTTTAGCCCCTAGTAAATATCTAACATCATTTGCTGCATAGATCAGTTGTTTTTGAGTTAAATCTCCAACTTTTCCCCAGTCACTGCTTTGAGCTTGCTTATCTAATTCAACTCCAACAGTTTCCATAACCACTTCTTTTAATCCGTGTCTTGGGCTGTAAGTTCTACCAATTTTACTTGCAATTTTTGTACAAAAAATTGGATTAACATCAATATTTAGATTACTTGCTAAGGCAGCCACATCAAATCTTGCAAAATGAAAGACTTTTTCAATTGTTGTTTTCTCAAGAATAGATTTTAAGTTGGGTGCTGATTGTTGGTTTTTTTCTATACGAATACAAATAACATTATCTAATTGATCACATATTTGTATTAAACATAGTCTGTCTCGGCCATGAATTAATCCCATAGCTTCAGTATCAACTGCTAATGCCAAAGATGAGCTTAAAGCAATTTTAGTTTCATTATCTATGTCTTTATCAAAGATCTTGAAGGTCGACGGTTCGTCAAGTTTTTTTGGCATAGTAGATTTAGTGGAATTTAATTAATAAGTGATTTTTTCATGATTGAATTCTAATACCTTTCATGATGAAAAATATTTAGGAAATTCATCGTTTTTATTTTTTAAAATATCTTTTAATTCTCTTAGCTCACTTTTGTAGCTATGTTTTTCATAACAATTAAAATAAAAGGGATCGTATTTTTGAGATGCAAAGCGCATTCTCCTCAACTTTATTTCTTACTATCCTCTTGGCTATAGGTTTGGGTTTTTTTCTGCGAGCTGCAAGTAAAGACCGTACGACAGTTGTAGATGTTCAGTCTCCTTTGCCTCCCCTTGAAGTTATGAAAGGAATTAGTTTTTGGTTAGAAGAACGTGGTTGGAAAAAGAATGGAGGCAATGTGGAAGAGAAATTGTTGATCTTCAATGGCAATGTTGCTTCTAGTACTTTTTTGATTGTCTTTTTATCTTGCCTTGGAGGACTGGGATCAGCTTGCTTGGGTCTGGTTCTGATTCAGCTTTACCCCTCTTTGAGTTGGTGGCCTTTACTCCTAGCTTTAATTGGTGCACCTCTAGCAGGAATTATTTATCGTATTCGATCCCAACGAGAGGAATCATTAGAAGTTAAGTTGTTAAGTTCAGATTTATCAGATAGTAGTGTTTTAAGAATTAGAGCTCATCGTGATGAGTTGATTGCAATTCAGTCGGAATTATCTGAAAGTCTTCAGCTTAGCAGTGAAAATTCTCTACTTTCATCACCTATTTAATTATTAGTTGTGGAGAGAAATCAATTATTTAACCGTTTGAAATTTATCGTATTTTTTATTATTTTTTATGCTTTTTCTCAACTTTATTACACTAGAAATTTTAATTTCACTCATGATCTCGAAGTAATTATTGGTGAAGGTGCAACTCTTCCTGCAAATTGGGTTGGGAGTAAAAATGTAGATAAAAATGTCCCTATTTTAATATTAGCTGGCCATGCAGACTCTCAGGGGTTGTCTGGCGCTGGTACTCCTGGAGAAGCTGTTGATAAGTTTGGAAAGAATCCAATGCATCCTGAAATTAGTGATGAACTTTTTTGGAATTTAAAGTTACAAAAATCAGTTGTGAATATTGGCAAAAAGAAAGGCTTAAATATCAGATCGTATGATCCTGGGATAAGAAATATTGATGATGCTAATGATCCAAGAACAAATTGGTCAGTAGGTAGGAAATTTGCCAAGCAAGGTGGTTATGCGATTGAGATTCATTTTGATGCATATGGTAAATATGGAGTCGGCTCAGGATTGATTCCTCCTTTTTCTGAAACGCCAAACAGAATCGACGAGTCAATCGCAAAAAAATTTGGAAGGTTTCCAGTTTTATTTAGAGGAGGTTTAGGTGCTCCAAGAAGGCAAATAAGGATTCTTGAAATTGGGAAATTAGAGGGTTTACTAGAACAAAATCTTAGAAATTTAAAAACTAGGCAAAGAACAATAAATCTTATAGCTAATGAAATAGTTCAGGCTTTTTTAAATGGGATAACTTAGAAGTGGGAAATTTAATCTAATGCTTGATGTGATAGACACCTCTCTTCAAGCGATTTATCTGTAAACCAGTCTTGAGGCTTTGTAAATAAATCTGTCAATAGTGCTTCACGTGAATTATTTTCTGGCTTATATCCATACTCCCATCTTGCTAAGGGCGGTAATGACATCAATATTGATTCGGTTCTTCCATTTGTTTGTAATCCAAAAATGGTCCCTCTATCCCAAACTAAATTGAATTCAGCATATCTACCTCGCCTATAAAGTTGAAAGTCTCTTTCTTTGGTTGAAAATTGTTGATTTTTTCGTTTTTTTATAATTGGCTCATACGAGGGCAGAAATGCTTGTCCGCATGCTTTGGCAAGTGAAAAAAGATTTTCCCAATTCAAAGAATAGTGACCTAATTCTTTTGAAATTTGAGATGCTTTCCCTTTGGCATTTTGTCCTTTATAAAGTAAACCTGAGCCGTCTTGATAGTCATAAAAAATACCTCCAACTCCTCTAGTTTCATTTCGATGTTTTAGAAAGAAATATTCGTCACACCACGGTTTGAAAACTTTATGAAGATCTTTGTTAATTGTGTCACATGCGGCTTGATGACATGAATGAAAGTGACGCGTATCAGATAGATATGGATAAAAAGGGGTCAAATCTGCCCCTCCCCCAAACCACCAAACAGGACCTGCTTCAAAATATCTGTAATTCAGATGAACAGTTGGTATGTAGGGATTTTTGGGGTGAAGAACCATGGAGGTTCCTGTTGCAAACCAAGAGTGACCTTTTGCTTCTGGCCTTTGGCTAATTATTGAGGGTGGAAGTTCATTCCCATGAACTTCAGAAAAATTCACTCCTCCCTGTTCAAAGATTTTCCCATCTTTCAAGACTCGTGAACGACCCCCACCACCCTCTGGTCTCTGCCAAGATTCTTCTGTGAATTGGCCTTCTCCATCAATAGTCTCTAAGCCAGCACAAATTTCATCTTGAAGACCTAAAACAAGCTTTTTGGCTCGTTCTCTTGAATTTTTTGCCGGTAAAATGGCTTGATTTGGTGAGGAGGACAAAATTAATTGTATTTTTCTTTCTTTAAAAAATACTTTCAAATGATGCAAATTTCACATCAATATTGGAAAAGTTTGTATTGCGAATATTTTTTACTTTTTACCAAAGCCAATATCATTGGATAATGAGTTGGAATATTTGTCGATTTTTTTACTATTATCGGGTGAATAGAAATTAAGAATGACAACTAACGAGAAGGTTTTAAAAGCGTTTAATTCAGTCAAAGATGTCGGAAGTGAACGATCTATTGTTGAACTTGGATGGTTGCATATCGTTTCAGTAAAGCCACCGAAGATTGTTGTAAGACTCACCCTCCCTAATTTTGCGATAGCGCAAAGAAGTCAAATAGCCAATGATATTAGGAAATGCATTGATTTACTGGAAGACATAGAAGAAGTACAAATTGAGATAGGGGACTCCTCTCCATCTGCGGAATCTCCTATTGGTCAGGCCGGGCATGGTGCTCAATCTCAGGGATTAACTCCAATACCAAAAGTGAAGAATGTTATCGCTATAAGTAGTGGTAAAGGAGGCGTTGGTAAAAGTACTGTTGCCGTAAATTTAGCTTGTGCGCTTAGTCAAAAAGGTTTTAAGGTTGGTTTGCTTGATGCAGATATTTATGGGCCAAATACCCCTTACATGCTTGGTGTTAGCGAAATAACTCCTGAAGTTAGTGGTTCGGGCGCAGAGCAAATGATTATCCCCATTGAAACATGTGGAATTGGAATGGTTTCAATGGGGTTATTGATTGATCAAAATCAACCAGTGATTTGGCGTGGCCCAATGCTTAATGGAATTATTCGACAATTCTTGTATCAAGCCTCTTGGGGAGAACGTGATTTTTTAATAGTGGATCTTCCTCCTGGGACAGGGGATGCTCAACTTTCTTTGGCTCAGGCAGTTCCCATGGCAGGTGTGCTTATAGTCACCACTCCACAAAATGTATCTCTTCAAGACTCAAGAAGGGGACTAGCAATGTTTAAACAATTGAATATTCCTGTACTAGGAGTGATAGAAAATATGACGTATTTTATTCCTTCAGATCAACCTCAAAAATCATATGAGATTTTTGGCTCGGGAGGTGGAGAGCAATTAGCTAAAGAGAATGATGTCCCCTTGCTTTCTCAGATACCAATAGAGTCAGATACTTTTTCAGGTACAGGTAAGGATTTGCCTGTAGTTCATACATCTCGAGATTCAATAACAGCAAAAGTATTTTTAGAACTTGCAGAAACTCTGTCTCATCAATTATCAGTTAAACATTGATTGAAAGTCATGATAAGTTTTGGTCGAAAGAAAATATCTAATTTAAAAATAGTTAGAAACAAAAAAATTTGGAAAGATACTGATTTTATAATTTGGATTGTACCTTTTATTTTAGTACATTTATCTTGTTTCTTAATTGCAAGTACTCAAAGAAATATTGGAATTGCAGATTGGTATCACCATGCAATCATTGCTTATATAGGGTCTTTAATTGTTTATTTTTTGGCTCAAGTTCCTTTGCAAGATCTACGAAAATATATTGTACCAATATATTTTTTTACTATTTTAACCCTGTTATATGTAAATTTTAGTGGTACTTCTGAATTAGGAGCACAGAGATGGTTGAGCTTTGCTGGCGTTTATGTTCAGCCATCGGAGTTTGCTAAATTGACCTTAATACTTGTTTTGGCTTCTATTTTAGATAGAAGAAGATTTACTAATTTATCGCATGTAATGAAGCCTTTATTGGTTTCTATTTTTCCTTGGATTTTGGTTTTCATACAACCTGATCTTGGTACATCTCTTGTTTTTGGCGCGATACTTCTCGGAATGTTGTATTGGTCAGGGATGCCATATGAGTGGGCATTTATTGTTTTGGCTACTTCAGTTACAGGGTTCTTGTCTTACTCATACCCATTGGGGCTTTTTATATGGTTCCCAATAATTGTTTTTTTGTCTTATAAGTCTCTTCCAAATCAAAGAAAAATACTTACAATATTAATTTTTCTCTTTCATTCATTAATAGCCAAAACTTCTTCTTGGTTTTGGGAAACTTTATTAAGAGATTATCAGAGAGATAGACTAATTCTTTTTCTTGATCCTAGCCAAGATCCTTTAGGTGGTGGCTATCATATGCTCCAAAGCAAAATAAGTATTGGATCTGGAGGATTGGTTGGAACTGGGTTGATGCAGGGTCAATTAACTAAGTTAAAATTCATACCAGAGCAACATACTGATTTTATTTTTAGCGCTCTTGGAGAAGAGACAGGTTTCGTAGGAACTTTGTTGGTCTTATTTTTATTTTTTATTCTAATTTTTCGATTGATCAAGATAGCTATTCAGGCGCGCAGTGATTTTGAATCTTTGATTGTGATTGGAATAGCTTCAATGTTTATGTTCCAAATTATGGTGAATATATTTATGACCATTGGTTTAGGTCCTGTAACTGGAATCCCATTGCCTTTTATGAGCTATGGAAGAACGGCATTACTTGTTAATTTTATAAGTTTGGGCCTTTGTTTATCTGTATCTAGAAGAGGACAGTCAATAAGAAAAAATCTCTAATTAAATAATTATGCTTATTCTATTTGTAAATGCATCAGTCGAGTCTCAGTAGTGTTTTAAGTATTGCGATGGTTAAGCACCTTTTTACCATCTTGAGGTTAAGTTTTTCATCTATGTAAAGGAAGGAATCCTCACTTCAAGATCAAACATTAGTTTCATTGGATTAGTTATTCTTAGATTTATGGGATATGAGGTGCAATCCCCACCTTTTTAACCCTTACTAATAAACGAATTAGTTCTTATGATTCTAATTTTTTAAAAGACTTATTTGCCTCTTAAATTGAATTACTTAGAAATTTTCAATCAATCTATTTGAAAATAATCAGCTAAGGCACCTCATGAGTTGAAACTCTTTTTTTTATGATTTTTCACCCTTTAAAATCTGACCAATCTAATGAATTTAAAGGTTTGTATGAGGTTTGGAGGTTTTTGTGAATACGTCCCTAATAACAATTAAAGCCTTACAAAAAAGAATGGCTAAAGGTGTTCCTCAAGCCAAATGTAGTGAATCTGCAGTCAGGAGAATGTGGTGGGCTGCTCTGGATACTCTTCAGTCAGACATACTCCTTCCGATGAACCTTACAAGAGGTTTGTGGTTGTCTTCCCCTTTACCAGCGTTATACGAACCTAAATTACTCAAGAAATTTCAAGGATGGGTATGGGCTCCCAAGGATCTTGTAAATCTAACAAATCCTTCTATGGGGATGTTGCCACCCAGTCAATCAATTTCGATGGATTTTCATAATGATTCCTCAGGCTATGAGCGATTGACTCTTCTGGAGGAAGATGGGAACGATCCTTTGTTAATAGTGATTACTCCTGAAATTCAAATTGCTTTGGCCCTGGAGGGGAGTTGTCAGGAGAGAAAATTATTAATGCGCAGTGATCCAGAGACTTTGAGTGACCTTTTGACGTTACTTGACAACAGATTGAATACAGAAAATGTTGAACAAGCACATAATCTTCGAAACGCACTCGGAGAATTGGGCCAGCTAAAAACGAATGATGATTTATCTAAAGTATTTTGGCCTTTACTATCTCAACGACTTGCAGATATTGCACCAAGTTTAAATATTCAAACTTTGCCAGATAATTTAATTAATGATCACACATCAATCTCAAGAAATAGTGAAATTTCCTTACTAGAGGCTTTAACACATGAAATAAGGACTCCTCTGGCGACAATAAGAACTTTAATAAGATCTCTTCTACGAAAACAAGACTTATCTAGGGTAGTTGAATCACGTTTGAAGCAAATAGATATTGAATGTACAGAACAAATTGATCGTTTCGGCTTGATTTTTAATGCAGTTGAGTTAGAGAGGAGTAAGCCACGAGAGACAAATTTAGCTTTAACTGATTTAGGTAAAATGCTCACAATGTTATTTCCGGTTTGGAGTAATCAGTTAGAACGAAAAGGTTTAAAACTTATTCTTGATATCACACCAGATTTGCCAAAAGTCTTGAGTGATTCTGAAGGGCTTGAATTAATGCTTACAGGTCTTATTGATCGTAATAGTCGTGGATTGCAAACCGGTGGGGAATTAACTTTGAAATTGAGGCCAGCGGGTCAAAGACTAAAGCTTCAGATTTTAACTCAGCTTTCCACAACTACTCATTCTGAAATTTCAGAAAGTTGTTCCAACGAAGAAATTGGTCCAGTACTTAGCTGGAATCCTTCAACAGGTAATTTGCAGCTTAGTCAGGCTGCAACGCAAAGACTTTTGAAAAGTCTTGGGGGCCGACTTACTAATAGGAGAGATAAAGGAATTACGATATTTTTTCCTATTTCTGAATTAAAAGAATTTGATCTGATTGATTAATGTTGACGCGTGTGAAGTTGACGTCCAATGAGTCAAAAGGCACAAAATAAAGTGCTAATTTAAAAATATAAAGAAAAGTTGATTTAATTGAAAGCATGACCGAAGTATTACCTGGAACACTTCCAAAACACATTGGTAGCACCGGTGGTTTATTAAACTCGGCTGAAACCGAAGAAAAATATGCAATTACCTGGACAAGTAAAACCTCTGAGGTATTTGAGCTTCCAACAGGAGGAGCTGCAGTAATGCATGCAGGTGATAATTTGATGTACTTTGCAAGAAAAGAGCAGTGTTTTGCTTTGAATACTCAATTAAGAGGGTTTAAGCCAAGAATTGAAACAAGCAAAATATATAGAATTTATCCTGGAGGGGATAGAGAATTACTTTTCCCTAAAGATGGTGTCTTTTCTGAGAAACCCAATGAAGGAAGGTTAAAAGAAGGTTACAACAATAGACGAATCGGAGAAAATCCTAATCCAGCAAGCTTGAAATTTAGCGGAAAAAAAACTTACGATGCATGATTAATCTAATCTAAAGTGTTGACCCCTTTAAATATATATATTGGGCTGCCATTATGCAGTCATGCTTAGCTTGGATAAGGAACAATTTCTTTTATCAGCTTCCAGCGGGGCAAACTATATTCCCTTGGCAAAAAGTTGGCCGGCTGATTTGGAAACCCCCCTTACCACCTGGCTTAAAGTTGGTAACGGCAACCCTCCAGGGGTATTACTTGAATCAGTAGAAGGTGGAGAAACTATTGGCAGGTGGAGTGTGGTTGCATCAGATCCTCTATGGCAGGTGACAGTTAGTGGTGATGAATTGACTAGATGTTGGAGAACTGGAAAACAAGAAAAGTTTCATGGAAATCCAATTGAAATACTCAGGGAAATGCTTAAGCCTTATAAATCTGTTTCTTTGTCAGGGTTACCGCAACTAGGACAACTTTTTGGAATGTGGGGTTATGAACTAATTCAATGGATTGAGCCCTCTGTACCCACCCATGAATTATCAGATCAAGACTTGCCTGATGGGATTTGGATGTTTATGGACAAAATTCTTATTTTTGATCAAGTCAAACGTCTAATAACAGCCGTAGCATATGGAGATTTAAGTGATGGGGTTTCCTCTGGTCAAGCTTATGAAATCGCTTGTGAACAAATCAATCAACTTCAAGACCTAATGGCAGCTCCTCTAAAGCCAGTCAAGTCTTTAAAATGGAATGAAAATGCGAATAGATCAGTTGATATGAAGCAAAAAACATCAAAGAGTGAATTTGAAAAAAGTGTTAAATCGGCAAAAGAATTTATCAAAAAAGGTGATGTTTTTCAGTTGGTTATTAGTCAAAAATTGGAGTCGACTGTAATACAAAAACCTTTTGAGTTATATCGAAGCCTGCGGATGGTAAATCCCTCTCCATTTATGGCATTTTTTGATTTTGGAGATTGGCAACTTATTGGTTCGAGCCCGGAGGTAATGGTTAAGGCCAAACAAACTGAAGAGGGTATTCAAGCAAGTTTGAGACCAATTGCTGGTACACGTCCAAGAGGTAAAAATGATTTAGATGATGCAATCCTTGAGAAAGATCTTTTAAAAGATCCAAAAGAAAGAGCTGAGCATGTGATGTTAGTAGATTTAGGTCGAAATGATTTAGGCCGAGTTTGCATCCCAGGTAGTGTTTTTGTAAAAGAATTAATGGTTATAGAAAAATATTCGCATGTAATGCACATAGTCAGTGAGGTTGAAGGTACTTTAAAAAAAACAAATGATATTTGGGATTTATTAATTGCTTCTTTCCCCGCTGGAACTGTTAGTGGAGCACCAAAAATAAGAGCTATGCAACTAATTAATCAATTAGAAAAACAACGTAGAGGTCCTTACTCCGGCGTTTATGGCTCAATAGATTTAAATGGAGCCTTAAACACAGCTATTACTATCAGAACAATGGTTGTTCGTAGGAACAATAAAAATGACTGTATAGTTCAAGTTCAAGCTGGAGCTGGAGTCGTCGCAGATTCCATTCCTTCTAATGAGTATCAAGAAACTTTAAATAAAGCGAAAGGAATGTTTACTGCTTTAGCTTGCCTAGAAGCTCCTGATTTATGACCAACTTTATGCTTCTCAAGGGGTTTGAAGTGGAGCTTTTTACCGGTACATTTGCCGGCGAAAATGTAGGGGTTGCATCTGCTATTACTAAAGATCTATCAGATTTTGTGAAAGAACCTGATCAAAGAAATCTTGAGTACATAACTGTTCCAGATCAAAGATATGAAGTTTTAAAGCATGCACTGTTACTACCACGATTAAAACTTAGAAAATGGCTTGATTGCAAAGAACTCACCATTCTTCCTGGGAGCACTTTAAGTCTTGGAAATATAGAAAAATTTGAAAGGTCAGATGTGGAAAACTGTTATCACTCTTATATAGAAAAAAATTATGGAACAAAAGTCGTAACAGCAAGTATTCATATTAATTTAGGTATTGAAAACCTATCCTTACTGTTTTCGGCTCTTCGTTTGGTTCGATGTGAGGCATCATTATTTTTGGCATTAAGCGCTAGTTCTCCTTTTTTAGGAGGAAATGCCACTGGAGCACATTCTCAAAGGTGGATTCAATTCCCTAAGACACCCTCCAATGTCCCTATGTTTGTAGATCATGATCACTATGTAACATGGGTTGAAGATCAGTTATCGCAGGGGAATATGCAAAATGAAAGACATTTGTGGACATCAGTTCGGCCAAATGGTCCAGAAAGACCTCATGTATTAAATCGATTAGAGCTAAGGATATGTGACTTGGTATGTAATGTTGATTTGCTATTAGCCATAACAGCGTTACTTGAACTAAGAATTATTCATCTTAAAAACAATATAAAAAAATATGATCCCATGGAAGCGAGCTTTAAAACACTCAAAGAATTGGCTCTATTAGCAGATGAAAATGATTTGCTTGCCGCCAAATCTAGTCTCGATGCAAATTTATCTCATTGGAAAACTGGAAAACAAATAAACTGTCGTGATTGGATAAATGAACTTCTTTTAGAGGTGACTCCTTTAGCTAAGCAGCTTGATATGTTTGAGTTATTGCAACCGATTGAATCTATTTTAACAAACGGAAATCAATCAATGATATGGCTGAATTCTTATTCCAAGGGGGTCTCAATTCAGTCTTTGCTTCAGAAAGGTATTAGTGAAATGGAACGAGAAGAGACCAATTTCATTCAATTGAAACAACCCATTAGTGACTAAGTCGGGAGAACTGCCTCATAATAGGTTTATGTTGAAAAATTCTTCTAACGCAAATATCTCTCATCACTCGACAGAAAGTGTTGAGGATAAAGATCCTGGATATTTATTGCAACAAAGACTTGAACTGGTTGAGGATCTGTGGAAAACAGTTCTCAAAAGTGAATGTCCTCCTAATCAAACAGATCGATTATTGCGTTTAAAGCAATTAAGTGACCCTAGCAAGTCAAATAAAGATAATTCTTCGCAGGCTATAGTTAATTTGATTACGGAAATGGATTTAGCAGAGGCGATATCTGCTGCTAGGGCTTTTTCGCTTTATTTTCAGTTAGTAAATATTTTAGAGCAACGTATAGAGGAGGATAGTTATTTAGAAAGTATGAAAAAAGGAAAGCTAGACAATAGTCATGACAACATAGACCCTTTCGCTCCTGCTTTAGCGAGTCAAACTGCACCAGCAACTTTTCGACAATTGTTTGAGCGATTACGTCTTTTGAATGTTCCTCCAGCCCAGCTTGATGCTTTAATGAGGGAAATGGATATTCGTCTTGTCTTTACAGCTCACCCAACTGAAATAGTTAGACATACCGTCAGACATAAGCAACGAAGAGTAGCCACTCTTTTGCAACAGCTTCAATCTAATAGCTTAATCTCCGAGTCTGAGAAGGAAATCTTTAGGCTGCAATTAGAGGAGGAGATAAGACTTTGGTGGAGAACTGATGAACTTCATCAATTCAAGCCGACTGTTCTAGATGAAGTTGATTATGCGCTTCATTATTTTCAACAGGTTTTGTTTGATGCTATGCCACAATTGAGAAGGAGGCTGACTACGGCATTGGCTTCTAGTTATCCAGATGTAGAGATCCCTAATGAAGCCTTTTGTACATTTGGTTCCTGGGTGGGTTCAGATCGAGATGGTAATCCGTCCGTCACTCCTGAAATTACATGGAGAACAGCCTGTTATCAAAGACAATTAATGTTGGATAGATATATTACTTCAGTTCAAGAGCTCAGAGATCAATTAAGTATATCTATGCAATGGAGTCAAGTAAGTTCTCCTTTGCTAGAGTCATTAGAAATGGACAGAGTTCGTTTCCCGGAGGTCTACGAGGAGCGAGCTGCCAGATATCGGCTAGAACCTTATCGATTGAAGCTTAGCTATACACTCGAGAGGTTACGACTTACTCAAATACGTAATAAGCAGCTAGCAGATGCTGGGTGGCAATTCTCTCCTGAAGTTAAGCCTTTAGCATCTACAAATAATAGTTTTGATGATTTACTTCACTATAGATCTGTAGACGAATTTAAAAATGAATTAGAACTTATTAGGAATAGTTTGGTTAGTACTAATCTTACATGTGAACCTCTGGATACCTTATTAAACCAAGTTCATATCTTTGGCTTCTCTTTAGCAAGTTTAGACATTAGGCAAGAAAGTACTCGTCATAGTGATGCGTTGGATGAACTCACTCGCTATTTAGATCTGCCTGAGTCATATGGATTGATGAACGAGGAAAGTCGCGTCACTTGGTTGATGAAGGAATTGAATACTCGGAGACCACTTATCCCTCCTGCTTTTGATTGGTCTAAAAGTACTCAAGAAACTATCTCAGTTTTTCATATGCTTAATAGGCTTCAAAAAGAATTTGGTACTCGTATTTGTCGCTCATATGTAATTTCAATGAGTCATACAGCATCAGATTTATTAGAAGTTTTGCTTTTAGCCAAAGAGTCAGGATTGATTGATCCAACTTTAGGAGCTGCTGATTTTCTTGTTGTTCCATTATTTGAAACGGTTGAAGACTTACAACATGCTCCTTCTGTCATGGAGTCTTTACTTCAGAAAGATGTTTATAGAAAATTACTTCAACGAGTAGGAGAGAAAAAACAACCTCTTCAGGAACTTATGCTTGGATATTCTGATAGTAACAAGGATTCTGGTTTCCTCTCAAGTAATTGGGAAATTCATAAGGCCCAAATAGCACTACAAGATCTGGCTAGTAGACAAGGTATAGCTTTACGTATTTTTCATGGTAGGGGAGGGTCAGTAGGCAGAGGAGGTGGACCAGCTTATCAAGCAATTTTGGCTCAACCAAGTGGTACGCTTCAAGGCCGTATAAAGATCACAGAGCAAGGGGAGGTTCTTGCCTCAAAATATAGCCTTCCAGAATTAGCTTTATATAATCTTGAAACTGTCACTACAGCGGTTCTCCAAAATAGCTTGGTTACTAACAAATTAGATGCCACGCCAAGTTGGAATGAATTGATGACCAGGCTGGCTGCTCGTTCAAGGGAGCATTATCGAGCTTTAGTTCATGATAATCCCGACTTGGTTCAATTCTTTCAAGTAGTTACTCCAATTGAAGAGATCAGTAAGTTGCAAATTTCTAGTCGTCCTGCACGAAGAAAAAGTGGTGCAAAAGACTTATCAAGTCTTCGTGCAATTCCATGGGTCTTTGGTTGGACTCAAAGTCGATTCCTCTTGCCTAGCTGGTTTGGGGTTGGTACAGCGTTAGCTACTGAACTAAAGATAGATCCCAATCAAATGGAGATGTTGAGAATGTTGAATCAGAGATGGCCATTCTTTAGAATGTTGATATCTAAAGTAGAGATGACACTTTCGAAAGTTGATTTGGATGTTGCCCACCACTATATGCTTAGTTTAGGTGGCAATGATAATCGTGAAGCATTCGCTGGAATTTTCGATATCATCTCAAGTGAATATAATTTAACAAAGAAATTAATTTTAGAAATTACTGATAAGTCAAAACTTTTGAGTGCAGACCCAGCTTTGCAATTGTCTGTAAATCTGAGGAACAGGACTATTATTCCCTTGGGATTTCTACAAGTCGCTCTTCTCAAACGATTAAGAGATCAGAATCGTCAACCACCCATTAGTGAAGATTTGAGTGCTGACTCTGGTCAAAGTTCACGTACATATAGCCGTAGTGAATTATTGCGAGGAGCATTGTTAACTATCAATGGCATTGCTGCAGGAATGAGAAACACAGGATGACATGCTTGGATTAAATTCAGGAAATAAATGCCCCCAAATTCCTCAGGGCTTTGTTTTACTCAGGAGTGAACCTGTTCCTGTACGTAAAATAAATAGGCTTTTATTAAGATGTAAACAAGACACCCATCAACCAAGGAAGTTAGAATTAGCTTTGAAAAAGTCTGATTTTTATTTAACTCTTCTTCAAAAAACTTCTGATAATCTTGTTGGCTTTGTTCGTGTGACTAGCGATAAGGGTTTAAATGCAAATTTGTGGGATTTAGTCGCAGAGCCTGGGGATCAACAAGAAACGTTCATGTCTATTGTGGTTTTCAAGGCAATCGAAATAATTAGACGAGAGTTGCCAGGCTGTAGTATTTCGGTTGCTGCTCCGTTAATTTCACTTAATCCATTAAAAGCTAATGGATTTTTATTAGATCCAAATGGTATAAAAACAATGGGATTTAGACTTTGAGAAATTATTTTTACGAGCATGGAGGGACTCGAACCCCCGACTCTCAGAACCGGAATCTGATGCTCTATCCAACTGAGCTACATGCCCAACAAGGGGTTGATATTAAAAAAGGCCAAATACTGAGACCTTATTAAAATTAGCTTACATACAAATGCCATAAAGCAACATTCAACTTCATCAGTTAGAACTTAATAATTTTCGAAATTATCGATGTTTTCAGTTTGAGTTAACTGAAAATCGATTAATAGTAATAGGTCAAAATGGAGTTGGGAAATCTAATCTTCTTGAATCTGTAGAGCTCTTGTCTTGTTTACGCTCTCATCGATCTAATCGAAATCAGGATTTAATTTATTGGGACCAAGATCAGGCTTTCTTATCTGCGAAAATTGACGATGATCAAAAAGTTTCTTTAGAATTAAACAGAAAAGGTGGGAGAAAAGCCTATAAAAATGAAAAACTTTTAACTCGTCAAATTGATTTGATCGGACCGATGAGAAGTGTAGGTTTTAGTGCTCTTGATCTAGAATTAATTAGAGGAGAACCTGCTCTAAGAAGAAATTGGCTAGATAGAATTGTTCAACAACTTGAACCAATTTATTCTGACTTGGTCGGAAGGTTTTCTAGATTGCTTAGGCAAAGAAGTCAGTTGTGGCGTAATTTCAGTGTTCAATCGAACGAGAATCAGAATATTCTATTAGATTCTTATGATAGGCAAATGGCTTTGGTAAGTACAAGAATTCATCGAAGGCGTAGGCGTATTTTAGATCGTCTACTTCCGATAGCTTCAAACTGGCAAGAATATTTAAGTAATAGTAAGGAAAAGCTTACTATTTCATATTTACCAGGTAGTCAACTTGAAGGTGAAGAGAGTGAAAGGCTTTGGAGGGAGAGTATTGAACGTCAACTTTTGGAAATGAGGCCTGATGAACAGGTTACGGGTAATTGCCGAGTAGGTCCGCATCGTGATGATGTACATTTTTTAATAAATGGAGTAGATGCTAGACGCTTTGGTTCTGCTGGTCAACAGAGGACTATTGTGTTGGCTTTGAAATTGGCCGAATTAGAATTAATTAAAACGGTGTTTGGCAGATCTCCAATTTTGCTTTTAGATGATGTTTTAGCTGAGCTGGATCCAAAACGACAATTATTGCTTTTAGATGCTGTTGGCCAAAAACATCAGTGTTTAATTAGTGCAACACATTTGGAATCTTTTGAAGGTGAATGGG
The DNA here is from genome assembly GCF_059772345.1 of Prochlorococcus sp. MIT2308. NCBI lineage: Bacteria > Bacillati > Cyanobacteriota > Cyanophyceae > Synechococcales > Prochlorococcaceae > Prochlorococcus > Prochlorococcus sp. MIT2308. Next base: position 1,147,746 of record NZ_CM186283.1, on the reverse strand, counting down.
TACGAAACTCACAATTAATGCTATTAGATTCTTTTAGTTAAAACTATTGGTCGGTTATTGTGGAAATGATTTTTGGATATATTATGGAACCTTTTTTCCCAGAATTGCATCCAAACCCTGGATGGCCTGATTCTTACAAGTCAAATGATGCAGAAATCATTCATGCTAATTCTAGTGAGAATATTGGAAGGCACTGCATACTTGAACTTTACCAATGTGATCATTTGAAGCTTAATGATGAAGCTTTTATAAGGACAACAATCACATCATCGGCCAAAATTGCTGGTGCTACGCTCATAAATTTGGTAACACACAGTTTTAAACCTCAGGGAGTTACTGGACTCGCGTTATTGGCTGAATCTCATATCTCAATACATACATGGCCAGAGATTGGTTATGCAGCCATTGATGTATTCACTTGTGGTAACCATACGATGCCTGAAAAAGCTTGTGAAGTACTTTTCAAAGATTTTTTGGCTAAGAACTTCTCTTTTAAAAATATTGCCAGAGAGATTCCTTCAGGAATTCAAGCTTTGCATCGTGAACCCTGAGCAAAATCAATACTTTAAGTAAATCAAAAATTATTTCGAGATGAGATTTGATCTTTCAGATGGTTTTCTTTATTTCTCTAGTAAGTTTGCCACTAATAAAACCCTCTAGATCTAGGCTTATTGAATGAAAACCTAAAGATAAAAAATATTTAATTAATTGATTTCTTTGAATGATTTTCAGAAAGTTGTTTATTTCATGTGCGGGTAATTCGATTCTTGCTGATAGACCTTGACTTCTTACACGTACCTTAGAAAAACCTTGATTAATAATCCATTCTTCTGCTAAGGCAATTTGCTCCAGCCTTTTTGAACTTATTTCCTCTCCAAAAGGAATGCGAGAGGCTAAACATGGTTGAGCAGGTTTATCCCACCAAGGTAATCCTAATGATTTGGAAATCGAACGAATTGATTTTTTATCTATTTTCAGTTCGGCCAGAGGTGATATCACGCCTGCTTGATTAGCTGCCTTAATACCTGGTCGAAAGTCGCTAAGGTCGTCATGATTAACTCCATCGAGAACTTGAGCATTATTGTATTTTTTTGAAATTTTATATAAATGCTTGTGCAATTCTTGTTTGCACGCAAAGCATCTATTTTCAGGATTCTTAAAGTAATTTGGCTCATTGATTTCATGGGTTTGACATTCTTCATGACGAATACCAATCCAAGCAGCTTGAAGACGCGCTTGCTTTAGTAAATATGGAGCTAAAGAAGGAGAGACACCAGTAACTGCAAGGGCTTTTAAGCCTAGCTGTTCATGCGCTATTGTTGCTACTAAAGAACTATCAACGCCTCCAGAGAAGGCAACACATGCACTATTTATATCTTTAATAAACTCCCTTAACAATTTTAGTTGCTCAAGTTCTAATTCAGATAAAGATTCAAGTTGACTGAAAAACACTTTTTTAGAGGATCATTTATTTGTTTGAATTTAACGTTCTGAACTCTTTCATCTTTGTGTGTATTTTCCATATTCTATGACGTGTAATGTAGAAGAAGTTAAGTTGCATGCATAAAAAGCAGAATTATCGATCGTGGTATCAAACGGTATAGGAATTACGACAGCATCGGAAAGCCAAGAACGAAGTCATGGACAATTACATGTTTATGACGGAGAGGGTAAAGGCAAGAGTCAAGCAGCTTTGGGGGTGGTTCTGAGAACTATAGGTCTGGGTATATGTGAGAAAAAACAAACAAGAGTATTACTTCTTAGATTTTTGAAAGGGCCTGGTCGCTCTTATGACGAAGATTCAGCAATTGATGCTTTGCAGCAAGGTTTCCCCCACCTGATTGATCAAGTTAGGACTGGCAGAGGTGAATTTTTCAACGTCGATCAATCTACAAAATTTGATTATCAGGAAGCTCAAAGAGGATGGGACATAGCAAAGGGGGCGATTGCCAGTGCCTTATATTCAGTTGTTGTCCTAGATGAATTGAATCCTGTTCTGGATTTGGGTTTATTGCAAGTTGAAGAAGTTGTGAAAACACTTACTGCAAGACCAAGTGGTATGGAAATCATTGTCACTGGTAGAGCAGCACCAAACCCTTTAATTAAAGTTGCTGAACTACATTCTGAGATGAGAGCTCACAGGCGCCCTGAGATCAATAAAGAGGAAAGTCCTTTTGAAAATAATGTTGGCGGAATTGAAATATATACTGGGGAAGGGAAAGGCAAATCAACCAGTGCTTTGGGTAAAGCTTTACAAGCTATCGGTAGAGGAATTAGTCAGGATAAAAGTCATCGTGTTTTAATATTGCAATGGCTTAAGGGTGGTAGTGGTTATACAGAGGATGCTGCTATTGCAGCTCTTCGAGAAAGTTATCCTCATTTAGTGGACCATCTTCGATCTGGTAGAGATGCGATTGTTTGGAGAGGCCAGCAAAAACCCATTGATTATGTAGAAGCTGAGAGAGCATGGGAAATTGCAAGAGCAGCGATTTCAAGTGGTCTTTATAAGACAGTTATTTTGGATGAGTTAAATCCAACTGTTGATTTGGAACTCCTACCAGTTGAGCCTATCGTTCAAACATTACTGCGCAAACCATCAGAGACTGAAGTGATTATTACAGGAAGATGTAAAAATCAACCTCTGTATTTTGATTTGGCAAGTGTTCATTCTGAGATGGTGTGTCATAAGCACTATGCAGAAAAAGGAGTTGATTTAAAGAGAGGAGTTGATTATTAGTTCTAATTAATATTTTCTTTGTTCCATGCATCAATACCTCCTTCAATATTTACACCTTGAATTCCAAGTTTGTCTAAATGCCTTAGTGCTCGCAATGACCTTTTTCCACTTTTACAAAATACATAAAGATTTTTTTGCGCGGCAAGAATTTTGATTTCATTGATGGACTCCCCACTTTCAATAGAACTAAGGGGTATGAGCCTGGAGCCTGAAATTGAACATTCATTATGCTCGATTTGGTTGCGAACATCTATCAATAATGTCTCTTTAGATCCTTGACTAAGAAGTGTTTTTAATTCCTGCACTGAAATGCTTTTTATATTTAAATCGACCTCATTTTTAACTTTAACTTCTGAACAGAAGCTTTTATAATCTATTAATTTATTGATATTACTACTCTCTTGACTAGATTTCAATGTTAGCTCTTTAAATCTCATCTTTAGTGCATTAAAAATGAGGACCCTTCCATCTAGTGGAGAACCAATATTTGTTATTATTTTTATTGCTTCTGCTGCTTGAATTGTACCTATAATTCCTGGAAGAATTCCCATAACACCAGCTTCAGAGCATGATGGAATTAATTCTTGTGGAGGTGGCGTTGGAATAAGATCTCTATAGCTAGGACTATCTTTCTTCAAATTAAATACACTTACCTGACCCTCGAATCGTGCAATTGAACCATATATATAAGGCTTCTTGAGAATTATAGAAGCATCATTAATTAGGTAGCGTGTTGGGAAATTGTCTGAGCAATCACATATCACGTCATAAGCTCTAAGTATTTCTAAAGCATTACTACTGGTTAGCTTTTGATTGAATAAATCCACTCGACAAGAAGGATTTATTTTGAGTATGCGTTGTTTGGCAGAATCTGTTTTTAATAGGCCTATTGAATCAGTTGTATGAATGATTTGCCTTTGTAAATTTGAGTATTCAACTACATCAAAATCAACTATTCCGATACGTCCTATTCCAGCTGCAGCAAGATAAATTAAAAGTGGAGATCCGAGTCCCCCAGTCCCAATACAAGCAACTGAGCTCGTCTTCAATTTTTTTTGACCTGTAATACCTATTTCAGGAAGACTTATATGTCTTGCATACCTAGCAAGTTCATCGAGATTTAAATTTGCGTCATTCTGGCTTTGCCCCATGAGTCAACCCTTTTAAGATTTACTTACGTTAAAGAAATAAATTTAATTTTCACGCTATGAAAATCAAATTTATTTTTGATCCACCATGCCTTTAAATCTCCATCCTTATTTGAAATAACCATAAGACCAGGAGATTGGTGGAAGAGTAAATCCATTTCCGACGGTCTGTTTTCACTTGAAGGATGAGAGTGAGCACAGCATAAAACTTCTAAATCATTTTCTCTTGACCATTTTTGAGAGGCAATTTGATCTTTTGCGTCTATTTCGAAGCGAGTATTTTTTGATGGTTGAATATTTTTTTGATTAGCAAAAACTCCTATATTTTGATCAATTAAGAATGATTCTGGTTCTCCCCATACATTACGACAATTCCAGATGTGCATTACTTTCCAAAAATTTTTTTTAGCATCTGTTATGGAAGTTTTTTTTTGACCAATTAATATAGCGCAGCCTTCAGCTGGTTCAGCTGCCTTTAAAAATCTAGAGAGAACATAATTTGTCTCATTATGGAACTCAATATATTTTGGAATTTTCATCAGAAAAAGTGAGTTGATTCGGCATCCTCTCTATTTTGGTTCGGACTTATCCATATAAAGCCTATGGCATTTCTTAAATTAATTCGATACGCTCGGTCCATAACTGCTTAGTCGCTTGTGTTCATGTCTGATGTAAATCCTGATTCTAAAGATGAATCAAAGGGAGGGAAAACTGAAGGTGTTAATTTTTCAGAACGTTACAGTGATGTAATGGGGAAAGTTAATGAATCATTGAGCAAAATTGATTGGACCCAGATGGGTAAGTATGGCAAGGCCGCAGGGATCATTGCTGTGGTTGTTCTTGCTCAAGTATTAATCAAGGTTGTTATTGATACAGTTAATTTTTTCCCCATTCTTCCTGGTTTACTTGAACTTCTTGGAATAGTAGTTTTAGGCCAGTGGAGTTGGCAAAATTTAACTACAAGTGAAAAAAGAACAGCTGTATTTGATAAAGTTCAAAATCTTAAAAAAGAGTACCTAGGATAAATTAATAAGAAAATACAAAAAGATCTGAGGTCACGTTACACACGTGATCTCAGATCTTTTAGTATTTTTAGTGAATTTTCTTTGTATGATCCACCAAACATATTTGCGTGGTTAAGCAAATGGTAAAGATTATATATATTAGTTCTATTTGTTGAAAGCGTATCTAGTGGCCAGATCTGTTCGTAGCCTTTATAAAATTCTCTATTAAAACCGCCAAATAATTTAGTCATTGAGATGTCAACTTCTCTGTCAGCCCAATATGAAGCAGGGTCATAAAGACTTCCTAAACCATCTTGAGTACTTCCACAATTACCTGACCAAAGATCACCATGAACTATTGAGATCCTTGGGTTATGGTCGTTTAGGTATGAGCTTAAATATACTAAAACATCTTCATAATCATCAATTATGAGACCCCATGTTTTTGCCTTTATAAGTTGTGGCCTAAGACGATAATTGACAAAGAATTCGCCCCAGTTACTGCCCCACCCTCTTATTTGGGTGCTAGAACCTATAAAACCTTCTTCATCCCATCCGAATTTCTTTTGGCTCCACTCACTCGATGATTTATGCAGTAGTGCTAAACCTTGTCCAAGGAGATTTTGTTGGGATTGTTCGAGATCTATCCATTCTAAACAAAGTACAGATATGTCTTGATAAGTTATTAGATCAAGTGTTTTAGGAACGCAGATATACGATTTGTTGGCAAATCTTTTGAGAACAGAAAGACACTCACGTTCGAACTTAAACATATTAAGATTGTCTATATGATTTGATTTGGCAAATACCTTTTTGCCATTTTGGAAATAAATGCACCAAGCTTTGTGGATACAACCTCCGCCTACCGGGATTATTTTTTCTACTAATGAGTTTTTGTTTACTTTATTTGAACTGGAAAGAGCATTTTTGATTAATTCCTCCATTGACCTTATTCTCGCTGGATAATTTTTATGTCTGAAGAATCTATCATTGTTGTTGGGGGCGGGATAGCTGGTCTAACAAGTGCTGCTCTTCTCGCTAGAGAGGGTTGTCAGGTAACTTTGGTCGAAGCACATACTCAATTAGGTGGCTGTGCAGGAACTTTTAAAAGAGGTTCTTATACTTTTGATGTAGGCGCTACTCAAGTTGCAGGTCTTGAGAGGGGAGGAATTCATCATCGTTTATTTAATTATTTAGATATTCCTTTACCTGATGCGAAAATTTTAGATCCTGGATGTTCAGTTGTTCTTGGCGATGGGAGTAGGCCAATTAATCTTTGGCATGATCCATTAAGGTGGAAAAAGGAAAGAAAAGAACAGTTTCCTGGGAGTGAAATCTTTTGGTCATTATGTTCTAAAATTCACGTTAGTAACTGGGAATTTGTAGAAAGAGATCCCATCCTTCCTGTAAGAAATTTGTGGGATTTAAGTCAATTAATTAGAGCTATACGCCCTTCAAATCTTTTAACAGCTTTTATGAGCAAGTTGACTATTGCAGATTTGCTTAAAATAACTGGTTGTCATCAAGATAGACGTCTACGAAGTTTCCTAGATCTTCAATTAAAACTTTACTCTCAAGAGCCAGCGAGTAGAACGGCAGCTTTATACGGTGCAACTGTTCTTCAAATGGCCCAATCTCCCAGAGGGTTATGGCATCTTCATGGATCAATGCAAATTCTTAGCGATTTGTTGAAAGATAGTTTTTTGAGAGATGGTGGGAACCTTTTAATAGGACATAGAGTAACTAAAATACTCAGTCAAACAAAATCAAATATCTTTCATGTCAATGTAATTGATAGGAGAAAAAATTTGATAGAGCTGAAAGCATCAGATATTGTTTTTAGCTTACCTCCTCAATCTCTTTTAGATTTAATTCCTATTGATGGAGGTTTATCTACAACATATCGTGAAAGTATAAAAAAATTACCCAAACCTAGTGGTGCAGCTGTATTTTATGGAGCTCTCCGTCGTGCTGACTTGCCAGTAGATTGCCCAGGACATATTCAATTATTCGATGAGAATTTTGGCTCTTTATTTATTTCTATAAGCATGGAAGATGATCAGCGTGCACCAGTGGGAATGGCTACTTTAATTGCAAGTGTATTTGTTGATATCGATCAATGGTCTAATCTAGATAATCAATCCTATGCCAGAAAAAAAAATATTTTATCAAAACAGATACAAACTATTTTGAATAAAAAGTTTGATTTGATTGAGTCGAGTTGGGATCATCAAGAATTTGCAACTCCAAGAAGCTTTGAAAAGTGGACAGGACGTCCTCAAGGAATAGTCGGAGGGCTTGGTCAGCATCCAGATCAATTTGGGCCTTTTGGATTGTCAAGTAGGACTCCTCTCAGAGGTTTATGGCTTTGTGGAGATTCAATTTATCCCGGCGAAGGTACAGCAGGTGTAAGCCAATCAGCCATGATGGTTGTCAGACAACTAATGGAATTTAGAGGTAGGCATTTGAATATCCCTATCTTTAATTCGTAGGCTTTGAAATGAAATTTTGTCTTTCTTCCTGAGTATTTACTAACATTTTTTCTAACTCACTCCAGTTCTCTTCCAGTAAATATTTTTCAAAAAGATTTAGAGAATGTCTATAAGAGGTCAAATGTCTCTCAATATTTTTTTTATTAAATTTTGCCATAGAGACTCCCAGTTCTGGGTTGCCACCTCCAACTCTGGAGGTATCAGAAAACCCACTCGATGCAATACTTTTTGCAAGTGAATATAAGGAAGGCTTTACATCTGTAGTTAATGTTTTGAGCAATGCCGCGCTAATTAGAACTGGTAAATGTGAAATCAATCCGACAGCTTCATCATGTATTTGAGCTTCAGAGCTTATCCATTGACTCCCAAGTGCTAAAGCAATTTGCTGCACTATTTCGAGAGCTTTTTGATCAGTTTCTTTGCTTGGGGTAACAACCCATGGTTTGTTTTTAAATAAATTATGTTGACCTGCGTGAACGCCAGATTCTTCGGTCCCAGTCATTGGGTGACTGGCTACAAAACGAGGATGTAGCTTGTTCCAAGTATTTAAAATAGGGACTTTCACAGATCCAACATCAGTAACAACAGCATTTCTAGGAATGGCATTGATCAGGGCTGTTGAAGGATACAGGAGCTGTTCCAGTGGTAAAGCAATATAAATAAGAGAGCAATTGTTTAATACGCTTGTATCAGTGCTAACAATTTGGGCTAGTTTTCTTTCTCTTGCTTTTTGTGCACTTTTTTCTCGATGAGTAATTCCATAAACTGTATATCCAAGCTTTTGGAGATCTAAGCCTAAGGAACCTCCAATTAGACCTAATCCAACAATTCCAATATTTTTTGAGGTTTTTGTTTTAAGCTCCATAAATATTATTGTTCTATATCTTTATTGATAGGGCAACATGATTAAAAGAATTTATTGATAAAGGTACTACTAATGCTTGCGGTGAATTCACATAAACATCTGAAAAAATACTATCAAAATAATCTTGCTCTATGGCCTCATAATTTGACCCTGACAAGATTGATAGCTAGAAGCTTAAGTCGTAAAGATAATACTTTTATTCAACTATCAAGTGATAGTAAAAATTTCTGGTGGCCTGGTCTTTTGATTCCACTTTGTTTGCATAACAAGAATGTTGTTCTAATTCTATCAGAGAGACAATGTCAACTCTTGTTTGAAGTGGAATTACCAAAGTTAAGATCTAGTCGATTAGATTTCGATTATGTAGAGGGAATTGAATTAACTCCTTCAGATAAAAAAGTTTGGGTTTTAAGATATCAAGATCTTGTTTTTGCTTATGAAAAAGATTTATTAAAAAATCGCCAATTAATATTTCCTGAATCTGAGTTTATTTCTAGTGAGATTAGAGAATCTATGTCTATAAAAATTACTCAAAAAGATTGGGAGGATTTAATTGCTTCGCGCTCACGTTTTGAAGTTTCACTTGTCGAACTTCATGAGCGCTTAACTCGAGATCTGTTTAGTCATTCAGTGCGCTCTGATGCTGTCATAAGGATTCATCATAGGGAACTTTTAAAATTAAAACAAATTCTCAAAGATGACTTGCCTTCCGCTATGCCTTGGAAACGAGCTCTTAATGCGGTCAACAATGAATGGGTAACCTGGGCGAAACTAGATAAGCGAAAACTTAGTTGGGACTGGTATATTCAACCTTTATTTCCTTTGCAAACTTTTTCCAGTTTGTTTTCAAAAAATACTCTTTTAATGCTGACGAATTCAGGCCAAAGCGATTTTTTCTTGTTAGATCTAAACAGCAAAAAATTTACTTTTACTGTGAAGGTGAATTTAGGAAATAAATTTGATCAAGAACCCATCCCATTGTTTGTCCCTAAAAGACAACCTTTGCCAAATACGTCTCATTTCTATTGTCATATTGTAAGACAATGTCAAAGATTGATACTTGGTCGTCCTCGTCCAACTATTATTTTGGTAGATGATTTACAACTACGACTTCAAATAGCTAGTGAATTGGCTGGAGATTTTGGATTGAGAGTAGTTCATGAAACCACTGATGTTGAGACTAATGGGATTCTTTGTTGTAGTTGTCATTGGTGGATTATTAATCAGTACAATTTGCCAACACCAGATCAATTGATTTTTCCAGTGATTCCATTTCCTGCTTTAGAGTCACCCTGGGTTGCTGCTCGAGTTGAAATGCTTAAGCATCAGGGTTGTGATTGGTTTCGAGAATTCCTGTTTCCCGAAACTCTTACTATACTTCTCAAATCGCTTGCAATCATTAGGGGTGGAGATGTTCGAGTCGCTATACTGGATGGCCGCATGCACTATAGAAGTTGGGGAAAATTAATATTTGAAGCTCTTGAGCCGTGGATTGCGTTGGAGCGTTTATTGCCTTATTAAAATCAATATCTTAGATTAAAAAATATTGTTTTTTGTAATGGGAGAAGCTCGACGAAGATCTGAACAAGGATTGAAACCTCGTAGAAAGAAAAACTCTAAGAATGAATCACCTCGTATTGTCTCTTGGTTTCCTGTGACGCAAGCGCAAAGAGATCAATTTATTAAATTAAGTATTCGTGCAGGATGGGTAGGTATTGCTGCTTTAGTTATTCTTTGGATTATTGTTCGCTTTATTGGACCTGCTGCAGGGTGGTGGATTCCTGCAGACATCAGATAAACCCAACTATATTTTTAGTTTCAACCGTTCGCTGAAACTTGGTTTAAGTTGGGTCGTAATGAAGCATGTCGAGCTGCTGCTGCTAGTGGTCTCATTGAATTAGCACTTACTTCTGAGCCCTCAGTTAGTTTATCTTTAACTAATTTTTCAATTATGTCTTTTGATTCAGGATTTTGTTCAAGCCAAGTAATGGTATTGTCTCTTCCTTGCCCAATATTGTCACCCTCATAGCTATACCAAGCTCCTTTACGAGTGACGACATTAGTCTCATCTGCTAAATCAAGAAGACAACCAAGAGTACTAATTCCTTTCCCAAAAAGAATATCAAATTCGGCTATTCGAAATGGAGGTGCAACTTTGTTTTTTGCGACTTTCACTTTTGCACGAATTCCATATTCTTCAGTTCCTCTCTTTAGCGTTTGAATACGACGAATATCCAATCTTACAGAGGCATAAAATTTAAGAGCGTTTCCACCAGTTGTTGTTTCTGGATTTCCATATGTAATACCAATTTTTAGACGTAATTGATTTAAGAAAATGACTGTGCATCCAGACTTGCCAATGTTTCCAGTAATTTTTCTCATTGCTTGACTCATTAGACGAGCTTGAGCACCTACTGAATGATCACCCATTTCTCCTTCTATCTCTGAACGGGGCGTAAGTGCAGCGACTGAATCAACAACCACTAGATCGACTGCAGCAGATCTAATAAGTTGGTCAACGATTTCCAATGCCATCTCTCCTGTATCCGGTTGAGATACGAGAAGATTCTCTACATCAACACCAAGAGAGGCTGCATAGACTGGGTCAAGAGCATGTTCTGCATCTACAAATGCAGCAACTCCACCGTTACGTTGAATCTCGGCTATTGCATGTAACGTCAGCGTTGTTTTTCCAGAACTTTCTGGACCATAAACTTCAATCACACGTCCTTTGGGATAGCCACCACCAAGAGCTAAATCAAGAGTTAAAGCACCCGTAGATATTGTTTCTACCCGCATCTTTGATGCGTCCCCAAGACGCATGATTGAACCTTTACCGAAATTGCGTTCTATTTGCCCAACCACTAAGCTCAATGCTTTTTCTTTCTCTCCAGATTTTCCGTCTATTTTCTTGGATTCAGTTGATTGAAGTGACTTACCTTCGTTTGACATGACAAATAACGTTAATGCAGAGGGATAACAACAGACGTTGGGATTGATGATGAAATACTCAGTTCCTCAACGAATAGCAATTAAACCGATAGTACAGACGTACGCTATTAAGTCAAGACCACTTCGAGATAGGTTCTGGTAAAACATCTAAATTTAGTAATTTAATACCAGAAGGAAGATTATTTCGATCCTGAGGTTTTAAGTATCCCCAGCTTGCTAAGTAACAGGGGATAGATTTCAGCCTGGGATCTTCCAAGACTTTTTCTAAGGTAGTTCTTCGATCTTCAATAAACCCTCGAATTATTCTTTTTTGTAAGAGTTGGTTCAAGACATCGACTTTACTTCCTGATTCGTGACCAAAAACAAGGTTTGGCTGAAGATCGAAACAATCCAGGAGCTTTTTTGTGAACTCAATACTTTTTGTTGTTAAAACAGCAAATTCAATGCCTTCATTCTCAAGGGTCTTGAGGCGTTCAATGACTAAAGAAAAAGGCCGATGCAAATTTAACCACTGATTGAAATTATTTGATATTGCTTCTTTTCTAGTTTGATTTAAAGCTTCTTGTAATTGAAAAGGGGTCCAACCCCAATGTTTAAGAGCTAAAGAGCATTCTATTTCATAATTTTTTGAGAAATTTTGTAAATCTAGTAATTTGAATTGACTGGTGTTATTTGCACATTCAGCAGCCAAAATAACCATTTCCCAACCATAATTGACCCATGGCCTCATTGCCTTAAAAGCTTTGGGAATCTCACTAGGAAAAGAAATAATATTTTTTTCTTTGGCATAAAGTAGGTTTATACAAGTTTGACGAGAACTTGACCAATATTCCTTAATGCCATCAACTATGACACCATCAAAATCAAGAACAATTAGAGGTTTCTCTACCACTTACTGTTAAAAACTGGGCCGCTAGGATTCGAACCTAGGAATGTCGAGACCAAAACCCGATGCCTTACCACTTGGCGACGGCCCATTGTTCCAGATCTATGTTTGCAATTGAGAGACATAGATTAGGGTTCTTTCTCTTAGATAATTGCATATTTGATTCAATCCTGTCATGTCTTTATCCAGTTTTTTTTAGTTAATCTGAAGATTTCTTCATTAATACAGCTCAACATGGGCTTTCGAATGATTGATTTAACTAGAGAATTCCAATTATAAAGATTTCCTTACAAGCCAAGGATTTATAAGTCGTTTTGCTTCTGAAAGAGCCGCCTCCCAGCCTTCAGGCCACTCTCTAAGGCTGATTTTTTTTCGTTGAGCCTCCTCTAACCATGGTTGAATTATTTTTCTTGCTTTTCCTCCAAAAGCAACTCCTTCAGGCCCTTTAATCTCTGGCAGGTACTTAATGGTCGACTCATTAGTTCCTCCAGCAAGTTGTAAGGGGCCTGGTGGAGCTATTGGACGTATTCTTTCCCAGAGTTTTACTGCAATTTTGGCCGCACCTGCTCCAAGGTCTCCACTCATTCGACGCCCATCAAGTTGCCAAAGAGGTTTTTGATTATGAATTCTTAAGAACTTATGTCTCAGCCAAAGTTCTTCTGCTAATTTTTCATGGTTTATTTTATGTCCTTGTAAACCGCAACTGACAGATAACCGTTGTAGCTGCAAATCGACTTTAAAAATTTCCTTGATTGTTTTTTCAAATTCTTGGCTTCTTCCTGGAGCAGTATGAATTTCTACTGCATCTGGTTTGATAGTTGTTAACAACGGAGCAAAATCTTTAAGAGTTAATCTTCGATCCTTTTCTTTAATGATTCCTAATGGGCATGTATCAATACATCGGCCACATCCATAGCATTTATTAGCCTTTACACCACCTTCGTTTTCAATCGCGTGAGCTGGACAAATGCTTTGACAGGGTCTTAAGCAATTCGAAGGACATAGGTCTGGATTAAACCAAGCTTTGCGAAAATGCGCATCTTTTCCATCACTTAAGCTGATCATCAGCCAAGGCTTTTTCCCGTAAGTTTCGAAAACCCAATCAATCGCATTGCGAGCTGCATGGACAACAGCTTCGTCGGCAGCAAGGTCAATGCAATGCACTCCTGCAGCTCCATAAATTGAGCAAAGATCAGTTATTGAAGGTAAGTCTTGATTACTTGCACCACAAATTAATTTTACCCAGTTACCTTTTTTGAGAGCTTCAGAATTGCAAATCGAATTTTGAGTAATCACGTTTATTATTTTCTAATCGTTATTGATGAATGCATCTAATGGTTGCCATTGAATACTTCGAGCTCCTCCCATCTCAATAACAATTTTGATTCGAGGTTCCTTTTTGCAAAGATTATTTATTGCTAATAGTTCTGACTTGGATAAGACTTGACCCTCTAATAACCATAGGACAAAGGGTTTATCTTCAACTAATAATTCATTTAATTGAGGAATAACTTGTTGAACTTCCCCTAAGGCTCCATTCCTCCCAACATTTTGATGTCCCAAATGCGGTGGTCTGATTCCATGTAATTGGGTAAGAAAGACAACTGGATCTCCTAATCCTCTAGCTGAAGTGATCTGTGTTTGATATCCGCTGGCTCTAAGTCTTCTAAGTAAACGAGTTTCTGCTCCACCTTCTAAGGGAGTAAGGATGGCAAGGCAGCCAAATGATTCAAGATCACTGCGAAATTTATGACCAGAGAGTAATAAAGGCATCCTTAAATCAAATTCTTTGTCTTATTTAAGTGAAGCATCACACAAAATGGGTGTTAATAGTGTAATCTTATAAGTTGCTAAAGCTTTTCTATGCCCGTCCGCTAGCCGGGCCTCTGGACGCTTAAGCAGGCTAAGCGATTGCGTTTAGTCTTTTTGGCCAGAGCAGATGAATTTATTTCTTTTGTCGAGATACTGTTTGAACTTGTTGAAAAGTTTGAATAAGTCTCAGCCAGCTGATTGTCGCTAGCATTTTTCCAAACAAATTGAACTTCAATTATTCAATTAACTTCAACTTTTTTGGCTAGATAAGCGATTTAATTCAGATTCCGAGTCTTTCTTTACAGATTGACCTTTTAGTTAGCGTTTATTTAACTCATGTCTTTAGGAATCTTAGGCAAGAAGTTGGGTATGTCCCAACTCTTCGACGATCAAGGCAGAGCCGTTCCAGTCACTTTGATAGAAGCGGGTCCCTGTCGAATCACTCAATTGAAGTCTGCCGATACAGATGGCTATGCCGCTGTACAAATAGGTTTTCAATTAATTCGCGAAAAACTTCTCAATAAGCCCTCAAAAGGTCATCTTGCAAAATCAGGAGATGATCTTTTGCGTCATCTTCGAGAGTACCGAGTTGAAAATTCCGGTGAATTTCAACTTGGAGCTGCAATAACAGTTGATGATTTTAAAACAGGTCAAAAGGTTGATGTAAGTGGCGACACGATGGGAAGGGGATTCGCAGGTTATCAAAAACGACATGGTTTCAGCCGAGGTCCTATGAGCCATGGTTCGAAAAATCATCGATTACCTGGTTCAACAGGAGCTGGAACCACTCCTGGCCGTGTTTATCCCGGTAAGAGGATGGCTGGTCGTATGGGAGGCAAAAAAGTTACTACTAGAGGCCTTGAAATTCTCAAGATAGATTCTGATCACAATTTATTAGTAGTCAAAGGATCTGTTCCAGGTAAACCTGGATCACTTTTAAACATAAGACCTGCCAAAAGAGTTGGCGTCTCTACCCACCAAGGAGGTAAATGATGGCTAACTGTACTGTTCTTGATTGGCAAGGCAAAGAGACTGGCGAATCAACAATTGATTTGAAAACTGCTAAGGAATCATCTGCAGCAGACTTACTGCACCGTGCTGTTTTGCGCCAGCAGGCTCATAGCCGCCAAGGAACTGCAAGTTCTTTGACTAGGTCTGAGGTGCGAGGCGGTGGCCGAAAACCTTACAAGCAAAAGGGTACTGGTAGAGCAAGGCAAGGTTCAATTCGAACGCCTCTTCGTCCTGGAGGGGGAGTTATATTTGGCCCTAAGCCTCGGAAGTATAACTTGGAAATGAATAGGAAGGAAAGAAGGTTAGCTCTTCGTACTGCTCTAATGAGTAGAATTTCTGATGTGAAAATAATTAAAGACTTCGGCTCAAAACTGGAAGTTCCTAAGACAAGTGAAATTGTTTCTTTACTCAAGAGATTAGGAATTTATTCAGATGGGAAAGTGAAAGTTCTTATTATTCTCAACAATCCTTCTGAAATCATTAAGCGCTCAATTAGAAACTTAGAAAAAATTAAGCTTATTTCTGCTGATCAACTAAACGTGTTTGATCTTCTGAATGCCAATTCATTGGTAATAGGTGAAGACGCATTATCAACTATTAAGGAGGTCTATGGTGATGACTAAATTTTTCGATAAACGACTTACTGATGTGATTAAGCGACCCTTGATAACTGAGAAGGCTACAAAAGCTTTGGATTTAAATCAGTACACTTTTGAGGTCGATCCAAGAGCAGCTAAGCCTGATATAAAAGCTGCAGTAGAGAAAATGTTTGATGTCAAGGTTCTTGGTGTCAGTACCATGAATCCGCCAAGAAAAAGTAGAAGAGTTGGTAGGTTTTCTGGTAAGAGGCCACAAGTGAAGAAGGCTGTGGTTCGCTTAGCAGAAGGCAACTCCATACAGTTGTTCCCAGAATCAGAGGAGGCTTAAAAAAATGGCTATAAGAAGTTTCAAACCTTACACACCAGGTACTCGTACAAGAGTAGTAACTGACTTCAGTGAAGTTACATCCAAAAAGCCTGAGCGTTCACTTGTCGTATCTAAGCATCGAAAGAAAGGACGTAACAACCGAGGAGTAATTACTTGTCGTCACCGAGGTGGCGGGCACAAAAGGTTATATAGGATTGTTGATTTTCGTAGAAATAAGCATGGTATTTCGGCCAAAATTGCGGCAATACATTATGACCCTCATCGCAATGCAAGACTTGCTTTACTCTTTTACTCTGACGGCGAAAAGAGATATATTCTTGCTCCTGCAGGCATAACGATTGGTCAAGAAGTTATTTCAGGTCCAGACGCACCAATTGAAACTGGTAATGCCTTACCACTTTCCTCTATGCCTTTGGGTTCCAGCGTTCATTGTGTTGAACTTTATCCAGGTCGAGGAGGACAGATGGTTCGTACAGCTGGAGCAAGTGCTCAGGTTATGGCGAAAGAAGGAGATTATGTTGCATTGAAATTACCCTCTACCGAGGTTCGTTTGGTCAGAAAAGAATGCTACGCAACACTGGGAGAGGTGGGGAATTCTGAGATTAGAAATACAAGTCTTGGAAAAGCTGGTAGAAGAAGATGGCTCGGTAGACGACCTCAAGTTAGAGGTAGTGTAATGAATCCATGTGATCACCCACATGGAGGAGGAGAAGGCAAGGCACCAGTTGGTCGGGCTGGTCCAGTGACTCCATGGGGTAAAGCTGCTCTTGGCTTAAAAACCAGGAAGAAGAATAAGCCTAGTAATAAGTATGTTCTTCGAAAACGACGCAAGGTATCTAAACGTAGTAGAGGAGGTCGAGATTCATGATTTCTTTCTTTCTTTACAAATTCTATTAAACCGTTATGGGACGTTCACTTAAAAAAGGACCATTTATTTCAGACAGTTTGCTTCGTAAAATCGAGAAGCAAAACTCTAGTGATGATAAAACTGTCATCAAAACATGGTCGAGAGCCTCAACAATTTTGCCAATGATGATTGGCCATACAATTGCTGTTCACAATGGGAAAAGCCACATACCTGTTTTCATAACTGAGCAAATGGTTGGACACAAGTTAGGCGAGTTTGCTCCAACTCGAACCTACAGAGGTCACATCAGAGATAAAAAGGGAGCACGCTAATTATGACTAATTCATCAACTAAAACTGCAGCCCTAGCTCATGGGCGTTACATTCGCGGATCTGCTTCAAAAGTAAGACGTGTTCTTGATCAAATAAGAGGACGAACTTACAGGGATGCATTAATTATGCTTGAATTTATGCCTTATCGATCAACTGAGCCAATAACTAAGGTATTACGATCAGCGGTTGCTAATGCAGAAAACAACCTTGGTCTTGACCCTTCTTCTTTGGTGATTACCAATGCTACCGCTGATATGGGACCACCAATGAAACGCTATAGACCTAGGGCTCAAGGCAGAGCATTTGCTATCAAAAAGCAGACATGCCACATCAGCATTGCTGTTTCGGCCAATCAATCAACCAATTCTGAGGACACTGACTGATGGGACATAAAATTCATCCAACTGGAATTAGGCTTGGGATCACTCAAGAGCATCGTTCTAAATGGTATGCACCTACTAAAACTTATCCGTTGCTTCTTCAAGAAGATGATCGCATCCGTACTTTTATAAAGAAGAAGTATGGAGCAGCAGGTATTAGTGATGTATTGATTGCTCGAAAAGCAGATCAACTTGAGCTCGAATTAAAAACTGCTCGGCCAGGAGTAATTGTTGGCAGGCAAGGCAGTGGTATTGAAGAATTAAGATCTGGTATTCAAAAAACGATCGGTGATAGAAGTAGACAAGTGCGTATAAATGTAGTTGAAGTGGAAAAAGTAGATGCAGATGCATATCTTCTAGCGGAATATATTGCGCAGCAACTAGAAAAGCGTGTTGCATTTAGACGAACAATTCGAATGGCTGTACAAAGGGCACAAAGAGCTGGTGTTTTAGGTCTAAAAATACAAGTAGGTGGAAGGCTAAATGGAGCTGAAATCGCACGTTCTGAATGGACACGAGAAGGAAGAGTGCCTCTCCACACCTTGAGAGCAGAAATCGATTATGCAACCAAAGTCGCCAGTACAACCTATGGCGTTTTGGGAATCAAAGTATGGGTTTTTAAAGGTGAAGTTCTTCCGAAAGAAGAACAGCCTTTACCTGTTGGTTCTTCTCCTAGACGCAATAGGGGGAATCGTAGACCTCAACAATTTGAGGACCGTTCCAATGAAGGTAAATAAGGAGTTTTAATCATGCTAAGTCCTAAAAGAACCAAATTTCGTAAACAACAAAGAGGCCGTATGCGCGGCGTTGCTACTAGAGGCAACAAAATCTCTTTTGGCCAGTTTGCATTGCAAGCTCAAGACTGTGGGTGGGTTACCTCAAGGCAAATCGAGGCGAGTCGGAGAGCGATGACTCGTTATGTAAAAAGGGGAGGACAAATTTGGATTCGTATTTTCCCTGATAAGCCAGTAACGATGAGGCCTGCCGAGACAAGAATGGGATCTGGTAAAGGTAATCCAGAATTTTGGGTTGCAGTTGTCAAGCCTGGTCGAATTTTGTTTGAAATGGGTGGCGAAGAAATTACAGAGAAAATTGCAAAAGAGGCAATGCGTCTTGCTCAATACAAGCTCCCAGTAAAAACAAAATTTATTTCCCTAGAAGAAGATCTCAATAAGGGAAATTATAAACCTGCTAAAACACCAGTTCCAGCAGAAGATTCGGAGTCATCATCATGAGCAAAACAACTACAAAAGATTTCAGGAATCTCTCAGATTCCGAGATATCAGAAAAGATTGAAAATCTTCGTAAAGAACTTTTTGATCTTCGTTTTAAGCAAGCCACAAGACAGCTAGCGAAAACTCACCGCTTCAAAGAGGCAAGAACCGAATTAGCTCAACTTTTAACGGTTTCTAACGAGCGAAGCCGCTCCAACACTTCATCTTGATTTATTAGTTATGGCACTTAAAGAAATGGTCGGCACTGTTGTCAGTGACAAAATGCAAAAAACAGTAGTTGTGGCTGTGGAAAATAGATTTCCTCATCCCATCTACCAAAAAATCATTAGTCGTACGACTAGATACAAAGCCCATGATGCAGAAAACCATTGCAAAGTAGGAGACAGAGTTCGGATTAAAGAATCTCCTCCTATGAGCGCTCATAAACGATGGACGGTTACAGATGTTCTCGTTCAGGGTATGAAATCTAAGGAGGCTGCAAAATGATCCAGCAAGAAACATTCTTAACCGTTGCAGATAACAGTGGTGCCAAGCGTTTGCAATGTATTAGAGTCTTGGGTTCTAATCGTCGGTATGCTCACGTAGGCGATGTGATTGTTGCTTCTGTTAAAGATGCGATGCCAAATATGGGAGTCAAAAAATCAGATGTCGTTAAAGCGGTTGTTGTTCGTACTAGAGCAACAATGCGCAGAGAGACTGGAAATTCAATTCGGTTTGATGATAACGCAGCTGTTCTTATCAATGATGATCAAAACCCAAGAGGTACTAGGGTGTTTGGTCCCGTCGCACGAGAATTAAGAGAGCGCAATTTCACAAAAATTGTCTCTTTAGCTCCGGAGGTTATTTAGTCATGCCAGCAATTAACAAATCCAAAGCTCCTGCTGATCGGATCAAAATGAAGATCCGCAAAGGAGATACAGTTCAGATTATTTCTGGAAAGGACAAGGGTAAAACCGGTGAAGTCCTTAAAACACTTCCCTATGAAAATAGAGTTTTAGTTCAAGGAATTAACCAAAAAACAAAGCATTTAAAACCCTCACAGGAAGGAGAAACTGGTCGAATAGAGACCAAAGAATTTTCCTTGCATGCCTCAAATGTAATGATCTACTCAACTAAAGAGAAAGTTGCTAGTAAAGTTGAAATTTTTGTAGATAAAGATGGATCTAAGAAACGACGATTAAAGAAGACAGGAGAATTAATTGATTAATTAATTCGCTTTTCCTTTGTCTGAACTAACTAAAAGCAGACTCTCTTTCCTAATTGAATTCTGACCAAGACCAGAATCAACTTTTTCCTCAGTTATGTCACTAAAAAAACGCTATCGAGAGACAATTAGACCAAAGCTTTTAAAAGATCTTGGTCTGAAAAATGTTCATCAAGTTCCTAAGGTGCAGAAAGTCACTTTAAACAGAGGCCTTGGTGAAGCAGCATCGAATTCCAAAGCTTTAGAAGCTTCTCTAGCTGAAATGGCAACAATTTCTGGGCAAAAAGCTCTCGTGACAAGAGCTAAGAAAGCAATTGCGACCTTTAAAATTAGACAAGGAATGCCCATAGGTTGCTCAGTCACACTTAGAGGTGATCGCATGTACGCATTTTTGGAAAGGTTCATTAATTTGGCACTTCCAAGAATCAGAGATTTTCGTGGTGTGAGTCCAAAAAGCTTTGATGGCCGAGGAAATTACACTATCGGAGTAAAAGAGCAACTTATTTTCCCTGAGATCACTTTTGACAAAGTCGATGCCATTAGAGGTATGGATATCACAATTGTCACTAGTGCTTCTTCTGATGAACAAGGTAAGGCTCTTCTTAGTGAAATGGGAATGCCCTTCCGTAAAAAATGAGTTTGATTAGCTAAATACTATGGCCAACCACGATCCAATTTCAGACATGCTCACTCGCATAAGAAATGCGAGTGAAAAGCGTCATGAAAAAACCAAAGTCCCTGCTTCAAGAATGTCTCTTAGTATCGCTAAGGTTCTTCAGCGTGAGGGCTTTATCGCAGAAATCAATGAAGAAGGAGAAGGCTTTAAAAAGCAGCTCATTCTTGGATTGAAATATACCGGTAAGCATCGCTCACCGATTATTCGTTCTATGCAGCGAGTAAGTAAACCAGGGTTAAGAATTTATAAAAACACTCGAGGATTACCAAAAGTTTTAGGAGGTCTTGGCGTTGCAATAATTTCTACCTCCAAGGGAGTCATGAGTGATCGTGATGCTCGTAAACAAGGGGTTGGAGGAGAAGTCCTCTGCTACGTCTGTTGATTGATTAGGTATTTATTATGTCTCGCACAGGAAAAAAACCCATCTCCCTTCCTGAAAAGGTAGATGTAAAACTCGATGGTCTTTCTATTACTGTTAAAGGTCCAAAAGGACAACTGGAGCGAACTCTTCCAGATGGAGTGAGTCTTACCAAAAATGAGAATACTATTCTTGTTAAACCAGTAAATGAAAAGAGGCAGTCCAGGGAAATGCATGGTCTATGTAGATCTCTTGTCGCAAATATGGTTGAGGGGGTGAGTATAGGTTTTACAAAAAAACTTGAGATAGTTGGTGTTGGCTCAAGAGCTCAAGTAAAAGGAAAAACCCTTGTTGTTAGTGCCGGTTACAGCCATCCTGTTGAAATCGTTCCTCCAGAAGGCATAACTTTTAAAGTTGAAAATAATACAAATGTGATCGTAACTGGACCTGATAAAGAATTAGTTGGCAATGAAGCTGCAAAAATAAGAGCAATTAGACCTCCAGAACCCTATAAAGGTAAAGGAATAAAATATGAAGGAGAAAACATAATTAGAAAAGCTGGTAAGTCTGGCAAAGCTTAATCTTGCTTATTTGTTTTTTAAAAAATTTTTTAGCCATGTCAAAACTCTCAAGAAAACAACAGACACAAAAACGACATAAACGCTTAAGGAGAAACTTAAGCGGAACAGAATCAAGACCAAGACTTGCTGTTTTTCGTTCTAATAACCACATCTACGCTCAAATAATAGATGATGATGCTCAAAACACTATATGTGCTGCATCAACCTTGGATAAAGACTTGAAATCTTCTTTAAAAGCAAATGCTGGAAGTTGCGATGCCTCCACAGCGGTTGGGGAGCTCGTTGCAAAAAAAGCTTTATCAAAAGGCATCAAACAAGTTATCTTTGACAGAGGTGGGAACATCTACCATGGCAGGGTTAAAGCTCTAGCCGAAGCTGCCAGAGTGGCAGGCTTGAACTTTTAATTATTGCTTTAACAATGACAGACTCTAAAAACCAGTCCTCAAGTAAAAAAACATCTGGATCTTCAGATTCTCCTCCTGCCGCAGATGGTAGGCAAGAAAATCGTCGTAATCGTGGTGAAAAACGTGGAGGCAGAAGAGAGAGAAGAGGGCAAGAAAGAGACTCTGAATGGCAAGAACGTGTTGTTCAAATAAGAAGGGTCTCCAAAACTGTCAAAGGTGGAAAGAAAATGAGTTTTAGAGCAATAGTTGTAGTTGGTAATGAAAAAGGACAAGTTGGCGTTGGTGTTGGTAAAGCTGGAGATGTCATTGGTGCTGTTAGGAAAGGAGTCGCTGATGGAAAAAAACATCTAGTTCGTGTTCCTTTAACCCGAAACAGCTCTATTCCAACTCTCTCCAATGGGAGAGATGGTGCAGCTAGCGTGTTAATTCGTCCTGCAGCACCTGGAACAGGTGTAATTGCAGGAGGGTCAATTCGTACTGTTTTAGAATTAGCAGGAATTAAAAATGTACTTGCTAAGAGACTAGGAAGTAAGACTCCTCTAAATAATGCTCGTGCTGCAATGGTTGCTTTAAGTGAGTTAAGAACTCATAAAGCCACAGCGAAAGAGCGTGGTATTTCTCTAGAGCAGATTTATTCTTAACAACCATGACTATTAAATTAGAATCTCTTCAATCAAATAAAGGATCTAGACGTAAAAAAATGCGTAAAGGTCGAGGCATAGCTGCTGGTCAAGGTGCTAGTTGCGGGTTTGGAATGAGGGGACAAAAATCTCGATCAGGTAGACCTACTCGTCCAGGTTTTGAGGGTGGTCAGATGCCTTTATATCGAAGAGTCCCAAAATTAAAGCATTTTCCAATAGTTAATCAGAAAAATTTTACTGTCCTCAATGTTTCTAATTTGAACGCATTGAAAGAAGGAACTGTTGTAAACCTTGATTCATTGGTGAAGGAGGGTATTTTGACAAAACCAAAAAATCCTCTAAAAATTCTTGGAAACGGAAAATTAGAAGTCAAATTGACTGTTCAAGCTGCTGCATTCTCAACATCTGCTAAAAAGAAAATTGAAGAACTTGGTGGCAAATGCGAGGTGTATAATTAATTTTGTTATTCCAAAAAATTAATTTTATACATTAGTCTCTAATTAAATTATCCTTATTAAATGTTAATAAGTCGTGGTAGAAACCCAAGCGCGGGAGAAGTAATCACCCAGCTATTCAGTAATCAAGAGCTGAGGGGAAGAGTATTTACGACCCTAGGGTTATTATTGATTGTTCGATTAGGAATCTATATTCCTATGCCTGGTATAGATAGAGAAGCTTTTAAAACTTTTATTGATCAGGGGGGGCAATTGATTGGATTCCTTGATATTTTTACAGGTGGAGGAATATCAACTTTGGGGATTTTTGCACTAGGTATTCTTCCTTTTATTAATGCGTCAATAATTATCCAATTGCTTACCGCATCCTTACCTCAACTGGAAGATCTACAGAAAAATGAAGGGGAGGCAGGGAGAAGGAAGATTGCTCAAATCACTAGATATGTGGCTTTGGGATGGGGATTGGTTCAAAGCACAGTTTTTGCTTTGATTCTGAGACAGTATGCAGTCGAAGGTCTTGGCGAAACTGAATTTGTTATTCAAACATCACTGGCATTAGTAACTGGATCTATGATTGTGATGTGGCTTAGTGAGATCATTACTGAAAAAGGGATAGGCCAAGGCGCTTCTTTAGTTATTTTCTTGAATATTGTTGCGACTTTGCCTAAGGCGCTTAGTTCCACTATTGAGAAAGCTCAAACCGGAGATAGAGCTGATGTTCTGGGGATAATAATTCTTTTGATCGTTTTCTTAATTACTATTGTTGGTATTATTTTTGTTCAAGAGGGTGCCAGAAGAATTCCAATAGTCAGTGCAAAAAGTCAAATGGGCGGTACAGCTCTTTTGCCAAGTAGGCAAAGTTATTTGCCTCTGAAATTAAATGCTGGTGGCGTCATGCCGATAATTTTTGCATCTGCGTTAATTTTCCTCCCCATAACAATCGCAAACTTTACTCAAAACCCTTTACTAATTAAGGCTGCTAGTTCGCTTAATCCAGGTTCGTCTAACCCATGGCCATATGCAATTACTTTTTTCGCGTTGATTTTAGGTTTTGCTTATTTTTATGCTTCTTTAACAATTAATCCAATAGATATTGCTTCTAATTTAAAAAAGGGTGGTGTCGCAATTCCAGGCGTGAGGCCTGGAGGTTCTACTTCTACTTACCTTTCAGGTGTTCAAAACCGCCTCACTTTGCTTGGTGGATTATTTCTTGGTTCTGTTGCTATTGTTCCTGCAGCAGTAGAGAGAGCAACTAATGTTCAGACTTTTCAAGGGCTTGGGGCGACTTCATTATTGATTTTGGTAGGAGTTGCAATTGATACATCTAAGCAAATTCAGACCTATGTCATTTCTCAAAGATATGAAGGATTAGTACGCCAATAAAATCTTTAATATGATTTTTATTTAAATGAAAAAGAAATTACTATTCCTTGGCCCACCTGGTGCGGGTAAAGGTACTCAGGCAAATCTTTTTTGCAACAAGTACGGATTAGACCATCTTTCAACCGGAGATTTGCTTAGAGATGAAGTCTGCTCTGGATCCGATTTAGGAATTAAAGCTGCTGAAGTTATGAATAAAGGAGAATTAGTAAGTGATGAATTAGTTCTCTCAATTGTTGAAGGAAGATTGTTAAATATTAATGAAGGATGGTTGCTTGATGGTTTCCCTAGAAATGTCAACCAAGCTAATTCTCTCAAAAGTCTTTTGGAAAAAATTAATCAACCTTTAGAAGGAGTTGTGTTAATAAAATGTGCCGACGATTATTTAATTAAAAGGCTTTTAGAGAGAGGTAGAAAGGATGATAATGAACAAGTCATTATTAATAGACTCAAAATTTATAGAGAAAAAACTTCTCCTCTTATTAATTTGTATGCCAAGCAGGGAATTCTTGAAGAGATAGAAGGTAATGCTGACATAGATGTTGTTTTTTCATCTATCGAGAAAGCTTTAGGCGCATGATGTAGTAAAATTATAGTTTGGAAATAGGAGAGTCTCACCAAATGAAGGTTAGATCCTCAGTCAAAAAAATTAGTCCTGACGATCAGATCGTGAGGCGCAGAGGCCGGATCTATGTGATCAACAAGAAAAGGCCTCGAAACAAACAGCGTCAGGGCTGATCCCTGGCTTTCTTAAGAAGCCATGAACGATTAATTTTATTTTCGTTTTCTTCTTACAACAAGGTCATCATTAAATTATGATGATTTTCATTGTCCTCTTCGATTTATCCCTAAGTGGCACGGATCTCAGGCATCGACATACCTCGCGAAAAGCGGGTAGAAGTTGCCCTCACTTACATCTATGGTATCGGCTTAACCAGAGCTCAGACTATCCTCGAAAAATCTGGGGTTAACCCTGATATTCGTGTAAAGGATTTAGACGACAGCGATGTACAGAAGCTTAGAGCTGTTACTGAAGAATTCACCCTTGAAGGAGATTTAAGGCGCCAGGAAGGAATGGCCCTAAAACGTCTTCAAGATATTGGATGTGTTCGAGGGAGAAGACATAGGATGAGTCTTCCTGTCCGTGGACAACGAACCAGAACTAACGCTCGCACAAGAAGAGGAGCGAGAAAAACCGTTGCAGGAAGAAAGAAATAATTTCTTAAGACTCCTGTTACCTTCTGGTAATTTACAAAATCTTTTTTAAATCAGGCACAGCCTAATGGCTACAACCTCAAAAAAATCCGGTTCTAAGAAGTCAAAGCGCAACGTCCCTAATGGAGTTGTGCATATTCAAAGTACCTTCAATAACACAATTGTTTCAATTACTGACACCTCTGGTGAAGTAATTTCCTGGTCTTCAGCAGGAGCTAGCGGTTTTAAAGGAGCTAGAAAAGGTACTCCTTTTGCTGCTCAAACTGCGGCTGAACTTGCAGCCCGAAGGGCGGTAGAGCAAGGAATGCGCCAAATAGAAGTTCTTGTAAGAGGACCAGGTTCAGGTCGTGAAACCGCAATAAGGGCATTGCAAGTAGCTGGTCTTGAAATTACTTTGATCAGAGATGTAACTCCTCTTCCCCATAATGGTTGTAGGAGACCTAAACGCAGACGCGTTTAAAATCTATTCACTTAAGTGAAATTTTCTTTTTTCCCCACATCGCATTAGACCGTGTTGCAATACCAGATAGACAGGATCGACCATCAAGTTGCTAATGATCGTTCCCAAACAGGCGTTTTCCTAATTGGACCTCTTGAAAGAGGTCAAGCAACAACTTTGGGCAACTCTTTACGCAGAGTTTTGATGGGTGGACTTGAAGGCAGTGCAGTTACTGCTGTCAGGATCGCAGGTGTTAATCATGAATATGCAACAATCCCTGGAGTAAGAGAGGATGTTTTGGACATCCTTCTAAACTGCAAACAAATTTCGGTTGATTGTCGTAGTCAAGAACTTGAGATAGGAAGAATTGCTGTTACTGGACCCGCTGAAGTAAAAGCAAAGGATATTCAGTTCTCTTCTCAAGTTGAGGTCGTTGATGGTGATCGCCCCATAGCAACAGTTCATGAGGGCCACAACCTAGAGTTAGAGTTGCATGTAGAAAGAGGTGTTGGATATCGACCTGTTGATAGAAGAAATGAAGAGACCAGCGCAATCGATTTACTTCAGATAGATGCGGTATTTATGCCCATAAATAGAGTCAATTTTACCATTGATGAAACTGCAGTTGCCGAGGGTGGATCTACTAGAGAAAGATTGAAAATGGAGCTAGTTACCGATGGATCAACCTCTCCAGATGATGCATTGGCGGAAGCTGCAAATCAATTAATTGAACTTTTTCAACCTCTCGCAACCGTTTCAATGGTAGAAGAGATTCCTGAAGAGCCTGAGCCTGCAGCAGAAGCCCAAATTCCCCTTGAAGAGTTAAACTTATCGGTAAGAGCTTACAACTGCCTAAAACGTGCCCAAGTGAACTCTGTTTCAGACTTGATGGGCTTCAGTTATGAGGATTTATTGGAAATTAAGAACTTCGGTTCTAAATCTGCTGATGAAGTGATTGAAGCTCTAGAGAGAATTGGAATTTCTATTCCGCAAAGTAGAACTTCTGCATGACTTTCGGTTTTATTACTATTACATTTCAGATCTAATCCAATGCGTCATCAACGTCGAATTCCACAACTGAGTCGTCCTGCAGATCAAAGGAAAGCGCTTTTAAGAGGATTAACTACACAACTAATTCGTGAAGGTAGAGTTACAACCACCAAAGCAAGAGCAAAAGCTTTGAGAGATGAGACCGAGAGAATGATCACTTTAGCTAAAGATGGCAGCCTTTCTTCAAGAAGAAGAGCAATTGGTTATGTATACGATAAGCAGTTGGTTCATGCACTTTTTGAAAAGGCTCAAGAGAGATATGGTGATCGTCAGGGAGGTTATACCAGAATAGTTAGAACTATCCCAAGGCGTGGTGATAATTCAGAAATGGCTATTGTTGAGCTTGTGTAGGATACATTTTTTGCAAAAAAGTAATCCAATATTTTTTAGTTTTAGTTAAATTTGACCCATAGAATCGCACTTGTTATTCAATATGATGGATCATGCTTTAAGGGCTGGCAAAATCAAAAAGATTCAAAAACTGTTCAAGGAACTTTAGAAGAAAAAATTGCAGAACTTGATCCAAGCAGACCAGTTAAGGCAATAGCAGCAGGCAGAACTGACTCAGGTGTTCATGCTTCTGGACAAGTTGTTCATTTTGATTGCTCTGGCCCAATTCCTATTAACAAATGGACATCAGCACTTAATGGAAGACTTCCAGCATCAATCAAAGTTATTGAAGCTGCGAGTGTTTCCAGTAATTGGCATGCTTGCTATTCAGCCAAATATCGAAGGTATAGATATACTATTTTTAATGGTTCTTATCCAAATCTCTTTCTCCAAAATATAAGTTGGCATAAATATAGATCTAAATTGGATGTCAATTTAATGAAGCATGCTCTGAATGATTTATTAGGTTTTCATGATTTTGCAGCGTTTCAAAAAGCAGGAAGTAATAGGAGTAATTCATTAACCACCGTGCAAGATGTTTCTATTTGTCGTGATGGAGATATAGTCACTGTTGAGATCCAGGCCAGTGGCTTTTTGTATGGGATGGTAAGGCTTTTGATGGGCCAATTAGTTGCTGTTGGAGAAAAACGACTTTCTCTGGAAAAATTTAGGTTTAGATGGAGAAAAGGTTTGCGCCATGAGGTAAAAGAGTCTGCGCCAGCTCATGGATTGTGTTTGATAAGAGTTGGTTACGAGGAAAACATCTTCTCACAAGAGAAAAGTTTTGATACTTTCCCTAGGTTCTCTCTCCCAATATATGAGTCCTCAAAATAAGCAAACAAAATAAAAGATTAATAATTTAAAAATTGGGAATTTTTTTGAATCAGGAATTTAAATTTTATCCGAACAAAAAGGCCAGTTTTAAGCCATGGAAGTGTAGAATTGTTTTTCTGAAGAATCAGTTCAATTTTTTGACTTGATAACTTCCTTAAATAGTATTATCAGTCGATAATGCTCATTCAGTGTTAAAGGTGTTAAGGAAAAAATGAACAAGACATCCGTTCCATCACCGGATTCAATACATCGCCAGTGGTTTCTGGTTGATGCAGAGAATCAAACTCTTGGTCGACTAGCAACTGAAGTTGCTAGTGTTCTAAGAGGTAAGACAAAGCCAAATTTCACGCCCCACTTAGATACAGGTGATTTTGTTATTGTCGTAAATGCAGAAAAGATCAAAGTAACAGGCAAAAAATCAGATCAAAAGCTTTATCGCAGACATTCTGGACGTCCTGGTGGAATGAAAGTGGAAACTTTTAAAGCTCTTCAATCCAGAATTCCAGAGAGAATCGTTGAAAAGGCAATTAAAGGAATGCTTCCTCACACAAGGTTGGGTAGGCAATTATTTACCAAACTCAAAGTTTATAAAGGCTCTGATCATCCTCATTCAGCTCAACAACCTACAATTCTAAATCTAAATTCTGAATCTGTTAAGAAATGACTACCTCCACAAACAAAGTAGTTTACTGGGGAACTGGTAGACGTAAAACATCCGTAGCCAGAGTGAGATTAACCCCTGGGAAAGGTGAAATAATTATCAATGGTCGGCCAGGTGACCACTATTTGAATTTCAATCCTGCATACCTATCTGCAGTTAAAGCTCCTTTAAGAACTTTAGGATTGAGTGATTCATATGATGTTTTAGTTAATGTATATGGTGGAGGATTGACTGGTCAGTCCGACGCTATTAAACAAGGAGCTGCGAGAGCTTTGTGTGATTTATCTCTTGATAATCGCAAGCCTTTGAAAGTAGAGGGTCATCTTAGTCGGGATCCTAGAGCTAAAGAAAGGCGTAAATATGGTCTTAAAAAAGCTCGTAAAGCTCCTCAATTCTCAAAGAGGTAGTTTACTTTTTACCTCAAATCTTGCACTTTTATTATTATGCCTAAATCAGATATCCATCCAACTTGGTATCCAGAAGCAAAAGTCATTTGTAATGGAGAAGTTGTTATGACAACTGGTTCAACTCAGCCTGAAATACAGGTTGATGTTTGGAGCGGAAATCATCCTTTCTTTACAGGGACTCAGAAAATTTTAGATACAGAAGGAAGAGTAGATAGATTTATGAGGAAATATGGTATGGCCTCATCTGACTCAGGTGAACAAAAAGATAAATCTCCCAAAGAAGAAAAAGAAAGTTGATAGCTGTTTTTCTAAAGAATTAGGGAATATAAAGAATGGATTCTTCAACCCTAATAAAACGATTAGAAACAGCTAAAACTAGTTTTCAAAACTTGGAGTTGCAATTAGCTGATCCAGACGTTGCATCAGACCCAAAACAATTAGAGAGAATCGCTAGGGAGAGATCACGTTTAGAGCCATTAGTTAATGATTATTTCAAACTTCAGATAATAGAAAGAGAGTATGTAGAAGCTAAAGGTTTAGTAAAAGAAAGTAGAGATGATAAAGAGATGGAGCTCTTGGCTAGAGAAGAACTTGAAAATCTTGAAAACTCAAAAAATGAATTAATTAAAAAGTTGACTTTGGCTCTTTTGCCCAAAGATCCAAGAGACGAAAGAAGCGTGATGCTTGAAATAAGAGCTGGTGCAGGAGGAAATGAAGCTTGTTTATGGGCTGGTGATTTGGCAAGAATGTATGAGAGATATGGACAAAAAATAGGATGGAATGTCAAACCGATAAGTTCAACAGAGGCTGATATGGGTGGTTTTCGTGAAATGATCATCTCAGTAAAAGGAGATTCTGTTTACAGTCAATTAAAATTCGAAGCAGGTGTTCATAGAGTACAAAGAGTTCCTTCAACCGAATCTCAAGGACGAGTTCATACCTCTACTGCAACTGTTGCTGTAATGCCAGAGGCTGATCCAGTGGAAGTAAAGATAGAATCTACTGACTTAGAAATTAGTACGGCAAGATCAGGTGGTGCTGGTGGGCAAAATGTAAATAAAGTAGAAACAGCGATTGATTTATTTCATAAACCCACAGGTATAAGAGTTTTTTGTACGCAGGAACGTTCTCAATTACAAAATAGAGAGAGAGCAATGGAGATTTTAAGAGCCAAATTATTAGAATTAGAAATAGCAGAAGCTAATGCAAAAGAAAGATCTGCTCGATTGTCTCAAGTTGGTACAGGTGATAGAAGTGAGAAAATTCGGACATACAACTACAAAGATAATCGAACCACCGATCATCGATTAGGAATAAATTTTCCTCTCGAGCAAGTTCTAGAAGGTCAATTGGAAGATGTTATTGGCGCATGTATTGCAGAAGAACAAAAAAGGCAAATGGAAGAGATGAGTAATCAATCTGAAGATTAATAGAAGCTATGCTACCCATCCAATTACATATTTACTCCATTCTTTATGGCGACCAGAATGAATTTGTTTTGTGGTTTCAAAACTCATGTTATTTAGAGGTTTGTAAGGTTTTGTTTTTAATGGCATCTTTGCTTCGTCTGGAGTTCTATTGCCCTTCATTACGTTGCATTGAAGACACGCAGTAATCACATTCTCCCAATTGTCTGTTCCTCCTCTACTACGGGGTAAAACATGGTCAATTGAAAGTTTCTTATTTTTTTGACCACAATATTGACAACAGTTATCATCTCTTTGAAATATATTTTTCCTAGAAAGAGGTATATCTCGATATGGAACTCTAATAAATTGTCTTAATCTAATTACTGTGGGGGCTTTGACATCTTGCCTAATATTGTGTGAAGTATCTTCTTCTAGACTTTCGGCTTTGCCTTTAAGCATCAAAACAGTCGCACGACGCCATGAAGTGATGTTCAATGGCTCATAAGAAGCATTTAAAACAAGAACTTGACCCATGCAAGCAAGCTATTTAAGCGGCATGCTAGTGGTATTGGAACCTTGTTGCAGTTTCCCTTATTACATTGATTACATGCCGAGTATGTCAAAGATCAATAAAAGAGAAAGATCTTTCACTTTTGAAGGGAAAACTCAAAATGCAATGAGCCCTGATCCTCGAAGTCGTGCATGGGTAGAAGTTGACTCTAAAGGTATTGAAAATAATTCAAGAGTTTTGAAAAACTTTATTGGTAAAGATTGTTTGTTAATGGCAGTAGTAAAAGCTGATGGATATGGACATGGAGCAGAGACTGTTGCAAAAGCTGCTTTAATTGGAGGTGCTGATAGTCTCGGAGTAGCAACATTAGAGGAGGGCATTCAATTAAGAAATGCTGGCTTTAGGTGTCAAATATTGATTCTTGGAAATCTAATAAATGCAGAAGAACTTTATTCTTCTTTTTGTTGGGATCTTATTCCTACGATCAGCGGCATTCGTGAGGCAATAATTTGTAATAATATAGCAGAAAATAAGAATAAAAGATTTGCTATTCATTTAAAAGTTGACACAGGTATGACTAGACTTGGCTGTGATTGCAGTCAAGTTGAAGAATTAATTACTAAGATTGATTGTTTAGAAAATATCTCCTTGGAAGGTATATATAGTCATCTAGCAATTGCTGATCAAGATCTACAAAATAGTACTCAAAAAAGTTTCACTCAGATTCAGTTAAATAGATTTGAGAAGGTTTTAAAGGATTTAGGCAAAAGAAATAAGCTTTTGTGCACCCACCTTGCTAATTCTGCGGGGACACTTTCAGATAGTCGTCTTCATTTTGATATGGTTCGAGTTGGACTTAGCTTGTATGGTTACTTTCCCATAAATGATATCGACTCTGATTTGAATCTTACTCCAGCCTTGAAAGTTAAGGCCCGAGTTACTTTGATTAGGGATGTTGAAAAAGGTATAGGAGTGGGCTATGGACATATGTTTAAAACCAAAAGGAACAGTAAACTTGCTGTCGTTGCTATTGGCTATGCAGATGGCGTAAGCAGGACTCTCTCTGGGAAAATTTCAGCCTCAATAGATGGAGTGTTGGTTCCTCAAGTAGGTGCAATTGCAATGGATCAAATGGTTTTTGACATAACTGATAAACCAGATATTAAAACTGGTCAGGTTTTAACCCTTCTTGGAACTGATGGTGAGGTTTGCATACCTCCTCAAGATTGGTGCGATTTGTCAGGGTCAATTCCATGGGAAGTTCTTTGCAGTTTCAGAAATAGACTTCCTAGAGTGGTCACTTAAAATTTGTAGAGGATCACAATACAAATTTTTTGAGCTTTGACTTGATAAGGTATGGAGAATGGAGAGGTGGCTGAGTGGTTGAAAGCGGCTCCCTGCTAAGGAGTTACAGGAGGTAACTTCTGTCGAGGGTTCGAATCCCTCCCTCTCCGTTCTTATTTTCGGCCAAAGGTTTCTAGAGACATCAAAGAATAGTAAACCTATTGCATTACTTCATTGCAACTAGCCAATATTTTTAAAATCATTGTGATCTGGATGCTTGAATAGGCAAAATTTTGGATTTAAAGTGCAAGCGAAAACAGCTCAAGCAGACAAGAAAGCAGCGGCGGAAAAGAAAGCCCTAGCGGAAAAGAAAGCAGCGGCAGAGAAGAAAGCCTTAGCAGAAAAGAAAGCAGCGGCGGAAAAGAAAGCCCTAGCGGAAAAGAAAGCAGCGGCGGAAAAGAAAGCCCTAGCGGAAAAGAAAGCAGCGGCAGAGAAGAAAGCCTTAGCAGAAAAGAAAGCAGCGGCGGAAAAGAAAGCCCTAGCGGAAAAGAAAGCAGCGGCAGAGAAGAAAGCCTTAGCGGAAAAGAAAGCAGCGGCGGAAAAGAAAGCCCTAGCAGAAAAGAAAGCAGCGGCAGAGAAGAAAGCCCTAGCGGAAAAGAAAGCAGCGGCAGAGAAGAAAGCCTTAGCAGAAAAGAAAGCAGCGGCGGAAAAGAAAGCCCTAGCGGAAAAGAAAGCAGCGGCGGAAAAGAAAGCCCTAGCGGAAAAGAAAGCAGCGGCAGAGAAGAAAGCCCTAGCAGAAAAGAAAGCAGCGGCAGAGAAGAAAGCCCTAGCGGAAAAGAAAGCAGCGGCGGAAAAGAAAGCCCTAGCGGAAAAGAAAGCAGCGGCAGAGAAGAAAGCCCTAGCAGAAAAGAAAGCAGCGGCAGAGAAGAAAGCCCTAGCGGAAAAGAAAGCAGCGGCGGAAAAGAAAGCCCAAGCAGGCAAAAAAGCAGCTGAAGATAGAAAATCTCGAACGAGCAAGAAGGTCAATTCTCGATCTCAAATTGATTCTCAAAAGAAACGAGATTCAAGAACTGAATTGTTGACTGTATCAGTTTCCTTAAATACTGGAAAGATCGTTGCAATAGCTTCTGTGGGGATTTTGGCTTCGGCTATTCTTGTTTCTGCGATGGTATTTATTGCTGGGTAATTCAATTTCACGAACATCTATGTGAAAGTAACTTTTTCCCTCTGACTTTCTGCTATGTTTTCGTTCTTCTAGTTTTATACAAACCTAAGCTGTGCTTAAAGAAAGAATCCAAGAGGTTTTTGAGTTCACTAAGAGTGAGTCCCCGTATCGGAAAGCTAATAAAGGTTGGATTAATCAAGATATATTTTTGGATTTAAGCCCTTCAATTAATAAATTTAAACAAAGGAATGAGGACGCAAAAGTAACATTATTTTGGTCTCCCATAAATAGTTTATTATCTAATATTTTTTTTATTATTATTTTATGTTCAGTACTTGTATTCACTTCAGTATCTTTTGCAAAAGGGAGATTTGACTTTAATTTATTTAATAAATCTGCAATTTCAGATATTGTAGAAGTTGAAAAAAATAATTATCCAGAGACAAGTGAATTAGAGGATACAGATCCTACTAATTCCACAATTCAACAAAATATTGATTTCAAAGACTTGGATAAATCAAATCAATTCAATTCATCAGACGAGGATCTAATGAAAGTAGATAAGAAAATAGATAAACAGGATAGTTCAACAATAGAAAGTCAAAGTAAAAAAGATACTAAAATTTTACAAAATAATAAACCAAAATCAAATTTTATTTGAATATCTTTTTGCACCCAATAAACAATTCTTTGTTTTTTTAAAAATTGTTTTATCAGTGAAACTTTTTTTGTTTTTTGGCATTGTTAGATGCTTTAATCAATGTGATTTTTATGAGTTTTCAAGGTGTCTGAAGCAAAGGGTAATCAACTCGCAACTATATCTGTTTACTTAAATACACCAATAATAGCCGTTCTTTTGGCTGTTGGATTTCTTTTGGGATCTATTTTATTTGCAGGAATCTTACTTATTGCTAAATAGCTAATTTGTTTAATTCACTGCTAATCGCTGGAAGTAAAAATTGATCTTTTACTAATTCTTTTCCAGTTGTAAAAACAACTGCAAGCATAGGATTTTTATTAGGAGCTTCCCACCATGCAACATCATGGCGAACTTCGCTCATTAAGCCTGCTTTGCTCCAAAGCTTAGAAGCTAAAGGAAGACCTGCTCCTAAAAAACCATCTACTTGATTCTCTAAATCTTGTTTGCGACAAAATGGATCGAGTGATCGTTGAAAAATTTTTTTTAAATGCTCGCTTTCTAATTTTGGGAGCATTTCAAGAGTCATTAATGATTCAAAGAGCCTGGCAGTTCCATCGGTTGTCATGCTGTTTCGATTTTCATTTTTTTTTCCATAAAAATCTTTTTCCCTTCCAAAAGGTCCTTCATTCCATGTCTTTTGACTGCAGTTCCAATTTTTTATTTCAGGCCATCTAAGATCATTGAGCCAGGTGTTGATTAATTGTCTTTGGATTTTCCATCCTTGATAGTTGGATTCATTAAGAGATGGACCACTTGTTGTACCTGTTAAAAGATCTAAAATGAAACCTGTTGCGTCATT
The DNA here is from genome assembly GCF_059772345.1 of Prochlorococcus sp. MIT2308. NCBI lineage: Bacteria > Bacillati > Cyanobacteriota > Cyanophyceae > Synechococcales > Prochlorococcaceae > Prochlorococcus > Prochlorococcus sp. MIT2308. The sequence goes on along the minus strand of NZ_CM186283.1, from coordinate 1,112,555 downwards.
ATTGGAGTTGGCGATCATTTCATGCAGAGCTCTCTTAAGTTCTTCTGAGTTAACGATTAAGTCTTGTTGTAGCCATACCTGAGTTGCCAATGCATAAACTATTTTTACTACACTCGCAGGATAAAAATTTTTGTTTGTATTCCATCCTGTTCCAAATCCACTAGTTGAAGATGGACTTTGCTTGTCATAACGGATGCATGTTATTGCAATATCTTCTTGAAGGTTTGGACGACCTTCTTTTTCAAACCTATCTAGTAGACCTTTTAGGCAATGTGCCATTTCAGGGTCTTGTTGGTAGAACGCCATAGCGCTCGAGAAGAATTTAATATGACCTTAGAGGTTTTGCTAACGAAAGCTTCATTTGTTTTGGGAAGTTTGTGGAAACTGCGAATAAATATAGATGGGTTAAAAAATGAAAGTAGTGATGAATTAGTTACGCAAGTGAGTATTGGCAGGTGTTTTCAAGTGATTGATTATTTAAAATTTAATTTTAAAAATAAAGAAATTATCGATAGAGTTAAAGTTCGTCTTTTGGAAGATGACTACATTTGTTGGTTTAGATTTTCTGAATTAATTCATCAAGCTTCAAAAATAGAATCCTGGGAATCCGAATTCTGCACTGAAGACAAAATTATTTCTAAGATACCAAGAATATTGTCTTGGGCTAAGGCTGCGAAAAAAATAAAAAACGAATATTTGTGGGGTGGAACTATAGGTCCAAATTTTGATTGTTCTGGATTGGTTCAATCTGCTTTTGCAAGTTCAGGTATTTGGATACCAAGAGATGCTTATCAGCAGGAAAAATTCTGTAAAAATGTAGCATTGGATATTGAAAATTTAGGAAAAAAATTAATACCTGGTGATTTACTTTTCTTTGGATCTTCTGAAAAATGTACACATGTGGCATTGCATATTGAGAATGGTTTTTATATTCACAGTTCTGGGCTAACTGATGGGCATAATGGAATAGAGATTGACGGTTTATTTCAACCAAACCTTGGAAAAATTGCTTCTTTTTATAGATCTAAATTTAGATCTGCTGGAAGAGTGGTTTCCTGTTATCAGAGTGAAAACTCTTAAGAAGATTAATTAACCCTTATGAGGAGTTTTGAATGAATTCTAATGTCGCCTTATCAATAGTTGTTCCTATCTATAACGAAGAAGAAAGTCTTCCTTTTTTGGTTAATCAGTTATTAGAAAGTTTAAAACCTATGGAGGAAAATTTTGAATTAGTTTTAGTAAATGATGGTTCATCAGATAACAGCGCAGAGATAATTAGACAATTAAGCATTGACATACCAGAATTAGTCGGAGTTCTTCTACGCAAAAACTATGGACAAACGGCTGCTATGGCTGCAGGATTTGATATTTCTTCTGGTGAGATAGTCATTACCCTTGATGGTGATTTGCAAAATGATCCCAAAGATATTCCTTTATTAGTTAATAAGATTAGAGAGGGATTCGATCTTGTAAGTGGATGGAGATTTCGAAGGCAAGATGCAGCTATCAGTAGAAAACTTCCATCAAAAATCGCTAACCGTTTGATTGGGAAAGTTACTGGAGTTCGTCTTAATGATTATGGATGTTCTTTAAAGGCGTATAGGAAAGAAGTTTTGACTGATATGAGACTATATGGAGAATTGCATAGATTTTTACCTGTTTTAGCAAATATTGAAGGAGCGAGAATTACGGAGGTAAAAGTAAATCATAGAGCCCGTCAGTTTGGCACTAGTAAGTATGGAATAGATAGAACCTTTAGAGTCTTAATGGATTTGTTGACTGTTTGGTTTATGAATAGATTTTTAACTAGACCCATGTATGTTTTTGGTTTTGGTGGAATTCTTGCAATTATTGGGAGCTTCATAACAAGTTTTTACTTATTAATTATCAAACTTTTAGGCGAAGATATTGGTAACAGACCTTTACTTATTTTCGCTTTACTGCTTGCAGTGACTGGAGTCCAACTTTTTGGGTTTGGCTTGCTTGGAGAGCTTCAGATCCGGACTTATCATGAAAGTCAAAATAGACCAATCTATCGCATAAGAGAAACATTCCGGGGAGGACGAGAAGTTTGAGATTTTTTATGTAAATCAATAGTTTTTCCTTTATAAAATGAAATTCCAGCTGCTGATGCAATAACAACTCGACTATCAGAATCTCTTAATCCTCTTCTTAAAAAAGGTAAAGCTTTTTTGTTCTTCCATTTACTCGCAATTTGAATAGCTAAAAGACGATCACTGGGGTTGCTAGAGATTAATTTAGTTAATTGTTTTTTTGTTTCTAGTGAATCATGTGAAAGTTGATGCTTAAAAGGCTTTGATTCTTTATTATTATGTTTGTGTGAATTTTGATTTTCTAAACTCTTTTTAATTACTAAAGAGTTGGATGCTACTTGGCCCTTTGAAAAAGAATCCTTTTGAGGTTTGAAAAAAGCTGATGCCTTGGATTGTTTTTTTGAAGTCCAGAGGATTAAAGCAATAATTAGAGCTAAACTACCAGCAAAAACTTGATTCATGATAAGAAAAACTGTTTAATGATGCATCTTCGTAAAAGAAGATAAGCGGATATAACTTTTATGTCATCAATGGGATGTATTTCGTCTGATTAGATCATAATTCTATAAAATAAGAGTGGATTTATTGAAATAAGTAATGACTAGTGAACTAGCTTCAAGTTTGCTTCCCGCAATTCTGATTCCATTAGTTGGGATTATGGGTCCAGCCGTTTTCATTGTTTTAATTGGTAGGTACATAACAGCTACTGAGTAATTTTAAAAATTTAATCTTCTACCGATTCTTTTAGCCCATGACTAAATCTCAAGAAACACTTATGCAAAAGTGGGCTGTGAAAACAGTCACAGACCCAACTGTTGGTAATCTTCAAACCCCAGTTAACAGCGGTTGGTTTACAAAGATGGTTATAAATAATCTTCCTGTTTACAGAGAGGGCTTATCCCCAAACTTTAGAGGCCTTGAAACAGGAGCAATTTTTGGTTATTTACTATTTGGGCCTTTTTCTATGACAGGGCCTCTCAGAAATACTGATTTTGCCTTGACAGCAGGTTTACTTGGTGGCGTAGGCGCTATTCAAATACTGACTGCTCTTTTTATTCTTTACAATGCTGCAGGTAAGGCGCCTAATGTGCAGCCCCCGGATGCAACAGTAGCTAATCCTCCTTCTGATTTATTTACTCGAGCAGGATGGAATGATTTTACAAATGGTTTTTGGTTAGGAGGTACAGGAGGTGTGGTTTTTGCTTGGTTGTTAATTGGTACTTTGCATCTAGATACAGTTCTTCCTTTAATTAAGGAATATCATTTACTTGGAGCTTAAAATCTTTTAGAAGAATTTTAATAAAAAAGCCCCTTCAATTAGGGGCTTTTTTATTCTCTAAATTATTTATGTCAATTGGCTGATATTTTTTAAAAGCTTTAAATTAGATTAATTTCTTTACTGTTATGAATTTTTCTAAGCCTAATAAGTATTAATTTCCAATAAACATTGCCCGTAAAGACAGTGTTCTATGATTTAAAGCTTTTGTTAGGGATTTATCCGAACTTACCTGAAGTAGATGCGATAACAAAGGCTCCAAAGGTTACAAAGTTTCCAACTGTGAAATGTGCTAAACCAACTAATTATGCTTGGAAAACTGATAATGCAAGAGGTTTATCTCTCCAACCAACCAAATTAGCTATTGGAGTTTTTTTTTTGAGCCCAAACAAGAGTTTCAAAATATATAACCTCATAAATAATATTAGTTCTCAAAAAAAAACACTGCCTGTAAAGACAGTGTTCTATTATTTAAAGCTTTTGTTAAAGATTTATCCGAACTTACCTGAAGTAGATGCGATAACAAAGGCTCCAAAGGTTACAAAGTTTCCAACTGTGAAATGGGTTAAACCAACTAGTCGGGCTTGGACAATTGATAATGCAACAGGCTTATCTCTCCAGCCAACTAAATTAGCTATTGGAGTTCTTTGATGAGCCCAAACAAGAGTTTCTATTAGTTCTTGCCAATAACCTCTCCAAGAGATGAGGAACATAAATCCAGTAGCCCAAATGAGATGACCAAATAAGAACATCCAAGCCCATGGAGATAAAGCATTTACACCAAATGGGTTATATCCATTGATTAGCTGAGAACTATTTAGCCATAGATAATCTCTAAACCAACCCATTAAATAGGTACCAGATTCATTGAATTGAGCAGTATTACCCATCCAAATTGCTAGATGTTTCCAATGCCAATAGAAGGTAATCCAAGCAATAGTATTTAAGGCCCAGAACATTGCTAAATAAGTAGCGTCCCAAGAAGAACTATCACAAGTACCACCACGACCTGGTCCATCACAAGGGAAAGCAAATCCTAAATCCTTCTTATCTGGAATCAGCTTTGTTCCTCTAGCATCAAGAGCACCCTTGATAAGAATCAAAGCAGTTGTATGTAGTCCTAGTGCAATCGCATGATGAACCAAGAAATCTGCAGGTCCAATAGGTAAGAAATTGGTTAATGCATCTTGTCTATTGATCATGTCCATCCAGTAGTGATTACCTGGCATGGAATTAGCAGCTATGGATGCAGAACTTGATGCATTTGCTAGCAACGCATTAAATCCATACATCATTTTTCCACTTGCAGCCTGCGCGAACTGTGCAAATACTGGTTCAATAAGAATTTGCTTTTCAGGTGTTCCAAAGGCTACAACTACATCGTTATGAACATAAATTCCAAGAGTATGGAAGCCTAGAAGCATTGTTACCCAACTTAAGTGGCTGATTAAGGCTTCTTTAGTACTAAGTATTCTTGCTAGAACATTGTCTTTATTAAGCACTGGATCATAATCTCTGACAAAGAAAATTGCTCCGTGAGAGAATGCACCAACCATCAAGAACATTGCTATGTATTGATGATGGGTATATAGAGCTGACTGAGTTGTGTAATCCCTTGCGATAAATGCATATGAAGGAAGGGCACCCATATGCTGGGCGACCAAACTACAAGCTACACCTAAAGAAGCTAGAGCAAGTCCAAGTTGAAAATGGAGTGAGTTGTTAACTGTCTCGAATAGTCCATTGTGCTTGATACCGAAATAACCCTTATGTGGATCTTTTGGGTGACTTGTATTGTGGGCTTCAACAATTTCCTTAAGGCTATGTCCAATACCAAAGTTAGTCCTATACATATGACCCGCAATTATAAATACAACTCCTATAGCTAAATGATGGTGAGCGATATCTGTTAGCCAAAGTGATTCACTTTGAGGGTGAAGGCCACCTAAGAATGTAAATATAGCTGTACCAGCTCCTTGAGTAGTTCCAAAAACTGCATCAAGTGAATCAGGGTTTTGTGCATAAGCTCCCCAATTTCCTGAGAAAAATGGAGTTAGACCTTCTGGATGAGGCATAACAGTTAACCAGTTATCCCAGCCAACATGTATCCCTCTTGATTCAGGTATGGCTACGTGAATCAAATGACCAGTCCAAGCAATACTGCTGAATCCAAAAAGAACAGCAAGGTGATGATTTAATTGAGATTCTGCATTTTTGAACCAAGCTAATGATGGTCTGTATTTAGGCTGAAGATGAAGCCATCCAGCAAACAATAACCAGCAGACAAGAATGTTGATAAAGATTGCACCCTGGAAAAGCTGCTCATTTGTTCTCATACCAATTGTGTACCACCAGTGGTATAAGCCTGAGTAAGCAATATTGACTGGAGAAGTTGCTCCTGCCTGAGTCAGAGCATCAGTAAGACCTTGTCCAAAATGAGGATCCCAAATTGCATGAGCAATTGGACGAGTATGAGTTGGATCTAGAACCCATTGCTCAAAGTTTCCTTGCCAAGCAATGTGAAAAAGATTTCCTGCCACCCAAAGACCAATGATGGCTAAGTGACCAAAATGAGTAGAGAAAAGCTTTTGATATAACTGTTCCTCTGTCATACCGTCATGACTTTCGAAGTCATGAGCGGTAGCGATGCCGTACCAGATTCTTCTGGTTGTAGGGTCTTGAGCAAGACCCTGACTAAAAGATGGAAATTTAGTTGCCATTTTATGAAAGATCAGAGAGGGTCAGCCGAGACCGATTAAGCGAGCGTGGAAGAAGGCCCAAGTTGTAGCAATTCCTCCTAGAAGGAAATGAGCTGCTCCTACTGCACGACCTTGAGTAATAGATAGAGCTCTTGGTTGAATGGTTGGAGCCAACTTAAGTTTATTATGAGCCCAAATAATTGACTCAAATAACTCTTGCCAGTAACCACGGCCACTAAATAGGAACATAAGACTGAATGCCCAAACGAAATGTGCTCCTAAGAACATCAAACCGTACATACTTATGGGTTGCCCATAACTTGTGAGGACCTGTGATGACTGAGCCCAGAGGAAATCTCTAAGCCATCCATTAATAGTTATGGAGCTTTGAGCAAAGTTTCCTCCTGTAAGTCCCCATACATCACTTTGCATTTTCCATGAGAAGTGGAAGATGACTACTGATAAGCCGTTATACATCCAGAACAATCCAAGGAAAACATGATCCCAAGATGAGACTTGGCATGTACCACCTCTTCCTGGACCATCGCATGGGAATCTAAATCCAAGGTTCGCTTTGTCAGGAATGAGTCTGGAACTCCTTGCGAATAAAACTCCTTTTAGAAGTATCAAAAGGGTTACATGGATAGTAAAAGCATGGATATGGTGAATCATGAAATCAGCAGTTCCTAGAGGTATAGGAGCTATTCCAATTTTCCCACCAACCTGACTTACTGAACCATTAAAGACCTCGCTAACTAAGCCACTTTGAAGATTTACATTTGCGCCAGCAAGAGTTGTAGAACCAGCAGCTGAGTGATGAATATTTTGAATCCATTGAGCAAATACAGGTTGAAGTTGAATTCCTGTATCACTGAACATATCTGCAGGTCTTCCTAAAGCACGCATTACATCATTGTGAATATAAAGACCAAAACTATGGAAACCTAAGAACATGCAAGCCCAATTAAGATGACTAATTAATGCATCTCTTGCTTTCAAGATTCTATCTAGAACATTATCTATATGAACAGCTGGGTCATAGTCTCTAATCATTGCAATACCAGAATGCGCTGCGGCACCAACAATGAACAATCCTCCAATCCACATGTGATGTGTAAATAGACCCAGAACAGTTGGATAATCTACAGACAAGTATGGATATGGAGGCATCGCATACATGTGATGAGAAATGATGATGCTCAATGAGCCAATCATTGCAAGGTTTAAACCAAGCTGAGCATGCCAACTATTAGCTAAAAACTCATAAATTCCCTTATGACCATTTGGAGCAGGGAAAAGAATTGGATCACCTGCATGGTTATCTAGTATTTCTTTGAGACTATGGCCTATGCCAAACATTGTTCTATATAGATGTCCGCCAAATACAGCTAGCACTCCAAAAGCTAAATGGTGATGAGAAATATCTGTCATCCACAAACTTCCCGTAACGGGATTTAGCCCACCTTTAAAAGTTAGAAAATCACTAAATGCCCACCAGTTGGTCGTAAAGAAATTTTCTACAGTTCTTCCGGCAAGTCCAGGAAAGATTTGACTAGCGATTGCTGGATTACAAAGCTCATGAGGTAGAGGCATGTCTGCAACTGAAGCTATAGGAATGCCATCAATAATCAGTGGCTTACCTGCGTCAATAGCATCCATAAGCGCTGCAGTAGGAGCACCAATGTGAATGCAGTGACCAGCCCATGCAATTGAACCTAATCCCACAAGACCAGCAATGTGGTGATTAAGCATGGATTCAAGATTTCTGAACCAATCAAGCTTTGGTGCTGCTTTGTGATAGTGATATATACCACCGTGCAACATTATTGCAGCCATTAAAAGTGCACCAATAGCAAGAGCCATTAGCTCAGTTTCATTGGTGATTCCCCAGCCTCTCCACATCTGGAAAATTCCAGATGTGATCTGAATGCCGTGATAATTTCCTCCTAAATCAGCATTTAGCATTTCTTGCCCAACTATTGGCCAAACCACTTGAGCTCCTGGTTTGACATGAGTTGGGTCTGCAAGCCATCCAGAATAATTAGAAAAGCGAGCTCCATGGAAAAAAGCTGCACTCATCCAAATAAAGATGACTGCTAAATGGCCAAAGTGAGCAGAAAATACTTTTCTACTGGTTTCTTGTAGATCTCCGACATGAGTATCAAAATCATGCGCATCAGCATGAAGATTCCATATCCAAGTTGTAGTTTTTGGACCCTTTGCGAGGGTCTTAGACCAAAAACCAGGCTTGTCAAGCTTGGAAAAATCTACGGGGATAGCATCAGTTTCGATAGGTTTATCGAGAACTGGTTCTTTTTTTTGTTCTCTTTCTGGTGGGCTAATGGTCATCGAGTGATTCCTTCAGGAATGTGATCGAGGTTTGGGGGGCCTAATCTTTAAAAAATTAGGGTTAAATCTTCGGTGAGTAATACTACTTAGGAAGTGGCATTACCTGTTGAAAGATTTTAGGAATTCAAGACCTACCTTTGAAGTTACTTGAATCCCTAGGTTGAGTGTTATGCCATAAGCATAAAGTAGACTCTCACTTACTACGGTCGCATGTAACAAATGTTCTACACTTTTTCTATGACTTCTTGAAAACCAAGGTTCCTAAATTTAAGAAAGTCTTTGGATTTAAAGAGAAAATAGAAATTTTTTTTAAATAAGCTATTCGGCTATAATAATTATAAATATCAACTGATCAAAATAATAGTTATCGTAATGCTTTTTGGCTTTGATGGAATTTTTTGGTGTAAGTAAAAATACTTTTCAACACAGTGATGGGGATTCGCTGTAGGTTTGGGCTGGTTTTGTTGAATGCCGATTTAAAGATTTTTTATTTTTAATAAATCTTTCTTTAAGTGTTTTCCTAATATGAGACAACGTTATTTTTAAATACTGTTCTGGCAAAAATATCAGTTAAAAATCCAAAACGAATTGCTTTTGGATTTTCTTTAAGCGCTGTGCCTTTGCTTGAGAGATTACAAGCAAGCAAACACGTAGATCAAATTTTTATATCTCATGGTTCAAATCTCTACTTAGAAAAAAAAATTGAAGGTTTAGTTGAATCCTTGCCAATTGATTTTTTGAAAAATCATTGGCAGAACAATAATCAATTAATTTTTGTAGGGGCAATCGGCGCTGTGGTTAGACTTGTATCTCCTTTTGTTAGATCTAAAGAAAATGATCCAGCTGTAATAGTTGTTGATTCAAGAGCTAAAAATGTTATTACTCTTTTAGGAGGGCATAAACAAGGAGGAGAAGCATTTGGTAATGAATTAGCAGCTGCTTTAGAGGCAGAATTGATTTGCACCTCAGATTCATTTACTGAAAGAAGAATCCCTTTGGATTGTTTTGGTGAAGGGTGGGGCTGGAGAAGAGGTGGGGGAGACGCTGATTGGCGAAAATTAATGATTAGCCAGTCTAGAGAGCAAAACAATATTATTTTTCAATCAAAAGGATCAAAATTGTGGCAGAAATTAAAAGGCTGTTCTAATTTTTCTTTTTTAGAAAAAAACGATCTAACCCCTTTTGAAAATATCAATTTATATATAGGTCAAGAAAATTCCAATTCATGTTCATGGCATCCACCATCAATAATCATTGGAATTGGTTGTGAGAGGAATACAGATGAAAAGCTAATTCTAAGGGCAATTAATGAGTCTTTTATTCAAAATGGTTTATCACTTCTTTCTATTGCTGGTTTAGCAACAATCGATAAAAAAAATGATGAAATAGGATTATTAAACTTGTCAAAAAAAAATGAGTGGCCAATTTATTTCTTCAGTGCTATTGAACTTTCAACAGTAAATGTTCCTACTCCTTCAAATGTAGTGTTGAATGAAATGGGAACTGCCTCAGTCTCTGAAGCGGCAGCACTTTTGTTAGGAGCGCAAAGTGGAAGGTTGATACAAGAAAAACAAATCTTTTATTCCAATGCAGATGAGTTTGGGGCCGTAACAATTGCATTAGTGGAGCTATCAACGGCTTTTGCACCTCATAAAGGTGAACTGCATTTAATTGGTAGTGGGCCTGGCGACTTAGAAATGCTTACTTCTGATTCACGTCTAGCTTTAACTAGGTGCGCTGTGTGGATTGGCTATACCCCTTACTTGGATTATTTGGAGTCAATTCGACGGCCTGATCAGGTTCGCATTGATTCAAAATTAACCTTTGAAAGAGATCGATGTGAATACGCTCTTGAGCTTGCAAAAGAAGGCGTAAGGGTTGCTCTTATTTCATCTGGTGACAGTGGAATTTATGGAATGGCAGGGTTGGCTCTCGAAATTTGGCTAAATGAAAAGATTGATTCCAGACCTTTATTTCAAGTTCATCCAGGCATTAGCTCCTTTCAGATGGCTGCTGCAAAACTAGGAGCTCCTTTAATGAATGATTTTTGTTCTATCTCTTTAAGTGATCTTTTGACTCCTTGGAATCAAATTGAGAGCAGAATCAAAAACGCAGCTATTGGTGACTTTGTTATTGCAATCTTTAATCCAAAATCAATAAAACGTGATTGGCAGTTAAAAAAGACTGTTGATTTATTACTCGAATTTCGCAAACCCTCCACACCTGTTGCTATTGCTCGAGAGGTTGGGAGGCCCGATGAAACTCTAGAAATACATACTTTGGAAACTTTGCCATTTGATCGGGTCGATATGTTTACTATTTTGGTAATCGGTAATAGTCAGAGTGCTGTTAAAAACAATAAATTTTTAACACCCAGAGGCTATTTCCCTATTTAAATTTTTATATTCTTTTAAACCAGAAAGACGAATACTTTGTTTTAAGCTTATTTTTAGTTATCAACTTGAGAAGAAGTTAAAAAATCAAGTCAATCTGGAAATTCTTTCTAAAGTTAGTTTGTTATTAAAAGAGCTTTGCTTAAACCAGACTGGTTACGTGTTAAGGCACCACAGCAAGAGAGGATTGGCAATGTTGCTGATCTATTAGTTGATTTAAAACTCAATACAGTTTGTCAGGAAGCAAGTTGTCCAAACATTGGAGAATGTTTTGCAGGGGGTACTGCTACTTTTTTAATCATGGGCCCTGCTTGCACACGGAAATGCCCTTATTGTGATATCTCATTTGATAACTCGAAAAGGCTTTTAGATCCATCAGAACCTGATCGCTTAGGTGAAGCTGTTTACAGGATGGGCTTAACTCATGTTGTAATAACTTCGGTGAATCGAGATGACTTAGAGGATGGTGGCGCTAGTCAATTTTTGAAATGTATTAAAGCTGTTCAAAGCAAATCTCCTTTTACCTCTATTGAAGTCTTAATTCCAGATCTTTGTGGTAATTGGGATGCTTTAAAAGTCATTTTGGATGCTGCACCAAACGTGCTAAATCACAATATTGAGACAGTTCCAAGGCTATATCCAAGAGTAAGACCTCAAGGAAAATATGAAAGGTCTTTGGAATTATTAAAAAGAGTTCGTGAAGGTTGGCCAAGAGTATATACAAAATCAGGCTTAATGGCTGGATTAGGAGAAACGGATGAAGAGATTTTGAGCGTTCTTTATGATCTGCATTTACATAAAGTCGACATAGTAACTATTGGCCAATATTTGTCACCAGGACCAAAACATTTACCTGTTAATAGATTTGTATCTCCTTCGCAATTTGATAGTTACCGTATTGAGGGAGAAAATAAATTAGGATTTTTACAAGTAATTAGTTCACCATTAACTCGAAGTAGCTATCACGCTGGAGAAGTTAAAAAATTAATGATGTCTCATCCAAGATAATTTGAAAGCTTTGGCTGTCTTCGATCAATTGATATCCATTGTTGAAGATCCCATTCGACTAAATCATTTTTTATCATGGGGTCATTCGCTATGATTTTTTTTGCTGTTAAATAATCCTTAGCTTCAAGAATTAATAAACCCCCTCCGCCTGGAATCTTTTTTTCATTTATTAAATATCCGCTCTGGATGTAATGGCCTCCTTTATTCATCTCTTTGACCCATTCTTTATGCATTAATAAAAATTTTTTCCTTTCATTGTTAGATAATTCTAAGGTTTTATCTTTAAACTTCTCAGTCTTAATAAATAATGGCATTCTTATCTATGATTTCGCTTTCTCCAGTGCTTCCTGAATACATAATTTATTTTTTTCGCTTGGAGGAACTACTATCTTAAATAACTTTTTCCACGAAGACCAATCTGAGAGAATTTTGTTTGCTATGGGACTTTTAGTTCTCTGAAGATGTTCAATAATTAGGTCCTTTAAGAATTGCTCTTGGTTAGTTGAAGTTAGATTATAGACCTCAACAATTTCATTATTTATTCTTAAGTCAAGTTCATTTTTTTTGTCAAGAATAAATGCTATCCCTCCAGTCATCCCTGCTCCAATATTTCTTCCGGTTTTTCCTAGAACAACAACCACTCCCCCAGTCATATATTCGCAACAATGGTCTCCCGCTCCTTCGATAACAGCATGAGCGCCACTATTGCGAACACCAAAACGTTCCCCTGCTATTCCAAGGGCGAATAATTTTCCACCCGTTGCTCCATACAAACATGTATTTCCAAGTATTACCTGTGCGTTGGATGTGTGATTGATGATTTCAGGAACAACTGTAATGGAGCCTCCGTTAATGCCTTTGCCTACATAATCATTGGCTTCTCCTACTAAAGAAATATTCATTCCTTTTAAAATAAAGGCACCAAAACTTTGCCCCGCTGAACCTTTAAATATCAAATTTAAATTCCCTTTAAAACCTTTATTTCCATATTCTTTAGCTATTACTCCAGAGATCCGTGCACAAACACTTCTATCGGTGTTAACTATTGAAATTTCTTTAGTAATGCTTCCCTGAGTCTTAATTGCATTGGAAATTTCTTCATCTTTTAGAAGAGCATTCTCAAGAACTTCTCCATTGCTATGAGCATCTATTTCGTGGCTCAACCATGAACGATCTTTTGAGTTCTTTAAAGGTTTGAGAAGGCTGGAAAGGTCGACCTCTTTTGTTTTTGTTAGTTCTAGGTTCCTTGGAATTAATAAATCTGTTCGTCCAATAAGATCTTCGACTTTTGCTACACCAACTTGACTCATTAATTGCCTTACTTCCTCCGCTACGAAGATAAAGAAGTTCACCACATGTTCTGGTAAACCTGGGAATCTTTTTCTTAAGCCTTCTTGTTGAGTTGCAACACCGACTGGACATTTATTTGTATGGCAAATCCTCGCCATGATGCAACCTTCAGCGATCATTGCGATTGTTCCAAAACCATATTCTTCTGCTCCAAGTAGAGCCGCAATCAGGACATCCCATCCTGTTTTTAAACCTCCATCTGCTCTTAACAAAACCCTTTTGCGCAGATCATTTTCTAATAAAGATCTGTGAACTTCAGTTAATCCAAGTTCCCATGGCAAACCAGCGTGTTTAATTGAACTCAGTGGCGAGGCACCCGTTCCACCATCATGTCCTGAAATCTGGATTACATCAGCATTTGCTTTGGCTACTCCCCCAGCAATTGTGCCAATGCCAATTTCAGCAACTAATTTCACACTCACTTTTGCAGTTGGATTTATTTGATGTAGGTCGTGAATAAGTTGAGCTAGGTCTTCTATGGAGTAAATATCATGATGAGGAGGAGGCGAGATAAGAGCTACACCAGGCTTGCTATTGCGAAGCTTGGCTATGTATTCATCAACCTTTGGTCCAGGTAATTGTCCTCCTTCTCCAGGTTTTGCTCCTTGGGCTACTTTGATTTCTAATTGCTTTCCGCTAGTTAAATATTCAGGGGTTACACCAAATCGGCCAGACGCAATTTGTTTAATTGCGGAACAAGCAGTATCTCCATTTGAAAGACCTTTGATATTGGGTAAGGTCTTTGATTGATTATTTTCATCAACATCTTCAAGGATATTGAACCTAGCGGGATCTTCTCCTCCTTCACCACTATTACTTTTGCCTCCAATTCTATTCATTGCTATTGCAAGAACTTCATGCGCTTCCCTTGATAGAGCGCCAAGACTCATGCCACCGGTGCAAAATCTTTGACAAATACTCTCAGCACTTTCTATTTGATCTAGAGGTAAAGGCTGTGCTGCTTTTTTAAGAGTAAGTAGATCTCTTAGGGTTGTAGCTGGACGACTTTCTAGTAGTTGTTGATAAGTTTTGAAGTGGTCATATCCTGGCCCAGCTTTTACTGCAGCATGAAGAATTTTTGACATTTCTGGATTATTCAAATGAAATTCTCCACTATTTCTGTATTGAACAAATCCATTAAAGTCAAGTTTTTTTTGCTCTAGCTCTGGAAACGCTTTTTTATGAAATGAAATTGTCTCGATTGATAATTCTCTAAGAGTGAGTCCAGCTATACGACTTGTAGTTCCTTTGAAAGCTAAATCAATTAAATCTGCACCAATACCGATGGCTTCAAAAATTTGTGCTCCATGATAACTTGCTAAAACAGAGATTCCTATTTTTGAAAGTATTTTTCTTAATCCATCCTCCATTGCTTTCTTAACATTTTCTTGAGCAATCTCTATGGATAAATTAGACAACTTCCCATCGGAAATCAGTTTTTGAGTTTTAGGTAGTTGCCACCAATGTCGGGTAGTTTCCCATGTTAACCATGGACAAATTGCACTTGCTCCAAATCCAATTAGACAGGCTATGTGGTGGGTACTCCAGCATTGAGCTGTATCTATAATTATTGAAGTTTTTAGCCTTAGACCCTTGCTAAGTAAGTGATGATGAACTGACGCAACAGCTAGAAGAGGAGGAATGTATGATTTTTCTCGATTAATATTTCTATCTGAAAGGATTAGTATTTCTCCGCCATTAATTACACAATTTTCTGCTTCTTTGCATAGATGTTTAATACCTTTATCTAGGCTTATTTCAGAATCATTTATAGGAATTAATGTAGATATTTTATTGCAATTAAGACCAGATTTTGTTATTGAAATTAATTCTTTCTCATTAATAACTGGTGATTTAATATGAACTAGTCTTGCAGATTCTGCTTTTGGAGATAATGGAGCTTTCCTAACACCAAGGTGCATTTCTAAGCTCGTAACAAGTTTTTCTCTAAGAGGGTCAATTGGAGGATTAGTTACTTGTGCAAACCTTTGTTTAAAATAGTCATAAAGAATATGTGATTTCTTGGAAAGTATGGCTAGTGGAATATCATCTCCCATGCAATAAGTTGGTTCTTTGGCATTTGCAGCCATGCTATTGATTATGTAATCAAAATCTTCTGCACTAAATCCAAATGCAATTTGTTGCTGAAGCAACTCTTGCTTATCAAATTTATTATTTACTTCCCAATTTTGGTTATTGAGATTAATACGATTTGCTTTTAACCAATCTAAGTATGGATATCTGTTTGCTGATTCTTCTTTGACATCCCAGTTTCGTAAAATTCTCTTTTTCCCTAAGTCTACTGACAGCATTTGACCGGGCCCTAGCCGACCTTTTTCTTGAATTTGACCCTCATCTAATTCAACAACACCTGTTTCAGATCCCATAACAACATATCCATTTTTAGTGATGCAATAACGAGCTGGTCTTAGACCATTTCTGTCAAGTGTTGCTCCTATGTTTCTTCCGTCAGTAAAAACTATTAATGCTGGCCCATCCCATGGCTCCTGAGTCCCTGCAGAGTATTCGTAAAAAGCAGTGATTTCAGGTTTGTTTATTAATTCAGGTTGGTCTCTAAAAGCCTCAGGTATAAGTGTTAATAAGCTATCAGTTATTGGTCGGCCGCTTCGAACCAATAGCTCAAGAGTTAAATCAAGATTGGCTGAATCACTAAATAAATTGTTGACAATGGGTTTTAGATCACTTGCATTGTCTTCCCATACTGAACTTATATCCGTTTCTGCTGCCTTCGCCCAATTTATATTTCCTAGCAGTGTATTTATTTCTCCGTTATGACCTAAAAGTCTCATGGGTTGAGCTAATGGCCACTTTGGTAAAGTATTCGTACTAAATCTTCTGTGGTAAACCGCATATGAAACTTTAAATCTGTCGTCCTGTAGATCTTTATAAAAAGGAGCCAGTATTTCAGATCTGACCATTCCCTTATATACAATTGTTTTATTACTTAAAGAGCATATATAGAGACCTAGTTTATCTTCTTTTAATTCTATATTTGCCCGATTTGAAATCCTTTGCTTTAGCCTGAAAAGCAAAGCCTCAAGACTAATTTCTTTATCCTGAATATCAACTATCCATTGTGTAATAAAGGGTTCATTTTCTCTTGCAAGTTTTCCTAAAACTGCATCATCAACAGGAACATCTCTCCATCCTTTAGAAGTTAAGCCTAAATATTCAGCTTCTTGTTCACATATATTTTTTGATATTTCCCTATTCTTTTCATCTTTAGGCATGAAGATCATTCCTATGCCTGATGATTTGGGCTCACATTCTTTGGCAGTTTGCCAAACTTGCTTTAGATATGACCATGGAATTTCGCATAGAATCCCAGCGCCATCACCTGAATCGCTATCTCCTCCACATCCGCCTCTATGCTCCATGCAACTCAGACCACGTAAAGCCTGAGACAAGACCCAGTTGTTTTGCTTGCCTTCGACGCTTGCTATGAATCCAACTCCACAAGAATCTTTTTCCCCAGAGAATGCATCTGGATAGGTGCTATCGCAATAAGGCCAATTTGATCTTGAGGGTCGTTGATGCATGTTTTTTAACTTACTATTTTTTCTTTTCTTACAAAAGTGCTATCGGTAAGCTTTGAAATGAATGATTAGATTGATTTGATAGTTCCTAGAGTTACATCTTAAACATTTTTGTCGACCATCAAGTTTTTTCTTCAATACTTTCTTTAAAAATTCGTCCCTTATGCTTGAACCTAAATAAAAATAAAATATTAATTAAAAAAAAATCCTAATTTGGGTGCTTGACCGAGTAATCTGGAGAATTGTTGAATCTGGTCGAACCAAGACCAAATATAAAATTAATGCCAACCATTCAACAGTTAATAAGAACAGAGCGAAAGACTCTAAAAACAAAGACAAAATCTCCTGCTTTGCGAGGTTGCCCAGAAAGGAGAGGCGTTTGTACCAGGGTTTACACCTCAACTCCCAAAAAACCTAACTCTGCTCTAAGAAAAGTTGCTCGTGTCAGATTAACCTCAGGTTTTGAAGTTACTGCTTATATCGGTGGTATTGGTCACAACCTTCAAGAACACTCTGTAGTTTTGCTGAGGGGCGGAAGAGTTAAGGACCTACCAGGTGTGAGATATCACATAGTCAGAGGAACTCTTGACACCGCTGGGGTTAAAGACCGTAGACAGTCAAGATCAAAATATGGAGCTAAATCTCCCAAGGAATAAAACTTATTTTTGATCCATTGAATTTCCCCCTTATACAAATTTAATTTCATGTCAAGAAGAAACGCAGCAGAAAAAAGACCTGTTCTACCTGATCCTCAGTTCAATAATCGTTTGGCTAGCATGATGGTCCATCGATTGATGAAGCACGGTAAGAAATCAACAGCTCAAAGAATTCTTTCTGATGCTTTTGGTTTGATTAACGAAAGAACTGGTTCGGATCCCATTGAATTATTTGAAACAGCAGTGAAGAATGTTACTCCTCTTGTTGAAGTAAGAGCTAGAAGAGTAGGAGGAGCAACATATCAGGTTCCCATGGAGGTCCGTCAAGAAAGAGGGACTGCGATGGCGCTCAGATGGTTGGTAAATTTCTCAAGATCAAGAAATGGTAGAAGCATGGCTCAAAAACTTGCCGGGGAGCTTATGGATGCAGCTAATGAGGCTGGGAACGCAGTGAGAAAGAGGGAAGAGACGCATAAAATGGCTGAAGCAAATAAAGCTTTTGCACATTACCGCTACTGATTTTTTCAAATTTTTCTATTCAATTTCAAAAAATATTTCTTTTTTTGCATGCTGAGTTGTAGAGTCCACCAGCATTTTAAAGCCCTTTAGTCGGAGAATTTTCTGTGGCACGAGCCTTTCCTTTGGAACGAGTAAGAAATATCGGGATTGCTGCACATATTGATGCTGGTAAAACCACCTGTACTGAGAGAATTCTCTTCTACTCTGGTGTTGTACACAAAATGGGCGAAGTCCATGATGGCGCCGCCGTTACCGATTGGATGGCCCAAGAGAGAGAAAGAGGCATAACAATTACTGCAGCAGCGATTTCAACTACTTGGGATGATCACCGTATCAATATCATTGATACGCCTGGACACGTTGACTTCACAATCGAAGTCGAACGTTCGATGAGAGTACTTGATGGCGTTATCGCTGTTTTTTGTGCTGTGGGTGGCGTTCAGCCCCAATCCGAGACGGTTTGGCGACAAGCCGATAGATATTCCGTCCCAAGGATGGTTTTTGTGAATAAAATGGACAGAACAGGCGCTGATTTCCTAAAGGTCCATGGACAAATTAAAGATAGATTGAAAGCTAATGCAGTGCCAATTCAATTACCTATAGGAGCCGAGAATGATCTGAAAGGTATTATTGATCTGGTAGCTAATAAAGCATATATATACAAAGATGATTTAGGCAAAGATATTGAAGAGACTGAGGTTCCTTCCGACATGGTTGATTTAGTTTCTGATTGGCGCTCTAAATTAATGGAGTCGATAGCTGAAACTGATGAGGAATTATTGGATGCTTTTCTAGAAAATGGTGAGTTAACTGTTGATCAACTGAAGTCTGGGATTAGGGAAGGTGTTCTTAAACATGGCTTAGTTCCAATGTTATGTGGTTCAGCTTTTAAAAATAAAGGTGTTCAGTTGCTTCTTGATGCTGTTGTTAATTATCTACCCGCCCCCGTTGATGTACCTCCTATCCAAGGTCTGCTTCCTAACGGAAAAGAAGCTGTAAGACCCTCAGATGATTCTGCACCATTCAGCGCCCTTGCATTCAAAGTAATGGCAGACCCATACGGGAAATTAACTTTTGTTCGTATGTATTCTGGCGTCCTTGAGAAAGGAAGTTATGTTCTCAATTCAACCAAGGATGCCAAAGAGAGAATATCAAGACTAATTATTTTGAAAGCTGATGACCGTGAAGAGGTAGATGAGCTAAGGGCGGGGGATCTTGGAGCCGTGCTAGGACTTAAAAATACAACCACTGGAGATACTTTATGTGCTTCTGATCAAGCAATTGTTCTGGAAACGCTCTTTATCCCTGAACCTGTTATTTCGGTTGCTGTTGAACCTAAGACCAAGGGCGATATGGAAAAACTTGGGAAAGCTTTAACCTCACTTTCCGAAGAAGATCCCACATTCAGAGTAAGTACTGATCAAGAAACAAATCAAACAGTTATTGCTGGAATGGGTGAGCTTCACCTAGAGATTCTGGTTGATCGAATGTTGAGAGAATTCAAGGTTGAGGCAAATATTGGAGCTCCACAAGTTTCCTATCGTGAAACTATTCGAGCCAGTTCTTCAGGAGAAGGAAAGTTTGCAAGACAAACTGGAGGTAAAGGTCAATATGGACATGTCGTTATCGAAGTTGAGCCAGGTGAGCCAGGCACTGGTTTTGAATTTGTCAATAAAATTGTTGGTGGATCAGTTCCAAAGGAATATATTAAACCCGCGGAATCTGGAATGAAGGAAACATGTGAATCTGGAGTGATTGCAGGCTATCCTCTTATTGATGTCAAAGTCACTTTGGTTGATGGCTCTTATCATGATGTTGATTCATCAGAGATGGCCTTCAAAATTGCTGGCTCAATGGCTTTCAAAGATGGAATCAAGAAGTGCAATCCTGTCCTTCTTGAACCTATGATGAAAGTTGAGGTAGAAGTCCCTGAGGACTTCCTAGGCTCTATAATTGGAGATCTGTCCTCTAGACGAGGCCAGGTCGAAGGTCAGTCCATTGATGATGGGCAGTCCAAAGTCCAGGCAAAAGTGCCATTAGCCGAAATGTTTGGCTATGCCACTCAACTCCGATCAATGACTCAAGGTCGGGGTATTTTCTCAATGGAGTTCAGCACTTACGAGGAAGTTCCTCGTAATGTTGCTGAAGCAATTATCTCCAAGAATCAGGGCAATTCCTGATCTCTAAATTTTACTAACCATCCCCCGATTCTTTAAAAAAAATGGCTCGCGAGAAGTTTGAGAGGAACAAACCTCACGTCAACATAGGTACTATTGGCCACGTTGACCATGGCAAAACAACCCTTACTGCTGCAATTACAAAGGTTTTAGCCAAGAAGGGTCAAGCCAAAGAACAAGATTATGCAGATATTGATGGTGCTCCAGAAGAGCGAGAGCGTGGAATCACAATCAATACTGCACACGTTGAATACGAAACTGATGGACGGCATTACGCTCACGTTGATTGCCCAGGCCACGCAGATTATGTAAAGAACATGATCACAGGAGCTGCCCAGATGGATGGTGCAATTCTTGTAGTAGCTGCGACTGATGGAGCAATGGCTCAAACCAAAGAACACATTCTTTTAGCTAAGCAAGTTGGTGTTCCAGCTTTGGTAGTTGCACTCAACAAATGTGACATGGTCGATGATGAAGAAATGATCGAACTAGTCGAAATGGAGATTCGTGAACTTCTTACAAGTTATGACTTCCCTGGTGACGATATCCCTGTTATTCAAGTTTCAGGATTGAAAGCTATAGAAGGCGAAACTGATTGGGAGACAAAAATAGATGAGTTAATGACTGCTGTTGATGCTTCAATACCCGAGCCAGAGCGTGAAGTTGACAAGCCATTCTTAATGGCGGTTGAAGACGTTTTCTCAATTACTGGTCGTGGAACTGTTGCTACTGGTCGAATTGAAAGAGGAAAAGTAACTGTCGGAGAGGAGGTTGAAATTGTAGGAATTAGAGATACAAGACTCACAACTGTTACCGGTGTTGAGATGTTTAGAAAGCTTCTTGATGAAGGTATGGCTGGAGATAACGTTGGTCTTCTATTACGCGGTGTTCAGAAAGAAGATATTGAAAGAGGAATGGTTCTTGTTAAGAAAGGATCGATCACGCCTCATACAAAATTTGAAGGTGAAGTATATGTATTAAAAAAAGAAGAAGGTGGTCGCCATACCCCTTTCTTTGCTGGTTATCGTCCTCAGTTTTATATCCGTACTACAGACGTAACAGGTCAAATTACTGCATTTACATCTGATGATGGAAGCAATGTTGAAATGGTTATGCCTGGTGACAGAATAAAAATGACAGGGGAATTGATTGCTCCTGTGGCTATAGAACAAGGCATGAGATTCGCAATTCGCGAAGGAGGACGTACTATTGGTGCTGGAGTAGTTTCTAAAATTATTGAGTGATAGCTCTGAGGATGACTTGTAATTCATTCAGGTCATCCTCTAGATTAAATAAGCAAATGAACTAATCAGTTCATATTTTAAAGAACCTCGAAAACCTAATTAGCTTTTGGTAACTCAATTATGTCAACTGCAATTGCACAGCAAAAAATACGCATACGCCTAAAGGCTTTTGATCGAAGAATGCTTGACTTGTCTTGCGAAAAAATAATAGAGACTGCAGATACAACAGCTGCTTCTGCAATAGGGCCTATTCCTCTACCTACAAAACGAAAAATTTACTGTGTTCTGCGTTCCCCGCATGTTGATAAAGATTCCAGGGAGCATTTTGAAACACGAACACATAGACGACTTATTGATATTTATAGGCCTTCAGCAAAGACTATAGATGCTCTAATGAAGCTAGATCTCCCAAGTGGAGTTGATATAGAAGTTAAGCTCTAGATCTTTTTCTCTCAAACAAGAGATTGATTATCTAGGATATGTTTAATCAGGAATACCCATTTGAGCGAACTTTCAGTTAGGGAGCTACCACTTTTCCCATTGCCTGAGGTTGTGCTTTTTCCTCAGGAGTACTTGCCTCTTCATATTTTTGAGACTCGATATAGAGTTATGCTTCAATCTGTTTTGAAGTCAGACAGCCGTTTTGGAGTAGTTAGATGGGATCCAATCGCGAAAAAAATGGCTGATGTTGGTTGTTGTGCTGAGATCATTAAGCATCAAACTTCACAAGATGGAAGAAGCAATATTGTTACTATTGGACAGCAAAGATTTCGAATCCTAGAAATCATTAGCGAAACGCCTTTTATTAATGCTTTAGTTAGTTGGGTTGATGATGATCAAACCTCAGATCAAAAAAAACTATTAGAACTTAAGAATTCCGTCTCTATTGCCCTTAGGGATGTAGTTTCCTTAACCTCAAAATTAACTGAATCCGAGAAAGAACTCCCTGATTCTCTGCCCGATATCCCCAGAGAATTGTCTTTTTGGATCGCTGCTCATCTTGGAGGCCCCGTAGCAAGTGAACAGCAAAATTTATTAGAATTAACAAATACTTATCACCGACTGGAGAGAGAATATGAACTTCTTGATCACACAAGAAGGCAACTGGCTGCAAGAACAGCTTTAAAAGATACTTTCTCAAACGCAGATCAAGCCAACAATTAATTATGCAATGGATATTATTTTTTGTATTTAGCCTTTTCTTTCTATTAATTTTAAGTACTCAATGGCTCAGGGAAAGTCGTAAATATGAGTCGGTTAATAGTGTTGCATCCTCATATGATTCTTGGACTAATGACTGTTTACTAGAAAATCTTTGGGGGGAGCATATTCATTTAGGCTTTTACGAAAAACCAAAATCAAAAAAGGATTTTAGAAAAGCGAAGGTTGATTTTGTTCACGAATTAGTACGTTGGAGTGGTTTGGATAAATTACCAAAAGGATCAAGAATATTAGATGTGGGATGCGGTATAGGCGGAAGTTCCAGAATATTATCTAGTGATTATGGATTTGATGTTGTTGGTATTTCTATAAGTGAGGCACAAATTAGAAGAGCAAATGAGTTAACTACCAAGAATGACTTTTGTCGCTTTGAAGTGATGAATGCTCTTGACTTGAAGTTTGAGAAAGGAAGTTTTGACGGTGTTTGGAGCGTTGAAGCGGGCCCTCATATTGTTGATAAACAAACTTATGCAGATGAGATGCTAAGAGTACTTAGACCTGGTGGCATTTTGGCAATTGCAGATTGGAATCAAAGAGATTCAAGAAAGAAACCATTAAATTTCTTGGAAAAGTTCATTATGCATCAACTTTTAATTCAATGGACGCATCCTGAATTTTCAAGTATTGAAGGATTCAAAAAAAATTTATTAAATAGTCCTTATTGTGGAGGCTCTGTAGAAACCTCTAATTGGACAAAATATACAATTCAATCTTGGAATGAATCAATATATGAAGGGTTTAGAAGACCTTCATCTATTTTGAAATTAGGCTTTAGATCTTTACTAAAAGCATTCAGAGAAATACCAACAATTTTAATGATGAGATGGTCTTTTTCAACAGGTTTGATGAAATTTGGAGTTTTCAAATCAAGAGGATAAATTAGTCAACTTCTGAACTGAAATAACATCCAAAATTAATTATTTGATTGCAAAGTGGAGATAAATCTTCAGTTATTTTTGTAAAGTCTTTTTCACTAGAATTATTTAAATCAAGATCTATAAAAAAAACATACTCGCCTAGTTCTCTTTTAGAGGGACGAGACTCAATTCGACTCATGTTCAGGCCAAGATTTGCTATGCAATTTAATGCTTTAAGTAATGCACCTGGACTATTTGACTTAAGAGAAAAAGCTATGCTTGCCTTATTGCCATCAACTTTAATGTTCTTTTTTCTAAGAAGAATGAATCTAGTGCAATTGCCCTCAATATCATTAATGGGATAAGCAAGAATATTTAGTTCCTCATTTGCATCTTTGGATCCAATCGCTGCTCTAAATGAGCTTCCTTTCACCATCCTTATTGCTTCTGCTGTTGAATTAGTTGGCAAATGAACTGCATTTGGAAGATTGTCATTTAGCCACTGGCTGCATTGAGCTAGTGCCTGAGGATGAGAGAGGACTTCTGAAATAGTTGATATTGATCCGCTGCTTATTAATGAGTGTTTGATGGGAAGTACTAAGGCTCTATGAATAAATAAATTTTTATGTATCCATAGAGAATCTAATGTTGTAGTTACGCCACCTTCTACTGAATTTTCAATTGGGACTACGGCTGCTTCACAAAGATTGTTTGCAAGATTTTCCACCACAGATCGTAATCCTTTGCATGGAGAGAACTGTGGTGAATCAATATTTTCTAAGGCTGCTAGGGCTTTTGCGGCCTTCTCAGCGTATGTTCCTTTGGGTCCAAGGTAAGCCACTCGAGTTGACATTAGAATAAAAAAAAGGGGTAAATGCCGATAAGATCAAACTGAGCAAGTTTTTGATAATGGCTCTTGCCTTTAAAGCACGACAAAAAATTGATCTAGTTGTTCAAGAGAATGAGGAGCAACTATCTGATTATCTCCTACAACAGGAAAGAGTTGTAGGAGCAATGCTTGATCCAAAAAAATTGACTCCTTTGGGGCCAGGGAGCTTTAAGTACGAAGTCACAAGTTTTAATGTTTTTCAACTTCAGATAAATCCAGTTGTATCAATAGGGGTAGAAAATAGTGAAAGAAAAATAAGAATGTATGTCACTGAAAGTCATTTAGAGGGCTTAGGGTTTGTTGATGATTTTGATTTAACCTTAGATGCAACTCTGGAGGCAAAACCATCAAGTCTTGAAGGGGAAGCGCTTTTAGGCGTAACAGTCAGTCAGCCTCAACTGTTGAGATTAATTCCTCCCAAAATGCTCGAGACCACTGGTCACTCTATATTGAATGGAATATTATTAGGAATTAAGAGCAGAGTTGAGAAGCAGCTAATTGCTGACTTTAAAAATTGGTGTAATGAAAATTAGTTACTAAATAAATTTAATCCATTTTCAGTCTGGAGAGAAAACTTTTTCGATGAAGTCTTGTGGCGCCTGAATGGATTAATTGTTTTCTATGGAATGCAGTTCCATAACCTTTATTTTTTTCTAGTCCATAAAAACTGTATAAGGGAGCTAGTCGTTTCATTAATTCATCTCTTGCTTCTTTTGCTAACACGCTGGCAGCAGCAATTGAAGGGAAATGACTCTCTCCTCGAACTTGTGTTTTCTGTTCTCCTGCCCATGGGCGAATGGGTAATATTCCGTCTACTAGAAGTAAGTCTGGTGGAGACGAAAATTTTTCTAATGCTCTTACCATTGCTTTTTCAGTAGCCTCACGGATGCCGAAACTATCAATCTCTCTTGCTGAAGCTTGGCCTATTGACCAGGCTATTGAATTCTCTTTGATTAAAGGAACTAATTGATATCTTTGTCTGTGGCTTAATTTTTTGCTGTCCTTTAAACCTTGAGATAAGAGTTCTGATTCGTTTTCTTTGCTTAATATTACAGCCCCTGCAAAAATAGGGCCAAATAAGCAACCTTTGCCTACTTCATCAACACCCGCAATCAGATACTTATGATTACACATGCTCAAGAAGAGGCTGATGATCTTCTTCTCTTACGTCTTGGATCCTCATTAACTTCTTTTGATTCACTAGAGTTTAAATCAATTGTTTCTTCATCAAAGGAAACATCAATATCTTTCCCTTCGTTATTTTCTTTTTCTTCAGAGGTAATTGGATCTTTCTCAATGGTGTTATTGACTTTAAGAGGAATCATATCTTCATTATTATTTTTAGTATCGGATTGAGCAAGGTTTTTTTGTTGATCTTCCTCAAGAATCTTATTAATCTCTTTTTCCCCTTCCTTAATTCCAGGACGTATTATATTAACCGTATAATTTTTATATAATGGAGGCTCATCTAAAATTAAGATGGGATTAAATCCCATTGAGCTATATACAATCTCCTCATGCTCATTCATATTTATATTTATTAATTTATTCTCTTGCTTTTTATTGTTGATCTCTTTAGCAATATCATCTCCAATGCTCTCTTTGGAGAAAGATTTCGAATTGTCTATTGATAATTTGTTTTCTTCATTGATTAGATTTGTGTCTATATCTTTTGTCTTATTTATACGCTTCTTCTTTAAATTATTCTCTTGTGAAGGTTGGATTTCTTCACTTGATATTAAAGTTGAATTGATCACACTAACCTCAGATGAGGTTGTTGGATTTATGTCTTGAATAGTGATATTTGGAAGATGAGCTTGACCTTGGGAATGAGTAGAGTTTTTCCCAAATAGTTCATATATATTTTGACCTTGTCTTTTTCTCGTTAGCTCAACAAGTCCGAGCTCTGTTAGCGAAGCAATTTGTGGCCTAGCTGAGTCTCCATTTATGGCAGATGTGAAATGTTCTAATAATTGTAGTTGATCTCTTCTCGTATCCATATCTATAAAATCAATAATAATAACCCCACCAATATTTCTTAATTTTAATTGTCTTGCTATTTCTATAGCTGCTTCACAATTAGTCCATAAAACTGTTTCTCTAGAATTTGCAGATCGTGTAAATGACCCTGAGTTAACATCTATAACCGTTAATGCTTCTGTTGGTTCTATTATTATATACCCGCCAGAGGGTAGCTCAACTCTAGGTTTTAATGCATCATTAATTGCAGAAATCACTTTATATTTTTCTAATATATTTTGTGAATCACTATGCAACTCTATTGCTAATTCTTTATTATCCTTGCCAAGGAAATTCTTAACTCGACCAATTGCTTCAGTATTGTCTACTACAATTTGAGTTGCATTTTGACCGATATTATCTCTGAGAATTCTATGAATAAAGTCTTCATCTCTATTTAAAAGAATTGGAGGGGTACAACTCTCAGAGGCTTGTTGAATAAGCTCCCAATGCTTGAGAAGATTTTCAAGATCATCAATTAAAAATTCCTCAGAAATATCTTCTGCTTCTGTTCTTATTAAAAGCCCAGTACTAGGAGGTTTGACCAATACTCCTAATGCTCTAAGTCGATTTCTTTCACTTTCTGTGCTTATTCTTCTAGAAATATTTACACCTTGCCCATAAGGCTGGAGTACGAGATATCTTCCAGGTAGAGCGATGTTTCCAGTCAATCTTGGTCCTTTTGATCCAGTAGGTTCTTTCATTACTTGAACCAAAACCTTTTGCTTTGGTTCGAGCAGCTCTGTTATTCCTGAAGTTGCTTTTTTTAATCTAAGTGGACCTAAATCATTGACATGAATAAAACCATTTTTTTCGGTCTCACCAATATTGACAAAAGCAGCATCTATCCCTGGAAGAACATTTTCAACTGTCCCTAAGAAAATATCTCCAATTTGGTAGCTACCTTGAGCCACGATTAATTCATCTATTTTTTCATCAGTGAGCAGAGCGGCAATTCGCAAATGCTCAGCAATCACAATTTGCTGGGGCATATACAATGTTGAGCTTTTTCAAGCTATAAAAAAATTGATTAGCAGAAAAACTGCAAGTAGAACATTTGGATAGTTATGACGCCAAACCTAATTAAAGAGATTTAGAATACTGTTCGGAATGGGAATTAAATATAGTCCGGTTGAAAATGCTGGAGTTGCCAGCGTTTAATGTAAGTGTCCCTTTAAGAAAATCTGACGTTAATTAAGAACATTAAGGGCTAAAACCCTATTCTTTGTTCTAAAAATATACTAACACAAGATCACTTTTTGGTTAATAATTTAAGGATCTGATCTTGTTAAAAAATTAGTTCTTAATTGTAGAATAAACTATGTTTAGAGATTTAAAGGTGTTTAAGGGATTATCCTTGAATTAAATCTTACCGATTTTCCAGTGGTACAAGTTAATGCTGATTACCTGAAATTAAAAGCAGGGTATCTTTTCCCAGAGATTTCTAGAAGAATTAAAGACTTTAACTCTAAGAATCCCAATATTGATTTAATCCGGCTCGGAATCGGTGATGTTACTGAGCCTCTGCCTTTGGCTTGTCGTGAGGCGATGAAAGCAGCTATTGAAGAAATGGGAACCCTGGAGGGCTTTAAGGGCTATGGACCAGAACAGGGCTATAAATGGCTTCGCGAAAGTATCTCTAAGAATGATTATTTATCTAGGGGTTGCGAGATTTCACCAGAGGAAATTTTTATTTCAGATGGCTCCAAATGTGATAGCAGCAATATCTTAGATATTCTTGGTAAGGACAATAAAATAGCCGTAACTGATCCTGTGTATCCAGTATACGTTGACACTAATGTCATGACTGGAAGGACAGGAGAAGCAAACTCATCGGGAGAATATAAAGGTTTAAGTTATATCCCAATTAACTCAGAGAATGGATTTGAGGCAGAAATACCAAAAGAAAAATTTGATTTAATTTATCTTTGTTTCCCTAATAACCCAACTGGGGCAGTAGCAACAAGAGAGCAATTAGTTGCATGGGTTGAATATGCAAAAGAAAACGATTCTTTGATTCTTTTTGATGCTGCTTATGAGGCTTTTATTAAAGATGACTCCATTCCGCATTCGATTTTTGAAATTGAGGGATCTAAAGAATGTGCAATTGAGTTTCGTTCTTTTTCAAAAAATGCAGGATTCACAGGCACAAGATGTGCTTTTACAGTTATTCCCAAGTCTTTAAAAGGTAAAGCAGGTGAGGAAAAAGTTGATTTGTGGTCCTTATGGAATCGTCGACAAAGTACTAAATTCAATGGAGTCAGTTATATTGTTCAGAGAGGAGCGGAAGCCGTTTATTCTGAAGAAGGGCAAATTCAAATCAAAAAATTAGTAAGTTTTTATATGGATAATGCTCAAATAATTAAAGCCAATTTGACTTCGGCAGGATTTGAAGTTTTTGGCGCAATTAATGCCCCTTATGCATGGATTAAAACTCCTAATAACTTGAGCTCATGGGATTTCTTTGATTTATTACTAGAAAATGCAAATATCGTTGGCACACCAGGAAGTGGCTTTGGAGCTGCTGGGGAAGGATATTTTCGATTGTCCGCCTTCAACAGTAGAGAAAATGTCGAAAAAGCCATGCAAAAGATTGTAAAACTTTAATGCGTAATCTCATGGTAAGTTCCTTTTTAAAAAGTGCTGTTCATCCTGGCAGTTTAATTATGGTTAGTTCTACAAATAAAACAGATGGTGATACTGCGGTTATTGATCGGGAAGTTCAGCGAGTTCGAAAAACATCACCCAAGTATAAGGTTTTACTTCACAATGATCCAGTTAATACAATGGATTATGTTGTTGAAACTTTAAGGCAGGTTGTCCCACAATTAAGTGAACAGGATGCCTTGAGTATTATGTTGGAAACGCATAAAACTGGTATCGGACTTGTTATCATCTGTGATTTAGAACCTGCTGAATTTTATTCTGAATCTTTAAAGGCAAAAGGCCTAACAAGTTCTATAGAATCAGAAAGCTGAAATCATTAATTAACAGGTTTTGGCGTAGATGGTTGCATCAAAAGATGCAATGGATACCAACATTCACTCTTTTTTTGTTTCTATATCCTGCAGGGTGGTTTATTAGTCAATTTTTTTCCTTTTTTTATAGAGATATTACTTCCAATAAGTTAAGTATCATAGGTACTATAATTACATTTATATTATTTCTAAGTATTTTACCAAGTTGGGGAAAAATTAGATGGAAAACTGATCACTTATGGCTATCTATAGGATTAGATTTTAAAAATAAATTTGCATCATTTAAACTATTTCTTAGTGGATTTATCTTTTCAGTTTTTTTAATAATTATTCTTTTTCTATTTTTATTATTATGTGGCTGGATTGATAGAACTGACTATATCAAGTTTGATCAACTAATAAATGCAATATTATTAATAGTGGGTATTGTTTTTGCTGAAGAGATAATTTTTCGTGGATGGTTAATGGAGGAAATGGTTCTTCTGTATGGTTTTAGAAGAGGAATGATTTTTCAATCTATAATTTTTAGTCTTGCACATTATAGATCTGATATTGGTTTATTAGCTTTAATTCCTTTCTTGAGTGGTCTGTTTTTATTTGGAATAGTTCTAACTTTAAAACGAAATACTGATAGAGGGTCGTTATGGGGATGCGTAGGTTTGCATGGAGGATTAGTTAGTATTTGGTATCTTATTGATTCGGGAATGGTAAGTTTTTCTATTGATACTCCTTATTTTTTAATAGGACCAAGTAAAAATATGGTGAATCCAATTGGAAGTGTAATTGGGATAATAATTTTGTTAATTACTATATTCTTTCAACGAAGACTTTTTTCTAGAACCGGTCGGTTTTTAGCTTCGACAGTTAATGCTTCGTCCAGCGAAGAAACACCATAATCTCTTTCTAATAAGTCCATAACAGTTCTACCGAAATCATTTGGATTTTTATCAAAGGCCTCCAAGCAAATTCTTCCAAATTCTTTGCCCATTGGTTCTGGATTCCAGAGAAGTTTCCTTGCTGTCCAAGGCATTAAACTCATGGGGTTATACCCAGGTTTTAATAAGCCTTTTTTTAGTCCATACTCCTCGAGTAGAGTATGTGGCTGAAGTCCTATAAAAAATATAGAAGGCTCAACAATATCAGCACCAAAAATCTTCTCTAATTCTCTATGGTAAGCAACTGTTTGTCTTATTGTTGCTGGACGCTCGTCTATAACATTGAATGAATAATTTACTGAAACCTGTGAATTAAAACCGGCTTTTGCTAAAAGTTCACAATTTTTCAGAACTGTTTTTAAGTTGTATCCCATTCTCATTTTTCTGACAAGTTCTTGAGATCCAGAAGTTATTCCAATTTCGAAATAGCTCATACCTGTTTTAACCATTAACTCTGTTAATTCTTCATCTAAATTGTCAGCTCTTATGTATGCGGCCCAATGAATATCATTCAAACCTTCATCACATATAGCTTGAAGAATATCTTTGGCGTTTTGAATATGTCCTCTGGAAGGTATGAATTGGGCATCAGTAAACCAAAAGCCGCGAACACCAAGGTTGTAAAGTTGTTTGATTTCTTTAATAACCTCACTTACTGGGTTGATTCTTACTTTTTTACCTTCAATAACTGTGTAGATACAATAACAACAATTATGTGGACATCCTCTTTTTGTTTGTACTCCAATATAGAAGTCGCCACCATCTAAATACCATTTAAATTCAGGCCAGATAGATTGAATATAGTCATAATCACATGCTGTTTTAATCATGTTATTTGGCTTCTCATGAATCAATTTTTCTCTTGGAGACTCGCCAACAATAAAACATCTTTCATCAATTATTGAGTCATCTCTTATTAATTTTTCTATTAAAAGCTCTCCTTCTCCTAAAGAGATGATAGTACCCTTGGGAAGTGAATTTTTTAATTGATTATAAAAAACACTAACAGCCCCTCCGCCTACGATTGCATTAGCATTTGGATTATATTTCTTTGCATATTTTAATCCCTTTCTAATTAATCTTTGGTTTCTCCATATCTCTCCATAATGACTTTTTAATAGTTGAAAACCACCTAAAGCACCGCGAATTTTCTTGAGAGGGTTTCGAGCATAAAAAACTTCAAATGAATTTTGTAATGGATTTCCACCTCTTCCATCTACAGGTGCATAAATTTGTATATCTCTCCATGAAAAAACTAGTAGTGTTGGTTTAAATTTTTTAATACTATTTATCAATATTCTTTCGACATCTAAAATTGGTAATGAAGCTAAATCTATAATTAATTGTTGAATTTTCGGAAAGCATTTATGTACATGATCTGCTAGATAAATTGGTCCGATAGGGAAAATAGGATTACATGGGAGTCTGACGTACAAGATCTTTGCCCTTGGTTTAGGTCCAAGAAGTTTTAACTCAGTAGTCAGATTTGCTCTCATCAGGACATCTATTGACAACGAAAAATAATCATTTTAAGACAAACACTAACAATTTGTTGACCTTTTTGAATGAAATTTAGACTAATGGTTAGAACCAAAAAAACTCAAGCCCATTTAAAATTTAGGCAAAACTTAGTTATGGAGGCGTTTTTATATTTTTTTCAATTTTGATGATCAACAACTAATTTAAAGGAAAAGTTTTTATTGAAGCTTTTTTAATTGATATTGATCAATTGATTTAAAAAACAAAAAATAGACCAGACTAAATTTATTGCTTTGACGATTGGATTATGAATCCTCCAATGACTTTGATTATATACATGCTAAGTGGCGCTGCTCTTGGAAGTTTGATGCTTCTGAGTGGTATCCCTGCGGCTCCTCTTCTGGGCTCGATTTTGGCGGCAGGATGCTTAAGCATAAGTGGTCAATTTGAACCTGCTCAATGGCCGATGGGTACCAAAACTTTGCTTGGAATTGGTGTAGGCACCGTTATTGGCACTGGAATTAATCGAGATACTCTTTCAGAGCTACAAACTCTTTGGAAGCCAGCTTTGGTAATTACTTTTACTTTGATTCTTACAGGTCTCCTGGTTGGGTTTTTGGTAGTACGTTTGTTTGGAATTGATCCATTAATAGCTTTGTTGGGTTCTGCTCCTGGAGGGACCCTCGGAATGAGTCTAGTTGGAGCAGATCTTGGAGTAGGAGCTGCCGTAGCAGCAATCCATGCATTTAGATTGATAGCTGTTTTATTAATCACTCCAGCTATTGTTAAGTATCTAGCTCCTCTTTTTGGTGTGGATCTGCATTAGAAATTCAGTGAAAAAGTTTGAGATGATTCATGAATTTATAAAATTTTCCAAACAGAATTTTCAGGTATTTTTGGCCCTATTGTTTTATCTGGTGGCTCTGTAGTGCTAATTCTCCAGTCAGGTACTCGACATTGTACATATCCTGGATTTTGAATAAGCACTCCAGGATTGCAATCTTTTTGATAAGTGAATCCTCCCTTCCATATCCCTCCATCTTTGATTGAACCTTTGAACCAAACCCAACAGTTTTCTCTTTGCATTTGATTACCCAGGTAGAACTTTCTAATTTTATTTATCTTCTTCTGCTTCTACGTCTTTGTTGCAATTTACGCTTATATTTTTCAACAGGAGTTTCATGATGACGCAGGCGCTTTAATTCTCCAAAGATGCCGGCCTTGGAAACTTGACGCTTAAAGCGGCGAAGTGCTGATTCGATGCCTTCGTTTTCTCCAACAGTTACTTGAGTCAAAAAGATAAATAATTCTATTGGATAATTTTACAGGACGATAAAGCATATTTTTGTTTTGTCCTTTTTGGGAGAAAAAGATCTAGAGTCATAAATGAATTATCCAAATAGCTTTCTTCAAGTTTTGCTTATTAGCCAAATCATTGAGGTTTTCCCCTTTTCGGACCATTCATTATTTCTTCATAGGTCCGTTACCCAATGACTATTTACATAGGGAATCTCTCATTTGATGCTGAGATCGAAGATATTGTTGGTGTTTTTAGCAGTTATGGTGAAGTTACTAATTGTAAGCTTCCATTAGAAAGGGAAACAGGAAGAAAAAGAGGTTTTGCTTTTGTTGATATGGGTGATGATGCTCAAGAACAAAAAGCAATCGATGATCTTCAAGATGTTGAATGGATGGGAAGAGCTAT
Organism: Prochlorococcus sp. MIT2308; assembly: GCF_059772345.1. Lineage (NCBI taxonomy): Bacteria > Bacillati > Cyanobacteriota > Cyanophyceae > Synechococcales > Prochlorococcaceae > Prochlorococcus > Prochlorococcus sp. MIT2308. Next base: position 1,079,190 of record NZ_CM186283.1, on the reverse strand, counting down.
TAGGGTTACAAAAGCTAGACCTAAAAATAGTTAACCTGAATTTTTCATGCCTTTCAAAATAAAGCTGTCTGCAACTCGATTGATTGTATTTTTTGAATTTTAATTAGTTTTAGATTTCAGTCTATTAGCGAATTAAGCATTTTCTCAAATTAATGCTGTAATGATAAGCAGTTCAGAGCAATGCCTTTTTTAATGGTTTACTCAACAATTCCTTTTTCAACAATCACATTTGGCGGGTTTAATCCTTTAGCTGCAATAGCAGGCTTGGTAATCTTTTTTCAGATTTCTCAAATTTATTATTATGGATTACCTGAGAATGAACCATCAGTTGAGCTTTCTGAAACTGGTTCATATAAATATCTCCAAAAACAATTTATTGGTGTTCAAGTAGTAACTGCTCTTATTGCTGCTTCAGTTATGCTTGCAGGCCCTGATAAAATATTTTTCCCGTTTAAATATTTCTAAGTTAAAAATAGACAAAATTAATTTTTAGATAAAAAAGACAGCTAAATTAGCTGTCTTTTTTATGTATGAGGAATTGAACTTGAATTAATAACTGATTTTGAAAAATAGTTTAAGAAAGTTAATCTTTCTGATTGGATAATTTTGTTAGAAAAACATCACTTTGTTCATTACGGACATCAATCAATGAATTTGCAGTTTTTAATAGTTTAGTCAAATTATTTTTTATACAATTTAATCAAAACAAGACTGATTATTCTCAAGATATTGATAACGAAAATGAAAAGGTGATTACAAGCGAAACCATTGTAAATCTTAATTAATTCTATCCCAATGGGCATCGTATTACTCATCAAATGAGATGATTTAAAGAGAGCCTTAATAGGGGCTTTACAAGTGATAAATCTGCATAAAAGAGACAATCATGCTCAATTTTTACCCATAAATTTTATATAAAACATCAAAGACATGAAAAGAAGTAATCTTTCGAACCCATATGAAGATTTTGTGAGAATAGAGAAAATCGATGCATATGAAGCGCAAATCAAATCCAATCAACTTAAATCCAATTCAAGAAAAAATAAAAAATATCTTGAATAATATTAGTTATTATTATTTATTAAAAGTCTGAAATTTGTTTTCTATATATTAAAAGCCTCCTGATTCAACAGGAGGCTTTTGTTTAACTTTATAGGGTTAGAAACTAAATGCAGTTTCAACAACAACACCAGAATCATCATCACCAGTACTTGTATCTTCTACTGTGAAGAAACCAGGAGTGATTGATACATTGTCGTTCAATGCATAAGTGTAAGAAACTTCAAATCCTGTTGAATCTAAAGAATCACTACCATCAACATCAGTTGTGTTGTAAGCAGCACTTAATGTTCCAGGACCAACTTCGTAGTCAACACCGATGAACAAATCAGTTGCATCAGCACCAGTTTCTGGATCATTTGTGTCATAAGCAACGCTGAATGTCGCATCAATTGACTCTGGGCTGTAGTAGATACCACCACCAAAGGTGTCATATCCAGCTCCAGCATCGCCGTCGTTAGAAGCGATTACTAGACCGCCACCAAAGCCGTCTCCGTTGTAGCCAAGAGTGAAAGTTGAAACATCATCAGCATCATCAGCATTAATACCTTTGGTTGCGTCAGTACCACCAAGAGATATGAAGCTAGCAGAAGCAACTACGCCGTTGTCGTTAGACCAAGCAACAGCAACACCAGGACCAGTTTCGTTCCCAGCCAAAGAGTAAGGCATAGCGCCTAGTCTGAATGCATCTGAATAAGCAGATGGTGTCGCAGCAACAACATCATCCTGATCAACCAAAGGACCAGCAGTTACTTCTAGATCGCCAACAGGGAACGAATAAAATAAAGACTGAACATCTAGATCACCTGTCTCAGCACTATCCATGCTTGCAAGTGGGCCACTAGCATTACCAGCTACGATACCTGCGTAGAAAAGATCTTCTCCTGTGAAGCTAGAAGAAACATCAAGGCTATATGCATATTGCATATAAAGCTCTTCTTCTGTATCTGTAGTTCCGCCGTCAGAAACAGAACCAACAGTGAAATAAGCACCACCAGAAAGAGATGTTGTAGATGAGAATGCAGTATCTGCGTTAACTGCAACAGGAGCCATCAGGCCCAAAGCTGCTGGAGCTACCAATAAACGTTGAAAAAGCTTCATTGTGTCCTCACACAAATTAAGATCAATTTATTTTCGTTATTAACAATTAAATAAGATGTATGTTTAATTACATTATTAAAAGATACTTAGTAACAGCGAATACATATTTGATCTATCTGATCATTTGGACTTTGAACTTTTAATAGTTGTATGACTTATTATCTAACCCATTTCGGCTTTCATGGCTTCGTGAATTCTCTTGCTCATAACTTCATGACCACAATATTGCAAGTGCAATTCTTGTCCCTTTTTGGCGGATTTAGTTTGTGTGTACTTAAGTCCTCTGTAAGTTAGCTCAGCCATTGAAGTGATGTTTATTGTTCAAGTCCCCGTTCCATGGCTTGAATCCAACTGCGACTCAAATTAAGTCGAACGTTGTTGAATAATACACAACATATTCCCAATCTGTTGAAGCTTCTTTAAAAATTATTATCAATTTAGATCTAAATTCATGATTTAGTAAACGAATAAAATTAGTAATTTGCTGTCGAGCTAGTCTGGAAATGAATGAATCTCTTGATCCGGCATTGATCCATCCGGTCGCAATAGTTTTTGGATGAACCTTATTTACACGGCCTCTATGAATATGTGTGAGACCTGCGGGAAAAATAACTAGTTTGACTGGTTCAGCTGTCTCATGATGTTCCTGCCAATGAAACTCTGTTCCTCCTGAATCGACATCATTACAATACAAAATCCATGCTAAAACTCTGTGAACTGGTTCGGTCGTTTCTTCGCTGATAGTCCAGTCGCAGTGCCATTTCTTAAAACCTTCCCCAGGAGCGTAACGTTGTAAGTTGAAAATGGGATTAACAAAGAGAGATTTTTCAGGAGCACATTCGCTAAAAAGTGGTCGTTCTTGAACGTATTTTTGAAGACCAGCATTGACTCCTCTAGTTATTACTTCAGACAAAGCAAATGATTCCAGATCAGTTCGATCTATTGCTATCAGGCTGATATCAGTAGAAATCTTTGCAGGATCTGAATAATTGTTTGCCCCATTACTGAAGGCGACTCCATCACGATGCAAGTCTGTGCGACGATCAAAAAAGACATCACTCCATCTGAAACAGATTCAAAACCTTTCTTTCTATAACTAGCTATTAAATTCATTCGAATTTTTTCAAGGTTTTTTGATCTTGGGATAATTTAAATCGCTTGAAAGAACCAATTTAGTAAAAATTTGAAATGGAATTTGCCCCTAGTGATTGGCCTGAAGTGGAGTTTATTTAGTTGACTTATTTTTAGTAAAAAGGCTAAAACTTAAGCTGCAGTCTTGTCTTTGAGAGATCTTAAGTATCTCTTTCTCTGACCGCTACCTTCTACTTCAAAATGCCAGGTGGGTTTTTTGTTGTCAGTTTTTTTTAAGTTAACGCCAGGATTACTAGTGCTTAACTTCTTCTTAATCGGTGTATTCATGAGGGTATTAAAGCACATTATCTAATTCTTTTTGGTTCGGTCGTTACTTATTCTTCTGGGAAATAGGGAATAAAAAAGAGGCCCATTTGGACCTCTCTTCGAAATTAAAAAACAAGACCTTTACTTACGCAATTCCTCGGTTTTTATATGGGTCATCTCTGAAGGGCTGTGCCTCAAAACTTGGAGGTGAGTTATCTTTATAAGGATGAAAAAGAGCATTACCCATTGAAATGAGTAATTCTTGAAGCCAAAGAATTGTTTTTTTCATTGAGTCCCCTGATGGCATATAAACATATATAAGTTATGAGGGATATTTATACATCAGTAAAAACTCCTCTTGTTGAATTTTTGATTTTCTAGCCAATAGCAATCCAGGGGCTCTCGAGTATCTATTGGAAAAATGAAATTTTGACCCTATCCGAATCCTTGAGGTACTGTTTTTGTCCGAACCTTGAAATCCCAAACCGTAACTCCTCCGTTTGCATTTATTGCAGCCAAGGCAGTGTCATCAGGATGCCAAGAGATTTGGCTAACAAGGTCACCTGCAAATGCACCACCAACTGGATCACCCTGACCATCTTTTTGGAGAAACCAAGAAAAAACTGAACCATCGCGCGCGCCAGAAGCTAAAAGCATTCCGCTATGTGAGAAAGCCAAGCATGAAATGGGTTCAGTATGAAGCATTAACTCTCCTGGCACAGTGCCCTCAGGCCCATCGCCTCTAAAACTCCAAACTGTTACTCGATCACTACCTCCGGTAGCAAGAACTGTGCCAGTTTGATCAAAAGCTAGGTGGCTTGGTTTGCCTGGGTAGCCTGTCATCTCTGAATCTTGATCGGTTGATCGACGCCAGAAATGAACAGAATTATCCTGACTACCGCATGCCACTATGTCTCCATCTGGACTAAGCACCATTGATACAAGTGAACCTCGCCATTTTAGTTTTTGATTGATCTTGTCGCTAACTACATCAAAAAAAGTTACCTGGCCATAGCATGCTGTAGCTAATTCATTTGAATTAGACCAAGCAATCGCGCTGACAGTGCTGGGATGTGCTTCTGATCGCCAGTGCTTTTTACCTTTTTCATCAAAAATATAGACGTATTTAGTAAAAACTACTGCTAAAAATTTTCCGTCTGGGGACCACTTGATGTGCTCAACCCATCCTTTCCCAAGTTCCAAATTGTTAGTTGACTTACCCTCATGACTTTCCCATAAATACACATGTCCATCCTGGCCAGAAGTGGCAAAAGTATTTCCATCTGGATGAATGGACATTGCTAGCAATCCACCTTTATGCGTGTTTCTTGTTTGCCAAATGAGCTTTCCAGATTTTCCCTCAAATGCGTAAAGCCCACCTGCGACATCACCTACTAAAAAAGTTTTACCTTGAAGTGCCCAGCCGCAGGCAATCGCGTAGTCGTCAGCTTGGGCAGACCAACCTTCATGAAGCATTCCCTTGGGACTAAATGCTTCTATACCAGACATTTATCAAACTCTCTACTCATTTCTGCTTCATCAAGATTTCTACCGATGAATACAAGTTGATTGCGGCGAGGTTCATTGCCCCATTCTTTATCAGGTTGAGCTGTGAAGAGCATGTGTACTCCTTGAAAAACTATTCGCCTCGATTCACCCGCATAACTAATAAATCCTTTCGTGCGGAATATATCGACACCTTTCTCTGATAAGAGTCGACTTAGCCACCTATTTAGTTTCTCTGGATCTACATCACCTACTCGCTCGATAGCGAACGAACCTACTTCATCATCGTGTTCGTGTTCTGCTACCCAAACTCTCTCAGCAATTGGAGAGATGATGGAGGTGTTTTGAGCATTATTTTTATCGTCAGCATTTGAGGACCTTCCTTTCGTTATTTTTAAATTGAATTCCTCGGCAGTATGTTGAGTGAATAGACCTATATCCCTTGTCTTGTCAATGTCTATTAGGAAGGACTTAGTACCTTCTGATTGAAGTTGAAGGCTCACGTGCTTCCCCACGGGGACTATGTAGCCAGGATGTAAAGGTTGTTCTTGTTCGGCATAGAGTCTTACGCATGATTCAGCACCTGTGTTTAGAGATGACTCATCCTTGCCTTGGTCTAATAACAGGACAAGAGACATGGTAGGGTCTGGACCTTCTTCGAGCGTAAGCGCATAACGACCCTCTTCAAGTGAAAACACACCTGTCCACTCAAATGGATACTCTGGTTCTAGAAAAGTTGGACGTCGCTGAAGTACTTGATCCAGGTCAAAAGCATTGAGATTTAGAACAGTATCAATTGAGACGTCTGCTTGTTTACTACGTATTACACGAGCCATACGATTCATATCGCGTAGCCGGGACTCTAAGTTGTCGAGTGATTCATCTGAAACTAGATCAGTTTTATTTAGAACAAGGACGTCAGCGAAGGCAACTTGCTCGGAACTTTCATCACTTCGACCAAGTTGTTGTTCAATGTGAGCTGCATCAACAAGTGTGACTATGCCGTCAAGTGAAAACTCATCACGAATTTCATCGTCCATGAAAAATGTCTGAGCTACTGGGCCAGGATCAGCAAGACCAGTAGTTTCAATTAATACATAGTCAAACTTGTCTCGTCTCTTCATGAGGTTTCCTAGTACACGAATAAGATCTCCCCGGACGGTGCAGCAGATGCAGCCATTCGACATCTCGAAGACCTCTTCATCCGCATTGATTACTAATCCTTGATCAATACCAACTTCACCATATTCATTTTCAATAACTGCTATTTTTTTACCGTGCTCTTCGCTCAGAATTCGATTAAGTAGAGTCGTTTTGCCTGATCCAAGGAAACCAGTCAGTATTGTCACTGGTACTTTTTGCTTGTTGCTCATTTCTTTAATTAACGATTTGAACAATGTGAACTATCAAGAGAGATATCGGTTAGCCAATGCTCTTTGATACCCAATAATTCAAGCGATTTTGATTCAAAGTTATCAACTTCTTGATTATTGTAAGGGACTTTCAATCTTAATAAATGTTTCTCATCCTTTTTTTTAAGCGAATGATTTGAAAATTGAAGTTCTTTTAGATTTGAATCGTAATCAGTTAAAATAGTAAGTCTTAATACCTTATCTTGATCCCATGGTGATTGATCCAAGGCTGCCTGGTCTTCCCAGTATTGCTTGTAAGCTTTGTATCTTTTGCCTGTCAATTTAGATTTAAGAATGTCTATCTTTCTAAAATTAGACATTCTTAAATCTTTAAAAGTCAAGGATTCGTTAAGGAATCCCATTCCCCCTCAAGTTCATTGCCCTCTCTCTGATCACATTCTCCACCAAGCGAATCAACAATTGTGCATGTGTTGTGTACTGCTACTGAAATAGTGTTCCCTTTAAGCATTAGACCATCAACAAAGATTTGATTTCTTGCGATAGGAGTGGAAGTTTGTCTGCTTAAGTTTTTCAATAGCTTGGAAGGAGGCTTTTGCTCCGCGAATAACACGTTCACGTTTTCTTCTTTGAGCTCAGCTATTACCATTGAAATAGTCTCTGGTCTAAGGCTGGAAGAGTCTCCAAGGACATCTAATAGACTCAAAGTTTTTAAGCCAAATGCATCTCCGAAATATTCCATCGCTTTGTGCTTAGAAACGATTGTCTTTCGATCAGTTGGAATTGTGGCAACTTGTTTTTGAATCCATAAGTCGAGATTTTCTAAAATAGAATTAACGGCTTGAGTTCTTTCTTCTAAAACTTTTTTTGTTTCTCTGTCAAAGAAGGAAATTTTCTTGTTGATATTTTTAGAAATGACATTTCCCATCTTGATGATGTTATGAGGGTCATGCCAGATATGAGGATCTAGCCCACCATGGTGATGGTGATGATGATCACCTTCATCTGGGACTTGAGCTATCGGTTCAACATCGTCACCAGAAACATCCTTAAAGAAATGTTCGTCGGCTTCAAACTCAAAAGGCATATGCTCCGTAAAGAATGCATATTTACCAGCTTTTTTGATCTCTACAGTAAATGTTGTGACGTCTTTCTTCTCATTAAATGAGAGGAAATATGCTTTTTCCTGCGCAAAAAGTTTTTCATTATTTCGTTTAACTTCAGAATCTTTGGATCCTAATAAGTCTTTAGCAAGGTCTTCTGATGCCTCAATATTATCTGACTTGAGAATAACCATTTTCATTGCAGGATCAGCATACTGTCCATCGACTTTGGCGAATGACCAGGTGTAGCTCCCTGCTGAAAGATCAAAAACACCACCCCATTCAAAGGCTCCATCTGAATGACTATCTCCATGGTCATCGTGGTCATCATGATCGTCATGCTTTGCAGCTGAGTGATCGTCATGATCGTCGTGATGATCATCTATATCTATTGCACTTACGCCAACGACAACAGTTAAGGGATTACCTAACCATTTCTTGATTGCAGGTGTCATCTCTGAACCAAGAGTAAAGACTTGCTTGGCACTTTTTAGAGTTTGGGCCTGTCTTGGAGTGATCTTGACATCGTGAACATCTTGTTTCCTGTCGATTAAACAGGTCACAGGCGTTGAAGGTGGTGCAATTGCGGAGACAATATCACAGACTAATGGCTCTACAGCAACAATTGATTTTGAATTTGCTAGTGCACTTTGATTAGCATCGATTGTAAAAACAAAACCTGCAGAAAGAGAACCACCAAGAAGAAACTTCGCAACCGATCCTTTTGTTGAGTCAGATTTCAAAAGACCTCTAAACATTCAGAATTTATGAATGAAACCCAATTATTATAATGGAAATGATTATCGTTTTACTACATGTCAGGGAATGCTTTGAAAGGTGAAGTAACTTGGATTAATTCGTGTGCATTAGTAGTGAGTTAATCCTCAATTGCAAATTCATGATTGAGCAAATCAAAGCAATAAGCTTATGCCTAATGGGCAGAAGCTTATTGCATAGTCTTAAATCTAGACTTTTGATAGGGTTAGAAACTAAATGCAGTTTCAACAACAACACCAGAATCATCATCACCAGTACTTGTATCTTCTACTGTGAAGAAACCAGGAGTGATTGATACATTGTCGTTCAATGCATAAGTGTAAGAAACTTCAAATCCTGTTGAATCTAAAGAATCACTACCATCAACATCAGTTGTGTTGTAAGCAGCACTTAATGTTCCAGGACCAACTTCGTAGTCAACACCGATGAACAAATCAGTTGCATCAGCACCAGTTTCTGGATCATTTGTGTCATAAGCAACGCTGAATGTCGCATCAATTGACTCTGGGCTGTAGTAGATACCACCACCAAAGGTGTCATATCCAGCTCCAGCATCGCCGTCGTTAGAAGCGATTACTAGACCGCCACCAAAGCCGTCTCCGTTGTAGCCAAGAGTGAAAGTTGAAACATCATCAGCATCATCAGCATTAATACCTTTGGTTGCGTCAGTACCACCAAGAGATATGAAGCTAGCAGAAGCAACTACGCCGTTGTCGTTAGACCAAGCAACAGCAACACCAGGACCAGTTTCTTCACCAGCTTCAGAGAAAGGCATTGCGCCCAACCTGAAACTTCCTGAGTATGCTGAAGTTGTGGCAGCAAGAACGTCATCCTGGGCAACCACAGGACCAGCAGTTACTTCTAGATCTCCTACGGGAAAAGCATAGAAAAGGGAAGATATTTTTAGAGTTGCACCGTCTTCTACAGCACTATCCATGCTTGCGAGTGGACCACTAGCATTACCTGCTTCAATGCCTGCGTAGAAAAGATCTTCTCCTGTGAAGCTAGAAGAAACATCAAGGCTATATGCATATTGCATATAAAGCTCTTCTTCTGTATCTGTAGTTCCGCCGTCAGAAACAGAACCAACAGTGAAATAAGCACCACCAGAAAGAGATGTTGTAGATGAGAATGCAGTATCTGCGTTAACTGCAACAGGAGCCATCAGGCCCAAAGCTGCTGGAGCTACCAATAAACGTTGAAAAAGTTTCAAAGTCTCCTCACACTTAAATACTTGAAAATGATAATCGTTTTAGTTTTGCCCTGACAAGTATATAATAACTTTTTGTCAGCAAATCCTCTAACTGATGCCTTGTTTGATTGCTGAAAATCTTACATATTCTTATTCAACTCAAATCCCACCTGCTTTGAATAAAGTTTCTCTTAAGCTGGAACCAGGAACTTTGACTGCTCTTGTTGGCCCTAATGGTGCAGGCAAGTCCACATTATTAAGCTTGCTGCAAGGGAGCAGCAGACCAGATCAAGGAGAAATCACGGTTGGTGGAAAACCATTAATTAATAATCGAGCTCAAGTTGCTTTAATGCCTCAAAGGGGAAAGTTAAATTGGAGTTTTCCCATAACTGTTGAAGGATTAGTTTCTCTAGGTAGAGTGAATCATTCGAAATCCACTTGTTGTGAGCTTGAGGCTGCCCTCCAACGTGTTGGAATATCTCACCTAGCGAAGAGAAGGTTAGATGCTTTATCAGGTGGTCAGCAACAAAGAGCATTACTTGCTAAAACCTTGATGAATCCAGCCACTATTTTTTTACTTGATGAACCTTGTTCTGCGCTTGATCCACCGGCAAAAGAAGATTTCCTGATAATTATTCGTCAGTTAGCCGATTCTGGTTTGACAGTTTTTGTCAGTAGCCACGATTGGGGTACATCTTTGAATGCTTATGACAAGGTTATTGTTCTCGATAAGATTATCTTGGCCTCTGGTAACCCTCAAGAAGTTCAAGAAAAACTTAGTTCAATTAATTATCTGAGGTGGAAAATATAAGTGTGATAAATAATCATTTAAGCTTATCAAGCATTCAATTCTCTAGAACAATTCTGGCAGATTCCAAAATATTCAAGGGTATGAAATAACAGTTCAAATTTATTAGACACTTTTTTTGATATATCTACTGTTTTGACAGGACATCCCTGTAATCGAGTAGTTTCTCCACAACTTACACAAGTCAAATGATGAATATCTCTTTCAACTGGAGCATAAAGCACCTCACCATTAGGAAGATGTCTCGATCTGATCAAACCTTGCTTGACTAGTGCTTGCAGGTTTCTATAAACAGTGGTCAGACCCATTGCCTTTTCACCATTATGAAGTTTTCTATGCAGTTCTTGTCCGCTCAGTTCATCGGTACATCTCCTAAGTTCATTGAGCAGTTGTTCTTGTCGCTTGGAGATCTCAGGCTTTTTGGTACTCATTATCAAGATCTTAATTTGATCTTTCTACCTGACCATACTGAATCATTTGCTTAATGTCTTTTGTCAATACAAATTGGTGGATAATTCCTCTTTTGATAACTTCCTTTTCAGGAGTGCTGTGTCCTGCTATGGGGAGTGTATTAATTACTCATAAAAGGCTGCTTCAAGTTAATTTAATTTCACATTGTGTTCTGCCTGGACTTGCCTTGGCTATGGCGCTAGGTATGGATCCATCTATCGGTGGTGTCATCAGTGGCTTAGTGGGAGCTATTGCAGCAGAAAGTTTGACAAATAAAAAAAATCAAAATTATGAAGCTGTGATGAATACAATTCTTGCTGGCTCCATGGGACTTGGTGTTCTTCTTATACCTCTACTTGGGATCAGGATTGATTTGGAGGCTGTTTTATTTGGAGATTTATTAACTGCAAATTTTAGTGATTTATTGAGAACTTTGATTGCTTTTTTGGCATTTATTTCCTTATTGGTTTTTGGTTACGATAAACTTGTGCATATTGGTTTAGACCCTGAAGGCGCTGCTTCAAGCGGAGTTAATGTATCTTTTTTAAATCTAGCTCTTGGTTTTACAACTGCACTTGTAATTGTCAGCTCAATGTCAGCAGTGGGTGTCATTCTAGTGATTGCTTTACTTTCAACACCAACTTTGTTGGGGCTACAGAAAGCTAAATCTCTTTGGATTGCTATGGTTCGATCTTCAATATTTGGATTAGTTTTATCGCTCATAGGTTTTTCGCTCGCTATGATTTTGAATTTGCCTCCTGGACCTCTAATTAGTGTTCTTTGTGTAATTTCATTGATTGTGCTACCAAAGAATGGATAGATTTTTGTTTTAATATTTTTTGTTTTCTAATAAAGCTCTAAATTTAATAGCTTAATTATTGGTCAGGATTGATATGGGTTGCACATGGCATCCACAATTGACCCATCTTATGAACACCAATGCATCCAAGCTTTTTTGCTTCGATTTCTGCCTGAGATTTAGTTGGATAAGCATATATGTTTTTTGAAGAAGGACCATGAGAACGATTTATTGACTCCTGAATAGCATTATTTTCTGGACTCCATATCTTTAGACCCATAGTTGTTATTCCTGCTGAAAATATTCCCATTCCCACTATTGAAGCATTTAATACTCCCATAGCTACTATGCCTATGGAAGCCACACCCATGGGAACAATACCAATAGAAATAATTCCCATTGGAACAATTCCAATGGATATAAATCCGAGTGGTGCTATTCCAAATGCAATTTTCTTTGGTTTGCTTCCGCAATGCGATGAGCCGTCTGAATTGTCCTGACTAGTATTAGTTGAATTTTTCATTATCTAAAAATATTAGTGGTGATGGCGACGGCCATTATGAGAATCATGTCTTTCTGCCTCTTCATGATTTGCATGACTTTTACAAGGCATCCATTTATTTCCCATTTTATGAGTTCCGGTGCAATTGAAATCTTTTGTTGCTGATTCGGCTTCTGCTTTCGTTTCAAAAAGCGCAGGAGTTCTGTTCCTTTGGAAATTACTTGAGCATCCGATCACTAAAAATGATGTGGAGATTATTATTGTAGTGAAAATAGGTCTGAGATTATTCATCTTTATAGTTTTATCTTTTTCGTATAGTTTTAGATTAATTAAGTTGTGATTTTTGTCATTCAAAATCTTGCAAAAACAAGATAATTTAAAAACTTTAATAAGTAATGGGCTTGTTTCTTTCAAGTCTAATACTTGGTTTTTGATGAGGATTTTTTCCCCTTGGATAAAGCCAAAGGTTTTCAATATTCATTTCTAAAGAACGTCACATCAATTATTTTGATTTTTTATGCCGATGAGTGGAATTGAACCACCGACCTACTGGTTACGAATCAGTTGCTCTACCCCTGAGCTACATCGGCACTAGAATAAAGTTATCATCTTTAATTTTATTTTTGAGCAACTCTAATAAGCCTGCATCCAATCTTGATCCTAATTTAAGAGCTCGACTGTTGAAGGAGACTAAAAATCCTTATCGGGGATTGAGAAGAGCTGTTTGGATAGCACTTTTTGGATCAGCGGCCTTAGGCTTATTTATCATGCTTACAAATTTGATTGCGGGCGATACTGTCTCTCTTAATGATCTAGCAATCCAAAGTTCAGCATTGTTAATTCTCGGCTTTTTGTTGTTTAAAGATAGGAGTAAAGAGGACGCGAATTAGTTCTCAGGTTTTTAATAATTAAATTTATTGAGGTTAGTGTGGGGTGGTAACTAACAAGCCAAGCTAATTAGTTAATTTTCTTCTTTGGGTTACAAGCTTGAAGGCTTCTATTTGATCTCCTTCTTCCCAGTTTGCAAAGCGATCACAACCTATCCCGCATTCGAACCCTGTTGAAACGTCTTTTACGTCATCTTTATTTCTTTTTAGTGAATCTAGATCGCCTTCAAAAACGATTTGCTTGCCTCTTTTGACTCTGGCCCGGCAATTTCGTTGTATTTTTCCATTGGTTACGTAGCATCCAGCAACAGCACTTTTGCCAATTGAGAATATTGCTCTAACCTCAGCTACACCCAAAGCTTCTTCTATCATTTCTGGTTCTAAAAGACCTTCCATTGCTAATTGAATATCTTCTAGAAGTTTATAAATAACCTCGTAATCTCTCACGTCAACACCATTTGCATCAGCTGCGCGCTTGGCGCCCGATGCCATTGAAGTGTTGAATCCAACTATAACTGCGCCCGATGCCGCTGCTAAGTCAACATCAGTCTCAGTAATTTCGCCTGGAGCTGAAAGCAATACTCTCACTTGGACTTCATCTTTAGGAAGCTGTTCTAGAGAACCAAGTATTGCTTCTAAACTTCCTTGAACGTCAGCTTTGAGGATGATATTTAATTCTTTAAGTTCCCCCTCACTTGCTTGTCCAGACATAGATGAAAGTGAAACTCGCCTGGAAGCCATTTGCTGCGCAAGTCTTGCGGCCCTTGCGTCCGTGACTCGTTCTCCAACCACTGCTCTTGCGGCCTTCTCATCTGGGTAAACCTCGAACTCATCACCCGCTGTTGGTACTTCACTGAATCCAAGAGCTTCGACAGGACAAGATGGACCTGCTTCTTTAATCCGGGATCCATTTTCATCTACCATTGCTCTAACTTTGCCAAGCACTGGACCAGCAGCGACTACATCTCCAGATTTGAGGGTGCCGTTTTGAACTAGTAATGTTGCAACAGGCCCTTTTGCTTTGTCTAAGTGGGCTTCAATCACAGTACCTTTAGCCAATCTGTTTGGGTTTGCTTGTAAGTCTTCTACCTCAGTTACGAGCAAAACCATCTCTAGAAGTTTATCTATGTTTTCGCCTTTAATGGCACTAACGGGAATCATAACTACGTCTCCTCCCCATTCTTCTGACAATAGATCCTGCTCTGACAACTCTTGTTTTACACGGTCGGGAGAGGATCCTTCTTTATCAATTTTGTTAATTGCTACGACAATTGGTACTTTTGCTGCTCTTGCATGGCTAATAGCTTCAAGGGTTTGAGGCCTAACGCCGTCATCAGCTGCAACAACTAAAATCGCTACGTCTGTAACCCTTGTTCCTCTGGCTCTCATTGCAGTAAAAGCTTCATGTCCAGGAGTGTCAAGGAAGGTTAGTTTCCTCGTAGATCCATCATGTTGAGTTTCGATTTGATAAGCACCAATGTGTTGAGTTATCCCCCCAGCTTCTCCTGCTGCAACTCTCGCTTTTCTTATGGCGTCTAGCAAAGATGTTTTTCCATGATCAACGTGACCCATCACAGTAACAACCGGAGGTCTTCTTATTAAATGTTTTAAATCGCCCTCCTCAATCATTTCAACTGTTTTCTTCGCAGCCTCTTCAACATCATCTTGAAGAACCGGTACACCGAATTCCTCGGCAACTGTTTCGATTGTTGCCAGGTCAAGTGATTGAGTGACGGTTGCAGTAATCCCTTTGAAAAATAATGATTTAATAATTTCAGAACTTTCAACACTCAGCATGTCAGCAAGTTCTTGAACTGTGAGATTGTCCTCTGGGACAACAATCATTTCAGGTCTTACAAGCTTTGCCTCTCTAGCAGCTCTTAGTTCCATTGCACGTCTTCTTTGCCTTTGACGAGTTGTTTCTTTTTTACGTTTTTTAAGAGCAGTTAAAGGCTTGCTATTATTTCTCTTTCCAGATTTCGGCTTCGATGGTCGAGCCAAGCTTGCTGAAAGAACGACTGCTTGTTGCTCTCCTGCAAATCCACTTGTCTCAGCAGTTAGAGCATCATCATTTTCTCCAATAATGTGGACTTTCTGGCGCTGTTTTTGAGGAGATTTATTTCTTAAAGCATCTAACTTTGCGCTGTCATCCCAATCAGGCCTGCCTGTTCTTCTGGGAGGAGCTGCCGTGCCACCTGGTCTATGAGCGGGCTTCTTAGGAGCGGATGGGGTTGGCCTATTAACTGGTGGCCTGGCTCCAGTTTGGTTCTCTCGTTTCGGTTTAGGACTGGTTGAAGAATCAGATTTCCTTTGAGGAGCACTTGGCCTCGCTTGAGGCTTTTGCAGTTGCATTAACTCACTTGGTGCAACTGGCTTTCTGATCCCAGATGGAACACCTGGACGATTGTTAGAACGGTTTGAAACACCAGCTACCCTGTTAGGAACTCCAGGTCTATTTTGCAGACCGCCTCGATTTGGAGATCCAGAACGGATTGGTCCTCCAGATCGATTATTAGATCCTGGACGATTTTGACCTTGCATAGGTCGATTGGCTACTCCACCTCGACTAGGGCTTTGCCTATTTTGTGAACCAGGCCGATTTAATCCTCCTCCACCTGCTCTGTTATTAGAAACAGGTCGATTTGATAATCCTTGACGATTTAAAGAAACTGGCGGTTTTGGCGCTCCAGGTCTTGATGGAATTATTGGTTTAGTCCTTGCCTCGTTAGTCTGAGGTTTATTTATAGGTTTTTCTCTTCTTATGGGGGCTCCTACAAGTTCAAGAGTATTTCCTTTAGTTGGTGGATGTGGCTTTCTTGAGGGCGAAGCCTGTTTGTTTTGACTTTTGATTCTTTGTAAATTTCCTGGGGCTACTTTCTGAGGAGAAATGCCACTTTGATTGAGTCTGGCTTTTGTCTTGTCGTTGATGGGTTCTAATTGTTTTTTATCTTGAATATTTATCTTTGGTCTGCTTGGTGCTATGGGCCTCTTAGGTTCCTGTCTGTAAGTTTGTTTTGGTTGGATAAATGGCTTTTTAGCTGATTCAGGCCTTTTTGATTGATTTACGTTTTTGTTTTCTTTATTTAGTTCATTTAGGGGAATTTCCCTTTCAGCTTGAGTTAAGGGCTTAGAAATAGTTTGTTTAATTTCTTGTCTTGGCCTAGGGGGAAGTGGTTTATTTGGTTTAGCAGGTGCTGTTATTTTCTGTTGTTGACCGGGAAATTTATTTTTTAAATTTTTTGAATTATCGGATTTAGTCAATTCTTGAGTTTTTACAGAAGGTTGACTTGGCTTTAAAGGTATATTTAACTTCGTTCTTGAACTAACTGATGGTTCAGGAGAATTTTGCTTAAGTTCAGGCTTCTGATTCTTTTGAGTTTTGACAGGATTTTTTTTAACGGAAAGAATTTCTTTTTCTAATTTTTGACTAGGTTCAATAATTATTTTTTTTCTGTTGCCTTTTTTTAGAAAATCTTTGATTTGATTTGCTTCAACACTGCTTATAGAACTGCTATGGCTCTTAGCTGCTATGGAAAGTTTACGAGCTGCGTCCAGCACATCTTTATTGTCAAGGCTTAAATCCTTGGACAATTCATAAATTCTGATTTTGCCGCTGCTGGTCATTAATGTTGTGCTTGAACTTTAGATTTGGTTTTTGAGTTGACTGAGTTCTCTTAATGAACATCATGCCTCAGTATCTGAATCAATGCAGGTATTAAGTTGTTTTTGGAGCATATTGAAAACGCTTGAGTGTATATCACATCTCAAAGCTTTTTGTAATCGTTTACGCTTCAAAGCCTCTTCAAAACATGACTCAGATCGACAGAGATAGGCTGATCTTCCCATCCCGTCTGAGAGAACTACTCCATTCTGAAAATCTCTGGTAACTTTTAAAAGAAACTTGCGATCAAGAATTTTTTTGCAAGCTACGCACCTACGCAGAATGGGGCTTTGACTCACCGTGTTCCTTCCTCTTCTGAAATCATTTTATCTTCGTTTGTAACCGCATCTTCGTTTGTTTTTTCAATATCACTTTCATCATTCTCAGTTTCTGAGACATCGGAATCGATACTTGAATTAGTTTCAGAGGATTCTGTTTCTGCTTCGTTGCTATCAATAACTGATAATTGGTCATCTTGAAAGTCTTCTTCGTCTTCTGGTAGAGGGTAAAGCTCTCTTAATCGTGCATCTTCCTCTGCTCTAGCTGCTTGCTCTGCCTCTAATCTCTGCTCAGCTTCTCTCTGTAAAGATTCTTCTTCTTCTCTTTGAGAAATTAATTCTGCGACCTCAGAATCTTCAGTGGCTTGATCATATTCTTGTGAATTTTTGATATCAATTTTCCATCCTGTAAGCCTTGCAGCAAGTCTTACATTTTGTCCTTCTCTTCCAATTGCGAGGCTAAGTTGATCCGGAGGTACAAGGACATGGGCATGCTGCCCTTCTGGATCCACAAGCCTTACAACTTCAACTCTTGCAGGACTTAATGAATTACAGATGTATTGAACAGGGTCCGAAGACCAACGAATTACATCTATTTTTTCTCCACGAAGTTCATTAACTACTTGTTGAATTCGAGACCCTCTAGCACCAATACATGCTCCAACAGGATCTACCTCTCTTTCAATGCTGTCAACAGCTACTTTTGTTCTGGGACCTACTGCTCTTGAAGGTGGATTTGCTTCACGAGCAACAGCAACAATTCGTACTGAACCCTCTTGAATTTCAGGAACTTCGTTTTCAAATAAATATACGACCAAGCCAGCATTGGATCTGCTCACAAAAAGTTGAGGCCCTCTTCTAGGTATTTCGCTAACTTCTTTTAGAAATACTTTAAATGTTGCGTTTGCTCGATAATTATCATTTGGCAATTGATCTCTTCTTGGAAGCTCTGCTTCTACTTCTGGCCTGCCTAAACCAGAGCTAACTGCCATGATTACAGACTGCCTCTCAAATCTAATTACTCTTGCAGTTAGTACTGGGTCTTCTAGGTCAGCAAATTCCTCTTGAATCATTCTTCTTTGCTGATCTCTTAACTTTTGGGCTAAGACTTGCTTGGTAGTGGCTGCAGCCATCCTTCCAAAATCTTCTTTTTCTGGAGTCACATCTAGGACAACTGTGTCCCCAACTTGGGCATCATCAGCGACTTGCATAACCTCAGCTATTGCTATTTGATGATCATCACTCTCAACATCTTCAACTATTATCTTGCTTGCTAAAACTCGATAACCTTCATCATCTAGGTCCAAGCCAACATCAAAGTTACTAAAATAGTCTTCTTCAAAAGGATCTTCGCTGATACCCAAATAAAGAGTTCTTCGATATCGCTCATAACCTTTTAAAAGTGCTTCTCTCAAAGCAGCTTCGACAACTTGTGAGGGAAGTTTTTTTTCCTCACTAATGTCTTCAATTAAGTTGTTTAGGCCTGGGAGTAGAACAAGAGCCATCGATGATGGGATATAAAGATGAGAAGGATTGGGTTAGATAATTGATATCTAGATTTTAACCAGAGGGTGTTGTGAGTCGGACTTGGATAACGTCTTCGACTGGGATTCTGTGAGTTTTCCCCTTTTGATTTATTTGTAAATCATTATCTGTCCTTTTTAGAAGCAAACCATTTGTTTGTTGCTCAATTTTTTTTAAATCCTGATAAGTAACTTCAATTGGGAACCCTTTAAAAACCTGAAAATCTTTTTCCTTGGTTAAGATTTCACCCACTCCCTCGCTACTGATTTCCAGAGTGAAAGGTTGATTAAGGATTGCAGAACCATGAATAGCTTCATCAATATATTGATTAAGGTTTGAACAGTCATCAATAGTGACTTTCTTGTCAGGATTTTTGTGTCGGATACTTATTTGAATTGACAAGGGATTCAGATGAGTGATCATCTTAAAATCGGTTACATCAAAGCCATAATTAGTTGCTGACTTTGTTGTAAGAACTTTTAATTCTGTAACGGTTTGATTAGACAAAAGGCAGCGTCGAGATCGGGCAGAAAGCCCGAGCGGTTTAAGTTTGACCCGCCTCTATTCAAAGAGGTACCGTCAGGCTTTTAAATATTACTAGATAAAGGTTTCGGTTACCTCTAAAATCAAATTCTTCTTATATTGCATTGATCTATTTTATTGTTCCTAAATACAATGACTCGTTATGCCTAGTCCCAGAAAGTTAGAAATTATGAAGAGATTTAGTAGTCTATTTTTCTTTTGCTCCATAATTTTTTGCTTTTTATTCGGACCAGTATCTGTATTAGCTTTAGAAAATTTTCAATCAGGCGAATCACATAGTTTCGTTGCTGATGTGGCCAGTAGGGTTTCACCATCAGTAGTCAGGATTGATATTGAAAGAGAATATGAAACAGATGAATTTGAATCTGATTTATTGGACCCTTTGTTGAGAGATCTTTTAGGCGATTTGAGTACTTTCCCAAAAAAAGAAAGAGGGCAAGGTTCTGGAGTCATAATTGATGATTCTGGATTAGTTCTTACAAACGCTCATGTAGTGGAAAGAGTTGATCGTGTGATTATTACTCTTCAAAACGGAAATCAATTGGATGGCACAGTTGTTGGAACCGATCAAGTCACTGACTTAGCTCTTGTGAAAATTAAAGAATTTCCTGGATTAGAAAGTGCAAAATTGGGAGATTCAGAAGATATTCAAGTTGGGGATTGGGCAATTGCCCTTGGAACTCCTTATGGCCTTGAAAGTACTGTCACTTTGGGCATAGTAAGTAGTCTTCATAGAGATATTAATACTCTTGGATTCTCTGACAAAAGATTAGATTTGATTCAAACGGACGCAGCAATAAATCCAGGAAATTCAGGTGGACCATTGATAAATTCAAATGGAGAAGTTATTGGAATAAACACTTTGGTCAGGTCTGGTCCAGGGGCTGGGCTTGGATTTGCAATCCCTATCAATCTTGCTTCAAAAGTTACCAATCAATTACTCGCTAATGGTGAAGTTATTCATCCTTACCTAGGGGCTCAGTTAGTTTTACTAAATGAAAGAATAGCAAAAGAGCACAATCAAGATCCCAATGCATTAATTGTTTTACCTGAAAGATCTGGTGCACTTGTTCAATCTGTTATCCCTCAAAGTCCAGCAGAGGAGGGAGGCTTAAGAAGAGGTGATCTTGTGATACTTGCAGCAGGGAATGAAATTAATGATCCTAGATCCCTGCTCATGCAAGTTGAGAATGCCCAAATAGGAAAACCATTTGAATTGGAAGTCCTTCGAAACAACAAAGAGATAAACCTTTCTATTAAGCCTGCTGCTTTACCAGGAATTAGCTGAAAATTTGCTACTGTCTTTCGAAAAGCTATTAGTAAATGGATCTTCAAAATCAGATGAAGCTAGCAGTTGCTCAAGCTGCAGTAGATCAAATTCAAGACGGTATGATTCTCGGTCTTGGGTCTGGCTCTACAGCAGCTTTAATGATTGAAGCACTTGCTCATAAAATAAATTCGGGAAAAATCAAAGATATCGTAGGTGTGACTACATCCTTTCAGGGAGAAGTTCTTGCCTCCGAATTAGGTATACCGCTTAAATCTCTTTCTTCAGTCTCAGAAATTGATCTTGCAATTGATGGCGCCGATGAAGTTGATCCCAAATTTCAATTAATTAAAGGAGGAGGAGCTTGTCATGTGCAGGAAAAACTTGTGGCTGCTTTGGCTAGAAAATTCATCGTTGTTGTTGATTCTACAAAACTAGTCAAAAAATTGAACCTTGATTTCAAATTACCAGTAGAGGTTCTTCCATCTGCCTGGAAAAAAGTACAAAAAACATTAATAAATCTTGGAGGAGAAGGGAGTCTAAGGATGGCTCAGAAAAAGGCTGGACCCATAGTTACTGATCAGGGAAACTTAATACTTGATTTCGCGTTTAGTAATGGTATTGACGAACCAGAACTATTGGAGAGTCAAATTAATAATATTCCTGGTGTTCTTGAAAACGGACTTTTTGTAAACCTGACAGATGAAGTACTAGTAGGAAAAGTAGAAAATGAGTTAGTTGGTGTTGAATCGCTTAAGAGGATTTAGAATCTCTAATTTTTATTGATTCTGCGTGACTGTGTAATCCCTCACTATTGGCTAAATGCACAACTGCATTTTTATTCTTATTAAAGGCTTCTTTTGAAAAATCTATAAGTGAAGTATTTTTCATAAAAGTTTCAACTCCAAGAGCGCCAGCAAATCTTGCTGTCCCAGAAGTGGGCAGAGTGTGATTAGGCCCTCCAAGATAATCTCCAATAGCCTCTGGGCTCCATGGCCCCATAAATATTGCCCCAGCATTTTTGATGCTTTTAGATAATTCCTTGGGCTCCTCTACAAGCAATTCAAGGTGTTCTGGGGCAAAAGTATCACTTAACTTTGCACAAGTTTCTAAATTATCGCAAAGGACTATTAACCCCCATTTTGTGATTGATTCTTGGCATATTTCTAGTCTTGGATGATTAATTAATTGACGTTCAATTTCTGCGGGTAATTTTTCAGCTAATTTTTTATTAGTAGTTATTAGTATGGCTGAAGCCAAAGGATCATGTTCTGATTGAGCTAACATGTCTGATGCAACGTGTTCCAACTTTGCTGATTTATCGGCAATAATTAAGATCTCACTTGGGCCAGCTAAAGAATCAATTCCTACCTTTCCGTAAACTTTCTTCTTTGCCAAAGTTACATAAATATTTCCTGGTCCACTTATTACATCTACTTTTGGAATTGATTCAGTTCCAATAGCAAGCGCCCCAATAGCTTGAGCGCCTCCGACACGAAATACTTGGTTGATACCTGTAATATGGGCTGCAGCAAGTACGGTTTGGTTTAACTCCCCTTTAGAGTTGGCAGGAGAAACCATTATGGTTTGATTGACTCCTGCGACATATGCAGGAATAGCATTCATCAATACCGTGCTTGGATAGGCTGCTCTCCCTCCAGGCACATATATTCCGGCTTTTTCAACAGGGCTCCATCTTCGTCCCAGTGACTCTCCATGGGGGCCCATGTATACGATATTTTTTGGAATCTGAAGACTATGAAATTTTTCAATTCTTTTTTTTGCCAATAAAAGCGAATCTTGTAATTCCTTTGGAGTTTCTTCCCAAGCTTTTAGTATTAAATCTGACGAGACTTGAAATTTTTCCGCGAAAAATCCATCAAAGCGAGAAGTGTATTCTTTAAGAGCCTCGTCACCCCTTTTACTAATGTTTTCAAGGATATCGTCAACTACCTGTATAGCTTTTTCTTGAAAGGTTCCAGATGTTCTCTCAGTAATTGCCTTGAGCTCAAGCTGAGCCTGATCAATATTAATAACTGTTTTAATGGTCAATTTTTTTGAAGGGGTTTTTTGTACCTCTTCTTTATTAATTATTTGCGTCATGAACTTTTGGCTATTGGTTCAATTTGATTATCTTATGCCTTAATTTTGATTTATGTAGATCTTCTTCATGGTCTTGAGGTACTGTGGAATAACATTAAGACTAAAACACTAAGCCTCCGTGGCAAATACCAACTCAGCTAAAAAGCGAATTCAAATTGCGGAACGCAACCGCCTTGAAAACAAAAATTACAAATCTACAGTTCGTACCTTAATGAAGAGGTGCTTCCTTGCTTGTGGAATATTTGAAAAAGAGCCTAGCGATGAATCTAAGGCAGACCTTAAAAAAACATTTAATCTAGCCTTTAGCAAAATTGATAAAGCAGTTAAAAAAGGTGTTTTGCATAAAAACACAGGGGCTAATCAGAAATCCAGACTAAGCGTTGCTATAAAAAAGGTTTTGAAAGAAGTTGTTTGAGAATCAATAATCTAAGATTTAATATTAAAAGAAGAGTTTATTTTGCATCTTGAGCGATTCTAAAAGTTCAATAATTGATAGTCACTGCCACATAGCTTTTTCTAATTTTAATGAAGATAGAGAAAAAGTTGCTGAGAGATGGAGATTACAGGGTGTTAAAGCTTTATTACATGCCTGCGTAGAACCCTCTGAAATCCCTGCAATTAAATCAATAGCAGATCAATTTCAAGAGATCAGATATTCAGTAGGAGTGCACCCATTGGATGTGCATCATTGGGGTCCTAAAACTTTAAGCATTTTAAAAAAAGCAGCTCTTGATGATAGTCGAGTGGTCGCTATTGGAGAATTAGGACTTGATCTTTTTAAAGCAGAGAACTTTAGTGAGCAGCTTTCAATTTTAATGCCGCAATTAAACTTGGCCTTTGAATTGAATTTGCCAGTAATTGTTCATTGCAGAGATGCAGCGAGAGAAATGTTAGAAGTTTTTTCTAAGCTTTCTGAGAATGGTAAATGTCCAAAAGGAGTTATGCATTGCTGGAGTGGCAATGCAAAAGAGATGAGAGGGTTTCTTGATCTGGGCTTTTACATAAGCTTCAGTGGAAATGTCACTTTCAAAAATGCGATTGATATCCATGAATGTGCCAAAAAAGTTCCCGAAAGTAGATTTCTAGTAGAAACCGATAGTCCTTTCTTGTCACCCGTTCCTCATAGAGGAAAAAGAAATGAACCTTCGTATGTAAAGCACGTTGTAGATAAAATCTCAGAAATCAGAGGTGAAAGCTTCGCAGAAATTGCTGAAAAAACCACTCAAAATGCAAGGGAATTGTTTGCGTTGCCTTAAATATGATCATTCCCTCTAGTTAATTCTCATATTTGAGTGTAGAGTTATTTATTGTCTTGCTTAGGCGTGGTATCTGCGCTTAAACCTATAAGGATCTTCCTTTTTGAGTCAGTTTGTTCGTTAATTAACTAAATTCAATTTCAAATCTCACTCTTATTGGGGATTGTTTTTGTTTTTTTTAGTAAAGATCATTTTTCGAACTCTAGGACAAGACATCAACCCCGTCCTCTACATATAAACGCAGGTTCTCGAATGAGCAGAAGCGCGATTCAGGTAGCCAAAGCAGCTACATATCTGCCTGATCTGGTTGAGGTGCAAAGATCAAGTTTTAAGTGGTTTTTGGATAAAGGCTTAATAGAAGAATTAGACAATTTTTCTCCCATTACTGACTATACGGGTAAGCTTGAACTTCATTTTATAGGGTCAGAATATAAGCTTAAACGTCCTAGACATGATGTAGAAGAGGCAAAAAGAAGAGATGCAACTTTTGCTTCTCAAATGTATGTTACTTGTCGTCTAGTTAATAAAGAAACAGGAGAAATTAAAGAACAAGAAGTTTTTATCGGTGAATTACCTTTAATGACTGAGCGTGGAACTTTTATAATTAATGGCGCTGAAAGAGTAATAGTCAATCAAATTGTTCGAAGTCCAGGAGTTTATTTCAAAGATGAGCAAGATAAAAATGGTAGAAGAACTTACAATGCAAGCGTTATACCTAATCGCGGAGCATGGTTAAAGTTTGAAACTGATAAAAACGATTTGTTGCATGTTCGTGTAGATAAAACACGAAAAATTAATGCTCATGTCTTAATGAGGGCAATGGGTTTATCAGATAATGATGTGATAGATAAATTACGACATCCTGAGTTTTATAAGAAGTCAATTGATGCTGCAAACGAAGAAGGCATAAGTTCAGAAGACCAAGCTTTGTTAGAGCTTTATAAAAAGTTAAGGCCAGGTGAGCCTCCCTCTGTAAGTGGAGGTCAACAGTTGCTCCAAACAAGATTTTTTGATCCAAAACGATATGACTTAGGAAGAGTTGGTAGATATAAAATAAATAAAAAATTACGCTTAACTATTCCTGATAATGTAAGAACACTTACAAACGAAGATGTTCTCTCTACTTTAGATTATTTAATCAACTTAGAGCTAGATGTAGGTGGAGCAACTCTTGATGATATTGATCATTTAGGTAACAGGAGAGTAAGGTCAGTCGGTGAACTTTTACAAAATCAAGTTCGAGTTGGATTGAATAGACTTGAAAGGATAATCAAGGAGAGAATGACAGTTGGGGAAACAGACTCACTTACTCCAGCGCAACTCGTAAATCCAAAACCTTTAGTTGCAGCCATAAAAGAATTTTTTGGTTCAAGTCAACTAAGTCAATTTATGGATCAAACCAATCCATTAGCTGAATTAACTCATAAAAGACGTATATCTGCTTTAGGGCCTGGAGGTTTAACTCGTGAAAGAGCTGGCTTTGCAGTTAGGGATATTCATCCTTCTCACTATGGAAGACTTTGTCCTATTGAAACTCCTGAAGGGCCCAATGCAGGTCTCATTAATTCTTTGGCTACGCACGCTCGGGTTAATGAATATGGATTTATTGAGACACCATTTTGGAAGGTGGAAAATGGACGATTAATTAAACAAGGAGATCCTATTTATTTGTCTGCAGATTTAGAAGATGAGTGTAGGGTCGCTCCTGGTGATGTAGCCACGGACGAAGAAGGAAAAATATTGGCAGAACTTGTTCCCGTTAGATATAGACAAGATTTTGAAACGGTTTCTCCTGAGCAAGTTGATTATGTCCAACTATCACCAGTTCAGGTAATTTCTGTGGCTGCATCGTTAATTCCATTTTTGGAACACGATGATGCCAATAGAGCCTTAATGGGTTCAAATATGCAAAGACAAGCAGTTCCTCTTTTGCGTCCAGAAAGACCTTTGGTTGGGACGGGTTTAGAGACTCAAGTTGCTAGAGACTCTGGCATGGTTCCAATCTCAAAAGTAAATGGAACAGTGACTTATGTAGACGCTAATACAATTGTTGTTACTGACGAGGAAGGCAATGACCATGCCCATTACTTGCAAAAATATCAAAGATCTAATCAAGATACTTGTTTAAACCATAGGCCTATAGTTTTTAATGGTGACCCTGTAATTGTGGGGCAAGTCTTAGCTGATGGTTCAGCCTGTGAGGGAGGGGAAATAGCTCTTGGTCAAAATGTTTTAATTGCTTATATGCCGTGGGAGGGTTACAACTATGAAGATGCAATTCTAGTAAGTGAAAGGTTAGTTAAAGATGATCTATATACTTCTGTCCACATCGAAAAATATGAAATAGAAGCTCGTCAAACAAAACTAGGCCCTGAAGAAATAACAAGAGAAATCCCAAATGTATCAGAGGAAAGTCTTGGTAATTTGGATGAAATGGGGATTATTCGAATTGGAGCTTTCGTTGAGAGTGGAGACATTCTGGTTGGGAAAGTTACCCCTAAAGGAGAATCAGATCAACCGCCTGAAGAAAAACTTTTAAGAGCTATTTTTGGAGAGAAAGCAAGAGATGTAAGAGATAATTCTCTTAGAGTCCCTTCAACGGAGAGAGGGCGAGTGGTTGATGTCAGAATTTATACACGAGAACAAGGTGATGAGCTGCCACCTGGAGCGAACATGGTGGTGAGAGTCTATGTTGCGCAACGTAGAAAGATTCAAGTTGGAGATAAAATGGCTGGCAGGCATGGTAATAAAGGGATTATCAGTAGGATATTGCCAAGAGAGGATATGCCATACCTTCCTGATGGCACACCTGTAGATATATGTCTTAATCCATTAGGCGTCCCAAGTCGAATGAATGTCGGGCAGGTTTTTGAGCTCCTCATGGGTTGGGCAGCATCTAATTTGGATTGTCGAGTTAAAATTGTACCTTTTGATGAGATGTATGGATCAGAGATGTCTAACCAGACAGTTCAAGCTTACTTGAAAGAGGCGGCAAAGCAGCCAGGCAAATCATGGGTTTACAACCCTGAGGATCCAGGAAAGTTACTTCTTACAGATGGTCGAACTGGTGAACCTTTTGATCAACCCGTTGCTGTTGGCTACGCCCATTTCCTTAAACTTGTACATTTAGTAGACGATAAAATTCATGCTCGATCTACTGGCCCATACTCTTTGGTGACTCAACAACCTCTTGGTGGAAAGGCTCAGCAAGGTGGACAGAGATTAGGTGAAATGGAAGTATGGGCACTAGAGGCGTATGGAGCTGCATACACTTTGCAAGAACTGTTAACCGTTAAGTCTGATGACATGCAAGGCCGTAATGAAGCGCTTAATTCCATTGTGAAAGGCAAACCAATTCCAAGGCCTGGCACTCCAGAATCTTTCAAAGTTTTAATGAGAGAACTTCAGTCATTGGGATTAGATATCGGAGTATACACAGATGATGGTAAAGAGGTTGATCTTATGCAAGATGTAAATCCTCGTAGAAGCACGCCTAGTAGACCCACCTATGAATCATTAGGTAAAGAATACGAAGAGTAATCAACTCAATAGAAACAAATCATCTAAACACCCTGAATTCTCATGACCAATAGCAATCTACGTACTGAAAACCATTTTGATTACGTCAAAATTAAATTAGCCTCTCCTGAAAGAGTAATGGAATGGGGTCAAAGAACTTTGCCCAATGGCCAGGTTGTTGGTGAAGTGACTAAGCCTGAAACAATAAATTATCGAACACTTAAGCCTGAGATGGATGGATTATTTTGCGAAAAGATATTTGGCCCGTCTAAAGATTGGGAATGTCACTGTGGGAAATATAAGAGAGTTAGGCATCGTGGAATTGTTTGCGAAAGATGCGGTGTTGAAGTAACAGAGAGTCGCGTAAGAAGGCATAGAATGGGATTTATTAAATTGGCAGCTCCTGTATCGCACGTTTGGTATCTAAAAGGCATTCCTAGCTATGTCGCTATTTTGTTAGACATGCCTCTTAGAGATGTTGAGCAAATTGTTTATTTTAACTGTTATGTTGTTTTAGATATAGGAGATAGTAAGGATCTAAAGTATAAGCAGCTATTAACAGAGGATGAATGGCTTGAGATCGAAGATGAAATTTATGCTGAGGATTCGACTATTGAGAATGAACCCATAGTTGGGATAGGTGCAGAGGCCTTAAAGCAATTGCTTGAAGATTTAAATCTTAAAGAAGTTGCAGAGCAATTGAGAGAAGAAATTGCAACAAGCAAAGGTCAGAAAAGGGCTAAACTGATAAAAAGACTAAGAGTTATAGATAATTTTATTGCTACAAGTGCGAGCCCAGAGTGGATGGTTTTAGATGCCATACCTGTTATACCTCCTGATTTGAGACCTATGGTGCAATTGGATGGGGGTCGATTCGCTACTTCAGATTTAAATGACTTATATAGAAGAGTAATAAATAGGAACAATCGACTTGCTCGTCTTCAGGAAATATTAGCCCCAGAGATAATAGTTAGAAATGAAAAAAGGATGTTACAAGAGGCTGTAGATGCACTTATTGATAATGGTAGAAGAGGAAGGACTGTTGTTGGTGCAAATAATCGAGCCCTGAAATCATTAAGTGATATTATTGAGGGCAAGCAAGGTCGATTTAGACAGAATTTACTTGGTAAAAGAGTTGATTATTCAGGTCGTTCAGTAATAGTAGTTGGCCCTAAGTTGAAGATGCATCAATGTGGACTGCCAAAGGAAATGGCAATAGAGCTCTTTCAACCTTTTGTAATTCATAGATTGATTCGTCAGAATATTGTAAATAACATCAAAGCTGCAAAGAAACTGATACAGAAAGCCGACGATGAAGTAATGCAGGTGTTACAAGAAGTCATAGATGGTCATCCTATACTTCTCAACCGTGCGCCAACTTTACACCGATTAGGTATTCAAGCTTTTGAGCCTAAATTAGTTGCTGGACGAGCCATACAGCTACATCCATTGGTATGCCCAGCTTTTAACGCTGACTTTGATGGAGACCAAATGGCTGTTCATGTGCCCTTGGCTATTGAGGCGCAAACGGAAGCAAGAATGCTAATGCTTGCAAGTAACAACATCCTATCCCCCGCAACTGGGGATCCCATTGTTACTCCATCTCAAGATATGGTTTTAGGGTCCTACTACCTAACAGCAATTCAGCCGGACGCAAATCAGCCTAAATTCGGGGATCATGCACATACATACGCATCACTTGAAGATGTTTTACAAGCTCTTGAAGATAAAAGAATAGATTTACATGATTGGGTTTGGGTACGATTTTCTGGTGAAATTGAGGATGATGATGAGCTTCAGAAACCGCGTAATTTAGAGACTTTGAAAGATGGTACTCGTATTGAAGAATGGACATATCGACGAGACCGATTAGATGAAGATGGAAGTTTAATTAGCCGTTACATTTTGACTACTGTTGGTCGAGTAGTCATGAATCATACAATTATCGATGCTGTTGCAGCCACCTCATAACTCTTGGACACATCCCCCTTTTTAAAATAATTTTTTCATGACTTCCTCTTCTCCTAAAACTCGTAAATCCTCTTCTAAATCAAAAGCAAAAAGAGGTTCTAAAGCAAAAAAAGCAGCAGCGATGAACGCTATACCAAAACTTTCAAAAACTCCGCCACCTTTTAGAAATAAAGTAGTTGACAAAAAAGGTTTGAAAAATTTAGTTGCATGGGCATTTAAACATCATGGAACCGCTGCAACTGCTGCCATGGCAGATAACTTAAAAGATCTAGGTTTTAGATACGCAACCCAGGCAGCAGTATCAATTTCTGTTGACGATTTAAAGGTCCCAGAGGCTAAACAAGATCTGCTTGGTCAGGCCGAAGAACTAATAACTGCTACTGAGGAATGTTATCGATTAGGGGAAATTACTGAAGTCGAGAGGCACACAAAAGTTATCGACACTTGGACTGAAACTAATGAAAGATTAGTGGATGCAGTTAAAAAGAATTTCAATCAAAACGATCCATTGAATTCAGTCTGGATGATGGCTAATTCTGGAGCTCGTGGAAACATGTCTCAGGTTCGTCAACTTGTTGGCATGAGAGGATTAATGGCTAATCCTCAAGGTGAGATTATTGACTTACCAATCCGAACTAATTTTAGAGAAGGTTTAACAGTAACTGAATATGTCATCTCTTCTTATGGAGCTCGTAAAGGTCTTGTTGATACAGCTCTAAGAACTGCTGATTCTGGATATCTAACTAGACGCTTGGTTGATGTCGCTCAAGATGTAATTGTTAGGGAAGAGGATTGTGGTACGACAAGGTCTATTTCTATAAGTACAGAGGATGAAAAGTTTGGCAATAGGCTTGTTGGACGCTTGACAGCTGAACAGGTTGTGAACTCAGACCAGGAAATTTTAGCTGAAAGAGATACTCCTATTGACCCTCAGCTATCTAAGAAATTTGAACAATCACATATTCAAGGGGTAAGGGTTCGGTCTCCTCTCACATGTGAGGCGACTAGATCAGTTTGTCGTAAATGTTATGGTTGGGCGCTAGCGCATAATCAATTAGTTGACTTAGGCGAAGCAGTCGGCATTGTTGCTGCTCAATCTATTGGAGAGCCAGGCACTCAGTTGACAATGAGAACTTTTCATACTGGCGGGGTCTCAACTGCAGAAACTGGTGTTGTACGTTCAACTATTTCAGGAAAAGTTGAATTTGGTTCAAAGGCGCGAGTGAGAGGCTATAGAACACCACATGGTGTTGAAGCTCAGCAAGCAGAGGTTGATTTTAACCTTAGTATTATTCCGTCTAGTGGTGGTAAGCCTCAAAAAATTGACATACCCATAGGCTCTTTACTTTTTGTAGACAATGCTCAAGAAATTGATGTCGATGTGACTGTTGCTCAGATTGCTAGTGGAACTGTACAAAAAAGTGTTGAAAAGGCTACAAAAGATGTTATTTGTGATTTAGCGGGACAAGTTAGGTATGAATCAATTATTCAACCTAGAGAAGTTACAGATAGACAAGGTAACATTACTCTTAAAGCTCAACGACTTGGTCGGCTTTGGGTACTTGCAGGAGACGTATATAATTTACCCCCTAATGCGATGCCAGTTGTCTCTGGCAATGTTTCAGTAAATGAGGGGCAAGTTTTAGCCGAAGCGAGCCAGGCTAGTGAATTTGGAGGTGAAGTAAGACTAAGAGACTCTATTGGTGATTCTAGAGAAGTTCAAATAGTAACAACGTCGATGACATTAAAAGATTTTAAATTACTAGAAGAGTCGACTCATTCAGGGGAAATATGGCATCTTGAAGCAAAAGATGATACTCGTTATAGATTGAATACAATACCTGGAAGCAAAATAGGAAATAATGAGGTAATAGCTGAGTTAGCAGACGATAGGTTTAAAACTGAAACAGGTGGACTTGTTAAATATGCTCCTGGTTTAACAATTAAGAAAGCTCGCTCTGCAAAGAATGGTTATGAAGTTAGTAAAGGTGGCACCCTTTTGTGGATTCCTCAGGAAACTCATGAAATTAATAAAGATATTTCATTGTTGATGATTAAAGATCGTCAATGGATAGAGGCAGGTACAGAGGTTGTTAAAGATATTTTTAGTCAAACTGCTGGAATAGTTACGGTTACTCAGAAAAATGACATTCTTCGTGAAATTATAGTCAGGAGTGGCACTTTTAAACTATGCAAAGAAAGTAAAGTACTTGATAGGTTTGAAGGTGAGGGGCAAATAGTTAATCCCGGAGAAACGATTGCAAAAGGTATTAAGACTGATGCAATGGTAATGGTTCAATCAGTAGAAACCCCAGAAGGTAAAGGTCTTCTGTTAAGACCGGTTGAGGAGTTTACTATTCCTGATCAAGCACAGCTACCTGAATTAGAGCATGTTAAACAACCCAAGGGCCCATCACTAGGAATAAAAGCCTCTCAGCGACTTGCTTTTAAGGATGGTGAGCTTATTAAATCTGTAGAGGGTATTGAGTTACTTAAAACCCAATTAATGCTTGAGACGTTTGATACGACTCCACAGATGACAGTAGACGTAGAAGTCATAAAAGACTTGAATTCAAGCAGTATTGATAGATTGAAGTTAGTTATCCTTGAAAGTATTTTAGTTAGAAGAGACACTACCTCTGATTCTAGTCATGGTTCAACACACACTGAATTGCAAATAGAAAATGCTCAAATAGTTTCAGCAGGAGACGTAGTGGCGACAACCCAGATTTTATGTAAGCAAGAAGGAATTGTTCAACTTCCTGATGCCATTGACGGTGATCCGGTTCGCCGACTTATTGTTGAAAGGGATGAAGATACAATAAGAATTGAATCTAAAGGAACTTCTCTTTTGAAAGTTGGACAAAGAGTTGTAGATGGAGACTTTGTTTCAAAAGATCAAACAATAGGTGCTTGTGGGGAAATAGAGGAGATTGATGGAAAGAAAGTTAAATTGCGTCTTGGTAGACCTTATATGGTCTCACCAGATTCAGTCCTTCATGTTCGAGATGGAGATTTGGTGCAAAGAGGCGATGGCTTGGCTCTATTGGTTTTTGAAAGGCAAAAAACAGGAGATATTGTTCAAGGTTTACCAAGGATCGAAGAATTGCTTGAAGCTCGTAGGCCTAGGGATTCAGCTATTTTGTGTAAAAAGTCTGGAACAGTAGACATCAAGAAAGGAGAGGATGATGATTCTATAGTTGTTTCTATTATTGAGGACAATGATGTGATTACTGAATATCCGATTCTTTTAGGCCGTAATGTAATGGTTAGGAATAGTCAGCAAGTTGTCGCTGGTGAATTTTTGACTGATGGTCCAGTGAATCCTCATGAGCTTTTGGAATGTTTCTTTACAGACTTGCGAGACAAAAAGCCTTTAATGGATGCTGCTCAGGAGGCAATAGCTAAGCTTCAGCACAGAATGGTAAGTGAAGTACAGAATGTTTATAAGTCACAGGGAGTAGCCATAGACGATAAACATATTGAGGTGATAGTTCGTCAGATGACTAGTAAAGTGAGAATAGAAGATGCAGGAGATACAACATTCTTACCAGGAGAATTGATCGAACTTAGGCAGGTTGAAGATACTAATCAGGCTATCTCTATTACTGGAGGGGCTCCCTCGGAGTTCACTCCAGTTTTACTTGGAATTACTAAGGCATCCTTAAATACTGATAGCTTTATTTCAGCTGCTTCATTCCAAGAAACAACTAGAGTTCTAACCGAAGCCGCTATTGAAGGTAAGTCTGACTGGCTTCGCGGACTTAAAGAAAATGTAATTATTGGCCGACTGATACCTGCAGGTACAGGTTTTAGTGGCTTTGTTGAGGAGTTAAATGCTGAAGCAGGTCCTCACCCAGATATTCTTGCAGAAGATCCTGCAGGTTATCGAAGGATACAAAACCTTAGACCTGACTATACTGTTGATATGCCTTCTTCACCAGTAGCAAAGAATACTTCTGTTTTGGACGATCCTAGTGATGAGGACTTAGAGGCAACCAGAAGTAGGCATGGAATTGACCCTACAACTAGTAACTTTGCAGCTTTTGCACGCCCAACAGGTGACGACGACTTACCTGAAGACCAAATGCCAGATCCTGCTGCGTTGGAGGGCTTACAAGAAGAAGGCTTACTCTCCGATGAATAAATCAATTTTTCTACATAATTCTTTTAAATTTTCTAACATTTAGTTTTCCACTGATAAAGATTATCGATGATTGATCCTCCAGTTGTTCCAAAGCGTAAATTGCCTCGCTATGGCTTTCACACACATACTGAACGTATTAATGGTAGATGGGCAATGATTGGTTTTATCGCTCTCGTGCTTTTGGAATTTAAGTTAGGACATGGACTAATGAATTGGTGACAAAATTTCTTCAACTATCAAGTAATTCATCCTTGCTTGGCTTAAGTTCTGAAGACCTTGAAGAATTTGCGCGTCAGGAAGGTGAGAAATCTTTTCGTGGGAGGCAAATTCATGAATGGATTTATCAAAGAGGGGCAAAAAAACTAGATTCAATAACTGTTCTTCCAAAGAAATGGAGAGATTCACTGAAAAACAAAGGAATAAAGGTTGGAAGACTTGATGAAATTGACAGAGTTTTAGCAGAAGATGAGACGTTGAAATTATTAATGGGGACTTATGATGGTGAGATTATAGAGACCGTAGGAATACCAACAGATAAAAGACTTACTGTTTGTGTCTCAAGTCAAATTGGTTGTCCAATGGGATGTAAGTTTTGTGCGACTGGGAAGGGGGGACTTAACAGATCTCTTAATGTAAATGAGATAGTTGATCAGGTAATTAGTATTAGAGAAAAAATGAATAGGAGGCCAACTCATGTCGTCTTTATGGGGATGGGCGAGCCACTTCTTAATATACGCAATGTTTTAGACTCTATTGAATGTCTTACAAATGATATTGGAATAGGTCAAAGAAAAATAACTGTTAGTACTGTTGGTATACCGGAAACACTTCCATATCTAGCGAAAACAGCTCAAGAGCGTTTGGGAAGAGTTAAATTTACCCTCGCAGTTAGCCTTCATGCGCCTAATCAGATATTGCGTGAATTAATAATTCCTTCGGCGAAATCTTATCCAATCAAGTCATTACTCAAAGACTGTAAAACATATCTAGAACTTACTGGAAGACGGGTAAGTTTTGAGTATATTCTTCTTGGGGGGTTGAATGACAAAGATATACATGCAGAGCAGTTAGCTGATCTGATGAGAGGTTTTCAGAGCCATGTTAATTTGATAGCTTATAATCCCATCGCTGAAGAGAACTTTAAACGACCAAGCCAAGCCAGAGTGAGTAGGTTTAGAGAACTATTAGAAAATAAGGGAATTGCTGTAAGTGTTCGTGCAAGTAGAGGTAGGGATAAAGATGCGGCATGTGGACAATTAAGACGGCAATCAATCAATCAATCAAATAAAAATCAATTAAGTAAATAAAAATAGATTAGTTATCAGTTCTTATGACATTTATTGATTGGTTTATTTTATTTTTATATTTAATTTTTTCTTTGATATTAGGAATTTTCTTCTCATTGAAAAATCGTAACGAAGCAGATTACTTTGTTGCTGGTCGTCGTCTAAGTGGTTTGCTTGCAGGTATGTCTATGGCTGCTACAACATTTTCAATTGATACACCTCTCTATGTTGCTGGACTGGTTGGGACGAGAGGCTTGTCAGGAAATTGGGAATGGTGGAGTTTCGGGCTAGCACATGTTGCTATGACAGTGATATTCGCTCCTCTTTGGAGGCGTAGCGGGGTGTTGACTGATGCAGCCTTCACTGAACTGCGTTATGGGGGGAAGGCAGCAGCTTACTTAAGAGGGATAAAAGCTTTTTTACTATCTGTTCCAATCAATTGTATTGGAATTGGTTATGCTTTCTTAGCAATGCGTAAGGTTGCTGAAGCATTAGGAGTAGTAGATGGACATATTGTATTTGGGGGATTAACTGACACGATGATTTTAATGATTTGTGTTGCTTTATTTGTACTTGTCTATACTGTTTTAGGTGGACTTTTGGCAGTAGTAGTTAATGATTTTATACAACTAGTATTAGCTCTTCTTGGCGCTTTTGCTGTTTGCTATGTAGCACTTGATGCTTCAGGTGGTATGACGGATTTGTTAATAAAGTTAAAGGCATTAAATCGACCTGAGCTGCTTTCTATATTCCCGTGGACATTTAATAAAGATGGTTTCAATTGGCTAGATAGTTCAGGAATAAGTGTTACTACTTTTTTCGCTTTTATTTCTTTGCAGTGGTGGAGTTTTAGGCGTAGTGATGGTGGTGGCGAGTTTATTCAACGTCTATTGGCTACTAAAGATGAAAAGCAAGCAACTTTGGCTGGAGTAGTATTTTTAATTATTAATTATCTTATTCGTAGTTGGCTTTGGATCTTAGTAGGATTGGCTGGATTGGTCCTCTTGCCTTATCAAACTGACTGGGAATTAATTTATCCCAATCTCGCAATAACATATTTGCCTCCTGTTGGACTTGGATTGGTTGTGGTTTCCTTGGTTGCTGCATTTATGAGTACCGTAAGCACTTCAATTAATTGGGGGGCAAGTTATCTTTCTCATGATCTTTATCAAAGATTTTTAAGGCCATCAGCTGGTCCTAGAGAAATGATTCTCATGGGACAACTCGCAAGTATTTCGTTGCTTCTAGTGGGAATCGCCACCGCTTTATTTAGTAACAGTATTGGTTCAATGTTTAGACTTGTAATCGCGATAGGTACAGGCCCGGGTGCTGTGCTTGTCCTTAGATGGTTTTGGTGGCGAGTTAATGCTCAAGCAGAACTTTCGGCAATGCTTGGTGGTTTCTTTATAGGGGTAATTACTTCTATTTCGCCTTATTTCATGATTGATGACTTTGGGGTAAGACTTATGGTTAATACTGTAGTCACAGCTGTAATTTGGTTGTTTACTTTATTTTTTACTGAGCCAGAGTCACAGGAGACACTTAATGCGTTTGTGAAGCAGGTGAAACCACCAGGTCCTGGGTGGAAAAAAATAAGAAATAAATTGAATATTGATCCGGTTGACTCTTTTTTCATCCTTGGCTCGAGGTTCATTCTAGGCTCAGGAATTCTTTATGGTGGCTTGATATGTATTGGGTCTTTCTTGTTACATCAAGAAAGCTATGGTTGGATTGCGCTTCTGATTGCAGTCAGTTGTGTATTTTTAATGAAGAAAACAAGACTAATAACTCAATAAGTTGACCCTTCATAGCCAAATGGACAAAATTTAGAGCAGAATGAATATCTAATTTATTTGCAACTTTGGGTTTTTTACGCACAACTCTTTTCCCTATTTTGATTGTTGCGCTTTTTGGTGTCGCTTTGTTTGCAGTCAGTGCGCGGATATGGCTGCCTGGGGATATGCTTGCACCAGCACCAGTTAATTAAACTTGCTCTTCCTAAGTCAGAGCTATGAATGATGCAAATCAAAAATTAAGTAATGAAGGGTTGGCTAATTTAGCCATAGACCCTGATCTCTTGGCTAGAGAATTAGCAGCTCAGTTAGCGGGAGATCCATTAGATGAAATCGAACTTGATAAAACCGATGATGATCTAGTTAATTCATCAAAAGAATGTGATCTTGCGTTGAAATGGCTTCAATCTGGAAATGAAGAAAGACTTCAAGGTCTAAGAGTCTTTTGTGAACATAGGGATTCCAGAGCTCTCCCACTTTTGGTACCTTTACTGGACGAACCATCTCCTGTCGTGAGGATGAGCGCTGTTTATGCTTTAGGCAGAAATCCTTGCCCACAGGCTATCAACCTACTTTTGCATTTATTGCGCTTTGATAGTAATGCTTATGTGCGAAAAGCTACTGCTTGGAGTCTTGGAAATTACTCAGATGCCCCTGTTCTAGAACCTTTGGTTAACGCATTAAAACAAGATGTCGCTGCCGTTCGATTGTGGGCATCAAGTTCTTTAGCGGAGGTTGGACTCAACTCAGTAGAAAGTTCTTTGCCAGCGGCTAATCAATTACTTGAAAGTTTGCAAATTGATGGTGAACCCATCGTTAGAAGCAATTGTATTTGGTCTCTTGGTCGTCTTTACAGCCTTTTGAGTGAGGAAATCAAAATCCACGTAGAGGAGGCTTTCATTTCTGTTTTATTGAATGATCGTGAGCCCTCTGTTAGGTATGAAGCAAGGATAGCTTTGGAACAATTGGATAATCCGGAGGTACAAATAAAACTAAAATCATTAATTGATGACGGTCAATTGGTTTAATTTTTGGTACAAAAACACTTAGTTGAAATTAATAATTCGCGTTTCTATAGTTTTTTTCTATATCATGCTTCACTTAGGGGCTTAACTTTCATGCCACAACGCACATTGCGATTTAGAATCCGACAGGATGGACGGGTTGAAGAAACCGTTGAAGGTCTTGTTGGTGAAGCATGTATTGATTTGACTGAGAAGCTTGAGGATGCCTTAGGCACCGTTGAGAGGAGAGAGCCCACCTCTGACACTTTTCTTCGTGAAAAGGTCCAAAAACAGACTATTCCAGCAGAAATTCACTGATGTCACATTTCAGCACAGTAAAAACTCAACTTCGTAAAAAAGAGTTTTTAAAACAGGCTCTAATAGATTTAGGGTATGTACCGAATGAGGGCGAAAATTTAGTCAGAGGCTATAGAGGTCAAACTGTAAAAGCTCAAATGATTGTTGAGATGAGTAAAGGAGCAGACGTTGGATTTAGGTGGAATGAAAGTTCAAAATCATACGAACTCGTAACAGATTTAGATCTTTGGAAACAGTCCATACCTATTGAACGATTTTTAGCTCAGGTCACCCAGCGTTATGCATTAAATACTGTTCTTGATTCAACCGCACAAGAAGGATTTCAAATTTCTGAGCAAAAGGAAAATCTTGATGGTTCAATAGAGTTGGTAGTGACTCGTTGGGATTCTTGATTTCACTAACTAAAATTGACTTTTGACCCTAGCGCAGCTTTTGAAACTAGGTCACATGAATACCAGCAATCTTCTGCTATTCATAATCCTGATGCTGCCTTCGAAGCTGCTAGTAACGAAGATTTCAAACTAAACGGTAGGGATCCTGTATTAGGTGGGAAATTAAAAGAAAAAGCTGTATGGGTCGATGAGAGGAAATGTATTGGTTGTACATATTGCAGCTCAGTTGCTACGAATACTTTTGCCATGGAGCCCGACCAGGGCAGAGCTCGGGCGTTTAGACAAGATGGAGATAGTGAGGAATTAATTCAAGAAGCAATAGATACCTGCCCTGTTGATTGTATAGATTGGGTTTCTTTTGAAGACTTAGTTAAATTGGAAGAAGTGATAAAGAATCATCGTTTTAGGAATTTAGGTTTACCCCCTGTTACTTGATTTTTAAGTTTAAAAGTGCCACGAATCAAAGATATTAAAAACAATTCAATACCTAGTAGAAGATTTGGGCGAACAGAGCTTCAAATGCCAGTCTTATCTCTTGGAGGCATGCGCTTTCAACAAAGCTGGAGGGATTTAGATCCCAACGAGATTAATAATCAACAACAAGACATCTTGCAAAAAACTATTAAGCATGCATCTCAAAAAGGTATGCACCACATAGAAACTGCTCGTCATTATGGAACATCTGAACGACAGATAGGTTGGGCTTTCGGTCAAATTGAAGACCCAAAAAGAATTGTGCAGACAAAAATACCACCAAATAATAATCCTTCAATATTTGAGAAAGAACTTGAGTTAAGTATGAGTAGATTAGGTTCTAAGAAAATTGATTTATTAGCTATTCATGGTATCAATCTTCCTGAGCACTTAGACATGACTATTCGTCCAAATGGATGCCTAGAGATTGTTCGTCGTTGGCAAAAAGATGGTCTTGTTGATCATGTTGGCTTCTCAACTCATGCAAATGTTGACCTGATAATTAAAACAATTGAAACAGGGCTTTTTGATTATGTTAACTTGCATTGGTATTTTATTCGCCAGGAAAACGAAAGAGCATTACAAGTGGCGAATGCCAATGATATGGGAGTTTTTATTATCAGCCCTACTGACAAGGGAGGCCATTTACATACACCGTCATTGAAACTTTTAAATTTATGTAGTCCTTTACATCCAATAGAATTTAATGATCTGTTTTGCTTGAGTGATAAAAGAGTTCATACATTAAGTGTTGGAGCCTCAAAGCCTGAAGATCTTGATATTCATTTAAGTGCGATTTCTAAAATGGATACCATGCATGCGGTAATCAATAACATACAAAAGCGCCTAAAAGATGCCTCATGTGATTCTCTTGGAGAGTCATGGTTGACTACTTGGCATATAGGTTTACCTAGTTGGGATCGAACTCCGGGAGAGATTAATATACCGATTTTATTGTGGTTAAATAATTTATTAGAGGCTTGGGATATGGAAAGCTTTGCTAAAGATCGTTATGGTCTTCTAGGAAGAGGAGGACATTGGTTCCCAGGCTCAAATGCAGATTGCTTGGATTGTGAAGTGAGCGAGGATGACTTACGAAAAGTTTTGATTAATAGTCCATGGAGCTCTGAAATACCTTTTGTACTTAGAAAATTGAGAGATAGATTGGGGGGAGAAAGAAGAGATAGATTATGGGGAATTTAGTAACCTAAAGGCTGTTTTGTTGGTTTTCCAATTGATCTCGGATATTGATTGGGACATTTATTAATAGAACTAACTCTGATAATATTCCTAATACCGCGATTGTTAGGGAGAACGAATTTATGTGTTTGATGAATCTCTGCATGTAGTTCAGTTAGGGCTTTTTTTAGCATAAGTTGCTCTGTTGCACTCCAACCTCCTCTGAATATGAGCGCCTGCCCTGTTGAATTTAAAAAAGGCACGAGATATTCTGCTACTACATTTGCAGAAGCAACTGCTCTAGCAATTGCATAGTCAAAATTACTTCGAAGGAATGGATCTCTTCCTGCTACCTCAGCCCGCTCAGTTACAACTGTGATCCGAGAATTCAATCCAATTTCTTTAGATACTTCTTTTAAAAAAGTCGTTTTTTTACTGGAAGAATCTAAAAGAGTAATATTTGAATTTGGCATTGCAATAGCTATAGCTAATCCAGGAAATCCACAACCTGAACCAATATCAACATATTTATGAGAGAGCTCTGGGTATTGCAGCTCTTCATGAAGTGGCAACAAGCTATCACATACTTGTGCAGTCCAGAAATCATCTCCATCGACTAAACGAGTAAGGTTGGTCTTCTTATTCCATTCTTTAAGTAACTCCTGCAAATGGATAAATTGAGATAATTGTTTTTCACTTGGAACCCATTTAAGCTTATTCCATATCACAAGATGATTTGCTTTTTTGTTGTTTTTATCAATCGACATTTTGAATCGTTTTTTGAAATAGTCAGTCTTGAGATATTTAGATAAAATCTATACATTATTAGATCATATTTTCTTTAGTTGACTCCTTCTCCTAATTGTTACGAACTGCTTGGTGTCTCTTCCTCTGCTAACAACGCAGAGCTCAGAAAAGCTTTCCGTCAATTAAGTAAGCGTCTTCACCCGGATACGACATCTTTGCCACGAGATGAAGCGACACGGCAATTTCAAAATGTTTGCGAGGCTTATGATTTATTAAGTGACCCTGTCCTAAGGGCAAATTATGATTTATTTATAGAGCAAGAGAATAATCTTATAAGTCAGAAAAAAGAATCTTATTTGAGAAATACACAACCCGTACAATTTTCTAAATCGATAGGGGTAAGGCGACCGTTATCAGGTGGAGAATTGTTTTCACTACTTCTATTAATTACATCTATTTTCGTGAGCCTGGCTTTAGGTGTATTTATTGCTTTTTCAAAAGGTGGAAACTTAAATTTTATTCCAAGTTGGTTAATGTGATATTCAATTTTTAGTAATAATTTTATAGCTAAGTGCTTTGAATCCTTATGAAAAATCTTAGGGTAGAGAATTTAAGCCCTCTTGGATTCCAAAATAGCATTTCTCTAGCTCTTCATCTGTAATACATAGTGGTGGCATTAGATAAACTACATCTCCCAATGGCCTGATGAACACGCCAGTCTTCAATGCACTTGCTTTGATGATTTTCCCAACTGAACTTAAATACCCTTTTTTACCTTTTACTTTAATATTAAAAGCCGCAATGGTCCCTGTGATTCTTGGACATTCAACCCTAGGATCATTAACTAGTTTTTTTAGATGTGGTAAGTGACGTGACTCAAAATCTAAATATTTTTTGGGGGATTTTTCTAAAAGATCCAAGCTGGCATTGGCCGCTGCGCAGCCTAATGGGTTGGCTGTGAAACTATGACCGTGCCAGAAAGTTTTCTTGGGATCTTCCCCAAGAAATCCTTCTGAAATCATTTTACTGGACATTGTTACACCCATTGGAAGGAATCCACCGGTTAATCCCTTTGAGAGCGATATAAGGTCTGGCTTTAATCCTGCTCTTTGAAAAGCAAATAGTTCTCCACACCTTCCAAAGCCAGTTAATACTTCATCGGCAATAAGTAAAGAATTAGCCTGGCGAATTTTTTTTTCAACTTCTACTAAAAATTCTGCACGAACCATTCGCATTCCTCCAGCACCTTGGACTAATGGCTCAAGAATTACCGCGATAGTTGGTGTCTTCAAGAGATGATCAAGAGTCGCTAAAGCTTCCTTTTCTCTTCTTTCAAAATCTGTATCGCCCCACCATGTCTCAGGCCAAGGGACTCTGCTCACGGGAAATAGCATTTGATCAAAAGGCTCGCTAAATATATTTCGTTCGCCTACTGCCATTGCTCCAAATGTATCTCCATGGTAGGCACCTTCGAATGCAATGATTTGCGATCTATTATCACCTTTGTTTTTCCACCATTGTCGAGCCATTTTTAAAGCTACTTCTACTGCAGTAGATCCATTATCTGAAAAGAATAACTTTTCTAGACCTGTTAGTTTACTTAGTCGATTAGCTAATAGCTCAGCTTGAGGATGAGTAAAATCTGCAAAGATAATTTGTTCTAATTGCTGTGCTTGAGTTGCGATGGCTTTAGCAATATATTCATTCGCATGACCATGCAGAGTTACCCACCAGCTACTTATGGCATCGATTATTGGAGCTTTGTCTTTAGGAAGTAAAAGGGCACCTTTAGCTTCCTCAACTAATAACTGAGGCTTAGAGGATGTCAGTTGTGTGAATGGCGGCCATATATGAGGATTCTGAAAAGTTTGATTTGAATTTTCTTTCTCATTCATCAAATGTAGTTTTCCCTCTTGTTACATTTAACTTGATTGAAGTCAAAATAATCTCTTGATTAAAGAAAAATAAAAATTTAATTTCTAATGTATTTGTTAAGCTTTTGATCTAATTTCTGGTTATTCCATTCTTGTGAAAGTACTTTTGCGTTGACTTCGTCAAAAACAGGAAGACTTGCAAGAATTTGTGTATCTCCAAATTGCTCAAGAGTCTTCGGATTGTCTTTGTGTGGAGGGCCGTTTAAGACTATTCCTAATATATCTACATTTCTATGTTTCAAGGCTTCTAGACTTAATAAGGTGTGATTGAGAGTGCCAAGACCGGTCCTGGCTACAAGAATTATTGGTGCCCCCCAAACCTTTAATTGATCTATTTGTAGCCAATCTCGATTTAAGGGAACCATTAAACCACCTGCAGTTTCGATAATTATTAATTCATCTAAGTCTGGTAATTTTAAATTACTTGGTTCAATAAAGCTAGACTCTTGCTCGGCAGCCCAATGAGGAGAGACAGGAGCCTTGAATTTATATCTTTCAGAAAGATAGCGGTTAGGTTCAAGGTTTAAAAGATTGCGAACTGTTATGGTATCTGTACCTTCTTCTGTTCCACTTTGAATGGGTTTCCAGTAAATACCTTTGAGACCTTGGACGAAAAAACTACTAACGATCGTTTTACCTACATCTGTATCTGTACCACAAATAATAATTCTTTTTGAGAAAGTACTCATCGTTTTATTAATAAAAAATGAATTGACCAACTAAGGCTTAGTTGTCTATCGTCGTTGGCAATTGGCCAAAAAGATAATAGATGTCGCCAATCTGAAACACTTAATTGTTCCTTTTGACTACTTTGTGCTCCGACCTTGATCATCGGTTTTAATAAAGAAGTCGCGGTATTCGCTGTTTGCGTAATAACCTCAATTTTATTATATAAAATACTTTTTTTCGGAACGACTCTGAGTAGTGAGTCGTATGATGGTAAATCAAGAGCCGTGCATGTTAAATTTGCCTTTTCTGCAGCTTCATACCATTCTGGAAAACTTCCCTTGATTGGAATTGCTAGGGCAATCCATCCATCCTGGCTTAGAGCACTCAACCATTCCTTCAGTTTCTTTTGTGGATTCTCAAGCCAATGTAAAACAAAACTTGAAGCTAATAAATTTGGTTTTCTGGGCCACTTAGGTAACCCATTATTTAAATCCCAAAGTTGTTTAACACTCTTTTCTGAATGTTGGTCAATCATCTTTTTAGAATTGTCCAATCTCACTACATATTGGTTTGGATGTAGATCTTCTAATGACTTAGCGAGTAGTCCAGTGCCAGAGCCAAGGTCAACCCATAGACCATGTTTAATTGAATAATTGGAACATATTTTTGCTAGTTTTAAAGCAGTACTTTTTTGAATTGATGCTGATTCGTTATAACTTAATGCAGCTTCGTTAAAGTTTTTATTAACTTGGCTAAACCATGTTTTTTGCATGATCAAATTCTAACCACTGTTTGACTTTTTTGATATTTTTTATTTTTGTTATGGAATGCCCCTCGTCTTTAAGGTTGATTGTTTTGGGTGCATTCAGCAAGTGGCTTTTTAAATCTTCTACTAGCTTTTCTTTCGTTTGATTAGTCAAAATATAGTCTTGCTCACTGTTAATAATAAGTACTTTGGAAGAATTATTTAAGCCATTTGGTAGAGAATCAGAATTCATAAGAAGTTTTAAATCATTTTTTAGTCTCAACCTTCCAGAATGGGATATGTGAAGGAGATTTGATTCGGATGATTCAAGATCAATGTAATTAGGTTTATAAGCTTTTATCTGAAACTTTCTTAACATAGCTTCTTCATTAGGGGAATCAATTGCATTCATCATCCTATTGAGGGCCAGTTTTATAGGGCGATTCTCTTTGCTAGTTGGAATAAAACGACTAAAACTATTGATCAATACAACATGAGTAGCCGAGTTTAAAACGTCTTTATCTATCAAATGTGAACCAAGAGAGTGACATATAGCAACTCTTTTAAGTTCGACATGATTAGAGGTGTGATTCCATTTTGATGTATGAGGACTTATATCTCTATATCCGCGTTCAGAGGTTTGCCATTCCCAATCACAACTTTTAAATATCTTTTCCCAATTTGACCATTGATGACTATCACCAGCCCAGCCATGCATAGCAATTATTTCATTCATTTGTTTTTAAGAACTTCGACCAGTCT
The DNA here is from genome assembly GCF_059772345.1 of Prochlorococcus sp. MIT2308. NCBI lineage: Bacteria > Bacillati > Cyanobacteriota > Cyanophyceae > Synechococcales > Prochlorococcaceae > Prochlorococcus > Prochlorococcus sp. MIT2308. The sequence goes on along the minus strand of NZ_CM186283.1, from coordinate 1,034,666 downwards.
TTCGAAGGCCTGAACGGGAGTATTTCGCCTAATAACTAATCTGATTCTGGATTGCCCTTCTGGGACAGTTGGTGGACGGATCGCAACAGCTAGAAGGCCGTGTGCCTCAAGACTCTTCTGATAATCCATTGCTAATTCGTCTGAGCCAAGGATTATAGATATTATTGGACCTTCCCCAGCAGGCCGTTGCCATCCAATTTGAGATAATCTGTCCCGTAAAGCTATTGATTTTTTTCTCAGCTTGCTGCCCCAACTAGGATTACTTTCAATTAATTTTAATGCGGCTAAAGCACTTCCACAAAGTGGAGGAGCCAAAGCGGTTGTATAGCGAAATGCCCCACAGTTCTGTATTAAATTTTCTCCTGTTATTTTGTCTGTTGCTAAAAATGCGCCTCCACTTCCAAAAGCTTTACCGAAGGTCCCACTTATAATTGAGATTGATTCTTTGAGTCCAAAAGATTCTCCTTTTCCCTCGGGGCCCATAATCCCAAATGCATGAGCTTCGTCTATAAGTAACTTTGAATCATACTTAATGCATAGCTTTGAAATTTGTTTTATGGGGGCTGTTGTACCCTCCATACTAAAAAGACTTTCTGTAATTACTAAAGGTTTTTTTTGAGGATTTCTTTGTCTAGATTCTTTTAAAAGTCTTTCTAGTTCAGATAAATTATTGTGTTTGAATCTAATGAGCTTGGCTCCACTCGCTTTGACACCAACGAGCAGAGAATGATGTATCAGACGATCGCAAATCACAGGAGTGTGACGATCAGCAAGTGCTAAGACCGCAGCTAGATTTGCTTGAAAACCACTCGGGTAAAGCAAGACAATCTCACGATCAAGCCATTCGGCTAGTTTTGTTTCAAGTTTTTGATGAATATTTCTACTACCAGTGATAAATCTTGATCCCCCTGAGCCGACTCCATCAGTTTCTAAGGTTTGTCTAGCGGCCTCAATTAATAATGGGTGTCTTGAAAGATCTAGATAATCATTACTTGCTAGGTCAATTAAGGTGATTTGATTTTTATTTTCATCTACACCAATCAACTCTGATGATCTTTGCCCTGGGATCCAAGTCCTGAGTTTACGAATTCTAGAATTAGAGATTTCAGGCATATTTTTCTGTTTTAAGTGGTTAGAGATTTGGGAACTGGATTAAGATTATTTCTTTGGTTTCTTGATTTTATTATGTATCCACGTCAAAAATCATGTGGGCATAGAATATTCCTCTAGGATTTAATAATGACTTCATCAGAAAGAGATACGTCTGAGAACGAAATCCACCAAAACAATTTAAATCCAAAGGAAATCTTTCCTTTTGCGTTGGATGAGTTTCAACTTAAAGCAATTGATTCACTCAATCAAGGGCATTCAGTAGTTGTCAGTGCACCCACAGGATCAGGAAAGACATTAATAGGAGAGTATGCAATTTATAGAGCTATTTCTCATGGAAATAAGGTGTTTTACACGACTCCCTTAAAAGCTTTATCTAATCAAAAACTAAGAGACTTTCGGAATCAATTTGGTTCAGGCAATGTGGGCCTTTTGACAGGTGATTTAAGCCTGAATAGAGAGGCTTCCATCCTTGTGATGACTACTGAAATTTTTAGAAATATGCTTTATGCAGCAGCAGACAGAAATGATGATCCTCTAATGGATATAGAAACTGTTGTCCTTGATGAATGTCATTACATGAATGATGCTCACAGAGGGACTGTATGGGAGGAATCAATTATTCATTGTCCTAAATCCGTTCAATTTGTTGGTCTATCGGCAACAGTCGCAAATGCTGGCCAATTAACCGATTGGATTGAGCAAGTACATGGACCCACAGATTTAATATCCAGTGATTTAAGGCCAGTTCCTCTGGAATTCAATTTTTGCAGCGCTAAAGGACTTCACCCATTACTGAACGATAAAGGAACTGGATTACATCCAAATTGTAAGATTTGGCGTCCAACAAAAACACATAAGAAGAGAGGACGCTTATCCAAGCCTATTCAGCCTGAATCTCCTTCACTTGGCTTTGTGATATCGAAGTTGGCTGAGAGAAATATGTTACCCGCTATTTATTTCATTTTTAGTCGTCGTGGTTGTGATAAAGCTGTGAAAACAATTGCCAGTACCTGTCTAGTTAGTCAAGAAGAAAGGAATTCAATTAAAGATCGATTTGAAAAATATTCAATTTTAAATTCAGAAGGGCTCAGAGATGATCTACATATCAGAGCTTTATTTAATGGAATCGCCTCTCATCATGCGGGAGTTCTTCCTGCATGGAAGGAATTGATTGAGGAATTATTTCAAGAAGGATTGATTAAGGTTGTTTTTGCAACTGAAACATTAGCTGCAGGAATCAATATGCCTGCAAGAAGTACAATTATATCTACTTTATCGAAGAGATCAGATAATGGACATCGTCAATTGATGGGGAGTGAGTTTTTGCAAATGGCTGGTCGAGCAGGAAGAAGAGGTCTTGATTCAAGAGGTTATGTCGTTACTGTACAAACTCGATTTGAAGGTGTAAGAGAAGCTGGGCATTTGGCAACCAGTCCAGCGGACCCCCTGATTAGTCAATTCACGCCCAGCTATGGCATGGTTCTGAATTTATTACAGCGTTATGACTTAGAAAAATCAAAAGAATTGATAGAAAGAAGCTTTAGTAGATACTTAGCTAGCTTAGATTTGGTTGAAGAGGAAGAAGAACTTTCTAGATTAAAAGAGGACTTAAAAGAATATAAAACCTTTTCAGAAGATATACCATGGTCAGCTTTTGAAAGATATGAAAAAATAAAAAGTCATTTGAAGGAAGAAAGAAGACTATTAAAAATTCTCCAAAAACAATCAGCCGAGACTTTATCTAATGAATTAATCTTAGCATTAGAATTTGCAAATAATGGGACTTTGATAAGTCTAAAAACTTCGCATTTAAAAGGTAAAGTTGTACCTGCTGTAATTATTGAAAAGTTACAAAAAGGAGATAGACCATCTCAATTGCTCTGCTTAACAGATGAAAATATTTGGATACTAATCCCTTGTAAGGACGTCGTTAGTCTTCATGCTGACCTTGCATGCTTAGACGTATCAGAAATTATAACTCCTGAAATTAGCAGACTGGGTGAAATACTTCATGGTGATAAGACAAGTAATGAGATAGCACTAATGATATCAAATTTGGCTAAGAAAAATAATATGAGAATTGCGCAATATGATCTTGCTAGTGAAGTTTTGTCTCAAGCTCAATTTGTTAGCTCTCTAGAAGATGAATTGTTGATTCAGCCAGCCCATCGATGGGGAGATAAGAAAAAATTAAAGAAGCATAGGCGTAAAATGAATGAATTAGAGATTGAAATTCATGAACGTGAGCGGATACTTTATGACAGGTCGAATCGTCACTGGGAAACTTTTTTATCACTGATTAAAGTATTAAAACACTTCGGATGCTTGGATGATTTAAGTCCCACTGAAATAGGTAGAGGCATTGGATCCTTAAGAGGTGAAAATGAATTGTGGTTAGGTTTGGTCTTGATGAGCGGACATCTTGACGAATTGACTCCGATTGAATTAGCCGGAGTGATTCAGTCAATTGTGACAGAAGTTAACCGTCCTGATTTATGGACTGGATTTATTCCAAGTGCAGTTGCAGACGAAGCTTTTAATGATTTATCAAATATACGAAGAGAATTATTTAGAGTACAAGAACGTTTTGGTATTGAAGTTCCAATTCTATGGAGTTCAGAATTAATGGGTTTAGTAGAAGCCTGGGCAAGAGGAAGTACCTGGACGGATTTAATTTCAAATACTTCTTTAGATGAGGGAGATGTTGTAAGAATTCTAAGAAGAACAAATGATTTGCTTTCACAGATTCCCTATTGCGAGGCTGTGAGTAGGCAACTTAGGAATAATGCTAGAGCAGCTATAAAACTAATGGATAGATTTCCAGTTTGTGAGGCTGATGATATTAATCAATCAAAAGAAAAAAATCATGAGGTTATTAACCCGGCAACTGAAAGAAAAAATTGAGAGTAGAAATTTATTTTTTCAATCATACCCAACCATAAATTTTGGATTAATGAGATTATCAAATTCTTCTGGATCAATGTAGTTTAGTTGACTTGAGGCTTCTCTTAGGCTGAGATTCTTTTCATGTGCTAATTTGGCAATTTGACTTGCTTTTTCGTATCCAATTGATGGAGTTAATGCAGTGACAAGCATTAAAGAATTATCTAGATATTGCTTGATTTTTGGTTCATTTGCTTGAAGACCCTCAATCATATTTTCTCTGCAACTTTTACATGCGGTTTTAATAAGATTAATACTTTTTAAAATGTTGTATCCAATTAATGGTTTATAGACGTTCATTTGTAGATGTCCACCACTTCCTGCTATGGATACTGAGACATCCATACCAATTATTTGTGTACATACCATCGCCATAGCTTCGCATTGAGTAGGATTAATTTTTCCTGGCATTATTGAGCTGCCAGGCTCATTGGCGGGTAGCTGTAGCTCTGATAATCCAGCTCTTGGTCCACAAGATAAAAATCGAAGATCATTAACGATTTTGAGAAAAGTTACGGCTAATAATTTTAGTTGGGACATTATATTTACAAGACCATCATGACTAGCCATGATGGCAAATTTATTGGCTGCGGTTTCAAAGGGTAAATTTGTTTTTCTAGAGATATCAAGAGCAATGAGGTTATCGAAATTCTCTGGAGCATTTATTCCTGTTCCAATAGCGGTTCCTCCCAGTGGAAGTGAATAAAGTTCCTCGAGATTGATTTCTATGCGTCCTAGTGCAGTCTCTAACTGACTTGACCAGGCGGAAACTTCTTGTCCAAGAGTCAGGGGTACTGCATCTTGAAGATGAGTACGTCCTATTTTTATAAGATCCTTCCATTCATGACTTTTTTGATGAAACAAATCAATGAGCTTTTTTAATTCGGGTATTAAGGTCTTTTTTAAATTAAGTATTGTGGCTATCTGTATAGCTGCTGGGAAAACGTCATTAGTAGATTGAGAGCGATTGACATGATCATTAGGATGAAGTGGATCATGACTACCTAAAGGCTTATTTAAACGTTTTGAAGCTATGTTGCTAATCACCTCATTTACGTTCATATTCGTTTGGGTACCACTTCCTGTTTGCCATATTTTCAAAGGAAATTGATCATTGTATTTACCTTCAATAATTTCCAAACTTGCTTCAGTGATCAATTGTGCGATTTCTGTATCAATCAGACCTAAATGATTGTTTACACGAGCAGCAGAGGCTTTTATTTGTGCAATTGCATGAATGATTTCAAGAGGTACGATTTCATCGCCAATAGCAAAATTTAATATTGATCTTTGAGTTTGAGCTCCCCATAGCGCATTTTCTGGAACAGAAATCGAACCTAGACTATCTTTCTCAAGTCGTTTCATATTAGACATTGCTGTTGGTTTGAAAATTTAAATTCCCTGGGAATAAAGACTATAGCTATTGATTTTAGTTGAATCTATAGCTATGGTTGTTCTTTAGTCTACTAACAAATATTAATTGATTTAGATTTAGCATTTACATTTATATCCCAAGTCTATCCCAAATAACCTTCAAATTCGATTGATGTAATTCAGTTGAGAAGCATTCAGACAGTTTAGTTAGAGAGAGAACATTCATTACCTCAGGATCATTCTCAAGGTTATTTTTAAAATTACCTTCAGGTTGATTCCATGCAGAATGAGCATGTTTTTGTACTAATCGATAAGAATCTTCGCGACTCATTCCATTCTCAACTAATGCCAAAAGAACTCTTTGACTAAAAACTACTCCTCCATAAATGTTTAAATTATTCAGCATATTATTCGGGTAAATGCCAAGTCCTTTAATAATCGCTGTCATTTCAGTGATCATAAAATGAAGTGTAATAGACGTGTCTGGCAACATTAATCTTTCATTGGAACTGTGGCTAATGTCCCTTTCATGCCATAGAGCTACATTTTCGAGAGCTGCAACTACATAACTTCTTAAAACTCTTGAAAGACCGCTGACTCTCTCACTCCTTATGGGATTTCTTTTGTGAGGCATAGCAGAGCTTCCTTTTTGACCCTTGGCAAAGTTTTCCTCTACCTCAAGTACATCTGTTCTTTGAAGGTTTCTAATTTCTGTAGAAAAACGATCTAATGATGATCCAATCAAAGCAAGAGTTTGTACATAATTAGCATGTCTATCCCTTGAGATCACTTGAGTACTAGCTGTATCACACTGAAGTCCTAAAAGTTCGCAAGTAATTTTTTCTATTTCGGGATCGGTGTTCGCATAAGTTCCCATGGCACCACTGATTTGACCAACGGAGATATCGTCCTCGAGACTGTTAAGCCTTTCTTTGTTTCTTAGAGTTTCTGCTAGCCATCCTGCAAGCTTGAATCCAAAAGTAATAGGTTCTCCATGAATTGCATGAGAACGGCCAATCATTACGGTACTCTTGTGTTCTCTTGCTAAATCTCTAATAGCGTCCTCAAGCAATAAAAGCTCTTTTTTTAAAAGTTTTACTGATGACTTCAATTGAAGTGCTAGTCCTGTATCGAGGACATCGCTACTTGTCATCCCAACATGTATATATCGACCTGCATCCCCAACATATTCATTCACATTTGTTAGAAAAGCAATGACGTCATGTCGAACTTCGGCTTCTATTTCGAGGATGCGCTCAGGTGTGAAATTTGCCTTTGATCGAATGGATTGCATTGCATTCAATGGGATTTTCCCTAGTTTGCAATTAGCCTCACATGCGGCTATTTCAACATCAAGCCAAGTTTGGTATTTGGCTTGTTCAGACCAAATATTTCCCATCTCTGGGTTTGTGTAACGCTCAATCAAAGTGCTACAAAGTTAAAGGTTACTTTAATTTAGGTCGTCAAGGTCAAGCTGACTTGAGTCTATTGTGTTCAACTTCCCAATGCACATATCTTCCCCAAGCCTGCTGTCTTACCCTGCATTTTCCCGCTTTGCAGTCAATTACTTGGAAGGGAGGCAAGTCATTGGGTTGATTTGCAAATTTCGCAAAACTTCCTGGAGGCAAAAGCTCAAGTACCTCTCCAGCTTGCTTCTTTGGGTTTAGATGAAAATGACCATGGCTAGATAGCTCATTTTTATTGGTGGGATGCATGAGCTTTTTAGACAAAAACTTTGGTCAATTAAATAGATTCTCTATTGAAAAAGAGGATTATTACGACTTCTGCGGTTTTTGTTCCGTTTCCTGTTTGTTTTTGTAAACAAATGACTAAAAAATCGCGATTAGATCTTCACTTGCTGACTAAAGGATTAGCTAAATCTCGTCAAGAGGCGCAGAAGCTCATCAGAGCTGGCAAAGTTAAGTCAATTAATGGACAAATTCTTGATAAGCCAGGCCAAGAAGTTTTAAAAGATCTTCAGATAGAAATTACTCAGCCTTTGAAGTATGTATCTCGCGGAGGTGAAAAGTTGTCTGCAGCCTTTGATCAATTTCCGCTTAATATAAAAAATCGAGTTTGTCTGGATGCTGGGATTTCCACTGGTGGTTTTACAGATTGTCTTTTGCAATTAGGAGCAGCAAAGGTTTATGGAGTTGATGTTGGCTATGGCCAAACGGCATGGAGTATTAGAAATGATCCAAGAGTGGTTCTATTGGAGCGTACTAATATTAGACATTTAACTCCTGAAAAATTATTTAATGATGGAGATCCAATACCTGACTTCGCTGTAGCTGACTTGTCTTTTATCTCTCTAAAAATTGTTTTGCCTAGTCTTAAATCTCTTCTTAATAATGCCCGGTCTGAATTATTAGTATTAGTGAAACCTCAATTTGAGGTTGGCAAGGACAAAGTTGGGAAGGGCGGAGTCGTTCGGGATCATTCTCTGCATCTTGAGGCTATTGAAGGCGTCATAAACGAATCTAAAAAATATGGATGGCATCCAAAAGGATTGATTGCATCACCCTTAAAGGGACCTGCGGGTAATCAAGAATATCTATTATGGATGAACGATGATTCTAAGGGATTCGATGAAATAGAAAAATTGATGGATTTTTCGTGAATTTATAGAGCTATTTCGTTTTTATCACCTGTTCTTATCCTTACAACGGAATCAATTGGAATTACGAAAATCTTTCCATCTCCAATCTCTCCAGTCTTTGCTGCTTCAGCAATAGCTTTTAAAACAATATCAATTTTTTCTTCAGGGACAACAACTTCTATCTTTAGTTTTTGAAGAAATTCAACGGTGAACTCGGAACCTCTGTATCTTTCGACTTGTCCTTTTTGGCGTCCAAATCCTCTTACTTCGCTTACAGTCATTCCAACTATACCTGCATTGACTAATGCAATCTTTACGTCTTCTAGTTTAAAAGGGCGTATTATTGCTTCTATCTTTTTCATATCACTTTAAGAAACTTTTTTGATATTAGATAATTTTTGATCAGATTTTGTCTATTGGACTTAGAGAATTGATGAAATTTACATTTAGTCCAGCATTTGTTGCATCTTCTTGAAGCATTTGGGCGTCCTTGGTAGGAATGATTACTAGGCCATTACTGATAATTTCCCAATGATTGGATTCGAAATGAGTTTGTAGCCAAAGAATTCCGTGAACAGTTTTCGGCTCTATTTGAGTCCCATTTCTCTTTTCAGAAAGACTGATGTCCATACAAAATCTTGCTTCTGCATCTATTAGGGGGGATAGCGAGAATTAGTTTTGTGCGCATTGATACATATGTGCTTTTTCCCATCATTTGAATGCTTTTTTATTAGCAAAATTTATTAGAGGGTTGAATCTTTAATCCAGGTATTATGTAGTGTGTTATTAAAATCCTATTCAAGATATTCCAATGAGTGAAGAAAATATTAATGAGGTAATTATGTATGGGGAAAGGGAAATAGCTGCTGGGAGCTTGATTTGTTTTCCTAATCCCAATAGTAATCGAGATTATGAAATTTCAATAGATTTCCCTGAATTTACATGTAAGTGTCCTTTTTCGGGTTATCCAGATTTCGCCACTTTAAGGATTGTATATCAACCAGATAAGAAGGTAATTGAATTAAAAGCAATTAAACTTTATTTAAATAGTTTTCGAGAAAAGAAAATATCTCATGAAGAAGTTACAAACAAAATAATAGATGATTTTGTTGAAGCTTCTGCCCCTAAGTGGATGCAATTAGAAGCTGATTTTAACCCGAGAGGAAATGTTCATACTATCATTAGAGTTTGTCATGGAAAAAGAAATGATTTAGAGTTAATCATTTAGAAAACTAATAAATTTCGGCAATTCTTTCGAGAGACCTGAAAGATTTCTGTTGCTTAAGCCACCTATATAGATAATAGATTGCTCCTTTTCATGTAATAACCAAATCTTCTTGGTGGAAATTATACTTAGTGAACCACCAAGAAGTATTATAGCGAAACTGGTATAAACAAAGGGTACTCCAGGATCACGCTTTAAAAGTAATCCACTACTTGGTATTACATTTATTATTTTAATTAAAGTATTTTTCACTTCTGCTTCCTTATTTATGCTTATGTTTGTAAGTCTTGTACCATCATTATCATAAATTGTTACAGGTCCCAATTCACTCGATACTGTTAATAAGATTTGCCCTTCACCATCTTTTTGGGTTGGTATAATAGTTCCCCAAGTTTGTTCCCCTAGCTCTGGAATAGATTTTATTGGAATTTGTAATTTAGGACTATTATCAATTTGAATTGTTATTGCTGCTAAAGACCAGTCGGCTTGATATAATGTTAGTCCTTTGTACCTTAATGGAGAATTAACACTAATCTCCTTCTCTTCATTATTTCCATTTGGTTCAATAACTTTTACTATCGATCTATACTGCTCAGCTCTTCCTTGAGGGTCTCTTTCTATTTGAAACTTTAGTAATTTAATTGTTAATCCTTTCTCTTCATTATTGTTTAATAAATCTATTGATCTTCCAGGTGCCATGAATCTTTCTAAAGTATTTCCATTTAATGATCCGTATGTTGCACCTATCATCAATAAGATTAAACCTAGATGAATTAATATAGGTCCTAATCTACCAATTACTCCTTTTCTTGCAGCTATCCTTCCATCTGTTTCTCTCACATTCCAGCCTTGCTTCTTTAAATTTATTGAAAGTTTTTCTAAGCTTTTTGAAGGATCATTAGTTTTAATTGTCTGCGCGACAGAAAGTTTTGCTATTTGGCGAGGAGATTTGTAATCTATCCAGTTTAATGCTGATTTAAGTATTGGTAATTGTCTTCTAAAACTACAAACTGCAAGAGCTAAACCAAGCCAAGTTAGTAAAATCAAAAACCAGAAACTTGTATAAACATGATTCAATTCAAAAAGTATTAATATATTTCCATTGATAAGTCCAAGAAGAGGATCATTATTGAAATTATCATAGTAGAATTGATCTGGTTCTTGTTGTGGAATAAAAGTTCCTGCTGCACAAGAAATTGCTATTAAAAATAATAGTAAAATAGCAATCTTTAAGCTAGAAAGCCAATTTAAAACTTGGCTGATTTTTTTCATCTAATTCATATCCAAGTAGAAAAAAGGCTCAAAAGACCTACGGTTAATAAAATCACCCCACTAATTGGTGGAACCCATTTCCCAATAGGTCTCAAAGATAATAATTTTGGAACACTCGCTGCAAAAGTACCTGCAATAAATAAAGGAACAATTTGCCCAATCGCAAAGCTTGCAAGAAAAATTGTGCCACTAATGGGGTTACCTTCCTTGGCAACCCATGCGAGAAGAACAGCAAGAACAGGAGTTGTACAAGGCGAGGAGGCTAATCCAAAAGCTAACCCTGCTGAAACCGGTGCGAAAGCTGGGGGAACTTTGCTTGTCCAAGCTTCAGGATCAGGTCCAGATGGAAGGGAGATTTTTAAGAGCCCAAGGAGATTAAGACCCATGATTATGGCTAATAGACTAATAAATATTGAAAAGAAACCAGGTAATTGGCCATAAATTTTCCCTAAAAAACCGCTTAGACTTCCTAGAATCACTAGTGATATAACTATCCCGCCGCAGAAACTAAAAGTTTTTTGTAAGGGGTTTTGTTTACTTTTAAATCCAGCTAGATATGCAACTGTTATTGGTAATAGTGATAATGAGCAGGGGCCTAAACTTGTTAAAAGGCCTCCAGTGAAAACTATGAGGAGTGATACAGGGGTTGGATTATTTAGCCCATTATTAATTATGTGCTCGCCATGACGAGCCATATCAGAGAAAACCAAACTTATGGAAGAAATGCTCAAAAAAAGATTTGCCACACCAAGTTTCCTTTCTAGATTATCTATTTAAGCGTCAATTTGCGGAATTTTTAATTAATAAATCTGAAGATTCAATAGAGGATCTGACCAATAAGGCTGCTATTAGTAAGCTTGAAATTAATGAGTTTCCCCCATAACTGATCAGAGGGAACGGTAGACCTGTTGTAGGCATTGCACCTGAGGAAACTGCGATGTGCATAATTGATTGGCCTACAAGAATAGTTCCTGATCCAATAGAAATTAGTTTGGTATAATTATTTCTACAATTAAGGGATATTTTTAGAGTTAAATATGAAATTACAAGTAAAAAAGTCAAAAGTAAAATAGATCCAAAAAATCCAAATTCTTCTGCAAAAACAGCAAATATAAAATCAGTACTTCTATATGGTAGATATTGTAATTTTTGCATTGAAAGACCATATCCTTCTCCAAATAAACCACCCGAACCGATAGCATAAAGACTCTGAATTAATTGATAACCCCCTTCTTGCGGATCTTTCCATGGGTTGATAAATGATAAAACGCGACTTTGCTGATAAGCATTAAAAAAAATACTTATTGAACCAATGGTTAAGCCTGATAAGGCCGTGTTGAAAAGATGTTGAAAATTAATACCAGCAGCTAAGGCAATCATCCAAAGTAATATTCCTGTTAATGCAGCAGTGCTTAAATTTGGTTGTTTTATAATTAATAAAATAATAGAGGCAAATATAGTTAACCAAAAAATTTTTTTTTCTGAATTTATTCTCTCCCATTGACCAAAAAGTTTTGCACTATGAAGGATAATAAAAGGTTTGATTAATTCCGATGGTTGAACTTGGATTGGACCGAGAATCAACCATCTTGTAGAACCATTGACGGTACTACCGAAAAAACTTGTTGATGCAATCAGCAGCATTCCTATAAAAAGGCAAGGACCTGAAACCCTAAGCCAGCTTTTTAATTTGATATTGATGGCGAGATAAAAAATGCTCCAACTAGCGATTAACCATATTATTTGTCTTTTTATGTAATAAGTACCTTCACCCATTTCTCTGGTAGCTACCCACCAACTAGCTGATCCAAGTATGAAAATTCCTGAAATGCTCCAAAAGGCTATTAATCCCATTATTAAACGCCCTTCCTTAGGCCAAAATGGCCAAGGCAATGGAAGAATCTTATCGTTTATAAAATTACTCAGAAAATCTTTTGATTCATGCTTCTTTTTCGCTTTGGATGTAAATGGTGTTTTTTTATTAGAAATATTACTCAAAGGATATTTTGCTTGTATACCATTGAGCCGTTAAATTGCCATTTTGCCAAGTCTTTAAACTTTAATTAATTTACTTTTTTTGGAATTCCGCAAAAACTAGGAAGTTTTTTACGAGTTAAATTTAATTGTTAATTTTTAGAGAGCAAATTAAAGAAATTGGACTATAAAAAATAATAACTTAATTTTACAACCACAGGATTAAATTTTAAACAAATTATATCTTGATTGATATTGGGTAAATAAAAGTTTGTTTGAGAATTCTCCGCAGATTGTTAATTTAACCAACTTTTCAAGTTATTCATAGAGAAAATTTTTTTGTTTTGATGCAAGTCTCGTGATAGATTCCCCGGGCCTTTGCAGAGAGCTTAGGTGTCTTGTTTGCAAAACAACTTCTCGCTATCACTAGGAAACTCCAAAAGGAGGAATTTTTGTGGCATCTGAGACCGTTGACAATTGCTCAAGTCATGATCCTCTTCTGGATATGGACTCATTGGACACATTGTCCGGAGTCAAATCAGACGAATATCTTGAACTTCAATTTCGAGTATTCCGTCTGACATTTTTATTGACTATTTTTTCTGTTGGCATAGCAGGTTTCTTTTGGGGAATCCAAGCTAGTGCAAGCCTATTTATTGGTGCTTTATCAGGAATTCTTTATTTTCGCTTGCTTGCTCGCGGGGTTGGAAGGTTAGGTACTTCATCAAAAATTGTCGGTAAAGTCCAGTTGTTAGTTCCGGTTCTTTTGGTTTTGGGGTCTTCTAGATTTCCTCAACTTGATTTGATTCCGGCTTTATTAGGATTTTTGCTTTATAAACCAGCGTTAATTATTCAGTTTCTATCTATGCCTTAATTGCTTGTTAGAAATCAAATTTTTAAGTTTTGTTTGTTTGGCTTTTTTTTTCTACGCAACCTAACTACCAGATAAATGGGTTTTTTACCATTTGTTTTTCCTTTGGCTGAATTGGAGGTGGGTCAACACCTTTATTGGCAAATTGGAAATTTTAGAATTCACGGCCAAGTTTTTATGACTTCATGGCTCCTCATAGGCGCTTTGCTTGCCTTGGTGGTCATTGGAACAAAAAAAATGGACCGTGATCCAAAAGGTGTTCAAAATCTTTTGGAATTTCTGTGGGATTACATACGTGATCTGGCTAGAACACAAATTGGTGAAAAGGTTTATAGAGATTGGATGCCTTTCATAGGAACCCTCTTTCTGTTCATATTTGTGAGCAATTGGGGCGGAGCATTAGTTCCCTGGAAGCTGATTGAACTACCAAGTGGAGAACTTGGTGCACCTACAGCTGACATAAATACAACTGTTGCTTTAGCACTACTGGTATCTCTTTCATATTTCTATGCGGGGTTGAGCAATAAGGGTTTGCGTTACTTCGAGTATTACGTTCACCCAACGCCAATAATGCTCCCGTTCAAAATTGTTGAAGACTTCACAAAGCCTCTATCTCTCTCATTCCGTTTATTTGGAAACATTCTCGCAGACGAACTTGTAGTAGCGGTACTTGTTTTTCTTGTGCCTCTTGTTCTTCCCGTTCCTGTTATGTTTCTAGGCTTGTTTACTAGTGCTATTCAAGCTCTGATTTTTGCAACTCTTGCTGCTTATTACATCGGGGAAGCAGTTGAAGAGCATCATTAATCATGATTTTTTGCTACTGAATTAACTTTTCAATGGCAAATTTCCTGCTTTGAGGCCTGAAATTCTTTCAGTATCATCTCAAGAACTATGAGATTCACCCCTCGCAGGTATAAACTCCCGTTCACAACTCTTTAAGCGTTTAAAGCGCTACACATCTTTAGCAGAATTATGGATTCCATTACCACCGCCGCATCAGTTGTTGCAGCTGGTTTAGCTGTAGGCCTTGGCGCAATAGGCCCTGGTATCGGTCAGGGTAGTGCTGCACAAGGAGCAGTAGAGGGTATAGCCCGTCAGCCAGAAGCTGAGGGAAAGATCAGAGGTACTCTGCTTCTTTCTTTCGCTTTCATGGAATCACTTACCATTTATGGCCTTGTGGTTGCATTGGTGCTTCTCTTCGCTAACCCTTTTGCTGGTTGAATATTTCAAAAAAGGGCTGATTGAGTAAATCAATTAATTGGTTTCCTTTCAGCCCAAATATTTGAAAATTCTTTAGCAAATTTCAATTGCCGTTATTCGGCTCGCTTAATTTCTTGCACCTTAGCTAATGCCAACTTTGTTTTTGTTTGGTGCCTCTGAGGGAGGTCTGTTTGATTTCGATGCAACACTTCCGCTTATGGCGGTTCAGGTTGTGTTGCTTACTTTCATACTTAATGCTCTTTTCTTCAAACCTGTTGGGCGGGTAGTTGAAGAAAGAGAGGATTTTGTAAATACCAGTCGGGCAGAAGCAAAGAAAAAAATCGCTGAAGTCGAACGACTTGAGACTGAACTCAAAGAGCAGCTTAAAGAGGCTCGACTTGAAGCTCAGAAGGTGATTCTTGAGGCAGAGCAGGATTCTGAGAATCTTTATAAAGAAGCTCTTGCTCTTGCTACTTCAGAGGCAAATGCATCAAGAGAAAAAGCTAGGCGTGAGATTGATTCACAAAGAGATGAAGCTCTTAATCAACTCAAAAGCGAAGCTGAAAATCTTGGAGATTTGATTGTTGAAAGACTATTGGCAAAAAAATGACTTCTTTAATTTTCGCTTCCGAAGGCTTTGGTCTCAACTTAAATATTTTTGAGACCAACATTATCAACTTAGCAGTTGTTGTTTTTGGCCTCTATAAGTTCTTACCAGGCTTTTTAGGAAAAATCCTAGAAAGACGAAGGACTTCAATACTCTCTGACTTAAAAGAAGCAGAAGAGCGTTTTTCCCAAGCGCAAGATTCCCTTTCAAAAGCAAAAGACGAGCTTGCCTCCGCTAAGCAAAAAGCAGAAAAAATCAGAAACGACTGCAAAGCCAGAGCAGAGGCAATTCGTTTGGAGAGTGAAAAAAGGACTGTTGAGGAAATGGCAAGAATTAAACAAGGTGCTGCCTCTGATTTAAATGCTGAAGCTGCAAGAGTAACTTCCCAATTAAGGAAAGAGGCTGCAGAACTTGCTATAGAAAAAGCATTAACAATGCTTCCTAAAAAGTTAGATTCAAATACTCAAGATAATTTTCTTAAACAGTCAATTAAAAATATTGGAGACAACTAATGCCACTACTTAATACCATTACTACTCCTTATGCTGAAGCTTTCCTTCAAGTAGCTGAGAGCCGTAACGAGGTTGATGAAGTAGTAAAACAAGCTAAATCTATTCTAGAAATTTGGAATTCTTGCCCTGAATTTAGTGATGCAATGTCATCACCAGTTTTAGAGGTTAATCAGAAGAAAGCAGCTTTAGAAAAACTTTTTTCTAGTCAGGTCACTCCCTCTTTCTTAAATCTTCTAAAACTTTTAGCAGATAGACAGAGAATAGGTTTGTTGAATTCTGTTCTTGAAAGATTATTGGAAATCTATCGAGAACAAAGAAATATTGCTTTGGCAACAATTACCTCAGCTTCAGCTTTAAGTGAAGATCAACAATCTGAGCTACTCAAGAAAGTACAATCCATAGCTGGTACAGATAATTTGGAAATCGATCTAAAGGTCGACTCTGAATTGCTAGGTGGCTTTGTGGTCAATGTTGGATCAAAGGTCATTGATGCCAGCATCGCAGGGCAAGTTAGACGACTTGGTCTTGCTTTGGCCAAGGTCAGCTAATTCTCCTCTGGCTTTATTCCTCTTCCCCCCTCCCTTTCATCTTCCCCATTTTAAGTAAATCCCATGGTTTCTATACGTCCCGACGAGATCAGTTCAATTCTTAAACAGCAAATTGCTGATTACGATAAATCAGTATCTGTAAGCAATGTAGGTACTGTTTTGCAAATTGGAGATGGTATCGCAAGAGTTTATGGACTTGAAAAGGTTATGGCAGGTGAGCTTGTTGAATTCGAGGATGGAACAGAAGGTATTGCATTAAACCTTGAAGATGACAATGTCGGTGTCGTTTTGATGGGTGAAGCTTTAGGAGTTCAAGAGGGAAGCACAGTAAAAGCAACTGGAAAGATTGCTTCAGTTCCAGTTGGTGAGGCAATGCTAGGAAGAGTTGTTAACCCTCTTGGACAGCAAATAGATGGAAAAGGTGAGATGGCTACAACAGACTCAAGACTAATTGAGTCAATAGCTCCTGGAATTATTAAGAGGAAGTCAGTACATGAGCCTATGCAAACGGGCATAACATCCATTGATGCGATGATTCCTATTGGAAGAGGTCAGAGAGAGTTGATTATTGGAGATCGTCAAACAGGAAAAACTGCAATAGCAATCGATACAATAATCAATCAAAAAGGTCAAGATGTTGTTTGTGTCTATGTGGCCGTTGGTCAAAAACAAGCATCAGTGGCAAATGTAGTTGAAGTTCTGAAAGAAAAAGGAGCTTTGGATTACACAATTATTGTTAATGCAGGTGCATCTGAAGCTGCAGCTTTGCAATATTTAGCTCCTTATACAGGTGCAGCAATTGCAGAACACTTTATGTATCAAGGTAAGGCGACACTAGTTATTTATGACGACTTAACCAAGCAAGCTCAGGCTTACAGGCAAATGTCATTACTTTTACGTCGTCCACCAGGTCGTGAAGCATATCCAGGAGATGTTTTTTATTGCCATAGTCGTTTACTAGAGAGGGCTGCAAAACTTTCTGATTCGATGGGTGCAGGATCAATGACCTCTTTACCTATTATTGAAACGCAAGCAGGAGATGTTTCTGCTTATATCCCCACCAATGTTATTTCAATTACTGATGGTCAAATCTTCTTGAGCTCTGACTTGTTTAACTCTGGATTAAGACCTGCAATTAACGTTGGTATTTCAGTTAGCCGAGTGGGAGGAGCTGCTCAAACGAAAGCTATTAAGAAAATAGCTGGTACTCTAAAGCTTGAGCTAGCTCAGTTTGATGAACTTGCGGCATTCTCTCAATTTGCATCTGATCTTGATGAGGCTACTCAAAAGCAATTAGGCAGGGGAAAAAGACTAAGAGAACTACTTAAGCAACCCCAATTTGATCCTCTGAATTTAGCTGAGCAAGTAGCTATTGTATACGCAGGGGTTAAAGGATTGATTGATGAGGTGCCTGAGGAGGAAGTTACAAAATTTGCTCGTGAATTGCGTGATTATCTAAAAACAAACAAGGCTGATTTTATTAATAATGTTCTCTCGGAAAAAGTATTAAGTGAAGCATCTGAATCAATGCTTAAAGACGCTATTAACGAGGTTAAATCCTCAATGCTTGCGGCTTAAACGCAAAGGCTATCTAAGAGAGAAAATTACCTATGGCTAACCTCAAGGACATACGAGACAGAATTGTATCTGTCAAAAACACAAGGAAAATTACAGAAGCAATGAGACTCGTTGCTGCTGCAAAAGTTCGGAGAGCACAGGATCAGGTCCTAAGGAGTAGACCTTTTGCTGATCGATTGGCAAGGGTTTTAGAAAATATACAATCAAGGATGCAGTTTGAAGCTGCTGACTCTCCTCTTCTAAATAGGCGTGAAGTTAAGACAATCACTCTCTTAGCTGTTACTGGGGATAGAGGATTATGTGGAGGTTACAATGCAAATATTATTAAACGAACAGAGAAACGCTATGCCGAATTAAAAAGTCAAGGATATAGTCCTGACATGGTCTTAATCGGTAAGAAAGCAATAGGTTATTTTGAGAATAGATCTAGCCTTTATAATATAAGAGCTACTTTTAAAGAATTAGAACAAGTGCCGACCTCTGAGGATGCTAGCTCTATAACGAGTGAAGTATTAGCAGAATTTCTCTCCGAAAGTACCGATCGAGTAGAGGTCATTTATACTAAGTTTGTTAGTTTGGTTAGTTGTAACCCAACAATACAAACTCTTTTACCTTTAGATCCTCAAGGAATAGCAGATTCAGAAGATGAGATTTTTAGATTAACTACAAAAGATAGCCAACTTATTATTGAAAAAGATGCTGCTCCGTCGAATGAAGAACCGAAATTACCATCGGATATTGTTTTCGAACAAAGTCCTGATCAACTTTTGAATGCTCTTTTGCCTCTTTATTTGCAGAATCAATTACTACGTGCGTTACAGGAGTCAGCTGCTTCGGAGTTGGCGAGCAGAATGACTGCAATGAATAACGCTAGTGATAACGCTAAGGAGTTAGCTAAAAACCTTACTATTGATTATAACAAGGCTAGACAAGCAGCAATTACACAAGAAATTTTAGAAGTTGTTGGTGGAGCTGCAGCGTAGTTTCTTATTTTTATCTAATTTGCAAATTCGCAAAGTATAAGTAATTAATAAAGTGAAACTTGAATTTATAGAATTGGACATTGATTGGCCTTATGAATTGAGCATAGTTGATTTAAAAAAATATATTTTATCTGTGCTAAGAGAATTTGGTGACCCACTAAGGTGGGCTATTACTTCAGTGACGACTCATGCTGAAAAAAAAATCCAGATAGTATCGGTGGAAGTTGTGTTGATTATTAATCAGGATAAGGAGAAAGGCGTTAATCCCTGAATTGAATTGATCTTTTATGACTAATACTGATCCTTTGCCTACATTATTGATTATTCCTACAGGTATAGGGTGCAGTGTCGGTGGCTATGCAGGAGATGCAATACCCGTTGCAAGATTACTGGCTTCTGTGAGTGACTGTTTGATAACTCATCCCAATGTTATGAATGGTGGATCTTTGTATTGGCCAGATACTTGTATCCAATATGTAGAAGGTTATAGTTTAAATCTTTTTGCCGCTGGAGAAGTGTTTCTCAAGCCAGTAAGACAACAAAAAGTAGGTTTGCTATTAGATGCTGGTTTAGAGCCTGACTTGAAAAAAAGACATTTACAAGTTGCTGATGGCTGTATTGCAACCCTGGGTCTAGACATTGGTCCTGTAATTACAACTGAAAGAGCTATAAGAATGAATCTGAGGAAAGGTTTAAGTGGTTCAAGTTGGGGGAGTATAGAAGATCCAGATGTTCTTTTGAGAGCTGCCGAAAAACTGAAGAAAGCTGGTGCAACAGCAATTGCTGTAGTAACGCGTTTCCCTGATGATAGTGATGAATTAGAAACTCAACTTTATAGACAAGGTAATGGTGTTGATGTCATTGCGGGACTCGAGGCTGTAATCAGTCATTTCCTCGTAAAACATTTACTGATTCCTTGTGCCCATGCACCGGGGTTAGCTCCATTACCAATTGATTATGATCTAGACCCTCGAACCTCGGGAGAGGAGATTGGGTATACATTTTTGCAAAGTGTTTTAGTTGGTCTTAGTCGCGCACCCGATCTGATCGGTAAGTCAGCTATGAATACCAAAGATAATGCTTTTTCACAGGTGAAAACTTTATTAAGGAATAGTGATTTGGGAGCTGTTGTTGTTCCGCAGGGTGCATTGGGTGGCGAAGCAGTTTTGTCTTGCATCGAAAGATTTATTCCTTTAATAGTAGTTTCTAATCAAGGAGTATTAAATGTAAGCTCCAAAAAGATGAGGCTAGATTGCGTACCTGGTGATAAAGATAAGTATATTTTGTATGCTGAGAATTATTTAGAGGCTGCGGGACTAATAACAGCTTTACGTCATGGGATTAATATTAAGTCTCTACGAAGACCAATTGATTGCTTAAAAGAAATTAATGACGAAAAGAAGTAGATTCAAAGATTTATCTTGAGGCTATTGGCTTTTTCCACCCACTTCCAAAAGCTTGATGACTGATTTTCAACAAAGGAGGGGCTTGATAACGTTTGAATTCAGCTTTCTTTAATAAATTGGCGACTTGGAGAACTATCTTCTTATTAAAACCTTTTTCTATTAAAACTTCAGTTGGTAAATGCTGTTCAATCAACCCGTTTAGTATTGGATCAAGAATGAAATAATCCGGCAAAGAGTCGCTATCTAATTGCTCTGGTCTTAATTCAGCACTTGGAGGCTTACTTCTTATTTCAGAGCTTATGATTTCTCCTGATTCAGGGAGGAAGAAATCATTTCTACAAGTAGATGATGACTCGCCATCTATCCAATCACATAGATCAAATACACTTGTCTTATAAAGATCTCCAATCACAGACAAGCCTCCGTTCATGTCTCCGTAAAGGGTGCAATAACCTACAGCCAGTTCTGATTTATTTCCTGTAGATAGAAGTAAATGCTTCCTTTGATTAGCAAGAGCCATTAATATTGTTCCTCTAATACGAGATTGTAGATTTTCAGCTGTTATACCGGATGGTATCCCCGATATTGAATTAGATAAAACATCGTTAAAACTATCCATTACAGCTGAGATCGGGATCCTTTGATGATTAATCCCAAGTCGATTAGCTAACGCCGTGGCATCCTTTACAGACCCTGCTGAACTCCATGGAGATGGCATTAAAATTGCATGAACTTTAGACTTGCCTAAAGCTGCGACTGCAATAGCGGTCACTAGTGCTGAGTCGATCCCCCCACTTAATCCAATAACCGCACTTTTGAAATTACATTTCCTTGCATAATCTTTAACTCCAAGAACTAAAGCTCTGAAAAGAACTTCTTGTGATGTTGGACTTTTACTCGATATCGAGGTTTTTTGTTTGAGGGAAGATATGTCACAAAGACTAATTGACTCTGTGAAGGCAGGAAGTTCATGCCGTAATTTCCCTTCGTTGTTAAGAGCAAAACTAGAACCGTCAAAAATTAATTCATCATTCCCTCCTACTTGATTTACATAGATGACGGGGCATGAAAGACGTATAGCTGCTTTGGCTGCTATGCGTTGGCGTAGTAAACTTTTATCTTCAATAAATGGAGAAGCTGAGAGATTAATCAGTAGATCTAATTTTTCTTGTTCTAGGGATCTTAAAGGGTCTTTCCCTTGGATCTTCTCATTTTGTAAGTTTTTCTCAACCCATATATCTTCACAAATGGTTATTCCAATCTTCCAGCGTTTTTTTTGGCGATTAAAATTTAAAATACTACTATTTTCTGCAGAACGAAAATAGCGTTTTTCATCAAACACATCGTATGTGGGTAGGAGTTGCTTCCTCGCAACGATTCTCCAGGAACCTTTTTCTAGAATAACAACTGAATTATAAAGTTTAGGAATTTCTTCATCTGGAGTTGGTTCTGCGATACCAATTAATACAGATAAGTCTCGACTAAGATTACTTAATCTTTCGCTTAATTTGTTTAAGACATTTTTTTCCTCTTCGAACAGTTTTGGATTAAATAGTAAGTCTTTTGGAGGGTAGCCGATTAAAGAAAGCTCTGGTGTTATTACTAGATCAACATCTTCGTTTTTAATCTCTTTACTTAATTCAAATATTTTTTCTGCATTACCATCAAGATCTCCAATGACTGGATTTAGTTGGGCTAAGGCTAATTTCATTATTTGTTATCTGCCAGACCGTATAGATTTTCTTCAATTAGTAATGGAACAAGCTCTTGGGGGACAAGAACTTCTTGAGGTCTCTCTCTAAATTTCGAACTTGATGATTCAGGTATATTAAAAGGCAATAGATCAATTTCACCACCAAGATTTTTAATTTCATCTAATTGATTATCGCTAATTGGCCATCCATCTCTCATTGTGATAGCTATTGCTGCTTTACTGAGAATAGACCTAGCATTGAGCCATTTTGGAATTTGAGCAGCTAAATCACTACCAATTACAAAACTTAACTTCGCTTCGGGCCATAGTTGAGAAGCTTTTTTTAGAGTATGAATTGTCCTAGGACTACTCAATTCTTGAACTAGCTCTAATTTAGGATGTGAAATTTTTTGTACAAGTATTCTTAAAAGCTGAGTTCTTTTTAGAAGAGGAATTTGATGTGTTTTATCAGGGTTATCACTTGCCCATGTTATGACTTTTGGGAAGATTTTTGTTAATTCATTCAACAAGGCCTCGTGACCTAAGGTAGGCGGATCAGCACTTGTACCGAATAAAGCTATTGTGTTTGTTTTAGCTTTCATGGCAACAAATAATTCTTGTTTTTTGTAGTACTTGATGTAAGAAATTTAAAGTCACCAAGCATTATTCGAAAGTCTGTATTTTTTTTGAGAAGATAGTTCAACATTAATCGAGGTCGCCCATCTTTTTTATTTGTACTCCTTAAAAATTTATAAGCTGCGAGACGACCTATGATTTTTGTTGAATGAATCGCAAGAGTTGCTTGTGCAATGGCTATTAGACCAGTGGGTGCAAGGCTTAATCCTCCCGTAAGAGGTGCAGCAAGTAACAGTATTTTCTTGAAAATGTTTAAAGTAAGTTGTATGCCTATTTGTGCCCCACCCAGTAATGAATTTTGAAAACCAAGCTTTTTAACTAATTCTCTAGCGGATGGACCACCTACCTCTAATCCATATAGTTTACTTAATTGGATAACAAGGGCACTATCAAAAGCAAGACCAGTAAGAAGATCAATCATTAAAAAGGGATTAATTGCTACTCCTGAGGCTTTTAAAGTTGCATATTTGCCGATTAAGCTTTGTGCTTCTGCTTTGTTTTTAAGTAGTCGATTCTCCTTAAGTGATTTGTATAAATAGTCTGCAATTCTAAGACTATTTACACAAATTAGTAATTCCCCGCTTTGATCGAGAATATCTTTAAGTTCATTCTTGAGAATATCAACTTTAGGAGTTTTTTGTTCACTTCTAACAGTTCCGTCTGATTTTATTTTTGCTTCCCTTGGAGACGATGAAACTAGAGAAATTTTAATTTTCTGTTTGCAAAATGATAATTTTCTGTGAATACTTGAGAGTATTAGCTTTGTCTCTTTTGCATTCCATTGATCACAACGATTTAAGACTATTAGTATGGGTTTATTATGCCTTAATAGCTGTTCAATAGAATTCAATTCGATTCGAGTTAAATCACTATCAATTACAAAGAGAATTAAATCAGTATCTAATATGTAATTAAAATGTATTTCTTCTTGATTAGTATTATTTATTTCATCTATACCAGGAGAGTCTATTATTTCAACTTTGTTTAAGCTGCTAAATCTTTTCTCCAACGTATAAGATTTAATAGTCTTTGTATTCCCGTTTAGCACATCGGTTGGAAAGATTTGCTTTCCAATTAATGCATTTAACAAGCTTGATTTCCCAACTCCAACTCGTCCATAGACTGATATAAGTAGTTCTTTTTTTTCTAATTTGTTGATTTGAACTTCTAGCTGACTCAAAATATTAGCAAATTTAGTTCTCTCGTAATTAGTAAGATTTAGGTTCTCTTTCCATTGATCAATGCAAAACTTGCATTTTGTAGCTAAGTCTGTTTTGTTAATCATTTATTTGATTTTCTCCACCAACCAGCCAAAACCGCCAATACAGCTTCTGCTCCTATTAAACCAACAAATCCACCAAATTCATCTACCACAACTCTGACTCCGTTTTTGTCTTCATTAAAGCCAATCAGTAGTCTATCTACTCGAATCATTTCTGGCACAAACTCTACATTTTCGCTTAGATCGTAAGGAGTCAAATGAGAGTCTCCTTGAAGTAAAGATGCTAGAAGCTTTTCACGGTTAGCGACACCAACAACCTTGTCAACTTCTTCCCCTAATACTACCCACCATGTGGCATTATTTTCTAATAAATTTGATTTAACAGATTGCAAAGAAACTCCTCCTGGAAGTGTTGGAGCAGCAACTCGTGGAGTCATTAGATCTTTAGCCGTAAGATCATTAAGCTGAAAAACTTTGGATATCATTGCAGCCTCATCTGCTTCTATTTGACCTATTTGAGATCCCAGCCTGGCCATCTGTCTTATTTCTTCTTCGTCTGTTGTTAGCTCGCTCTTGGCAGTGATAATTGGTAGTAGACGTTCAAGAACTATTAGCAATGGACGCATAACTATACTTAAGAAATCAAGCACAGGTGCACTCGTTAAACTTATTTGCAATGCAAGCCTTGTACCGAGTGCTTTGGGTACGATTTCTCCAAGAAGTAAAACAAGAATGGTTAGGCCAATAAAAAATATTGGCTTTACATTTCCGATCCTATTTTGAAAAATAAAACTTGCGTAGCTACCAACCATTAAACTTCCAAAAATATTGAAACTGTTATTAGCAATGGTGACTACAGTTAGAGTTCTTCCAATTCGGTGACGTAATTTTTCTAATCTTCTAGCTCCCAGTACTTTTGGTTTTCTTCTGGCAAGCTCATGCACGCGTAATGGGTTGACAGCCAATAACGCTGCTTCTATCCCTGAGCACATTGCAGAACCCATTAAAATAACTGCGATAAGTGCAGTTAAGAGCAGAATGTCTTGGCTCATCCCCTAAAGATTTTTTAAATAGTAAGGATCTTTTGCTTTTATTTTTCCACTAAGTCAGTTCTCTTGCCATCCTAAAGAGTAAATAGGGTTATTTTTGTGGCTGATTCAAGCATTTTTCGTCGCCGTAGAAACATATTTCTGTCACATTTAGGAGAATATGCGGCCATTATCCCCGCTGCAGAACTCGTGACTCATCATGCAGATTGTGAATATCCTTTCAGGCAAAATAGTGATTTTTGGTACTTAACTGGTTTCGATGAGCCAAATGCAGTGGCATTGTTTTTACCTCATAAACCCAAGGGAGAGCAATATGTATTGTTCGTATTGCCAAAAGAGTCTGCAGCAGAAGTTTGGACTGGCTTTAGGTGGGGAATAAAAGGAGTTTTAGATAATTTCGATGTTGACATATCCCATCCTTTAAATGAATTACCAAACCTTTTGCCTCATTATTTAAAAGGGGCTGAAGGGATTGCGTTTCGAGTTGGAAAACATCCACATTTGGAACCTCTGGTTTTGAAAACTTGGTCTGAGCATTTACAAAAACTTCCTAGAAGTGGCTTTGCTCCGTTTTCAATGATTGCACCTTGCCCAATACTTCATGACCTGAGACTTCATAAGGATGAGTTTGAAATAGAAAGGATGCGTATTGCATCACAAATTTCTGCAGAGGGTCATGAAATAGTTAGAGAATATGCACGCCCTGGGATGAATGAGAGAGATTTGCAAGCTCAAATAGAAAAATACTTTCTTGAAAAGGGGACAAGAGGTCCTGCTTATGGCTCAATAGTTGCTTCAGGTGACAATGCATGTGTACTTCATTACACGGCAAATAATTCACCAATAAGAGATGGAGAGCTTGTTTTGATAGACGCTGGTTGCTCTTTGGATGATTATTACAATGGCGACATAACAAGAACCTTTCCTGCTAATGGGAGATTTTCGGGAGAACAAAAAGCTTTATATGAAATTACTCTCACAGCTCAAGAAGCCGCAATTCAATGCGTTCAACCAGGTGCTAACGCCGAAAATGTACATATGACTGCGTTGAAGCATCTTATTAAAGGTTTGGTTGACATAGGACTGCTTGTTGGCGAAGTGGATTCGATCATTGAACAAGAAGCTTACTCTCATTTGTATATGCATCGAACAGGTCATTGGTTAGGCCTTGATGTTCATGATGTAGGGGCATATCGACTTGGTGATTATCATATGAAGCTTGAACCTGGAATGGTTTTAACAGTTGAACCTGGTATTTATATAAGTGATCGTTTAGCAGTACCCGAGGGGCAGCCTGATATAGATGAGAGGTGGAAGGGTATTGGGATTCGCATTGAGGATGATGTTTTAGTAACAAAAAATTCTGTAGAAGTATTGAGTCGTAGTGCGACTAAGAATGTGAATGATTTGGAAAAATGATTGAATTCATTGAGAAAATTCGGAGAAAATCTGTTTAATTGAATCTCAATGAGGAATTAATCTTCCCAAAAATTTTTTTACTTTCATAATCCCATCATTATCAAATAATAGAAAACCTTTTGAATTCCTAATCTAGTAATTCAAATAGGTCCTAGTTCCTGTTAGATTATTATCTTGTTAGCTAGTAGAAAACTTAGAGATGATGGTTTCTGAAGAGGCTGGTACTGTGCAAGAAGATGTAACAAGTACTGAGGGAATCCCACAATCTGAAAACCAAGGGAAAGTTAGCTCTGAAGAGACAAAATCAGGTCGACCAAGTGCACTTGGAGGTGCTGCTGCGTTAGCAACTGCAACGATAGATGCAGATGGAGTCCCTTCAGGACATACACCAAAGGCCGATGAGGGAAGATTTTTATTGAAAATTCTTTGGTTGCCAGACAATGTAGCTTTGGCTGTTGATCAAATTGTTGGAGGAGGGCCCAGCCCTCTTACAGCCTATTTCTTTTGGCCAAGAGAGGACGCATGGGAAACATTAAAGTCTCAATTAGAAGAAAAAAGTTGGATTACTGATAATGAAAGAGTGGAAGTTCTAAACAAAGCGACAGAGGTGATTAATTATTGGCAAGAGGAAGGAAAAGGAAAGACATTAGAACAAGCCAAAATTAAATTCCCTGATGTTACTTTCTGCGGTACGGCATAAAAAATTCCTTCAACAAAATATTTGTTCAAGACGAAACTTTTTTTAAACTTTAGTCAGATTTTGAAGCATTAAACCATGCTTTAGCTTTGTTCAATGCTTCTTGAGCTTTTATTTTTTCGGGGGAGGATTCTTTATCCTGAGTTTGACTTAGTTGATTTTTAGCTTGTTCTAATTCAGCCTCAGCTTTGGCAGAATCAATATTTTTCCCCATCTCAGCTTTATTTACTAAAACTGTAACTTCATTGGATTCCACTTCCGCGAAACCCCCACTTAGTGCGATTGAATCCCACGTACCGTTTTTTAAAACCCTCAAAACACCAAAATCAATAGCAGTAACCATTGAAATGTGACCAGGTAGTACCCCCAATAGCCCTGTGGTGCTTGGAAGTATTATTTCATCAGCAGAATCATCGTACACGCTTTGATCAGGAGCAAGAACTCGTAGAGTTAAAGACATATCTTTTGGGTTTAGAAAAACGTTGACTTAGATGGGATTGTATATAGAAAAGAATTTTAACCTTTTGCTTCAGATTCTATTTTTTCTGCTTTAGCCTTTACTTCTTCGATGCTTCCAACAAGATAGAAGGCTTGCTCAGGTAAGTTGTCCAGTTCTCCTGAAAGGATCATGTTAAAACCTTTGATTGTATCTTCTAATTTCACATATTTACCAGACATACCAGTGAATATTTCAGCAACAAAGAATGGCTGAGATAGGAATTTCTCGATTTTGCGTGCACGATCTACTGTCTTTCTGTCTTCTTCTGAAAGTTCGTCCAATCCCAATATGGCAATGATGTCTTGCAATTCTTTGTATCTTTGAAGTGTTGATTGAACTGCTCTGGCAGTGCGGTAATGCTCATCACCTACAACAGATGGCTGTAGCATGGTGCTGGTGGAGTCAAGTGGGTCGACAGCAGGATAGATGCCTTTAGCTGCAAGAGCTCTCGCTAGAACAGTAGTAGCATCTAAATGAGCAAAAGTAGTAGCAGGAGCAGGATCTGTTAAGTCGTCAGCAGGAACATAAACAGCTTGAATTGAGGTAATAGATCCTTCAAGTGTGGAGGTGATCCTCTCCTGAAGCTCTCCTACGTCAGTACCTAAAGTTGGCTGATATCCAACAGCAGATGGCATACGACCCAATAATGCAGATACTTCTGATCCAGCCTGAACAAATCTGAAAATATTATCAATGAACAAAAGAACATCTTGTTTGTTTACATCACGAAAGTGCTCAGCCATCGTCAAAGCTGATAGGCCAACTCTCATTCTTGCCCCAGGGGGCTCATTCATTTGGCCAAAGCACAAGGCTACTTTTGACTTAGTTAGATCTTCTGAATTGATGACCCCAGATTCTTTGAATTCTTCGTATAAATCGTTACCTTCTCTTGTTCTCTCTCCCACTCCACCAAAAACTGATACTCCCCCATGTTCTTTAGCAATATTGTTAATTAGCTCTTGAATTAAAACTGTTTTTCCTACACCTGCCCCTCCAAACAGCCCAACTTTTCCGCCTTGGCGGTAGGGAGCGAGTAAATCAATAACTTTTATACCGGTCTCGAATACTTTTGGCTTTGTTTCTAGGTCTGTGAGGCTTGGAGCTGAACGATGAATTGGCGAAGTTGTTACGTCCTTAAGGTCTCCCTGCTCATCTACGGGTTCTCCAAGAACATTGAAAATTCTTCCAAGGGTAGCTTCACCAACAGGTACTGAAATGGGAGCTCCTGTATCTATAGCTTCCATTCCTCTGACTAATCCGTCAGTTCCACTCATGGCAACGGCTCTGACTCGATGATCACCCAGTAATTGTTGAACCTCTGCAGTTAGTGCAACATCTTGCCCTGCAGGATTCTTGCCTTCAATCCTTAGTGCATTAAGAATTGAAGGGAGTTTGCCAGCTGGAAATTCAACATCTAAAACTGGACCAATTACTTGGCGAACAATACCCTTAGTTCCAACAGTAGTGGTTGCAGAAGCGGCCATAAGATAACTAGAAACTTTGTGAGCATGCTCTGATCTGCATACTCTTATCAGCGGCTTAGACTACCACTTCACAGGCGTTTTTTTTTCAGTGTTCGGTCAACCGCACAGAATATATGTGGTCTTGAGAGTGCTTAGATGCATAAATTAATACCGTTGGTAATGAGTAATACTCTTTATCGAGTCAGCGCTAAGCGCTTTTGTTTTTTTTGCTACTGCACTAATTTATGGCAGCTGTATCCCTCAGCGTCTCCACTGTCAAACCACTTGGAGACCGTGTATTTGTAAAAGTTTCTGAATCAGAAGAGAAGACTGCGGGGGGCATACTGCTTCCCGACACTGCTAAAGAGAAACCTCAAGTCGGTGAAGTTGCTCAGGTTGGTCCTGGAAAACGTAACGAGGACGGTTCACGTCAATCTCCGGAAGTAAGTATTGGAGACAAGGTTCTCTACAGTAAGTACGCAGGTACTGATATCAAACTTGGCAGCGATGAATACGTACTTCTCTCCGAGAAAGATATTCTTGCTGTCGTCAATTAGATCTCAGCTTTTGCTGAAGTCAAAACCCAAAACTTTTCGAAATTAAAGGAAATCGCCTCTTATGGCTAAGCGCATCATTTACAACGAGCAAGCCCGCCGAGCACTCGAGCGTGGTATTGACATTCTGGCTGAATCAGTCGCCGTCACTTTGGGACCTAAAGGTCGGAATGTTGTTCTCGAGAAAAAGTTTGGTGCACCTCAAATAATTAATGATGGTGTAACAATCGCAAAAGAAATAGAGCTCGAAGATCACATTGAAAACACAGGTGTTGCTCTAATTCGTCAAGCTGCTTCAAAAACCAATGATGCGGCTGGAGATGGCACCACTACTGCAACTGTTCTTGCTCATGCAATGGTTAAAGCTGGCTTGAAAAATGTTGCAGCAGGAGCTAATGCAATCACTTTGAAAAAAGGAATTGACAAGGCGACCGAATTTTTGGTTGAAAAAATCAAAGATCATTCCAAACCCATTAGTGACAGTAATGCAATTGCTCAATGCGGCACCATAGCTGCGGGTAATGATGAAGAAGTTGGCAAGATGATTGCTGATGCAATGGATAAAGTTGGTAAAGAAGGTGTTATTTCTCTAGAAGAAGGCAAGTCAATGACCACTGAATTAGAGGTCACTGAAGGAATGCGTTTTGATAAGGGATATATATCCCCTTACTTTGCAACTGACACTGAAAGAATGGAAGCAGTGTTGGATGAACCTTACATACTTTTAACCGACAAAAAAATTGGTTTAGTTCAAGATCTTGTTCCTGTACTAGAGCAAGTTGCCAAAACTGGTAAGCCTCTCCTAATAATTGCTGAAGACATTGAAAAAGAAGCTTTAGCTACATTGGTAGTTAATAGACTCAGAGGTGTCTTAAACGTTGCAGCTGTTAAAGCTCCTGGTTTTGGAGATCGCAGAAAAGCGATGCTTGAAGATATGGCTGTCCTGACAAATGGCCAACTTATAACTGAGGATGCAGGTTTAAAACTTGAAAACGCTACTCTTGATATGCTTGGTACTTCAAGGCGGGTAACAATTAATAAGGACACATCCACAATTGTTGCTGAAGGTAATGAAGTAGCTGTTAATGCTAGATGTGAACAAATCAAGAAGCAGATGGATGAGACCGACTCAACCTATGATAAAGAAAAGCTTCAAGAAAGATTAGCTAAACTCTCTGGTGGAGTTGCTGTAGTGAAGGTTGGTGCTGCGACCGAAACTGAGATGAAAGACAAAAAACTTCGTTTAGAGGATGCAATTAACGCCACTAAAGCTGCAGTTGAAGAAGGAATTGTTCCTGGTGGTGGAACAACACTCGCTCATTTGGCTTCTGCCTTGGGTAATTGGTCTTCCTCCAATCTCTCTGGGGAAGAATTAATTGGAGCAAATATTGTTGAAGCGGCTCTTACTTCTCCATTAATGCGTATAGCTGAGAATGCTGGGGCTAATGGAGCAGTTGTTGCAGAGAACGTTAAATCAAAACCAGTCAATGATGGCTACAATGCTGCAACAGGTGAATATGTAGATATGCTTTCTGCTGGAATTGTTGATCCAGCAAAGGTAACTCGCTCAGGTTTACAAAATGCTGCCTCAATAGCAGGAATGGTTCTCACTACTGAGTGCATAGTCGCTGATCTACCTGAGAAAAAAGAGGCTTCCCCAGCAGGTGGTGGTATGGGTGGTGATTTTGATTATTGATTAACTTCTAACTCAAAAGAAACTTTAATTTCAATTAGGGTCAGGGCTTATGCCTTGACCCTTTTTTGTTAATACCAGTAAATAGTTTTGGAAAATGTTAGAACATACCTTAAGTAAAAATTAGAAAAGGTTTTGATTATTTTGTCCGGTTAGTTTTGGGATTTTTTATCAATTTCTCTTTTTTTTAACAAATATTTTCTAGAAGGTGTGACAGTAAGAATATATTTCTTTTGAAGTCTATTCAATAAAAATATATAGAAGGCTAAAAAATATTGAAAGAATAAGTCTAAGAGTTATTTTAACCAACCTGCGCTAAGAATAACTGCGAGTGCTAAAAATAAGATAAGGCATGTCCATGTCGCTCTATTTAATGTAGATTCTGCGCTACTGGCACTTGTGAACATAGAACTTCCGCTAGATGCAAGGCCACCCATGCCATCGCCTTTTGGGCTATGAAGAAGAACTAATAATATAAGAAAAACCCCTAAAATTGCCCAAGCCCAAGATAAAAGTGGAATGATCATTTTTGTTTTTAATTATGCAGGTTGAGGAATAAGATTTGTTTTTTTAGGTAAGTTAATCGGCTCAATAAGTGTTGTGCCAGTCATTGCTTTTGGTTTTGGTAAATTTAACAAGTGTAAAAGAGTAGGAGCCAAGTCAGATAATCCTCCTCCAGACTCTCTGAGTTTTATATCATTCCCGTATCCACTCAATTTACGTTTTTCACCTTCAACAAGTATTACAGGGACAGGATTTGTTGTGTGAGCGGTCCATGGTTGGCCATCTGGGCCAACCATAACCTCAGAATTACCATGATCAGCTGTTATCAAAATAGATCCTCCTAGCTTCCCTATTGAATTTAATAATCTTCCAAGGCAGCTATCCACTTTTTCATTAGCTTTTATTGCAGCTGAAATTATTCCAGAATGTCCAACCATATCTGGATTAGCAAAATTAATTACCACTAAAGAGTAAATTCCACTTTCAATCGCTTTGATGCAACTTTCGGTCAGCTCATCAGCTGACATCTCAGGCTGAAGATCGTATGTTGCCACTCTTGGAGAGGGCACAAGGTGTCTTACCTCTCCTTTTAATGGTTTCTCAATTCCTCCATTTAAAAAATATGTTACGTGTGGATATTTTTCAGTTTCAGCTGTTCGATATTGATTTAAACCATTATCAGAAACTACTTGTCCTAATAAATCATTTAATGGCTCAGGTGGAAAAGCAACTGAGACAGGCAGACCTGATTCGTATTGTGTAAAGGTAAGGACGTCAATATCTATTTTTTTCTTTCTTTCAAATCCGTCAAAATCTTTTAACTTAATCGCCTTTACTAATTGCCTAGCTCTATCAGGGCGAAAATTGAAAAAAACTACTCCATCCCCATCTTTCAAGAAAGAGGAAGATAGCCTAATTGGTTCAATAAATTCATCAGTAATTCCTTCTTCATAGCTTTTATTTAAACTTTCTTCTGCTGAAAGATCGCTAATTATGAAGCCTGGATCTGTAAGTAATTCATAGGCTTTTAATGTTCTTTCCCATCGATTATCTCGATCCATAGCCCAATATCTGCCGCATATAGATGCAATCTCGCCTACTCCCGTTGATTTGATTTTGCTTTCTATTGTTTTTATATATTTAGAGGCACTCTTTGCAGAGGTATCTCTACCATCAGTGAATAAGTGCAATGAGAGGTTTTCCAGCCCCTTTTTGGCAGCCCATTCAATTAAGCCGCATAAATGAGTGATGTGGCTGTGAACCCCTCCATCAGAACAAAGTCCCATGATATGGAGAGTTCCTTTTTTCTTTTTTAAATTTTTAGAAAAATCATTAAGAGCAGAATTTTCAATTAATTTATTTTCTTTGACTGTATTGGATATTCGAACCAATTCTTGTTGAATTATTCTTCCTGCTCCAATAGTTAGATGCCCAACTTCAGAGTTGCCCATTTGCTCATCTGGCAGCCCAACATCCCCACCACTGGCTTCTATAAGAGTATGAGGATAGGCATGCCATAAGGCATCAAATACTGGCGTTGAGGCCTGTTTTACTGCATTATTTTCAATTTCTTCTCTATGACCCCAACCGTCAAGTATCGCCAGCACGACTGGTGCTACTTTCCCTTTGTTCATTGAAACAGCGGTGTTTCTGCTTGGCATTCAAAGAAATTTGTTTCTTTTGATGGTTTTCTTTCGTATTAAATTACTTCCTAATAGGTAAACAGGCTAATTCTTTGATGTTTGGTTAGCTTTTCCCTATTAGATTAAAAAAGTATTTAAGTTATTCCTAAGAAAAAATAAAATTTTTAGGACTTTAAAATATGCCAGATAAAGCCATAAAAAAAGAGAAAGAAATCCTTTCAGAAAAAGAACTTGATAGAACCATCAAAAGATTGGCTTCTCAAATTTTGGAAAAGATTCCAAGTATAAGTTCATTATTGCTAGTTGGAATCCCAACTAGAGGGGTGCATTTGTCTAGATTGTTAGCAAAATCTTTAGAGGAATTATCTGGTCAGCCAGTCGAAAATGGATGCTTAGACCCTACTTTTCATAGAGATGATCTTCCTAGAGTTGGGGCTCGAATAGCTCAAGTGACAGATTTACCCTCCTCTGTTGATGATAGAGAGGTCGTTTTAATAGATGATGTGATTTATACCGGTAGAACTATTAAAGCTGCATTAGAAGCTCTTCATTTATGGGGCCGAGCAACAAGAGTTACGCTTCTTGCGATGGTTGATAGAGGCCATAGAGAAGTTCCTATTCAACCAGATTTTTGTGGGCGTGTGGTTCCCACTAGTAAAGATGAGACTATTGAACTCAGATTAAGAGAGGTTGACGGAGAAGCAGGTATTTTTTTATGTAAAAAACTTTAAATGATTTAAATTAAAAATATCAGATATTTATCTGATATCCCCAAGATTTTGACTTGTGATTTTATTGTTATTTCGTAAATCAATCCCTTCAACTTCAAGTTGACAATTTTCATTAATATTAAAATTTAATTTAATACAATCTTGATCGAGTTCTCCTGGAGGATCTAACGGAATAGAAATGATACTATTATTGATCTTTTTGATTTCCTCATTAGATTCTATAGTTGTCAAAGTTGGTAATCCATTAATATAAACAATCTCATTTGATCCTTCTTCTTGAGGTTCTCCAATTATTAAATCTATGCTTGATTGATCATTTACACTTGCAGATAAAATTATTTCTAAAGGTTTAATTGTTGGCCATGTTTGACCTGCTAAGAAAAGAGGGTGCCATATGTGCTTTTCATTTTTTTTGTTCCAGCATCTTAAACTTACTCCTTTATTTAGTACATCTTTTACTTGAACACCTGGCGTTAGATTTAAGGCTCCCAATGCAATTGCTTCAATTGGTGGAGGAGTCAAAAAAGGGATCGAATTACAGATATTACTTAAATAGTTTTTAATTAAAGGTATTCGAGATCCTCCTCCGACTAAGACAACACTATCAAGATCTTTTAATTCAAATGAATTTCGTTTTGCGATATTAATTGTTTGCTTGAAAAGCTTTTCAATACTTTTTAAGAGCCCTTTTTCTATAAGTAATTCTTCAAGTCCTTTTTTAGAAAGTCTTAACATCTTTTCCTCATTCTCATTGTTTTTTACTTGTTTAGTGATAGTAAATGTCTCTTTTATATTAATATTACTTAATTCACATTTCAGCTCCTCGGCCCTTCTCAAGATTGAGTTGGTTGGTTTCTCTTCTGGTAACAAATGATTAGATATCCATCTATCTATATCTTTACCACCTAACCGAAGCCCTGATTTCCCAAGAACTTTTGCGGTTCGAAGAATTTGTGTGCTTTTTCCCTCTAAATTATTTCCATCAAATCTGACAAGTTGAGCAATTGGTGAAGCTTGTCCCTCCCCACCTTCTAAAGCAACAATTGACATGTCAATTGTGCTCCCTCCAAAATCTAAAACAAGTAATGTTGATCCAGGTTCAAGTCCAGCTCCCATTGCGGCAGCGGTAGGTTCATCAACCAAGGCGATTTCTTTTACTTCTAAGGAATTGCATACATTGATCAACCAAGTTCTATATTCTCGATATGTATCTACGGGAGCAGTTAATACTAGTCTTTTGATTTTTACCTTCTCCGAGACTTTTCTCCAAATATTGTGAATTAAAACTTCTCCTGCTCTCTCTGGGGAGATTTTTGAATCATATATATCCTCAATTTCTTGAGATCCTATCCATCTTTTAAAGTCTTGACTTAAGTTATTTTCTTTTTCATTAATTAAATTTGAATTGATAACTTCTTGACCAATTAAATAGGAATCTTCTTTTTCTGATAATTTCCAAATTAAGCTCGGTATTTCTCCTGGAGCTCGACTAATGGGGGCTAAATCTAACATTTCAGGTGGTTCTCCATTTTCTTTTTGAAAAACAACTACCGTTGTTGAACTCCCTAAATCGATGGCTAATGTTCCAAAATTATTTGTATTGATTTCAGTTGGAAGAGTGTTTTCGAATTGATCGATTTTATTTTTTTCCATCTTTACTCAGTGAATTTTTAATAGGAGAAGAAAAATCTATAAATAGCAAGTGAGTCTAGAAAAACTAACACAGGGTTATTATTTGGCGAAAAATATAGAAATGAGCAATTCTCTTCTAGAATAAATCAAAATTAAAGTTTTAAGTGTGATTAAGTCAGGCTCAGGTGTTAATTCAAAGGATTTAGCAAAAAGAGGGGAGAGTCTCATAAGGCAATCCACTAACCGCTACCTCACTACTGTTCGGATTGCTTTTAGAGCAAAGCAAAGAAGATTTGATGATTTTGATGGCCTTTTAGAAGAATCAACGGTTAAGCCAGTACAAAGGGCCATAATTGAATTAAGTGATGAACAAGATCAGCCTGATCTATTACCTGGTTAGGTGATTAAAAAAGAAGGTCCGGGCTGGAGAATAATTAGAGACTCATCGAGAGATAACTTTTCTACGCTTATAGGAGGAGAAAATTGGGCTATAGAGTTGAATAAATTTGAGTGGGAAAATCTAGTTAAGCTAGTAATAGATTTGTCTGATCAATACAAATCAGTGAGAGAACAATTAATGGGCGACGAGGATATCACTTTGGAATTAGAGCGTAGCCCTTGGTTGGCAATTTTAAAAGGTGATCAAAATGGATGGAACCTGAGATTGATCTTGAGTGCTAGTGGTCTATTAAATCGAGGAGCAGAAGTCTATTGGCCTCGAAATGTAACTAATCATGTTACTAATGCAATGAGAATAATGTGGGATTCAGACTATTTGTGAGAGAACTTAACTAAAAGTTTTTCAATTTTTCCCCAAATCCAAATGGATTTAACTCACATTTTTTCCACAGGATTGATCCCATTACCTTGGTTCCAACTAATTGCTGTGGAAAAAGACTGAGTTTGATTCCTTGAATTTGGTTGTTAAATAATACTAATGCTTAGGATAACTAATACTTATAATTCCTTTCGGAAAGTAGTTGAGTGCTTGATCTGAGGATGAGACGGCTCGAGAAAGCGTTTAGTCGTATTTGATTTTGATAGTAGTTTGATTGTGTATTTAGTATTATCAAAAGCCTCTCAAATGAAAGATATTGATTTTATGGAAGAAACCAGCTTGATCAAGAGTTCTGAGAGTTTGGAATCTGAGGATACAATTAGTTTTCAAACAAAAATACCCAAGCAGATTCAACAAGCGATGAAAGTTTATATTGAGAAACATCCAAATTGGGATCAATACAGGCTTTTACAAGCAGCGCTTGCAGGATTCTTAATCCAAAATGGTATCAGTTCTAGATTGATAACTCGTCTTTATATTGGAAATATGTTTGGGTCTCATTCTTTTTGAATTAATTTTTCCGGAGTTTTTCGAGAAGTTCTAAAGCGATATCTTTTTCTATGGGCATGATTGATAGCCTATTGCCTTTGCGGACTAAAGTTAGTTCTTCAGACGTGTAATCTTCTGATAGCTCCTTTAAAGTAATCATATTTTTAAATTCACAGATATATTTTGTCTTGACACAATCCCAACGAGGGCTTTCTCTTTTTGATTTTTTGTCAAAGTATTTTGAACTTTCATCAAACTGAAATGGGTCGATTAAATTGGTTTCAATTATTTCCATTAAACCAACTATTCCAGGAGGTTTAGTATTTGAATGATAAAAAAAAGCTTGATCACCAATTTCCATTGACCTCATATAGTTTCTAGCTTGATAATTTCGTATTCCATCCCAGAGGGTTTCTCCTTCCTTTTGCAAATCTTTAATGCTGTAAGCATCTGGCTCACTTTTCATTAGCCAATAGTTGATTTTCTTTGCTGCCATGGGTTCTTAGTGAAAAAGCAGTGTGAGGACAGAGTGGTGACTGATTTATTCTATTCCGCTTGCTTCTCTTCCAGCATTACCTGACTTTTGAAACTAATAAAACTTATCGCTACATAGACTTCTAAATTTCTCAAGAGTCAGTCTTGCCAGACTCTTTCAGACCAATCAAATTTTCTTTATTACATTTATTTACTTGTTAATTATGAGTAAGTATAAACCTACTTCATGTAGATGTTTAGGTTCAATGGTCTACTTTTTTCTCTGCTTTAATCATAAATTAATTATTTACAATTTCTTTTATGGTGAAAACTTCCCAGACTTTGAATCCTTTACTCAGTCAATCTTTGTTTAGATCTTCCTTTTCGTTTTATTATGATTAGGCAATTGCTAATGTTTATCAAGTTGATTTAGAAATTTTCTACTTCTCTCGTGTCTTGCATTAGAAAAGAAAATATTTGGAGGAGATGTTTCTATGACTTTACCTGAATCCATAAATAAAACTTGATCACTTACGTCTTTAGCAAAACCAATTTCATGTGTTACTACAACCATTGTCATTCCTTGATCAGCAAGTCTTCTCATCGCATCGAGCACCTCATTGATTCTTTCTGGATCTAGAGCGCTAGTGGGTTCATCAAATAGAAGTAACTCCGGCTTTAATGCTAACGCTCTAGCTATGGCTACTCGTTGCTGTTCTCCTCCGCTAAGTTGACTTGGGTATTTTTTTGCATGTGAATCTATTCCCATTTGATTTAAGAGATACATGCCATATTCTTCCGCTTCAATTTGACGACGTTTTTGCACATTTATTGGAGCGAGAGTGATATTTTCAAGGATTGATAGATGAGGGAATAAATTGAATTGTTGAAAAACCATTCCTACTCTTCTTCTTATTTTTTGTATTTTCTTTTCATCATGAGTGGAATTAACTGTTATTCCTAAAACATTCAGTTCTCCTGTGTCAAAAGTTTCAAGACCATTAAAGGTTCGAATTAGAGTACTTTTCCCTGAGCCAGAGGGACCCATTACCACTAGAACTTTCCCTTGATTAACTGTCAGAGAAACATTATCAAGAGCTCGTAATCCTTTTGTGTAAGACTTAGTGAGATTTTTTGCAACAACAATAGGTTCCATGAATTATCAAAAATTAGCTTGATTAATGGTCATTCTTTGTTCAAGATGTCTTGCTAGAACAGCCATGATTGTACAAACCATCCAATAGACACATGCTAGCCAAACATAAACTTCAATATATTGACCAATAAATTCTGGATTAGCCAGGATACTCCTGCCTACACCAAGTAACTCCACTAGTCCTAAAATAGCCATTAAAGATGTATTTTGAAAAAGTCCGATGGATTGGTTAGTCAAAGCAGGTAATGCAATACGTAAGGCTTGAGGTATCAATATCAATTGGATGATTTGGAATTGATTAAGGCCAAGACTATTAGCTGCTTCTATTTGGGTGTTAGGTATTGACTGCAATCCGCCACGAATATCTTCTGCTATGTAGGCAGAGACAAAAAGAGTGAATGCAAAGATAGCTCTCCAAACACGATCAACTTCTATTTCTACTGGAAGAAATAAAGGTATTAATAGTTGACCAAAGAAAAGTACAGCAATAAGAGGGACTGCCCTCATTACATCTATATAGAATGAACTTAACTTCTGAATTAATGGTAATGAACTTTGACGACAAAGTGCTAAGACTATTCCCAATGGTAATGATAACAATGAACTACAAGCAGTTAGTAGAATAGTTAGAGTTAAGCCTCCCCAATGTCTACTCATGATAGGTGACAATCCAAATCCCCCATAAAGTAAATAAAGACCTAGGGGAATAGTGCCTACCCATGCTATCAAAAGATTTTTGCGTAGCCATTTCCACCCAGGGCCAAAAATTGTAATAATACTGAGTGAAAAGAGAATAATAATCCAAGTTGCAGGCCTCCATCGTTCATTCGGTGGGAAGCTACCAAATGCAAACAAAGGAAGATTCGATGTGACAACTGCCCAATTAGCTTTAAATATAAGCCATCTAAACGTATTTAGACAAACTAAACTAATAATCAATACGAAGATTAGGCTAATAATGCTATTGGATAAACTTGAAAACAAAGTTTTTCTTAGCCTTTGAAATAGATATATAATTAAAGTCATATTTAGTATCAATTAGTTATGTTTTCTAGAGTTGATGATTATCCTATTGATAATTTCCATGCTATTACTTATTAATAGATTTAATAATAAGAAACTAGTAATTAATATAAGGAAGCATTCGATTGCTCTTCCAGTTTGATTAATAATAGTATCATTTATTGCATAAATATCTGAGTATCCAACTGCTATCGCTAAAGTACTATTTTTTGCAAGATTAAGATATTGGCTTGTTAATCCTGGAATGATTGCTGGTAAGGCTTGTGGAATTATGATGCTGATAAGACCTTTTCTTTCAGAGAGCCCTAAGCTTCTATAAGCTTCCCATTGCCCCCTTGGAACAGAAAGTATCCCTCCACGAATCACTTCTGCTATATACGCACTTGCAAATATACTTAGACCAAGTAACAATGCTGAAAACTCTGAAGATAGGTTGAACCCTGATAACTGTATTCCTTGATTTGAAATTATAAATATATCTTTTATCTGGATTAATACATTATCTTTTAAGCCTAAAAAACCAACAAAATACCAAAACATAAGTTGAAGTAAAAGAGGGGTTTGGCGAACAATTGTAATGTACCCAGCTGAAAAAAGCCCTAGTAATGAGTTTTTACCAGTTCTTGCAAAGCCTACAAGTGTTCCCAATAAAGTAGCTAATAATAATGATGAGACTATTACTTTGAGGCTATTAAGCCAACCTATAAATAATGCCCAAGCATAACTATCTGAGGAGGTATAAGGTAAGGGGTGTTCAGCTAAAGCAAAACTCGCTGGTTTAAAAAGCCAGCTAAAATTAAAACCAAGACCTGTTCTTATTAGATTTATTGTCAAATTATTAATTAGTATCCCAATCAAACCCAAAAAGATAATGGTTGTCCCTAATTGAAAAAATATTTTTTGATTTATTTTCATTCCAGTTACAAATTATTTTTAGTTAAATGGTGGTGAAATATGTACACCTCCTTTTTTATATAACTCATTTTGTCCTCTTGGAATAGGCACCTCGCTATTTTGACCTAAATTTCTTTCGTAAATCTCGCCATAATTGCCAGTTGAGCTAATTACTTTCACTACGAAGTCATTGCTAAGACCAATTTTTTCTCCTAGGCCTCCATCAATACCTAGAAATCTTCTTAAAGGTTTTAATTGCGGATTATTCTTTGCGAGTTGTACTTTTTCACCAATATTTGACTTTGTTATCCCTTGCTCTTCTGCTGATATTAGGGCAAAGATAACCCATCTCATCGCATCAGCTAGTTTCTGATCTTGTCCATCGGAGGCTGGAGCAAGTGGCTCCTTGCTTAATAAATCATCTAGAATAATATGCTCTTTTGGATTCTTAAAACCAGATCTGGCTGCTGCTAATTGTGAACGATCAGAAGTCATGGCTGAACATCGACCCTGTAAATAACCAGCAACTACTTGATTAAGGTCTTGATATTTGATTGGTGTATATGGCAGCGAGGCACTCTCGAATGCATCATTTATATTTTGCTCAGTGGTTGTGCCTGAACCTACACATATAGATTTATTTGCAAGATCTTTCATACGTCTAATTTTACTTTCCTTCTTGACCATCAATCCCTGACCATCATGGAAAACAACTGGTGCAAAAGTTAACCCATTTCCTCCTGAGGAATCTCTACTGAGAGTGAAAGTGGTATTTCTTGATAATAGGTCAATTTCCCCAGTTTTTATAGCTGTAAATCTTTCTGCTGCAGTTAGAGGCCTGTATTGGATTTTTTCCGAATCTCCTATAAATGCAGCAGCAAATGCTTTACATATATCGACATCTAGTCCTTCATAACTACCATCACTTTTCAGAAAACTAAATCCCGGAATCTTCCCACTTACTCCACAAATTAACTCATTGCGATTTTTTATCAGGTTAAGTCTAGAACTATTGTCTTGATTTGTTGTCGCACAACCAGCCAATAGAGCTGCTAGACCAACTATTCCTGATACCAAGCGACGCATAATTTTTTTTAATCTATAAATTTGATTTTCGCCAAATTTTTCTATTTCCTAGGCAATTAAAGAAAATCTTTCACTTTTTCTTCATTCAAAGTTGTGAACAGACAAATAAAGCCCCTTGAAACTTCAAACAGAATTTTTTAGTTTAAATATATCCTACAGATAGAACATTTGTCTTTATTTATAAACGAATAAGCTTAAATCAACTAGATCAATTTCTGATGATGAATCTGCATTAGGCTCACTCTTAATTATCTAAAGGTTAATTTCATCTTTATCAAATGATTTGTGAGTAAGTATAGGAGCTCGAAAAGTTTAGTAACACTGTAAAATTTAAAGCGAGGGCTTCTTTTTATTGATTATTCTTCCCACAAGTAGATGTATTTATTAAGAGTATGTTCTGTGGAATAAGGTTTTTATTCTTTATGTTTTGATCTATTCTCTGTATTCTTGATAAATAGCTAACTGATCTTCATTATTGAGTTTATCAGTTCTTTAGGGTATATGACATATAAGGTCTGACATCGTTTCTTCGACAGATTGATGAAATGCCATCTGCTAAAAGTAGCTAATGAAATTACCATCTGAGATCAGTTTGTAAGCTTCCATAAACTTTTGTATAAGTAGTTTTAATGCTTAGATGAATTATGTAAGCCCCTTATCTGATTGCTATATTATTATCTAATAGTTATTTGTTATATATGTCTCCTAAAAGTAGTTAATTGTAATTTCTCCTTTTGATCTGTGAATTATATATACAATGTAAAAGTTGAATCAACTTTTATTACATTAAAATTCCTTTACTATCAATACTGCTTGAGAATAGAAAATATAGATTCCTAAAAGGATTTTAAACATTTGGGTATGAAAAATTACAATACAAAAAAAATAATCAGAGCTTTATCAGTAATAGCTTGTCTGACTTTCTCTTTGTTTATTGGTTTTATAGTTAGTATTAATTTTATAGTTGATCCTATTATCTATTGGCTTGCATCGACTGAAGGGGCGCGGATATTAATAAGTTGTATTCTATCTTGGTTAGGAGTTTCAACACTTTTCGACTTGTTTTATAAGCGTTATAGGCGTAGTCAAAAATTGAAAAGGTTTAATGCACTTAATATTCCTTATCCTCGTACTTTTAAAGGTAGGAAATAATTATTCTTTAGAGGACGGCTGAGCAAATATATAAAGATTATAGAAGGGAATAAATGAACAAAACGCCCATAAAACCAAGTTTTCCTTACCTATATCTCTCAGCCTTCTGATTAATAAAGCTATAAAAACTAAAAAAGATGGAATGCTATACAAATAACTCCAATCATATCCTTCAGAGATGGTATAAAAATCATTTGGATCATTTGCAAGGGTGTCATTAGATAGAATTGAGACCACAGCTCCTATTAATCCATCAAGGATAAAAAAGTGCCAAAAAGGTGCTCTACTTGTTTTATCTTTGTAATTGAAAATCTGACTCCAAGCCAGAAAGTAATTTGAAAGAACTCTCTCTAAAAAATTCATCCTTATTTTTACATGTATAAATAATTATGTTAGATCTTACTCTTAAAAGGCTCTAAAGTTTTTTATCTCATAAATAAAATAATGAACCGTATCTTTTTCATGGCTCTATCTTTTGCTCTTATGTCTCCGATGGCTGTTAAGTCTGATGATCGAATTTATGAAACCAAGAATACTTGTGGACGATACTATGCAGTCGAGATTAACGGTGGTGATGCTGCTAGGTCACTAGGCTTAAAAGATTCTGGAAGGGTTAGCTCAAGGGTAGAGCAGTACTGCAATTTCTTTCGCTAAGTTTCTTGTTTATGCTTTCTGCTCTTGCAGTAAGTCATATATTCCTAATTAAAGAAAGTGTTGAAATAGAGAGTATAACTACTAAGTAATGACAGAATTTATTTATAAATTTCATGTTCAAGCTTTGAAAAAGATCATGAGGACTAAGGGGGGTAATATTTATGAGTTGGCTTTAGTTATGGACAAGAGGACGTAAGCTGTGTTGATTAGTCTTGTTAATGCTTCTACAGACTTTGGAATAAAAAATCTTTTTAAAAATTTAGATCTTCATATAAATAAAAAAGAGAGACTTGGTTTGATTGGTCCCAATGGATCTGGAAAGTCAACACTTTTGAGAGTCATTGCAGGAGTAGAACCATTGATGGAAGGAGAAAGGAGATGTTTATCATCTTTGCGGATATCTTTAGTTGGGCAAGAAACAAGTTACAACAGTGAAAAAAGTATTTTGGAAGAAGTTCTTGAAGGGTGTGGAGAAAAAAGAAAATTATTACTTAATTTCAGTCAGCTAAGTAGAAAAATCGCTCAAAACCCAGAAGATGAAGACCTTTTGAAAAAACTTGGCCAGGCAAGTGAACTTATGGATGTCGCTGGGGCATGGAATTTAGAACAACAATGCCAAGATGTTCTAAGAAGACTAGGTATAAAAGATTTAGATAAGCCAGTGAAAGAGCTTTCTGGTGGTTACCGCAAAAGAGTGGGACTTGCCGCTGCACTTGTTTCTAAACCAGATGTCTTGCTTCTTGATGAACCTACTAATCACCTCGATGCATCTGCAGTGGAATGGCTTCAAAATTGGTTAGACCATTATGACGGCGCTCTTGTCTTGATAACTCACGATAGATATTTTCTTGATCGTATTACTACTCGGATGGTTGAAATCAATAATGGAGAAGCTCGCAAGTATTCCGGAAATTATCGCCAATTTCTTCAACAAAAAGTTGAACAAGAACAATCAGAGGCATCTACAAAGAAAAAATTTCAGGGTGTTTTAAGAAAGGAATTAGCTTGGTTAAGACAAGGTCCCAAAGCAAGAAGCACAAAACAAAAAGCACGTATTCAAAGGATTGCTGAAATGCAAGCGAAACCTAAAAATCATTTCCAATCTAAATTAGAAATGAATTCATTGAGTAGAAGAATTGGAAAAATCGCAATTGAAGCTGAAGGTGTAGGACTCTCTTTAAATGATAAAGAAAATAATTTGGATCTTTTACATGATTTCACATATAGCTTTAGTCCTGAGGATCGTGTAGGTATC
The DNA here is from genome assembly GCF_059772345.1 of Prochlorococcus sp. MIT2308. NCBI lineage: Bacteria > Bacillati > Cyanobacteriota > Cyanophyceae > Synechococcales > Prochlorococcaceae > Prochlorococcus > Prochlorococcus sp. MIT2308. Next base: position 990,005 of record NZ_CM186283.1, on the reverse strand, counting down.
ATTGGTCCAAATGGAAGTGGTAAATCGACTCTTTTAGATCTAATTGCAGGTAAAAGATTGCCTACTAGTGGGAAAATAAAACTTGGAGAAACCGTTCATATTGGCTATCTCGACCAACATACAAATGATTTAAATCAAGGGGGAGGCCAACAGCGCAAAGTTATCGAATTCGTTGAGGAAGCTGCATTACGAATTGAACATGGGGGAAAACAAATAACCGCATCTCAACTCTTAGAAAAATTCCTGTTCCCACCTAGTCAGCAACATAGTCCTCTACTTAAACTTTCAGGAGGAGAAAAAAGAAGACTTGCTCTCTGTAAAATGCTCATACAAGCTCCCAATGTATTGTTGCTTGATGAGCCTACAAATGATTTAGATATACAAACACTAAGCGTGTTAGAGGATTTTCTAGAGGACTTCAAAGGTTGTGTCGTAGTCGTATCGCATGATAGATATTTTCTTGATCGAACTATTGATCGAATTTTTCATTTTGAAAATGGTCACTTACGAAGATATGAAGGTAATTATTCTCGATTTTTGGAACAAAAAATATTAGAGGAGCGAAATAAAGAAGCCAAAGAACGAGATCAGATAGTTAATAATTCACATAACAAGGTTGGATCAGAAAACAAATCAAATCCTCAACAAACTTCCAGAAAATTGAGTTTTAAAGAAGCTAGAGAATTAAAAGAACTAGATCTTAAACTTCCTATGTTAGAAAAACAGAAAACATTTTTAGAAAAAAAAATAACTGATAGTGATGAAGACATTAATGAAATTAGTCATCAGTTAGCAGAGCTTATTGAAGCTATACAAGAGCATGAGGATAGATGGATTGAGCTAAGTGAGTTGTCTGAGCTAGCCTAATAACAACGTAATTGTACTTATGACGACGAAAAAAAGATTTAGACCAAATTGTCACCATTGATTTTCTTGATTTTTTGATACTGGGAAAGCGATGTGACTTTTGCTCCTCAATCGTCCGATTTGCCTATTTAGACTGCAGTTCGACTCAAGTCACAGGATGGGGATGGGTGTCTATAACCTGGTTAATATGTATTTCAATGGAAAATTTATATGTAGTTAAATAACTAGAGTAATATTTTTATAAGTTTTTGAATGACTCATTTTAGTAGCTATTAATTCTATAAAATTATTATGTTTGACTTTAGTTCGTTAGTCCAAGAACTATTGAATATAAAAACATCTCGCATGAATAAGAGATGCTATTGTCCTAAAGAAGTTGCAATTTGCTGCTTTTAACTATAATAATTTTATGTATACAGATGAATAGTGAAGTTGATTGAATGGCATAAATCATTTGTTGAACGTGCTCAAAAACAAATGGGGATATCTAATTACGCTCTTTATTGGTTTGGCTTTCTTGAGGGAGCTTTAGTTATGTGGTTACTTATGAAAGTTACTTCTGCTTTATGGTTAAAATCTGAGTTTCCTTTTTAATAGATATGTTTTAATCGATCAATTATGGAGTTACTAAAAAAAATCCCTGCCAATGCTTATCTAATTTTTTCTTTAATTTTCATAACAACAGCTATTGCAGTTCTTTTTTTAGGGAAATTTACTTTTGCCATTTTGTCTTTGCTAATAGGACTTGTTTCATTAATAGCATGGACTTTTTTTGGATTATTTGAAGAAACTAAAAAAACATAGATGCTTCATTAAACTTAGAGATGGGGGGGTATGGTTAGCAAAAAATTCCCCTGATTACAGTATCTATTAGGGGCTTGTTTTCCTTTTGAATGAATTTATTCTGATTAAAACTTGATTTGTTTCAGTTGAAATGACTATTGATCCAGAAGTAATTCCACCTTCAAGTAATAAAGGGAGTAGAGCAGGTAGATATGTTCCTAAATGGGCAATTTATAGCTCTGCCGGCATAGGAGTTTTGGCTCTAGTTGGCTTAATTAAAACCCTTCTTCCTTTAATTGGGATGGCTTTTTTATTGACTTTTATCTGGTCGCAATCAACAACTAATCGAAGATACTGAGAATTCTGCTCTCCAACAACTAAGTCGCTCCCAAGGAAAAGTATGAGTTATCTCCCGATAATAAAATGGTGAACAGAGGGAACCGTTCTATAGAGAATGTAAATAATAAGAACTAGTAAATTCCCTCCAACAACGGCTGCTCCTGCAGCAAAATTTCCTTCTTTGGTGGTGTAATCCCACTTTGGCTCGTTATCTGTCATGGTTGAATTATTAATCACTTCATTATTGCCATTTATCCAAAGCGTTCAACAAATATAACTAATAAAAGAATAAAGAAACTCCTAATTTTTTTGAGATTCAAGATAGAATTAACTCCTTTACGATGGGAAATAGATCCAAATAAAGGGGTTTAGAGTTTTCTTCTCTTCAGATCTCCCACTATGACTGCATTGTCGAAATCTAAATTTATGCTTCCTCTTTAGAAACCACTTCAGCATCAACCACTTCTTGTGAATAAACAAATTCGTTTCTTTTCCTATCTATCCAACTATTAATTCCAAATACGAGAGGCTTTGATCCTCGATAAATAAAAATTGCAGTAGGAAGAACACTTATTATCCCAATTGTGGGATTTTTGAATATTAGTCTTCCTGCTTTGACATTAAAAAGAATAATCAATAAAGAAGGAATTAAAACACTGATAATGGTCTTTAGAGCTTCAGTCCATCCAACCTTATAAACCCACCAAATTGAGGCTATTCCAGCAAAATATAAAATAAAATATGTCATAAAATATTAATTACCGAGTAAGTAAATTCTAACTATTTTAATATTCTAAGAACTTCTTTTACGCTTCGACTTGCTCGTCTCAAGGATGTAAATACTAAAAGCTATCAATAAGGTTACCAAAATCGATGCAGCCACCCAACTTAATTGACTTGTAGTCATACCTAAATAAGGGCCATCAATAGGTTGCTCAGACCAAGTACCTGGCAAGTGCCACACCTGTGGATTCGATAGAAAAACCATGCAATACCTTTAATTGCTTTATGAGCAAAGTGTATATTTAAAATGAACAAATGCCCTGAATAATTACTTATCTTTACTTGTTTTGATAACCAAATTGAGTCTTGATTCGATTTTAAATTATTAACGTATTATTTTTAAATCCTTTAAAAATAATAATTACTCATAGCAAGGCTGTGAAATATAAGCCATCTTTAATTTGAAGTCATTTCGAGATAACAATGTCAAGAGCTATAAATTGGGTCTTGCTTCAATTGGCTATGAGTTATTACGGAGACTCATTAAAAGAGTTTCAAGTAGAAAATGAATAGTTAGTTCTGTATAAGTTTTGAATATTTTTTGAATTTCTCATGATTCTCATGAAATGCTAACTCAGTCCAGTATCCCTAATCTAGGCAAGGCTGATCTGGCTAAAACGAATAGGAATTTACAAACAAATAAAAAAAGCAACTAAGCAATAATTTTCATTGTTTTTACAGGCGGTGATTATCTTACTTTAAGATGTTTCGCACGGATCACTGCCTTTTTAATCTGACTTTGATATTGGGCTATGTACCAATCAGTATTTGAAGTGCACCTACTTTTCTACTGAAAAAAATATGGGGTAGCTCATCTCATTTAGGGTTGATAAGAGTGAATTTTCGACTACTTTCAATCACTAAAATGGTGTTCAATTTGATGATGAATGTAGTACTGCTCAAAATCACCGTCACCAGCGGGAGATATGGCATTTTTGTAATGGATGAAAACATCGGCCCCTTTGATACATTTACAACAGCATCTAAAAAGGATACGTGAGGTGTTTTACGAAAAACATGAATACGGACAAATCAATAAGCATTTGCCAACCTCTTGTACTTGCCATTTATTAATAATCGAAAATAGTTAATTTATAAATCCCGGGTTTAATCAAGTTAGACATTTTTATGAAAATCATTATTGCGGCAAAGATTTATTTAGTTTGCTTAAATTATTTTGTACAAAGACTTTTTAACTCCGAAAAAGAAAATACTTGTCTATTCATTGCCAAACCTTTTGAAGATTCTTGATGTATGGCTCTAGAAGATAAAACCCAAGGCCCTCCTTTGAATAAAGGTATGAAAGTATCTTTGTAAAAGCTTTTTTCCTTTAAATCTTTTTTTGAAATTGGATCAAGATATTGGCTGGAATAACTCTTGCTTAAGTAGCCATTGCCAGTATGAAGGACATCCTCAGTGAGAATAATTATTAGATTCCCATGAATATGCCTATAAACCATTGTAACTACATCGTTTTTGATCCTATATTTGTCACCTTTGTTTTTCCCTCCAACTATAACTTCTAAGCCGATTTCATTTTTATCCCCAAAAGTAAAAGTATTTTTACCATGGGTTTGTTCAAATGATCTTCTCACTCGATGAATGGCAACCTCCCAAAGTTGTGAGGAAATGGCTTTGTTTATTTCTTCGTCATCTATATCGTGAACAGTAGCTTTTAAATCTTGTCCCAAGCAAAAGTTTCCTTCTACTTCTCTTTTGCCATCTGTCCATGAACATCTTCCTTCATAACCTGAAAAATCTGATTCCCATGTGTATCTATTTTCATAAGCAGACTTAAATAGACGAGTACAATCTTCACCTGTCATTTCGTTTTTTAGCGCAAAACTTTATTTATCAATTATTTTAGTCAATTAAAGATATTAAAAAACTAAAAAATATATTTACGAAACACAAATTATTTATAATTATCTATAACTATTGTAATAAGCAATAAAAACAGATAAATAATTTTCCAAGATCTAATTTTTAATTCCATTTTTTTAAGGGTAAAAAATTTTTTTTTGATAGTAGAGAGCATTCAAGATGGCAATCAAAAAAAAAGAATCGTATTAATTGAAAACTATTTTAAAATTATTAATAGATCTATTAATAATTTTAAGATTATATGATACAAATCAATGCAAATCATTTGACCCAACTAGGGACTAAAAGATTACTCGTTTTTTTTTTAAAGGATTTTCTATTTTCTAGCTATGAAGCTCATCATTTCTATCGGGTTTTTCATCCCAGCCCCAACTTCTTTTAATTTGTTTTAGTGATCGACCAGTTTTTCTTTGTTGAGCACTTAAGGGGATCCAACTCCAATCAATTAAGAGAGTAGCAGCGACGCCAAAAAGAACATGACCTATTAACACGCCTACAACATCAATGATGGTGAGTGAATCTTGTCCAATCGAAGGGTCGTACAAATTTCTTATTGATTTAATTTTTAATTAGTATAGTTATCTTTGATTGTTTCAAAGACAATACAAGCACTCAGATTTTGTTTTTATATAGATTTTTCTAATGCACTTGATAATTTTTACTATTATGTTCGGTTGCCCACCATCAACAACAAATAATAGTTCGTTACATTCCTTTACATAATCAATCTTACTCCAAATGACTCCTGAAGCAGAAAAGTTTAATGGTTGGGCAGCAATGCTTGGCTTCGTTGCAGCCTTTGGCGCATATGCAACAACCGGACAAATAATTCCTGGTATTTTCTAAATCTTAACCATGCAACCATCTAACAAGACAATCTTGGAAAGAAGCATCGGCAGACCAGCAATGATGGCTTTCGTACTTCTAACTGGAATCTACCTAACTACTGGCCAACTTATTCCTGGAGTTGTTTAATGACTACGAAAGAAAACATCACAAGAAACATTGACCCTGAAAAGCTAACCGCAGAAAGGCTTAATGGGTATGCGGCATTATTCGGCTGTATTGCTTTGATTGGTGCATATGCAACAACAGGCCAAATCATTCCTGGTTTTGTTTAACTTGAAAAGGTATCTAAATCGAAAACATATTATTGATGTTCACGTATTTGGTTACTAATCAGAAGTCATTGAAATCAACCCATTGGCTGGAAAACCAAAAAACATCTATAAATTTTCTAAAAAAAAAGCTCCTGTTCTTCGGGAGCTTTTTTTTTAGAAGTAATATCTAGGATCGGTGAACTTAAGCTTCATAGGAATATCCCTCTTGATTGAACAAAACTGTGAAAAGCTGGATTATGAAGATATTCAATATAAAGTGTGATTAAGAATGCACCACCTAAGCAACTACTTGCAATTATTGATCCAAAAATAAAAACTTGTTTTTTATTTATATTTTGCTTCGTATCTACAAATACAAACCTCTTTGATCTTGATACAGTCATTTAAGTTTTTTCAGTTACTTAATACCTAGCAATGACATGTCATGATTATTTCCTGCTTAAGACTTTCTTCACGAAAACATGTCCTCTGGGTAAATAGCTTTACAAGAAAATTCTTGAATATCTCCACTAGGTAAAAGTTGAGCAAATCTGGGTTCATCCATTCTTAATCCATTTTTTTCATCCTTGTAACTCCATAACCATTTCTTGTCGGTGAAAGATATCTCACCGACCTTAAAAGATACTGGGAGCATAAGGTTGATATCGCGCCAATTAAGAACTATAAATGCTCCTTCATCAATATTGGAAATATCATTTGTTATTGAAAAATCTCCATTTAAGTTGTTTCTGATGACGGCAGTTAATCTGTTCCCATCGCAATCAAAACTTGGTGAAGGATTAAGAGTAATAAGTAAACTAAGGAAAAATGAAATAAAAATCATTTACTTAAGAATGAGAGAATATTTCTGTGAAACCATATTATTTTTTTTTCATCATAATTGTTTTGTCTATGATAAAAGGAGCTTATTTTATACTTGATTAGCGAATAAATTCGGCAAAATAAAGCAATGATCAGGCGTTTAAATCAAAACTAAACAGATCCACATACCTGCTCTACAAAAATTAGTTGCAAATATATTGGGGAATTGCACACTGAAGCAAAGCATTGCTTTTCAGGGATTGTGATTCATACTAATGCACCCAAAGACCATGATGGCGAAAGAAAAGATTTTGCCCCAACTGATTTGTTAGCATCTCCGTTGGGAACTTGTGTGATAACGATTATTGGTATTGAGGCATAACTTATAAGGTCGGAACTTGGAAATATTCCTATTGATGTTTATAAAATAATGACAAAAGATGGACTAAGAAAAATAAAGGCCCTTACTTTAGATCTAGATCTAGATCTAGATCTAGATGTATTACTGTTTTTTAATTGTCTGATTATTAAAAATCTCTTTAAGTGAGTTCCTTTTAAGGTTATTTAAACCAAGTAATAATCCTCCAATCAGGCCAGCATTCATTAGAACAGCTTTTGCTTGGAAAGGAGAAAAATGAAATATAAAGGTTGTTGGTACGATGAAGATTAGTAGAAGATATGCTCCTAATTTGTGCTTGAATCCCGAGATGAAAAGGATCGAACCAAAAACCAAGCAAATGATTGCTAAAAGCAATAAATATGGGGCTAAATTAAGAGGTATATTTTTATTTGATATAACCTCAACTGTCCTTTCGAAATTTAATATCTTACCAGGAATTGCATAAATAAATATAGCTGAAATTAATATTCTACCAATTAAATTTCTTGTTTGTTCAAAGTCCATTTGCTCAATATAAAGAGAAAAAATTGATGTTTAAGTTTGAATATATTATTATGTAATAGTTATTTTGTGTTTCTGGATATTTCTCGATTTTTTAAATTTTTATTTTCAATTGTATTGCTTGTTTGCGTGAGCAATCAAAATGCAAATCTATTGCTATGTTATTTTTACATTGTTTTACTTTTAATAATGACAAAGGATTGTGAATCAGGTCCATCAATTTATAAGAAAGGTTCCTTTCACAATAAAATAGGAATGACATTACTTTGGATTTTTATATGCTTGGTCTTAATTCAAATTATTATATTGATTCTTAGTTGAATTACATTTCCATAATTCTTTAATATTAGATGAAGTATAAATTTATATAATATTTATTTATTAATAAATTGAATTGAATTTCAATTTTCTAAGTTTTGCTTTAATTATGATTCTTCTCAAAATTACTAATGCATCAGATGTGGTTGCCTCTAAAGCAGGTAAATTATTTGAGAAAATGACTCCAGAAATGATTGATCAGAAATTAGTAGAAAGCCAGGTTATTCAGCAGATGATTGATCAACTTCAATTAGAGGGCTTGAAAGGTCAGATCTCTAGTGTGAAAGGGCTAGATATTAGTGAAGATAATTTGATAACTAAGAGTAGTTTTAAAATCAGGACTACAAAAACCTTTTAGAGGAGCATATCAATACTTACAAAATTTATATAAAAGCAAATAGCCAAAAGCTAGATTTTATAGATTAACTAGCAAGTCTCTTCTTTTTTTTATAAGTTTGGATTTTGCTTAAAATTTCTAAGCTTTTCTTATGAAAACTTAATTATTTATTATTGAGAAGAGATTCGTTTTTATTACTGAGGATTACTTATTCTTGAAAGATATAAATAGGTAAATGTTTTGGGTTTTGGTGCCCCAAAAATAAGCAAAGAAGAAGAGCGATTAAAAGCTCTTGCTGAATATAGAATTTTAGGGACTCAACCCGAGCAATGTTATGACGACATAACGAAAATTGCTTCTTTGACTTGTGGAACTCCTATTTCTTTAATGAGTTTGGTTGATACAGATACGCAATGGTTTAAATCAATGTGTGGGTTTGAGACGAAAGAAACATCAAGGGACGTTTCTTTTTGTGCTCATGCTATTGCTAGCCCTGAGCCGTTGATTGTTGAGGATGCTTTATTGGATGAGAGATTTAAATCAAATCCTTTGGTGGTTGAAGAACCAAAAATTCGTTTGTATGCTGGTTTTCCATTGCAAACCCCTACTGATCAGCGAATAGGAACTCTCTGCGTGATTGATAGAAAGCCTGGACATTTGTCTGGTCAACAGCATCAAGTTATGGAGGCATTGTCTAGACAGGTTGTGACTTTATTAGAACTTCGTAAAAGATCTATTCGTCTTCTTGATGCTCTTACCCATATGCATAACACTGAGGGTATTTTAACAACATGTTCATATTGTAAAGAGGTTAGGGATTCTGATGGTGAGTGGCAGCACTTAGAAAAATACCTTTCAAAAATTGCAGATATTCGTTTTAGTCATGGTATTTGCGATTTATGCATGGAGAAGCATTTCCCTGATGTATTAGAAGTTTGGTGTGATGACAAACTAAATTTAAATAGTAAGAAAAACAAGCCAGAAAGCAAAAAAAAATAGTTAGTCAACCATAAAACCAGCTTATTTTAGTTAGTAGCTACGTAAACTATTGATGAACTGAACATTTAATTCTTTTAAAATTTATTTATAAAAATAGATAAATATGATTGGTTTTATCGCGGCTATGTCTGCAGTATTATCTTGGACTTTTGCGTGTTTTGTTTGGCGTAGAGAATCTAAAAACTTTCTACCTAGGCAAATCAATATTTATAAAAATGTTCTTGCTTCAATTTTCTTTTTGCCAGTTGCTTTAACAATAAATTGGTTTTCTGATTTAACCTCTATATTTGTTTTGATGATAAGTGGAATAGTTGGTATTTCTATAGGGGATACCTTGTACATAAATTCATTGAAAATAATAGGGACTAGAAAAACTCTCTCATTTGAAGCGCTAACACCAATAATTGCGACTACGTTAGGAACATTGAGTATTAATGAGATATATCCTCAAAGAGTATGGATAGGATCTCTAATTGTATCTTTTTCTTTATTGATGATTGTAAGTCAAAACACATTTCAAAAAGAGGAAGCTAGCGAAACAAATATGCTTGGTATTCTGTGCGCATTGGGGTCGGTATTTTGTGCGGTTTTTGCAGCTTTATTATCAAGGATAATTTTAATCAGCTCTACATTAACTCCATTACAAACAACTGAAATAAGACTTTTATCAGCATCGATGTTTTTATTTTTTATTTTCAAAAAGGATTTTATTGAGCTTCTAAATAATAGATCAATAACTAAAAATAAGAATTCAAATTTAATTTTATCAACCTTACTTGGTACTAATTTTGGAATACTATTTCAACAAATAGTTTTTAAATTTTTGCCTATAGGTATTGGTTGGACTTTGTTAAGTCTTTCTCCTATTTTTGCACTTTTTATTTCTAAGAGAGAGGGAGATCAAATAAACAAATTAACAATTTTTTATTCTTTTTTATCTTTTTTTGGAGTTGCTATCGCTTTAATTTAGACCTCAAAGTAATCATTCTCTTGCCAATACTCATCTGGATCATCTTCGACGTCGGGTGGATCTTCTAGTTCTCCTGGTTTCTCACCTAGTAGTATAAGTAATCCTTCTAAATATCTCATTTCTGAAGGATTATCTGATTTATCAAGGCGATCTTTTACTTTTTGTCCAACTTCAGGATCCCCTCTCTCAACTGCTTTTGTTAATAAATAAAGAGGATCTTTTTTGGGGTCTATTTCTTTCATTTTAATTAGAAACTATTTATGAAAGTGACATACAGTGTTTCATATGTTCACGATAAACTTCTATCAGTTGTACCTGGATAGAAAAGAGTATTTTGATCGAGATTAATTTCTGAGAACTTTGTAGGTTCCCAAAATAAATCTCTTGTAATTAAAAAACGAATATCTTTTTCTTTTAAAAATTTTTCATTAACAAGTTCTTGCAGTGCTTTTATCGGTATTTCCCCCCATTTGCTGGAATTAGTTAACCAATTATCCATTTCCCAAGCAGGTTCAGAATTTATTATTTGAAATCCAAAGGCTTTTTCTCTATCTTCTGATATCTCTGAAAGGTACCAGTCACCTACAATTCCATATAGGTGACAATAAATTAAATCATCAACCGAACCAATACTTTCGCCTGATATGGACTTCATCAATTTAGCTGTTGACTCTGGAACGAGAACAAGTGGATTTTGGTTTTGTTCGGACAAAATAAGATATCCCTATAATCCCTTTTTAAGGATTTTATACTTAATTATATTTTTTAAAAAGTACATTTAGTTCTTTTAATTTCTTATGTAATAAACTTCCTAATATTTAACCTTCTTGGTCAGATTCTGTCGCTTTGAGTGCTTGCAAGGCCATATTTATATGAGCTCCCATAGCCCCAAAGGCTACCAGAGATTTAGGACTTCTGTTTTCAGTTAAAACTTTTTGTTCCTTGCTAATCATTAGGAGTAATTTTTGACTTGATTCTGTCCAGGTTTCAAGTAAATCAATCAATTCTTGACTTTCCTTCGATTTATTTTTTTCAGGGGTATCAAATGAAGGTATATCTTTTTTGGCTCTGATTAAAAAGTCACTTAATTCCTTATGACTAATAGCATTTTGTGAGAACTGGTTGTTGTTCAACGTACTAATTTTAAGGAATACATTTAAACTATCATGGGGAAAATCTCCCCCAAGGGTGGATCTCCGACCAAATCTATTTGTCTTGGAAAAAATAGATCATTGAGTATCTCTATATTTTTTGACTAGCTCTTTAAAATGGTCACCTCTTTCTTCGTAGTTTTGATATTGATCAAAACTTGCACAGGCTGGAGATAATAATATGCTTTTGGAAGCTGTTTCCCTGGCTAAATTAATAGAGGCTATTGTCGCCTCTTCTAGATTGTGTTTGATAATGACTTCTCCTTTATAAGAAGAATCTAATAATGCTTTCTGTAAGTTTTTGGCACTAAGACCAAATAAAACCACTCCGTTAGTAGATCGTTTTATTTGTTCTAACCACGGTAGATGATCTCCTTTCTTTTGTATGCCGCCAGCTAATAAAATTATCGGGGAGGGAATGGATTTTAAACCAGTTATTGAAGAGTCGAAATTAGTAGCTTTGCTGTCATTATAAAAACTTAAATTTTTTGTAATTCCTAAATATTCCAATCTATGGGGTACCGCTCTAAATGAATTTATGGCTGTAGCTATTGATGAATGATCAAGACCTATTTCTCTTGCTGCTGCTGTTACGAGTAAAAGGTTTTGCAAGTTATGTTTGCCAGGTAACTTAAGTATCGAGTTATGAAATAGTTGTTTGTGTTCTTCATAAATATAACCTTTTCGATCGATCCAGAATCTTGGATGATGATTATAGGATGATCTTTCCTCTATCCCAACCCATATTCCTTGAGGTAATTCTTTTCTTTTCCTAGATAAAGATTTGTCATCGGAGTTATAAATTCGAATGGATGATTTTTCTAATAAACTTCGCTTGATTTTGAAATAAGTTTCTATATCACCATGTCTTTCTAAATGGTCAGGAGTAAATGTTGTCCATATGCCGATGGTCGGTTCTACTTTTGGAGAACCTTCAATTTGATAACTACTTAATTCTAATACTAGCCAGTTCAAATGTTGGTGATGATTGTTTATAGTTTCTAAGGCGATTTTAGATAATGCCTTTCCAATATTGCCTCCCATATCAGTATTTAAACCATTTGATTTTAAAACATGATTAAGCATATTTGTTACGGTGGTTTTGCCATTGGTGCCAGTAATAGCGATTGAAGGAACATGATTCAATCTTTCCCAAGCCACTTCTACCTCACCTTGTATATTGATATTTTTGCTTCTTAATTCTTTTAGGACTTTATGTTCCCATTCTATCCCTGGACTTACAATTATACTATCAATTTTACCTATCCAGGGCGTGAAATTATTAATATTAAGTTGTTCGTCGAGTAAGACAACACTGATTCCTTCTGATTCTAGTTTATTAGATATACTTATTAATTTTTCATTAGTATTATTTTCTAACACCAATACTTCCTTGCCTTCTGATTTAAGTAGCTTTGCTGCACTTATACCAGATTTGCCCAGTCCGAGGACAATATGGATTTGATTTGATTGTGTTTGTTTTGACAACTTAATTTAGATTTGAATGTAAATAGGTTTTTCTATTCTTAACTAGCTTAAGAAGAATCTGCTTGCATAAAAATTTGACTACTCTCTAATATAAAATATTTTTTTGCTTGCATTATTTTCATCCTTAAACAAAGATATTTACTCATTTTTACTACAGTGCTTACTGTCCTAAAGGTAAAAAATTAATAATAAATCTTGCAACTTGATTCTTGTAAGATTAAAGAATCATTAATACTTCTGGCTTTATTCTTTAAAAGTTGTTTTGATGCAAAGGAATTTGCTTCTGTTTAATGCCTGCAAACATTGATGGCGTGGAAATGTTAAAACTAAAAGAAAAACAAGAATCAACTAATGGTGAGTACTCTTTAATTGGTGGAGGTGAGGATAGTGATAGTGAGATTACATGGATTAAGCTTCATCAAATGTTTGATAAGTAAAAATTTTAATCTTTTCTATTACTTTTATTTATTCAAATATCTAAGCTAACAAAATTTGATTGATGGGCGATACTGGAATCGAACCAGTGACTCCTACCGTGTCAAGGTAGTGCTCTACCTCTGAGCTAATCGCCCTTGCGAATCGATTTAGGCCTCAATTGCTAAGTTCCTCAATGAAGTTAGCAGGCAATAGGACCTAATAATCATTGCCTTAGTAATTTGATTCTCCAGCGTTCCTTTTTTGTTTTATCTATATCTAGGATTTCAAGTGAACCTTTGTGCTCCAAGTGGATTAGGTCTCCAATTTTCAAAGATTTACTGGGCTGATTATTCAGCCTCCAGTTAAGACGCAGGCAGCCTTTTTTAATTTGAGTCGTTATTTTTGATCTCGATAAACCAAATCCTGCAGAGGCTATTGCGTCTATTCGTGTAGAGGCTTCAACTGTATTAATTATTTTTTCTGGTCTCTTAAAAGGGATCTCCATATCATTGAGATCTAACGCTTCGATTGCTATTTCGACTTCTCGTAATTTGCCAATTTTTTGATGAATTAAATCTGCACATTTTTGCGAGCAAATGGCTTGGGCACCTCTATCTCTAATTAACCAAATGTCTCCAATTGCGCCTTCTTCTATTCCAAGCTCATGTAAGGTATCTCTAAAATCATTTTGTTTTGCTCTATCGAATAGGAAATTTCCTTTTAGATAAATACCTTTTATGGGAATATTTGAAGATGAAAAGTTGATTTCTTGTTCAGATCTTATGAAACATATTCTTTTACGTTCTGAACCAGGGAATCCCCCCTCAAAAAAGAGTTTTATATCACTTAAATTATTGAATTTTTTTTTAACTTCCTCCATTAATTGTGCTGAAACGAAAGGAGACCATATAGGTTTTCTCTGATTTAGTGCCTTTTCTGCATAATCAAGTAAAACCTCTAGCTCTTCGCAAAAATTGCTATTTAATAGAATCTTTTGTTTAGGAAGATACATGAAAAGAGAATAAATTTCTCGTTTTATATTTAAATATTCTAAACCTTTCTATTAAATTAATGAGTGATTTTGATAAATATAATATTAAATCTAGGGTTTAAGCTGTTAATATCATTTTCCCTTGTTTAAATATTATTTAAGTTAGAATTACTCTTTGCCTATGGTTATAATTTCTAAGCTATCTATCTCTTTTAGAATTCCCCAAGGTGGTTCTATCTCTAGTGGTAATTCTAGAATTAACAGCCAACAACCTCCTTCGCTTTTTTTTCTAATAGCTCTTAAATCATCATTTGTTTCTTGGCTAATGCCCCCAGCTGAAAAAAAACTCCCTAGGGCTCCTGAAATCATTCCTACTATGCCTCCTAAGAGCTTCTCTAATTGATTTGGGAACCCCATGTCTGCGAATGTTTTAAGATCTGTCATTTGAGAAAAGCTTAGACCTGCAATAAAACCAAAGGGAATCAACCATGATGCCAAAGTTTTTTGGCGATCCTTTCGAGCAAGAGTTGGATTCAGAAACTTGATATTATTAAAATTTGATTTATTGGCAAAAACTTCTTCAGATGTGTCTAGATTTGACTCCTCATCTTTGGATTGTTTATCCAATGGTTCTACAAGATCGCAATTAAGGATAGGTGTTTGAGCCTCTCTTAATTTGAGAAGTAACTCTTTTATTGGTTCCTTTTCTTTCGAGATGATTACGAATGTGGACACTAATTAGCTCCTTGAAATGTTTGGATATTCAATCCTGCTCAACATAATTCTGGCCAGCGGCAAATAGATCACTAAAGTTCAGATCGGCACGTTTATCGCCTTTAATGACGAAAGTTCTTGTTTCTGATCCAATTGATCAAGCAGGTATAGATATTCTTACTCAGGTTGCTCAAGTTGACCAAAAAGTAGGTCTTTCGATAGATGAGTTAAAGAATATTATTAGTGATTATGATGGTTTAATGATCCGTTCAGGAACTCAAGTTAGTTCGGATGTGATAGCTGAGGCTAAGAAATTAAGAATCATTGGTAGAGCTGGCGTTGGGGTTGATAATGTTGATGTTCCAAGTGCTACTAAAAAGGGTGTCTTAGTTGTAAATTCTCCAGGTGGAAACACGATTGCAGCAGCAGAGCACGCTTTGGCAATGATTCTTTCATTATCTAGAAATATTCCTCAAGCACATGCAAGTATGTTTTCTGGGGGTTGGGATCGCAAAAAATATGTAGGGAATGAGCTTTATAAGAAAACTTTAGGAGTAGTTGGACTTGGCAAGATTGGATCTCATGTAGCAAAGGTCGCGAATGCAATGGGTATGGAAGTCATAGGATTTGATCCTTTCGTTTCAACTGAAAGGGCTCAGCAAATGCAGGTTCAATTAAGTGATATTGAAGAGTTGTTCAAGCAATCTGATTATGTAACCCTTCATCTTCCAAGGACACCTGATACAGAGAATTTAGTTGATATGGACCTTTTGAAAAAAATGAAACCAACTGCGAGATTGGTGAATTGTGCAAGGGGCGGAATTATTAATGAAAATGATTTAGCTAATGCATTAGTAGAAAATGTCATACAAGGTGCTGCAATCGATGTGTATGCAAAAGAACCCCTAGCTGAGAACTCCCCTCTACGCGCTGTAAAAAAAGGCTTGATACTTACTCCTCATCTAGGTGCTTCAACTGTTGAGGCACAACAAAATGTAGCTATTGATGTTGCAGAACAAATTAGAGATGTTCTTTTGGGTTTGCCTGCACGCAGCGCGGTAAATATTCCTGGTCTAAGCGCAGAGATAATGGATAGTCTTAAACCACATTTAAAACTTGCGGAGACATTAGGATTATTAGTTAGTCAAATTTCAGGGGGACAGATTCAAAAATTAGAAGTTCGTTTGCAGGGAGAATTCGCTCAACATCCATCTCAGCCGCTAGTTATTGCTACTTTAAAGGGATTCCTTACTAGTGCATTGGGAGATAAAATTAATTATGTAAACGCTTCATTGGAAGCAAAAGCACGTGGTATTGATGTCGTCGAAATTAAGGATGAGTTGAGCCCAGAGTTTGCTCGAGGCTCTTTACAGTTGGATAGTTTTAGCGACAAAGGTGGACATAGCGTTTCTGGTACCGTTTTTGGTGATGGTGATCTCGGTATTACAAGTATTGATGAGTACCCGATAAATTTTGTGCCAAGTAGACATATGCTTTTTACGAGGCATAGGGACATGCCTGGAATTATTGGTCAGATAGGCTCACTTCTTGGAAAATACAATGTTAATATTGCCTCAATGCAAGTAGGAAGAAGGATCGTTCGAGGTGAGGCAGTTATGGTTTTAAGTATCGATGATCCTATCCCATCTGAGTTGCTTGGCTCAATTATTTCAATGCAAGGAATAAACGAAGCTCATTCTGTGACTTTATGATTTGTTAGTTGAGCAGAATACAGAGTTGAATAATTCTCAGATTATTTGGTTGAGATTGGAGCAAGAAATTGCAGTTGAGCTAGAAGATTCTTTTTATTGGCTGTTGAACAAGCTAGATATTCATAGATTCTCTTTAGAGCATGATCCATCAAACAATTCCACTGAAAAACTTTTTATATGGCTTCCTTTGAATGAATGGTTGGTTAAGGATCGAGAGATTTTAGTCCAATCATTTATTTCGTTAGCAAAACCTTTTGACTTGACTTTGCCTGCATGCAAATGGATAAAAGTGAAAGATGAAGATTGGAGCTTAAGTTGGAAAAAAAACTGGAAACCTGATCCCGTAGGACAATCAATCTTAATTTTGCCTGCATGGTTAGATGTCCCTGAGCAATTTCTGGAACGAAAAATTATTCGTTTAGACCCAGGTAGTGCTTTTGGAACTGGTAGTCATCCCTCTACGCGTTTATGTATTGAATTCTTGGACAACGACCCTCCAGTAGGTCAAACCATCGCTGATTTGGGCTGTGGTAGTGGAATATTATCTTTAGCTGCATTGAAATTAGGTGCTGAGACCACCTTCTCTGTTGACACCGATTCTCTGGCAATATCCGCCACTAAAATTAATTCTGATTTAAACCATGTCCCTGAAGACCTCTTAAATGTTTACCTTGGTTCTATTGGTGAAGTCCAGACGAATATGCCCGAAAAAAAAATTGATTTAATTCTCTGCAATATCCTTGCACCTGTAATAAGATCTATCGGTCCGAGTTTCGAAAAAATTATTAGTAATAAAGGTAAACTCATTCTTTCTGGTTTATTAGTTGAACAAATTAAAGAACTTCAAGAATTCTTTTTTTCACTTGGTTGGCAAGTTCTTGAAATTAAGACAAAGGAACGATGGGCCTTACTGGTATTGAGTCAAAACTTACCTTAAATTAAATAAATTCAAAATTGCCAAATTAACAACTTTCATGACGTCTTTTAAGATCACTTTTATTAATAAGTTAAGTGGTCTCAGAGAAATCATCGATATCCCTGATGACAAATATATTCTTGATGCTGCCTGTGAACAAAAGATTCAGCTTCCTTATTCCTGTCGATCCGGAGCATGTTCAACTTGTGTCGCTAAATTAGAAAAAGGAGAAGTTGATCAAGAGGATCAAAGTTTTTTAGACGATGATCAAATAAAAAAAGGTTATATTTTGATTTGCGTTGCTTATCCCACTTCAGATTGCACAATTAGAACCCATGCTGAAGACGAAATGTACTGATATTAATTTTTTCACCAGATTTTTATCGATAACTTGCCATTTATCTTTTTTCTCGCCAATCTCTTGTTTATGTGCTCATGAGCGCAAATAAAATTATTTAGGGATTAATTGATTTCAGAAGTTTTGCCAACAGATAAAGCTCAAGGTCTTTTAGACCATGGTTCTATTCATTCAAGCATTGGAGGTCAATTTAGTTTTAGGGTTTTAGGCCCATGCTGTCGACTCTATGACCGTGAGGAATTACCTTGGCCGTGTTGCAGACTCTCATGGCGAAGTAAGGAGCCTAGTTGGAGAAGAATTGGAAAAAGATTTGTCGCTGATATCGCTGCACAAAAATGCCCATCATATTCTGTTGAAATTATCCAACCAGGCGTTAAACCAACAAAAACAATCTTGACTTTGTTTTCTTGTCGTTTAGATACCAATATTCAGGAATGGTGGTATAGCAAACATCCTCGCTCCAGAGATGTCTCAAATATTGCACCTCAAGATCATGAATTTAGAAAAATTGAAAACTCTTTTTCGATTTAAAGTGATGAAGATATGAAGCATTTCGCGCATAAGTTCATACCATTTTTCAAATTTGAAGGATAATTGTAGGTAATTAAATTTCAACACAGGGATGAACTTCGACTATCACGCTGTTGCTTCTGCTGCTACCGCTGCTATTCCATTGGCTGCTGGAGCTGCTGGGGTTGGCTATTTTATATTGCGCCAAAAAGGCTTTGGCTTTGGTACCTCACATTTGCTTGTGGGCCTGCCAATGTTTGCAGTTGGCGGAGCTGCAGCGGCTTTCTTTCTAATAACAAAGTGAAAAAGTTAGTTTTTAACCAATAAAAAAAGGGGCCACTGGCCCCTTTTTTATTGGTTGTTAAATTTTGAATAAATTTAAGTACCTGGGTTGAAACCTTTACCTTTGGTAGCAGGAACATATCCAGCAGCAGTAGTGCTACAACCAAGACTTTCGGCTGTGCTACCAGTAGCTACTTCACAAAGTTTTTTCTGTTGACTTCTATCTAATACAGCATCAGTAAAGTCAGCACCATCAATGGTTGCACCATCAAAAACACTCTTAAGCAACTCGGCACCAGTAAGCTTTACGTTTGTAAGGTTCGCATTATCAAACCTTGTAGCATAAGCAATAACATTGGTCATGTTTGCGCCTGTTAGATCAGAGTTCTTCAAAGTTGAGACACTGAAATAAGCCCCAGTGAAATTCGCCCCACCAAGATCTTTTCCTGATAAGTCGTATTTTACATACTCTGTGTTTTGTAAGTCCTTACCAGCCAAGCTTGGATCTAAGCTATCCACTGAAGAAGGATCGCTGGGATACAGGGCACTTACAGAAAGAGGACTAATAATGAGACTTACAAGCACAGGTATCAAGACAAATAGTCTTGAAAGGGACCGTTTAAGGGAAGAAATAAGAGAATCCATTAATAACGCCAGCGATTAAAGAAGCACCAAACTCGACTATTGTTTCATGTAGAGGCATTTCATAGGCAAGGGATCAAGAACTGTTGCAGCGTTTCTTTATATCAATTTGCAAAAAGTCTTTCGCCAACTGAGTATTTGGAAAAATTGCTTTTGCTTCATTAAGCAAATCATTAGGACTTGTTTCATTCCCAGGGGTATATCTCGGGCTCAAATGAGTCAAAATCAATTGATTTACGTTCGCTTTTGCAGCAATTTGAGCTGCCATGGTGGCAGTTGAATGTCCACGTTCATAAGCCATGTCAGTTTCTTTATGAGAATAAGTTGATTCATGGATCAGGAGGTCGGCTTCTCTAGAAATTTCAATTGCTGATTCTGTGTAAACAGTATCTGTGCAATAAACGATGCTTACCCCAGGTCTAGCGGGACCGCAGAATTCTTTTCCATAAAAAATGCGACCATCCTCCAATCTCACTTCTTCACCACGCTGAAGGGCGGCGTATACGGGGCCAGGAGGTATCTTTTTTGATGTTGCTTTATCTATATTGAATCTACCTGGTCTGGCTTTCTGGTTCACCCTGTAAGCAAAAGAGGGGATTCGATGCTTAAGAGGAGCAACTTTTACTTCTAAATTGGAATCTTCAAATAAAATTTCTTTTTTAAAAGCAGAATTTTCTACCCTATGGAATTTTAATGAGTAAGCCAATCTGCTGGAACTATTATACAAGCAAGCATCAATAAAATTTTTAAGAGGTGCTGGTCCATAAAGCTCAATTCCAGTGCTGCTTCCAGCCAACCCAATACTTGATAAAAGTCCTGGTAGGCCATACACATGATCACCATGCATATGAGTTATGAATATTTTTTTTATTTGAGATAATTTAAGGTTGCTTCTCATGAATTGATGTTGAGTACCTTCACCACAATCAAACAACCACAAATCTGATCTTTGTGGAGGCTTTAGTACCATCGCTGATACGTTTCTAGTTAGAGTTGGAACTCCTGAGCTTGTTCCTAGAAAAGTGACTTGCAAGTTTCTCCTCTTTAGTACATGGTGCCATTCAAAGCTTTGACCACTGGTAGATCTTCTATCTTATAGGCAGAATTAGGACCTAAATTCAATTTTTATTGTGAGCACGTCACCTAAAAGTAGTAAGGGATGGGCCATGGTTTTCTTAGCTATATTTTTCATCTCCCCATTAAAGTCAATTGCTGCTAAAGATCCAGTAATAAGAGTCTTAATTGGTCAAGAAAAAAAGGTAAGATTTAGAGCAGATGGTGCCAAATCTTTATTTCTTAAAGGGATTTCTTCTAAACAAAGATCTATTAAATCTATAAATATAATTTACGATAATGGCAATGTTAACTATTCTATTAACAACAATAAAAATTCTTGGTTTGAATTACCTAAGAACTTTAATTTAATAATCAAAAATAATGATGATAGAGGGATTTGGTATAAAAATAGAAGGTATGCGGGAGACTTAAGAATTTCTTTGAATGATCAGAATTTGCAAATAATAAATTCTTTAAACTTAGAGAAATATTTAAAAAGTGTTGTCGGTAGTGAAATGCCTAAAGAATTTCCACTTGCAGCACTTCAAGCTCAAGCAATAGCAGCTAGGACTTATGCTTTAAAACTTTTAGACGAGAATCAATCCTTTGATATTCATTCAACTCAAGAAAGTCAAGTTTATTTAGGACTTGAAGCTGAAACAGCAAAAATAAATAGAGCAGTCAAAAGTACAAGATCACTTGCTTTGTTTTATAAAAATAAACTTATAGAGGCGGTTTTTCATAGTAGTTCTGGTGGGAGGACTGAAAATAGTGGCACAGTTTGGAAGTATCAATTACCTTATTTAAAAAGTGTTATTGACTATGATCAAAACGGTGAGAAGTATAGATGGAGTAATGAATTTACTTCAGGAGAGTTAGACAAGATTTTTCCTGACTTGGGTGGAGTAAACAGTATACAAATTATTAACAAAAGCAATACCGATAGAGTCTTGAAAATTAAACTTTATGGATTAAATGGCAACAAAAATATCTCTGGGAAGAACTTAAGAAAAAAATTACAATTGCTTAGTACTAAATTTGATGTTAATTTAAAATATAAACAAAGCAATTTAGATAATAAATTGAATATTTATAATAAAGTTTTCAATGATATGGCACCTCAACCTTTACCGGAGATTCCAAAAGATTATTTCTTGTTAGTGAGAGGTTATGGCGCTGGGCATGGGGTAGGAATGAGCCAATGGGGTGCTAAAGCTATGGCTGAAAGAGGATCAAGTTTTCGTGAAATCCTAAAACATTATTACACGGGAGTACAAATAAAAACCTATTAGTTAATTTTATTATTTATAGATTAATATTATAAGTTTTATATTTTATGATTTTAACCAATTGCATTAAAAACAACCTTAGGGTTAATTGCATAACTTTCATCTAAAACTGCTATCCCAAGGATTTGATTTTTAATATCCAATACTAAAATATTATTAATATTACTATTTTCAATTTCTTTGATTTTAGATAACTTTAAACGTTTTATATTATTTTGAAAACTTATCTTTCTTCCTGAGCGCCAACTAAGAATCTCTTCTTCAGAAATTAATTTAAAAGAAGAAAGATGTTCAAAAAAGATATTAGGGTTAAGAATTTTAGGTTTATTTTTTTCTGGATAAAATTCTGATTTCTCAGGAAGTAGTACTGAGTGATTCTCGGTAAAATTATAGGCTTTTGTGCGTCTCAACTTTTTCAAATGACCACCGCATCCAATTTTATCTCCAATATCTCTAGCCAAGGATCTAATGTATGTCCCTGCTGAGCAGTCGACGTCAACTAATAACTCACCATTACTTGGTGACCAGCTTATTAAATTTAATTTGTTTATGGTTATTTTTTTAGGTTTTAAATCAAATTTTTCTCCTTTTCTTGCTTTCTTATAAGCTCTCTCTCCTTTTACATGAACACTAGAGAAAATAGGGGGCTTTTGTAATATCTCGCCTCTGAAATTCTCTAGTATACAATCCATATCATTTTTGCTAATTAATGGCAATATTTTTGATTCTATGATTTCTCCTTGCATATCATCAGTATTCGTAGTAACCCCCAACTGAATGATTCCTGTATAGGCTTTAGAGCCTTGTAAATAAGGGATTAATCTTGTCGCAGCACCTATTGCTATTGGTAGTACACCAGTAACTGAGGGATCAAGGGTTCCACTATGTCCAATTTTTTTAATATCAAATACTTTTCGAAGTCTATTCACGCAATCATGAGAAGTAAGCCCAGCAGGCTTATCAATGACAACAAATCCAAAAGGCTTTTCCAAAATTAATATTGTAGGTTGAGGCTCACGTAAAAAGATTGTTCAAGTAACCCTGAACATTTAAAGTTATAACTCAGTGTGTTCAGTGAGCCAAATAATATGACCAATTTAGATCTCAGTATTTCCTGCTTCCTTAAAGATGGCTTTAATTTAAAAAAACACCTTATTGATTTTCTTCACATAAATAATGAGAAATTAGATCAAAGGTTAATTAACGGTGTTGATGATTTGGCGGCTCTGCATCCAGGAGCTTTTACTGAGAAAAATGCAGGTGATTTTTATGAAGCAGAAGTTGGCGATGCTCATTTAATAGACCTTGCGTCTTGGCATTTAAATAGTTCTAATTACATAGCTGATACTCTTCGTTTACAACAAAAATTTGCCTCTGGAAAAGTTTTAGATTTTGGCGGTGGTATTGGTACGCATGCTCTGGCTGCTTCATTTTTGCCAAATGTTGAACATGTTTGGTTTGTGGATCTTAATCCTCAAAACCGTAGTTTTGTAGAACATAGATCTAAGGAATTGGGTATTGAAAATAAGATTTCAGTTTTTAGAGATTTAGAAAGCACCTCTGATGTGATTTTTGATTCTCTTATTTGCTTGGATGTCTTAGAACATCTGCCAGATCCAGCAAAACAATTGAGAATATTTTTGGAAAAACTTTCTCCTAAAGGGATAGCTTTACTTAATTGGTATTTTTATAAAGGTAAAAATGGAGAATATCCATTCCATTTTGATGATCCTATTCTTATTGAGAATTTCTTTTCTACCTTACAATTAAATTTCTTAGAAGTGTTCCATCCTTTTTTAATCACTACTCGAGCTTATAAACCTTTAAAAAAATAAAAAAACATCTTTAGCCATGGATATTGATTCTTTTTCTATTCCTTAACCCTCTTCGGATACTTTCAAAATGAACTGAACCATCAGCTAAAGCGAAAAGAGTATCATCTTTTCCTCTGCCTACATTAACCCCTGGAAGTATGGATGTACCTCTTTGGCGTATGAGAATAGACCCCGCAGTTACTTTTTCACCACCATAAGCTTTTACCCCAAGTCTTTTGGAGTTTGAGTCTCTCCCATTCCTTGTTGATCCAGTACCTTTCTTATGAGCCATGATTTATGTAATCTTTTAGTTTTAATTTCTAAGATTCTACTTTAGCAGTAGTAGTTTTGGTGTCTTTTGTCTCTTTAGATTTTTTGGTTTTTGATCCTACTGATATTGATTGAACTAAAACCCTTGTTAGTTCTTGACGATGTCCATTTTTTCTTCTTGTTTTTTTCTTTGGTCTCATTTTATAAACTATTATTTTTGGACCTCTTCTATGCTCTAGGACTTTAATTTCTACTTTCGCATCTTTTACATAAGGTTTCCCAAGCTTTAAATCTTTGCCATCGTTAAGCAGAAGCACTTTCTCAAGAGTCAAAACATCATTAACTTCTGCATGGCATCTGTCTAAATCATAATAACGGTTGGGTTGAAGCCAAAATTGTTTTCCTGAGGCTTCAACTATCGCGTAAGTTTTATCTTGTGGAGTGTTCTTTGTGGGAGTTGATTTTTTATCAGCCATGATTATTTGGTGACACGCTAAGGCTCGAAATAAAATAAAAGGGATTCCTTCTTTTAATCGATTAAGCCTTAATCGTAATCGAAAAACAAACTAACATTGTGGCTTTTTGTTGGTTACCTAGTCAAGATCTAAGTAGGGCAAATGTTCTAATTATTTTTAAGAGGTTTTTAAATGAGTGCAAGAAAGACGTATATCCTTAAGCTCTATGTGGCTGGGAATACTCCCAACTCTATGAGGGCTTTGAACACTTTGAGAGAAATCTTAGAAAGTGAATTTAAAGGTGTCTATGCTCTTAAAGTTATTGATGTTTTAAAAAGTCCTCAATTAGCCGAGGAAGATAAAATCCTTGCAACGCCAACTTTATCTAAGATTTTACCCCCACCTGTCCGAAGAATCATTGGCGACCTTTCAGATAGAGAAAAGGTGCTAATTGGATTGGACCTTTTGTATGATGAACTTTCAGATCAGGAAATGTTTTACTCTTCTGATAAATAATTTAGTTAATTAAACAAGAAGTAAATGAATTCTTAAGCCCAACCGATAACTAAGCAATTCTTAGTGTTTGTTGATTATGTTTTACTCATAACAGCTTTAAGCGTTCTTCAATAAAAAATTCGATCAAACATGCATGTTCAAAAACTCCCCACTGGCATCGAGGGCTTTGATGATATTTGTCATGGTGGGTTGCCTAATGCACGCAGCACTTTAGTTAGCGGAACATCAGGGACTGGTAAAACAGTTTTTTCTCTGCAATATCTTCATCATGGAATATGTAATTTTGATGAACCTGGGATTTTTGTTACTTTTGAAGAATCACCTCTGGACATTGTTCGAAATGCCGCAAGTTTTGGTTGGGATCTACAAGAATTAATTGACCAAAATAAACTTTTTATTTTAGATGCATCTCCAGACCCAGAAGGACAAGATGTGGCTGGAAGTTTTGATTTATCTGGGTTAATTGAAAGGATTAGTTATGCCATTAGAAAGTTCAAAGCTAAAAGAGTGGCTATAGATTCAATGACAGCAGTTTTTCAACAATATGACGCAATTTATGTTGTTAGAAGAGAGATTTTTCGACTAATTGCAAGACTAAAAGAAATAGGAGTGACTACTGTTATGACCACTGAAAGAATAGATGAATATGGTCCAATTGCTAGATATGGAGTTGAAGAATTTGTTTCTGACAATGTTGTGATTTTAAGAAATGTTTTAGAAGCAGAGAAGAGGAGAAGAACTGTAGAAATTTTGAAATTAAGAGGAACTACTCATATGAAGGGTGAATTCCCTTTCACAATGGGTCCCCAAGGAATAGTTGCATTTCCTTTAGGTGCAATGAGATTGACTCAAAGGTCATCAAATATTCGCATAAGTTCTGGTGTCCCTGATTTGGATGAAATGTGTGGAGGAGGATATTTTCAAGATTCAATTATTCTTGCAACTGGTGCGACTGGTACTGGGAAAACTATGTTGGTTTCTAAGTTTGTTGAAGATGCCTATAAACATAAAGAACGAACAATCCTATTTGCATATGAAGAATCAAGAGCTCAACTTCTAAGGAATGCAACTAGTTGGGGGATTGATTTTGAAAAAATGGAAGCTGATGGATTATTGAAGATTATTTGTGCTTATCCAGAATCAACTGGGTTGGAAGATCATCTGCAAATTATCAAATCCGAGATCTCTGATTATAAACCTTCCAGGATGGCAATCGATTCACTATCTGCATTGGCAAGAGGTGTAAGCTTAAATGCATTTAGACAGTTCGTTATTGGAGTAACTGGTTATGCAAAACAAGAAGAAATAGCAGGATTCTTTACTAATACTGCAGAAGAATTTATGGGAAGCCACTCGATTACTGATTCCCATATTTCGACGATAACTGATACTATTTTGCTTTTACAGTATGTAGAAATAAGAGGGGAAATGGCAAGAGCAATAAATGTTTTTAAGATGCGTGGATCATGGCATGACAAAAGAATACGTGAATATATCATTACTAATGAAGGCCCAGAGATTAAAGACTCATTCTCTAATTTTGAACAAATTTTTAGTGGAGCCCCTCATCGAATTAATCCTGAAGAGCAAATCCCTGGTGTTTTTAAAACCATTGAAATGAAAGAAGAGTGATTTCTATTTTATTAAAGACTTGTCATTTTCAATTTCCCAATTTTTTCTTGCAGATTTAAGTAATAACTGATCAGAGTCCGAATCTTCAAGAGGGAGCTCAAACCAGAAAGTCGTTCCTGTATTTGGTTCACTAGCCATTCTTATTTCACTCCCATGTTTGTCGACGATACCTTTGACAATTGAAAGCCCTAATCCAGTCCCTATTTCCGTATGAACTGAATCCTCAACTCTGTAAAAACGTTCAAATATTCTTTGTTGATCTATTTCAGAAATACCACATCCTGTATCAGACACTTCAACTCTTATTTTGGGCATTGGAGATAATATCTCACAATGTGGAGCCTCGTTATCTTGATCAACTGGAGAAGCAACGCATATGTCGGGCCATGTGTATGCCTTTAAATTTATTGTTCCTCCTTCTTTGCTAAATTTGAGAGCATTGCCAACAAGGTTGTCTAAAACTTGGAGAATCATATCCCAATTCCCTAAAACAAACGCTAAATTATTTTCAACATTCAATAACAGTTTAACATTTTTATCTTCAGCATTAAGTTTATAGTTCCTGAGGGTTTGTTCCATAGCTTCTTTTATACTTAGTGATTCTAATTGGATTGTTCTTCCAGATTCCAGTTTGGATAGGTCAAGAACATCATTGACCAAGCGAGTAAGTCTATCTGTTTCTGAATTTGCAACACCCAGAAACTCTTTTTGCTCATCTTTTGTAAGTTGTTCACCTAAGTCATATAGGGTCTCTACATAGCTTTTTATATTAAATAATGGCGTTCTTAATTCGTGCGAAACGTTACTGATGAATCTTTTTTGTGCTGCGTTTAATTGAACTTCCCTAGTGAGATCTTGAACGGTAACAGCGATACCTTTGATATTTTCTCCTGTTGTGTCTCTAACGGACTTTAAAACTATACGAAGTGTTCTTGGGGGTTCGTCAAGATTGCAGCGCAAATCGTCGCTGTCTCCAAAATTATTTAAAAGAGAAGTTATTGGAGTTTCGAGCTCTTTCGCGAGGGTATCAGGAAGTTGATTTAATAATTTTTGACCTTCAAGATTTCTACCCTCCCATCGAAATAGTCTTCTAGCAGTTGGATTTACTAAAACAATATTTCCTTGTTCATCAATCAGAAGTGCTCCATCTGCCATGGTGGCTATTAAAGACTGCTGCTTAACTTGAGCAGCTTTTAATTCTTCAATATTTGCCGCATCATAGTCTTCTAATCTTGACGCCATTGCATTAAACCCATTTAAGAGTTCTCCAAGTTCTCCACTCATAGGTAGATCTACTCTTGATTTAAAATTACCTTTAGCAATTTCTCTAACTCCAATAACTAATTCTTTGATGGGACGAGTGATTGTTAGAGCATTAAATACTGCGCCAATTATTACTAAAACCCAAATAGAAATAAACACAGCAACGGTAATCTCTCTTGTTAATGCTGCTGTGGCAAGAGCTTTTTTATTTGGTGTTACTCCAAGAGCTAATGTGCCAAGGTATTCACCTTTCCAAAGCATTGGGACAAAAACATCAGTTACTTGACCTTGAGGAGTTGAATGTTGTCTGACTAGTGGGAATTGAGGTTGTTTTTTTAATTCACTTGGGAGTTTAAGTTTTCTAGTGAGTTGTAAGGCACCCTCCTCTTCGGATTCCGTGTTCGTTGCGCTGACCGGAATACCCAGTTTCACTAAGCCATCAGGGTCAGTGAAGAAAATGTACCTTAAATTTCTGCTTGAACGCCAAAACTTCTCTGCTACGTTGAAAAGCTCTCTTGTTTGATTTTTTGCTACTAATTCTGTGACGTTTCCAGATAATAATAAGCCTAAATCTCTGGCATATCTTGTATCGTTCATGCCTGCATCTTTTTGTATACTACTCAGAGCAAAGAACGTAATAAGTGTCATTATAAAACTAACTACTAGTGTTCCAAATGCTAGTAGTTTTGATCTTAGATTAAATCTTGACCACCATAAATATATTTTTTCTAATGTGCTTAATTCATTTCGAAAGCTATCGTCTTTTGACGAAGAAAAGGAATTATTTTGTTTTAAATTTGAATTATTCATTAAACTCAATTAAATTAAATATTCCTAACTTGATAACCTATATCTTTGCGGTAGTGCATATCATCAAACTTGATTTTTTTCAGGCTAGAGTAAACTAAGTCGAAAGCCTCGTCAAAGGTTTCTCCCTGTGCAACTACTGAAAGAACTCTACCTCCTGATGTAATTATATTGTCAGATTTGTCCACCTCGGTTCCTGCGTGAAAAACTTGTAGAGAAGAATTTGAACCAATATCAATACTAATCTCGTCACCTTTTCGAGGGTTTTCTGGATATCCATTAGATGCGGCAACAACACAGGCACTTCGTTTTGCGTTGAATGTAAGTTTTGGAGCGTTTCTTAACTCTCCTTTGGCACAAGCAAAAATTACTGATGAAAATTCATTTCCCATTAATGGCATTAAGGCTTGACATTCTGGGTCGCCAAAACGACAGTTAAATTCAATAACTTTTGGCCCAGATTTTGTGAGCATTAATCCTGCATAAATAACTCCGATGTATTTGATTTTCTTTTTTTTCAGACCTTTTAAAGTAGGGATAAGAACAAGCTCCGTCAAGTCATCAAGTTCTTGTTGATTGAGTAGAAGTGCAGGAGCGTAAGCTCCCATTCCACCAGTGTTTGGCCCATTATCTCCCTCGAGTAATCTTTTGTGATCTTGGGCTGGAGGAAGAATAACTAAGTTGTCTCCATCACAAAGAGCAAAAATAGAAACTTCTGGCCCTTCAATTGTTTCTTCGAGAATAATTTTATTTCCTGCAGAGCCAAACTTTCCAGAAAATACTTCATTAATTGCTTCCCTAGATTGCTCAATTGTTTGACAAACGGTTACGCCTTTACCTGCAGCAAGACCGTCTGCTTTGACAACAAGTGGTTTATTGAATCTTTGAAGAATTTTCAAGGCTTCATCTTTAGAGCCTGTAGTCCAGTACTTTGCTGTAGGGATATTGTTCTCTATCATCAGACCCTTAGCCCAGTCTTTGCTTGCCTCTAGTTGAGCCCCTTCTTTTCCAGGACCAAAAACTATTAAATCTGCTTCACGCAGTTTGTCTGCCAAGCCTTCAGCTAAAGGGACTTCAGGACCGATTATGACCAAATCAATTTGAAGTCTTTTGCACTCATTTATAATTGCTTTTTCATCTTTGGATTTTGGTCTTAGACAGATACATTTTTCGAAATTAGTTGTACCACCATTCCCAGGGCAAACATATATTTTTTCTATGGATTGATTTTTTGACAGAGCCCAAGCAATAGAATTTTCTCTTCCTCCGTTCCCAACTATTAATACCCTTCTTAATTCAGCTGATTCTTCTGGCTTTAGATTCTTTGTCATAGTTGTTCTCTTGCTGCAGTGAAAAATAGTTTTAGTGGAGCTTTAATTACCTTTTGATTATTAGTTAATATATTTTGAAGAAAAGTTATTAAGTTGATTGAAAGTTAGTTTTTAAAAAAAATTGTTTTGATTGAGGTGATTTTTTTAGCATTGTCTATTTATACTAATTAGATAACAGAGGTATTAATGAATCATATCGAAAGGTCACTAATTTATGAAGGAAAGGCAAAACGAATTTTTGCGACTGAAAATCCAGATAGGGTTTTAATAGAGTTCAAGAATGATGCTACTGCTTTTAACGCAAAAAAACGATCACAGATCGAAGGCAAAGGTCGATTGAATTGCAAAATCTCTGCTGCTCTTTTTAAATTGCTTGAATCTAATGGAATTCCAACCCATTTTTTAGGACTCCATTCGGAAACCTTTATGATTGCGGATAAAATTAATGTAATTCCTTTGGAGGTTGTTATTCGTAATATCGCAACAGGTTCATTATGTAGAGAAACACCAATACATCAAGGAGCAAAATTAAATCCTCCTCTACTAGATTTATATTATAAAGATGATGAATTAGGAGATCCTATACTTACAGAAAGAAGATTGAAGTTGCTTAATATAATATCTTCTTCTCAGATGGAAGAGGTAGAGAAAATTACTAGAGGTGTTAATAAAATTTTAAAAGAATATTTTGATTCACTTGATTTACTATTGGTTGACTTTAAATTAGAATTTGGCCTTAACTCATTAGGAGAGCTTGTGTTAGCAGATGAAATAAGTCCAGATAATTGTAGGTTTTGGGATAAAAAAAATTCTGACCCTGAGGAACGTATCCTTGACAAAGACCGCTTTCGACAAGATCTTGGAGGTGTTATTGATGCATATGAGGAGATTTTGAAACGGATAGAAAAAAGAGTCTTCTAATGCTTTTTAATCAAATCATTATTGGCTAAGAATCACTTTATTTTACTGAATTATTTTGAAATCTATGTTCAAAAGACACACCCTATCTAAGAAGAAATTAAAAAACAAAAGCTTATATGCTATTGCTTTAGTATTACCTTTTATTAGCCTTTTAGGTGAAACTAAAGCTTCTAAAATAATCTTAGGTGAAGATCAATTATTTGTTGAAAAAGTTTTTACTGATAGTGTTCAATATATTGGTCAAATCAATAATAACAAATTTAATTTAAAGCTTAATGATTTTTTAATAGCTGATGAAACGAATCAAAAAGATGAAAATACCACATCTGAAGAAAAAAGAGTTTTAATTTCTGAAATAATTATTGAGGGACTTGAAGATCATCCTGACAAAGAGAATCTGGAAGTTATTGCTTATGATGCAATGTTAATTAGGCCTGGTAGTAAGGTTATAAAAGAAGAAGTAAAGAAGGATTTAGATAGAATTTATTCATCAGGTTGGTTCTCAGGTGCAAAAATTGAATCTTTAAAGAGTTCTTCAGGAGTTCAACTTTTGATTAAAGTTGAGCCTAATCCAATATTCAATGAGATAAATATTCTTCCTTTGGAAAGAAAACTTTCAAATAAGAAATTAAATGAGATTTTTGATAATGATCTCGGAAAAACTTTAAATTTAAATACCCTTCAGATAAGAATTAAAGAAATTAAAGATTGGTATAATGCAAATGGATACTCATTGGCAAGGATATCTGGACCAAGTCGTGTAACCAAAGCTGGACTAGTA
Source organism: Prochlorococcus sp. MIT2308 (assembly GCF_059772345.1). NCBI lineage: Bacteria > Bacillati > Cyanobacteriota > Cyanophyceae > Synechococcales > Prochlorococcaceae > Prochlorococcus > Prochlorococcus sp. MIT2308. Next base: position 958,586 of record NZ_CM186283.1, on the reverse strand, counting down.
GAACTTAATATCCAAGAAGGATATATTTCAGGTATTGAGATTAGCTTTATAGATGAAGATGGCAATATGGAAGATGAAAAAGGGAGAAAGATAAAAGGGAAAACGAAAAAATGGGTAATTGAAAGAGAATTATTAACTAAAGTTGGAGATGTTTTTAATAGAAATAAATTAGAATCAGATATAAAAAGACTATATGCAACATCACTTTTTAATGATGTAAAAGTCACGCTTAAACCAGTTAACTCTAAACCTGGAAATATTATAATTTCATTAGGTATAACAGAACAAAGAACGGGATCTTTGACGGGAGGTCTTGGTTATAGCGGAGGGCAAGGAGTCTTTGGTCAGATTGGTTTGCAAGAGTCCAATTTGATTGGAAGATCATGGTCATCGAATATGAATTTGACCTATGGTGAATATGGAGCACTTTTGAATATTTCCTTATATGACCCCTGGATTAAAAATGATAAACACAGAACATCTTTTAGAACTTCATTATATTTAAGTAGAGAAGTTCCTCAAGAACTTAGAAGTCAAGATGGGGGAAGTATAAGAGGAGTTATAGATAGATATGAGGCATCTAATTCGTCGATAAGTTATGATATTAATCAATCCCAAAAATTAGATATAAATAATAATAATGTTCTAATAGAAACTGGACCATTTACGAAGCTTTCTTTGGCTAAGTCTTCGGCACCTCAGTTTAGCTGGTTTGATTATGAGGGTGACTCTATTGTCTTGGAGCGAACCGGAGGTGGCTTCTCTTTCGCAAGGCCATTAAATGGTGGTCAGCCTCTAAAAAAGGTTCCTTGGAGTGTACTTATTGGTGCAAATTTCCAGAAAGTCAAACCAATAGATTACGCAGGTGATAAAAGACCTTATGGAGTGGCATCTACAAATTTTAAAGAAGGTAGCGTCCCAAAGGTCGAAGTTATTTGTGTAGCATTTAATTGTTCTTCAGAAAATACACTTATTAGTTTTAAAAGTGCCGTTACTTATAATAATTTAAATAATTCAAGAAATCCTACCTCTGGAGATTATTTCACTCTTGGTTCAGAACAATTTATTAGTTTAGGGGAGAATTCTCCCACTTTTAATAGATCTAGGGTAAGTTATTCTCGTTTTTTCCCTGTTAATTGGCTGAAGTTCCATAAGGGTTGTCGTCCTAAGTCTGGTGAAAAATTAAATTGCTCTCAATCGTTAGGTTTTCAGGCAAAGATTGGAACAATTATTGGTGAGCTACCTCCTTATGAAGCATTTTGCTTGGGTGGAGCTAACTCTGTTCGAGGTTGGAGCTCTTGTGATCTAGGTGTTGCGAGAAATTATGGAGAGGCAACAGCAGAATATAGATTTCCCATTTGGCGCTTAGTCTCTGGAGTTCTATTTGTTGACGCAGGATCTGATTTTGATTCTCAATCGAATGTCCCTGGGAAGCCTGGAAAAATTCTTGAAAAACCAGGAACTGGTTTTTCAGTTGGACCTGGAGCAGTTATAAATACACCTGTTGGCCCAATTCGGATAGAGGCAGCGAGTCAAGATTTTAGTGGTAATTGGCGATATAACATCGGTGTAGGCTGGAAATTCTAGTGTTCTCATTTCCCAATGATTATGAACAAGGTTGGACGCTTCAAAAAGAAATTATAAAAGATGGCGTCGGATTGCATACAGGTCTTAAATGTAAAGTCATTATCAAGCCAACAGAATTAACCGGGTTTTACATCTCTTTTTCGGATGAACCTAATAACGTGATTCCTATTGATATTTCGCAAGTGCGAAATACCCCTTTATGCACAACCCTTGACCTAAATGGAAAAAAAGTATCAACTGTTGAACACTTATTGGCTTCATTAATTGGTGCAGGCTTGACTCATGTACATATAGAAATAGTTGGTAGTGAGATCCCTTTACTTGATGGCTCTGCGATTGGTTGGATCGAGGAAATTGAAAAGGTGGGAATGACCAGCTCGGCTTCAGCTCCTAGACCAAGGCCAGAAATAAAATCTCCAATATTTGTCAGCCAAGGAGAGAGTGTAATTTTTGCTAAACCATCAAAAAATTTGAAATTGATAGGTTTGATTGATTTCCCGTACAAGGCAATTGGTCAGCAAATTTTCTCTGTTGAGATGTCTCCAAATAATTTTGTTAAAGAAATTGCACCTGCTCGAACTTTTGGCTTTCTTGATCAGTTAGAAGAATTAAAGAAAGCTGGCCTAATTAAAGGAGGATCTCTTGAAAATGCCTTGGTTTGTAATGGTGATTCTTGGGTTAATCCACCCTTAAGGTTTCCAAATGAACCAGTGCGTCATAAATTGCTTGACTTCATTGGAGATTTAGCTTTTGTTGGATTGCCGAGAGCGGTGATTTTTGTTTATAAAGGGTCTCACTCTCTTCATGCTGAATTTGCAGCTTCTCTTCAAAAGGTATTAACTTAATTAAATCTGATTTTGACTGACATCTCTTCTTCTCAACCTCTTGTTTTAAATAGCGAGCAAATAATGGGGCTTTTACCTCATAGGTATCCTTTTGCGCTTGTTGACAGAGTGATTGAACATGACCCAGGGAAAAAAGCGGTGGCAATAAAGAATGTCACTCTAAATGAGCCTCAATTCCAAGGCCATTTCCCTGAAAGGCCATTAATGCCAGGGGTTTTAATAGTAGAAGCAATGGCTCAGGTAGGTGGCTTGATAGTTTCTCAAATGCCTGATCTTCCAAAAGGGCTGTTTGTTTTCGCTGGAATTGATTCGGTTCGGTTTAAGCGTCCAGTGGTCCCTGGGGATCAATTGTTAATCTCTTGTGAATTGATAAGCATCAAAAGGAAGAGATTTGGAAAAGTTAGGGGCGAGGCCAAAGTTGATAATAAATTTGTTTGTTCTGGAGATTTGATGTTTTCTCTTTTGGATTGATCTGATGAGTGAACTTGATTCTTCTGAAAGTTTAATAGGAGATGAAAAAGTTAATATACATAATTTTGCTGATGTCTCTCCAAAGGCTGACCTAGCCAAAGGTGTTTGTGTAGGTCCGGGAGCTGTAATTGGTCCAGATGTGATTGTTGGTCCCAATACTTGGATAGGACCAAATGTAATTATCGAGGGGAAAGTAAAAATAGGATCAAATAATAAGATTTTCCCAGGAGCCTGTATTGGGTTAGAACCCCAAGATTTGAAGTATAATGGAGATTCTACTTATGTTGTAATTGGAGATAATAATACTTTTAGGGAATGTGTAACTATAAATAGAGCGACTTTTGAAGGAGAGAAAACAATAGTTGGGAATCAAAATTTGTTAATGGCTTATTCTCACTTAGGACATAATTGTGAAATTGGGAACAATGTAGTAATAGCGAATAGTGTGCAGATCGCAGGTCATGTTGTTGTTGAAGATCGAGCTGTGATTGGAGGTTGTTTGGGAATACATCAATTTGTGCATATTGGTTATTTAGCTATGGTGGGAGGCATGACAAGAGTTGATAGAGATGTTCCTCCTTATTGCCTAGCAGAAGGTCACCCGGGAAGAATGAGGGGACTAAATAAAGTTGGAATAAAAAGGAAAAGTATAGATAAAGAGAATAAAGAAGAATATTTACAATTGAAAAGAATTTGGAACTTATTATTTAAGTCTAATTATGTAATTTCTGATGGTTTGAAAATAGCAAAACAAGAGAATTTATTTGAATCTTCCAGAAGGTTATGTGGATTTATAGAACTCTCAATTGGGAAAGGTAGAAGAGGTCCAATGCCTTCTTTAATGCCAACCAAATAAATCATGAAGTTATTAATCAGTACTGGTGAAGTTTCTGGAGACTTGCAGGGAAGTTTACTGATAAAGTCTTTGATGACTAATGCAGAGAAAAGAAAAATTAAATTAGAGATAATTGCTTTAGGTGGTGAAAAGATGAGAGAAGCTGGTGCTAATTTAATATCTAATACCTCTTCAATAGGTGCAATTGGTTTTTTAGAAGCTCTTCCTTACGTTCTGCCAACTTTAAATGCACAATCAAAAATTGATCATTACTTAAAATCTTCCTCCCTTGATGCAGTTATTTTAATTGACTATATGGGGCCAAATATTCGACTGGGATTAAAAGTAAAAAAAAAGTTTCCTAATGTGCCAATAATTTATTACATTGCTCCTCAGGAATGGGCATGGAGGTTAGGTGATTCAGGTACAACTGACTTGATTACTTTTACAGATAGAATATTATCTATCTTCGAAGAAGAAGCTGAATTTTATTCAAATAAGGGAGGAAATGTAAAATTCGTAGGCCACCCAATGTTGGATTTTTATAGAAATATTCCTACTAGAGAAGAATCATTAAAGAAAATAGGACTAAGTTCTGATAAAAAACTTCTTCTTATCATTCCCGCTTCGCGTAAACAAGAACTTAAATATATTTTACCGACACTTTTAAAAGCGGCTAAGCTTCTTCAAGAAAATGATCCCTCTATCACCGTTATTATCCCATCAAGTTTAAAAGAATTTAATGAATTATTAAATAATTCATTAAAAGAATATGGTGTATCTGGGAGGATTGTTTTATCAAATGAAGTTGATGAGATTAAGCCATTTTTATTTTCGGCTGCTCATCTGGCTTTAGCGAAGTCTGGGACGATAAATATGGAATTGGCTTTAAGTTCAGTTCCACAAATAGTTGGATATAAAGTAAGTAGAGTAACTGCTTTTTTCGCAAGATATTTATTGCGATTCAATGTTAAATATATTTCTCCAGTTAATCTTCTTTTAAATAAAATGTTAGTTCCAGAGTTTGTACAAGAAGATTTTAAAGCAGAAAAAATTTTTAATGAAGCATTAACAATACTTGAAGATAATTCAAAAAAAGAAGACATAATGATTGGTTATAAAAGATTGAAAGATAAATTAGGAAAACCTGGCGTTACAGATAGAGTATCAGAAGATATTCTGGACTTATTAGTTCAATGATCCCTATGAATAAAATCTTCAGAACATTAATAGTATTTTGTATGCTAGTGCAACTGTTAATAGCTTTCCCAACCAAAGTATTTGCTCAATCAGAAGAAGCTATCTTTGCTGGTGGTTGTTTTTGGTGCCTAGAGCATGATCTAGAGAAGATTGATGGAGTCTTGTCGGCAGAAAGTGGATATTCCGGAGGTGATTTAACTAATCCCACTTATGAAAATCATAGTGGCCATCAAGAGGTTGTCAAAGTAAGTTATAATAGTGATGTTATTAGTTATAAAGATTTACTTAAGCGTTATTGGATTAATATAGATCCTTTTGATGATCAAGGACAATTTTGTGATAGAGGTAACTCATATAAGCCTATTATTTTTACATCTAACCCAGAACAAATGAGTGATGCCATAGAGACTCAAAAAACGATCTCTGATGCATTAAATGTACCTTTGGAGCAATTAAAGGTTGAAATTATCGATTCAAAAGCCTTTTGGATAGCAGAAAAGTATCATCAAGATTTTGCAGTTAAAAATCCCCTTAAATATAATTTTTACAGAACCAGTTGTGGTAGAGACAATAGATTAAAAAAAGTCTGGGGTGATTACAAATAAAATTGTAAATTTAAATTTTTTATAGTTAAGTATTAATTTGAGTTTCTACTCAATTCTTTTATCCAATTAACTAACATTCGTACTCCATAGCCAGTTGCCCCCTTTGGATTGATATCTCTATCTTTTTCCGTCCAGCATGTACCTGCTATGTCAATATGAGCCCAGGGAATACTTGAGTTTACAAATTCTTTTAAGAACAAGGCAGCAGTAATTGAGCCCCCAGGCCTGGGTCCTGTGTTTTGCAAATCAGCAATAGATGAGTTGATTCCAGCTTTGTATGAATCTTGCATAGGCATTCTCCAAATACCTTCTCCAGCTTTGCTTGCGGCTTGAGTTAATTGGTTCGATAGCTTGTCGTCGTCAGTCCATAACCCAGCTATTTCATCTCCTAGTGCAATGACGCATGCCCCAGTGAGAGTAGCAAGGTCAACGATAGCGTCAGGTTTAAGCTTGCAAGCGTAAACCAATGCATCAGCTAAGGTTAATCTTCCCTCTGCATCGGTATTGTTTACTTCAATAGTTTTTCCATTGGAGGCTTTGATGATATCTCCAGGATGCAATGCAGAACCATTAATCATGTTTTCGCAAGAAGCGACAATGAAGTGAACCTCGATGTTATTTGGTTTTAATTCTGCTATGGCTCTTGCTGCTCCAAGAACAGAAGCACTACCTCCCATGTCGTATTTCATTTTTTCAATTTGAGAGGCGCCAACTTTTAAGTTGTATCCACCAGAGTCAAAAGTTAAGCCTTTACCAATTAATACGATTTTATTTTTAGTAGTTTTTGCAGAATATTTTAAATGTATAAATTTAGGATCTAGATCTGATCCTTTGGCAACTGCTAAATAAGCTCCCATCCCTTGATCTTCACAATCTTTTTTGTCAAGAATTTCTAAATCTAGATTAAAGTCCTTTGCTAATTTCTCGGCCTCTTTGGCCATTTGATATGGAGTTAGGAAATTGGGCGGAGCCGAAACAAGTTCTCTAGCAAATTTAACTCCTTCGCAAATTGGCATTATTTCAGCAATTGCTGATTCGGTCGCTTTCACGTCTAGCCCTATCAAATCAACTTCCTCGATTGAAGTCGATTCTTTTGGTTCGGATTTAAATCTAAGATCTTTGATAGAAGACAATCGAACGGCTTCACCAACGGCCGATGCAGCTAAAGATGAATCAAATGCATCCCAAGGGAAAGAAATTCCTAATTTTTTTTCATAACCCAAAACTTTACGAGTTGCTGTTGAAGCTGCTTTTCGTAGATCATCAATTCGAAGGTTTTCAGCTTTACCTAATCCAACAAATATGATTTTTTTTATGTTTCCTTCTGCAAGCTCTATTGAAAATGTCTGATTTTTTTGGCCTTCGAACTTTGCGTCATTTAACCTTTGTTTCAAATAAGTATCATTTATTATTGTCTTAAATGAATTTATTTGACTTTCGATTGCTCCTTCTAAAATTCCAGCAATAAGTACTGATCCTGACCAGTCTTTAATTTCTTTGGCGACTACTGAAATGTGCATTAAATTTTATTATTTGTGCTAATGATAACAATTTTTTCTAACTGACTTGAGAAGTAAATGGTGTTGCCCATATTCCTCTTGTCTCTTTATTGAAAGGAGGAAGCCAAGTTTGAATAAGTTTTTGTTCTATTTTTCTTCTTTCCTTAGTTTTAATTGGAACATCAAGCCAGAAACGTATGTTTAATTTGGGCATCATATTTGCTTTTTGTAAACTATCCGAATAATTTGAAAGGTAATTTTTACAATCATGCTCCCCTTTCCACCTCTTATCTGCGGAAATTGTTTCTCCAATATATAAAATAATATTTTCTTCAGAATTAAAAATTTTATCCATTACAAAATAAACCGCAGGTCCTTTGTGCATTGTTTTTGGCCATCTCCAAAAACTTAATGGTAAAGGAGTAAGTTGAATAGGATTAAAAGTTTCGTTTAACTCATCTGAAATAGATTCAAATAGTGAAGGCTGAGTCATGTTTTTACAGTTAGATTTAAAAATGGGAGATTGATGATTAATTATTTTTTCTTGCCATTCTATAATTATTTTTTTTTCAATAAATATATCTTCAAGAAGATTATTTGCTGAAAAATCTAAATCATTATAGTTAAATAAATCGTATTGACGTTCCAATTTTTTCATTTTAAAAAGGTTAGAATCATAAGATAACTTTCGATCAATATTTCAGCATAATAAGATCAAGATTTTATATTATTTGATTGACAACAGTTTGAGTTTAGCTTGTTAAGATCAAATAAAAAGTCTTTTTCTTCTATTTGTAGGTTTTTATATGATTTGAGTAATAATTATATTTTTTGGGGTGTGGCTATTTACACTCTCCAAGCAAATGTTGTCTGGTAAAGATCGATTAGACTAAACAGATATTTAAATGATACAATCTATGTCAGAGGTTCAACTAAAAATCAAGCAATTGATCTATCAGCAGGGGCTAGAGATATGAGCTTTTTTGAATCTGAAATTGTTCAGGAAGAGGCAAAAAAACTTTTCACTGATTATCAGAATCTTATGCAATTAGGCTCTGATTATGGGAAATTTGATAGAGAAGGAAAAGTGATGTTTATCAATACCATGGAAAATTTAATGGAGAGGTATAAAGTCTTTATGAAAAGATTTGAGCTCTCAGAAGATTTTCAGGCAAAAATGACAGTTGAACAGTTGAAGACTCAGTTGGGTCAATTTGGTATCACTCCTGATCAGATGTTTGATCAAATGAATAAAACGTTGGTTAGAATGAAATCAGAATTGGATAAATGACTATTTACCAGTTTATATTTAAATATGTTAAATAATTTTAATGATTTACCTTCTTGGATTTCTAGGGGTTTAGATGATCTTTTTCCTCATAAAAAATCTGAGGATTCTGATCAAAGTTTTATAAAAAGATTAGAACTTTCATCAATAGAAAAAAAACCTTTACGTGTAAAGCTTGGAATTGATCCAACAGGAACAGATATTCATATAGGTCATAGTATTCTTTTTAGAAAATTAAGGGCTTTTCAAGACGCAGGACACACTGCAGTGCTTATAATTGGCGATTTTACTGCAAGAATTGGAGACCCAACTGGTAAAAGTAAAACAAGAATTCAGCTTTCAAAAGACGAGGTTGAATCAAATGCATTAAATTACCTTGAGCAATTAGGACTTGGCAAAGATCCCCAAAATTCGTTGCTCGATTTTTCTACTCCAGGTCGTCTAGAAATCAGAAGAAATAGTGAGTGGTTAGAAAATCTTGATTTGTCTAAAGCTATAGAACTTTTGTCAAATTCAACAGTTGGCCAGATGCTGGCAAAGGAAGATTTTAATAATCGATATAAATCTGGCACTCCTATATCTCTTCATGAATTTCTCTATCCACTTCTTCAAGGATATGATTCTGTCTCAATTAATTCTGACTTAGAACTTGGTGGTACAGATCAAAAATTTAATATCGCAATGGGTAGAGATTTACAAAGAGCTTTTGGTCAAAGGCCACAATTTGGAATGTTATTGCCTATTTTGGTGGGCTTAGATGGGACTCAAAAAATGAGCAAAAGTTTAAACAATATTGTAGGAATCAACGAAGATTCATTATCGATGTATTCAAAATTAGAGAAGGTCCCAGATAATCTAGTTTTTAGTTATTTAAATTTGCTAACTGATGAAAATTTAAATAATTTGAGTTCAAATCCAAGAGAGGTACAGAAATTCATGGCTTTAAAAATAACCTCTAATTTTAAAGGAGTTGAAGCAGCAGAAAAAGCTCAGTCTAATTCTGAAAAATTAGTTTTAGGAACACAAAATTCTCTTAATGAAATACCAGAATCTTCAATTTCAAGTGTCAATTTTCCAGCTAAAGCATTTTATTTATTTAGTAAAATGAAAATGTGTTCAAGTAGCAGTGAAGCTAGAAGACAAATTCTTGGAGGTGGCGTACGAATTGATGGAGAAAAAATTTTAGACCCTAATTTAGAGTTTGATAGTCCAGAAGATCTCATCGGAAAAATTTTGCAAGTTGGAAAGAAAAAATTTCTTCGGGTTTCAAGTTGATTGGTTTTTATGAAAGATATAGATCATCCAAGTGAAAAAATAATTATTGCCTTAGATGGTATGGATAAGAATAATGTTTTCAATTTACTTGAAGAAATACCTGAAATTATCTGGGTTAAAGTTGGTTTGGAGTTATTTGTTAGTGAAGGGCCAGACATATTGTCAACCTTGAGAGATAGAGGAAAAAAAATATTTTTAGATCTTAAGTTTCACGATATTCCTACAACAGTTGCTAAAGCATGTCTTGCTGCATCACAAATAGGTGCTGAATATATTTCTTTGCATACTTGCGCAGGTATCAAAGCTCTAAAGATGGCAAATGAAGCTGCTCAGGAAGGAGCAGCTAAAGTTAATTTAATGCCGCCAAAGCTTTTGGGAATAACAATCTTAACTAGTTGGACTCAAGAAAGTTTTGCTAACGATCTATTAATTGATCAATCAATAGATCAACGTGTTAAGCACCTAGCAGAGATTGCATCAAATGCTGGATTGGGGGGATGTGTTTGCAGCCCTAGGGAGGTTCAGTCCCTTAGAGAAATTTATCCTGAGAGTTTTGATTTGATAACGCCTGGAATCCGGTCAATTGGTTCAGATAATAATGATCAATCCAGAGTTTCTGAGGCATCCGAAGCTCTTAAAATGGGGGCTTCAAAGTTAGTTATTGGAAGAGCAATTACCCAATCAGATAATCGTGCTTTTATGTTTAAAAGTTTTTGCGATAAAGTTCTGAATTAATTTTCTAGGACTGCCCAATTCTGGGCTCTTTCCCTTTCATTAGCCTAAATATATTCTCTCTGTGTCTCCAAATAACTAAAGTCATAGCTAAGAGTGAAATAATTAAAAATGGGAATGAAATACTGGAGGTATTGAAACTTAGAAACATTATTAAAGGTAGAGCTAATGCTGCACTAACACTTGCAAGTGATACTATTCTAAATAATGTAATCATAAGAATGAAGATTCCTAAAGTTGTAAGCCCAACTTGCCATGAAAGACCAAGAAATATTCCTAATCCCGTCGCTACCGCTTTACCGCCTCTCCAATTCAGCCAGACAGGCCAAATGTGACCAATTAAAGTTGATAGACCTACGGCTACTTGCCAAGAATCATTCAGAAGGAAGTGTTTTGCTAATAAAATAGATATAACTCCTTTGAGAACATCTACTAGGAACACTGTAATTGCTGCGCGTTTACCAATATGTCTTAATACATTTGTTGCTCCTGTGGACCCTGAACCCAATGATCGAATGTCAATTCCTTTAGCAATCTTTCCCGCTAAATAACCACTAGGAAAAGAACCAAATAAATATCCTAAAAAAAGAACTAATAGATTCAAAACAATTGCCATTGGAATTTTTATATTAATTCATCCTCTTCATAAATTTCATTGGGGCTGCCTGCAAAAGCCAGCCAAATAGGAAACTGAAGAATAGGAATCTCTACGTTTATCTCAGCGGCATCAATAATTATCAAAGGCAACTCACCTCTTTCTTCAAGTCGATCTGCTCTTTCTATTAAGCCATCGGATCTTTCGAAAAGGACTATCCCGCTATTAGGTCCGAAATCCTCACGGTTGAGTCCCAATGCATCTTGGAGACATCTTCTCCATTCTCCAAGTCGCTCTGGTTGACTTGCTAAAACTAATGTTTGAAATTGTTCGCCGTACAATTCGCCTAAAATTGCAATAATTCCTGCCGCAACCAAAGCATTCCTTGATCTACTCCCTCGACTTGGTTGAGCACCTCTTCCGCCCATGCTAAAGAACCAATCTTCGAGCATTTGAATATCATTATCTTCAAGACTTCTTCTTAATTTCCAGGGCTCTGCATAGAAATCGGGTTGTTCTACAAATTGACCAAAGCATCTTCTGATTAAACTCTCGTCAGGCTTGAAAGTATCAGCAACAGCAGGTACAACTTCTTGTTCATGGGAAGGTTCAATCTCTTTATTTTTATCTAGTGGAGATGGTTTAACTATTACTGGTGGTACAACAAGCTCTAATTGCTCGGCTGATTGAGCTAAGTCTTGTAAAGCTCCAGTTAAATATTCCTGAAAACCTTTAACTTTCCTAGCGATTGCATCAGATTGACCTGAGAATGAGCTTTTAAGCTCATTTTCGATTTGTACTTTCTTTTTTGAAAGTTCTTCTAATTCTTTTTCTAATCTCTCGCGAGAAAGTTGAAGATCCTTAAGGGCAATGTTAAAGAGTGTCTGTGTCTGTGTCTGTGTCTGTGTCTGTGTCTGTGTCTTCTCAGTATCAATTTCTTGATTATTTTTAGGATCAGTGGTTGTTGCTAATTCAGGTTGTTTTTCTATAGATTCTTTGGGTTTTTCTTCCAATGGTGAAGAATTTTCTACAGAAATATTCTGTTCTAAATTTTGTGTTTCTCTAGTTAGATTTTCTTCGGATTCCATATTTCAAAAACTTTAGTTAAGTTTTAGATTTTGATGAGTCTACTTCTTTTTCTATTTCTAAATCCTTGACTCTTAACCTTAGCTGTTCTTTTAATGAGTTAACCTCAAAAAGGATTGGCAAAAGATGAGGGCTTGCCTCTTCTCTAAAGTAAAGAAAACCTGGTAAATTGGGTAGTATGATTCTCCAAGCTATCCAATTTTTAAAGGGAAATCTTCTTAATTCATTACCAAGTTGCATCACAATTAAATCATCTTTAGTGAATTTCAGTTTCAAGGTAAATGATTGAAGTAATAAGAAAAAACCAAAACTGCTAATCACAATTGTTGGCCAAGGATTAAGTGGTGTGATTAAAAATAATAAGCCCGCAAAGATTATGAAGATCGGTAAACGATATGAAGGAGATAAAATTACACTATCTTTATCGAGTGAATTTTTAGAAGTCATAGTTTTTAGCCAAAAAGAACTTGGGTGAGTAAAACATCTACTAAAGAAACGGTTATGAGAGTCATTACTACTGCTCCAGTAGTGCTTGAGCCTACTTCTTTGGGCCCACCTCTCGTGGTTAGCCCCCACCCACAAGCAATGACTGCGATTAAGAAACCAAATACAAATGCTTTCACAAGCATAAATGGAAGATCAGATGTTATGAGCCATTCTCTTACCGAATTCCAAAAAATGCTTGGTGGAATTTGATAGAGAACAGTGCTGCTAAATTGACCGCTAAATAGAGCTATAGAAAAGAATAGTAAGCATTGAATTGGTGCCATTATGACCATGGCGAATAGCCTTGGAACAACAAGATATTCAACTGGATCTGTTTGTAACATGGTTATGGCGTCAATCTGCTCAGTAACTTTCATTGTCCCTATTTGAGCAGCATAAGCAGTTGCGACTTTCCCAGTAAGTAGAGTTGCGGTTAGCAAAGGAGCTATCTCTCTAGCCATGCCAATTGCCAGAAGACCGCCAACTGCAGAACCTAGACCTTGCTTACTTAATTCTGCGGCGACCTGAATATTGAAAACTGTTCCAGCCGCAACGCCTGTTATGAGCACAATCAGAAAGCTACCTGGTCCTGCTTCCATTAATTGATCTATTAAATCGGATTTATTTACCTTCCTTTTGGCAATTGATGCAATTGCTTGCCCTCCAATTAACATGCTGCTGAAGAATCTTCTTAGCCAACGAGGTGTGTTGTTCATTGACCTACGCTTTCAGATTTGAAGTCTAAATTTCGCCAAGGTTTCATAGTTATTAATCCAGCTAATACAAGAAAAGATGGTATTAATCCCATGCATAATCTAATGGTAATTATTGCTGTTATGGGTTGATCTAAATCTTGAAAACTTGATAAGCAATTGGTTGATGATTTATATCCTGATAAAGATAAAAGAACTCCTAAAAATTGAACACTTAAACCTATGCCAATTTTCTGAATAAAAACCATCCATGCAGTATATATTCCTGAAGGTTTTTCGGGATCTTTATCAATAGCATCGGGCAGTAAAGACCATGGAATGAGGTAAGCAGTTGATGCTCCAAATCCTACTAAAATGATTATTAGTAATAGGATTAGCATTTTTATTCCTTCACTATTATCAAAAAACAATAAATTATTGATACTTATTCCCTTAGTTAAAGGAGGCATAATCATGACAAAAAGGCAAGCTAAAATCCATATTGAACCTCCTTTATACAGTGCTGTTATTCTCCCATATTTATTGGAGTAAAAGCTCCAAAATTGCAGACCTAATAGAGTGCTAATTTGAAATGGAATTGGGATCCACTTTGAAATTTCTATTGGGACAAGCATTACTTGTTCAAGATAGATTAACGAAACGGTTTGCATTAATTGTAGTCCGCACCAAAGCAGCAAATAAAGAGCAATAATCCTTGTGAAAAGTTTGTTATTTAAAACTCTTTTTAGTTGCTGGTTAAAAGGTTCAGATTGAGTAGCTGGTTTCCTTGCTTTTTTAGCAAATGGGGCAAGTCCCCAGCAAGCAATTAAAGTTGTAAAAGTAACAATTATCCCTGTAACTCTTCCCATTGAAGTATATCCGTCTACTCCTTTAGATAAGAAGCCTGCAGCTACTATTAATCCAGAAGTTCCTGCCAGAATAGAGCCAGTAAATCTTGCTGCATTTAGTCTTGTCCTAATCGCCATATTTTCAGTCAGCTCTGTAGATAATGCTGCAAAAGGGAGATTTACTGCTGTATAAGCTGTCATCAAGAAAATTGCGGTGAATACGTAATAGGTAGTTTTTGTTTCGATGCTTCCTGGAGGGACCCACCACATTGCTGCAAGAAATAAGCCAAGGGGAACAGCACCTCCAACCATCCATGGAAGCCTTGGCCCCCATTTCGAGCTCGTATGATCACTCATCCATCCAATTAGTGGATCATTTATTGCATCCCAAAGTTTAGAAACCATAAGCAGTGAGCCTGCAATAAATGCAGGTATTCCTGCAGCACAAGTGAAAAATAGAAATAGATAAGTACCTAACTGTATTGCGGCTAATCCCGTTCCAGCATCTCCCATTGCATAAGAGATCATTAGTCTTGTGCGATTATTCCCTTCGTAAAGCGATGTGGACTTCATCAATCTTTTTTGGATAATGGGACTCGCAAGGTAATAATGGAGGAACAGGAATTAATATTTACTCCAATCGGAAGTAAATCTTTTTTTCCAGTGCGGGCGTAGTTTAGTGGTAAAACCTCAGCCTTCCAAGCTGATGATGCGGGTTCGATTCCCGCCGCCCGCTTGATATTGCGTCTCATAGCTTAATTTTTTTTGAATAATCGTTAGCGACCATAAGAACTAGGCTGTTACTTTCAATATGTATGTTCGATTGATTTGTTAAGGGTTTTTTTGAGACATTTTTATTTTTTAAAATTGAAGTATCAATATATTTTCTCCATGGAGAAATTGGGGTTGGCAATTCAAAAAGCATTGGGTCTTTGTAAGCATTAAAGCCAAGCCAGATTGCTGAGCCTTCATTATTTTTGTTAATGCTAAAACCAAGAGTATGTGACCAGTCACTCCAGTCAGGTTTGTTAACTTTAATTCCATGCCACTGAATCCAAAAATCGGACGTTTTGAGCTTGGTATTATCTTTTTCACTATTATGAATACAATCTGGAGTAAAAAATTCTGGTAGTTGTTTTCTTAAAGATATGAGTTTTTTTACAAATTCTTTTAAGTCATGATCCCAATTCTCATGGTCCCAATCCATCCATCCAAGTGGGTTATCTTGGCACCAAGTGTTGTTATTTCCTCCTTGGCTTCTTCCTACTTCGTCGCCCATTAAAAGCATTGGGACCCCTGGTGATAATAGGAGTGTTGAAAGAAGATTTCTTTGTTGTTTTTGCCTTAAATTATTTATTTCTTTATTAGTTGTTGGCCCTTCAATGCCATGATTATAACTATTATTATTATTCTCTCCATCACGATTGTTTTCGCCATTGGCTAAGTTATGCTTTTTGTTAAAACTTACCAGATCTTTCAATGTAAAGCCATCATGAGAAGTTATGAAATTTATACTGAAAATATTTGCTAAATTATTATCATTATAAAGGGATTTATTACCGATTAATCTATCTTTAAGCCGCCATATTGTACTTTTCTCGCCCTTCCAAAATTTCCTAATATCATCTCTAAAATGTCCATTCCATGTTCTGAACTTTTTAGCTGGGAAATCTCCTAGCTTATAAAGCCCTCCACAATCCCAGGGCTCACTGATTAATTTCACATCACTAAGTTGAGGATCTGTTTCGATTTCTTCAAACAAGGGAGGTTTTTCTAAAGGAATTAAATTTTCGCCTCTGCTTAAAGCAATACCTAAGTCAAATCGAAAGCCGTCAACACCTAATTCAAGTGCCCAACATCGCAACGACTCTAAGATTAATTTTCTTACTAAAGGACGATTGGCAGCGATACTATTTCCGCACCCACTTACATCTTGATAATTTTCATTCTCATCTTGATGGTAGTAAGTTTTAGGACCAAAACTTTTCCAACTTATTTTTGGACCATTTTGATTACCTTCAGTTGTGTGATTATAAACAACATCGATTAACACTTCAAGCCCATGATCATGGCAAACCTCTACTAACTTCCTGAATTGTTTTCTTGCTTCTAATGGATTCAAACCATCTACAAAACTTTGATGCGGCGTAAACCAATTTATAGGGCTATAACCCCAATAGTTAACTAGTCCGTGAGGTGCGTCACTAGCATCAAAAGCGAAAACAGGAAGCAGCTCAATCGATGTAATACCAATATTTTTAAGATAGGGTATCTTTTCAATTAATCCGATAAAAGTTCCTTTTTTTGTTTCGCTAATGCTTGAATCTGTTTTTTTAGTGAAACCTCCAACATGTAATTCATAAATAATTGTTTTATTCCATGCATGCTTAGGCCTTGGGTGAGATTTTAAATCAAAATAATCCCTTTCTGTTACTACTCCCTTTAGAGAATGAGTATAGTGATTAATTTGTTTCCCTTCTTGAGGTCTTATATAATTTCGCCATCCTGTAATAGCTCTCGCACATGGATCTAAAACAAGATTTTCCTCTGTGGCTTTGTTCTTTTTAATTGATATTCGATATCCATATAAAGTGCCTTCAGTTAGTCCCTCTACTTCAACATGCCAATAGTCTCCTGACCTGTTTTGATGATCTAGGGATATTATTTCTTTGGGAAAGTCGTCATTTTCATTTTGGAAGATTAGCAATTCTAGATTTGTTGCATGTGGTGCTGCGATGGAGAAATTAACCCCATCAGGAGTGACTGAGCTACCCAAAGGCCATGCTGAACCAACTTTTACTTTGCTCAATTGTGTTTGTCCTTCAAATTAAGTAGTCAAGTAACTTTCCCTCCAAGTTAGGCGGTTGGTTTGTTTTAACAAGTTCAAAAAACGAAATTCAATTTTTGAAAAAACTTTTATTGAGCACGCACTGCTTTTTTAATCAATACTTAATAGTTTTTTCAATAGAACTTCTTTGTTTTTTTGACTTGGACAGTAACTTCAGTTGAAACACATTCTTAATTATTGAAATTCAAATCTTTTGAAATTTTTTTAAAAACAGTCAACAAAAATTTTTTTGTTTTTTTTAGGGATTACGGCTTCCACATAGATCCCTAAAGGTAGAAAAAATCTGATTTTTCATTTATCTGTCTCTTTTTTAGTGTGGGTATTATTTTGTAATACCAATAAATGTGCTTTTCTGTAGACCTTTGTTAATTCATGAGAATTCAATTAAATGACTGATTTTCTTTAGAAAAAAGAATTAATTTCAAACTTTAGAGCCATTCTTGATGGTACATTTGAAAATCCATCTTTTAAGAAGTCTTGCCCTGACAAGCTTTTTGGCGAAAATTTAAAATTTACATCTTTCTTTCGGGTATTTGATTCAAATCTTTTAAAGCTTGTTGAATAATGACAAAAAGCACTTATCTCTTTTAGAAAGCTTACTGTCACAAGCTCTTTGGGTTGCAGGCAAGTGATTTGGTCCATACGATTAGCAAGATTGAGTTTTATGGAAACTAATTAACTTTTGGTTTCCCTCTTCTTACTCCCTGCTACATACAATCTTTCCAATGAACAAAGCAGATTTAGTCAACCTGGTTGCAGCTCGTACTGAGCTAACGAAAACAGATGTCTCTCTGGTAGTAGATGCCGCCATAGATACAATTATTGATTCTGTAGTGGAGGGTAAGAAAGTCTCCATTCTAGGGTTTGGCTCTTTTGAGCCACGTGATCGTTCTGCACGTCAGGGCTTAAACCCTAAGACTGGGGAGAAGATTGCAATACCTGCCAAGCGAGTTCCTGCTTTCACTGCTGGGAAGTTGTTTAAGGACCGTGTTCAGGGTTGATTTTCTTTAAAAGCTGTTTTGCTTGCTTACCTTTTTTTCGTGAGGGACTCTTTAAACATGAGTCCTTTTTTTTGTAAAAACTTAGAATTTGTATTATTAAGAAAATAATGTTGTTTTTATTGACTT
Organism: Prochlorococcus sp. MIT2308; assembly: GCF_059772345.1. Taxonomy (NCBI): domain Bacteria; kingdom Bacillati; phylum Cyanobacteriota; class Cyanophyceae; order Synechococcales; family Prochlorococcaceae; genus Prochlorococcus; species Prochlorococcus sp. MIT2308. The sequence continues at coordinate 940,567 of NZ_CM186283.1, read as the reverse complement.
AAAAACTGTTACACATATTCAAATAATTTTTAATTCATTTTAACGGAGATTACGTTTTGATTGGTTCTCTATATAAAAAAAATAAATTCCAATTTCTTCTATTTATATATTTTCTTATTCCATTAATCCCTTTGATGGCAATAGAAAATAGAGATTTTCTGCTAATTGATACGCTAGTAAAGAGTTGTTATAGAGATATAAAATCTTGCAATCAAGCATTACCTAAAATAAATAATTATCAAATTAATGCAGCAAAAAATAAAAAATTTTCTTGTCAAACTAGGTTACTTGGCTTAGAGGCGAATTTAATAATGGCTATGAGTTCTGATTTCAAAAGAAAGGAAGCTAAAAATATTCTTTATGCTATCAAGAAATATTGTTAAATATAATCAATATATTGAGCACTTGATTCTTGATTTATGACTTGGTCAACAAACTAATGTGAAAAACTAGAACAAAATAGTTTTTTATCTGATTTACCTAAGTAAGCTTAGAACCATAAAGATAAAGAAGTTACTCTAATTAAGAAAATGGGCTCCAAAGCTTCGAATTCCAAAAAAACTAACGATAAGGCAGCAAAGACCAACAAGGTTAAAGAAAATAAATTTAAGAAATCAAGTTTTAATGATCCAGATGTATTAGTTAAGCTGCCAGCCGGCATGAAATATAAAGTCCCAGGTAAGCGTCAGAGAGTCATCATAGGTTCAATAGTAATTGGTTTAAACGTTTTATTAGTTATTAGTGTGCTTGTTTATTTTTATAATCCTTCATTTCAGGAGTTTGTTTATAATTTTGGTAGAGGCTAGTGTTTATATAAATTTTACAGCGAAATGATTGGGAAAGATTTAGTTAGACTCCTGACAATAGGAAAATATTACTACTTAGGAAAAATAAAAGTAAAGTTTGACTAAGAATTTTTTTTTGAGTTTTGATATAGAAGCTTTATATTTTAATGTTTTATAAAAGTTTGTTTATTAGTAATGGTACAAAAAAGAAGTCAGGAAAACATATCTAAAAAGATTCCTCAACAGAGAAAGACAACTCTTAAATGGGTAGCTAATGGGGAGTTGTCTGCGGTTGATATGGTTCGCATATTAGATCGTTTAAATGATCAAGATTTAACTGAATGTGAAATACCTTTGGGAACAGAAGAAGAAACAAAATTATAAATACTTTTTTTATCTACGGTAATAGCTAATATATAAATAATAATCTATTCCCTCTCATGAAAATATCTATCGCGATTATATCTTTAATAGTAATAATTTTCGGGTATTTACATTTTTTTACTGGCTATAAATCTGCGTTTGAGGCTGATCAGCAATGCCATTATGAATTGCGTTTGAAATCTATTGAACTAGAAGGCTTGGGTTGTGACCATGATCTTGAAACTAATCAATGGATCCTTTATCAGAAGGGACTTAATGATAAGCCTTCTCAAGTAGTTGAACGTTATCGTTATTAACTTATAAACTTTTTATTTATTATTGGGAACATGTATGTTGCGGCAATAGAAGAGATAATAGCTGTAATTAAAAATGTTAAATATTGACCTAATGAGCCTGGAAGATAAGTGTTTTGAAGGAAATAAAAATCAACAAGTGAACCAATTGTTCCCCAAATAATTATCCAAGCAGATACGTATGAAACACCAACTAATGTTTTTTTACTCATAGCTTTTGAGAGGATCAATAAAGTTGTTGGAATAAATATAATACAAAGCTTTGTTCACTAGCCGATTCCAAAAATTTTAAGTGTTGCTGGCTCTCCAGCGAAAGCTAATTCAGTGAGTATGAGCATTAAAAACCCTATCATGGCTACTCTTGCATTAATAAGTTCAGCATTTTCATTAAAGCCAAAGACTTGCTTTACCTCTTCGCCTTTATTATTTATCCATTTAGGATATGAACTGAGATTTTGGCTTTGATCAGTAATGTCTGGATTTGTCTCTGGTTCAATTGTCTTTATGTCATCAAGATCTGAAGTTATACTTTGATTATTGTTCTCGGCATCAATTTCAGACATTTCAATTTAAAACCTAATTCTATAGTGAATTATAAGCTATTTTTGTTTAGAATACTTGAAGCGAGTAACTATCAAGTTATTTAGAGTAGAATGAGTTAAAAAATAAGAATCAGTAAAATATAATATCCTATATATAAATTAAATTATATATAGGATATTATTATTATCTGTTTTGATAATTGAGATATTAAAATAGAGATGAGTTTTATCAAATTCAAAAAGGTTTTTCCCCTTATTAAGTTTTGTTTGACTATTAATTTATAGCTTGTTTTCAGCTCATTTTCTTGCTAAAAAAATATAAAATGTTTTTACAAAATGAATAGTGTTAATCTGTTTAGTATTGCTTTGCTTTCAGAGCGCTTTTTTGTTTTTGGTCTTCGAGAACAATTAAAAGAACTTATTCTCGCATGTAAAATTGAGCTTGTTTAATAACTATGCTATTAAATTTTACTTGGTTGATTCCTGGACTACCAATAATTGCATCTATTTTTATAGCTTTGCTCTTATTGAGTTTTAGTAAAACAATGAATAGGCTAACTAAGCCAGTATCCTATTTTATCATTATCAGCCTTATCTTTTCGGAAATAATCAACTTTATTTTATTTAAAAAAGATATATCAGGAATTGAGCTACTAATTGGAAGCAACTTCCAATTAGTAGTTGATAGACCAGCTTTGCTTTTTTCTGAATCAATAGGTTTAGTTTTCTTATTAATTATGCTTTTTTCAGTTGCCAAACTAAAAAGAAGAAGTGGCTATGTTAGGTACTTTATTCTTCTAGGATTATTAAGTGGCTTTGTTTATTTATTTTCTTTTAGTGGCAGCTTATTTCACAACTTTTATGATCCTTTAATAACATCTTTAGATAAAATAGATATTTCTTTTTAAAGAGATTATTTCATTAGCCATGGATCATAATGAAAAATAATTTACATTTGCTGAATTGATGATTTAGTTATCTATTGTCATAATATCTTGGTTGTAATAAGCTGAAAATAATTTTATGATTTAAGGTGTTAATTTTGAGTGTAAATTCATCTTTAGATTTTCCAAGCAATATTGCATTAGTACATGAATGGTTCACTCCAAGATCAGCAGGTGGTGCCGAGAATGTTGTTCGGGTAATTGATGATTTGCTTACTGAAATTTCATCGCAACCAGACCTTTTCTCTTTGGTTAATGGAGAGAATATGCTGAAAAATAGTTGGTTGTTTAAAAGAAAAGTAAAAACTAGCTTCATTCAAAAATTACCATTTGGCATCTCACATGTTCAACAATATTTACCTCTTTTACCTTTCGCAATTGAACAGATCGACTTAGAAGGGTATCCCTTGGTTATAAGTAGTAGTCACCTTGTAGCCAAGGGTGTTTTGACTTCGCCTGATCAACTTCACATTAGTTATGTTCATACACCAGTTAGGTATGCTTGGGATCAAATGAATATATATTTGAAACGTTCTTTTTTAAGAAGAATAGGTTTAGGACCATTAATTAGATGGCAATTGCATACTTTGAGGCAATGGGATCAATTAAGTAGCTCAAGAGTAGATTACTTGCTAGCAAATTCTAATTTTACGGCAAAGAGAATTTGGAAGTATTGGAGAAGGCGATCAGAGGTTTTACATCCACCTGTCAATGTCAATCGTTTTGAGTGGAATCAGCCCAGAGAAGATTTTTATTTAAGTGTCTGTAGATTGGTACCTAATAAAAGGGTTGATTTGGTAGTGAGGGCTTTTAATAAGCTTAAATTACCTTTAGTTGTTGTTGGTGATGGAGTCGAAAAAGCACATTTAAAAAATCTTGCAGGCCCAACAGTTCAAATTCTTGGTTTTCAGAGCCAAGAGAATATTCAAAAACTTATGAGCAAATGTAGAGCATTTGTTTATGCGGGTATAGAGGATTTTGGGATTGCTCCTGTAGAAGCAATGGCTTCGGGAGCCCCTGTGATTGCTTTTGGTAAGGGAGGTATTTTAGATACAGTGAAATGTTTTAATTCAAATTCAGATAAAGGAGCAACTGGACTTTTGTTTCATGATCAGACAGTGAACTCCTTGGTTGAAGCAATTGAATTTTTTAAGGAAAAACAACTTTGGAGAGATTTAAATTCTGAGTTAATTAGGGATTGGAGTAATTCTTTTTCTCAAGATTCATTTAAAAAAAGACTTGAGAAAATCATAAATAGAGCTTGGAGAGAGCATATGAATTCTTGTGACATTGCTACTAGTGACCTTAGTTCTACATCAAGAAAATCTTAATTAAGTATGATCTGATTTTATTGCAGTCTTGAGCTTGTTAACTCAATAATTTGTGCAAACTAATCCTAAAAAATCTTTATTACGATGGTCTGAGTTCCGTAAGGGTTCTCCAATAATTCCTTTTGAAGTAATATCACAAGAACCTTCTTCTTTGCCTGCGGTAGAAATAATAAAAAATCAAAGTCGATATGGACGAACATCGAAAAGGATAGGGGATATTGTTTTTTCTTTGCTTGTGTTAACTATAGGATCACCAGTTTTTATCCTAATTGGAATATTAGTAAAGCTTAGTTCTCCAGGAGCTGTTTTTTATGTTCAAAAAAGAGTAGGAAGAAATTACAAAGAATTTGGATGCATAAAGTTTCGCACTATGTATAAAGATGCTGATGATTTACTCCCAAATTTACTAGATAAATATCCTCTTATGAGAAAGGAATTTGAAACAGATTTTAAATTACGTAAAGATCCTAGAATAACAAAATTAGGAAGATTTCTCCGAAGGTCTAGTTTAGATGAATTACCCCAATTCTTTAATGTTTTAAAAGGGGAAATGAGTGTAGTTGGGCCAAGACCAATTGTTAGTAATGAGATTAATAAATACAGTCTTTTTATGGAAGAAGTTATTTCAGTGAGACCCGGTCTAACTGGCTTATGGCAGGTTAGTGGTAGAAACAACCTTAGTTATAAAAAAAGGGTTGAATTAGATTTAATTTATGCAAGAAATAGAAATTTTCTACTTGATTTGGAAATTATTATTCTTACATTAGGAGTATTGCTCTTTCCTATGGATAGAGGTGCTTTTTGATTTATGAATTTATAAATAGCATTATCAAGCAAAAGATAAGAATCCAAGCAATTTGAAGCCTAAGACTGATATTTAGTATCTTTTTCACTGAACTTTTACTCGCAATAGGATAAGATCTTGCAATTGTTGCTTTTATTCTTTTTTGCCCTTTGTAATAGTTTATTCCCCCCATTCTTACTCCAGCACAATAAGCAAATATTGCTTCAGAAATTCCTGAGTTAGGTGAAGAATCCAAAATGCCATCCTTCCAGGAATCTTTTATCGTTTTGAAAAAAGATTTCTTTGTTTTACAGCAAAGAGGAAGTGTAATTAATACAATTCTTGAAGGGACCCATACCATTAGATCATCAAGTTTCGCACCAGCAAATCCTAGCCACTTTAATTTACCTTCTTTATATCCAAGCATTGAATCAATAGTACTAGATGCTTTAAAGATCCATGCCATAGCTAATGGTCCTGGTATTGATTTATCAAATTCCCAGAAAATAGTTCCTAAAAATATCCAAAATAACGGAGCAAAGATACCATCAACAGAATTTTCGCTTGCTGTCTCAGCTGCCGCTCTGAGAATTTCATTGGTATTTAAATTCTCAACATCTCTACCAACTATAAGACTTAGTTTTCGTCTTAAATTACTAAGATTTTCTTTGCCTATCGAATTTATAATTTCTAAAATACTTTTATTTAGACTTCTTGATGCAAGTGAGCTACTTAAAATTAAAGAAAAAAATAAGGTACTTAAAATAGGATTTTTCAGTTGAAAAAATAAAAATAATCTTTCTATCAGCCATCCAGTTATGCCACTTAATGATACAACTATAATTGTAATTATTGCGCCTAATATATATAACTTAGCTTTATTCTCTTTCGCAAACTCTTCAGCTAATCTTCTCAAAAAACTAATAACCACACCCATTAATTGGACTGGGTGTGGCAAGCTCCTTGGATCGCCTATTAAAAGGTCAAGAATAAAGGCGATTAAGATTAAGTGAATGATATTTCTAGTCTGATTTAAGCCAACTAAACATAGAGCGAAGTGATTTACCTACTTTTTCTATTGGGAGTTCTGAGTCTTTTTGGCGAATTCTCTTCATTTCAGGCTTTCCTTCATCGCATTCTTTTACAAAGTTTTTAGCAAAAGTACCATCTTGAATATCTGCAAGAATATTTTTCATTTCTTCTTTTGTCTCTTTGGTAATTAACCTTGGACCGCTTACGTAATCCCCATATTCAGCTGTATTTGAAATCGAATCCCTCATTGCAGTTAGACCTCCTTTAACCATGAGGTCAACTATTAATTTGACTTCATGCAAGCATTCAAAATAGGCCAATTCAGGCTGATACCCTGCCTCTACAAGAGTTTCAAAACCAGCCTTGACTAATTCTGAAAGACCACCACATAAAACTGCTTGCTCTCCAAAAAGATCAGTTTCTGTTTCTTCTTTGAAATTAGTTTCTAAGATCCCAGCGCGTGTTCCACCAATCCCTTTCGCATATGCCATCGCAAGTGATCTAGCGTTGCCTGAGGCATCTTGCTCAATAGCAAATAAAGCAGGAACTCCTTGACCATTTTGATATTCCCACCGAACTGTGTGTCCTGGCCCTTTTGGGGCAATCATTACCACATCGACAAATTCAGGAGGTTTTATTAATTCAAAACGAATATTGAAACCATGAGCAAAGCTTAGTATTTTACCCGGTTTCAAATGAGATGCTATTTCTTTGGTATAAACATCTTTTTGAAATTCATCAGGCAAAAGAATCATGATCCAATCTGCCCTCTCTGAAGCCTCTGAGACACTTAAAACTTCCAATCCATCGGAAGTTGCTTTGCTGGCTGATCTACTCCCTTCATAAAGGCCAACGACAACTTTTATTCCACTATCTTTTAAGTTCAATGCATGTGCGTGGCCTTGAGATCCATAACCAATAATTGCGACGGTTTTATCTTTGAGAAGACCTAGGTCTGCATCGGAGTCGTAAAAAAGTTTTGCCATGTGAGTGGGTATTTCAGAACTGGAATCAGGCTGAGCTTACGAAATAGAGTGCTATCGAGACTACTTTTGTTGAGATATTTTTTTGACTATCAAGACAATTTAATTAATAAAAAAAACAAAATTATCAAATTAACTTTCACTTGGATGATTTATCACTCGGTCGATTAGACCATAATTTTTTGCTTCCTCTGCGCTTAAAAAGTAATCACGATCAGTATCTTTTTCAATCTTTTCATATGTTTGACCCGTCATTTCTGCCATGGATTTATTGAGCATTTCTTTTATTCTAAGAATTTCACGTGCCTCTATTTCTATATCACTCGCTTGTCTTTGAGCAGTGCCCCCAAGAGGCTGGTGAATCATTATTCTGCTGTGAGGTAATGCAAGTCTTTTCCCTTTCGTTCCTGCAGATAATAAAAAAGCACCCATTGAGGCCGCTAACCCCACACAAATGGTTACGAGGTCACTTTTTACATATTTCATCGTGTCATATATGGCTAAACCTGCGGTGACTGAGCCCCCAGGACTATTGATGTACAAATAGATTGGTTTACTGCTGTCCTCAGAATCAAGATAAAGCATTTGTGCTACTAGGCTATTTGCGATGCCGTCGTTTACCTCTTGGCCCAGAAATAGAATTCTCTCCGCACCAAGTCTTGTATAAATATCGACCCATCTTTCAAATTGACTTCCTGGAAGACGGTATGGAACGCTTGGAGTACCTATTGGCATGGCTGATTAATGTTTGGTAGTTGAGATTAATGATTTTTAAAAATATTTTGGGAAAAATAATTAAGTTATGTGGGCAAAACTGTCTCTCCTGGTAAATCTTTTCTACTAGTAAGAACGCGATCTATTATCCCATAATCAACAGCTTCATGAGGGTTGAGGTAACTCATTCGATCTGAGTCTTTGGACAATTGCTCTACTGATCTTCCGGTGTTATGGCTAAGAATTTCTAACATAGCTCTCTTGTTGTGAATAACTTCCTTAGCTCTAATTTGAATATCAGTCGCTTGGCCTTGTGCGCCACTTCTAGGCTGATGAAGAACAATTGATGCATGGGGTAATGCTGCTCGTTGCCCTTTTGTACCTGCCGATAGAATTACTGCTGCAGTTCCCATTGCTTGACCAATACAAATTGTGTGTACGGGAGGCTTCACATATCTAAGCGTGTCGCAAATTGCAAAGGCTTCAGTTTCAAATCCAATTGCATCTCCTGTATACCAACTTGTTCCAGTTGAGTTTATGTAAAAATAAATAGGTTTTTCTGAATTATCAAATTCTAGATAAAGAAGTTGGGCAATAATTAGTTCTGTTACGTCCATTCCTAGTTGCCTTTTTGCATCATCATCGGAAAAAAGCGGCAAGCCTAAATAAACTATCCTCTCTTTCAATAGAAGGGATGGTAAATCAGGGGGTGGAGTTCTCATTACGGCAGAATCGCCATAATACGGTTGTGATGCAGTCATATGAAGTTTAAGTATCTTTGGACTCGAGCCTAGCTAGATCTAGCCTTGAGATGCTTTTGTTTTTTAAAATTTGTTCGTGGGCTGATCATTGGAAGCTTTACTAAAAACCATTCGCCCTGTCGGTGTTTGTAATGCTCCAGTCACAACTACTTCTATTCGTTTACCTATCCATTGCAAGCCCTCTTCGATAACAACCATAGTGCCATCTTCAAGATAGGCAATACCTTGTGAATTTTCCTTCCCTTCTCTAACTACTTTTAAATTTAATTTTTCACCCGGTTGAACTTCTGGTCTAACTGCCAGCACTAGATCGCTCAGATTTAGAACTTTTATTTCTTGTACTTGTGCTACCTGAGATAAGTTGTAATCAACAGTTATTAACATTCCTGAAATGTCTGATGTTAATTTTAAAAGAATTTCATCAGTTCCTTCTCCTTCATATTTTGTACTATTTATTACTAATCTTCTCCCATAACTTTCTCTCAATTGGTTTAGCAATTTAAGACCTCTCCTGCCTTTCCCTCGTTTCTCATTGTTACTTGAGTCCGCGAGTTTTTGTAGCTCGTCCATAACTGATTGAGAGACAATTATTTGCCCTTCTATGAGCCCAAATCTAAGTAGAGACTGAATTCGACCATCAATTATTACACTTGTATCTAAAACCTTTGCACTCGCTGGGGTTAGAATTCCATCTGCCATTAATAAAGATTCAGTGCTGTTCGGATTGAAAAGACGTAAAACTGTTCGACCATGAACATCAGCAAGGTTGTATCCAAGTACTCCAAAAAATATGTTGCTTAGTACAGCAAAAATTGGCTTTACAAAAAATAATTCAGCGGGTAAAGGTAAAAGTAATACAGGTAGCAATAAAAGTGTTGCTATGAGAAGTCCAAGAACAATGCCAACAGATCTACTGACAAGTAGATCTGTTGGCATTGTTCTTATCCTTTTTGTTAATTTATTTCTAAATTGCTGCAAAAGAAAGGCAATTAAAAGACCTACAAAAGCGGTTAAACCTGATAGAGCAATTTTAAAATTCTTTAGATTAGTAATATGATCTAAAGTCTCTTCAGGTAACCAATTCACTCCAATCCATCCGGTGATTGCACCTGATATAAGAAATAAAACCAGAATCACAATGTCTGCCATATATTCAGGTTATGCTTGCTTCTCGTTTTTTTCTAAAGCTTTATTTATTTTCAAAGATTTGGGCTGCAAAAGTGACCATTTATTTGGGTTTGTATATCTAGAGCTCAAATGGTAGCCCCACCCAGAAGTGCATATTTGCATATACCCTTTTGCCATAAAAGATGTTTTTACTGTGATTTTTCCATTATCCCTTTAGGTGATAGCGCTCAAGTTACTGGTAGTCCAGGGATAACTTCTATTACCGCATATTTAGATTTACTTCATAGAGAAATTTCAATTAACCCTACAGGTCCTGCTTTATCAACAATCTATATAGGTGGTGGAACCCCTTCTTTATTGAAAAAAGATGAGTTAGGTGATTTGTTGGAAAATCTTCAAAGAAAATTTGGACTTCAAGATGGTGCAGAGATAACTATGGAGATTGATCCAGCAACATTTGTTGAAAATGATCTGAACGGATTCATAGAAATTGGAATCAATAGATTTAGCTTGGGAGGTCAGTCATTTGATGATAGTACTTTGGCTTTAATTGGGAGAAAACATAATGGCACTCAATTAAGAGAGGCTTGTAATTGGGTAAATGATTTATTTAAAAAAGGGATGTTAAGGAGCTGGAGTCTTGATTTGATTCAAAATCTTCCAGGATTAAATTTGTCTAAGTGGCTGAAAGAGTTAGAACAAGCAGTAAAAATTGAAGCCCCTCATTTGTCAATTTATGATTTAACTATTGAACCAGATACTGTTTTTGGAAGAAGACATAAAAAAGGTGAGTTGAAAATCCCAATTGAAACTGAAGCTCAAAAAATAGATTTCGTAACTAATAAATTTCTGAAAAGTAAGGGTTTTTCTAGATACGAAATTTCAAGTTACGCATTGCCTGGTCATGCATCTAGACATAATCGTATGTATTGGAGTGGCTCTGGTTGGTGGGGGTTTGGTATGGGAGCAACAAGTGCTCCCTGGGGAGAGAGATTTTCCAGACCCAGAACAATTGCCAGTTATAAAAAATGGCTTGATCAGCAAGGGAGTCAATTATTAGAGCAAACTTTGTCTAGAGATAAGTCAAAACCAATGCCATTGGATGAACTACTGATGATTGGTCTCAGAAGGCGTGAGGGCGTTCATTTAGAGGAACTTGCAAAAAATGTTGGATGGACTCAAAAAGAATGCGATAAGAATTTTAAATTATTGCAAAAATTCTGGCTAAATTCTTTAAATGAAGGATTTCTAATAAGAAAACATGGAAGGTATTTTTTAAGTGATCCTGAAGGAATGCAAATTAGCAATCAGGTTTTAATTCAAATGTTTTTGTGGTGGGATTCACTTGATTTAGATGAGTAGAATTAATCCATTCTTTTAATGCATCGATGCAAAGTTCGCGTCCTGCAATTAAAGGTTTCGCAAACGGGGGCTGTGCAATCGAAAGGCCAAGAATATCAGCAGTAACTCTTACCTGCCCATCACAATCACTTCCTGCACCAATCCCAATTATTGGAATGTCTAAATGTTTCTTTAATCGGCTGGCAATCTCTCCTGGTATGTGTTCTAAAACTATTGCAAAACACCCTGATTCTTGAAGCATTTTTGAATCGTTGAAAATTTTTTCTTGACTATGTTTATCTCTAGCTTGTGTTTTATATCCAAGTTGATGAACTGATTGTGGAGTTAGGCCAAGATGCCCCATTACTGGGATTCCCATTCTTATAAGTCTTTTAATAACCAATAAAGTCTCAGGTTCAGCTCCTTCAAGTTTCACTGCCGAAGCAGTGGAGTTTTTCAGGAGAGTTCCGGCAGCTTCAACAGCCTTGTCCTCTCCACATTGATAACTTAAAAAAGGCAGATCACATACTACTAAAGGTTGCTGGGAAAGGGGTTTAGAAAACCCTCTGCAAACTGCTTGTGTATGGTGAAGCATTTGATCAAGTGTTACCGGAAGCGTCGTAGCATGACCTAATACAACCATTCCAAGTGAATCTCCAACTAAAACAACATGAGCTCCTGCTGCCTCCACTATTGAAGATGAGATAGCATCCCAAGCTGTTAATACAGTTATCTGTTTGCCCACCTTTTTAAAGTTAACTAATTCTGTGGTTTGCATGTAATTCTTAATAACGAGTTTAGCTGTTGCTAGAATATTATCGACTCGGCCCCATGCGGCTGTGACGCCTAAACCTGGTCAGGACCGGAAGGTAGCAGCCATAATGGATGCTCAAAGCAGGCGTGGACTCCGGGTCACCTTAATTCAAGCAAGTTGATATTTCTCAACGATTTTGTCTTAACCGTAAAAATTCCGGTATTGAGGCCCCTGTTTCCCTGACTTCTGACTGTTCGTAAAGTGATTGAGGCGAGAGTCTTGCTCTATTTCTCTCATTTGAATAAATCTGATTACTGTCGAATCCAGTCGCAATAACGGTTACTTGGATTTCCCCTTCAAGTTTTTCATCAACAACTGTACCTACGATGATGTTGGCTTCTGGATCTACCACATCAGATATAACTTCAGAAGCAGAAGTCATGTCTTCTAGAGTCATATCTCTACCACCAGTGATGTTTATCACACATCCTTTTGCTCCATCTATTCGAGCTGCCTCTAAAAGTGGGCTGTTGATTGCTGCTTGAGCTGCTTCTAGAGCTCTTGATCTTCCAGAGCCTAAACCAATGCCTAAAAGGGCAGTACCAGCTTCTGTCATCACAGAACGCACATCCGCAAAATCTACGTTAACCAACCCAGGACAAGTGATTATGTCGCTTATCCCTTGAACTCCTTTCATCAAAACATCATCAGCACTTCTAAAGGCTTCTTGCAAAGGTGCTCCAGAAATTACGTCTTTTAATCTGTCGTTTGGAATAACAATTAATGTATCGACATTCTCTGCAAGCCTCGCGATTCCCTCATCTGCTTGTCTTAAACGACGTTTGCCTTCAAAGCTGAATGGTTTAGTAACTATTCCTACTGTCAAAGCACCACTTTCTTTAGCAACTTGAGCTACGACAGGTGCAGCACCTGTTCCAGTGCCTCCGCCCATGCCAGCGGCAATAAACACTAGGTCTACACCTTCTAAGGCTTGTTGGAGGTCAGCTCTAGATTCTTCTGCGGCCTTTTGACCAATACTTGGATTTCCCCCTGCACCAAGGCCTCTAGTTAAGCTTTGACCAAGCTGAACTCTATGAGTGGCAGATGATTGAATAAGAGCTTGAGCGTCTGTATTGAGAACACGATATGTGACTCCATCAAGATCACTATTAATCATCCTGTTGACGGCATTACTTCCGCCACCTCCAACGCCAATAACCTCAATACGTGCAGATTGACTGGGTAGGATTCCTTCATCCATGTTGAAACTAGATTTGTTTCCTATTCCCATCACCATATTCAGGATTAGAACTCGTTTTGGGCATTATGAACATCATCCATCAATTCTGTTGGCTTATAGGTTTAAATTGATTAACAAATTAATTTCCCTTATTGGTCCTGAATTATTACAAATATGCTAGAGATTTCTGAAAAGTTGTGTCGTAGCAAGGCTTTTACCTTCAGTTCCCTAATGTTTTTTCTATTTTTAATTCTGGTTTGCGTGGATCTTTAAGATCCACGATGTTTACTTTTGTGTTGATTAAAAGATTTGGTAATGATTTTTGTAGCTGGTTTAGCTTATCAATTTGCTCGATTAAGCGATCAGTTCCCGAGCCTAGAAGGACTGAGTCGAAGTGCTCGGTTTTTAGGCTTATTTCTCCAAGAGGATTTATTTTGATTTTTTGAAGAGGGCTTTGAAAGTTAAATCTATTTTTTATTATTTGAATAATTTGGTTTTTTTTATTTGGATTCCAATTTTCGATAGATAATTTTATTTTATTTTTTTTTGACTGATTTACAAATTGAAGTGGTATCCAAGATCCTTCTATATCAATCATTCCTTTTTCTGTAGTATTTGATAAAACTCGACTCGCTAAAGCAATTGGTTCTCTTTCTAAAAAATTCAAATGAATCTCGGGAGGAAAAATTTTTCTGCTTACGTAAACACTTTTAATAGGTAGCTTTCTTATTAAATAAGCTTCAATTTCTTTTGGATTTAATTCCAACAAATTTTTTGGATAAAAAATACTGGTGGTTTTTTTAATGTCGTTTTTTGTTATTCCAGATAGACCTGTGATTGTAGTTTGATCAAACCCAATTGGTTCCCAAGCCTGGTTTAAAAATGTAATGATCAGAAAAATTGAAGTGCTTGAGAAAAAAAGTAATTGCCAAAGTTCAATGAGAAAATTCTTTTTTTGAAAAATAAACGAAACTTTCCTGGTTGATATTCGATTATTTTTAAATGAGTTTCTGTTTTTTCTTTTGTTAGATTTCAAAGGTCGCATCTTGCTCTGGACATAAGTTTGTCCATCCATTGACGAGCACGTTCAGCATCTGAAAAAGGCACATCTATTTCTTTACCTGAACCAATAAGCCTAAGTCGGCAGCGTCCTTCAGATTCTTTTGTTAAAGGAGCTTCCCCTGAACTCAGAGCCATTAGCTCAACCATTTCTAATTTCTTGACTTCAAAAGTTGCTTCCTCCTTGAAGCTGCCAGCCTCAAAGCTGCTCCAGCATAAAATCCCAGCTTTTAATCGAGCAGCTCCTGTTCCATCAAGCTTTGCCAGCTCTGAACCTTTAGCCCAAATCAAGTAGAGATTCTGTCGCCTTCTCTCGATCCAACCAAGGGAAGCAATGAGAATAAAAGCCATCAGTAATGGCAACCAAAGAAGACCGTGAATCATTTTTTGAAATAGAGATCTAAAAATGTCATGGTTAATTCATTCTCTAGCTGTTTCTATGAGATTAGCAACAAGTTTTTCTAGTTTTATTCCTGAAGCTTCCCACAACATTGGATACATGCTTGTTCTAGTAAAGCCTGGCAAGGTATTAACTTCATTTATATAAATCTGTTGCGTACTATCTTGATAAAAGAAATCGACTCTAGCCAAGCCACAAGCATTGATAGCTTTACATGCCTCGATAGCTAGCCTTTGTATTTTATTAGAGATATTTATGTTCAAGTCAGCTGGGATGATTGTATTGCTTAAGCAATCATTATATTTTGACTCATATGTATACCAATCAGTTTCAAATTTAACTTCGCCAATAACTGAAGATTTCATTTTGGACTTTCCTAATACCCCACATTCAAGTTCTCTCCCTTTGATATTTTTTTCTACTATTACCCTCTCATCGTATTTTGCTGCAATTTCTATCCCAGAAATAAGTTCTTGCTTTGACTTTGCTTTGGTTATGCCAATAGAGGAACCCAAATTAGCTGGCTTTACAAAACATGGAAAATGTATTGTTTTTTCTATTTCATCAAAAATAGATTTCATTAATAATTTATTTACTAAATCCTCTTTATGTAAAAAAACATATGGAGCTTGAGGAAGGTTGAATGATTTAAAAATTGATTTCATTGCTATTTTATCCATTCCTAATGATGAACCAAGGGTTCCTGATCCAACAAAAGATTTTCCTGTTAATTTAAATAGTCCCTGAATAACGCCATCTTCCCCATTTGGTCCATGTAGTGCAGGGAACCATACATCAACATTGTTACTTAATATTGGAAAGTTACTGAGATTATTAATGGAAACTTTATTGCTTTTTGTTGTGATGATTGGTTTTTTTTCTTCCAATAAAATTGACTTTGAGTATTCTTTATTCTCCCAAAACCCATTCTTGTTTATATAAATTGGATTTACAATAAAGTTTTTACTATTGTAAGGGTGAGATAAAGCATTATAAATTGTCTTAGCTGATTTAATGGAAACTTCGTGTTCGCTTGATTCTCCACCGAAAACTAGTCCTATAATTAGCTTTGTATTTGACATATTTATTTAGCTCTCAATATTCTTTAAACGTGGGTTATTGAATTAATCAACATTTATAACAAACTTCCAGTTAATGAGAATGGACGTATCTCATTGATTTTTATATTCACTATTTCTCCAGGTTGAGGTGATTCTCTATCAATTGAAGACTTTGGGAAAAATGTTAATCGATTTGTTCTAGTCCTTCCTAGTAATTGGGAACTATCTTTAGAATTTATGCTCTCAACGAGTATTTCCTGTAAAGAGTTTTTATACCTTAAGTTTCTTTTCTTTGCAGTCTTTTCTACTAAGTTATTAATTTCTCTTAGTCGATCAATTTTTATTGTTTCAGATAATTGATTAGGCCATAAGGCAGCTGGGGTATTTGGTCTGGGAGAATAAGCTGCAGTATTTACCAAGTCAAATTGAACATCCTCAATAAGTGATAGCGTCTCTTCGAATTCATCTTTGGTCTCTCCAGGAAAAGCTACAATTGCATCAGAAGTAATAGAGGACTCAGGCATTATTTGTTTTATATAACTTACAATTTCTTTATAGGATTGAACAGTGTATCCTCGACCCATATTCTTGAGTATTTTATTACTTCCACTTTGGACTGGTATATGAAAGTGTTCACAAACCTTAGGGAGTTTTGCACATACATCTATTAATTCTTTCGTGAAATACCTAGGGTGACTTGTGGCAAACCTTATACGCTCTATTCCCTCAATATCATGAATATATTCTAGTAAATATGAAAGTGTTAATTGTCCAGATTTCTTGAATTTATAAGCTTTAAAGTCTCTGCCATAAGCATCTATATTTTGCCCTAAAAGAGTTATTTCTTTATACCCAATTCTCGCTAACTCTTCTATTTCATGTTTAATAGCTTCCGGTGTTCGTGATTGTTCTTTACCTCTAACCGAGGGGACTACGCAATAAGTGCACCTCTCATTGCATCCATAAATAATATTAACCCAGCCACATATAGCGCTCTCTCTTCTTGCTGTCGCAATATCTTCGTAAATGTGCTGTTCATCAGTCGCTAACACCTGATGTCCGTTATCAACTTGATTAAGAAGAGTCTCCAGTCGATTTGCATGCTGAGGTCCCATAACAAGATCTACTTCAGGAACTCTTCTTAAAAGTGTTTCCCCTTCTTGTTGAGCTAAGCATCCTGCAATAATAATTTTTAAATTAGGATCTGATTTTTTCCTTCTAGCTTGCCTACCTAAATAGCTGTAAACTTTTTGCTCAGCATTATCACGAATAGTACATGTGTTGTAGAGAACTAAATCTGCCTTAAGTTCATCCTCTGCAAGCTCATATCCCATTGTTTGCAAAATGCCTGACATTCTCTCTGAATCAGCTTTATTCATTTGACAACCAAAAGTGGTAATCCAGTAGCTTCCTCTATGGCTTCTAAAAGACTTGCTTTGTTTAGCAGGAGCTATGGATGTTGTCATCGCAGATTAATTTTTTTCCTTGGGGGAAAAGACTTTTAAGATTGTCCTAAAAAAAATTTAAGGGCGAGCGAGGGGATTCGAACCCCCGTATAGCGGCGCCACAAGCCGCTGCCTTAACCACTTGGCGACGCCCGCCTTGTGCTTTTAATCTACCAATGATTTGTCATTTTGAAATTCCAAAATGATTTTGGTAAAAAAATTTAGCTTGTGGCTATTGTAGATAGTAAGGATTAAAAATATCACTTTTTATATCTTGATCAAAACGCAATTGACAGATATAGAAGTTACTGTGTAAGTAGAACACATAATAATAAACCCGGTTTTGAAATCTATTCACAAGTGAATTTCGCAAAAGATGTTGAAGTTATTGCAAGTCCTCCAAAGTCTGGGCGCGTGGATGTTCTTGTTCCAAGATGTTTAATTGGTAGTGGACATGATGTGTTTGGAACTTCAATTGACAAAGAAGGATTGTTGTCTGCTCGGCTTGAGTGGCGAGATGGAACAATTACATCAATTAGGGGCTTAGAAGAAACTTCAAAAGTCACTGAAGAAATCCTTTTGCCAAGATTTGCAGAACCGCATGCGCATATAGATAAAGCATTTTCATGGTCACGTTCACCTAACTTGAGGGGTAGTTATCAAGAAGCTTTAGCAGCAAACCTTCGTGAATATGAATTGAGGTCTGAAGAAGAATTGATTTTCAGAGTTGAAAAGTGTCTCAACCTAGCTCTTGTTAATGGGATTAGGGCAATCAGATCTCATATAGATAGTTTTGGAAAAACAGCAATGAGAGATTGGGATCAGATAGAAAGTATTAGAACAAAATGGCAAGAGAAAATTTTTTTACAGTTTGTGGCTTTGGTTCCATTAGAATTTTGGCAAAGCGATGAAGGTGAGCTTTTAGCTCAAAGAGTTGCTCTAAATGGAGATCTCTTAGGTGGGGTGATAGCTCCACCTTTCAATAAAAGGAACACTTTCAAGTCCTTACTTCACCTAGTGCAACTAGCAAATAGACTTAAGTGTGATATTGATCTTCATATTGATGAATCTCAATTTTGCCCGGCTGTGGGATTGAAATTACTTCTAGAAGTATTAAGCCAAGTTAAAAATGAGATGTCAATAACTTGTAGTCATCTAAGCAGTTTGGGATTGTTAAGAGAAAAGGAGATTTCATTTTTAGCGAACAAAATGGCTAAGAACAGATTAAAAGTAGTTTCTTTACCATTAACTAATTCTTGGCTTTTAGGAAGAAAAGATCGAGCCACCTCAACGAAAAGACCACTAGCACCTATTTTTCAACTTCAAAAAGCGGGAGTTGATGTATCTGTAGGAGGAGACAATATAAATGATTCATGGTTCCCTTTATCTAATTTTGATCCTATAAATTTAATGTCACTCTCCATGACAATTGCTCATTTATCTCCATGGGACAGATTGGGCCTTTCTCCATTTACTTGGTCTCCAGCAGATTTACTTAACCTTAAATGGGATGGAATTTTTCAAAAGGGAAGTCCTGCGGATTTTATTTTGTTAGATTCAACTAGTTGGGTTCAAGCTTTGTCTGAGAGACCTAAAAGAAGAGTAGTAGTTAATGGTGAATTCTTGAATGAATTGCCTAAAAACAAAAACAACATTCACAAATCATGAGTCATGACTAGTAAAGAGAAAATAGAGTTGCTATTAAGTGAACTAAAACAAGTATCTCAACTAGAGATCTATCAAAAAACTAGTGATTTAAAAAGGTTCTCTAAAGATTTCTTTGATTATTCACCAATATTGATTAATGAATTGAAAGATTGCTTGGCTGACATAGTTGTTCGACCACTTTCGGTAGATGCCATTATTGATGTTGCTCGAATTTGTAATAAGCACTCAACTCCGTTGACACTTAGAGGATCAGGAACAGGGAACTACGGGCAAAGTGTTCCCCTTGATGGTGGAGTAGTTATGGTTATGTCTGGTCTAAAGAAAATTAGAAATTTCGATTCAAAATCAGGTGAAATCACAGTTGAATCTGGTTGTTTGCTCAGAGATATCAATGATGAGTTAATGAAACATGGTCGACAATTACGGTTGCTTCCCAGTACATGGAGAAGCGCCTCTATTGGCGGCTTTATCGCTGGTGGTTCAGGTGGAATAGGATCCATTCGTTGGGGCTTCCTGCGAGATCCTGGCCATTTGCAATCCTTAGAAATAATAACGACTGAGGATTCCCCAAGAAAACTAGAATTGAACGCAAACGAGTCTGAGGCATTGAACCATGCTTATGGAACCAACGGAATTATTACTGCGTTGACATTGACGACTGCTCCATCTGTTGAATGGCAACAAATAGTTGTCGATTGTTTTGATTGGAATCAGGCTGTTGACTTGTTAAGCAAATTTAATTGTGCTGCACTAGATCTTTATTTGGGAACCTTGTTAGAGAAAGAAATTCTTAACTGTCTTCCGCATTGGTCTGGTAAGCCTTCAAGTAAACATAGAATATTATTGTTGGTCGCGCCTGATGGTGTTAGTACAGTTGAGCGACTTGCAAAGTTAGCTGGCGCAGACTTTGATGACTTGGGCCCGGAGAACCTGAAGGCTGGGACAGGCCTTCGAGAACTTTCTTGGAACCATACAACTTTACATATGCGTGGCATTGATCCTGGTTGGACTTATTTGCAAATGCTTCTTCCTCAGCCTGAATCTGAAATGATGAGAAAATTGAAATCTGAGTGGGGATCCAATCTTTTATGGCATTTGGAATGTGTTCGTCAAAATGGAGTTCAAAGAATAGCTTCACTCCCACTTGTTAAATGGCAAGGTGAAGAAGCTATGAATCAATTAATCAGTCAATGCAGAGACCTTGGGGCAGTGATTTTTAATCCGCATACAATCACTGTTGAAGATGGAGGTCTAGGTGTAATTGATTCTAATCAAGTGCAAGCTAAGTGTAACTTTGATCCAAAAGGGATTCTCAATCCAGGTAAACTCAAAGGGTGGAATCTAAAAGACAATTGATTTATTAATTTATCAATCAATTTAAATTGTCAATATTTTCCTTTGAAAAAGATCACCGATTAAATAGAGTGATCCTGTAATTACAGGGGGTGGAGATGGCCATCTATGTTGCTTATTAAGTGCTGATAAAACATCTTCCACGCTAAGCGCTTCTTTGAGTTGGTCTTTAAATACAGGGCAAAAACTTAAAATTTGATCTTTAGACCAGCTTTGTTGGCCAGGAACAGGAACTAGCCATGCTAAATCTTTTTCTCTGATTAGCTTCTGTAAAATGCCTACCATGTCTTTTCTTTTTTGAATTCCTAGTATCCAAATAATTCCATTTTCTTGATCAGTCCATGCGTCTCGTTCAATGGATAATTGGTTTGCCGCATGAGGATTATGTGCACCATCAACAACTATTGGTAATCCTTTCCATTTTAATGCTTGAAGTCTTCCTGGCCATTTAGCAAGAGAGAAACCCTCTCGAATTTGTTCTTTAGAAATAGACCATCCAATATTTTTTAAGGATTCAATAACTCCTTTAGCTACGGCTGCATTTTCTTTTTGTATTGCTCCTGATAGACCGAGTTCCCAGTCTGAAGGAAGTGGATCTACCCAATGAATGACTGCTTGTTGCTTACGGGCAGTTTCTTCGAAAACTCTTTTTACAATATTGTGTTGAGCAGCTGTAATGACAACACTCTTTGAAGTTATTACAGCTGCTTTTTCAGTAGCTATTTTTTCTAGATTATCACCCAGGTATTCACAATGATCAAGACCAATAGCTCCAAATGCAATAATAGGTCTATATTTATGTGCGGTAGTTGCATCAAGTCTACCTCCGAGTCCTACTTCAAGGATAAGAAGTTCAACTTCTTTTAAAGTAAAATATTTAAGTGCTATTGCAATAACAAATTCAAAAGGAGTTAATCTATATTTTTCTGCAATTGGAGTAAGAGCGAGACTTAATGATTGAAATTCTTCTTTAGGTATATGAGTTTTGTTGATACATATTCTCTCCACCCAATCAACTAAATGGGGCGAAGTGGTAACTCCAGTTTTGATATTGGCTAAGCTAAGAACACTATTAATAAAAGCTGCAATAGAGCCTTTCCCATTTGTTCCGGCAATATGAATGGCAGGTGTTTTTTTGCAGGGCTCTCCCATGGCATTAATAGCCGATAACATACGATCTATTCCCAGATTCATATTTTTATATTCTGTGCTCTTGGTTTCAAAAATGAATTTCGATTTTGTTATGAAAGTTTCATCAGACATTTGTCTAGTCTCACAATAAGCTCTTTGACTTCTTTTTTTGTAATAGTTAAAGCTGGGACTATCCTTACTACCTTTGTACCTGCTGATACTAGAAGAAGCTTTTCCTCTAAGGCGGATTTGACAATATCAAGAGATGTTATTTTGATATCGTCTTTTATGACGAGACCTTGAATAAGACCAACGCCTCTTGTGGAGATAAATATATCTGAATATTTTTCTGATAGTTTACTTAATCCTTCTTTCAACTGATCACCTCTGTCGTTGACTTTATTTAGGAGGTCTCTTTTTTGAATTTCTTTCCCAACGGTTAGAGCTGCTCTGCAAGCGAAAGGATTCCCTCCAAAAGTGCTGGCATGATCACCGGGCTGAAAGACATCAGCCAGCTTATTGGCTAATAGGGCTCCTATTGCATGCCCACCTCCAAGGCCTTTGGCTAATGTGAAAACATCAGGTTCAATTCCTAGTTGTTCATATCCCCAAAGAGTACCTGTCCTTCCCATTCCGGTTTGGACTTCATCAAATATCAATAAAACATTGTTGCTCGTACATTTTTTCCTTAAAAGCTCAAAAAATGATTTTTTCCCAATATTAATTCCTCCCTCACCTTGTATGGGTTCAATTAAAACAGCTGCAATTGTTGGACCTGTTTTTTCTAAATCATCAAATAGATTTTCAAAAGACTCACTATCGTTATAAAAAAAGAACTTGAATCCCTGAACAATTGGCTCGAAGCCTTTGTGATATTTCGGTTGCCCAGTCGCACTTACTGCTGCGAGAGTTCTTCCGTGAAAGCTTTCCTTTGAGCAAAGAATAATTGGATTGTCTATGTTGCGTTCAATATGCCCATATTTTCTTGCCAATTTAATTGCAGCTTCGTTTGCTTCTGCACCGCTATTACAGAAAAATACACTCTCAGCAAAACTATTAGAAGTCAACCACTGAGCTAATTCTTCTTGCTCTGGGATACCGTAAAGATTAGATACATGTTGAAGTTTTCTTAATTGCTTTGATAAGGATTTATTTAGTGCTTTATCACTGTGGCCTAACGAACAAGTAGCAATGCCAGCTACCGCATCAAGATATTTTCCACCTTCTGTGTCCCATACCCACGAGCCTTTACCCCTAACAAGGTCTAAAGGAAAACGATTGTAAGTGTTCATCATTGAAGTGGGAGCGGTCGGACTTGAACCGACAAACCCGAAGGTGCCGCATTTTGAGTGCGGTGCGTCTACCAATTCCACCACGCTCCCATAATTCCATTTTATGTCAAAACTAGCAAAAATATGAAACTAAGCCGCATTTTTTTGAGTATTAATATTGTCTTCACTAATTGTGTTGCTGGTGAAGGAATTTTTAGGTGTTATTTTTTCAAACTTTCTAGAAATAATAGAACCTGCATTAGTTAATTTTTCTTCAAATTTTTCATAACCTCTATCTAAGTGCTCGAGGCCCGAGAAAATACTAGTTCCTTTAGCAGAGAGACATGCAAGGATAATGGCAGCAGAAGACCGTAAATCTCCTCCCTTCACATTTGAACCTAAAAGTTCTTTTACTCCTTCTACATGAGCAGTATTGTTTTCAAGATAAATACACGCGCCCATTTTATTTAGCTCCAAAACATGTTGCATTCTCTTCTCGAAAACACTTTCTTTAATTTTGCTTGAACCTTTAGCTGTGGCCATCAATGACATAAATGGAGCCTGAAGATCAGTTGGGAAACCAGGGAATGGATTTGTGGTTATCTCAACTCCTGAAATGTCTCTTGGAATGATTTTCAAATGATGATTCCCATGATGAGATATTGAACAGCCACATTCTTGTAGTTTTGAAATAACGGCACCCAAATGATTTGGGATTACCGGACCAATTGTGAGTGGTGATCGTGTTATTGCTGCCGCAATAAGAAAAGTTCCTGCTTCTATCCTGTCGGGGATAACAGAATGAGAAGTTCCTCTTAAAGATTCCACTCCGATGATGGTGATTTTTTTCGTTCCGGCTCCAAAAACCTTTGCCCCCATTGAATTAAGCATTTTAGCTAGATCCTGTATCTCTGGTTCTCTAGCGGCGTTCGATATTGTTGTTTTGCCTAAAGCTAAGGAAGAAGCCATCACAATGGTTTCTGTCGCTCCAACGCTTGGATATTTAAGAGTAATATTTGCACCATGTAATCTTTTGTTTTTGGATGAAACTTGAGCTTTTACAACATCATCCTTAACTTCAACTTCCGCTCCTAAAGCTTTAAGACCATTGATGTGCTCATCAACAGGTCTTGCTCCAATATTGCAACCACCTGGTAAAGGAATTTTTGCTTTTCCAAGTCTTGTCAGTAAGGGCCCAACACAGAAAAAACTTGCTCTTAAGCTATGAACCAGTTGATAAGGTAATTCTGCGTTATGAATGAACTCTGAATTAATCTCTATAGAATTATTGGTTTTAGTTAACTTTGCACCCAAATTACTAAGAATCTCTGACATTACCTCAATGTCCGTAAGTTGTGGGACATTCTCAATAAGTAGCTTTTCTTTGGTAAGAAGAGCAGCAGCCATTAAGACTAGTGAAGAATTTTTTGCTCCACTAACTTTTAAAATCCCACTAAGCGGACACCCTCCTTTTACCTCCAGATGTGGCGGAATAACATTCCTTTTAATTGTCGCCACACTACTCATATTGGTGCGAACTGCTTACCTCGCTATAATGCCAAGCGGAATTAA
Organism: Prochlorococcus sp. MIT2308; assembly: GCF_059772345.1. NCBI lineage: Bacteria > Bacillati > Cyanobacteriota > Cyanophyceae > Synechococcales > Prochlorococcaceae > Prochlorococcus > Prochlorococcus sp. MIT2308. The sequence continues at coordinate 916,591 of NZ_CM186283.1, read as the reverse complement.
AATAGTCCAGTCAACCTTATTGAAAATTGATGGGTTCAAATTATATTTTGATAATGTTGAAAATTTAAATAAAATTTTAAGATAGTTTGTATTAATTTTAATAAGAATATTAGTGCTTATTCCAAAGCTGAAAATTATTCTGACTTTTAAAAATTTAATAATTTGAGGTTGAAAAATTAATAATTCATATTCCCCATTGATTACAAGTAAAAGAAACCCCTTAGTCAAAAAATTAAGGTCTCTTTTGAAAAGAACCGGACGTGAAAAGCATTCTTCACTGTTGCTTGAGGGGTCTAATTTGCTTGAAGAGGCTTTGAAAACAAATTTTTTGCCATTAGAAGTTATTGCAACTCCAGATTGGTGTGATGAGAATAAGGAGGTCTTAAAAAAAATACCTTCCAGATCTTTGTTAACCCTAGTAACTCCAAATGTTTTAGAAGCATCTTTGTCAACAGTGTCACCAGATGGCGTTGCAGCGATATTTCCAATGCCAGGATTGCCAAAATTGGAAAAAGCCCCAAAACACATTTTGGCTTTAGATAGAATCCAAGACCCTGGAAATTTAGGGAATTTATTCCGATCAGCTCTTGCTAGTGAATACGATGTTATTTGGTTGGCTTCAGGAGCAGATCCCCTAAATCAAAAGGTTTTAAGATCCTCTGCTGGCACAGTTCTTCACTTGCCCTTTGAACGGATAGGGGATTCATTTTCGTCAAGTATTAAAATGCTTGTTTCAAAACTAAATATTGCAATTGATAATAATTACCAAATAGTTGGAACAATTTCACCTAACAAAGTCACTGATAAAGAAGTTAAACCGTATTGGGACTTAGACTGGAATGTCCCTACTGTATTGGTTCTTGGTAATGAAGGTACAGGAGTTCATCCTTCAATTGAAGCCTGCTGCACAGACTTTGTTACGTTGCCTCATAGCCCATTAGTTGATTCATTAAATGTGGCATCTGCTGCAGTTCCTCTCTTGTTGGAGCGACAAAGGGTAAAAATGGTTAAGGGTATCAAATGAAAACCGTGAGTGAAATTCCTTTTGACTTCGATTTAATTGTTGTCGGAGCTGGATATGGAGGCTTTGACGCTGCAAAACATGCAGCAGAGGCTGGATTGAAAGTCGCTATTGTTGAATCAAGAGATATGGGAGGAACCTGTGTCAACAGAGGCTGTGTTCCCTCTAAAGCATTGCTAGCAGCTAGTGGGAAGGTTCGTGAGCTTGCTAATGTACCTCATCTTGCTGAATTTGGAATACATTCTGCTCCGGTTAGATTTGAACGTAAAAAAATTGCTGAACATGCAAAATCCTTAGTTGAGACAATTCGAAAAAATCTAACCAAAACGCTTGAAAGATCAGGAGTAGAAATACTTAGAGGAGAAGGACGTCTAGAAGGTAATCAAAAAGTCGGGTTAAGAGAAAAAAATGGTGTTGATAGAATTTTGTCCGCTAGAGATATTATCTTGGCTACAGGTTCGGATCCTTTTGTTCCTCCTGGGATCGAAATTGATGGTCGAACAGTTTTTACAAGTGATGAAGCTATTAATCTTGAATGGCTACCACGATGGATCGCAATTATTGGTAGTGGCTACATTGGCTTGGAGTTCGCCGATATTTATACAGCTTTAGGTTGTGAGGTAACCATGATTGAAGCTCTTGAGAAAGTAATGCCTACTTTTGATCCTGACATTACGAAAATAGCTTCAAGAAATCTTATTGATAAAAGAGATATCGAAACTCGAGCTGGAGTATTCGCTACTAAAGTTAAGCCAGGGTGTCCCGTAGAGGTCGAGCTTACAGATGCAAAGAGTCGAGAAGTAATTGAGGAATTACAAGTTGACGCTGTTCTCGTTGCAACAGGACGAGTGCCGTCGACTAAAAATCTTAATCTAAAATCCGTAGGAGTTGAAACAACTAGAGGTTTTATTCCGATTGATGATCAGATGAGAGTATTGGTAAATGAAAAACCAATTTCTAATCTGTGGGCAGTGGGAGATGTTACCGGTAAGTTGATGTTGGCCCATACTGCTGCAGCTCAAGGGAGTATTGCCGTAGAAAATATTTTAGGAAAAGCTACAGAAATCGATTATAGAAGTATTCCTGCAGCGACTTTTACTCACCCTGAAATAAGTTCTGTTGGACTTTCGGAAGAAGAAGCAAAAGATCTTTCGAAAAATGAAGGTTTTGAACTTGGAATCGTAAGAAGTTACTTTAAAGCGAACTCTAAGGCTTTGGCTGAATTAGAAAGTGATGGAATTATGAAGTTGATTTTTAATAAAGAGACGGGGGAAGTCCTTGGTGCTCATATTTATGGATTACATGCGGCTGATCTTATACAAGAAGTTTCTAATGCAATTGCTAGAAGGCAGCGTGTAAATGACTTAGCAAAAGAAGTTCATACTCATCCAACCTTAAGCGAAGTTGTGGAGGTTGCTTATAAACAAGCATCTTTACAAATAAAGAAGTAGTACAAATCAAATTTATTTTTATAGATCATCAATTATTTAAATTATGGAAATCAGAAGAAGACCCCCTAATCCAAGTGTAAAAGTAGCCAATTTAGAATATGCAATCCCTCATCCAGATTCAAAACCTAAAAATATCTTGGAGGAAATTGTTTGGGAAAAACATCTAGAAGTTGAGATTGCAAGAAAAAAAGTTTCACTTGAAGATTTAAAAAAAAAGATCAAGGATTTACCAAAAACAAAAAATTTTATAGAGGCATTAAAAAATAGTGAATCTAAACCAGCACTAATCTCAGAAATAAAAAAAGCCAGTCCAAGTAGAGGGATAATTAGACAGGATTTTGATGCGAGAATGATAGGTAAAATGTATCAAGAGGGAGGTGCTAACTGCATATCAGTTTTAACAGATAAAAAATTCTTTCAAGGTGGTTTTGATGTCTTAGTTGAAGTCAGAAAAGAAATTACAATCCCAATACTATGTAAGGATTTTATCCTTTACCCATATCAGCTTTATCAAGCAAGAGCTTCAGGTGCTGATGCTGCACTTTTGATAGCCGCAATCCTTACTGACTCAGATTTAAAGTACTTATCTAAGGTCGCTGAACATTTGGGACTGACAATATTAGTTGAGGTTCATGACTCAGAAGAACTTGAACGAGTACTAAGCATTAATTCATTTAATTTAATAGGTATCAACAATAGAAATTTAAAGAGTTTTAAAACTAATCTGGAAGTAACGAAGGAATTGGCTAAGAATTATGCTAACCAATTAAAGGGAGATTCTATTACTTTGGTAAGCGAGTCAGGTTTATTTACTCGCGAGGATTTGGCTTTGGTAAAAAGTTATGGGGCTGATGCTGTTTTGGTTGGTGAATCTCTTATGTCACAGGAGGACATATTAGGTGGAGTTAAAAAGTTAATTGGTAAATTATAAATTAAGAAAAAGATATGTACCAAGAAATTAAATCTATTTTTGGAAGATTTTGTCTACTTTTCCGATGATTAAATCTAATTCAATTAAACCTAATACCCTACTGTCAGTGCTTGCTAAGGAGTTATCTCCTCTTAAATCAAATTTGTTTTGATAAATCCTATGAATCCTTTTTATTATTAACTTATTTTTTTTTAATGGATGAGAGGCAACAACGATATCGCCAATCTTTAAGTCAATATTTTTTTTGTTTAACTTTTTATATGTTACTAAATCTCCCTCTTTAAGAGTTCTTTCCATAGATTTACCGACAACACGTAGGTGTTGTCGGTAACCGATTATTACAGTAAATAAAGTAAATAGGTCCGGCTTGTGGAAAAGACTTTTATTAGCTTGCGGTAACCCAGCTATCACTTCTACCTTTTGAAGACCAAAACATAGAATGGATCTTTTGCACAGTTGCTAATAATTCTTCTGCCTTGGCTTGATCAATATTTACCTTGCATGCACTACAAAGCTTTGCTGCTTTCCAAAAAGTGTCATGAAGATCTGGATATGTAGCTAGGTGTTCAGGCTTGAAGTAATCAGTCCAGAGAATTAGAAGTTCTTTTTTTGCCTTTTGTGATTCTTCTTCTTTAATCGCAACGAAACGAGAAAAAGTGTTGTTATGTGCTGCAATGGAAGCTTGATCGTTGCCAGCTGGAGCTAGAGCAATAAGTTTTTTTGTCATAGACAAAACTGCCTCTGCGGCAACTCTTGCAGAAGCAGGGTCGTATACACCGCAAGGTCCGTCACAGTGAGCGTGAACAGATTTTGCTGGAAGCTTGTTAAAGATTGATGTAAGTGTTTCGCTCAACATCTGAGAAATGATTTGTGAACATTTTTTTTTACATTAATGGCGTTTGTCAACAAACGCCATAATTTTTTATGGGCTTTCTGAATATTTCTGAATAATTTAAGAAATTTATTTTACTCCCAATAATTCCACTTCAAAAGTTAAAACTGAATTAGGGGGGATTGGACCTATTCCTCTGCTGCCATAGCCCAATTCTGGTGGAATGACTAATTTTCTTTTACCTCCAACTTTCATTCCTGCGACTCCCTCATCCCAACCCTTTATCACCATTCCGGCACCAAGAGAAAATTCAAAAGGACCTCTCCCATAACTGCTGTCAAATTCTTTCCCATCAACAAGAGTACCCTTGTAATTTACAGAGACACTTGTTCCTGGAGTAGCTTCTTGACCAGTACCTAAAACTAATTCTGTAATTTCAAGCCCACTTGAAGTTACTTGAGATGATCCTATTTCAGCTCCTCCTAGAGGGGTTTGGCTTGAACTGGTGTTATCTGAAGCCATAGTAAAAAGTGATGGATTTGAGTCTTCTGGGTCTAATTCAAATGGATTAGTTACAGGCTCGCTGGTAGTTGCGGATTGCCTCACGTCTGCTTGGATTGGTTGGTCAATTTGTGAGGCATTCGTTGGAGTTGGTGAGATGATTTGGCTGATCACTGCAATCATCAAGCAGCTAAGGCAAACAGAAAGGCTAATTAAAATTTCTCTCACAGCAATATTATGTGGTCAAAAATATTCTTACAGATTAATACCCAAATTACATCTATTTAAAAGATAACTAACCAGAGAGTATGAATTTTGTCGGTGCGTATTTTATTAAATTAGATTAATGAATGATATCTATCTTCTTTTTGTTAAAGCTTTTGCTGGTGGAGTTCTAGCAGGAATCTCTCTTTGTGAAGGCAATTACTTATGCATGCTTTTGGGAATATCTTTACTTTGGTCTGCCAGCAAGAATCCATGGGGGGGGTTTTGTTGGGGTGGGGTGGCTATTTTATGGAGTCATAAGTGGTTGCTATCTTTGCATCCACTCAATTGGGTAGGGATAAACTCAAGTTTAAGCTTGCCCATTACCATTGCTATATGGCTTTTGTGTGGAGTCTTTGGAGGGACTCTGGTTTTTAGTTGGTCAGCTTTAAGTGGTTTTTTGGCTCCTGGAAGACTGCAGTTTTCTAAATTAGAAAATAAGTTTATTTATGCCGTCTTATTGTCAACAATATGGGGTCTAACTGAAGAAATCCTATCTAGAGGCCCTTTGTTTTGGATGGGTGTAGGGCCAAGTTCATTGCCACAAGATAGATACTTGGCTGGATTAGCAAGATGGATAGGTTCGGGAGGCTTAGCCTCTATCCACCTTTTGGCTGGATGGTGGCTTTGGCAACTTTCAATGGCTTTTCAATCAAGGAAAAAACTCAAGAAATTGATTTTTGTTGGATTTGCTTATTTTTCCTTGGCTCATTTAATTGGATTTATCTTGTTGTTGGATTCCCCAATAGGTTCGGCAGAACAGGTTGCGATGTGGCAAACAAATATTCCAATAAGACAAAAATTTAGTCAGGAAGAAATAAATGCTTTGCCCTCAAAAGTAGATAAAGCATTAACTGATGCTGTTGAAATGAATGCATCTTTTTTAATTGCTCCAGAGGGAACGTTGCCAGTTGATAGATCAAAGATTCGCGATTTTCCTGTTAAGTTTCTCTCAGGAGGTTTTAGGAAAATAAACGGTTCTCTACGAAGTTCAATATTGGTTTTTAATCCAGGAGAAAAGTCTTTTTCGGATGTATTGGATAAATCTAGATTAGTTCCTCTAGGAGAATGGATGCCTGCATTGCCCAAATTTTTGAAAAATGGTCTTTCTGCAGTAGGTGGAATTGAAGGTGGTAATCCATCAAGACTTCTTGATTGGGATGGACCATCTTTTGCAGGTGTTATTTGTTATGAATTGAGTAATGGAAAAGCCATAGCTAAAGCAGTCAATCAAGGGGCTAAATGGATTTTAGTGATTGCCAATTTAGATCCCTATCCGATTTCTTTGCAGAGACAATTTTTATCTATTGCTCAATTAAGGAGTATTGAAACAGCAAAAAATTTAATCTCTGTTTCCAATACGGGCCCAACATCTTTGATTAAAAGTAATGGAAGAATTGATACCCTACTTAAACCCAATAAAGAACATGTTCAACTCGTTGATCTTCAATTAAATGAAAAGAAAACATTATATACATATATTTCTGACTTGCCTTTGATTTTAGTTGGGTTTATAAGTTTAATACGCATTTTGCGATCACGTAAATATAATTAGTATTAATATTCTTTCGAAATAAGTCCTCCACCTAATACATAATCTCCCTTGTAAAATACTGCTGCTTGTCCAGGAGTGATTGAAAATTGATCTTCTTCGAAATGAATATGACATTTATTACAATAATTTACTTTTTCACTGTCAATAATTGGTAATAATTTCGCTTTTACTGCTCTACTTCTGTATCTGATTTGCACCTCAACTTGTATTGGTTTCTGAGGTGCTTCAATTGATACCCAATTTATATCTTTGACAATACACTCTGACTTACCAGAATCTTCTCTTGGGGCAACAATTACTCTGTTGAAAGAGGGATCAATTTCAACAACATGCAGAGGAACTTCCCATGCAATACCTAATCCCTTTCTTTGTCCTATCGTGAAATGTTGAATCCCATTATGGGAACCTATAACTTTTCCGTTTTTAAGGACAATCTCTCCTTCCTTTTTTGGGAGATACTTGTCAATAAAAGCATTCATTGATCCGTAATGTTCAGCTAGACATAGGTCTTGACTTTCTGGTTTTTCGGCAGTTTTTAATGAATGTTTAAAAGCTTCGATTCGCGTTATCTCTTTGGTTAATTCTCCAAGAGGAAAAATTGTTTTTCCTAGGATTTCTTGTGGGAGATCATATAGAAAATAGCTTTGATCTTTGTTGAGATCTTTACCTCTTAAAAGCTTATGCCTTTTAATCCCATCACTAGGAAGATCATTTCCATCGAAAGATTCATTTGAATATCTAATCCTTGCATAATGCCCTGTGGCGATCTTCTCGACATTTTTATTTTCTTTAACCCATTTCAGCATTTCTGAGAATTTGACTGATTTATTGCAGCGAGAGCAGGGCAAGGGAGTAATTCCTTCTTCATATCCTTTTACGACATTATTAATTATTTCTTTTTGGAAAATTTCTTTTGAATCGACTATGTGATGCTTAATTCCAAGTTGTTCGCATATCCCCGCTGCATCAATTAATCCATCTGAGCAACAAGACCCTTTCCCTTTCATTAGCCACAAAGTTAAACCCACAACATCCCAACCAGCTTGACAGAGGAGAGCAGCCGTTAAGGAGCTATCAACGCCTCCGGAAAGCCCCACTACAACCGAATGATTTCCAGAGAATGCTTTCAGTCTTTTTAATGTTTTCGCGACTGTTTCTTCTGAAGTCAAATGATTTAGAACTTTTTTTGTTTCTCTTGTTTCCACATTCATGGGCATTGATAGTAACTTCTATTCATAGTGGTTTGGTTGTTTTTTGATTTTGAATTGGCCTCAATCTGATTCGGAACATGTGATGGTTACTTCAGAGCAGATGCAAACCATAGAAAAAGAAATGTTTTCTATGGGTATGCCTGTTGAAGCTCTTATGGAAAAAGTAGGGATTGGTATCTCTTCATGGATATTAGACAGGCAAGGATTGATTGAAAATGGTGCAATCGTTTTAGTAGGGCCAGGGCACAATGGAGGCGATGGGCTTGTTGTAGCAAGAGAACTTTATATGGCAGGCGTTGATATCTCTATTTGGTGTCCATTCCCATTGAAAAAAGAATTAACACAAAAACATTTCGACTATGCACTTCGAATAGGTATTAAAAACTTGGATCATAAACCTGACTCGAATTCTGATTCATTATGGATTGAGGCATTATTTGGATTAGGTCAATCAAGAATTATTTCTGATGAAATAGTTCACTTATTGAATATGAAGAAGAAATCTAGTCCTGAAAAACTTATTAGTATTGATGTTCCCGCTGGATTAGACTCAGATAATGGGAATACAGTATCAAATACGTCATTTAAAGCTGCTTCAACACTGTCTTTAGGCCTATTTAAGACTGGTTTAATTCAAGATTCAGCTATTGATTTTGTCGGTGATTTAGAGAGAATAGATATTGGGATCCCAGATAAGATTTTGGCTAATCTTCCTGGAACACAGCCTCTACGGATTTCGTTTTCAGATTTATCTGATTTCGTTTGGCCTAAGCCAAGGAAAAGTAAAAGTAAATATCAAAGAGGAAGAGTTCTGGTGATTGCAGGAAGCGAAAAATATAGAGGCGCAGCATGCCTTGCCTTGAATGGGGCTTTAGCAAGTGGAACTGGTAGTGTGAGCGCTTTATTGCCTTATTCAGTTTCATCTGCTCTTTGGAGTACTCATCCCGAAGTTTTATTGCTTGGAGATCTAAATACTTTTCAGGATGGTTCTTCAGATTTTGCCAAAGTTTTAAATGAAGTTGATTTGAATAGGTTTGACTCAATTTTGCTTGGACCTGGATTAGGTTTTGCAAAAGAAAAAGATTGTTTTGGCTTTGACTTACAGGATTTCAAAGGCTTACTTGTTCTTGATGCTGATGCAATAAATAGGCTTTCGATAACTTCGAAAGGATGGGAATGGCTAAACGATAGAAAAGGTCCTACTTGGCTTACCCCTCATCTTGAAGAATTTAAAAGGCTATTTCCTTTAATTGATTGCTCGAATACCTTGAAGGCGGGAATAGCAGCTGCAAAAATTTGCAATTCTTCTGTCCTATTGAAATCTGCTCATAGTGTTATTTCTGATCCAGAGGGAAAAACCTGGCAAATAGGGCAAGTGAATTCAAGTGTTGCAAGAACTGGCCTTGGCGATGTTCTGGCTGGGTTTGTATCAGGGATGGGTGCTTCTGGGCTCGCAAGTGCTAAAAAATTGGATACTAGTTTGCTCGCTGCGTCAGCTTTGATGCATGCATACGCTGGAGCTTTTTGCGAAAAAGGGAGCACAGCTAGCACTATTTGCACTTTTCTTAGTGAATTAATAAAAAAAGAAAGCACCTGAAATGTTTTGAAACAACCATTTACAGGGCATTAAGTGGTGGATTTGGTGCCATTTGTTAACTAATCGTCAACAGAATCTGAAGCCTTCATGAAACCCAGGCATCTTTTGCGATTTCTGTAGGAAAGTCTTATCACTTTGAAATCGGGTCTAGAAACAAATGGTTTCATCTGCACCCAAGCCTGCTGAATCTCAAAAACGACGCAGCAGTGATCCAATTAGTTGGTACCTTTCTTCCATAGGTAGAGTTCCTCTTTTAACGCCAGCCGAGGAAATTGAACTTGGTAATCAGGTTCAGACAATGATGAGCCTTACCGAGGATGGTCAGATTAAGGAGGAGAGCAAAGAATTTAATTCACATCAAAGAAGATTGATTCGAATTGGACGGAGGGCAAAGGAAAGAATGATGAAAGCCAATCTTCGGCTTGTAGTAAGCGTTGCAAAGAAATATCAAGGAAAGGGTCTTGAACTATTAGATCTAGTCCAAGAAGGTTCTCTTGGATTAGAAAGAGCAGTAGAAAAGTTTGATCCAACTCGTGGTTATAAGTTTTCTACTTATGCTTTTTGGTGGATAAGGCAAAGCATGACAAGAGCGATTGCTTGTCAGTCAAGAACAATTCGATTACCTGTTCATTTAAGTGAGAGATTAGCGACCATTAGAAAAGTCAGCTTGGACTTAGCTCATAAGCTTGGAGCAATGCCTAGTCGTATTGAAATAGCTGAGGCGATGGAAATTGAGTTAGAGGAACTTGATTCGATTTTGAGACAAGCCCTTACTACTAGCAGTCTTGATGCACCCGTTAATGGTGATGAAGGCCGTAGTTTTTTAGGTGATCTAATAGCTGATGGCTCTGGAGAAGAACCGCTAGATAAAGTTGAACAAAAAATTCATCAAGAGCAACTTGGAAGATGGCTAAGTCATCTAAGCGAACAAGAACAGCACGTTATTAGGCTTAGATTTGGATTAGAGGGTAATGAAAGACATACTCTTGCAGAGATAGGAAGATTGTTACAGGTTTCTCGTGAGAGGGTTAGGCAAGTTGAGTTAAAAGCTTTAAGAAAATTGAGAAATCTTACGAGAAAGCTTCCAAGTGGAATTTGAATTTTATCTACTTTAGTTTTAGTTCTCTGCCCAGATATATTTTGTTAACTCACTTGGATCAGGTTCTGGTGCGTTTAGAGCAAATTCAACAGCATCATTAACTTCCAGATCAATTTCTTTCTCAATATTTTTTAACTCTTCATCAGAGACGAATCCAGAACTAGTTAAGTCATTTTTTAGCTTTTTAATTGGATCTTTTTTAGCCCAGAATTCCTTCTCTTTCTCAGATCTAAGTTCGTCTGGATCGGCAAGTGAATGGCCTCTAAATCTGTAAGTAAGACACTCTATTAAAGTTGGTCCTTCCCCAGCTCTTGCCCGCTCTATAGCTCTTTGAGCGGCCCCTCTTACAGCTAGCACGTCCATTCCATCAACCTCTTCTCCTGACATTCCAAATGCAGAAGCTTTTCTCCATATCTCTGTTTCACTAGTTGCTCTGTCATGGGCCATTCCAATGGCCCATTTATTATTTTCGACAACAAATATGATCGGTAATTTCCATAATTGTGCCATGTTTAAACATTCATAAAACTGACCAATATTGCATGTTCCATCCCCAAAAAAAGCTGCAGTTACAGAATCACTATTCTCTTTAAGAGCCTCCCTTCTGTATTTGCTAGTGAAAGCAGCACCAAGCGCGACTGGAATACCTTCACCAATAAAAGCATAACCCCCAAGAAGATGATGTTCTTTTGAAAATAGGTGCATAGACCCCCCTCTCCCCTTGCTGCAGCCAGTCTCCTTGCCAAATAGCTCGCTCATTACCTCTTTTGCAGGAACTCCAGCACTCAAAGCATGAACATGATCTCTGTATGTGCTGCAAAACCAGTCGTGTTTGCGTTTCATTGCACCAATTACACCTGTACTTATTGCTTCCTGCCCGTTGTAAAGATGAACAAAGCCAAACATCTTTCCTCTGTAATACATTTCTGCACATTTATCTTCAAATCGTCTCCCCAAAGTCATATCTTTGAAAAGATTTAAACCAATTTCTCTGTTGATTTCAGCGGGTTTGGTGTTAGCTAAATGACTTAGTCTATCTGCGTGTTCCCTGTTCTGAATAGGGTCTTGGCTGCTTTTGCCCTTGTTGTGAGTCATGACTTTGTTCATATTCACGTATCAATCCTTTTTAGACTTTAAGCGTCAATGGATGCAAAATGGATAAAACCCCTTACGATGCCTAGAGCTTTTTTACTAATTACCAAGTAGCGATTGGAATTACCTATTGATCATTTTCGCTTATTGGGGGTTAGCCCTTCCGCAAATGCTGAAGAAGTCCTCAGGGCTTTTCAGCTAAGGCTAGATCGTCCTCCCAAGCAAGGCTTTACTTATGAAGTTTTAGCTCAAAGAGCTGAGCTGCTAAGACTTTCTGCTGATCTTTTATCCAATCCTTCTGAACGACAATCTTACGAACTTGCCCTGATTGAGGGCTCTTCAGGTCTTGAATTGTCTTCAAATCGTGAAGTGGCAGGATTGCTTCTTTTGTGGGAATCAAATTCTTCTCTGCAAGCTTTTAAGCTTGCAAAAAAAGCACTCCAGCCGCCACAAGCACCTGCCTTGGGTAGTGGCAGAGAGTCTGATTTAACATTAATAGCAGCTTTGTCTTGTAGAGACGCCTCTATTGATGAGCAGGTATGTAGAAGATATGCCTCAGGGGCTGATCTGCTCCAAGAAGGGATTCAGTTGCTTCAAAGGATGGGGAAGCTTGTTGAGGAAAGAAAAACCCTTGAGTCTGATCTGGAGACCCTACTCCCGTACAGAATTCTTGATTTGTTAAGTAGAGAGAGTGAAGGAGATAAATCTCATCAGGAAGGTCTGACTTTGTTGGAAGAATTTGTTAACAAAAGGGGCGGACTTGAAGGGAAAAGAAATTCTGAAAAAATAGCAGGCTTAAATCAAAATGATTTTGAGCTATTTTTCCTCCAAATTAGAAGATTTTTAACTGCAAAAGAGCAGTCAAAACTTTACTTGAATTGGTACCGAAGGGGATCAGAAGATGCTGGCTTTCTTGCTGCTTTTGCCTTAATTGCTTCTGGCTTTACTTATCGAAAACCAGAACTTTTGCAAGAGGCACGTAAATACCTTCGAAATATAAACATTAATGGTTTTGACCCTATGCCATTAATTGGATGTATCGATCTTTTATTGGGAGATGTAAAGCAATCAGAGTCTCGTTTTAGAAGCAGTTCAGATGAGAAATTAAAAGATTGGCTAGATAATTATCCAGGTGAAACATTGGCTGCCCTTTGTGACTATTGCAGAAATTGGTTAGATAAAGATGTGTTGGTAGGTTTTAGTGATATTCAAATTCAGGCAGTAAATCTTGATGATTGGTTCTCTAATCAAGAAGTACAGCTATATGTAGAACAGTTAGAAAAAAAAGGTGCATTAGCAATTGCAAAAGCAGGCTTTTCTTTCCTATCTTCTTTGTCCCCTGAACAAGAAATTGAGAATAATTCATTATTAAACTTGGATGAAGAAGAAGCTGATTTACCAATGCCAGGTGGGTCTTTAGATGACGTTTTGAAAGAAAAGTCTTTTAAATCACGATTGCAAAGCAAAGAAGCTTTATTGGAAACCGATATATTTAAAAATATATTTTCAAAATATTATCTAATTACTGAATTGATCAATAGATTAGATTTCAAATCCTTCTTATCAAAACGACCAATTTTTACAAGTGCTTTTGCATTTATCGTTTTATTTATTATGGGGATAAGCTTTGGGACACTCACACAGAGAAAACCATCAGGAACTACTAATCTCAAAAAACTTTCGACCTCTGAAATTGTTAAACCAGAGGATATTAAAAACAATGATAGTGTTTCAACTAAAATATTTAATGATAAAGAAAAGTTTGATTTTGATAAATCCGTTCCTCTTACTTCGCCCTCTCCTACAGATCAAGAAATTAAATTTCTTATTGAATCATGGTTAAAGGGAAAAGCAGATATTTTGAGTGGTTTGGAAAGTAAAATCCTCTCTTCTGTCGCTTCTCCTAACCTATATAATATAGAAATTCAAAGAAGGAATAAATATAATACTTTAGGCCAAAAAATTATCATTGATGCGAAAATAACTTCAATTGATATTGTTAAAAAAACAAATAAAAGAATAGAAGCAAATGTTGAAATGAAATATGAAGATAAAAAGATTAGTTCTTCTGGTGATATTATTGAGTCAAGTGTTTATCCTTCTTTAAAAGTAAAGTATATAATAGGTAAGAATAAAAATAACTGGCAATTAGTTGATTATATTAGTGGTAATTAAAAATAAAACTTAAAAATTAATTCTGAAACTCTAAGAAAATGTTTGAGGAACTATCCAGCCAATTTGAAGATGCCGTAAAGGCATTTAAGGGTGAGGCTAAGATTTCGGAGGGAAATGTTGATGAAGCTCTTAAGCAAGTAAGGCGAGCTCTCCTAGAGGCTGACGTCAGTTTATCTGTTGTAAAGGAATTTATCGAAGAAGTTAGAGTTAAGGCAGTTGGTACGGAAGTTGTAAGAGGTATAAATCCTGGCCAGAAATTTATTCAAGTTGTTCATGAACAACTTGTAAATGTCATGGGGGGAGAGAATGATCCCTTGGTTAATTCAGATGAAAAACCAACCGTGATCTTAATGGCTGGCCTTCAGGGGGCTGGTAAAACTACAGCCACAGCAAAACTTGGATTGCTCCTTAAAGAAAAAAATCTAAAGCCATTACTTGTAGCTGCTGATACATATAGGCCAGCAGCTATTGATCAATTAGTAACTCTGGGAAATCAAATTGATGTAGAGGTTTTTAATTTAAGTTCCAATCTCAAGCCAGAAGAGATTGCAAGAAAAGGTTTGCAGAAAGCCAGAGAAGAGGGATTTGACACTTTGCTAGTTGATACTGCAGGGAGGCTTCAAATTGATACAGAAATGATGGGTGAAATGGTTCGAATTAAAGAGGCCGTTCAACCAGATGAAGTTTTGTTGGTAGTTGATTCAATGATTGGCCAAGAGGCCGCGGATATTACTAGAAGCTTTCATGAAAAAGTTGGAATAACAGGAGCTGTTCTCACAAAACTAGATGGAGATTCGAGAGGTGGTGCTGCTCTTTCTATTCGAAAAATCAGTGGGAAACCTATCAAATTTATAGGTACCGGAGAAAAGGTTGAGGCATTGCAACCTTTTTATCCCGAGAGGATGGCTAGCAGAATCTTAGGAATGGGTGATGTTTTAACTCTTGTTGAAAAAGCACAGAAAGAAGTTGAAATTGCTGATGCAGAAATCATGCAAAAGAAGCTTCAAGAAGCAACTTTTGATTTCTCAGATTTCGTAAAGCAGATGAGGATGATAAAGCGAATGGGCTCATTAGGGGGCTTGCTGAAAATGATTCCTGGGATGAATAAAATTGATGATGGAATGATTAAAAGTGGTGAAGATCAACTTAAAAAAATCGAGGCAATGATTGGTTCAATGTCAGAAGAGGAAAGAAATAAACCTGAATTGTTAGCAGCACAACCTTCAAGACGTCGAAGAGTTGCCAGTGGTAGTGGTCATCAAACAGCAGACGTTGACAAGGTCCTCGCTGATTTTCAGAGGATGAGAGGTTTGATGAAGCAAATGTCTACTGGAGGCGGACTCCCTGGCATGGAAGGAGGCCTTCCTGGAATGGGAGGACTTTCTGGTATGCCCGCATCAGGAGGTAATCCATATCAATCAAAGAAAGGAAGAGGAGGCTCTGGTTCGGCGCCCCGAAGAAAGAGACCAGTTAAGAAAAAGAAAGGCTTTGGTGATCTTTAGCGATTACAAAAGGCTAAATTAATCATCCGTGGAGTATTATTAATTTGAAGAACCTCTGAGTTCAATCCACTTACAAATAAATAAAAGATGATCAAGCTCCGCCTAAAGCGGTTTGGTAAAAAGCGTGAATCCAGTTTTCGTCTAGTTGCATGCAATAGCACATCAAGGCGAGATGGTCGCCCGCTGCAAGAACTAGGCTTTTACAATCCAAGAACCAAAGAAACAAGATTAGATACTGAGGCTTTAAGAACGCGACTAGGACAAGGTGCACAGCCTACTGATGCAGTAAGAACATTATTAGAAAAAGGAGGTCTTCTTGAGAAGAAAGTTCGACCAGCAGAGGTTTTAGGTAAGCAAAAACAAGAAAAAGAGAGATTAGCAAAGAAAAAAGATGCAGCTGCATCGGAAACTTCTGATTAAGAAGTTTGGATGACCATAAATAACTTCAAGAAAATTTATGTCTAAAGCAACCACTGAAGGTCGCTTTTGTATAGATCTTCCCGATTCCGAAGCTGCCACAGCTTTATCAGGGACTGGTCAGTCAACACTTCACAGATTGGAAACTCTAACTGGAGCATCTTTTTCTTTAAGGGGATTACAACTTGAAATAAAAGGTAATAGTTATCAATTAGAGAGAGCAGCAGCAATTGTTGAATTGGTGAGACCAATTTGGCAAGAAGGACAAATTGTCTCCACCGTCGATTTACATGCTGCAGCTGGGGCATTAGATATTGGAAAAAGCAATGATCACGCCAAATCAACAAATAAAGTTTTAGCAAGAAGTCAGAGAGGAAATCTTTTACGGCCACGAACAATTAGACAAAAAATTTATGTAGAAGCGATGGAAAAAAGTGATCTTACTTTTGCTTTAGGCCCTGCAGGAACAGGCAAGACATTCTTAGCAACTTTACTTGCTGTGAGAATGCTTACAGAGAGAAAAATTGAGAAAATTATTTTGACAAGACCTGCAGTTGAAGCTGGAGAAAGATTGGGTTTTTTGCCAGGTGACCTACAACAAAAAGTAGATCCTTATTTAAGACCTTTATATGATTCTCTACACTCTTTGCTCGGACAAGAAAAAACTAATTTGCTTTTAGAAAAAAACGTTATTGAAGTTGCTCCACTGGCTTATATGCGAGGAAGAACTTTAGAAGAATCTTTTGTAATACTTGATGAAGCCCAGAATACGACTTCAGCACAAATGAGAATGGTGCTTACAAGGCTTGGTGAAAGATCAAGAATGGTCGTAACAGGAGATGCAACCCAAGTGGATTTACCATTCGGACAGATGAGTGGACTAATTGAAGCAGCAGATTTGCTAGAAAACGTTGATGGGATTTCAGTTTGCAGGCTTACATCTGCCGATGTAGTAAGACATCCTTTGGTTCAAAGTGTTGTTGATGCATATGCTGAACTTGATAAAAAAAGACAATAGGGTGATCCGCATTCACATTTATGAAGACTTATTTTTTTTATGCCAATATAGGTATTAATAATTATCTGGTGCATCATGCCAGCAAACAGCAATTTTCAACAAGCTATTCGTGAAGCACAATCAAGTGCACTTATTGGCCCAAATGTAGTTAATAAAGCCTTGCCTTATGTAGGTGGAGGAATGGCTTTAACTGGATTAGGTGTCTTAGGCGGACTTTCTTTACAAGCCACTAACAATCCATTATTTGGTCCATTATTTCTAGTCGCATTTATTGCAGAAATAGTCTTATTTTTTATGGCTAGCAGCGCTGCCAACAACGCAAATAATTCAAAAGCACTTCCACTACTGACCGGATTCAGTTTATTAACTGGTTTCACTTTAAGCGGGATTGTTGGCTTGGCAATTCAAGTCGCAGGCATGGGAGCGATAGGAACAGCTGTATTTGCTACTGGAATTACTTTCGTGATTGCATCCTCAGTTGGAAGAAAAATGAGTGATAACGTCGGTCAAGCTTTGCAAGGCGCAGTTGGTCTTGGATTACTTGGTCTGATTATTGCAATGGTTTTCCAATTTATTGGTGGTTTATTTGCTCCAGGGATGTTTGGAGGCAGTGGATTTGAATTAATGATTGCTGGCTTTGGAACAGTTCTTTTTGTTGCTATGTCTTTTGTAGACTTCTACACAATGCCAAGAAGATATAACGATGAACAGTATTTAGCTGGAGCATTAGGAATGTATCTAACTTACATAAATTTATTTGTTTTCGTTCTTCGTCTGATTATTGCTCTTCAGGGTGGTGGCAGAAGAGACTGAGGCTAATAAATTAAACATAAAAAAAGAGCCGAAAGGCTCTTTTTTTATGTTGCAACTTGATAAATACTTTCTGATATTGCATTGATTTGTTCATCGTTATAACCCCATTTATTTAGAAACTTCAAGTCCGTTCCATTCCCTTTTGTCCCTTCAAGTAATACATCTAAACGTTTTTTTACCTGAGTCGAATCTAAGAGTTTGAGTAATTCAATACACCGAATTTTTATTCTCTTTGATTGAATTTCTTGTGGATCTCTATTATTTCGATGTGTAATTATCATCGCTGAACTCATAGCAAGATTCTTCACGGTTAAGTCAACAACAATTTCTCCAGAACTTCTTAATTGAAAAATTAATGCATCAGGACATCTATCCATTAAAGGGCAATCTATTGAGAGGCTTACAACAAAAAATCCTCTTGCGCCCTCAACCGTTTTGATAAGCTCGCCGATACGATCAGAAATCACTTCGTCACTTATTTCATCATTTTCCCAGCTTTTGCACCAAAGCATTGATGCTTGCATTGCCTCTTTAAAAGTTGGTTTCTTTTCATTCATGGTTTTATTGCTCTTTTAGAGTAAGGCTATAGATAATCGTAGAGAGAAAAAAATGTCTTTAGGAGATTTAAATAAACAGGATTTTAAGTCAGGATTTATTGCATTAATAGGTCGACCCAATGTTGGGAAATCAACTTTCATAAACAAATTTATTGGTGAGAAAATAGCAATTACATCACCTATTGCTCAAACCACCAGAAATCGATTAAAAGCAATACTTACAAATGAAAAGTCGCAGATTATTTTTGTAGATACTCCTGGTATTCATAAACCCCATCATTTATTAGGTGAAAGACTTGTTCAGAGTGCCAAGAGGTCTATTGGAGAGGTAGATGCAGTTTTAGTTATTTTTGAAGCCAATCACTCTCCAGGTAAGGGGGATGCATTTATTTTAAATTTGATTAGAAATTTACAAATCCCAGTGATTGTTGCCTTGAATAAATGGGATCTTGTTCAGTTGAGTAAATTTAAAGAACGAAAGAAAGAATATTTAGACTTTTTTGAGGGTACAAATTGGCCAGTTTTTTGTTGTAGTGCACTTACAGGCAAGGGATGTAATGATTTAATAAGTGAAATAGAAGAAAAACTGCCTTTGGGACCTCAGCTATATCCAAGTGATATGACTTGCGACCATCCTGAGAAGTTTTTGATGGCTGAATTTATCAGAGAACAAGTTTTAATCAACACTCGCGAAGAAGTACCACATAGTGTTGCAGTCTCTATTGATAAAATTGTAGATATACCACCGAAAAAAAAATCTGAACAGAAATCAAGAACAGGAATTCTTGCAACTATTTGTGTTGAGAAAAAAAGTCAGAAAGGGATACTAATTGGTAAAGGGGGGGGCATGTTGAAGAAAATTGGTCGGGAATCAAGGATGCAAATTCAAACTTTAATTAATGGAAATGTCTATTTGGAATTGTTTGTTAAAGTTGTTCCTGATTGGAGAAGCAAATCTACTCGGCTTAATGAGTTTGGTTATGAAGGGAGCTGATTTATATGAGTAAATTTAGGTTCGATGTAGTAAGCCTTTTCCCAGAAGCATTTAAAAATTTTTTTGATCATGGACTTATAAAAAAGGCATTTGAACAGAAGATCGCATCAATTCATATACACAATCCTCGTGACCATGCAATAGATAATTATCGAAAAGTTGATGATGAACCCTACGGCGGAGGCGCTGGAATGGTCTTGAAGCCAGAACCTTATTTTTCGGTATTGGATGAGATCCCAAAGCTTAATAAAAAAAGGATACTTTTGATGACTCCACAAGGTAGAAAAATATCTCAATCTGATTTTTCTAGATGGTCAAAAGTAGATCAACTCATATTGATATGTGGCAGCTATGAGGGGTTTGATGAAAGGATTCGGTCTCTTGCTGATGAAGAAATTTCAATTGGAGACTTTGTTCTTACTGGTGGAGAAATTCCTGCAATAACTATTATTAATGGAGTAGCACGTCTTTTGCCTGGAACTTTAGGCAGTGCCGAATCATTAGAAGAAGAAAGTCACAATGATTTTCTTTTAGAACATCCGCAATACACACGACCTTCAGAATTCAAAGGTATAAAAGTTCCTGAGGTCCTTCTAAGTGGTAACCATAAATTAATTAAAGAATGGAGGCAAAAGCAAAGTGAAATTAGGACACAGTCCCGTAGACCCGATTTGTTCGAACTTTGGAAGCACGACCAATTATCATTCAATAAGAGAAGTTCATTATTGAGAACTGAAGTGAGCTTACGAATAGGCAACGAATACGACATTTACCCCGATTGGTGACTACAACTCGATTTCTGGCGGAATAAGTGAGTTACAGATCATCGTGGGAGACACGACAATTAAAAATTACAAATTACAGTAGGATTACAAAAATCCATCTGTTTTAGATGCAGCAAAAACATTACTAACTGCTGCTGGTTATAAACACGAAGATTTAGAAGTTGCATTAGATGCAATTAAAAATGCAAAGGAAGTATCACCAAATAGAGACGAAGGAGAATATAATTTTTTCTTGGATAAAACCCCAATATACGAGGATAGGGTGCGTTTATATACAGGAGGGCAACAAGTAAATCTGGTAGATGGTATTTGATAATCCATGATGGTATCAGTAATAAACCATCAGTAAGCTCTCTACGGCTAATCAAGTTATACTAACTAAGCTTATATATACTAACCAATTTATATATGCAGCTAATTTATATATACTAGCTACACTAACTTAATCTAATGCTGTTTATCATTGAAACGTTATTTTCCAGAAATTGACGGTTTGAGAGCGTTAGCTGTTTTAGCGGTAATAATCAACCATTTTAACAAAGGGATTTTGCCGAATGGATATTTAGGTGTAGATATATTTTTTGTGATTTCAGGATATGTAATAACTTCTTCTCTTAGGAAGGAAGATAGTAAAAGTTTTTTGGAATTCATTCTGAATTTTTACGAGAGAAGGATTAAAAGACTTTTGCCTGCTCTTATAACTTTTATTCTTATAACAAGTATTATAATTTGTTTATTTAATGCACTACCTGGAATAACATTAAGAACTGCTCTTTCAGCTTTAGCGGGTTTATCCAATATTTATCTTTATAAAGAATCAACAGACTATTTTTCTGAAAATACAGCTCTTAACCCTTTCACTCATACATGGTCTTTAGGAGTTGAGGAACAATTTTATTTTATATTTCCTATCTTAGTATATCTCTCAGGTTTTAATAGAAGTACTAAAATAGGTTCTTATAATTTATCCATCCTACTTTATTTTTTTTCAATACCATCATTAATCAGTTTCATTTATCTATACCCTACAAATCAGCCTGCAGCTTATTTTCTTATGACATCTAGATTCTGGGAGATGTCAACAGGAAGTCTTCTATATCTTTATAGACAAACTGATCATTTATCAAGACTAGGATTAAATAAAATTCCTTCATCTTTAATTTTCTTGATAATTATTTGTGTGTTTTACTTGCCAAGTAAATATGCATCTTTATCAACAATTAGTATCGTATTATTGACAGCTTTATTGATTACTTCTTTTAAAAAGGATACGCTTATATTTTCCTTGTTTACCAATAATCTAGTACTTTTTATTGGTAAAATATCATATTCTCTTTATTTGTGGCATTGGGCTGTACTTGCTATAAGTCGTTGGACAATAGGTATAAATTATATAACATTGCCATTTCAGCTGATATTGATTCTAATTCTTTCTATAAGTAGTTATAATTTAATAGAGGTTAGATATAGAAATAAAAAGTTTAACCTGCCACAATGGAAAACATTTCTTTTTGCTTTTTTGGCTATTATTTTAGTAGCAATACCTATACGAATTCAATCTCTTTACGCAAGTTTCTTATATTTTCCAAGATTAATAGGATTTAAAACTCAAGACAGATCATGGGATTATATAAATTGTCATGGTTCTGAGTCAATATCCAAATTGCAATCACCTTATGAAGAATGTCTAAAAACCAAAAGAGTAAAGCCTAAAAATAGACGTTTCTTCCTTATTGGAGACTCACATGCTGCCCAATTTATTTTTATGCTTCGGGAGGCGCTTAAGGATAGTAAATATGAGATCGGGTTTATAAATTCTCAATCTAAAACTGATTTTCCTTCTTTGTTCTATGATAAAACTAAAGATATAGAAATATCGCCTACTGTTAAGACATTAATAAAGCATTCTAGAATTGATGATGTTGTTACTATTTCTTTTCATAAAGGTTATTTGAATAAATATAGGGATACTCATGTATCGACACGTTTAAGAAATACAGAAGATGATAAGTTAGTTAATGCTAAAATAAATTATGATAAACTTATTAAAGAATTAGATATTAGAGGAGTTAAGGTCATACTTATAAAAGATGTACCACTACTTAAAACAATTTCCTCTGTAGATACTTGTATTCTTCAGGATAAGATATTCAAATGGAATGCTTGTGATGTGAGTATAAAACAAGATAATGCAACAAGTCTTTCTCAGGATTTATTGTTTGATTTTTTGAAGTCCAACAATAATAACGTTTATATTTGGGATCCTAAAGAGTATATGGTATTAAGGCAAGGTTTTTATTCTTACAAAGATATCAATGATAAAGTGATAATGGTAGACAATAATCATATCTCTCAAGAATTTTCCGAAAGACTGTCTAGTAATTTTAGGGAATTCCTATTGCATCATAAAATAGATATTTAAACTTAATAAGCAATTATTTATAAAAGTTGAATACATTAAAAGATGAATTATTATATAGCAATTTACATATAAAGATTTAGGAATAATCTTTGATCAATTTAGACAGAACTAATAATCAAAGAGATAAACCATAATAAAAGGTCTTATCTCTATTTAACCCAATATTAGAAATAATTTCAGGGGATATGAAAAAATTGGGTATTAGGTTGATTGGATATTTGAGTCGGAAGAGATACCAACTTCTTGAGGAAAGTGAGAAACAAAAAAAGATTTAGGATATTTGGTGTTACTAGTCACCAAAAAGAAGTAAAATAGGGAAAAGATACAATAACTTGAAGCAAATTGAGTATCCATATGGAATTACAGATTAGTTACAGATTGATGATGACTATTTTGGATCCCTTCAAACTTACTGCGAGAAAAGAGATATGAGCAACACCTTTCCACAACTTCGTGTTGGCAACGGTTATGACATGCACCGATTGGTTCCTGGTCGACCTTTGATTCTTGGCGGTGTCAAGTTAAACCATCCTGAAGGCTTAGGCCTTGATGGGCATAGTGATGCAGATGTTCTTACTCATGCAATTATGGATGCCATACTAGGGGCATTATCTTTGGGTGATATTGGAAAGTATTTCCCTCCAGATGACCCTAAATGGAAAAATGCAGATAGTTTGATTCTTCTTGAACAAGTAATGGAATTAATTGAGAAGAAAGGTTGGCAAATTCAAAATATTGATTCAGTTATTGTCGCTGAAAGGCCAAAATTAAAACCTTATATTGACTTAATGAAGGAGAAAATATCTAAGAAAATAGGAGTTGAGATTGATGATGTAGGAGTCAAAGCAACTACAAATGAGAAATTAGGTGCTGAGGGAAGAGAGGAGGGTATATGTTGTCATGCAGTTGTTTTGATGCAAAGAAATGAAAAAAAATAGAAAGAAAAATTTTTTTGAAAAAATATTTAGGTTCCTTTTTCTGAGTTTGATTTTTCTATCTACTATTTTTGGAAACGTGAAAGATATTCAAGCTGAGTCTTTATTGAAATTGAATTTCCCAAAGGAATCTATTGTCGAGCACCTCAAGCTTGATGTTCCAAAAAAATTTAAATATGCTTGGTTAAAAGCTGAGCAAGGAAGTTGGGAACCATGGTTGTTGAAACAAGATGGTTTTTTAGGACGCCAACTTTTTTGGGATCCTAAGGTTGAGGAAGCAACTTTATTGATTGGTTGGGAATCAAGAGAAGTTTGGAAAAACATCTCTCAGGCAGAGATAAATCTAGTCCAGCAGGATTTCGAAAAGATTGCGAGAGAGGAAACAGGTGTAAGCAGTGGAAATCCTTTTCCATTGATTTTTGAAGGGGAATTAAATCCTGAGTAAAGATGAATGAATCAATTATTGATTTTCAGAGGCAAAGTCGACTGGGTGTAATTGAAGCCATATGGGGGGAGCATAAAACAATTGAACAAATTTCTAAAATATTGAATAAATATCAACTTGAGTCTGAAACTGCTTTGGTCACAAGACTTTCCAAAGAGAAAGCAGAAAAACTTTTAGTTGAATTTCCTTCTGCAGAATTTCATGAAATGTCAGGTTGTTTGACTATGGGGGAGTTTAAAAAATCTACTTCTTTTAGGGAAGAAGTAATTATTTTGACCGGAGGGACAAGTGATGTTGGAGTGGCGTCAGAGGCTGAAATAGCTTTGAACGTGCATGGAATAAAAACTAAATTATTGATTGATGTTGGTGTCGCAGGACTTCATAGGCTGCTAAAGAGACTTGAAGAAATAAAATTAGCAAAAGTAGTGATTGCTTGTGCCGGCATGGAGGGAGCTTTGCCTACGGTGCTCGCAGGATTAATACCTCAGCCAATCATCGGACTTCCTGTCTCAGTTGGCTATGGTATTAGTGGTGGTGGTAAAACCGCTATGGAGGGGATGCTTGCAAGTTGTGCTCCAGGATTAGTGGTGGTGAATATTGATAATGGTTATGGCGCTGCGATGGCTGCAATTAGAATTTTGAAAGCTTAGTCTTTATGTGTGTCTATTTCTAGGACTTGTTCCAACCATAATTTCATTGAGTTTGGAAGTAAACCCTTCTCATATCGGAAGATAGCTTCAGTAATAACAGGAGTATTTATCCATTGAATAGTCTTTCTTCTCATTAAAACTTTTTTCTTTCTCCTAAGTTGAGTTATTAACTCCAGTAGCGCAAGAGAAAATTAATAGACTTAAGACTCTTCGTCATATTTGCTACCAAGTCTTGTTAACTCATCACTGTTGTTGCTCGATTCAACATCAAGAAGACGAGTTACTAATTCCGATAGATCTCTTTGAGCAAGCTCTCCGGAGCTTTCCCATTTCATTGAACGAGGTTCAGGTTGCGAAGAAGCCGACACTTCTATTTCTGTGAATAACTGTCATGGAATGCTAACTGTTGTTTGTATGTTTTTTGTAGCTTGTTTACGTAAATAAGATGAAAACAATATAAAGAAATCAGGTTTTTGGTTACTTTGCGTACTGACTTTATAAATGTTTAAGATTTGGGTATTTAGTAATTAGCTCTTCTTCTGTCAAAGACTCTCCTTCTCCGTCGGGTTGCCAGATAACTTCTAAAGCGATTAGTTCGTTTGATGGTATTGACCCAATTACTCTCAAAGCCTCTGTAATTTGTTCGTTGTTAGTTGAGTTGTTTAGTTTTAAGTTCTTTTTGGTCGCTACAAGGATAGTAATTGCGATGTATTCATTTGTTAGATCGGAATCACCAGGATTGGATTCATTGTTTGTTGATTTGCTTATTTGACCTGAGAAGTTTGAAGTGAGTTCTGCTTTTAACTTGCTTCTTTCAGTTATTGATATCCGATTAAATGTTGATTCTGCTAAGGCAAATGGAACGGAGCCTGTCTCTATATTTGAATAGACCCACAGCTCAGGCTTCCTCAGTAGGGAGAGAGTTGTGTCCTGAAGAATTCTTTGAAGACCAGATGAAGTTGAAGTGTTGGCTTGGGAAGCTAGCTCTCTAAGCTTTATTTGAATCTCCTTTGCACTTGCTAATAAACCAATCTGAAACTGTATCAAAGATACTTTGGATGGATTTGCTGATTGAGAAACAATTGAGCTATTGCTTGGATTGGAAAAACTTGAAGTGTTTTTAACTGAATTAACAATCACACCAACGATTGACATAAGTATTAAAAAACCAAAAATCCCACCACCACCAATGCCAAATATCGGCAGTAAGAAAGGAAAACCAATACCACCGCCTCTATAGCCACTTCCATAGCCTCGAAAGTTATTCCCTCCATAGCCTCCGTAATTTTGGCTTCGTGGTGCAGTAGGTGCCTGAAAACTTCCACCACCGATTCGTCCTCCACTGGCCGCTGACGCCAAGCTTGGATTCATCAATAAGAAAGACGAAATTAATGATGAAATAACCAGAAAAGAGAAAAATCTTTTTCTTGTAAACCAGTTAAAGCGAGTAAAATCGAACACTTATTTTTATCGGAATTAATTAACTGTAGGAACCACCGCCAACAATTGTCACAACCTCTAGGCAATCGCCATTTTTTATTTTTGTACTGATCCAATCTTTTGGGTTGATAATGGCACCATTTAACTCAACAACAACTAATTGGGGTTTGTAACCTAAGTACTCAAGTAAACCCTCTAGTAGAGAGTTTGCTTCGGTGTTTTCAAAAGTTTTATTTTCTCCGTTAATTTTCAAGTTCATTTTAAGAATTTAAGAAGCTCCTCAGTTTTTAAAAAGGGGTCATTTGAATTAATGATTGCCTCTGAAACTGCGATACGAAGATTGTTGACCTGGTTTAATTTTTTTATGTTAGAGCTATTGATTCCACCAATAGCAAATGAGGGTAGAGTAGTTTGAGTTGATGCCTTTCGAAGGTAGTCAATTCCAATTGGAATTAGTTGTTTCTTTGTCTCAGAGGAAAAAATTGGCCCAATACCAATATAATCACAGCCCTCATCCTCTGCATTTTTTATGTCTTCAAGGCAGTGAGTACTTCGACCAATGATCCTTTCATCCCCTAGAAGCTTTCTCGCGATTTTTGTTGGCATATCTTCTTGGCCTAAATGAACCCCATCAGCATCAACAGCAAGGGCAATATCGATTCGGTCATTGACTATAAAAAGTGAATTGTATTTTTTGCAAAGAGATGCTATGCATTTCGCTTGAGAAATTTTTTCAAAATCACTTAAAAACTTTTCTCTGTATTGAACTATCTTTACACCGGCTTTAAGAGCTTCAAGAACTATCTCTTCGAGGTTTTTCCTGTTCGAAGTAATTAAATATACGTAACAATCTTTTAAGGCTTGTCTTTTATACATACCTTCAGTCGTATTAATCACTTTTATCTCGATCTCATAAGTTTCGTATCTAATTTTGGTGGCAATTTCACAAAGCTTCGGATCTGTTAAGCGAGTAAATTCTTCTATTACTCGCAAGGCTTCTTGAACTCTGGATGAGTTTGCAATAAATACAGCCTTAGGGGTAGATCTGACTTTTTGTAACGGATGTGAAACTCCCATGGCTGGGTCGTTTGAGGTAAGTCTTGCTTTTCTATAGATATTGTGGTGATGGACTCCTAATTGTTGCCTCCAATCTTTGATTTTAATAGATAAATCACTTCTCTTAAGACCAAATCTGCACCAATCTTCCATAACTCGAAGCCCTTCCCTAGCCCGATCAAGGTTGGCGTCAATCAATTGAGCAATACGATTATCAGATGGAGGGGTGACAGTCATTGATTTCATGTCATCCTTTATTAGATGATATGCATTTAAATTTTATTGTGGAAAATGATTCTGAGAACAATATGGCAGTGCTTATTTGGGGCGTATTTTTGCTAGGAGGCATAGGTCTATTTGTTGTGTGGGGATTGTCTAATGCTTATCCCGCAATTACTTAGATTTAGAGGGTGCTTGTCAAAATTTCTTTTGCCAATATGGCATCAATACTTATTTGTTTACTAAGTTCTTCAATATTTTCAAACTTTTTTTGAAGCCGAATTCTTTGTACTGGTTCAATAGTCAATTCTTGTCCTAAAAGGTTGATTTCCTTATCAAGTAGGTGAACTTCTACTGCTGATAATGAGTTTGGATCGATAGTCGGTTGAGGTCCCATATTCATAACAGCTGAGAAGCGTTCTTTTTCGTTTGTTATGGAGGCCCAAGCTGCATAAACCCCTAATGATGGAAGAAATTTTCGCCCATCTATTTTTAAATTTGCAGTTGGCCATCCAATTTTTTTACCTAAACCCCTACCTTTCTCCACCTTTCCGGTGAAGCTATATGGACGGTTTAATAAATACTTGGCATGTTTTAAATCACCTTCTTTCAGTGCTTTGCGTATCCTGCTACTACTTAGTCTTCCATCATTATCTTCAAGAATTGGAATGATAGAAACTTTGATTCCCAGAGATGCTCCAATTCTCTTAAGAGTAGACACATCACCCTCTCTCTTACGACCAAACCTAAAATTTTCCCCAACTGATATGTGTTTAGCTTGAAGGGTTTTTACAAGAATTTCATTTACAAATGTCTCAGCACTTTTAGAGGCAAGAGTTTTATTAAATGGAACTAAAACTAATTGCTCGATTCCAAGTGGCTCGAGTAAAGATGTTTTTTCATTTGGTAAATCTAATCTTAATCTTGATTCTCCAAAAAGAACTTCGCGTGGGTGAGGCCAGAAGCTCACAACCGTTGGTATCCCAATAGGCTCATTTAAGATAGCTTTTATTACTTTTTTATGACCTAAATGCAGGCCATCGAAACTACCCAAAGCCAGTGCAGTTGGTAGTTTCGCGTTTTCAGGAGCATAGAGAGGGATCAAGATAAGCGTGCAATTTTTGTGCTTAGATGGCAAATTTGGATTGTCGCCTTATACATCGTGATGGCAGATCAACGTGACTTTCAATTGCTTTCTTTGGGAATGAGAAGAATTGGTTGGATTCGATTTTGGATTCAAACAATTTTGGGTGTCGTAGTAGTGGGCGTTTTGTTGTTCAACAATGTTGGGAGTAGTTTAGCCAGAAATTCAGAGCGAGCATTGGGACTAGGTCCAGGTTTGTCTCTCACGACATTGGCTTTTATTTTATTGCTATTTAGCCTTTGGCAAGGGTGGTTAATCGTAAAGACTGGGAGATCCCTCGATAGTGAGGCAAGACCGGGACGAGGAGAAACTAGCAGATTACTTAAGAGAGGTTTGATTGTCGATTTGGTGGGATTAGTTTTTTCGTCGGTTGGATATCAATCCTTGGCAGGTGCTTTATTTGTTCAAGCCTCAATGCAAGCTCCGGGAATATCCATAGGTGCAGGAATGAGGGCAATGGAAAATTATCCAATTACCTCTTTAGAAATGCTCTCTGTTTTAAGTAATACACAAGTTTTATTCGCTCATTTAATAGGTTTGATTTTTTCTTTGTGGTTACTACAGAGGATTTATAGGAAAAAATGAGATTTATATGAGTTTTGGTAAATTATCTAAATCACCTCTCCAAAAAAGATCAGGTTGAATAGGGGTTAGAGAAGGGGAGTTTAAGGCTATTTGAGACACATCACTTGGCCAGACTTGAGGCCCTTCTCCAGCTGATTGATGATCTTTTATAGCCTCACCAGCCATCCAAAAATAGGTGTTCCCTCTTGGGTCAACCCGACGAATGAATTGCTCCTCGTATTGTCTGATTGAAAGTCTTGTCCAAACCAATTTCCGCATCTCTTTTTCTTCACAAGGGGGAATATTTAAATTTAGAAGTAAATTGTTTGGCCAATTTTGTTCAAGTGCTTTCTCAGCGATATTTAAGGCTAGTGTTCCAGCAAAACTGAAACTTTTCCATTGAAAACTTGCAATGCTCACTGCAATAGAAGGGATCCCATCCAAAGTCCCCTCAAGCGCAGCTGCAACAGTCCCTGAGCAAAAAATATCTGTACCAAGATTTGGTCCATGATTTATGCCAGAAAGGATTAAATCTGGCTTTTGATCAAGAATTTCATTAAGTGCGAGTTTCACACAATCAGCTGGAGTGCCGCTACAGCCCCAAGCCTTAATACCTTCCCCAAACAATTCGTCTGCTCTTTCAGCTCGTATTGGCGAATGTAAAGTTAATCCATGTCCAGTTGCTGATCTTTCTTGATCTGGACAAACAACAGTAACTTTATGACCTCTGCTCGCTGCAGATGAGGCAAGTGTTCTTATCCCTTCTGCAAAAACTCCATCATCATTACTAATTAAAATTCTTAATGGTTTCATTTTTTTGCTATTGGTTTTTTTGAACTTGGACTTGTGGCGATTAAACTAATACCCGAGATTGGAATTCATTGAGTTCAACATTATCCCTAAAACAGCTCACTAGCGAGCTTGATATTTTAGAAATCGAGGCTGCAAAAGAGATTGATGCAGCTGAAAATTCTGAATCAATAGAAAAATTGAGGTTGGGTTTTCTAGGAAAGAAAGGGAAACTTTCACTTCTATTGGGAGAGATGAAAAATCTTTCAAATGAGGAAAGACCTTTAATTGGTCAAAGAGCGAACGTGTTAAAAACTCAATTGCAAGACTTAATAAAGGAAAAGCTTGAATTCTTAAAAGCTCAAGCTCTAAATCAGATACTAATAGAAGAAACTATAGATGTTACAGCTCCTCCAACTGGTATTTCTCAAGGACATCGGCACCCCTTAATAACAACTACCGAGCAAATAATTGATCTTTTTTTGGGTCTTGGATATCAAGTTTCAGAAGGTCCTGAGATAGAAAATGATTATTATAATTTTGAGGCACTAAATATACCGCCTGACCATCCAGCTAGAGATATGCAAGACACGTTTTATTTGGGAGGTGAATATCTTTTAAGAACGCACACTTCCCCTGTGCAGATTCGTTGTCTTGAAAGTAAAAAGCCCCCTGTTAGGATAGTTTCGCCTGGTCGTGTTTATCGAAGAGATGCTGTTGATGCAACTCATTCACCTGTTTTTCATCAAATAGAGGTATTAGCAATTGACGAGGATATTAACTTTAGCCACTTAAGAGGAACAGTAATGGCGTTTTTAAAGGCGTTTTTTGGAGATTTACCTATTCGTTTCAGAGCTAGTTATTTTCCATTTACAGAACCTTCGGCGGAAGTTGATGTTCAATGGAGAGGAAAATGGTTAGAGGTTATGGGCTGTGGAATGGTTGATCCAGCTGTTTTAGAAGGATTAGGAATTGATCCGGAAAAATATAGTGGGTTTGCTGCTGGACTCGGAGTTGAGAGATTTTGCATGGTCAGACATGGAGTAGACGATATTCGAAAGTTATATACAAGTGATCTGAGATTTTTAGAACAATTCTAAATTTAAATTTTTTTAGAATTAAATTTTTTATTGTATTAAATAAATATTATTCACAATTTAATTGCTAATATCGAAAAATTGTTTGTAAGTATGATCGGTGCCCCGAGTAGGACTGATCGTTAATGACGGGAAAGAGCTTGCTGTCAAGACAGCAAAAACTTTTCAAAAAAGATTGGAGGATTGTGGCTTTGAAGTTATCAGAGTGAGCAGCTCAGGTGGTCTATTAGGTTTTGCTAACCCTGATCAATATATGAGTTTACAAGGATATAACGCTTGTATCCCTGATGGTTTTGATTCTTCAATTTTGCTTGCAGTTGTATTAGGTGGTGATGGCACTGTTTTATCTGCAGCAAGACAAACAGCACCAATGGGAATTCCTATTCTCACCATTAACACAGGACATTTAGGCTTTTTAGCGGAAGCCTATCTTTCAGATATAGATAAAATTTTCAAACATCTGGCTTCAAGACAATGGAAAATTGAGGAAAGAACCAGTCTAGTTGTAAGTGTTATGAGAGGAGATCAATGCCGATGGGAAGCCCTTTGTTTAAATGAAATGGCATTGCATAGGGAACCTATGACAAGCATGTGTCATTTTGAGATTTCTGTTGGCAGACATGCTCCTGTAGATATTTCTGCAGATGGTGTAATCCTCTCTACTCCTACAGGCTCAACT
The DNA here is from genome assembly GCF_059772345.1 of Prochlorococcus sp. MIT2308. NCBI lineage: Bacteria > Bacillati > Cyanobacteriota > Cyanophyceae > Synechococcales > Prochlorococcaceae > Prochlorococcus > Prochlorococcus sp. MIT2308. The sequence goes on along the minus strand of NZ_CM186283.1, from coordinate 885,336 downwards.
GCTTACTCACTTAGTGCGGGGGGACCAGTAATTACTCCTGATTGTCCGGTTTTGCAACTTACCCCGATATCTCCACACTCGCTTGCATCAAGAGCTCTTGTATTCAGTGATGAAGAGCCAGTAACAGTTTTTCCCGCTACTCCTGAACGATTGATGATGGTTGTTGATGGGAGTGCAGGTTGTTATGTGTGGCCAGAAGATCGAGTTTTGATTAGAAAAAGTGATCATCCAGTTAAATTTATTAGACTTTCAGATCATGAATTTTTTGAAGTTCTTAGAAATAAACTAGGTTGGGGTCTGCCACACGTTGCAAAGCCTGATAAGAGATAAGAATTATTGGATTTCACCTTTCAAAATGAAAACAGGGTTTAAAGGACATAATCTTATATCTTCTCCAATACTTACACCTCTATATGATTGATGCTGACTAATGGATAATTTGTGGACTTTAGGCTTCAAAATCGACTCTAATCTTGACAACGATTTTAAAGATATTAGTGGAATTATTACTATACAAGAACAATTTATTAGCTTCAATACTTCTTCAACAATTAAATGTAAGTTTGATCCACCACCTCCTATAATAACTCTGTCTGGATGTAGAAGATTAGGTGATATCTTCTTTTCTTTGAATACATTTAGTATTTCATCTTCGATGATTAAAGATGGACTTACGCCTGTTCTTTTTGCATTCTTTTGAATTATATTTTTACTTCCAATCCTTTTATCAATTGATACTAATTTTAGATTGGGAGATATCCTTAATGCCTCCAAGCCAATACTTCCGACCCCACTACCTATGTCCCAAATCACTCCTTGCTTTGGGAGATTGAGTTCGGCGAGAAGTTGAACTCTAATTTCTCTTTTTGTCATTAACCCAGGACAATCTGGATTTTGAAGAAAAACTGAATCTTCAATTCCAAATAAAGGTAAATTCTTTGAATCTATTGCTGGCTCTTCTTTTTCAAAAAGAATAACAAGATGCAACGGATCTATATCCTTGGGGAAATCCTCAATTGAATTAATTTTTATAATTCTTTCATTTTGATAGCCAAGCCTTTCAAAAGTCCAAAATTCATATTTTTCCTCAAGCTCTAATGAATTAAGTAATTTATAAACCTCCTTGGCACCTCCTCTGCTTGAGTCAGTTAAAACAACAAGTGAAGAAGGAAGCTTTTTAATTGCTTTTTCAAATGGAAGAGGGTCTCTACCGTGTAGGCTGATCCACTTTGTATTTTGCCAAGGTTTACCAAGTCGGGAAAAAGCTAATTGAAAACTGGTAGCAGCTGGCTCAAAATAAAGTTTTGATAAAGGAAAGTTTTGTATTAGTAATCTACCAATTCCAAACCAAAGAGGATCACCACCAGAAAACACAATTGTTTTTTTCTCTTCCTTTTTTAATACTGCTATGAAGCCATTTAGATTATCAGTTGCAATAAATTCAAACTTATGATTTTTTATATTTTTATGCTCTAACCAAGTTTTGAATGAATCTAAAATTCTCTTTGGACCAGTGATTCTCTCAGCGTTAAAAATTGGTTTTTTTTTGGCTTCAAAGAAACTTTCAATACTTGAAGTGTCAATTCCTATTACATGTATCTGAATTGACTCATTAGTCATGGTTTAAAGAAATGGATGTAGAAAAAATTTCTTTTTTTTATAGCTTTACTATTTTTTGGATGAAAATCAACTAAAACTTTAATAGTTAGTCAAAATGATTTGTGAATCTAAAAAATGAAGCTGAGGAGCACTTAAAGAGAAGATCTCGTCTGCATGAAATTTTGATAGCTCTGATTAAGCAGCAAAAAGATTTAGAATTAATGGACGATGGTGTACAAGTCTTTGAGAATCCGATTAAGCAATCAGAAAAATATGATCCTTCCAAAATAGTTGAACATAATCAACGTATCATTAAGAAATATCAGTCACTCGTTCGTTCGGCAATAGCATTAGATGCACTACTCGAATCAGAAGATATCAATAATGGAAGGATTTCGTGATTTAGTTCGTCTGATAATTCCTTGTCTTTTAATTTGTTGTTTTTTGTTTACTAACGCAAATAAAAGTTATGCAGATTCAGAAATTTTTTTAAATGATCAGAAAAAAGAGATTAAAAGAAGTTTAGACAGCCTCAGAGACTTGGATTATCAAAATTGGCAGATTATTGTCTATCCAAATTCAAGTGATTCCAAGAAATTGGTTTTAAGAATTGTGGGCTATCCAGGCTCATTAAGGATTGATCATCCAACTAATTTGTTAGTTAATTCAGGTAGGAAGAATTGGGATTTAAAAGACATAACAAAAAATAGTAAAACAAACGTTCAAATTTTGAATGATTCTGCTGCAGAATTCGATATCACTCCTTTGATTTCAGACTTGGATAAAAATAGACCCTTGAGACTCAAGCTGCCTGGCTTAATCAAAGAACTACCAATACCGCCATACTTGGTAAGTGAATGGAGATCACTAGCAGAACAAGATGATTAATTTGTCTGAGGATCAAAAACCATGGGTGCCTTGGATGAGACGTGCAATTCAATTAGCTTTGTTGGCAGAGGGTAGAACAAGCCCAAACCCTCTTGTAGGAGCAATTGTATTGGACTCTCGCGGAAGACTTGTTGGAGAGGGATTTCATACAGGCGCAGGCAACCCTCATGCTGAGATCGAAGCGCTTACTAAAGCTGGAAAGAAATCGATAAATGGAACGATCGTTGTAACTTTAGAACCCTGTTGCCATCATGGTTTAACCCCTCCCTGTACAGAAGCAATATTAAATGCAGGGTTGAAAAAAGTTGTTATTGGGATGGTTGATCCAGACCCAAGAGTCTCTGGTGATGGGATTTCAAGATTAAAAGACTCCGGACTTGAAGTGATTCAGGGCGTTTTAAATCAAGAATGTGAATCTATTAATCGCGAATTTAGTTTTCGAGTGCGTCATGGTCGTCCTTGGGGAATTCTTAAATGGGCAATGAGCTTGGATGGCAGAATTGGTTTGCCTAACGGATGCAGTAAGTGGATTTCAGGCAGACAATCCAGGGATTCCGTTCATCAAATCAGATCAAAATGTGATGCGATAATTGTAGGAGGAGGAACAGTTCGTGCTGATAATCCTCTTTTGACTTCAAGAGGAAAATCAAATGTTGAACCTTTAAGGGTTGTGTTTTCTAGAACTTTGGATTTGCCACATTCTGCAAAACTTTGGGATACGAAAATTTCTAAAACCATAATTGCTTATGGGCCAGAGGGAAATGAAGCTTTTTTTTCTGATTTACCAGATGGTCCAGAAAAATTAAGACTCAATTCGGATGATCCATCCGAATTGATGACGGCACTTTCGCAAAAAGGTTGCAATAAAATTCTTTGGGAATGTGGTCCTGATCTTGCTACAAGTGCAATTGAGTCTAATTGTGTTCAGGAATTAGTAGTTTTTGTGGCACCCAAGCTCATAGGGGGCAAGTCTGCAATGAGTCCTCTCAACAGTTTTGGATTTGAATCAATAGAATCCACCTACAAATTGCAACATTCTCATTTAGAACAAAAAGGAGAAGATCTTTGTTGGAGTCTACATATTTAAAGCTTTAATTTTGTTTAAACAGATATTCGTTCGGATCTCCCTCCAGTTAAAGATTTCGATTTTGCATGAAAGTTGTTTAACTTGGATCTAATTAAGTTTTTGCTAATGCCAATACGACAGGATGAAAATCAACCAAATAGACGTTTTGGAATAATTAATTTAGTTCTTATAGGTTTTGGTGCACTTCTCCTTTTCAGTAGTTTTTTCCCAAGTTCAAATACGCAAGTACCTAGAGTTCCATACTCCCTTTTTATTAACCAAGTTGATGATGGGGAAGTGAAGCGTGCCTACATAACTCAAGATCAAATTAGATATGAACTTTCCACAGCAGAAGAAGGGGCACCATCGGTTCTTGCAACTACTCCAATCTTTGACATGGATCTCCCTCAAAGATTAGAAAAAAAAGGCGTTGAGTTCGCAGCTGCGCCTCCTAAAAAGCCGAATATTTTTACAACCGTTTTAAGTTGGGTTGTACCACCACTTATTTTTATCCTTGTCTTGCAATTCTTTGCACGTAGAAGTATGGGGGGTGGAGGAGCTCAGGGAGCTCTAAGTTTCACCAAAAGCAAGGCTAAAGTATATGTCCCTGATGATGAATCTAAAGTTACATTCGAAGATGTTGCTGGGGTTGATGAAGCTAAAGATGAATTAACAGAAATAGTTGACTTTCTCAAGAAGCCACAGAGATATACAGACATTGGTGCAAGAATTCCCAAGGGTGTTTTGTTAGTTGGACCACCTGGAACTGGAAAGACACTTTTATCAAAAGCAGTAGCAGGTGAAGCCGAAGTACCTTTCTTTATTATCTCTGGTTCAGAATTTGTGGAACTATTTGTTGGTGCTGGTGCAGCAAGAGTTAGAGACCTTTTCGAGCAAGCCAAGAAGAAAGCACCTTGCATAATTTTTATCGATGAACTTGATGCAATAGGCAAAAGCAGATCAGGTTCAATGGGGGTTGTTGGCGGAAATGATGAGAGAGAGCAAACTCTCAACCAACTTTTAACTGAAATGGATGGTTTCGCTTCAACTGACAAACCCGTAATTGTTTTAGCTGCTACCAACCAACCTGAAGTATTAGACGCAGCTTTGCTTCGTCCAGGCAGATTTGACAGACAGGTACTTGTTGATAGACCAGATCTTTCTGGAAGAAAAACAATTTTAGAAATTTACACAAAGAAAGTTAAACTTTCAAATGAAATTGATTTAGATCGTATCGCCCAAGCTACTAGCGGCTTTGCTGGTGCTGATTTGGCAAATATGGTCAATGAAGCTGCTCTCTTGGCTGCTAGAGGAAAAAGAAAATCTGTTGAGCAACAAGATTTGAATGAAGCAATAGAGAGAGTTGTTGCTGGATTGGAGAAAAAAAGTCGTGTATTGCAAGATGACGAGAAAAGAATTGTTGCATACCATGAGGTTGGTCATGCAATAGTTGGACATTTAATGCCTGGTGGCAGCAAAGTTGCGAAAATATCTATTGTTCCAAGAGGTATGAGTGCATTGGGGTACACTCTTCAACTTCCTACCGAAGAAAGGTTCCTAAACTCAAAAGAGGACTTGCAAGGTCAAATAGCTACTCTTCTAGGTGGTAGATCTGCGGAAGAGATCATTTTTGGAAAAATTACTACCGGAGCATCAAATGATTTACAAAGAGCTACTGATCTAGCTGAACAAATGGTAGGTACTTATGGAATGAGTGATATTCTAGGCCCTTTGGCATATGACAAACAAGGAGGTGGGCAGTTCCTTGGTGGTAATAACAATCCTAGAAGAGAATTAAGTGATGCTACTGCTCAAGCAATAGATAAAGAAGTTAGAAGCTTGGTTGATGATGCGCATGAAAATGCATTAAATATTCTTAAAAATAATCTCTCTTTACTAGAAGAGATTTCTCAAAAGATTCTCGAGAAAGAAGTAATAGAGGGGGATGAGCTTAAACAAATGCTCTCGAACAGTGTTATGCCTGAAAAAGTTTTAAATTAAAAGACTTGACTTTTATATCCTTTATCTCCGATAAAGGATATTTGAGGCTTATTTATGAATACAGCATATTCAAGCCTAGCTTCTGAATTAGGTTCCCTAACTAACACTAATTTTCTTTCTTCAGCTGACTTAAATACTAGACAAATACTAAGTTTATTTGAATTAGCAAAACAGCTGAAAAAAGGTAATAGAAGAATAGACCTTGGTAATAGAGTCCTTGGAATTATATTTAAAAAAGCTTCAACTAGGACAAGGGTAAGCTTTCAAGTTGCAATGGCACGATTAGGAGGTCAAACTGTTGATTTGAATCCACAAGTTACTCAACTGGGCAGGGGGGAACCAATTAAAGACACAGCAAGGGTTTTGAGTCGTTATTGTGATGTACTGGCGATAAGGACTTTTTCTCAGCAAGAACTTGAAGAATATGCTGAATGGTCCAGTATTCCAGTAATTAATGCATTAACTGACCTCGAACATCCTTGCCAAGCTCTAGCTGATTATCTAACAATTCAGGAAAAGTTTGGGAAGCTTGAGGGAATAAACCTTTCTTACATTGGAGATGGCAATAATGTCGCTAACTCATTGATGATATGTGGGGCGATGTTGGGAGTAAATGTAAAAATTTGCTCCCCAAAAGGTTTTGAGGCAGATCTAGGCATATTTGATAAGGCCAAAGCTCTTTCAGAACTTGGCTCGAAAATATTTATTTGCAATGACCCCTCCGAGGCAGTCAAAGAATCCCAAGTAATTTATACAGACGTTTGGGCTTCCATGGGGCAAGAGGAAGAACAATTAAAGAGGAAAGAAATTTTTGAAAAATATAAAGTTGATCAAGAATTAATAAGTCTCGCAGGTAAGGATGCAATTCTTATGCATTGCTTACCTGCTCATAGAGGAGAAGAAATTACAAACGATGCTTTAGAAAGTCAAAAGAGCTTCGTCTTTGATCAAGCTGAGAATCGTCTTCATGTTCAGCAAGCTTTACTAGCTGTTCAGCTTGGCGGGCTTTAGGGTTGCGTAATGAAGATATCTTAGGTACATATGTATTGGAGGACATATGTACTTTATCTGCTTGGATGCCTGAAGAAGCCCTTACAACCGCCCAGCAAGAACTTTACGATTGGCTTGTGGATTTTATTGGTAATCATCATCACAGCCCTTCAATCAGGCAGATGATGCAAGCAATGGGCCTTAGGTCCCCAGCTCCAATCCAAAGCCGGCTAAGACATTTACAACAAAAAGGTTGGATAAAATGGCAAGAAGGTCAAGCAAGAACGCTGCAATTAATAGAGGAGAGTATTTCTGGAGTTCCTGTATTGGGGACGATAGCAGCAGGTGGATTAGTTGAGACTTTTGATGATGTACAAGAAACTCTAGATTTCAATTCAGTTCTTCAATTAAAAGGACTTTTTGCTTTGACTGTAAATGGAGATTCAATGATTGATTCTTTTATTGCAGATGGAGACATGGTCTTAATGGAACCTGTTAATGATCCCTCTTGCTTGCGAAACGGAACTATTGTCAGTGCAATGGTGCCAGGATTAGGGACCACTTTGAAACATTTTTTTCGTGATAGAGGCTTAGTTCGTTTAGAAGCAGCTAATCCAGCTTATGAACCTATAGAAATTGATGCTGAACAAGTACATGTTCAAGGTAAATTAACTGCTGTTTGGAGGAAAACCTGATTTAATTTTTTTTCACTAATTAAAAACTATTTAATTTTTTTGATTTTCTTTCTTAGTAATTAAAAAATTAAAGTTTTGGAATTATTGATTTACTTTACGAGCCATTAGATACCTTGATCAAGGCAGAAAAAAAACCAACAGCTTGACATACTAGAAAATCTAGCTTTTGCAGCTTTGTTTCCTGCGTTGATTCTGTTTATTTTTAAGTTTATTCAAAGCTTTGAGTTGACTAATTTTTAAACTTAAAAGCGCATATTATTTTTGTGATTCTTGGGTATTTTGATGGAGTTTTCCACTTTTCCACAAAATCATAAACTTAAAAAATTCTCAATCGCGATGATGGCAATTCTATAAGTGGATTAATTACAAAAAAAAAAGTATTTTCCAAAACACCCTCTGCTGCAATCATTTTCATAGGTTTCGTATCTCTTGATACATTAGGAAGTTCCTGTTAAAAATCGCAGACAAAACTTTCATCAATATTTGGAAAACAAGAAAATGTGGAAAAGTTCAGTTTGTACTTTTCTTTCTCTAACTTCTTTCCTGATCTTGCTAGTGAAGGGCTCCCTTTGAAGAAAATTGATTGACTTCAGCTTAAAGTTTATATTTTCTTTTCATTTCTCATTGGATGAACTTTTTTTACATTAGCCTTTTAGTTTAAGATTTATTTTTTGGAAGTTACGTGTCTATATCCTTTGAATGAATAAATTTTAAAAATTTTTTGACTAATTTAATTTACCCCAATACCCCTTGCCATTAAAGTTGCAAAAAAAGGTATTAATGAAAAACCAAATAGTTCTATATTTATAATTAATCTTAATCTTGCAACCAAGTCAGCAGTAACATTTGGCAATTTACCTTTGCTTAAAGGGATTGCCCATAAAATATAAGTTATTGTTGGATATAAAGATAAGGAACCGACTAAAGCAAAGGTAACTATTTTTGTCCAAAAAATAGGGTTGTGAGTGTAGAAGTCTGAACCTTGCCCAAATTTGATTACTCTATAAATCCCACTTATTAAAAGAGCTACACCAGCAATTCCGTAAACTATATCTGCAAAAACCATAGATATGGCTTCTTCTCTGTTTGGATCTGATTTTAATTTGATCCTTTCAAATACTAAGGCTCCAAAACAAAGCATAAAACTCAAATAATGAATGTATGCAACAGAGGCGCTTTGAAGTATTTCCATAACTTGCAGCTTCTTTACATTAGGCTCATAATATACGGTAGAGAGAAACATTTAGCACCTTTTGGCTGGGTTTCCAGCGATTTGGATAGAGCAAGTATTAGTTATCGTAAGAAGACAATCTAATTAATCTGTAGGTATTTGTTTCTTTCTTTTTTATATTAAGAATATATGATTTTTATTTTTGACTATAAAACTTTTGATAAACGTAGTTTTAAAATATTCAATAAAATTTAGAGATTGTAAAAATGACAAATTTTCGAACTGGTCTTTTTTCAGTATTTTCTCTTATCATATTTACTTTCTTTGTCGTTTTTTTGTCATTTGATATAGAGGTCAGTGCATTATCTATTAGTCAAAATGATAAATTGGTTGAAAGAATTGCTAAAGATTTCTCAAACAAATTTTGCAATGGAATTGGTTTTGGTCTATCTCAGGAAAGTGCATTTGATTTCGCGAGAAAGGAAAACATGGCTATCTATAAGAATAAGAAAGGGATAGAAAATATTGATACTGAGTCTATTGCTGAAAAAGTCTCTATCTCAGTCGCTGAGAAATGTGGTTATTCTTTGGAAATTTCAAATAGTGAATGGGTGGGAACTTTAAAAAAAACCGACTTAAATTGACCTCATATATTAATACTTTATATTATTTTATAGAAAAAATATAAAATAATTAAACTTCTATAAATTAAATCCGACAATACTAATTGTGGATTAATTTATATTTATATCTATATTTTATGTATTCCTTTGAGATTAATATTTCTGACTTTTCTTTCTTTTCTTTTTGGAGGCTTACGAAAACAAGAATCATCTAATTTGCAAATTTTCAAAAAACCAGTTTATGAAATATTATTAATATTAAAGAATTTAAAATATGAAAAATTATTAGTATCGTAACTGCTATTTCTTTTCGCCTTAGCTTTGACAATAAATTCAATTATATAAATACAAATAAATCTACCTCCCTTGCTCCTTTTGAGTATTTAATATTGGAAATAGTTATCCAGTTAATTACTTAATTTTATTTAGATATTCTTAGAGGAGATGGGATTGAAAGCAGTAAAGAACTTCTACCCAATGCAACTAGTTGTTGATAAGAATAATGCTGCAAAAATAATTTGATATTGAATTTGTTAGATTCTAAACTTAACATCAATAGAGTTTTGTGTAAAATTTATAAATAGTTTAATTCAGACTTGCAATACATTGAATTATAAAACTCAACAATTCACTAATATAATCTATACTATTAACTAATTAAATATTATTTTGTAGATGAGGGTTTTAGTTACGGGGGGGGCAGGTTTTATAGGGAGCCACACATGCCTTGCTTTGCTTGATAAAGGTTATGATATAACAGTGATTGATTCCTATGTTAATAGTCATAAAAAATCTCTTTCTCGAGTTATTGATATATTAAAAAATAATAATAATATAGTAAAGAATATTGATATTGAGATAGCTGATATTAGAGATGAAACTTCATTAGATAGTTTGTTTTTAAGATATGCAGATTTTGGTGATCCTATCGAGGCTGTTATCCACTTTGCAGGTCGAAAAGCTGTTAAAGAGTCTGTGCTTGATCCTTTACTTTATTGGGATGTAAATGTAAATGGCTCAATTAATTTATTAAAAGTAATGGAAAAATATAATTGTCGAACAATTGTATTTAGTAGTAGTGCAACTATATATGGATTGTCAAATAGTCTACCTCTAAAAGAGAATACAGAAATTCAACCAATAAATCCCTATGGAAGGACTAAAGTAGCTATAGAGCAAATACTTAATGACATATATAAAGGTAATTCTAATAGATGGAAAATTGCAAATCTTAGATATTTTAATCCAATTGGTGCTCATCCATCTGGAATGATTGGAGAAGCACCCATAGGTGTTCCGAATAATATCTTCCCTTATATTACGAAAGTAGCTGCAGGTATTTTGGATGAATTGACTGTTTTTGGTAATGATTGGCCGACCTTTGATGGAACTTGTATAAGAGATTATATTCATGTTATCGATCTAGCTGAAGGGCATATTGCTGCGCTTGAGTATTTAAATAATTTTGAAAATAAAATAATTAATCTAAATCTGGGTACAGGTATTGGAACGAGTGTTTTAGAGCTTATAGATACATTTGAGAAAGTAAATAACGTAAAAATATCTAAGAATTTTTCAAAAAGAAGAATTGGCGATTCTTGCACAGTAATTGCAGATAACTCTCTAGCTATCTCATCTCTAAACTGGTCGCCAAAAAGAGATTTAGAAAAAATGTGTTTAGATGGTTGGAAATGGCAAACATTGAATCCATATGGTTATCAATAAATAATTAAAAATAAAAAAAAAATTTTTAATATTATATAATGAGAACTAATTAAATAATATTAACCTAAGTTTTAGAATTCTCTTTATATTATTTGTTATTAAATAATCACCAATAAGAGGTTATTTTTTATTAATTTTTTTTTAATAAGTTTGATTAAATACTGCTTTAAAATTTATTAAATCTCCTGGTGAAAAAAATAATTTTTACTATTTATGTCTAGCGGCTGAGGAATATCTAACTTCTTTTTTAATTATGTTCCAAATCGAGTAAATCTAATTAAAATATTTCATCTTTAAGTGGTTTCCTCTTGATTGATATACATTTACGACACTAAAAATGAGAAATACTTAGAATTCATCTAGATATTCCAATAAGTATAGTATTTAATAAGTACCATGAATTTTTTTTATATAGTTCAAGAAATTCACTGAAATTATGAGCAGCATCTAAATTGGCTTCATCTGAAATAACACGAATAATGACCCATGGGATCCCTTCCTGAGAAGCAACTTGGGCTACAGCGGCTCCCTCCATTTCTACAGCCTTTAATCCAGCTAAATCTTTGGACAATTCAACCAAAACATTTCGATCTGATATGAATCTATCGCCAGTCCCAATTAAACCTTTTGTTATTGAACCAAACTCTTCCAGTTTTCCATCATTTTTTGCATTGAAGATTGCCGAATAAGTCTTTTCTTTCCAATCTTCAGATGAACTTAACCTATCTAAATTAAGCGCTGGAATATAAAATCTTTTAAAAAGTGGTCTTGCATCAATATCATATTGAACAACTTTATCTGCTACCACTACATCCCATTGTTTAAGGTTTGAATCCACTGCACCTGCTAGTCCTGTAAAAAAAATACAATCTATGGGATTATCTTTTGATGAATTTGATATTATCCTTGTTGCAGCTCTAGAAGCACTTACTTTGCCCCACCCACTCCAAGCTAGTGAGACAAAAACAGGCTTGGAATTATTAGTTTTTTTATCCCATATACCTGTGTAAATTTCCAAATCACCAAATTTTTTAGACCTAACCTCATTTAGGTGGTTAAGAGTATTTCCTACCTCCTCGGGCATCGCACTTATTAAAGCAATATGGATATTTTTCATTGTTTTTGTATGCAACATATGTACAATTAGAATATATGTCAAATAAATAATTGATGAGCAATATTTCTCTTGAGAATTTAATAGAAGCTCATGAAGATTTTCCTAAAGAAGATATATTATTTAGAGACGTTCTGCCAATTTTAAGAAATCCGGAGGTATTTTCTTCACTTATTCAAGAAATGTCTGAATTGGAAATATGTAAATCAGCAGACGCCATCTTAGCCATAGATGCCAGGGGCTTTCTATTTGGATCATCCCTAGCATTAAAATCTTTTAAGCCTCTTGTTGTTGCAAGGAAACCAGGTAAACTGCCGGGCAAAATAATAACTAATAAATATTCATTGGAATATGGAACTAATTCACTTTCAATTCAAAAGGATTCGATAAATGATTACAAATCATTCTTAATTATTGACGATCTTTTGGCTACTGGAGGAACTGTAGATTCTGTATCTAAACTTTTGTACTCGCAAGGTAAAAAAATCACTGGATTAATTATTGTTATTGAATTATCCGAATTAAATGGAAGAGAAAAATTTGACTTTCCTGTAATTTCCAAGATAACTTATTAAGAAAAATATTACAATTAAAAAACCTTCTAAAATATTGTTTAAAAATATAGAACAATTTTTACTTAGGATATAAATAATAGTATAATTATTTAAAAATCAGACTTTTCTAATATGGAAAATAATTTACAATTTTATTGGTTAGATCTAATGCAAGAAATGATTAATGATTCTAGAAGCGCTAGAAATATTTATCAACCATCAGAGTATTGGTATGAACATGCAAATTCTATGGTGAAAATAATTAAAAAGATTGGAATGTCAAACTTCAGATCTAGCCAATCAAAATCATTGTTAGCTTTTGCATCAGGTCATAGTTATAAGCCAACCATTACTAATAATTCACGTTTTTGGAAAATACACAAAACATTATTAAATATCCCCCTTTTGTCCTGCTTAGCAAGAAAATATGATGGCCAGATTAATTTAGGATATGATCTGGCTAAGAACCAAGCGCACTATAAATTAAAGTGCATATATTCACTTCTTGAGAAGATCTCTCCCGATTAATTAGAATTCGATGACCCATTAGTAGGAAATCCTTTAGTTTTTGAAATAGATAATAAATACTATAGTGAATTGTATCTTGAGAAATTACTTGAATTTGCTTTTTTAAGAAATCAACTTGACTTTTCAAGTATTAATTCTGTAGTTGAGGTAACTGGTTCTTATGGATTATTAGCATCAGTTATTTTGGAACTATACCCAGAAATTAATTATACATTAGTTGATTTGGCACCAGTTTCAGCCTTCGCAGAATATTATTTAAGCCAAAAGTTCACTAATGAGGTTTTAAGTTATCGTTCTAGATTAACCCAAAATATGCAATCAAAAATATCACCAAGAATTAAAATACTTTGTACTCATCAAATTGAAGACATAACTGAAAATTTTGATTTGTTTATTAATACTGCTTCTTTTCAGGAGATGAGTATAGAACAAGTAAAAATGTATAGCAAGTTTGCAAGCAATTATTCAAATTTTGTTTATCTAAATAATACTCGAAAAGGAACACTAAATATGTTAGGAGAGAATGAATATCAGAAGTTCTTAGAACCTATGATATTGATAAAAAGATGGAAAAATATTCTTTACCCTACATACAGACCAATATTATTTAAAAAGTAATTCATAAAAAATTTTTTGCTACAAGCATTATTGAATAAAGCTATATGATTAAATATCAAACAATATGAGTGATTCGCTAGAATCTTTCAAATAAGTTGATATGACTATTCAACCACACACATGGGGCCATAGCTCAGTTGGTAGAGCACCTGCATGGCATGAAGGGCATTATTCTTCTATGATCGGTTGATATTAAAGGGTTTAGGAGGTGATTTAAAGCGTAAATGGCGCATCCCATGGCGCATATTTGATAATACTTTCGATTTCCTTTAATCTATTGGGATGGCAAGCCTATCTCTTTTTTATTGTTTACATAAACTAGACAACAAAAGAGCCGTAAATGTAGCTCTAATATCGAAAAAAAAGCTAGATAAGAAGTTTATTCCAATGGTAATTAGTGTGTTTTTTGGGTATTTTGATTATTACTTTGGTTGCTTATATGGTTATTCAGATTTATAAGCTGACGTCAAATAGCAACGTCTAGAAAATCTCAAATGATTAAAATTCATTCACTCTGATTTTTTAACTGACGTAGAAGCAATGACTTTCGCCTTTTCAACAATAGAAAAGAATCTAACTTGGGATCTAATACCTTCTTTGGTTCCTGAGTTGGCATTGTGTTTGCTCATTCTCCAGAGGGAATTTAATCTACATTTCATCGAGCTGGAATATGAAAAAAACCAATAAACAAGAGATGGAATTAAGAACAGTTTTTGCTGCTGACTTACTTGCTCAAGGGCACAGCTGCACCGTCGTAACGACCAGAGTGACCGATGAGTACGAATTAAGCAGATAAGCAGAAGGAAAGCTCGAAGAATTACAGCCACGGTAATGGATTTGACTGTTCAAGACTTTGAGGAGGTCAATATTGAGGGTCTTCTAATGGTAGCAACACCACTTTATTGCTGCATAACCAATCAAGTGGTATCGCTGCCTTCTCTAGACAAACTATTTCATTAGCTTGATTACCAGTTGCATCCTCACTGACATGCCAATCAAGCGAGAAAATATTAATTGTTTTGTCCTTAAGTCAAAACCCAATTCTCTATTATGCCTAGTAGAGAATTAGTTTAATGAAATTATGACCAAGAAAATAAATATGACTCTTGGTGCTATGTTTAAATTTCAAAAAAACTTTCTAAAATCAGATTTTTAAGAAAGTTTTTATTTAACTTTGCAAAATTATTATGCGTGTTCTTCTAACAGGAGGGACTGGAATGGTTGGACGTAATATAAAGGAACATCAAAAGGCCATTAATTATTGTGTTTTGGCTCCCTCTCGTCAAGAACTAGATTTAACTAATAAAGAACAAATAAGAAATTATTTGAAGATTAATAGCCCAGAATATATTATTCATGCCGCTGGATTAGTTGGTGGAATCCATGCAAATATGGCAAACCCCTCAAGATTTCTAATAGAGAATCTTGAAATAGGTTGTAATTTAATATCTGAAGCAGCAAGCATAGGAGTAAAAAATATTATAAATTTGGGAAGTTCTTGTATGTATCCCAAGAATGGACCTAATCCACTAAAAGAAGAATATTTATTAAATGGGTTTTTAGAGCCAACAAATGAAGGTTATGCAATCGCAAAGATAGCAGCACAAAGATTATGTGACTACTTGAAAATAGAGGATGATTCTAGAAATTATATTACTTTAATGCCTTGTAATTTGTATGGTAAATATGACAATTATAATCCTAAAAGATCTCATTTAATTGCTTCAATAATAGTAAAGCTACATGAAGCTAAAGTTAACAATAAAAAAACAGTTGAGATTTGGGGAGATGGAAATGTTAGGAGAGAATTTATGTACGCTAAAGATTTTGCCGATGCAGTTTGGTTCTCTTTACCTAGGATAAAAGAAATGCCTCATATAATTAATATTGGCAGAGGTGAAGATTATTCGATTTTTGATTATTATAAAAAGATTTCTATGATTTTAGGGTTTGAAGGATCTTTTACATTTAATCTAAGTAAACCTATTGGAATGAAGCAAAAGTTGTTAGATGTTAAGAAAATAAATGATTTAGGTTGGTTTCCAAGGCATGATTTAGAATTAGGCGTTAAGAAAACTTATTCTCATTATTTAGAGTTCCAAGGTGATAATAAAAAATATTTATAATTTCTAAAAAATGTATAAAAAAATAGGCTTGGCTTCGGAAACAATACCTAAAGAACATCTAGATAAATTATCTGAATGGATTAAAACTTACCCAAGACTGACTCAAGGAGAGAAAGTATTTGAATTTGAATCATTATTTTCCAAATATATCGGGGTAAATGATTCAACTTTTATTAACAGTGGTTCTTCTGCCAATTTATTAATGGCAACTACAAATCTATTTTTTAAAGATTTAAGAAATAAAAAAGTTGGTATTCCGGCCTTATCATGGGCAACTACAGTATCACCATTTATTCAATTAGGTTATCAACCGTATCTATTGGATGCTGATCCTATAAATTTAGGTATTAATGTTGATAACCTATATAAGTTAATAAAGGAAGAAGATATTGGAACTTTAATTTTAGTCCATGTTCTTGGTCATAATTCATCTGTTGATAAAATCCTAGATATTTGCGAAGAATTTAATATCCGTTTATTAGAGGATAATTGCCAATCATTAGGTTCTACACTTGCTGGAAAATGCCTAGGATCATTTGGTCTTGCATCAACATTTTCATTCTTCTATGGCCATCATATTTCTACCATTGAGGGAGGATGTGTTTGTAGCAATAATCATGAGTTTAATCAAGTAAGCAAGTCATTAAGGTCTCATGGCTGGGGAAGAAATCTTGATGTGGAATTTCATAAGAATTTAAGATCAAAATACAACACTACAGACTTTAGAGATTTATATACATTTTATTTTCCTGGATATAACTTAAGGTCTACTGAATTGAATGCATTTTTAGGTCTGATGCAGATGAGTATTTTAGATGAATATTGTTCAAAGCGTTCGATTCTATTTAATAAATACAAGGAAGAGCTTTCAAACTTTTGGTGTCAAGAATCATCTAACGATTTTATTTCAAGTTTTGCTTATGCTACTTTAGTAAAAAATCCTGAAGAGGTTTGGATTCATTTAAAGAATAAAAATATTGAAAGTAGACCCCTTATTGCTGGGAGTATTGGGAAACAACCATTTTGGAGGGAATATAATGGAAGAAGTACTTCTCTAAAATATGCTGATCAAATTCATTTATATGGAATTTATCTTCCTATTAATGCAGATATAGATACTAGCGATGTCAATAGAATATGTACTGAATTTAAAAAAATTGCAGAACCCTTTAATTTGGTATGAGATTAAAATTCAATTAAAATTTTCTAAATAAATTGTTTATTTAACTTTAGATATATTTTATTTTATCTAAATACTTCTTTGAATAGGAATGAATAGAATTCGAATGGATATCTTCAAGAGATATCCATTCGAAATTTGAATGTTGCTGACTTAAATTTATTTTGGAATTAATATCCTCTGGTTCGACTTCTATTAATCTTGCTTCTATAATGTAATGCGTACTGCTCTCTGAAGCGGGCCAAGATGTAACATTATAAAAGTGCTCGTATAAACCCATTGAAATAGTTTTATTAAATGAAAAAGTCAAACCTGTTTCACTTAGTAGTATTCTATTAAATGCATCTTTGATCCGTTCATTTTTATAAATTCTCCCACCTGGTACAAAAAATTTACCTTTTGCTGGATTATTTATTCTGCGTCCCATTAATACTCCATATTTTCGAGAAAATATAATCATATCAATACCAAAGATTGGCATTGAACTTACACAAGTTCTCCAAGTCTCTTCAGATAATTTTTCAGGAATCATTATAAAACTATTGACTTAACTACTTTAACACTATTAATAATTTGGGCTAATATAAGTTGTTAACTAGATTAAGATAAATTTTTTCAAGATCTTTAGTATATAATTTTGAATTGAAAAGTGATGATTTATTTTTTCGTTTTTTTAGTTTAGATTTTAATTTCAAAAGTTCATTCTCGCTACTAGCTAGTCTTAGAGCTGTTTCTTCATATTGATTTTCATTATCTGTAATTAGTTCTGGCATACCTATGGAAGTTAATAGGCTGGATGAAACTCTTGCAACAAAGTTTTCTCCTAACTTAGTTAGAACTGGCAGTCCTGCACATAAAGCATCACAAGTCGTTTTATGACCGTTGAAGTTAAAAGTATCAAGTCCAAGATCTCCAAGAGATTGTCTTGCTAAATGCAAATCAAATGGAACTTTATTTGCAAAGATTAATCTTTTTGGATCTACATTTCTTTTTTCAGCCTCTAGATATAAATTTTCAATTGCCAATTTATTTGGCTTTTTCAACCAAAGTACACTTCCTTTAATTTTTTTAAGTAATCTCATCCAAATATCAAACTCTCTTGAAGTTATTTTTTTATTGTCGTTAAAACAGGTAAATATAAATCCTTCATCAGGTAGGTTGAAATCTTTTCGGGAAAGAGGTTCGTTATTTATATTCATATTTATATTTATTTTATCATCATTACATAAATAACAATTCGGCATATTTATTATCTTCTCTGAATAGAATTTCTCATGATCATTTGGAATAACAATCTTATCTGCGAGAATATAATCCATAACATCAGATCCAATTGAAGCAGGATATCCCAAATAATTTATTTGAATAGGTGCGACTCTAGAAGAAAAAATAGAAAATCTATTTTGTGTGGTATAACCCATCAGATCTACTGCAATATCAATTTTATCATTCATCGCTAAAGCTGTAGCTTCGATATTATCTAACTTGCTTATATCTCTAAAAATGCATCCAGATTTTCTTACTCTGTCAGTATATTCATCTTCTTTTGAAACAAATGAGTATAAATATATTTTAAATTTAGAGCTATCGTGCTGCTCAAGTATAGGAGCAATTAGTTGCATCACAGGATGAGTCCTAAAATCAGCAGAGAAATAACCTATATTAATTATATTTTTTTTTGAATATTTAATATAATTTGTTTGTCTAGTATAATTTTCTTTATTAAATTTTTTAGATCTTTTTAAATGCTTTAAAGGATTATCTTCGTAATAAAGTAAATTAAATGGTGAAACAGCAGATCCTTCA
The DNA here is from genome assembly GCF_059772345.1 of Prochlorococcus sp. MIT2308. NCBI lineage: Bacteria > Bacillati > Cyanobacteriota > Cyanophyceae > Synechococcales > Prochlorococcaceae > Prochlorococcus > Prochlorococcus sp. MIT2308. The sequence continues at coordinate 866,652 of NZ_CM186283.1, read as the reverse complement.
ATGCCAAGATCCTTCAGCCAAATAGTATGAATATCTATGTCACTCCAATCGCAGATTTTCCCTTTGATTGCAATTAATGCAGCCTTCGCTTCTGATAATTCATTGTTCAATTTTAGGGCTTGTTTAAATTGATTTATAGCATCACGAAAATTACCAACATCTTTCAATACATTTCCTAGATTGTAATGAGCATTTGCATATTCAGGTTTGATTTCTATTGATTTGCGGTATGACAATTCTGCCTCTTGCAATTTACCAAGATCTCTCAATACACTTCCTAGATTGGAATGAGCATTTGCGTAATCAGGTTTAAGTTCAATTGCTTTGCGTTGAGATAATTCTGCGTCTTGTAATTTACCAAGATCTCTCAATACATTTCCCAGATTGGAATGAGCATTTGCGTAATCAGGTTTAATTTCAATTGCTTTGCGATGAGATAATTCTGCGTCTTGTAATTTACCAAGATCTCTCAATACACTTCCCAGATTGGAATGAGCATTTGCAAAATCAGGTTTAATTTCAATTGCTTTGCGTTGAGATAATTCTGCGTCTTGTAATTTACCAAGATCTCTCAATACATTTCCCAGATTGGAATGAGCATTTGCGTAATCAGGTTCAATTTCAATCGCTTTGCGGAATGAAAATTCTGCGTCTTGTAATTTATCAAGATCTCTCAATACATTTCCCAGATTGTAATGAGCCTCTGCAAAATCAGGTTTAATTTCAATTGCTTTGCGGAGTGATACTTCTGCGTCTTGTAATTTACCAAGATCTCTCAATACATTTCCTAAATTGGAATGAGCATTTGCGAAATCAGGTTTAATTTCAATTGCTTTGCGTTGAGATAATTCTGCGTCTTGTAATTTGCCAAGATCTCTCAATATATTTCCTAAATTGGAATGAGCATTTGCGAAATCAGATTTTATTTCAATTGCTTTACGGAATGACAATTCTGCCTCTTTTAGTTTGCCAATGGAATTCAATATGACTCCATAATTAGAGAAAACCATTTCATTTTTGAATCCTTGACTAATAAAAAGTTGATAATATTTTGATGCTTCTGATAGTTTTCCTTCTGAATGAGACTTAAATGCTAGTGTAATTAGTTGTTCTTTAGATAGAGTATTAGTAGTAATAGTTATATTTTCTTTAATTTCTTCTAAAGCAAATGGCACTGGGAATGTTTTTACTTCAGAACCTGCTTGCTTTTGATTTCTTTTTGCTTCGGTCAAATAATTTGTTTTGAGAAGGATCTATTGATAGAGATTATACGTCGTACTACAGTTTTGAATTTAAAAATAAGTTGATCCACTGCAACGTCGTCAGCAGTCGCCTCATCTCCATGAAAGGAGAAGAAATTAGTCTTGACCAAATCCAAACAAAGGTGTTTGGGGATTTCCCACCTCTTTCCCTTCGGGTAAAACTTCTTTCCCTTCGGGAAAAGTATCGGGAACTTTAACAACGCTATTTGCATCAATAGTTTTACTCTCTTCGCCTCCCATAGACTTGAGACTGATTAGGAGATGCAATTGCGCTGGAGTTAAAGCGTAATGACCTCGATTCTCTAGTCTTAAAACTTTTCATATCTCTCAGCGTTGTACCTCTGCGGTCACTTCCCGACTCTAGAAAAGCCTCAATTATGTTTTCCCAGTTAATAAATTTGGAGCTTGATCCTTCGCTACAGGTTCAAGCATTTACTTTGCAGCTTTTTTAAGAGATAAGTTTCTTTCATCAACAAGTCTTTTTAGATCAGCAACTGCGGTGATAATCTTGCTTTGGTTTCGGCTGTTCCAGTCATAAGGAAGGAAAATTGCTGACCTAGGATTTTTCATTCCAAGTCCATCTTGGAAACGATAAGTCACTTGGGTTTTATTCATTCTCCTTATTTCTTTGCCACGAACTGACCATCCATCTCCATTTTTGAGCTTGATGGTTTGGCGCATAATTTTGTGCCATTCTTGCCGAGATCCGATGTGGTTATTATCTCCCTATGGCGCATTTCATGGCGCATAGCTGCTTATTTAACCATTATCAAGTGATATCAAGTAAACCAGCTGATTTTTCTAAATCTTCTAAATTGCTTAATATTACTCCCGTTTAACACGCTTGGGGCCATAGCTCAGCTGGTAGAGCACCTGCATGGCATGCAGGGGGTCAGCGGTTCGAGTCCGCTTGGCTCCATATTTAATTATTTGAGATATTAGTTAATAGCTGCCTATTTATCAAAAATTTTTAACATCGTCTTATTTAAATTAGTACAGAGTCAAAGCGTAAGATAAATGATTTATTGGTTTAAGCTGTTAAGAACTGTCTTTTTAAAAAACGTATTTTTTAACCAAGCTACTACCACTATTTATCTTGCCTCTTGGATTTAGCTTATTTTATCTAATTCTAAATTTCAACAAACTAACGAGAAAGAAGATTTTTACGGTGATTTTATTCCTTTGGACTTTCAGTGTTGGTTTTGTAGCAGATTTATTATGGAAATTAGTGGAATATCCATGGCAAAGAATAGATGAAAATGATGCACCAACTGCTGATGCAATTATCGTATTAAGTAGCGGAGGAAGACCTCAAGCGCCTGGAAAAACTAATATTTATGAATGGGAAGATCCAGATAGATACTTTGCTGGAATAAGCCTATATAGAAAGAAAAAAGCTCCAAGATTATTTTTCACAGGTGGAACAACTCCCTATGACTATGGCAATGAACAGAAAGATGAAGGAACATTATATAAAGATCATGCTATTAGCCTTGGAGTCCCTTTAGATGCAATATTTGTTACTAACAAAGTTGTTAATACTGCAGAGGAAGCTATAGAAATAAAGAGAAATTTAAATCAAATTAATACCTCATCCAAGATTCTTCTTGTGACTAGTGCTTTTCATATGAAACGGGCAAAAAAGTTATTTGAGCGTCAAGGCTTTGTTGTTCATCCTTTTCCCGTTGACTTTAAAGCCCCTAAGATTGTTCGATGGGAAGGCCCTTTTCAATGGATACCTAATGCTACAAGTCTTAGCAAAAGTTCTAGTGCTTTAAGAGAACTTTTAGGAAGAACTATTTATAGATCTTGGTAAAATAATTAATAATTTTTCATTAAATTACTTTCTTGATTGCATTTAGAAGGTCTATGGAAAGAGACCATTTATTCCCATCATTAATTCACTGAAAGTAATTCATTATTAGTTGTTTACAGGGAACTGATAATCAATAGATTTTTCTGACATAAACCTAGAGATCCTCACACTTAAGTTGGAGGTAGACCATTTGCTGTTGTCAAATTTTTCAAAAAGAAATTCTCCAGCAAATATAAGAGGTCGTTCTCATGATTTATAAAATATCCCAATAAGTAAATATGATTATGCTCCTAGAAGATTTAGCAATTATCTCTAACCTTTGTATGAATAGATTTTTGTGAACGCTCCCTGCTGGATTCGAACCAGCGGCCCACTGCTTAGAAGGCAGTTGCTCTATCCAGCTGAGCTAAGGGAGCACAATGATTTTTAGTTCTTTATTGAAAACCTGTTCGCATAAAAAACTATTAACAAAATCAACTCTCTAACATTACATAATCGCGTAGACAACTACAACTAGAATTAAGCAGATCAGCAACTACTTTTTATTTCTTTATCCAAGAAATACCCTTGAGCCTTTTATTTTCATCAATTTTTTGGTGTCAACTATAACTTTTTTTGTTTTTTGGTTTTTTGAATAAAATTTTGAAGCTTTTTAAATGTTTAAGTATTGGTTCCAGTATTAGATAAGAATCTTTTTTACAAATTCTATGCATTAGGTCTTATCTTGGATGTATAGCTTGATAGGTATGATTTCAAGAAGGCTTACAAAAATTCAAAAAGATGAGATTTTAGAGGCTTATAGAGCTGGAGAGAATACTAATGCTCTTGCAGAAAGATTTAGTTGCAGTTCAATTACTATAAATAGGACTGTTAGAACGCTGCTTTCAGATATTGAATATAAATTGGTAAAAGAAGAAAGATTAAAAAGTAGGAACCACAAAGTTGAAAAGACTCATAATAAAAGTTCTGATAATAAAAAAAAAGATTCTGAACCGCTAAATTCTTTGAATTCTCCCAATGAAAAAGTTCATGAGAATGAACAATCTATAAAAACTGATGGCGATTTTTATAATCCTGAGTTTGAAGAAATAGAATTTTTACCAATTAGTGAGAGTAGAGACACAGATTATCAAAATAATGAGAATTCTGAGATTGAAAAAACTATTCAGGACTCTGAGAATCAATTTGAAGAAATAGCTCCTTTGGTTTCTAGCTTTGATTTTGAAAAGAAGCAATTAGATTTTGAGATGCTTAACCAAGAAAACCTTCCTGAGACTGTTTATATGATCGTAGATAAAAAAGTTGAGTTAGAAGTAAAAGCCATCTCAGATTTGCCGGAGTGGAGTTTCTTGCCAGAGAGTGAGTTAGAAAGAAATGCAATTTTGTTGTTTTCTAATCAACGTACTGCTAAAAGGAGTTGTTCAAAAAACCAACGTGTTATTAAGATACCTGATACAAGTGTTTTTAAAATCTCTAAATCATATTTAGCATTAAAGGGAATTACTAGATTAATACTTGAAGAATCGATAATTGCTTTGGATAATTAGTTTGAAAAATTAATTTTCCTGATTTATTTTACCATCAATCATTAATACAGAAGTTACTCCACCTGAAATTAACCCTAAAGTGAACGAAGTGCCAACTAAAAATCCAACAGGAAGAGCAACTGTCTTATTTATAAGAAAATTTAAATTATGTTTTTTCGTTAGATTTTGAGATCCAAGGCAAAGGAAGAAAATTAGTAATATTGCTGAGCCAATATTTAGTGTTAAAAGTTTTAATCTAAAAAACATTTGGTAAAATTCTTCTTATCAAAATTAATCTTTAAATCAGCTTTGAGCGAAAAAGTTTATTTGTCAAGTTTCTTATTTAATTTGGAATAAAGCCATTTTTTTTCATAACCTGTTTCCTCTGCTATCTTTCTGGCTGCTGTATTTGGTTTTTCTCCATGCGTTACCAATTCATTTAGTTTAGTGATTGCTTCTGATTCACTTGTTTTTTTTTCTAGATTTTCATTTCCTCCCAGAACTATTGTAAATTCACCTTTTGGCTTGTTAATAGTAAAATAATCAATCACTTCTTCTATTGTTTTGCCAATAGACTCCTCGTATCTTTTCGTAAGTTCTCTGGCTATATGGATAGGACGTTCTCTTCCACAAAAGATTTCTAAATCTTTTAAAAGCTTTATTAATTGATGTGGTGATTCATAAATTACTGTTGTTCTATGTTCTTCAGAAATATCTTTAAGCCGTTTATTTCTTATACTTTGTTTTTTGGGTAGAAACCCTTCAAAACAAAACCTCTGTGAGGGTAATCCACTTATTACTAATGCAGTCGTAGCGGCACAGGGACCAGGTATGCAAATAACTTCATAACCATTTAATCTTGCAGTATGAACAAGTTGTTCTCCAGGATCATTTATTCCTGGTAAGCCAGCATCACTTATTAGAGCAACACTACCATTGCTTTTTAATATTTCTAATAATTTAGATTGTCGACTTCGTAAGTTGTGTTTGTGATAGCTAAGAAGAGGTACTTTAGATTCTATTGTTTTCATTAATTTTCCACTTCTTCTAGTATCCTCACAGGCTATTAGTGACACATTTTTCAGAATTGACTTTGCCCTTTGAGATAAATCTCCTAGGTTACCTATTGGAGTCCCTACTAAGTAAAGAGTCCCTGGGCTAGGTTCTGATCTTTCTTGTGGAGGCTGGAGATTATCAATTAAATTCATTATGTCAATTGATCGAGTAGTACCAGAAGATGTCGACTTAACGACTTTATTAGATGAGCTTAGAAAGCTTAGCTGGGCTGCCGCTGATGTTCTGATGGCTTATGCTCGAGGTCAAGAACCTCCATATGGATTTCCAAAATCTTTAACTGTGGAAGAAGGTGGAGATGGTCCCGTATCAGCAGCTGATATGGCAGTTAATGAATTATTGATCTCTGGACTGAAAAATAATATCGCTTATGAAGGTTGGCATATTTTAAGTGAAGAAACTGCTAAGGAAAAAACTTTTCAAGGATCTCATTGCCAAAAAGATTGGTGCTGGATTCTTGATCCACTTGATGGGACAAAAGATTTTCTTCAAGGATCTAAAAACTATGCCGTTCATATAGCTTTGGCATATAAACAAAAGCCTAAAATCGGGATAGTTCTGATTCCTGAAAAAAATGAGTTATGGTTTGGAATTATTGGAAGTGGTGCATGGTGTGAAAATCGTAATACTTCTAAAAAGTATATTTCTTTTAGTGAAAGGTTAGAAATCTCTGAATTAGTTCTCGTTTCAAGCAAAAATCATCAACAATCAAAACTTCAAAATCTTCTATCAAGTTTGTGCTTTTCTGAGACAATAAAAATGGGAAGTGTTGGCTGCAAAGTCGCATCAATTTTGAGAGGAGAATCAGATGTTTATATCTCTCTTTCTGGAAAAACTTCTCCAAAGGATTGGGATATGGCTGCTCCTCATGCACTTATTGAGGCTGCTGGTGGAATGTTCACCCATGCAGACGGAACAAATTTGATTTATCAAAAAACAAACTATTCTCAATCTGGTTGTCTGATAGCAAGCCATGGCAAATCACATCATACGATTTGTCAAAAAGCTATGGAGTTTTTATCCTCAGATACAACTAACTAATTTTTTAAGTAAGAGGTGCAACGGGTGTTGGAGTTGGCTCAGGATAATTATTCATCCCTCCGTTTTGAGGTACTCCTCTTAATGTCAGATTAATACGTCCACGATTATCTATTTCTCTTACCCTTACAGTCACTTGATCACCAACTTTTACAACATCTTCAACTTTTTCTACTCTTGCCTCAGATAGTTGAGATATGTGTATCATTCCTTCTTTACCAGGAAGGATTTCTACGAACGCTCCAATGGGAATAATCCTAGTAATGGAACCAGAGAAGATTTCCCCTTCATGCACTTTTCTTGTTAAACCTTCGATAATTCTCTGAGCTTCTTCTGCAGCAGCTCCATCATGTGATGCAATAGTTACTATTCCTCCGTCTTCAATATCTATTTTTGTATTGGTTCTTTCAGTAATACCTTTTATTGTTCTTCCCCCTGGACCGATTACAGTCCCAATCAGTTCAGGGTCAATTCTGAAACTTAATAGTCTTGGAGCATGTGGAGAAAGATTTTCTTTTGGTGTTTCTATTGCTTCTAGCATTTTTCCTAAAATATGAGTTCTAGCAGGCAGCGCTTGATTAATCGCTTCTCCAATAGTCTCTATTGGAAGACCGGTTATCTTCATGTCCATTTGTAAGGCTGTAATTCCTTTTTCTGTGCCGGCAACTTTGAAATCCATATCTCCAAGAAAGTCTTCTATTCCTTGAATATCAGTTAATATTCTTACTTCTTTTCCTTCTTTAATTAGACCCATGGCTGCTCCACCTACGGGAGCTTTTAAAGGAACTCCTGCATCCATAAGTGCTAGCGTACTTCCACAGACTGAAGCCATTGAAGTAGAGCCGTTTGAACTCAATACTTCGCTTACTACTCTTAAAACGTATGGGAAAGTATCTTTTGCTGGAAGCACGGGAATTAAGGCTCTTTCGGCTAAAGCACCATGACCAATTTCTCTCCTGCCTGGAGTTCTCATTGGTCGAGTTTCACCTACTGAGTAAGGTGGAAAATTGTAATGATGTATGTAGGTCTTATCAGTATTAGGGTTTAGATCGTCCATTTCTTGTGCATCGCTAGGTGTGCCCAATGTCGCTGTAGAAAGAACTTGTGTTAAACCTCTTTGAAAGAGTGCTGATCCATGGACTCTATTGGGTAATACTGCGGCGTCTGCATCTATTGCTCTTACCTCATTTAATTCTCTACCATCGACCCTTTTCCCTTCATTAATTATCTGATCTCTCATCAACTTTTTGGTTAAAGCTTTATAACTATTATCTAAGAGTTTGTTATTTGCTGAAAGGGATTTTTTAACAGCATTATCGTCTTTTAGACCTTCTATTTTTGATGAAACATTGATCTTTATTTCTTCAATCTTGTTGTCTCTCTCCTCTTTTGTTTGATCGAAGTTTTTTAGAACTTCACTAATTGACTTTGTACAATTTTTGTCTAAATAGTTTGAAATTGTGTCATCAACTTCAGGCTCGTCAGGGATATCTTGCTTGATTCCTGATTCTTTCAAAACTTCCTTTTGAGCATTGATTAATTCAGTTATTGCTTCATAACCAAAATCAATGGCTTCAATAACATCTTGTTCTGATAGTTGATTTGCTCCTGCTTCAACCATTACTACACCATCTGGAGTCCCGGCAACTACTAAATCAAGATCACCTCTTTCAATTTCTCTATAACTTGGATTGAGAACGAAGTCATCTCCTAAGAGGCCAACGCGAACAGCAGCCATTGGTCCCTGGAAGGGAATACCTGCAATCAATGTTGCCATTGAAGCTCCTGTTACAGCTAAAACATCTGCTGGAACTCTTTCATCTAAGGAAAGACATGTTGCGACTATTTGTATGTCGTCTCTCATCCAACTAGGGAAAAGAGGTCTCATTGGACGATCAATAAGTCTTGAAATTAAAGTTGCTCTTTCTGGGGGGCGCCCTTCACGACGCATAAAACTCCCTGGAATCCTTCCAGCTGCGTACAGCCTTTCTTCGTACTCGCACATTAAAGGTAGGAAATCAATTCCCTCTCGCCCTGTCGATTTTGTTGCTGTTACTAGAACGGAGGTGTCACCACACTCAATCATTACTGAACCACCAGCCTGTGGAGCAAATCTCCCTGTAGTGAGCTTTATCTCTCTACCATCGAAGGAAACTGATTTTGTCTGACCTTGCACGTGCCTTTATAGCTTTTTGTCTTATGACATTCTTACACTTAATGGGACTAATTGAGTAAAAAACTCGATAGATTTGTTTCCTAGAGGAAACATTTACCACAATTACTGAAAATATAAAACTAAAAAAAGTGGGAGATATAATCATTCCCACTTCTTGGTATATATATTATAAATCTATTTACTATTAGTTTTTACCAACTTGATTTTACTACTCCTGGTAATTCTCCGTTATGGGCTCTAGATCTAAGTTGATTTCTGCATAATCCGAAATCCCTATAAACTCCTCTTGGTTTACCCGTAGCCCAACAACGATTTCTGATTCTATTAGGTGCACAATTTCTAGGCAAAGCTTGAATCTTTCTATGGATTTCTAATCTTTCCATAGGATCTTTTGCTGATTTGAAAGCATCAATCAGAGCTTTACGCTTTGCTGAGTATCTTTCTACAAGTTTTTTGCGCTTCACGTCACGCGCTATCATTGACTTTTTTGCCATTAAGGGGCTTATTCAACTTATCTAAGAAACATTTTAACTCCTTGCCTGATTGTTTTTAGTAATTGCAGTAAATTTATTTTCAAAATACTTTTTAATAATTATCCAAAATTTAATGTTCTTACCTGTGCACAAACTGCTGAACTAAAGATAGCTGTGTCGTATCTCGGATTATCAAAACAACACTTAATCCTACAAGTAAGACAAATCCAGATTGCATAAAAGCCAATTGAATTTTTTCAGGAACTGGTTTTCCGCGAATACTCTCTAGAATTAGAAGAACTAATTGTCCTCCGTCTAGAAGAGGTAAAGGTAAGGAGTTAAGAACTGCAAGATTAATTGAAACCAAAGCAGAAAAAAGGACAAGACCTGAGCCACCTTGTTCCGAGAGCTGGGCACCAATTTCAACAATTTTGACTGGTCCACTTAACTGCTGAGCAGTTGAAGAGAAATTAGTAATTAAACTTTTGTAGCCAATAATAGTTCGACTAAGTAATTCATAAAATTGCGAATTAGAGCTATTAAATATTTCACCAATATTCTTTGCTTTAGATACTTTATTTGGAAGATTTGGTTGCAATTGGGCTCCTATCCTTCCTTTCCCTTCATTCTCAGCTGGGATTATAGAAATTGTCTCGCTTTCTCCATCATTGACTCTCTCAAAAAGTAATTCTTCCCCAGATGATGTCTGAATGATGTTGACTAAATCCATAATTCCATCTTTGCCGCTGCCTAATGCTCGACCGTTTACGCTCATTATTTGATCTCCAGCTACTAATCCTGAATTGAATGCAGGCTCATCTGGCTGAATTCCCATGATTATTACCCCTGGTTCAGGTTGATTAGGAATTCCTATTAAGCTTGCTTGACTAATTAGTACTATCCAAGCGAGTAATAAATTTGCCACTACACCCGCTGAGATAACTATTGCTCTTTGGTAAATTGGTCTGTTCTTTAATAAATCGGGGTCATTGGGTTGAACTAATGAATCTGTTTCTTCATCAGGAAATGATACGAATCCCCCTAAAGGAAGCGATCTAAGTGAATAGGTGATTCCATTTATTTCCTTTTTCAAAAGAGCTGGTCCAAAACCAATTGAAAAACCACTTACTTTGATTTTTTGAAGCACTGCTGCTAAAAAATGACCAGACTCGTGAAAAAAAATCAGAAGGCCTAATACAGCTATAGATAAAAGAACGTTCATTAATTAGATTTTGATTGAGTTATTCTGGCTGTAATTTGTTCGAACCGAAGTAAGGTATTAAGGCTTTTGGTAAATTGATACTTCCATCAGGTTGTTGACCATTCTCCAAAATCGCAGCCATAGTACGCCCTATGGCCAATCCACTTCCATTCAAAGTATGCAAAAGTATATTTTTTTTATTGTTATCTTTTGTTCGTATTGAGGAACGTCTAGCTTGAAAATCTCCACAGTTGCTGCAACTAGATATTTCTCTAAACGTATTGGCACCAGGAAGCCAAACCTCCAAATCATAAGTTTTTTTTGCTGAGAAACCTAAGTCTCCTGTACAAAGCTGAATTACTCGATAAGGCAGTTCGAGTTGCTGCAATATAGATTCTGCATCAGATGTGATTTGTTCTAAAGCTTCTTTAGATTTTTCTGGTGAAGAAAACCAATATAGTTCGACTTTATTGAATTGGTGAAGTCTGATTAGACCTCTGGTATCTCTACCATAACTTCCAGCTTCTCTTCTAAAACAGGGGCTATATGCTACGTATTTTAATGGGAGCATATTTTGAGGGATGATTTCACCACGATGAAGAGATGTTATCGGGACTTCAGCTGTGGGAGTTAGCCATAAATCATCATCTGCACAACGAAAACTTTCTTCTGCAAATTTTGGTAATTGCCCAGATCCAGTAAGACTAGCAGTGTTAACAAGAGCTGGAGGAAGAACTTCTAAATATCCTTTCTTAACATGTAAATCAAGCATGAAATTTATAAGTGATCTTTCAAGTTTTGCCGCTTGGTTGAAAAGGGTGACAAATCTACTTTTTGCTATTACTGAAGATCTCTCGCTATCCCAAAGGTTTAATTGACTAGCAATTTCCCAATGTTCTTTGAAATTATTTCCTGAGATAGGCTCACCCCATCTTCTGATTTCCTTGTTATCTTTTTCGTCTTTCCCTATGAGAGAATCCTTTTCTGGAAGGTTAGGTAAGCAAAGAATTCGTTCATTTAATTGAGTTGAAATCGATTTTTCTTCCTCTTCAATAATTCCAACTTGTTGTTTGATTTTATTACCCTTAATGCGAAGACTTGAAATCTCTTCAGAATCTTGAGAAAGGCCTTGTTTTATTTTTTGTCCAACCTCTTTCCCAATTAAATTACCCTCTGCTTGCAGTGAATTTCTTTTTTCTTCAAGTTCTTTAAGATCTTTGCATGATTTTTGAAGTTCCTCTAAATCAATATCCATTCCTCTTGATTTAAGTCCCTCTGCAATTAAATTTGGATTTTCTCTTAGTAGTCTATGGTCTATCACTATATAAATATTGAAGTTCTTTTAGACTAATCGTTAATTGTACTTAAAAATAATCACGACTATTAATTTCTTCTAAATTTAAGAACTTTTTTTGATTAATCAAGACAATAACAAGAAAAAACTAAAATAGTTTTGGAGATGATGCTCTCGCTCTTCCACTAGAGGCCCACTCTCTAAGAGACTCAAGTTGTTCTCTTGCTGTTCTAGAGAGAGGAACTAGTTGACTTGAGGCGAGAATTAAATCGCCTTCTACAAGTTCCCTTTTCTCTGCAAATGCAAAATACATTGCCTCAATAACGGCTTGTTCTAATTCTGCACCAGAGAATCCTTCTGTTCTATCGACAGTAGCATTTAAATCAATATTTAAATTAGGTCTTCTTTTCTGAAGATGAAGTTCAAGAATGCTATGTCTTTCATTTCTAGAGGGTAATTCAAGCATAAAAATTTCATCAAATCTCCCTTTCCTCAACAGCTCAGCAGGTAGCTTATCTATTCCATTTGCAGTGGCTACCAGAAAAACAGAAGAAGTTTTCTCTGACATCCAAGTGAGAATATTTGCAAGCACTCTTTGACTTGTTCCTCCATCACTTCTTCCATCACCGCCAAAAGCTTTATCAATTTCGTCAATCCATAAAATGCAAGGCGCCATAGCTTCAGCTCGCTGAATGGTCTCCCTTGTCCTTGCTTCACTCGCTCCAACCAAGCCAGCAAACAACCTACCCACATCAAGTCTTAATAAAGGCATAGACCAGCTATTTGCTATTGCTTTTGCTACTAGCGTTTTGCCTGTCCCTTGAGGACCAACTAGCAAAACCCCTTTAGGTAAGGGCAATCCAAAATCTTTTGCCTCTTCGGAGAAAGCTTGCTTCCTTTGTTTTAACCAATCTTTCAATATTTGTAAGCCACCAACATCATTTGGAGATTTATTTGTTTTGCAATATTCCAGAACTTCGCTACGAGCAATAGATTGGCGTTTCTCTTCCAATACTTCTAGCAAATCTTCTTTACCAATTTGACCTCTTTGCGCAAGTGCTCTAGCCGCCACTTTGCGGATCCTTGATTCACTCAGTCCCCCACATGCATTTGTTAGTTCTTTAAGGACATTTTCGTCTAATTGAGAATTACTAGCTTCAGCAATATTTGATAAAAGTGTTTTAATTTCATTTTCTTTGGGTAAGGGTAGATCAAGAATAGTTAGGTCTTCTTCTAAATCATTTGAGGGGCTCCATAATCCAGAACTGATAATTATTGAATGGGGCTTTGAGCGAAGATCAATAGTTAAATTTTTTAGCATTCTAAGAATTCCTGGATCTTCACAGAAATGGTGAAAATCTTTTAACAAAAGTATGGTTGGAGAACTTTCATCCAATTTTTTAAGCCATTCAAGTACTGCCATTGGCTGCCTAGAACCAAGATTATTAGAATTAAGAACATTGCTGATTCCATCTATATAATCCCAAGTTGCAAGTCTTCGAGGAGAAAGCCTTTTAGTAGAATTCTTGATAAGAGTTTCAACCCTTTCTTCTTCATTACTCCTTACCCAAATAATGGGAGTTCTCGCTCGAATTAGGAGATCAAGTTGTTCGTCCCAATTAGACATCAGTTATAGATATGGTTCTATATAGGCTTGATTTTTATTTTAAGTTGTACTAAAAGCTATTTATTACTTTTTGGCTCAAAAGGTAATCTTCCTGAATCAGATATAACTTCAGAAGTTACAGAAACTGCCGGTTTATCTTGTTGTTTAAGTTGATCATCAAGTATTTTTTGTAAATTGTCTGGCAAGGATTCCCTGCTAAGCAGAAATGTTTGTAAGCCTTGAAAGATATTTGCAATAACCATATAAAGCAATACACCAGCGGGCAGAGGGAAGAATAAAAACATTCCAGTAATCATTACCGGTGTAATTTTATTTGCAGTTGATTGTTGTTTGTTTACAGGCATTCCTCTTCCAGAAAGCACTTGAGAGATAACGAGTGTTAATCCAAACCCTGCTACTAGAATTGCAATATCCCAGTGAATAGAACCATCTACATAAAAGCCAACATTCCCTAGAGCTTTTATAAATAAGAAACCGCTTTTAGCTGCCAAACCAGGGATCTTTGCTTCAACAGTTGCATCACCAGGATTGAGTGCATTTACAGTCCCATCAGAAGATACTTTTACAATGTCTTCTCCTTTTGTGACTTTCCAAGAAGGAGAAAATTTTGAACCACTTTCATATTTCTTTAATTCGTTAACGTATGAGTCTCCATTCAAAGTTTGTAAATTAATTTTTACTGAATCACCTGAACCGATTTTTGTGCCACCTGGAAGAGTAGCAACTACAGGGAAATGGTTCTTTTCTGTGATGAATATTGAGTGCTTCGCTGTTTTGAAAGGCTTTGGTTCCACTGCAGCAATTTGGTCCGATGGAAGAACTTTGATGTTTACCAAATAAGGAACATCAGCAAAAGGTGAACCTCTTAAAGTGGCGAATAAGGCAAATAATATTGGCATTTGAACTAAGAGTGGCAGGCAACCTGCTAATGGACTCCCGAATTCACCCATTAATTTTCCTAATTCTTCCTGTTGCTTTTGAGGATTGCTTGCATAGCGGCTTTTGATTTCAGCCTGTCTTTTTTGCATAACAGGTTGAGCTATCTTCATCCTTCTCGCGCTTCGAATTGAGCCTGCGCTAAGAGGGAAAAGTGCTAAGCGAATAACTATGGTTAATGCGACAATCGCTAGTCCGTAACTTGGAACTAATCCGTAGAAAAAATCTAGGATCGGGATAAGTAGATTGTCTGAGATGTACCCGATCACGGTTTTTAAGGAAGAAAGGTTGAAGTTGTTAGGCCAGTTTGCCTTAGAGGATGTGTTCTTGTCTCACATATTTGTAAGGACTCATTAGTTTGAAAAGCCTTGAACATCTTTAATGGATTTATTTATAGGTGGTTTTTCTATTTTTTCAAGTATGTAGGATTCTGTCTCTCGAAAGTTTGGGAGTGATCTCATCTCAAGTCGTGCTCCATCTTTTAGGACTAAAACCATATCACCGTAAGATCCTAACCCTCTTGGGATTGCTCTGATCTCAGCAATTTGACTATATACAACTTGAGTTTTATCCCTACCAAGCCAGCCACCTGTAACAGATATTCTACGGGTTGTTATTTTGTACCTCACCCATAAAGCTCTAACTAAGGCTCCAAAAGTAAAAGGTAGACCGATAAGCGTAATCCCAGCAATTAAATTTATTATGAGGTCCCCGCTGGCAGGTCCTCCCTCGTAAAAAATGTCTTCGTTTGGACTGATTGTCATTTTGTTATTCCAGCCTTGATGAGAAGTTTGTCGCATTCTTTCAAAAGATTGCTATCAGAATTTTTCATGCAGGAAGGTTTCAAAGAAATAAAAGCCCATACTTCTTTTTCGTATTTTATATTAGAAAGTCTTTGAGCCAAATGTTGGTGGAATAACCGTCGAAGCTTATTTCTCCTAACTGATTTTTTGCTTACTTTGTTACTTATGGATATTGCACATTTGATAAGGGGCTTAATTTTAGAGTTGCTCTCTTTGAAATATAGTTTTGTATTTGCATTTGTAACTCTTAGAACCATTGAAGAGCTGTAGAACCTAGTTCCCTTCTTATAAATAAAGTCAAAACATTTATGACCTTTAAGTCTCATGTGTTTTGGCAAAACCATAAGAAGAAAATTTGTTACTAATATCTCTGCTAGATGAAAAATAAATTTAGACGGTTAAACGAGCTCTTCCACGTTTTCTACGAGTTCTTAAAACTCTTCTCCCAGTGTGAGATCTCATTCTCACTCTGAATCCAGAGACTCTTTTCCTTTTTCTACTAGTTCCACCGAAGGTCCTTTTTGTCATTTTTTATTTATGCTCGTATTGGATTAGATATATATGTGATTAATTTATCAGTTCACTGTACGTCTATGTTCCAAGTTCCTAAATATGTTGAGATGTCGATTTCTCCAACCTTTTGAGAAAAAGCCTGGAATTGAAACATTCCTCTTTTTCTGGGATTGAAAATTTTCATTACCACTGCGTAAGAATCTTTGTTTAAAGGAATGGGTTTTTCTGGGGATATATCAATTCTAGTTTGGTTCTCATTGATTCTTATATCGGATGGAACATTTTCTGCGCAACGGGTTCTTGATGTATAAGAACCAATTTTTACTTTGCATAAACTTAGTCTTTCAGGCTTAATTTTTGCTTCAAAATAATCAGGTACTCTAAGAGTCAATTTGCTGATATCTGATTTTCTTTCTCTACCCCTAAGGAAAAAGTAATAAGTTGCTCTTTCCAGTCTTTCAGATGAAGATTGAAGGTATCTAAGTCTTTTATAACCTTCCTCTGGGTACCATTGGTACTCAAAAAAGCCTGGTGATGCTGATGATTTGGGGGCTAAGTTAAAAGCTCCTGCACTAAACAAAAATGCAGAGAATCCAATAAAAAAAATTTTTTTTATGATTGGTAAAGAATGATTTTTGAACATGACTTATTTTGGTTGATAAATATATAGCACTTGAATATTTTTCAAGTGCATTGAAGTAAACCCAACTGAATATAGGCTGTTGTTGGGAAAAAAACTGGCTTTAACGGTCTGGCCTCAAATTTTTTGCTTTACCGAGGTAAGGGTTTTGAGGTGTTTGATCATTTGGTAAAGAAACGTAAGCAAGCAGACGAATACATTTGGTCAAGTCGTCTTTAACAAACATTTGTTGACAGTCTAAAAGGGCAATTTCCCCCCAACCTTCTCTTCTTCTAGCAATAGACGCGGGGAAACAAGCATCTAAATCTTTGGTTACGGAGAAAGTAACAGAAATAATTTGATCGGGGATCAAATTATTTCTGGATACTAATTCAACTAGTAATTCATCCACTGCAGAAGTAATTGATTCCACAGAATTATGTTCAGAAGTTGTTGCACCCCTTAATGCACATAGATTAAATTTATTTTGAAAATTCATAGCTTATGGCTTGTATAGCCAAAGAATTTGCCCATTCCCCTCCAACTCTAGATTTAACGCATTTAAGAGGTTATGAATTAATTTTCCTCCCGGTAGTAACCCTAATAATTTCTTTTTGGTTTTCCCAAACGTAATTGGCTTTGTTTTTTCATCTAGGTTCGCAATTTTTATTGCAAGCATTTTTGCATCATTTTCATCGCCGATTTCATCCACAAGTCCAAATTCTTTGGCTTGCTCTCCAGTGAAAACTCTTCCATCTGCAAAACTCTTAACAACTTCCGTTGTTAAGTTTCTTCCTTTTGAAACTGCTAAGACAAATTGTTCATAACTACTATCAATCAGAGACTGAAGCAGTTTTCTCTCTTCTGCTGATAAAGGGCGATCAGGAGAAAGGATGTCTTTGTAAAGCCCACTTTTCACAGTTTCAAATTTAATACCAACCTTCTCTAATAGCTTAGAGAGGTTGTTCCCTCTTAAAATCACTCCAATGGAGCCTGTTATTGTTCCTGGATTGGCAACGATTTTTTCAGCACCAACTCCTATATAAACCCCTCCAGAGGCCGAGATATTGCCAAAACTAGCCACAACATGACAACCTTTTTCTCTTAGTCTCAATAGAGCACTATGAATTTCTTGGCTGTCACCAACTGTTCCTCCAGGGCTGTCAATGCGAAGTAACAGGGCTGGGAACTCTCTATCTTCAATTTGCTTTAATGCCTTTAGGACATTTTTTCGAGTTTCTGCATTGATAGGACCTTCAATACATATTCGTGCCATCCTTTTTTTGGATTTGCGTCTCAAGGGCCAAATCATTCAAATTGTGCATAACTTTATTGATATTAAAAAGGAGATTGCTTTCTGACCTTATGTTTGTCATTTGGAATTGGTTTTTGATGATTTTGCCATTCGCTCTTTGGGGGACATCAATGGCGGCTATGGCACCATTGGTTAAGGCTGCAGGGCCTGAGATTGTTGCCTCACTAAGGCTTTTGCCCGCTGGTCTAGTGGTTTTAGCTTCCGTACCTTTCTTGAAGAGAAGTTGGAATATTTCAAAAGATGATTTGGTGTGGTTTTTAGTATTTACTTTGATTGATGCAACACTTTTTCAGATTTTTCTGGCGAAAGGTTTAATGGAAACAGGCGCGGGACTGGGTTCGGTACTTATCGATTCCCAACCTTTGATGGTTGCTCTATTAGCAAGAATTTTGTTTGGAGATGCAATAAATCCAATTGGATGGATTGGTTTGGTTCTTGGATTGGTTGGAATAATTTGTCTTGGTGTCCCTACTGAATTGCTTGGAAATTGGTTTTTACTTGGCAAATTTGAATCAGGAAGTAATTTCTTAAGCCATGGAGAGGTTTGGATGATATGCGCTGCCACATCTATGGCTTTAGGAACAGTTCTTATTAGATATGCTTGCAAAAACAGTGATCCTGTTGCCGTAACAGGATGGCATATGGTTCTAGGAAGCATACCTCTTCTCGTTTGGCATGTGTTCGATAAAAATTGGCCATTATTACCAGATTGGTCTGCTTTTGAATGGACTTTGATGTCTTATTCAAGTTTGTTTGGTAGCGCACTGGCCTATGGCTTGTTTTTTTGGTTTGCAAGCCGTAAAGAATTAACTAGCTTTAGCACCCTTGCATTTTTAACACCAGTTTTTGCTTTAATTACTGGTGGAATTTGGTTGGGAGAAAGACTCTTCATTCTTCAGTGGATTGGAGTGGTTTTGGTTTTAATATCAGTATTATTTGTAAGTCAAAGGAGAAGATTCTGGGGGGATAAAACTAATAATGAATTACTAGAAGAAGGTTAAATTTAGTGAGAAATAAACAATTAAAACTTATTCTTGTAAGTACACCTATAGGTTATCTGGGCAGTGGGAAAGGAGGTGGAGTTGAACTTACTATTATTTCTCTAGTAAAAGGATTAATTTCATTAGGCCATAAAATTATTTTAATTGCACCAGAAGGTTCAAAAATACCTTTTGAAAGTGAATTGCTTGAATTAAGATTAATAGATGGAATAGATCAACCTAGTTGGCAACATCAGAATAGAACAGACCCAGTATTAATTCCCTCTAATAGTGTTTTACCGAAGTTATGGGAAACAGCTATTGAATTAGGAAATCATTCTGATGCAGTTATTAATTTTGCCTATGATTGGCTTCCTTTATGGTTAACAAAAACTCATCAAATTAAAATCTTTCATTTAATTAGTATGGGTGCTGAATCACTTATAATGAAAGAAATTATAAGTCAAATAAGTAAAGTATTTCCATATCAGTTAGCTTTTCATACCAAAAGACAATCAGAGGATTATTGTTTGAAAACTGATCCAATTATTGTTGGTAATGGTTTTGATATGGAAAATTATTCATTCAATGAAAATAAGAATGGTCCATTAGGCTGGGCTGGAAGAATTGCACCTGAAAAAGGTTTAGAAGATGCAGTAAAAGTTGCGAATTATCTAGGTGAAAAATTATCGGTTTGGGGACTTATTGAAGACAAAGAATATGCCTCAAAGATTGAAAATACTTTTACAAAAGAAAGTATTGAATGGAAAGGTTTTCTTCCAACGAATGAATTTCAGAACCAATTAGGTTTTTGCAGAGCTTTGATAAATACTCCTAAATGGAATGAAGCTTACGGTAACGTTATTGTCGAAGCGATGGCTTGTGGCGTTCCAGTAATTGCATATGATCTCGGAGGACCTGGGGAATTGATCGAAGATGGTTTTAATGGTTTTTTGGTGAAACCCAATGATATCGATGGATTGATCAAAGCAACAAAATCAATTTCAAAGATTAAAAGAAAAAATTGTAGGGACTGGTTTGAAAAAAAAGCAACTAACAAAGTCTTTGCGCAAAGAGTTCAAAATTGGCTTTATAAAGGTTTAAATAAAAAATATCTCTGATGACTTTTAAGATTAATTGAAAAGTTTAAAGAAATTGTTTCAGCAATTTTATATTTGATGGAATTAAGAGTTTGAGGAAAGTAGTAGGAACTAAGAGCTATATTTTTAAAAACCAAATTTTTTCATTTTGATTGGAAAATACCAAACCGTAGAGATTAAAAAAAAACGATTAATTTTTATTGAAGTGAATTTATTAAATCTTGCATACTACATTTTTCGGGGATTATAACAATGCCTAAATCGTCCTGTAGCCTCTGTAAATCCATTACTGAGTCTTCAGTTATTGAACTTATTACATCCTCAAGACTTGCTCCCATATCATTTGACATCTCAAGCAACATCCTCAAAGTCTCATCTTTTAAAGAGAGATTTACGTTTAGATAAACGTTTTGATCTGAGCAATGATCTTGGTTCATAAAGAAAATATTAAGATATTGTGGAGTACTTTGGTGCGATTTATTAAATAACTTCAGAAAATGACTTTTTTAGAGATTTTTTTAGTTTATTTTTTCGTAAATCTTAATTTCACATAAAAATGGACAAAAAAAATCTTCCTAAGTAATGACTCAGGAAGATTTAAGAATTTTGCTTAAGGCTTAAAACATCTCTCCTTTTAGTTTCTCAGCCCATCCTGAAAGCCTTTCATCAGTCATGTCTGATTCACTGTCTTCATCAAGAGGTAATCCACAAAATTCTTCTCCAACTACACTTTTTGATTCATCAAATGTGTAATCAGATTTTGCTGTGTATCCAACCATTGAGGCGCCTGCTTGTTGGAAATACCTATGAAGCTCTTCCATTGCATCACAGTAGTTTTCTGTGTAAGTAGAAGAATCACCTAAGCCGAAAATCGCAACTTTCTTACCACTTAGGTCTAGTTCACCGATGTCTTCAAGGATTGAGTCCCAAGCAGTTCCTGACCTTTCAGAGTCAGCTCCGGTATTCCATGTGGGGATTCCACAAATAACCCCATCATGTCCAGTTAATTCACTAAGGTCATCGACATCTGAAATATCCTTTGGACCTTCAGCAGAGTCAAGTAAGCCGTGCAGCCGTTCAGCTATATCTTCGGTTTTACCTGTTGTTGTAGCGAAGTAGATTCCTACAGTCATGGAGCAATTTAAAATCAACAATATTTTAAAGCAGCTTTGCACATTTAGAGTGAATTTGGCTTTTTTTAAATTTTCTTGTCTATTAAATATTGATTTTTGATACACAAACAAGTCATTATTTACTCCTTAGGTTTTTAGGTAACTAATTTCTAATTTTGATTGTCGTTGAAATTACGATTCTTGAATGTAGTCTTTAGAGGGGTTTTCAGGGAAAAACGTTCATAAAACATTCTAAAAAGTAAATTGATTACTATTTACTTGAGATTGATTTGAAAGAAGATTAGTAAATTAGTCAACAAGGTTCTCATAAAAGATCTTTATCTGAAAACATTTATATTTTTTGGTTTAAAGCCTTTAGAGAGTTGGTAATTTTGATTTTGTGAATGGATATATCTTTTTCGTTTTAAATTGCGTCGATTTATAAGGTTGGTCCCATCATGCCGAAACCACTTTGAAGACCAAAGCATATTATGACAAAAGTACTGATAGCTAAACCAATTAAAACAGATGTGTAGAGCCTATTAACTCCATAACCAGCTTCAACAGGATTAAAATCAGCGACTACAAAAGATTTTTTGCTGTATTTCCCTCTATCTGTAAGACCTATTGCACCCAGAGCTGTCTGAGGTGTAAGTGTCCCTCCCTCGTCATCTATGAACCAAGGCTTGTTGGTGGTTTTGTTCATAGGAGCTGACTCACCTAGGGAAGAAGCTGAGTAGGAGTTATTAATTCGCCTGGAATCTTCTTTGAAAAATCTTGGAAACATAAAAGTATGCCATAGGCCAATTACGCCAGCCCAAGCAATCATGCTCACGCCAGCTAAACCGAAAAGAATTTCTTTAAAACCGAATTCCATAAATCAACCAAATTAATTTTCGCCTTTCTAGGGGCAATGTCTCCACAATATCAGAAGTTTTGCGAGTCAACTTGGAGAGTTATTAAAGCTTCTAAATTCGGACCAATTTGTTACAGAATCCATAAGGTCAATCAATCAATCTGCCTTTTTGACTCTCGTATGCCAAGATTTACTGCATAAATAAATAGTTGGATGATTAACCTCAAATTACTTTTGGTACTAACCCCAGTCATTTTTACAGTTGCCTTTACTGATTATTGGTTGAGAAGATGGGGAGTATTTGTCTGGGATAATGGACCTACCATTCAAAATGAGCAAGTCTGGGAAGATACTGCAATTGTTGCTGATAAAGGAAGACCTGCAGGGGGCTATCCAGTTTTTACAGTTAGAACTTTGGCGGTTAATGCATTGGGTATTCCCACAGTATTTTTCCTTGGTGCGATTTTCGCAATGCAATTTATCCGACGTGGTGTAATAAACGCATAACTAAAAATTAAAAATAAAAAAAGGCTTATCTTCAGATAGGCTTTTTTTTTAATTATTTTATTCTAAATTTGATAGATAATTTTAAGATTATTTCTTTCATTAATCAGAAGATACCAATTCGGCTTATAATTTTCACAGAAACAAGTTAGCTATGGAAAATCAAGAATCAATCCAAGCAGAAAATAATAGCTCAACAGCTGTTTTAGATAATCCTAAAACTGATCTAGACATTTCTCCCGTTGATGATCAAAAAGAAGTTTTAGAGGTAAGGAAATTATTTCCTACTGATCAAGACTCAATAACATCAATGATTGAAGATGCATTCCCTAATAGAGCATCTAACAATCAATTATCTGCTCGTCAAGCTAATTCATTTTCATTTGTCGGTAGGATATTTTTCTTATGGGTTTGGCCCATAGTCTTGCATAACAAAATTAGAAATTTAATAAATAATTTGAATTTTGCACAAGCCTACTCAGATCCTGGAGAAAATACATATTCAGTAAAAGATACTGAAACTGTATACACAATGACAAAAGACGCATTCGCAGGTAAAGGAGGAATGAAATTTATGGGAATTAGATTTATGTCTATTTGGGTTTTCCCTGTAGCAATAACTGGTGCTGTTATGGAATTTTTATTCGTAGGGCCACTTATGGGGACTAACCCTTTTGGCTAATAGCTCAGTGAAATATATTATTTTCTTTTGAGAAAAAAATAATATTATTTTTACACGTTTCTAAAAGGGAAAAATGGTGTAACTTTTTTTGTAGGGTTACTGCTTGCAATAGCTTTACCTCTGATGTACATGAATAACCCAAGTGTGATTATCATCACAGGCGGATGCAGTGCTAAAGACCTGCCAATTAGTTGTAGTTCTTCCCCTGACATTTTAAAAATTTAGTTCTTTATTAACTATAGCCTCTATTGGTGATCAATAATAAATATTTAATATATATAAAAGAATTTTATTGCTCTCTACTTTTTCTGTAGTTAATTTTTAAAATTAAAATTGAAAAATTAAGAATAAAGGTAACTATATTTGCAGTTAAGATCGGAATTGAATTGATTTTCACACCGTAAATAATCCAACAAATAAGACCTGTTATAAATAGAATCAACATAACTAATGATACATCCTCTGCTGTTTTTGTTTGCCATGTTTTATATAGCTGAGGTAAAAAAGCAATAGTAGTAAGCAAAGCTGCTGAAAAACCAAATAAATCTATATAATTAAAGCGATTCATTTTTTTATAGGAATCAATACGTGTGAAACTATATATTAATTAGATGGTTAGTATATACTCTAATCTGGAACTCGTAGTATTTTAATCAGAATTTCATGAGTGATCAGTCTGATTTCAATAATGAAATTTTAAAGAAGAAATTTGAGACTTTATTGGATGAAGATAATGAGATTAAAAAATGGAATGAAGGTCTATTGATAAAATCACTTATTCTTTTACCCATAATAATATTCATATTAGGTTTATATATTATTAATAGACCAGAAAATATTGTAGATCTTTTATTTGTATTGCTTTACCCTATAGTCTTAATATTGATAGGGTTGATAATTCTATTTGTTATGAGAAGCAAATTAAAGTAGAAGATAATAATAGAATTTTTTACTTTAAATCTTGTTTTCATGTAGCCAATAAGGTAGTCCCACTGTAAGCTATTGGTAATTAAACATCAATATCCAATGGCAGGCGGACCATTACTACAACTTTGGGAAAACCTACTACCATTTGCTAAGGATCTGAGAATTCGCTTTGCAGTAGCAATGCTGGGTAATGTTCTAGCAATACTATTTATTTTCTCCTTATGTAAATTATTTATTCCAGGATTGGAAGAACAATTATTTAATTGATTTTCTAGCCCAGAATTGATACATTTCCCTAAAAGAATTAGGATTTGATTGTTCAAATTTATTCCATAATTCTAAATCTTTTAAAGAGTCTATATATTTATTATCTTTCTGATATTCATCTTTTATATCTTTTGAAAGAGTAAAACCTAGGAATTCCAGATTTGATAGTGTTAACATCTTTTTAATTTCAATTAACGAGTAACAGTTTTCATGACTATGAAAACAGAGATCTCTACACATTGAGGTTGAGTAGAAATCTGACCAATTAGTTATTTCATTTAACCTCTTTATTTCTCCATTAAGAATTTCATTTCGGAAGCTTCTTATTTCATAATTGCTTGGTTTAATATCTTTTTCTTTTATTAGTTCTCTTATTTTTAGTATTACTTTTCTTGCATATTTGCTGTAGAAACCTAACTTTAAAAAACCTTTTTCTTCTAATACATCTAATAGATTTGATAATCCCTTAATAGGATCATTCATATGGTGAAGAACACCTGAACATTCTATTATATCAAATCTTTTATTTAATGATTTTAATTCAAGTAAATCCATTTCAATAAAATCGACATTTTTCATTCCATATTCATCGACCTTTCTTTTTGCGTATGAGATGCTTGAATTGCTTAAATCGATTGCTGTTATTTCACAATTACTATATCGAGATGCTTCAAGTATTTGAATCCCTGTCCCACAACCAGCTATAAGTATATTTGTTTTTTTATTTTTTAATTGATCTGAATAAGAGTTAATTATATTTGGATAAATTTCAGAATTAATAACTGATAAAATATTTAATTTATTTTCTTTAGCGTATGAATTATACCTCCATCTTGGATATGGGTTTAATTCATACTGATTTTTTACTTCCTTAGATATAAAATCTTTTATATTCCCTATCTTCTTAATTCCTTTTGAAATCTTTTTTTCATCATTTAACTCCTTAATTTGTAAATTAAGTAGATTATTGAATTCTTTATTTTTTGATACATAATCATTCAAGTTAATGGTTTCATTGCTTATTGAAGATAGAGATTCATAGCAGGAGATTATTGCTAGTTTATAATCTTTATTTTTATTATTATTGATCGTTTCCTTAAGTTCTTTTAGTTTATCATCCTCTTCTTTGGATATGTAATAGACATATTCATTTAAGAAACATTGTGATCCAAGACCTATGGTAAAATTTAAAATATTATTATTTATTTTATCTTTATCTGAATAGCTCATCAGGATATTCTTGCGTAGGTTCCTTAAAACTTTTTCCCATAACGGAGAGCAAAATATGAGTAATGAAAGTGCCTTTACTAATTCCTTATCCTTAATAAGAATATTAAATTCATTATTCACATATAATTCCGATTCTAAAATCGATAATTTTTCTAATACTTCTTTGGGGATTAGGCTGTTTATATTGCCAAATAGTTCTCTATGAGAGATATCTTTCCTATTTAATATATTATTAAGTAATTCTCTATTATCTTTCTTTGATAGATTTAATAATTCTCCTTTTTTGATTAATTCACTTAAAAGTTGAAAACTTAAATCACTATTTTTATTCAATAAAATCTCTTTTTTTGTATATGAGAGTGATTTTTTATAATCACCCATTTGGTTATATATCGTAGCTAGATTTAAATAACATTTCTCTAGAGTGCTATCTATTTCTATTGCCTTCTCTGTATGTAATATTGCCTTTTCTAGTTCTTGTTTGTCTTTGTAGCATGCGCCTAGGTTTAAATGAGCAATAGCAGATTTATTATTTATTTCCAAAGCTTTTAAATAATATTTTTCTGCCTCATCATATTTATTAGATTCTTTATTTAGCAATCCTAAATTTATGTAAGCATCAAAGTAATTATTATCTAGTTTGATTGCTTGTTTAAGTGATAATTCAGCCTCATTATATTTATTTAGACTTTTCAGAATTAATCCTCTAATACAATATCCATTTGGAATACTAGGCTTTAATTTAATCGCTTCTTCAATTATTATTTCTGCTTTTTCATAATAATTTAACTTATAATATAAAAAAGATAAATTTAATTTTGAAAAAATATGATTTGGATGGCTATTGATACATCTTTCATATAGTTTAATAGCTTTATCATTTTCATCATTATCTTCACATATAAGTGCATAATTTGAAATTATGTCTGCATCAGAGTAGCCATTTTTTAAAAAAGTTATGTATCCTTTTTCTGCTTCAGCTAAATTACCTTTAAGATGATAATTTATTGATTGTGCCTTCAGATCCTTTTCTGAAAGGTTTCTGAGTTTTTTAGAAGAGCCTTTATTCTCTTTTTTCTTTTTCCCGAAACCACTCAATGATTTTTATTTAATTAACACCAATATACTAAAACTCAAAATCTTGTTTTTGTTAACTTAATAAATTTAGAGTTTACAAACTATAGTTATTCGGTGTTGGTCTATTAACTTTAGAGTTAATACCATTTTATCAACTCTTCCCCTCCTCCGATATGCCTTAATTTTTTATATAATAAACTAATAAGTTTTATGATTCAAATGCCTTTAAAGTTAGGCGATCAAATACCTGATTTCTCACTCTCTGATCAGCTAGGAGTTGCTAGGACGAATAAACAAGCTAAAGGTAGACCACTAGTTCTATTTTTTTATCCGAAAGATGATACCCCTGGTTGTACAGCTGAAAATTGTGGCTTTAGAGATAAATATGATCTTTTTAAACTATTTGGTGCTGAAGTGTGGGGGGTGAGTGGTGATGATGAAGCAAGCCATAGGTCTTTTGCTGACAAAAATAAGCTTCCTTTCCCATTATTGTGTGATACTGAAAATTCTTTGAGAAAAGCTTTTGGTGTTCCCAAAGTTCTTGGTTTATTAGATGGTCGCGTGACATATATTATCGACTCGAAAGGTATTATAAGACATATTTTTAATGATCTATTAAATGGACCCGCTCATGTGAATGAAGCACTGAGAGTATTAGGTGAAATACGAAATTAATTATTTTTAGTTAAATATTTATCTATTTTTATTTGTTATTTTTTCTTCTTATAGGAGTTATCTGGAATAATCAAGAAATTAAATTTCTATTAATTTGTTTTTCTTGCAGTTTTTCTACAACTGTTTCAGGTGAAATTTTTGAAATATCGTTCAAACCGTTTGCATCAAACCATGGAGCAGTGGCCCAATCGAATCCTTTCCCAAAAGTATTATCTGGAGAAACTATATACCAATGGCAAGCAGTGTCAGGTACATCTACAGCACATTTTGACCAATTATCACTCCATTGAGGTACTTGAACCCAAAGTAAAGTTGAGAAAAAAAGAGAGAATAAAGAAGTGAACATATATTTAGTTTTCTCTAGCTTAGTGCTTTTTGTCTTCGAACGAGGATTACAAAATTCTTTTTTGCAAGATAATCAAATAGCAATTATAAGTTAATCTAATGAATCTTCCTATCATTCTTTAAGTATCTAAGGCATAAAATTTCTTGGCTCTCTTTATTCTCTCCAGAGTTTACTATCCATTCTTTAAATTCCTGATAAAGAAACGATCTATCTATTCTATTTATTTCAGTCATCCTAATTAAGGTACAGCTGAGTGTAACTGAAATTATTTCTTCAATAGAAGGGGTATTTTTCAATCTTTGTTTTGGATATCACATTAACAATCTAATGAAAAATTATTCTTTACGAGTCTTATCGGCCATAACTTTATATTCAATTTATCAATCGAATATAATTATTTATATATTTAAGATATTTTTATAAATATTATTTCAAACTAGTTATTATCCGTATATGCTATTTTTTTTGATTTATACTTCAATGGAGAGAAAAAGTAAAAATAGATCTTTCCTTATATGGATCGAGGAGATCTGGGAAGAGATAGAGATTCAAATTTATGGATTAGTAGGTGCAATATTCTTTTTTTGTTTGATATATTTTATTTTTCAACCTCATTGGATGAGACCAGTATTTGATCTTTTTTCGAAAATCAAATTACCTCTGGCATGAATACTCAACTTCTAAAGAATTAATTTCCATATTGAATTATTATTGCTCTAAACTTTTCTCTTTGGCTACTAGTTCTATAAATTTCCATACAAGTGCATGTTTATAGTCGTCCTTATTTGGACAAGCCGAAACTACTTCTTGCCATGAGAAATCATCTTTATCTTTATGATCTTTTAGTGGTGACCCAAAATCTCTTGCAAGATTAGAAAGAAAAGAGTATCCGAGTTTTTCTGAAGTGTATTGGATAATCTCATCTGAGTAGCTCATATATAGCAATAGAGTGTCAGCTTGGTAGTTATGTCTTGTGCAGGCACCATCAGAACAACCACTATTGGCAATCTCTAAGCATGCTTTATGGTCGTAGGTTTCCTTGATTAACTCAACTAATTTTCCCATTTGATTCTTCCAGCACCACTCTTGTTATAGCTAAAAAATTTTAATTACGTATTGAAACAAATAAACAAATTAAATTTAGAAAATAATTAAATATTTTTTTTTCGTTGGATTGCGATTAGGTAAATTTACTAGTTCTTTTTTGATTTAAAAAATTAAAAATATTTTAGCCAACAAATCTTGAGTATAACCATCTAAAAAATGCTCCCATAACTGGAATATTGCCAAATGTTCCTGAACAAAAATCAAAATAATCTCTGTGTTCTTTGACTTTCCCTTCTTCATCAAATATTAATCGTGTTGTCCCATCGTATATAAATTCGATACCTTTTATTTTTAAACCCATTGTCCATTCAACAAAAGCAATATTTTTATTGAAAGCAATTGAATGTGATTCTAAAAAAATATCATCACATCTTTTGATTAATCCATCTTGAGCTTTGATATATGCATCAATTCCATTTTTTTCTTGAGTAGGATCTATGAATTTAACTTGCTGATTGTAAAAAGATTCCCAATCTTTCCTTGATGGAGCTTTTTCTCCATAAGTTAAATTAAAGAATTTTTTTAACTCTTTCTCTTTGTTGAGCATTGAATTAACGTTAATAATTACAATCTAGATTATTTAAATAAACATCGCGTCCAAGCTATCTCATCAAGACAACTCAGAAATAGCTTAGATTAATTGTCTATTCATTTAGTACATATGAACAGGAAGAACATTCTTATTTCTATTGCTGTCTTTGGAATAGGAATAATTCTCTATAAATTGCTTTTAGGACTTGTCCTCCCAATAGGTTTGTTTGTCTCTCTTGGATATGTTCTGAAATTTTTACTCAAGGGCTCAGCGTCTGATTCGATTAAGGAGGCTTCTAAGATTTTTACTGAGACTGAGAACTCTCCTTCAATTAACAACATAGTTGAAATTAAACCTGTCGAAGAAGAAAAGCCTGTTGAAGAAGAAAAGCCTGTTGAAGAAGAAAAGCCTGTTGAAGAAGAAAAGCCTGTTGAAGAAGAAAAACCTGTTGAAGAAGAAAAACCTGTTGAAGAAGAAAAACCTGTTGAAGAAGAAAAACCTGTTGAAGAAGAAAAACCTGTTGAAGAAGAAAAACCTGTTGAAGAAGAAAAACCTGTTGAAGAAGAAAAACCTGAGTAATTGGTTAGGATTGGAGAGCTATAACCATTGATCAACTTCTTTAGTGGATATAAATTCAAAAAAAAGTTTTTGGGATTCCAAGCCTTACTGGTGTAAACCTTGGTCAATTATAAGCTTTGGAGTTTTAGTTCTAATTTTTAGTTGGAAACTATTTAATAACATTATATTTAGTTCAATCGTAGGCGTTTTTGTTTTTGTCTGGTGGATATTATTTTTAATACTTGCTCCGAATTCATATCAAGTAATTAATGATAAAGAAGAACCATAATTAATTAATTTTCTCAATAGGCTTAAAAATTAATTCTCTTTTTAGACCAGACAAATAAAAATAAGAAATTTTAAGTTAATTCTTTACTAACCTGATCGATAATTCTTTTTGGATGGGAGTCTTATGCAACCACCTGAAAACCGCTTTCGATTTGTCCAATAAAATTCAACTAATTCTCTTTTGGAGGTTGTTATGAGAATTTCTCTGCCTATTCCTAGTCCGCTTGAAAGCTTTACGTTCTTTATTAAATTCCAGCTTGAAGTTCTTGAAGATTCCATTAGTTACTCCAGTTGATTGTTTGAAAAAAATACGCGAAAAAAATCTCCTACCTCTGTTGACCATTTCATTAACCATGCTTTGTAAATAAAATGATTTTTATTGCAGTGGGGACAAGAAAATTGAGATTCCTCAATACGCTTACGGCGCATCTTTATAGTACATCAGTATCACTAAGAGTCAATTTTTATTGCTTGGCTATTTAGTATAATTTTGGGGATATTCATTTTATATAAGTAATTTATTAACAATATAAATTTTTTATCTCTTCACGTATTATACATAAATTAATATTTTAAATGGTATCTCTATTATTATTTAAATGTAAACTTATCTAAAACTAGTATCTCCTGCTTTGAAAAATCGCTAGCGGATATACAATTTATCCACTCTTTATACTCTTGTGCAATAGCTAATTGATCCCCTGGGCAAACCTCCACTGTCCTTTTTAAAATATGCGATAGGCCCTTAACTAATATATCTTCTATGCCTATTGGATCTTCTTGCATTTAATTATTAAATCTATTCCAGATTACCTTCTATTAACTTGATTGTAAAGACAAATAGAGTTTGGGAGAAGTAAGATTTAAAAGATATTCTTATGTTTAAATTTAATTATGCAGCATTACTTCCATCATTTTTCTCTAATGACGGAATAAATCCTAGTTCTTCTATGGTTTCAACTAATGTAAGCTTGGTATCCTCTTTTGTTGATTTTATTTTAGCAGGATTAATTTTTAATCCCTTATCATTTGTATTTAACTCTATATCTACTTTTTTGTAAATTAATTTTTTTTTGATAGATGTAATAAATCTATTAATAAAATTAAGATTAATCAAATATAATGAAAATATAATCCCAATCAGAACTAAAAAAATATTATGAATAAAAAAATATGAGAGAACTAATGTCGAAGATAAATATTCTAAGCCATGATTGATTTTAGTTTTGTTCATGTTTAGGCAACATCCTGATCATTTCTTATGTTTTGTGTTTCTAGCAAAGTCAGGTCATACGATGATTGGATTTGATTGTTATAGTCTAATTCATCAACAAATCTTGATAAACTTTCTTTTTTTTTCATCCACTTATTCCTTATAGTTTTAGGTAAATCAGGGAGAGCTAAGTCTTTTTTATCTAGAGATCTTGTATATCGTTTCCTTTGCCCACTATCCATTATCGAGCTGTAGCTCTCATTGTTTTTTGATAGATCATTTTTGACCTCCCTTGATTCTGTGATGGCCATTAATTCTGAAAAACTTCTAATAAATGGAATCATGCTGCATACCTCTCTTGATCATGTTTGATTATTTCATTTTTTAGTCTTCTATTTTTTTTATATGCATTTATATAGTGTACGTCATAGGATCCCAATCCTTCTTCCTTTGGGTTGTACAAATGGATAAATCCACTTCTGGACTTTGAATTATTATTCATGATATCAAACTACTCTCTTTATTTTGTTTCTGTCGCTCGTATCATCCACGCTGTAAAGATGTTTTGGCTTGTATTTATCTAGTAATCTCTTCGTGATGCCATGCTCACTTGTATGGAAATCTTTGGGTTCAAGATTTCGTTTAGAACCTCTGGCATTTAAGTTGGTGATTTTCATTTTGAGTGGTAATTCTGAGTAACTTTTGGAATTGAGGATTAGACGAGTAAGTCAATTTTTTCTCTATTTGATAGCAGCTTGCTAAGCTCTTTGTTTTCGTCTTGAAGATTACTTATAACTCTCTTATAAGTCTCGATTTTTTCTTTAAGTGATTTAATCTTTTCGCTTTCAGTTTTTCGAGCAGGTTTATTCATCTTTTTCTTTTTCCCTTTCACTAGACCTCGCACTGTAGCTTCTGTCATTCTTTCGCCATTCTCTACCGCTTCGAATACCTTTTGCCGCTCCTTGTCGGTTACTCCTTTGCTTCCCATCAATGCTAGTGACCTAGGGGTTAGCGACGCAAGCAGGTTGTCGTCTATATCCGAACCACCAAGCCAGTTGGTGTACGCGCTTACAAGATCAACGGCGAACCTCTCTGAGCAATTGATCGCGCCAGACTTCAAGAAGGCCCTCCAGTTCCCTGGCTTGATATTGCTTTTTATGTCGGAGAGGCTTGCCGCGACAGACCTTAGCGACTGACCGACGCAGCTCAGTTCATCGTTGATCTCGGAGACCGATTCTTTGACATATTCCACCTGGGCCGGTACAAGCCCCTTGGTAACCTCGCTGTTGAGCGGAATACTCGCTAAGTCGACCACCTCTGTGGGCGATAGTTCCATAGATCTAGCTAAGTACATATTCAACATAACCTTTGTGACGAATCGGAACAATAGGTACTTATGTACTATCATGCTAGATTTTTTTGGTTGTATTTGTTTCGTATGTAACTTTTATGCTTTAATTTTTCTATTTATTGCACACTACTATAGGTGTTAATACGTTAATACTGGATCACGTCGGATATTGTTCAGTGAATATTCTGTAATTATTAAATAACCTCTATATTTTCTTTTGCTTTCCTTGTATAAGTCGAAAAATAGCAAAAAATTGCTGGAATACTATTGTTTATTTTAATACCTTTGAGCCACTCTAAATCGCGTAATGAGACCGTAAGTATAAGTACTTATACATTTTTCTTTTTGTTCTCATCTAAATACTCAGTTTTAAATGATCACCAGTTGATTTAGAATTTATTTAATTTTCTCGGTATGGCTATTTGAAAAAGATGGATATTGGTCGTACTTCTTGATTACAGGCCCCGCCAGGTTAAGCCAATCCCCACTAATTCTTGTTATTTCAGCACTGATGTATTTCCAGGACATAAGTATATTTGTCAAAGTTCAACCCTAAGAAGTCAATTACAGAAGTCGTTCTGAAAGGTTATATTACAGCAGTATAAGATGTTTAGGCAATGTTTAGGCAAACTTGTATTTATTTTGAGATTATTATTTTATTAAGTTTCAATTTTCAATGGAAGTTAAAACAATAACTCCTCCAGTTACTCCTTTTTTACAAATTAAATTGGATCAAGAAGTGATTGATTATCTTTGGAAGATTATTGATATTGCAAAAACTACTAATAAGAACCATAAAAGTAAATTAGTTGGAAATATTTCCCAAAGTCTTTTGCTTGAAGATATAGATTCCTTTTTTTTTAAAACAGTTTGTATTCCATTAGTAAAATTCTATCGTGAACAAAACGCTACTGGTCAAGATCCTGTTGCTCAAAATACTTTATTGAGCCCTAACTCTAAAATAATATTGAATCAACTATGGGTTAACTATCAGTACAAAACAGAATTTAATCCTTATCATGATCACACTGGAGTCTACTCTTTTGCTATTTGGATGAAGATTCCTTATTCAGGGGAAGAACAAAAAAAATTGCCTCAATTTCTTGATATTAAGGAAGGAGATAGGAAGGCAGGTAATTTTGAATTTGAATATATTAATACCCTTGGAGAAGTTATGAATTTTGCGTATACGTTATCATCTAAACTTGAGGGAACTATGCTTTTTTTCCCTGCTCAATTAAGACACTGTGTTTATCCATTTTATGAAACAACCGAACCAAGGATTTCAATAGCAGGAAATATGTCATATTTACCTTCTTGATTAAAAAAAATGAAAACTGTTTAAATATCTCTATATTCTGTTTTTTCTTACATTGTTATTATTTAAGTGTATATTTAGTTTTGGAATGAATGAATTCAAAACTTACATTAACTAGATATTTTTCTATACATGTATTTTCAGGACATAATTTCTAGCCTCAATAACTTCTGGAGTAAGAAAGGTTGCTTGCTTCTTCAACCTTACGATTTAGAGAAAGGCGCAGGAACAATGAGTCCTCATTCTTTCCTGAGAGCGATAGGTCCCGAGCCTTGGGCTGTGGCTTATCCTGAGCCCTGTCGCAGGCCAACTGATGGGAGGTTTGGAGACAACCCAAATAGAGCTCAACATTATTTTCAATACCAAGTTCTTATTAAGCCCTCTTTAGATGGTATTCAAGAAATTTATTTATCCTCTCTTGAGTGCTTGGGTGTCTCAGCCAAAGATCACGATATCAGATTCGTAGAAGACAACTGGGAATCTCCAACTTTGGGCGCATGGGGAGTTGGATGGGAGGTATGGCTTGATGGTATGGAAGTTACACAATTTACTTATTTTCAGCAATGTGGTGGTCTTGATTGTAAGCCTGTTTCGATTGAGATCACTTATGGGTTAGAGAGACTAGCAATGTATTTGCAAGATGTTGAGAGTATCTGGGACCTTTCGTGGAACAAAAGTAATAAATATGGTGATATCTGGCTTCCTTTTGAAAAAGGTCAATGCAAGTACAATTTTGAGGAATCTAATTCAGATAATTTAAGAAAACTTTTTGAAATTTATGAAGAAGAGGCTCATCAATTAATAGTTAAAAAGCTTCCTGCACCTTCTCTTGACTATGTTCTGAAATGTAGTCATACTTTTAATCTGTTGGAAGCTAGAGGAGTTATATCTGTAACGGAACGAACTAAAATTATTGCAAGAATTCGATCTTTAGCTCGCAAGGTCGCAGAAGCATGGCTAGATGAAAGAGAGTCTCTTGGTTTTCCTCTGGGTTTAAGTTAGTAATTAAAACCAAATAAAAATTAGCCTTTTCGAACATAAACATATCTAATATTCCAAGCTTATGTATAAAAAGATACTTTTGTGTGTTAGTGCTCTGGAATGTCTCAATGAATACACTATTATGTGCGAGTTATATTTGTGTGAGGACACAATGAAGCTTTTTCAGCGTTTGCTGGTAGCTCCTGCTGCTTTGGGCCTAATGGCACCAATGGCTGCAAATGCAGATATCACTTCTGTATCAAACGAATCTGAAGTTATTGAAGCTCGTGTTGATGGTGTAGAAGCTCAGCTAGACGAAATCCAAGCTGGTGCTTTCTCTTCAACCACAACAATGAGTGGTAAAGCAGCTTTCGTAACTGGTTATGTAGATGATGACTCAGAGACTGACTCTGACAAAGTCACTTTGAACTACATGTATCAGTTGAACATGAACTCCAGTTTTACTGGTTCTGATCTTCTATATACAAGACTTAAAGCTGGTAACTTTACCAAAGGTGGTCGTTTCCACGACAAAGGAAATGGATCTTACCTTTCTGCAGCTAAAGATGGTTCTGGAACTATTGGTGTTGACAAGATTTGGTATCAGTTCCCTGTTGGCGATAGCCTTCAAGTTTGGGTAGGACCAAGGATTGAGAACTACTACATGCTAGCTAGTGCTCCATCAATCTACAGGCCAGTTACTAAGCAGTTTGCTCTTGGTGGTAACGCTTCTACTTATGGTTCAAGCACAAGCCCTGGTTTTGGTGCTGCTTACACTCAGCAAGTTGATGATCCTTCAGCTGGAAGGTTTGCAGTAAGTGTTAACTACACCGGAAAGGGTGGAGATAATGCATCAGCTGGACTTCTAGACGACGATTCTAAGGAATTCTTCCTTACTAAGGTTGAATACGGCACACCTCAGTGGCAAGTTTCAGCAGCATTTGCTAGCAAGACAAATGGTGAAACATATGATGGTTACTACCACACTGCAGCTGGTGAAGATTACAGCAAAGACCTAACTTCAATTGGTTTAAGAGCTTATTGGAAGCCTGAAACTTCAGGTTCTATTCCTCAAGTTCAATTGGGTTATGACATAGCTTCAGTTGATGATGCTGCTGTAGGCGATCCAGATGAGATGTCTGCTTGGATGGTAGGTCTAGGTTGGACTGATCTATTTGTTGATGGCAACAGAGCTGGTGTAGCATTCGGTTCAAGACAAGCTGCAACTTCTTACAATGGAGCTGGTTCTGATCCTGCAGAAGACAACACTGTTTGGGAAGCTTATTACTCATTCAAGATTAATGATGGTGTAACCGTCACTCCTGCAATATTTGGTGGATCTGATGTTGAAGCTGATGGCAAAGACGTCAACGGCGCAGTTGTTTTAACAGAGTTTAAATTCTAAATTTTGTTAAAAACAAAAAATCGCTCCTAAGGGGGCGATTTTTTTTTGCATTAAAAAAGCCCCCTTAAAGGGGCTTTTTTTTAATTAAAACTTACCAGCAATTTTCTCCTTCGCCGATTGGAATGCAAACGTCAGCTTTTTTTGCTTTATCGGCAGCTTTTTGAGCCGCCTCATCAAGTTTGCCATCTTCGTCTACATCTTGATCAGTGGTCCATTCTTTTGTACCCCCCATTCCACTATGTTTTTCTCCAGCGATTGAATGATCTGGAATGATTGCGGTTGTGGCTAATGCCGCAGTTGCTGCTAGGAAAATTCCTACAGGACTTTTTTTAGGCATATGTAATTAAATTTGAATTTATTTTGATAGGTTGAGTCTATCAATGAAAGTTCATTTTTTACTTTGTTAAGTATAAAGAATCTTTCTTAATCTCCCAATCTTCTCAATAAATTGCTGTATGCCTGGAAAATTAAATCTAATTCGTCAGATCTTCCATGTTTAGCTAACAAACCTTTTGCCCCTGCATCTAGTCCGAATAAAAAATTTCGATCTTCATTGCTTTGCACATAGCTTTGAATCCAGCCCACACATACATAACGTTCACCATCTTTGACTTCAGCTACAGAATGAAGTTGAGTGCTGGGATAAATTATCATTTCTCCAGCAGAAAGTTTTATTTTTTCAGTTGTATGAATTGTTTGAATAGTTAATTCACCACCTTCATAGTCTGTTGGCTCGTTTAAAAACAAAGTAAAAGAAAGATCACTTCTTCCTGAGGGCATATATGGATTATCAACATGTGTGCCGTAACCATCTCCAGCTAAAGATTGGGTAAACATGACACCATGAATAAGACTAGGTAATGCAAAACTTTTTAAGAGAGGATTTGAGATGATTTTATTAACAATAGTATCTCTAAGCTCAATTGATAATTTTGAATTTTTATCTAATTGAAAATTTGATTTAATTTTTGCAGCATGGCTTCCTGCAGTCTTTTTGCCATCTTGCCATGAAGATTTTTCGGCTTTTAGCTTTTGAATTATTTGAAGAGCTTCTGATTGATCTATCAGTGAATGAGTTAAATATTCCATGTTCAATATCTAAATATAATTGATATCTTAAAGTATAAATAAGATATCAATTTATACTTCTATACGTATCAAAGCTGAGCGGCTATATTTAGTTGTGTCTTTTTGTCTAATCTACAAAAAGATATTAATTCCTTCCCTAAATTGATTAATGAATTTAATTAAGCGTCTTTTTACTTCAGTCATAGCAGGTTCTCTATTAGTCACTTCAAGTTTTAATCATGTAAAGGCCTCTGAAAGAGAAGTAAGGATTTACTCAGGTAGGCATTACAACACAGATAAGCAGATATACAAGAAATTTGCCGAGGAGACTGGAATAAAAATTAGATTAATTGAGGCTCAAGGTATTTCTCTTGTTGAAAGATTGAAAAGGGAAGGTTCAAACTCTAAAGCAGATGTGATTCTTCTTGTTGATGCCGCTCGAATTAGTAATGCTGCAAAAAGTGGTCTTCTACAGTCATATAGATCGGAAGAGCTAGATAAAAATGTTCCATTGGAATATCGAGATCCTCAAGCAAGGTGGTATGCCTTAACTAGAAGGGTTAGGGTTATGGTCGCTAATCCTAAGAAAGTTGATATAAATACAATCAATGATTATTCAGACCTTGCTAATCCAGCTTTGAGGGGTCTTGTTTGTGTGAGGAAAAGAAGTAGTCCATATAATCAATCTCTAGTTGCCAATCAAATTGTTAATAAAGGAGAGGCAAAAACCAAAGAATGGTTGCAAGGTCTGATTTCGAATATTTCTCAGCCTTTTTTCCCAGGTGATATAGGTGTTATTAGAGCAGTTTCTCAGGGTAAGTGTGGAGTAGGGATAGTTAATCACTACTATGTTTCAAGGATGCTCGCCGGTGTGAATGGTAGAAAAGATCAAAGGCTGGCTAAAAAAGTAAAAGTCCTTACTCCTAATCCTGCTCATGTGAATGTAAGTGCAGGTGGAATTGCTAAATATGCTGAAAATAAAGAAGAAGCTATTCAACTCTTGGAGTATCTTGCTTCTCCTGATGGTAGTAGTGGATTAGCAGGTCCAACATTTGAGCACCCTTTAGTTGGCTTTAATAAAACAGATGAAGTTACACAATTTGGAGGGTTTACTCCTGATGGTGTGACTATTGATCAATTGGGAGAAAATAATAAAAAAGCAATTAAACTTATGAGAAAGGCCGGTTGGGATTAAAGAATTAAAAATTAAATTTTTATTCTTATTATTAGCAAGATAAAATAGAAGATTCTTTTAAACTTATTTGAATGGAGAGGTGGCTGAGTGGTCGAAAGCGAACGACTCGAAATCGTTTGATAGTAAACTATCCGTGGGTTCGAATCCCACCCTCTCCGTATTCTTTTAGTAACAACAATTACCATAACGTCTCATTATTATTGGTAATTGATGGGTTGAAGAAGAAATTTTATTTAGTTAGTTATTTCCAGGAAGTTCAATTATCTATTATGAATATTTATCTAATACTTTTCCAATAAATATTCAGTTAACCCCACCTTAGATACAACATTACCTTCAAAATCCTTTATTACGTATCCAATACTTTCAATATATTTTAGTAGTTCTGAGGTTTCTATTCCTAATTCTTTTAAATGTTTTGGATGCACAGAAAGATAAATTAGTGGAGAGAATCTTTTGATTAAATTATTCGCTCCTTTTAATACATCTAATTCTGCACCCTCAACATCAATCTTTATAATTTCAGGTATATTACCTGTTCGCTCACAATAGCTATCTAATGTCAATTGATTTAACTCTATTAATTTATAACCTTTTACCTTTTTGATAGGACTAATTGAATTCATCCCACTTTCAAAAAAATTACTATAAAAGCTTTTCTTATTATTATCTGATCCCACTAAAGTCTTAATCAAATTAACTTTTCTATCAAGTTTATTTGCTTTTAAATGACTTTCTAAATGATTAAAATTACTTTTACTCGGTTCAAAAGCAACTACAAGTCCATCTATTGGCATGGATTTTGCGGCAGGAAGGGTTACTAATCCTATGTGTGCTCCAACATCAAAAAAAACTTTTGAACTTTTTAGATTTCTTATTAGATGATCAAAACCTCTATTGTGTTGACCACCCCAACTGGAATAATTTGAGAACGCAAACTCAGGGTTCATTTTAAAAGGTCCATAAGATCCTATATATTGAGTGATTTTGATATCAAAATTTCGTATTATAAATCTATAAAATCTTCCAAGTAAAACCCATATAGGATTTAATTTCTTAAATTTTTTATGTCTCAAATTCCTAAGGACCTTAAATATTGACATTTAGAGGAATAACTTTTATTTCCCTTCACTTTATTTTAAAATGGCACCAAAAAAGCACACAGAATATAAAGACAATCGATATACATAGATAGATTTTATAAATAGTGTTATTAAATATCAAAAGTGGTACAAAAGGTGATAAAAATTAGGCATCAAGTAGATACTTGCTTTGACTTGGTTAAAGAAGGGTTAGAACAAATCTTTCCACACTATCAAAACCTTCTATTGGTCGATGCAAGAGTAAAGATAGGAGAGTGGGATAAAAACCAAGATAAGTGGAGTTCCCACTCCAAGAATGAACTTTGGCAATCAAGTCTGCTGGGTCTGGTGGTATTCCATTTATCCTTTTCCACTTTTGATATAACGCACTTAATATCCAAGATTGTGATAATGATTTCGCACCATTTTCTAATAATTCCAACTCTGTTTTACTGCTGGTGTAATTCTTATATTCTTCCCTCCAATTACTATCATCAAAGGTTTTATTAGTCATTACTACCCCTGCTAATATTGGGGAAAAGCACCTTTTTATGAGTTTACGTGCTTATAGTTGTCTGTATAGGGTCAGCAACGAGTTCACCCTCTCCGTTTTTATCAATATAACTTCGTCTAATGACAACTTTGCGCAGATGCTTAATGTGCTTTATTAGGACTTTTATCTAATCTTTTAATGGTTTATTGTTAAACAAATTATATTGATTTTTATAGGATCTATTCTTTATAGATAATATAGAAAAATAAATCTTAGATTATGGAATTGTTTTATGCGCTTGGATTGCCGATTTTATTATTGTTTGGGTTAGTTATCATTTTTATGGATGGAGGAGTCCCTGATTGGTTTAAAAATTTAAATAATAATAGTTCAACTGTATGGAATTTTGGAATTATTTTAATGTCAACAGTTTCAGCAATTGTTTATTTTGCTAGAAGATAAATTAAATATATTAATTTATTCAGATTTTATTTTTTTAATCAGAAAAATATAAAACCAATATATTTTCTTTAAATACTAAAAGTATGATTCTATTTATTTCAGAAGACTCAATACTAATTTTACCAAAACTCATAAAGTTGTTGGATTTTGTTGTTGGATTTTTTGAAATGTTGTTGGATGAATTTGTGTGTTGTTGGATTTCTAAACTGATTTGGGTTTATTGTTCTCTTATGTTCTCCTATATGCTCCCTTATACTCAAATAGGAATTCACCCTCTCCGTTCCGATTTCAAATATCACCTGCCTATAAGTGCATATAGTTGATTGTTGAAGTCTTCAAACCAATTTATAACTGCACTCTTGGATTTTCGCCTATCTATGAGTGCTTTTTATTACCCCTTCAAGGCATAGACCTTTTGTTGCAGCATATGCTGGGATTGGCTCGATCCGTTCTTCTCTATGATTGGCTAATAAATAATGCATCAAGAAATTGAATTTAAATACTTTTCTCTTGCTCTTGTTGGTAGTTGCTAATTATACGAACCTTTACATGACTCATGTTAAGAAGAGGCGATAGATAATTTCTCCAAGAGAATCACTTCTTTCAAAACCTAAATTATAGGTTTGCGGATGTATTGGCGGAATATGAGGTCTTTTGGAAATGTACCTGCTCATACCTGTTCATACCTGTTCATACCTGTTCAGCAGTGCTCAATGCGAGGGACACT
This sequence comes from Prochlorococcus sp. MIT2308, assembly GCF_059772345.1. Taxonomy (NCBI): domain Bacteria; kingdom Bacillati; phylum Cyanobacteriota; class Cyanophyceae; order Synechococcales; family Prochlorococcaceae; genus Prochlorococcus; species Prochlorococcus sp. MIT2308. Next base: position 825,443 of record NZ_CM186283.1, on the reverse strand, counting down.
CTCTCCGCATTTTTTGTGTTCCCAGTTAATCCCACACATCCCCAAGTGGTCTCAAAATTATAGTTTTCTAAATTTTATTAGGTTTTAGGGCAAAAAGATATGAATTTTTGTTCCCATATCTACCCGGAAAATGCATCAAGTGCCCATTAGGTGAGAATTTGAAAGACGGAATAGGATTATTACATATCTCTTTTTCTCTAATCTATCTTATGACCATATCACTCTAATTTATTATAATATCTTCTTCAAATGTATTATCTGAATGTGAAAAACTATGCTTATTCATTAAGACATAATTACCACTTGTCTAGAAAATCTTTGAATAATCATTTTGATAACTATTAATCCCTTCTTTATGAATATATTTATCAACCCTTTCTGATCCTTTATACCCATGCTTGCCTTTTCTCTAATACAATAAGACATTTAAGGAAGCAATTATATGGTCTTACTTTAACTCTTCATTTGGTTATCTTATAAAATAGTAAATTCTCATATTCAGTAGCCGGTAACTCTTTTTATATTTTAAATCTATCATTTCTTTATCATATTATATGTAAATTAATGTTTTTTTATGCATCTAATTTAGAGAAAATATATTCTAATTCGGTATTATTTTCAACACGTATTGTTGATAAATTCCCCTCCGGTGAGGCAAGCTCTATTTCATTGGAAAACAATGCCGAACTTTTTATATCTTCTAGAGTAAATAAAGTAAGGTATCCAGAATGTATTCTCCACCTTGTATCATCATTTGTCTTTGTAGACTTTGGCCTGAATGATTCAGACAAAATGTCATGTAATTCATTTGATTTAAACAAGTATTTATTATTTGGTATCTCTTCACCAAATAATACAGTGAGGTTTTTCGATTGAGTATAGCTTTCTTTTGCTTTTCTAACTGCTAATTTCATATCTTTTGGATTACGAAACAAGTAGTGTAGATCTAAATAACATAAGTGAGACAAGTATTTATTTGTTTTGGTTATTTCACCAACGGCAAATTGTAGTACATCTAGAATACTTACCCACTTGTTATCTAATCCTAGATCTCTTTGAATATGGTAAGTTTCTATATCCGTGATATTAGCTTGACTAAGATACATTGATATTACTTCAAACTGCTCTTTACTAGAAACGATATATAGGGAAATTCCTTTAGTTATTTTTGAAACCTCTTTGATTCCTTCAGCAAATGCTTTAATAGAACATTTTGCAATTCTTCCTTCAAATAACTCATTTATTCTTATACTTATTATAAAGGCAAGTGAGAAAATACTAATGCTTGGATTAGTTTTTTTACCTTTTAGATTAAGATTTTCTAGTGCTAGGGCTGTGGTTTTTAATCTGCCTGGATTATTATCATGATGAATACCATGGTAATGGTAAACACTAGAAGAAGCAGAGTACCTAATAAGCCATCCTTCTGATATTTTTTGCCTTGCCCACTCTCTATCCTCAATATTAGATATTGCCTCATCAAAAAGAGATGGTAATAATGCTTCTTTCCTAATTATTGAATTCCCATTATGGAAAAAAGGATCAGTTTGTTGTGTCCGCGGATCAGAACCAAATGCTATTGATAAATCTCTTTTTGTTTGAGCACTTGAGTAAGCTAACGGTTCTTGTCTTCCGTAGATACCAGCATATCTTGCATTGCTTTTCATCTCGTTAACATATTCTTCGAGCCAATACTCTGACTTCGCTATGCAGTGGGCAGAAATAAAAGCATAGTAGTCTGCCTCATAGGCTCTTATCCCAGTGTTTAGAGCTGCTCCAGGTCTATAAATTCCATTTAAAGGAGCATATTGGACAACTTTTACTGGGAAGTTTTCTACTATCTTTAGAGTCAAGTCAGTTGACTGATTATCTACAATTATTATTTGATAATCCTTAATCGTTTGATTTAGGATTGAGTTAATACAGCTTGATATCCATACTTCCTCATTCTTTGTTCTTATTATTATTGCAATTTTTGCCATTTACTGGAATACATCATTCTTGTTAACTAGTTATTCTATTATACCTATAATAAAGTTAGCTTCAATATCTATTTTGGAATTGGTTTGGAAATTTCTAGCCATGCAGAATATCTATAAGTCCTTTTCCTTGAGACCAGTACATAGGACTTTTTATCAGCAAATACAAGTAAATTCTATTAAAAGCTTATTTGTTGTGACTTTTTTTGAAATACAATTTTTCATATATTTCATTATTGCTTCATTACAAATTTTAGATCCCAGGGCAATACCAAAAGTACGGTGGGAGGCATTCCACATAAGAGATAATTTATAAATTTATTTAAACCTAGGAATTTTTAAGACCTTATCAAAATTATTCATTTCAGCTTTATTTCCTTATGAGCACTTAGTTAAACAACCATTCCATACTTTTCTCATTCCTATAGCTTTTAGCATTCATAGAACTTTTTATGTAATATTATCGTCTCGATTAATGCAATATGATCGTTTTATATCCTTAGAGCAATATTTTTTGCAATATCAAGTATTTTATGATCATCTGAGGATATAAAAATCTTCTCATAGTTCTTTTTTATATTTAATACTGTGGCTTGTTAGTGGTTATTTATTTAATTGAATTATATTCTTAAGTTTTAAAGATTTAGAGCCTTCTCCAGTTTCAATTAATACTGCTATCTTTACGCTATTTTTATGCTAATATATACAAAATTATAGCAGATACATTGGAACCAGCTCATTTAAAGAAAAAATCGCGTAGAAAATATGATGACATTTTGTCAGACATATTAATTAAAGATAGAAATATATCTTCTGATACTTTTAAAAATGTACGTGATACTTATCATCAATCATTAAATTGTAAAGAACTAAATTCTACTCCAAAAGTACCTACAACTTTAAATATAGAGCTGGTTAATAAATGTAATTATGCCTGTAAGATGTGCTATACAGTTAATCATGAGGGAGTGAAAAATCAATTACCCAAGGAAACACTATTTTCCATTGTAGATCAAGCTAGTGAAATGGGTATATTTACAGTTATGTTTGGTATGGGTTCGGAAGCAACTCTCCATCCTAATCTAATAGAGGTCCTTGAATATGCATGCTCCAAGATACCTGATGTAGTTCTTTTTACTAATGGAAGTAGAATAAGATTAAATCAGATTAAGAAATATATTGCGACAGGCATAACAAGGCTCTGCATATCACTTGATGCCGCAGATCAAGAGGTATATACAATTATTCGAGGAGGAGATTTAGAAAAGGTTGAGCAAGTCATTGATGAATTTGTTGCCAATCAAACATCCAATGGCAGGCCCTTAGTAAGAGTTTCTTTTTGTAATCAACCCTCTAATGAACATCAGCAAGAAGATTTTTTAAGAAAGTGGATTGATAGAGTTGATAGTGTAGAAGTTCAGAGAGTTAGAAAGTTAGAACATTTATTTTTACTTCCGAAGTTAGATGAGAAATCAAACTATGAAACCAAACATAGCGAGCATTATTGCTTTAGGCCATTTTCCTATTTAACTATTTGGTCTGATGGTCAAATTTCTCCATGTTGTTCTTTTCATGGAATAAAATTGAATCTTGGATCTATTTATGAAGACACACTTTTGGATATATGGAAATCTAAATTCCTCAATAAGCTAAGACAAGAGTTTATTAATTCAGAGTTAAATCCAATATGCAGTGATTGCATGACTTGTACCTTTTAGCCTATTTATTATTTCGCAAAGATTAAGCTTATACTAATTAATTAGTAGAGAGAATCTAATATCAATAAGTTATTACATAAATCAATTAAAATAGTGAATTAAGCAATAAATATTTTAGTTTCTACATCCATATGTTAATGAATAAAATGGCACTTCATCAGCACCATAAGCATGTTTATCATCCGCCCGTTTAGGACTATTTGCACCATTAAAATCAAAAGTCTCTATGCCGTCATCTTTAGCTTTTAAAATTGAATTAAAAATCAAATAGGTCACTATTTCCGAACTGTAGAACCTCTGGTCAATTCCTTGAGCTACAGCATTGGCTATTTTGTCTTGATAGATAACCAGTTGACATCCAACGAGCTCTTTATTTAAGGAGCTTCTAACTGACAGAGTGAATCCTTTTTGTTTTTGGTCAACATAATTAAATAGATTTTTTAATATTATTATTGACTCGTCTGAAGGATTAGTTCCTCCCCTTGACATGGTTTGCCGGTATAAATTTATAAATTCATCTAAGGAAATTAAATTATCTATTTCAAAATCGGATTGCCTATTCAATACTCTTCTTAACCTCTTCCTTTTGTCATCACTTCTTAAATTGGCTTCTAATTGAGCTGGTGTTTTTGATTGGAGACTTGTGATTTTAGCTGTGTACATAATAGATGTTCTAAATCTTATATCCTCTTTTTTCCCGTAGTTCCACCATTCAAATGCTCTTATGTCATAATTTGTAGAAGGAAATTGAACTACAATATTTTTTCTAATTCCAATTAAATACTCTAACATCTTTTCGTAAATCTTTTGACTTGTTGAGTATTTTCTATATGGTTTAAGACCCATAAAAATATTGCTCCACAAGGGTCCTGAGTAATAGAAAAACTCCGGATATAGATTATTAAAGATTGGCATTGTGCATAATAAGCTTTTTTTCTTAAAACCTCCTAACCATTCAAAGTCAGTCAGAATCTCTTTAATAAACTCAGGATTGTGATATAGCGTTCCATCTTGGCTATTATTAAAGTGAGTATTAGCTTGAGCTGTGGTGATTAATTCAGCTGAAAAATTATCTTGATACATTATTTTTACTAATTAGGTATTAAATTATAATTTATTTTTGTGGAAATTAATGACATATTTGTAATAACAGAAAACAACTTTTATATTATACAACAATAGATTTTGATTTAAATAAGATTATTGGCTAGTTGGATTTTTAATTTTACATGAGCAAAACTTAGAATTTCTTTTTTCCTTTGTTTTTTTTTTGTAAAAAATATCAGATTAGACCATTATGAAAGAATGTCTTATAACTTTTCCAAGTGTATAAAGTATTAATCCTAAGCTTTATAAAATTTAGAATTGTCATATATTATTATAATTATGATCTAAATTCTATTCATTAATATTTTTGCTATATCGATAGTTGATTAAAAATCTATGAATTATTTAATTAATAATTAGAAAATTCATATCAATATTTTACATTAATCTAAGTAATAAGTATTTCTAGCTCAACCAATGCGCTAAGTTATTTAATGTTTATTGCATGTAGGTTATGAAACATAATCTAGAATATAATAATAGATGGAAAGATGAGGAATACACCTGGAGAAGAAGTGTCAGTGAAGGATATAATTCCCATTGGATAAACTTTTACGGATTGAAAGAATTTTCTGGGATGTCATTGGAAAAACTTAAAGAGCAAGGTCTTGACATTACTGATTCGAAGGCATTTCAGGTCGTTTGGTTGCAAAACATAGATAGACTGATGGATATGCTCCCAGTAGATATTCAACCAAGCCAATATCATTTAATAGATGCAGGTTGTGGTTCAGGAATCTCAACAATATACTTTTTAGCAAACTATCCATTCAAAACATTTAAAGGTTGTGATTTCTCTGAAGTATTAATTAAAGCTGCCTTGAAAAACTTAGATATCTTTTACACTCACTCAGATAAATCTTCTAAATCTATTGATTTTGTTACAAAAAATGTAAAGGATCTTGAATTAGAAGATAGTGCAAATCTTGTATTCATGTACAATCCATTTGGCTTTAAAACTGCTAAACAGTTCATATTAAATAATCTATCTATATTGAAAAAAAATCGCTCTATAATTGCCTTGTCTAATGATGAATGGATTAAGGAAATCATAAATATGCAAAATCATCAACAAATAATTAGAAATGAATTTCATAACTTATCATTAGTAATTTATTGAAATCATATAAAATAAAATAAAGGTAATAATCTATTAATTAAATAATTATTAATTACTTAATTCTTGATATAAAAATAATCCAGAAGTCTGTTTTAGCATCTGTTTATGCTATGATAACACTATGAGCACTTGAAGCATGAAATTTAATATTATATGCCTCTCAGGATTCTTATTATTTACAATACGATACTATCAATACAAAGCTAACTCAAAAATATTATTTTATCACTTAAAAGATAAATTACGTTCTTGGCATTCACATATTATAAATTACTTTTATAGGTTTAACTCTTATTTATTAATCTTATCTGCATTATCTATAGCGACTGGTTATGCAGCGCAAACCAAATTAATAACTAACTTAGATACATTATTTTTAGTGCTACTAGCCTTTAATATTATCGTTGATAGATATATTTTCTGGAAAAGCGCCTTTTATGGCTTGGAAGACCATCTTTTTGCAGGTTCAATTCAAAGTATATTTCTTTTGTGTTTCGAAATGAAGGTGCTTAACACACAGGAACCTATTATTGCATCAATATTTTCAAGTGCCTTTTTGATATCAATATTTATCAATGCAGGTTTTGATAAGTTTAAGTCAAGTGATTGGATGAGTGGGAAAGGAATTCTAATCTGGATGTCACTTCCTCAATTTAGGTTCTTTAAATTAAATAAATCCAGATATAACTTTATAAAGACTCTATCCCCCTATTTATCTAGGTTTGAAATATTCCATCAATTATTCTTTCCTTTTATCGCACTAATTTGTTTATTAGCTGGTAACAAATTAGTACTAATTTGCTTCTTTTTTATAAGTTTGATATTTATGATTACACTAATCTACCCATTTAATTTAAATCCAATTGGTATTTATGGAATTATAATGATAATTATATCAATTCAAGGCATAATCAATGAAAACTTTATCAGTAAAGTTAATTATGTTTTGTTAGCAAGCATTGTGCTCGGTTTAGGTGTAAACATAGAATTATTTAATATAAATAAATTTATTAGAATATTGATAGGTCACGTCAAGGTTTGGTTGTTTTCAGAATATCATCTACACGGTCTTCTATTATTAGATTACAAGCATACAAATAATAAACATATAGTAAAGGGTTTGAATCATTTTGAAAGTAAAATTGATATCAAAAGAATGATGGTTAATAATCAATCATGGGTAAATGTATTAAGGTTGTTAGATGTGCTCGAACGAGCTAAAGAAAATGCATTAAATGAGCATGACTTCACTTTTCTTAGTGAGTTCAGCAGACTGTTTTGTCGAGATAAGGGAGAAATATTCTTTAACCTTTATCAATTAAATTGGCTTTACAATAGAAATACTTTTGAAATGCGCAGATTCAATCTAGAACTCTCAACTGAAATAGAAGTTAATAAAAGATTAATGTCTAACCAGATGAATATCCTTCCTTTTAAGACAAAAAGAAAAGCAAAGTATAAAGGAATTGGCTACTCACTGAAACATATACTAAAAAATTAAAAGATGAAAATCAGACTTCCATATAATGAAAAGAAAACAAATAAATTATTAATATTATTTGATGGAGAATGTCTAATGTGTAATTCCTTAATTAACTTTTTAGACAAGCACTTAGAGTTAACAGCATTTGCATATTCAAGTCAAGATAAATTCTTTTTGGATTATAAAATCTACAAAAAGATTATGAAATCTTTCCATATAGAACCTGATTCAACTATAGTTGTATTTGACGATGGAAATATTTATACACATTCAGCCGCCATATCGATATTACTTAGAAACTGTCATAATAAATTTTTAAAAGTAACTGCTGAAATTGTTTTTTTGTTTTCTTATTTTCATATAGGAGATATTGTTTACAAATTTGTTTCTAGATATAGAAAGTCCATATTTAGACTTCCTCATAATTACTGTGGACTAAGGACCAAAAGTATTGTGATAAAATAATAACAAAGCAAATCTTACCAATTAATATTTTTTATCTACTACCTATCAGCTCATCTATTTTTTTCTTAAAGCAATTATCAATCCTGGCAAAATAAATGGTGATAAAAATGGTAATAAATTTAGTATAAATCTTATTAATTTTTTGATAAGTTTTGAATGACCTTTCAATCGGGATGTAGACCTATACCAAAGATCAATATCATTTTTTACACCTAGATATTTTGGTCTAAGTTGTTCAATAGTTGATTTTTTAATGATTGTTTTTATAATTTGTTTGATTTCATTTTTACTACTGCCTCTTATTCCCATTCGAAGTAACTTTTCCCAGCTATGTCTATGAAGTTTACGATTCGAGAGTCTTTTTGCATACCAATAAGTTAGTTTGTCATTGAGATAGTTTATAAATATTAATCCTGTAGTATGATTTTCATATATTGCCCATCTATTTGGTGTTTGATTTATAAACAATACTCCACCACGCCTAAGTATAGAAAAGCAAATAGCTAATATATTTTTCCTCTCTTCGGGTAGTAAATGTTCATAAACAGCGCTTAGTACTATGTAATCAACTTTTTCCTTGTATGGAATTCGTTGAGAGTTTTGTGAATGAATCAACTCTATTTTTTTTTCTAACCCATAATGATTTATTCTCATTTTGGCTATCTCTAATAATTTACTACTCAAGTCAATTCCTACTATTTTTGTATTAGGTAGCATTTTCGAAATTAGACAACAAGAGGCACCACTTCCACATCCAAAATCTAATAACGTTTTATTAGTAAACTCTTCTTTATTTATAAATGAAAAAAGTCCATACTCTAATGCCCTTTTAACATAGTCTGGTGATTCCTCTCTCTTTATTTCATCTATACACCAACATGAACCTTTGAGAAAAATTATTTTCTCTATAAGTTCCAATGGATATTTAGTCTGATAATATCTAAACTTGCAGTATCTATTTTTTAATGGATTCACACTAATACTAGTGATATTTCTACTTATACTTTTAATATCTACACTACCATCAAAGGTTAAGATTGTTTTTTTTAACATTTTATTATTATTTACTTTAATTAATCATGTTCACTCTATCATAATTATTAAAATTAGATTTTAATAATTGTGATCCTTTAGAGATATTATTCAAGCTAGATTTATCATGTAGACTATTAAATCCTAAGCCTGTTATGGAATCTTTATTGGTACCCAATGGCTGCTGTAGATATATATCATTCATGGTAATAATTTCACCCTGCTTGATATCTCTATTAACAAAAACACCACAATGATAATTTGTTCTAGCAGACAACTCTACATCTAATAATTCATCTTTAATGCCTATCATTTGGTTGACTAACTTAAGCTCTAGGGCTAATTTTTTGAAATTATTTGGCTCCATGCTAATTCCATGATCAAATCCAACACTTGCGTTAGAAAGAGTTATGTGTCTTTCAATAAACTTGGCTCCCAAGCCAGCTGCTAGGATACTTGCCGTAAAACCTATTTCGTGGGTAGAAAATCCAGTAACATAGCCTTTATTGATATATTGGGTTATAGTATTAATGTATTGCTCATTAGGTTTTGAAGGATAGCTACTTACGCAGTGCATTAAAATTGCCTGTTCTTTCGGCAATATCATAAGAAGCTGCTCCCTTTCCTCTTCAGTTAACCCACCAGTACTAATCATAAAGGGAATTTTTGTATTAATCACAGATTTAATCAACGGATAATCTGATGAAGAGTGGCTAGCTATCTTTAAATATGCGGGCTCAAGAGAAAGAATAAACTCTAGACTATTGTGGTCAAAAATCGTTGCAAAAGGTATTAGGCCTAGGCTTCTCGAATAGGAGAAAAGCTCCTTATATTCTGCTAAATCGAACTCTAATTTGGGTCGAACTTCATACTGAGTTGTCCCTAGTGAAGGAACTTTAATAAAGGACCTATTTGAAGAGCTTTTATTTAAGAGTGAATAGATATCTCTTTTTTGGAATTTAACTAATGTTGCACCTGAAAGGAAAGCTTGATATATTAATTCCTTCGCAATAGCAACTGAGCCGTTATGGCAAAGCCCTATCTCTGCAATTAGATAAGGTGGTATGGAGCTATCAATTGGCAGGCAACCAATATTCACGACCATAATAAATTTCTTTTCTCAGATTAATTTAACATAAATTATGTTCTAGTAAACTTAAATTAAATAGATAATAATTTATCAATTTAATCTTTTAAAGACACCTATCTTATATATAATTCTCTATAAGTTAAAGTAATTATATCCCTAAATTTTAATACGAATGTTTATTAATATGTATGGTTTTAATCTCAAATAAGAATAACATCAATTAGCTATTTATATGTTAACATTTTTCAATATTCCTTTTAATATTTCAAATGTGAAAAAGCATTTATTAGAGAAATATCTTCTCATAGAAATAATAAGTGACTTGTATAAAGGAGCACAAGACAGTTAATAATCCTCAAAGAAATGATTTTAATTAATTACAACTGACATTATATATTAGTAACGAAAGGATCTCTATTAAAAGATTAGATTTGCATGATAGAATTAGATAAAAAGATTTTCATGGAAGCAGGAGATGGTTTAACAGCCGAAAACTCAAGTTGGAAATTTCAAGGTGATGTGGTATCTCAGTTTGATGAGCATATCTTGAAATCAGTTCCTCTATATAAAGATGGCCATAAGTTAATAAGTCAGATTAGCGATTACTTTATTAAAGATAATGGAATTATTTATGATGTTGGCTGCTCAACAGGCTCAATATCTAGATTATTGTCAGAACGTCATAAAGCCAAAAAAGGGGTCACTTTTATAGGAATAGACTCTGAGCAAGAGATGATAAATAAGGCAACTAAAAATTCACTAAACTATGAAAACTGCTCTTTTGTTTATGAAGATGCAGTAGAGTTTGATTTTAGTAAATCAGATTTTATAACTTCGTATTACACTATTCAATTTGTTAGAACAAGTGTTCGCCAAATATTAATTGACAAGGTCTACGAATCTTTAAATTGGGGAGGAGCATTTATTATGTTTGAGAAAATCCGAGGTTCAGATGCAAGGTTCCAGGATTTGTTTACAGGTTTATATAATGAATACAAGACAACTCAAGGTTATAGTCCAGAAGAAATACTTGGCAAGAGCATAAGTTTAAAGGGAATACTTGAACCATTCTCTTCTCAGGGAAATTATGAGATGCTGCAAAGAGCTGGTTTTAAGGATATTATCCCAATAATGAAATATATTTGTTTTGAAGGAATACTAGCTATTAAATGAATATAAATCTTCTTAATTTTTTGAGGATCTCTTCATTTACAAGACTTTTAATAAATAAGATTCAAATCTTGAGAGGTTATTTCGATAACTATTTAATAAGAATAGTATGTAGACTTTCAATCCTAATTAATTCTCCTGAATTATTAGCAAAATTCTCACTTCATAAAGCAAATATTATTACACCAGCAAAGTCAAACGGAAAGTCAATACTTGCATTAAGTCATTTTAGATTCAGAGGGGATTTAGACTTGCTATCTTCACAAGGTTTTGTTATTTGTTATTTAGACCCATTATTATTTGGGTGTATCCAATCTTACTTTTACCGAAGAACATCTCCGGTGCTGAGAGATCATCATAACCCTGAAATATTCAGTGAGTCTTTTTATGCAAAGACGAAATTAAATTTATTTTACAAGAGATTTATCAAGACTTTTTGCATTAATAAAAAGATCAATATCCTAATTTCAGCAATGGCTCATTATCCTCAAGATATGCATCTTGGGGCAGCAGCTCAGGAAATTGGTATTCCATATGTAGTATTGCATCGGGCAGGCGTAATTATTAATGATATGTCTAATGAGATCGTTCTGCAAAGATATAATAGTCTCGGTAAGTTTAAAGGAGAAAAAATAATTGTTCAAAATCCATTAATAAGAGATGTTCTTATTAAAAGTGGTTTCTGTCGACATGATCAATTAAAAATCATAGGGTCTACAAGGTTAAATAGACTTATCAATAAAAAGGATAGTGTATATAGGAAATTTCAATCTTCAAAAGAAACTCTCACTCTTTTTTCATTTACTCATTCTATCGGTAGGTCAATAATTAACAAAGCTTCAGGTGATAATTCTGATTGGACTAATAATAGCAATGAAGGACTAGTACAATTTTTTCATAAAGTCCATAAAGAAGTTATATTCTTTGCCAATAACAATCCAAATATAAATGTAATTATAAAACTAAAGTGGCACGATCAATGGTATGAGAAAGTCGAGTCTCTTGTATATCAAATCAGTGGAGGTAAATTTCCTCATAACCTTAAGATTTTTTATGGAAGTGATGGTACTAAATTTATAGATCAAAGTAAAGTTGTTATAGCATTTGGCTCCACTGTTTTAATTGAAGCTGGCTTCTTAGGTAAGCATGTGATTATGCCAATATTTGACGAAGCTGCGGATTTAAAATATAGAAGTTATTTTCCTATATTTGAAGCTATAGATGCCTGTTATCTCGCCAAAAAACCAATAGATATTCAAAACCTGGCACTTAGCTTAATTAATACACCCTGTCAGGCTTATGGTCAAAACAAAAAGATGAAAATCTTATACGATAAATATCTAGGTCCTTCAAGTCTCGATTCTAATCAGCTTCTTTTTGATTATTTACATAACATATAAATATTATCCTTTAGGTGATAATGATCATTATTAATTAGTACTTCGGTACCATTCTTCAAAGATTAAAAATGCCCATATTTGATGGGACCAGTTTCTATTTCCTTTTATATTTTCTTGGTATATTCTTGAAACAATTTCACTACTTAGGATATTTTCTTTTATCAAATAGGATTCTTGCATTCTGCTATAGGACCAATTAGCCAATGGACCTCTTAACCATTTGTTTAGAGGAACCGCAAAGCCTTTCTTCTTTTTTTGAATAAGAGAATTAGGGAACATTTTACTTGCTAACTTTCTTAGTGGCTTTTTCCCTACAAAATAATCTGATAGAGAGCTGGAATTGTAACTCCTTGCTATATCGAGTATTCTTGTATTGAGAAATGGGGAGCGTACTTCCAAGGAGTATTTCATTGATGCTCTATCTGCTTTAACAAGAATATCCTCCGATAAATAATGTTTAAGATCAACTTCCATGCAATAATCAAGTATTTCTTTATTATCTATATTAAGTTTTTGTATGTTATCTATCCCTTTGATAAAAGGATCTTTACCAATTCCCAGACCTATTCCTAGTGAGGAGATCTCATCATAAAGTTCTACAGCATTCTTAGTTTTTAATAAACAATTTATTTTGCAGATTCTATCAAAAATTGAATTTGATATATTTAATCTATAGATATATTGATTTAAGGTTATTAATAATTTAGAGATAAGATTTCGAGTGGGAATTGGAATACTATTTAATAATAATGTACGTCTATATCTTTCATAACCACCAAAAATCTCATCAGCTCCATCTCCCCCTATACAGACTTTAACTTCTTTACTCGTCATATTGCATAAAGCAAGCATTGGTATTTGGGATGAGTCGGCAAATGGTTGATCCCATGTTTTTGTAATTTCCGGTACATACTTTATCAATTCACTCTCACCGATTATGTATTCAGAATGATCTGTATCAAGATACTTTGCAATATTTTTTGCAAAGACTGATTCGTCGTAGTTTTTATCTTTAAATCCAATACTAAATGTCTTAAGCCTCTTATTGTGGTTCTTTGAAGCTAGAGCTGCAATCAAAGATGAATCGATACCACCTGAAAGGAAACATCCAATTGGTACATCACCAACCAATCTTGATCTTACACTTTGATTAAGAAGATTTAACAGAATTTCACTCTTTTCTTTTTGTGGATAGTCTTCACTTTGATTGATTGATAAGTCACTATAGCGATATCGATTTTCTATAATTGATTTATTAACTCCTATTTCTAAAATTTCACCTGGAATCAATTGCTTTATATGTTTAAATATTGATTCAGAATTAGGTATAAAACCATATCTTAAATAATAATCAAGAACATCTATATCTAATTGATTACTATAATTCTGGTATACCTTTAAGGCTTTTATTTCAGATGCAAATGTGAATATATTATTTGCATCTGAGTAGAAAAGTGGTTTTTCTCCAAATTTATCTCTTGCTAGATGAATAATCTGTTGCTTCATGTCATAAAAGCAAAATGCGAACATACCATCTATTTTTTTGCAAGTTTCTTTTACACCATTTTGAATAAGACTATACAAAAGTATTTCTGTATCACTTTTAGATCTCAGACTTAAGCTCTCTTTTCTGAGTATGGATATATTAAGTTCCTCTTTGTTATAAATCTCTCCATTATAAATTAATACATACTTTCCATCAGGAGAAAGCATTGGTTGGGAAGCTAATTTAGAAGTGTCTTGAATGCTCAATCTCGCATGGCCTAATGACACCCTTTTATCATTAGATATCCAGAAACCTTTACTATCAGGACCTCTATGAGAGATAAGATTTATTGCATTTACTACTAAATTAATATTATTAGGATCTTTAGAACCAACCACTCCAGTAATTCCGCACATAATTTTAAAGATTAGATATTAGATTGTATAATTTCAATATATCTATCAGCCACGTTAATTATATTATACTGCTTTCTAATCTCTTTGATGTTAATACGTTTTGGATTCTTTAATCGCTCTATAATTGCCTCAGACATTGCGTATGGATCCTTTACTCTTACCAATGTTCCATGCTCACCATTTTTAAGTATCTCAGATGGTCCGTAATTGCAATCTGTTGAAATTACTTGTGTTTCACAAAGTAAGGCTTGAATAATTACTCCTGGCAAACCTTCCTTAATAGATGAAAGTAAGAGGAGATCTGCTTTAGCAATAAATGCATAAGGGTTTTTAACGTTACCAAGTAGTGTTACTTTTTCTTTTAGATTTGATTTTTGTATATGGATTTTGATTTCTTCTTTGAGAGGGCCATCACCCAATATAAATAAGTGGTAATTAATATTCTTTGCTTTTAATAATTTAGCTGTTTCTATAAGACTAAAGTAATCTTTTTCATAAACTAGCCTTCCACATGCTACCAACAAATTGATGTTTTTTCTTAAATATGAATTAAAAATATCGATTTCGCTGCACATTTTACTAAGATGTTTAACTTGGTCTAAGTTAAAGCCATTATTTATTGTAATTATTTTCTTTTTAATTCTTGGAAATGTACTAATAAGCTCTTTTTTTAAACCAGAGGATACGGTTATTATTCTATCTGAAAATCTATAGATTATTGCTGTTAAGTATCTAGCAAATGGTCTTATTACTCTATTGTATGAGTTTATACTATTAAATATACTTTGCCTCTCGCTAATAACTTTGAAAGACCTGTGGCCAGAGATCAAACATGATAATAAAACAATTATATTACAATAGTTCATTATAGAAAATACAACATCTGGCTTCCATTTTCTAATATAGAGAGCAATATCTATTAATGATTTACTAACAGAGGATTTTTTTGTTTCTATTAAAATTATTTTATGATCGATATCATTCCTGAGAGGTCCATCACTTTTACATGTCAATAATCTCAGATCATATCCTTTTCTAGATAGTTCGTTCATCAAGATAATCGTACATTTCTCAGCTCCACCAGTTTCAAGAGTAGGGATAAAAAATAAAAATTTCTTTCTCAAAATACGTGTACCTAAATCTGTTGCAAGAAGCTTTTTGAGGCTTTTTCTAATGAGAAATATTTTGTCACTCTTTTCCTTAATTTAGATGAACGTTTTATAGATCTTTCTGGGTTCTGAATTACATTACTAATAGCAATCGCGATTTGCAAAGGGGAGGGTGGAGTATTAATTAAATATGCATATTGATCATCAGGAATTAAGTCACTTATTCCTCTATTTGGGCAAGTTATAATCGGTATTTCTAAGGCTCCTGCTTCTAACATAACCCTACTTAAGCCTTCAAAATATGTTGATGGGTGTACAATTATATCTAGAAGTTTATACATAACTATAACGTTTTTATTATATGGCTTCAAAAATATGTTTAGTTTAGACAGACTTTTTTTATAACTCTCAGGCAGTAAATTTAATTGTTTCTCTGGCGCTATAATTATATAATCTACTCTTTTACTAAGCTCAGTGAATTGATTTTGCATAGCTAGTCTAGATGCAATAAAAGTATTTACACCTTTTCCATTAGCGAGTCTTGTTATCATTCCTACACTAAACCTTTCACAATCGTCTCTATTGTCTGAGTATGATTTAAAATTTTCTTTACTAAAAAGATTCGTATCAACTCCTGTTCCGGGAACATAACATAACTTCTCTAATTTAGTTAAATTATTTTCTAATATATAATTATAATCTGAATAGTTGATAACAAATACTCGCGAGAAATAATATTTGAATAGTATTTTATACACTATTAATATGATTCTCTTAAGCAATCTTGTTGTGATATCCCTTGAAGAGAAAATTCTTCCTAGCCCTTCTATAGTGGCGATTCGCTTTTTTGAAAATGGCGCGATAAAAGGAGAAAGAATTATACCTTCTGCTGTGAAAGCAAAGACAATACTGGAATTCCAACTAGAATTTACACAGTTTAGAAATGAACTTATAGACAACTTTGAGAATTTTAGATTCTTATATTTTTTACTATTTAAATCAATACTCGACGATGTCGGGCCTTCATTAAGATAGAGAACAGTTACTTTGTAATTCTTAAGCAGTTCTACGACTAGCCAATCTTTAAAGTTTAAAGTAAACCATTTTGTATTTGATATAATTAATGCTTGTGGCAAAATCTTTGATATCTAATGCAATTACTATAGCTAGCTTATCAAATTATCACCAAATTATATTTCTAATTGTTTGAAGATGTTTTAAAATTATAACCTTCATTAAAAAAGAACGACTTTATTTAACAAGGTAAAACAGAATTTTAAGGCTAATATTATTCTGGACCTAGTTATTATCTAATTATATAATGTGCCAAAATTGATAGCTGTTTGCGCAATACTTCCTATTAAAAACCAAGGTAATATATATTTTTTATTTTTGCTTTCTATATTCATTATAGAAATTATTAAAATCGGGAATCCCATCTCTAGGATCCTAGAAATAGGAGGATATATATAGTAGCAAGAACAATACATAGTTAGCAAAAGAATTGAAATATAACAATCGTCTCGCTCTTTTTTTTCACAACAAATTATAGCTAAAAGAAGAGAAAGGTAAAATATTAGCCCTATTGATGACCCCCTACCCAAAATAGTACCTTCATTTGGGATATATTTAGTGAACACCAGGAAGAATAATAGATTGTATCCTACAATTGTTGCTATTCCAAATAAGAACATACTCGATCTTCCAAAGTTTCTTCTTATTTTGTCTATAGATTCATCAAAGTAATCTAAAAAGATATAAACCACGGAGCCATTATGGATTCCTAGAGCAATTAGCCTTATTAACCTTGATTTTAATGATTTATCTAATTTTGGATAATTGAACGTAGTAAGTACTAAAGCCATTGCAATCCCACTTCTTATATGATTTAAACAGGCTGTTAATACGAAGACATTAGATAAAAGCAATAATAAAATTAGATTATTTCCTTTTGTATTTCTAAATACAGATAATGATATCATGAATGAAATTAAACAACTTAGGTATATAAATGCTTTACCAGGATCAATTATGCTCAGTATCCTAGCTAAAAGATTCCATACTTGTTCTGATGATATTAGCCAAATAGTATCTCTAAATGAGCTAAACGATGATAAACTACTAGTCTCTTTAATATTTAGAATCCAATTAATATATGCATCCCTGTCAGAAAGTGACTCCACAGGAAACAAAAAGATGATTAAGGCAAATACGAGAGAATATATATAGGCTCTATAATCTATAACCGGTTCTATTTTCTTAAGCACTTTCGAATACTTATGTCCTTTTAGTATATACTATGTATCCATTTTATTCCCAGCAGTAGAAATGCTTTTTTTTATACAGCATGTCGATTGATGGATCGACTAATTTCTATTATTTAGACAAAGTTATTCTTTTCATTTAAAGCTTCCTATATATGAACAATAAGCCTAAGGAAATAAAAATAGTATTTCCTTATATCGGGGATACCATTGGTGGAAGTCATGTTTCTTCTGGATTGTTGATAAACAGGTTGAAAGATTTCTGTAACGTATCCATCATATGTACCTCATCAGGTAATTTGGTTAACTATTTCAAGCGAAGTATTCATAAACCTGAAATCTCTTATTTGAAGCTATTTCCTATTCGTAACGTTAAATTTTTCTCAATTACCAAGTATTTTTTGTCTGTATTCAGAATCTTATATTATTTATTAAAAAATAGACCTAGCATTTGCCACATTAATGATGCCCGTACATTAGTTATATGGTCACTACCCTGCTTGTTGTTAAATATTAACCTTGTATACCATTTACGCAGTAGTTATAAGAAGTCAATACTATATCTTGTTTCACTTCTTTTTTGTAAGAAGATAATTTGCATTTCAAAATATGTAAATAAAAGTTTGCCAACTATTCTTCATTCTAAAGCATGTTTAATTTATAATCCTTTTGATCAAAATCACTATATATTTAATTCTTCTAAGGAATATTATAAAATAAAATACTCTAAGCATCTATCTATAAACTCAGAGGATAAATGGATCATAAGTGCTGGAAAGTGGAATAATCAAAAAAATTTTCAACTAGCAATTCAGGCTTTTATTAAAATTAAGGATCAATATCCGAATGTTCAGCTTTTATTGGTGGGAAGCATAACAGATTTAGACTACTTTTCGAGCTGTAAATCATTAATTAACGCCTCTAATTATGGAGATTCAATACATATTACTGGATATAGAGACGATTTATTGAAGTTAATTTATTCAAGTGACATCTTAATGGCGACAGCTACAGACGAAGGACATGGTAGGACTCTCGTTGAGGCGATGTTCCTTAGGACGCCACTCGTTGCAGTAAAATCAGGAGGTTTTGCCGAATTGCTTGAAAATATTGAAGATATTAATCTCGCCGAATTAGATCCTTCTTCATTGTCTTCATGTGTAAGAGTTTTACTTTTGAATTCCTTATCTACAAGTAAGCTTGTAAATAAGTGCTACAAGTATGTAATTGCTAAGTTCAGTCATGATGAACATTTTAAAAGTATAATGAACCTCTATAGAGCATTATGAAAAAAAATATTGCCATAGTAATTTCGAGTCTAGGAGGTGGAGGTACGCAACAATTTGTTTCATCACTTAGCCAGAGACTTATTCAGGAAAACATCAATTTATACATTTACCAATTGGACTATATTGAAACCCATATAGTTATAAAAGGAGCAAAACTTCGAGATCTACGAAGTACAAAAAAAGGCTTAATGAGAAATTATGATCTGATATTTTCAATCAACTATTTTTCTAAATTAGACTCTATAGATACAGTAATTTCTTTTCTTCCAAAAACCAATATTCTTTGTATCCTGTCTTCTCTTTTTAGTAATTATAAGCTTATTATTTGCGAGAGGAATGATCCTCTACGTCAGCCACAACCATTATTGGTCAAAACCCTCAGACGACTTACATATTTTCTCGCGGATGAAATCACAGCTAATACATCTTTTGCAGTCAGGATATTAAAGTCTTGGTATCCAAGCAAAAGAATAACCTATACTCCAAATTGTATTAGAAATGATTTTATAAATCACGCATCTCAGAAAACTAATTCTTTTATAAAAAAAGAGAAAAGTATACTTTCAGTAGGTAGATTTTCTCATCAAAAGAATTTTAAAGAAATCATATCAGCTTTTTCTCTTCTGAAGAATAATGATTTTCATTTATATCTTATAGGAGAAGGTCCTGAAGAAAATAAGTTAAGAAGACTTGCTTATAAGTTAGGAGTCTCAAATCAGATATCATTTGTACCATTCAATAATGATATTTATACTTGGATGTCTCAATCTACGTTATTTGTGCTTCCTTCACTTTATGAGGGCTCACCAAATGTACTATGGGAGGCTGCTTTCCTTAATCTACCTATAGTAGTGTCTTCAAATGTAGAAGGGGCCTTAGATGTACTTCAAGATAAAAATAGCATGTTAACTTACAAATCTGGGGATGTAATAGCTTTAGCAGAATGCATCCAAAATCTTATCAATAACTCTGAATTGAGATCTCATATTTCTAAACAAGCCAAAGATTCTATCACCCTATATGATAAGGGTAATAATCTATCAATATGGTTAGATTTAATCTAATTTTTTATCTTCTATAGATATAAATTAGATAAATCTTTGTTACCAGTTCATAATGAAGAGTTACATATTTTTTCTATATACTATGCATACGAAAAGTGATAAACTATAGTCTAATATCAGCTAGTTCTAATGGAACAATATTTTTTAAATCATATATAATACTTTTCTCACTGATTAAATTTAACCATTTCTTGTGACTCCATTGCTTGAACTCTTTATGAGCAACAGCGACAATAATTGCATCATATTTCCTATTATGATTTAACTTACGCTCTAATTTTATTCCATAGCATTTCTTTCCTTGATTGACGTCACAAACTGGATCAAATATTTCTACCTTCATCGAATACTCTAATGCTCTTTGATATAATGTTATCACTTGTGTATTTCTCATATCTTTACAGTCTTCTTTAAATGTAAACCCTAATATTAATAAATTAGCACCTCCAATTCCAATCGATCTTTTTGCCATACTCATAACTAATCTATCTACTACCCATTTACCCATATTGTCATTTATTCTTCTCCCAGCGAGAACTACTTCAGGCACATAACCAATTTGTTCAGCTTTATGAGTCAAGTAATATGGATCTACGCCAATACAATGACCTCCCACAAGCCCAGGCTTGAAACTTAGGAAATTCCATTTTGTTTCTGCGGCCTTAAGCACATTATTGGTATCTATACCCATTCTGGAAAAGATTATCGCTAGCTCATTAATTAAGGCAATGTTTAGATCCCTTTGAGTATTCTCAATTACTTTCGCTGCTTCTGCTTCTTTTATTGAGGTCGTTTTAAAAGTTCCTGCTTTTATAATGGATCCATACAGAAGATCTATCCAATTAGTTGAGATACCATTACTCCCACTAGTTATTTTCTTTATTGAAGTTAGTGTATGATCTTTGTCTCCTGGGTTTATCCTTTCAGGGCTGTATCCGCAGAAGAAATTATTCTTTTTGTTGTCAGTATTATATTCTAATTTTGAAATATCTTTGATTATTTTTACACAAACTTCTTCTGTAAGACCTGGATAAAATGTACTCTCAAAAATGACAACAGGGTTCGTAGTTTTAACTTTGGCTCTCTCCTTAATAGCTTTACCTATTGTTTCGCATGCACTTTTAATTGCTCTTATATCAGGGTTTTTAGATTTATCTATAGGAGTTGGTACGGTAACAATATAGACGTCAGCTTGTTTTAAATTTGACGTTTTACAAGTGAAATTAATATTCTCACTTATTGAATCTAATTCAATTTCACCAGTTCTGTCATAGCCCTGATTTAGCTCTGAAACTCTTTTTTCATCAATGTCATAGCCTATTACTTTTCTAGATAAGTTTTTGCTTGTTCTTAGACATCTTTTGGCTTTCGAGAACTCAACCGCTAATGGCAATCCGACATAACCAAGTCCAATAACAGCAATAGTACATTTAGTAATGTCGGGAAGATACATTTAATTTTATTTTAGTAAGAATTAACTTGAAGAATTGACTCTTAAATTATTTTGAGATCATGTCTTTTCTAAACTATAAAATTCTAGATACCAATCAATAAATTTAGACACTCCATCTTTTATAGGAGTATTGGGTTTGAAACCCGTCCAACTTTCTAGAGAAGTTGTATCAGCATGAGTTTTCTCTACATCACCAGGTTGCATTGGTAAAAATTCTTTTTTTGCTTTTCTTCCTAATGCTGATTCTATTGCTTCTACATAGTCCATGAGTGGCATTGGACGTGAATTACCAATATTGAAAATTTTGTAAGGTGCCCAACTGAGAGAGGGATCTGGAGCATTTTTGTCAAAATTATTATTTTGATTAGGTGGTTTATCGATAACTCTTATAAGACTTTCAACAATATCGTCAATGTATGTGAAATCCCTTACCATTTCACCATTATTAAATATCTTAAGGCTCTCATTTTCCAGAATTGCCTTTGTAAATAGGAAAAGCGCCATGTCCGGTCTCCCCCAAGGTCCATAAACTGTGAAAAAGCGTAATCCAGTTGTTGGCATGTCATAAAGATGACTGTATGAATGTGCCATTAACTCATTAGCTTTCTTGCTAGCTCCATAAAGACTGACAGGATGGTTTACTCCTTGTTTTTCAGAAAACGGAGTAGTTACATTCCCACCATATACAGAACTACTGCTTGCATAAACCAAATGCTCAATTCCATGATTTCTGCATCCTTCAAGAATTAATCCAAAACCAACGAGATTTGATTGTATGTATGCTGATGGATTTATTAATGAATATCGAACGCCAGCCTGCGCAGCCAGATTGATTACTTTTTTGGGCTTATATTTTAAGAAAATTTCTTCAATCGAATCTTTGTTTTCTATGCTTGCTTCAACCATTTTGAATAGGGTGCCAGTTTCTTTGGCTTTCTTGTATAAATTATTTTCTCGAGCACGTTTCAGAGTTGGATCATAATATGAGTTGAAGTTATCTATACCCACAACAGAGGTAGATCTTTCAAGAAGTCTATTGCAGAGATGATAACCAATAAAACCAGCGGCCCCAGTTACTAGGACATCCATTAATTTAAATATGTTTATAAATAATAATAACATTTACTTGTACGTGATCTTATAGAATATAAATTTATTTCAAAAGAGGTTTTATTTAATTTGGCGATATTTTGGCCCTATCTATTTTTAGGAGTTTTTTTAATAGCTGCATTTACTACATTACTTAGTTTGCCTACGGTTAATAATATTGGGAAGAAATTTGGAATTACTGATTATCCTGATCCGAGAAAAATTCATAAGGTTATAATTGTTCGTTTAGGGGGGGGGGCAATTGTTTTTGGATTTCTTCTTTCTTTGGTATGTTTTTATTTAATTGGAGGCTATCAAAGTCTCCCAGTTAACGCAGGTGATACATTAATAATCCCAATAATTTTAGCATCTATTTCATTCTTTATTCTAGGATTGATTGATGATATCTTTGTGATTTCGTATGAATCTAGGCTTCTTTTTCAAGTTATAACTTCTATTTTTATTTGGGGTAATGGAATTTCAATTAAAGCTCTAGATTTGTCAATAATTAATGTAGCAACTCCTCTTTTACTTAATGATTATATTAGCCTAATTGTTACAGTCGTTTGGATAACAGGTATTACAAATGCAATAAATTGGATTGATGGTCTAGATGGATTGGCTGCGGGAATAGCTACAATTTTTTCATTGGGAATGATTTTTATTGGATTAGGGAATTCTCAATATTTAATTTCGCTACCTTTGGTAGCTCTCTCAGGAAGTTGTTTGGCTTTTTTAAGGCATAACTTTTATCCAGCAAAGATTATGATGGGTGATGGTGGATCATATTTTATTGGACTTATTGTCGCAACAACTAGTATTTTATTGACAACAGATGAACTTACAATACTAAATCCGTTTATTCCATTCATTTTAATTCTTTTACCTATATTTGATATGGTATATGTTATTTTCAATCGAATTAGGAAAGGTCTTTCTCCTTTTTACCCAGACAGAACACATTTACATCATCGTCTAATGAATTTAGGCTTTAGTCATAAAAATACTGTTTTAATTATTTATTGTATTAGTATCGTTGCGGTTTTATTTGGAGTTAGTTTAGTGCAAAATTAGAATAAATTTTTTGCTTTTGACGATTCGTCTAAAGCAAAAAATCAAGGAGGTTCTCATTTTTGTTTAGTTTTTTTATGCTTTATGATTCATGTAGTTTGGTATAGGTAAATTGTAAAGTTTAAGTATATTTGGACATATCTGACAAGTATTAATTGGTTGAGGAATTTTGTTGAAAAATTTACCACTATCAGGACCGTAAGTAATTAATATACCATCGGGTATATGATAACCAGTTCCACTATCTCGTTTCATAAGTTCAAAACCAGCATCTTTTATATTAAAAGTCTTGTTTTTATATGTTAACTTCTTTGTTTGGTTTGTTTTTTCTGTTCTTCTAATTGAAAGGTTAATATTTAGCCCTTCAGGTTCATACCTTTCTTTTAATATTGTTTTACCTCCCATATCTTTGAGATGTTTAATTCTTTCTCTGATTTTCGAAAGAGATTCTTGATCTACATTGCTAATGCATAAATCAGGTTGCATAGCTGGTAGTAAATCATAATTAGATGGATCTAAATCTAATTTTAAGAGTAACTTTTTTAAATCTTGAAGAAACAATTCTGCTATATTTTCACCTCTATCAATGGAACCTTGGCCCATACTACTTACTATCAACAAATTATAACCTATACTTTTTGACATTTTAATTAGACTTTTCATGTGATTATCAGCAACGTCCATCGCCTTAATTATTGAGGCAGAATGAAAATTATCAATTTGGTCTATCTCTAGTTGAAAATCTGATGGGAAGAGATCCCTCCAGTATCTATGCATCATTCCAGCAACATGATTTGTGAAGTATGTGGTAAATGATGGCTCGTATTTATAGACTGCTTTTTCGAAGAGATCGAAAGTTAATACCCCCTGCATAATTGACCTTCTTGCCTTGTATTTGCTATTCATCTGTTCCTTAATTAGGTGACTTGCTGTTTTGAATGCACTGCTTTTTGATAGGTATCCTTTCATTATCAATTGAATAAATTTATAAGCATCTTTAGTTTTAATCGCTCTGCTAATCGCTTTATTTTCTTTTGACAGGTTTAAATTCATGGATTGAAAGTCCTCGAATTCTTTTGGGTGTGAATCTGAGTCTGGCGAAAAGGTATCGGGTAAATAATATGTTATGTTTTCACCTCTAAGAGGAGGATATGACTGCAATGATCCAAAGACACCTACATCTATATTGTTTTGAGAGAGAATTTCCCAGATAGGCTTGTAATGCTTAACAGATGTAAGATCTTGATTTATATATCTTATTTTATGTGAAGAGTTATCAACCCCTCGGTGAACTGTTGGCCAAGTACTCCAAGGATGTAATTCTCCAATGTCCGTCGTAACAGTATTAGCTATAAATCCATTTGTGACGATATCTGAGAGAGCAGATTTTGGCTTTAGTTGAATGTATAGATCTATCAGTTTTCTGGGAACCTCATTAAGTTCATACATTATTAATTTGGCTTTACTGGATGCTGTATCTTTGCTTGAAACCACTTTTATTACAATTGCCAAAAATATACATTATATATTAATTTAATACTAATAACTGGTCAATCAATCTTTCATGATTTTATAAATTAGAAATTAGAAGATATTCTCTTTACTGAACTTATTTTAATGAATAGGTATTATGTATTAAAATTATTCATGCTTAAAATATAAATATAATCATTACTCTTTGTACATTGCATCAGAGAAATATTGAATTCATTAACTATATTAATCTAACAATATTTAACATAATCTGAGAATTTAGTTTTGTTTTCTGACTAATAGAATGCTTGACTTATGTTATTGTATTGCTTGATCAGTTTATTGATACAATCCATTTGAGAAGGAACTTACCTGGTCTAAACCATATGCTGATAAATAAAAATTACAATTCATCACATTACTTTAATCTGATGTTAAAAGTATCATATGTTACTTACTATAATAAAGAGAATTATTGTTGCAATAACTTAAAACAATAAAAGGTTCACATTGATTTTTACACTATTAAAATTTATTAGAAAACTTTTATTAATAGAATGACAATACACTTTGAGACAATTGGTAATGCAACTCTAATTATATATGAAAATAATAAATCACTTATCGCTACCGACCCATGGTTTGATAATGACCATGCTTATTTCGGCTCTTGGAGACTTTCTCATAAGTTTCCTACAAAGCAAAGGGAAGCAATTGAAAAATCTAAATATATTTTCATCTCTCATTTTCATCCGGATCATTTAAATTTAGGGTCATTGAGGCAATGTAAAAAATCAACGATTTTATTGGCTCAGCATTACGGGTCAAGGGTTGAGCAAGAACTTAGAGCATTTGGTTTTATGGTAATTTCCTTGCCTTCCAGAAAATGGATTTCTATTGGGAAGTCTACAAGGATAATGTTATTTAATAATGAAACTCAAGATTCAGCTTTGTTATTGGAATTAACTGATAATGTTGGTGAAAAATCATTGATTTTGAATTTAAATGACACTACTGGTATGGGTTTTGAAAAGGAATTGCAATCTATATCTGCAAAATATAAAAACTCCTATTTATTGCAATTACATTGTTGGGGAGATGCAGACATGATTAATTATATTGATATTCAAGGAAACAGGATTAAACCTAAGTGTGCAGAGAGACCACCAGTTGGCAAAAAGATTCAAGCCTCAATGAAAAAATTTAATTGTAATATTGCTATCCCTTTTAGTACTCATCATCAATATCAAAGAAGAGATTCTTTTTGGGCTAATAAATACATTACACCAGTTAATTTAATGAGTGAAGGATTTATTTCTAATGAGGAGAATCTTCTTCTACCAGCATTTCAAAATATAGAAATAGCTAATGGAACTTTTTTGGCAAATAATATAAACCCAGAGAAGCTCTCTATAACTGAACCAATTCATGAGTCTACTTTTGGCGATGATTGGAACGATGTTCTTGATCTAAGATCAGTCAATCAATGTGTGGATTATTTTAATTCGATTAGTACGTTATTTAAAAACTATAACTCAATTAGCATAAATGTAGGAGGCGTTGATCATGAGATGCTACATGACGGCAAGGGGAAAGCAAAAATTAAATTCTATGCCCCCAAAGTTTCTCTGTTAAAAGCAATACGTAGAGAAATATTTGACGACTTGCTTATCGGTAACTTTATGAAAACCAAAATCACGAATGCTATCAATCTCTATAAGCCTGATTTTACAATGGCTGTAGCTAAATATAGTGACAATGGTAGGGTTAAAACATCAGATGAATTAGAAAAATATTTTAATTACTATACTCATAATAGATCTAGTGATGATATTAAATATATTAATTCCTTATCACTTCGAAAAAAAATAAGTGATCTATTGGGAGAAAAAAATGTAAAGAGAATCAAAGCTCTTTTACCAATGAAGGTTTTTAAAAACTAATTCTCTTAATTTATCATCTATAGAGTTTGATTAACTCACTTAAATTTTATTTTGTTAATTATAGAATGCATTTATTTTATCTTTGCTTTATTAAATTTGTGATTTCTGTTTTTTTTTATTTGATCCTATCAGTAATGATTGAGTGACAATTGTTTCAGTATCGGCTCTGAGTATCTAATTAATGTTAATATTTTTAATAAATTCATTCTTCAATTGAAGTTGTTTTTTACACTTTCAACCATTCCAGAAGAGAATGATGATATGTTTAATGTGTCTTTCATTAGTTTAGTGATCCATTGAATATTGTTTGCCTCATACCAGCGAGAGGAGGTAGTAAAAGGCTCCCACGGAAGAATATTTATCCGCTTTTAGGTAAACCACTTTTGGGATGGTCACTGCAGGAGTGCTTGAAAAGTAAGTATTTAAACAATAAAAACATATTTGTAAGTACTGAAGACAAAGAGATAAAAAAAGTTGGACTTGAATATAGTGTCCAAGTTATTGATAGGCCAAAAGAACTTGCAGAGGATAATATTTGGACTCAAGATGTCATTATTCACTCTAAGAAATTCTTGAACAGTCAAGATATAGATTTCGAAATATTAGTCAGAATTCAAGCCAACTCTCCTCAAATTAAGGCATCAAAAATAGATGAGTGTATTGATAAATTGATAGATAATAACTTATGGGAAGTTTTTACTGTTGATAAAAAAGGAATAGAGGATGGAGCTATTCATGTTCTATTAGATAGATGCATAAATCAAAAAGCTTTAAGTGTTTATAAAGGTGTAGTTACGACTAATTATATAGATGTACATACAATAGATGATCTCAAACTAATTGAGAATGAAATAAGATGAAAGTTTCAATTATTATAACCTGTTTCAACTTAGAAAAATATATCTCAAGAGCTATTAATAGTTGTTTAAACCAAACAATGCCTGAAGATTATTATGAAATCATAGTTATCGATGATCATTCTACAGACAATTCGTGGGAAATTATCAAATCATTTGGAGAATTAGTCAAGCCAATTAGGCTCAAAGAAAATTCAGGAGTTGCTGTAGCATCTAATAATGGAATTATCGCCTCAGAGGGAGAATATATTGTAAGGGTAGATGGAGATGACTATGTAAATAAGAACTTTATTCATACTCTTTATGAAATTCTTTATTGGAACAATGATATAGGCTTTGTCTATTGCGATCATATTATTGTTAATGAAAAGATAGAGAAGCTTCAATCTATTAATTCACTCGAATTGTTACTTGATCATGGAGCCGGAGTTATGTTTAGAAAAAGCTATATTGAATCAATTGGTTTGTACGATGAGTCTTTAAGGAACAGCGAAGACTATGACTTAATCTTAAGATATCTTAAGAATTTTGATGGTTATCACTTGAGACTACCTTATTACAGATATTTCAAGAGACAAGGAAGCCTATCTAGTAAGGCTAAAGAAAGAGATAGAATTAAATTAGAAATTAAGCGACGACAATCTGATAAATTAAAAAATGATTAATACTTTTCCTACTTACCAATAATTTACTTCGATATGAGTAAGAAAGATCTATGGAGTCAAATCAAATTAGGATCTCCTTTCTTTATAGCAGAAGCAGGAGTCAATCATCTTGGATCTTTAGAATACGGTGAGAAATTAATTAAGGAAGCAGCTAATTCTGGAGCACATGCTATTAAGTTTCAGTCTTATAAAGCCAAGAATTTGTGTACTAGAGATGCACCGCGTTTCTGGGACTGGGATGGGGAAATAAAAAAAGAAGGAACTCAATTTGATTCATATTCTGAACTAGATTCATTTGGAGAGAAAGAGCATGCTGAATTAAAGAGATTATGTGATAAATATAATATTGAATTCATGTCAACTCCTTTTGACAATGAGGCAACAGATTATCTTGACCGAATTGGTATTCAGGCATACAAAATCGCTTCTGGTGATCTAACAAATCATCTTTTATTAGAAAATGTAGCTTCAAAAGGAAAAATTATCATGCTTTCTACTGGAGCAGGTTCTATAGATGAAATCAAATCAGCTGTAAATATTGTTAGAAAGGGAACTAATAAAATAGTAATTATGCATTGCAACCTTAAATATCCAACTGCAGATAATGAAATTAATCTAAGGATGATTCATGATTTGAAAGAAGAATTTCCAGACTATGTAATTGGTTTATCAGACCATACTATGAATTTATTGACACCTGCTTTCGCTCATGCATTAGGAGCAAATGTCATTGAGAAGCATTTTACAATTGATAAAAGTCTTGGAAAGAGTGCTGACCATTGGCTTTCTGTTGATCCTCAAGATGTCAAGAAAATCATAGAGTATTTAAAATTATCAGAAACTCTTCTTGGCTTAAAAGATAAAAAGTGTACGAGTAGTGAGGAAAGAGCAAAATTATATGCAAGGAGAAGTATAGTTACAACAGAGGCAATAAAAGCAGGATCTATCTTTACTGAAATGAATCTTTCATGTAAACGTCCTGGAACAGGTATATCTCCAACATTGATCAAAAATATTCTTGGAAGAAAAGCTGCAAGAGATATTTTAGAAGATCAACTTCTTTCAGAGGATGATATAGATTAAGAGTGAACTAATCGTAAGATAATTTTCTCTTTGAGTTATTAATGTAAGAATATTAATTATTATATATACATTCACCTCTGCTAAAAAAGATAATGATATTTGCTTTTTTTCGCTACTTTTTAAAAATAATAATCTTTTTATCATAGAGCAAATTTCTAGTTCAAATTTTCCCTTAATAAATAGCGAAGTATTGAAATTTTATGCTAATAGAAATTCCAAATAATTAGCAAAAATGATTTAAACATTTATTTTTATAAGATTTAGGAACCTCTTTAACCTTTTTTTTTTTAATTTTATCATTAAATAGGGAATCAATCATTTTATTTAATGTATAATTATAAAAAAATAATTTTATATAGATTGTGAAATTTAACAACATAAAAATGATTGACCATATTAAGGAACTATTTCCTATATGCCGATCATTAACGGGGGAAGGAGCTAGAGAGACTCTAAAATATTTTGAAGGATTTCATCCTGAATATCGTAGGCTTAAATTTAAGACTGGTCAAAAGGTATTTGATTGGGAGATTCCAAATGAATGGAATGTTAAGAATGCATACTTAGAGCATATAGAAACTGGAGAAAGGTTTGCAGAATTCCATAAGGACAACCTACATCTTGTTGGCTATTCTGAACCTGTTCAAATTGAGATGGACTTGCATGATTTGTCTAAGAAGATATATACATTAAAAAGTAAACCTAATTGGGTTCCATATGTAACTTCATATTATAAGAAAGATTGGGGTTTTTGCATGCCGGAATCTGTTAAAGAGTCAATGAAGAAAGGCAAATATAAAGTTTTTATTGATTCCAGTTTAAATCCAGGAACTCTTGAATTAAGTCACGCATTGATACGAGGTAAATCTCGAAAGGAAATCTTATTTAGCTCTTATATTTGTCACCCATCAATGGCTAACAATGAATTAAGTGGTCCTGTACTTTTGAACGCATTATTTGATTATATAAAAAGTAATTACGATCAAACTAAATATAGTTATCGTTTTATAATGCAACCTGAAACAATAGGCTCTATCGCTTATCTTTCAAAATATCAAAATCATTTAAAAAAACATATTATCCTTGGATTTAATCTTAGTTGTGTAGGTGATAATAGAGCATATTCATACATAAACACACCTTTTAACGACACCTTAGCAGACGTAGCCATAAGCGCTGCTCTAATAGGACTAAAGAATGTTAAGGCTTATTCATTTTTAAATAGAGGATCTGATGAAAGGCAATACTGTTCACCAGGTATTAGGTTGCCTGTATGTACTTTCTGTAGAAGTAAATTTGAAGAATATCCTGAATACCATACAAATGCGGATAATTTAAATGTTGTCAGCCAAGAAGGACTTGAAGGATCATTTGACGTGATGAAATCCATAATAGATGCCGTTGAAACAGAACTATATCCAAAGATTAAAATCAAATGTGAACCACAATTAGGTAAAAGAAATCTTTATCCAAATCTTTCAATTGCTCGCAAAACTCATCCTGCAAAATCCAGAATGAACTTGATTGCATATTGCGATGGAAAAAAATCAATCTTTGAAATCTCTCATATACTTGATATGAATATAAAGAATTTAATACATGAAATTAAGTTAATAAAAAATGTAAATCTACTAGTCTAATTATCAATTCTTTTTACAAGATTAATCTCAATTGATTAGCATTTTGTATTAATAGTTTACCAATATAAAATCTAAATTAATTGATAAATCCTTTTCTGAAAGAAGAAATTATTTTTTTCTTAAGAGATATAATCAAAAACGATGTGATATTAAACTGATAGAGTAAGTATGTTAATCTTTTTTCATAGCTAAATTCATAAGGATTTATCTTTGTGTTTTATTGCAAGAATAACTAAAGTATGGATTTCTTATGATATCAGTCCTAATTAAAACCTTATAAAATAATTATGTACTTACGATTTATCAAGCCACTTCCAGAATAAAATATAGATAGAACTATCTAAACAATCAATTAATAATTCTTACTTTTAAATAACTTTAAAATGTTAAAACTAATTATAATTATATTATTTAAATTTTATTTTTGTAGAATAGAGCATGAAAAATGTTAATATAACCTTTAAAAACTCATATAAATTCCTATATGAACAGTATCCAAATTGAAGAGGTGCAAGAGGCTCTTGTTAAAAAGATAAAAACTCTAGATATTAAATCCGATGAATGTAAGTCTATTATCGCTTTATTGCCATCTTTGATTCTCGATATTGTACTATTTAGTAATACAACTGTTGATAAATTTACTAAATGCGAATTAGTTATCGACAGAGTAGTTAATAGTTCAAATCCAAACTACCTATACGAAAAGGCTAAGGGTTTATATAGAGTTCTTTATTTTGCGACTAAGAAGCAGAAAATCTTTTTAGCTAATTCCATTATTTCTAAGCCTATAAAGAAGATTGCTTTTGATACTGCTTATTATGATATACATAATTGCTGCTGGGAGAATAAGGATATCGAAAATGTTTATAGGAGCTCTGTTACGTACTTTTTTATAGGAAAAATTACAAGATATAAGACTAATCAAGCAGCTTTAAATTTAAGTAGTCAGATAATTGATGTTATTCTTTCTTTTTTTTCAAAAGACCAACATCAATCATTATCATCTGAGCTTAGTTTACTTTTTTCTCAACGAATCTATTATTCAATATTAGCTACTATTGAACGTTTAAAAACATGTAGGAAGTTATTGCCATGTTCAGCTGAGGAAATCTATCTACCAACACTACATAGCCCATTCAATAGAATTCTAGCTCTTGTACAAATAGAACGTAAATCTACCGTTATTTCATTGGATCATGGTATAGGAATATCATGGATTGGCTGTAAAACAGCAGTAAACAATGAGCTCGATCTAGCTAATCAGTATATTACACATAGTAAACTACATAAAACGTCTTTAATTAAATTAATAGATAGCAGATTTAGGCCTCTTAACTTTATCAAACCTAAAATTATTAGTTCTTATAAGTTAAATCAAAATAGTAAATTAAAGCCCTATAAGTCTCTCAATAAGATACTCTATATTTCAAGTCTTATTTCAGACAAGCCTCATTCTCCGCCTCTCGACCCGCCTGCTAATTATATACAATGGCAAATAAATATAATTAGAAAACTAATCAAGATAGATGATTATCAAGTCTATTTAAGAGAGCATCCCGAATCATTATGGAAAGTTCCTGACATTATTTTGCAGGAATTTCATATAGAGACACTATCTGCTTGTGTTGAAGACTTGCCAAACCATTTTATTTACGTTATTGATAATCCTCAGACTAGTTGTTTTAAGCATGCTATATTAAATAATATACCAGTTGTTTGCATATCACTAAAGTCAAATTTATTATATCCAGAAATTCTTGATGAGATCAATAAATCTCCAAACATAAGATATTTAAAAGCGAAGTTTCTTAATCAAGGAACTCTTTATATAGATGAGTTCGAAATTTATAATGCGATCGCATCCTTACAGACCACAATAGATCTAAGCTATAAATCAGAATTATTTAACTGAAAGTTAATACTATTATCTTTGTATTATTATTTATATGATTTCTTTTTCTATGCCTAATTAAGAAACAATTAATATTAATGGGCTTATATAAAAATTCGTTCTTCTTGCTTAAACCATGAGCTAATTAAATCTTCTTGAAATAATCTGCTGATAGGTTTAAAATCAATTCAACAAGAATGCACAATTGTAAGGGATGCGTAGTAAGCAGGAAGATAAATCTTTCTCCATAAGAAGATCTACCATCCTTGAAGAAATTGACCTTGATGTTGTAGTCAACGCTATTAGAAAAAACGTAAAATTTATTTCTTTATTTGGCTTGATCAGTGCATTTATGAGTGCTTATGTTGCATTGTCAACGGGCAGGACATGGCAAGGAGAATTTCAAATAGTCCTTTCTTTACGAGATGATGCTCCTAAAGAAATGAATGCTGAACTAGGTAATTGGGGAATTTCAAGAATGCCAGGGAAATTAAAAACGGATGTGGAAATCCTAAAGAGTCCTGCTGTTTTAATGGATATTTTTAATTTCATTAAAGGAGAGAAGGCAAAACAAAATAAATCAATAGAAAAAGTAAGATTCAGCGACTGGAAAGATTCAATACAGGTTTCCATGAAAGAAGGGACATCTGTATTAACTGTTAAATATCAAGACAGCGATAAAGAATTAATAATCCCCGTATTAAATAAAGTTTCTAAGGCATATCAAGAATATTCTGGAAGAAGAAGAAAAAGAGCAATAGAGTTAGGCCTCACCTATTTTCAAGAGCAAATACCAATTTATAAAGATAAAAGCGCTAAATCATTTAAGAAAGCGCAGGAATTTGGTTTAGAAAATCAACTATATTACCTTGATGTTCCAACGGCCGCAATTGATAACCTTAATACTATAAATACTGAACAGATTCGAATACAGTCGAAAAAAACAATCAATGACATCGAACTAAAATTAGCTCAGATATCATTGATTAGTGAAGATTCTGATGATTTTGAATATATAATCTCAACAATACCAGAATTAAGCACTTTAACAGAGAAACTAAGAGCAATTCAATCTGAAATAGCTAAATATAGTGTTATCTATACTCCCAAAGATAAAACTATTAAAGATCTACAAAGAGAGAAGAAATTTTATATCAAGTTAATGAAGAGACAAGCTATTGGTCTTATGCAAGCTAAGAAAGGAAAAGCTCAAGATGAGTTCAATCAATCTTTCAGACCAAAAGAGGTAATAATCAAATATCGACAATTATTAAGTGAATTTGTTAAAGATAGGAATACTTATACTGTTCTTGAAAATCAATATAGAGATCTTTTATTAGAAAAATCTAAGATTCAAGATCCTTGGCAGCTTATTACTAAACCTACCTTGCTTCCATATCCCGTAGCCCCAAGAAGGAAAAGAATGGTTTTAATTGGAATTCTCTTGGGTATATCTGGAGCTTCAGCTCTCGCTATCTTGTCTGAAAAAAGTAAAAATATCATTTATTCAATACATGATTTTGATTCATTAACCGACTTCCCTTTGCTGGAAAAGTTATCTCTATATAATAAAACCGCATGGAAGGACTCACTTTCGCTATTAAAAAGTGGTCTTCTAAAAAATCTAGATCAAGGAAATTTAGATCAAAGTCTTTCATTAATCTACATTGGTGAGTTCAAAGATACAGACATTAATCAACTTAATAAGGACGTAAAGGAAATATTTCATATTGAGAGACTAATTTCTACTAACAATTTACTTGAAGCTATTCAATCTGAACACATTATATTAGTTGCCGGAATAGGAGTTACAACTAAGTCAGATCTTTATTCTATAAATAATAAGCTTTTACATCAAAATAATTCTGTAGTAGGATTATTAGTATTAAGTGACTGCAACTCAAAAAATGGATTCTATGAGTTATCAAGAAGCAAATTCTCTAACTTTAGGATTTAACTTTTAGGGTATAAAAATGAATTTTTTAAAATATAAATTACTAGGTGTTTCTTTTCTATTATTCAATTATTTGTTTTTACCAAGTATATCTAATAAAAATAGTCATATCTTGGCAGCTGATCAAAACAAATTGCATTTAAAAGAACTTGATTCGCCTAAAATTCCTTATAAGTTAAGAACTACACTTAAAACACCTAATAAGTCAACAGAATTACTACAAAAAGGTAGATTAATTTCTCAACAAGTCGAAGATCTTCCAACTCAAAATATTAGCTCATCTTCACAAAAATTATCAGACTACATAAGGAAAATACCTGATAATAGCTTTTATATATTAGGCCCAGGTGATTGCTTTCTATTGGAGATTGCACCCAGAGCTAAAGAAATAAACAACACGTATTGTATAGATGGGCAAGGTTTATCTTCATTTCCAAGACTAAAACGTATCTTTATAAGTGGCCTAACTATTGGAGAACTTACTGACGTTTTTAATAAAGAGTACGCTACATATGTCAATGAACCTGATGCAGAAATTAGGATGACCAGATATCGACCAGTTAATGTTTATATAGATGGAGAAATTGATTCCCCTGGCCTATACACTTTGAGTGGATCATCTTTACCTTCAAAAAAAGTAATAGAAGATTTAGTAGACAATTCGGATAACTTTAATCAAAGTTCTGTATACAATACAAATCAATTATTCCCTTCTGTTATAGATGTCCTTAGAAGTGCTGGTGGTGTAACAATGAGAACTGACTTGAGAAGTGTAGAGATCACGAGATTAGGACGATTTACAAATAATAATCGCAAGATTAAGATTATGGTTGATTTAACTAATACACTTAAATTGGAGGACACATCAGATAATATTAGAGTGTTCGATGGAGATAAAATATTTATATCAAAAACTTCAACTCCTATCGCATCTCAGATTAGCCAAGCGATGCAATCAAATATCAATCCAAAATATATTAACGTTATGATTGCAGGAAGAGTTAATAAAGCAGGTAATATTAAAGTCAATGGTTTTTCTACATTAAATGATGCGATGGATCTTGCTGGAGGGAAGAAAATTGTAAGTGGTCCTATAAACTTTATTAGATATAAAAAAGATGGAACAATAGACAGAAGAAACTTCAGGTTTCGGAAGAGTTCAGTTCGTGGTTCTTATAAAAATCCATACCTCCGTAATGGAGATATTATTTACGTAGGTAGAGGTTTACTTGATACTTCCTCTGAAGTACTTTCAGAAATATCATCACCTTTCCTAAACATATTTACTTCAATTGGACTATATAAAGCTTTAACTAATTAGTTTAAATAAAGAAATTAAATAATTCCTAATTATAATTATTTTTATATTTTCTATTACATATAGAGTTCTTATCCTTAAATTATAATATGATATCTATCCTATTCTTTTATGCTATAGTATAATTATATATATTTTTAACTCGTGAAGTATTTAAAACTTTTTTAATCTTAATATATGAAATTTTGACTATTAATATTTTTACAGTTAGAATTAAGATATGGTTGATATTACCAGATTTCCCTCAGATATATTAGTGACTTCATTCCTGAAATCACCATGAAAAATAAAATTACCAAGTATCAATTAAATATAAATGATAAAAAACCTTTCTCACTTGAAGACCAGCTAATTTATTTTGAAGTCTCTGATCAATGTCGTGAATCACCATTTATCCTTGATATAAAGAATGGCTTAGCAACTTATTGCCATCACAATCCAGTGGTTCATGAGGACCCTTTCTTCTATTCTGTTATTTGGGGATCACCTATTATAGAGGATAAAATTGATCATCTCTCTGCTATTCATGTCATAAATAGCAGATCTTGCCTTGATGATATCTCTCTTATCGATGGCCAATTCTTAGCAATTACTCTAAATAAAAAATCCAGCAAAGTCGATGTCATTACAGATAGGTTTAATTCTATAAATATATTTTATGCGTTTGTAGATAATAAGCTGATCTGTTCTAGTTCTTATTATTTTTTAGCAAAAAAGTTAAAGAGACTTAATTCCTTTGAATGGAAGCCTGAGCTCATGTACGAGTTTTTACGTTTAAATAGAGTCTTTGGGACAGAAACGTATGACAAGGAATCAAAGTTCCTTACACCTGCAAGTGTCTTAACTTTTAAGACTAATAAAATATCAGTTAATAGATATTGGAATCCTTCTTTCTATAAGAAAAAATATGGATCTATTAAGAAGGTTTTCAATCGATACTTTCACTTATTACGTCAAAGCACATCAATATTGACAAACGATAAAAAATTCAAAAATAACTTTTTGTTCTTATCTGGTGGTCACGATAGTCGCTCAGTTCTTTCTGTCGCTGATAAGAATATTAAATGCCTAACAGCTTCTTATTCTGACAACTTAGAAGTGGAAATAGCTAGGCGTTGCGCATTCAGTACTAATAATGATTTTATCTTTTGTCAGTTGCCCCAAGACCACCTTATATATTATTTTGACGAGACCATAAAAATAACATCAGGCTTTCATAGTTTTATTGATAGTTTCTTTATTGGCTTTAGCAAGGATATTGTAGGGGAAAGGGCTTTAGCTCTAAATGGCCATGGTCTTGACTATTTTTTTCAAGGTTCATATTTACCATCAAAATGGTTTGTTTTATTTAACAAGCCTCTTTTTATAAAAGTGTTGAGACAATCCAACCTCCCATTTGCTGTTGATTTTGTAAACAATGTTCCTTATAGAGTCAAAGGTGTAGACATTAATACTTTGATTAAGCCTAAATTTAGGAATGAAATTCTTGATAAACTTCTTAGACGAATCAACTGCATTACTGAAAGGTATAAAGATGCTAATCTTTCAAATGAAGAGAAATGGGATTTGCTTACAATTGACACACTTGGAAGACATTACTCTCGTCCAAATATAGATTCTATGAATCTTTTGTGTCATATAAGAATCCCTTCTTTCAATAATCAGCTTTTTAACTTTTTTTTATCGCTTCCAATTAAATATCGTTTAAATGCCGCCTTACCAAGACTTTTATTGAAGCAATCTATCTTAGGCAGTATACCTACTTCTAATTATGGCTTTCCTGCATCAGATCACTTTTTGTTAAAGACATTTAAACAGTTATCCAAAAAGGTTATTCGTTCAATTACTAATATTAATTCATTAAGATGTCCTGTCTCAACTGATAGGACTTTCCCTGATCAGAATAATTTTCTTCGACAGTCACTACATTTGCAAAAACTGATTAAGGAAACTTTCAGTCATTCTAGTGTCCGCAAAAATCTACATTGCTTGGACTGGGATAGGGTTAATCTTGTTTTTAAAGAAACAATAAACGGAAAGGCAAAAGGTGCTCAGTTTCTTTTTGCCCTTTTGACTTTGGGTAGATTTATAATTCTCTTAGAATCTGAAGAATAAATCTTGATCTTTATTACTTATATCAATTCTAAGAAATTATTAGGTTTATCGAAAATTGTTAATATTACTTCCTTTGAGAATTCTTTCTTTTTACTCTTAAGTTCCTTGTTTAAACATTTTGCAGGTAAAATTGAATTTATTAATTAGTGCAATATTAATAATAGGGCTGTAATCGTAATATTTTTTTGATCTTTCAAAATTTACTTAATATACGCTCCTATCTTTTAGTATTCAATTAAAAAATATTCTTTCCAATGGTTGATAGGAGCTCTTCTCAGATGATTAGGTTCAATTGGCAATTATAATAAATATACTGAATTTAGTTCAAGGTGAATATAGCTACTTTAATACCAGCAAGAAGTGGATCCAAATCACTCAAATTAAAAAATATTTACCCATTAAAAGGAATACCATTAATAGCTTATAGCATTAGATCAGCAATGGAAGTAAGCACAGATATCTTTGTATCTTCAGACAGTCAAAGGATTCTTGATGAAGCTTCGAATTATGGAGCAAAGCCATTGTCAAGGCCTCAGAAGTATAGTGATGACTCTGCTAGCACAGAAATTGTTCTCAAACATGCAAATGACGAATTAAATTTAGATTCTAACTACGATCTAGTTTTATACCTCAGTGCTTGTGAACCATTAAGACCAAAAGGCACTATTCTGAGATTGTTAGACAGATATCTTGAATCATCCTCCTCGATTGATTCTATTTTTCATGGCAGGCCAACTCATAGGCACTACTGGTCTCTAACGCCTGAAATTTCTGAAAAGCCAATATTTGATTGGATGCAGGATTATTCACCCAGGCAAGAGGCTCATAATCGGCTTTTACTTGAATGCACAGGTTATGGCCTCATCACTAATCCTAATTTCTGGGCTAATGGAAAACGATTTGGTGGAAAATGCGAATGGATAGAAATACCTGAAACCGTTCCTGATGTTGATATTCATACTCAATCTGATATTGAACTTATAGAAGCTTTAACTGATATTAATCCAAATCTACTTCCATAAAATGAAAAAAGTATCAATTATTATAAGAATTAAGAATGAACAAATATTAACATTATGTCTATGTAAATTCTATTCCAAATCAAACATATAAGCAATTTCAAATAGTGACTTTAGATAACTTATCTTCTGATCTTACACTTAAGACTTAAGATGTATCGCAGGTTTAAATATATAAAATTAATTATACACCATTCATAACTTTCTCATGTTGTCTATTTAGATCTACATTATCTTTTTAGAAATCAATAAGATAGTAAATTATCAGTCAATAAGGGAAAATATAGTTTTATTAGCTTAAACAAAATTACAGTTATTTTTATTAATAAATAATAAATATTAGAGACTTAATTAAATCACATAAATCACATGATCTTTAAACATAATATTTTAGGTTAAGATCAACCAATTATATTTATGAAATAAAATTGCGAATACATTCTGTTTGCTTTATTATTTTTTCTCTTTAAGATATTCAGTAGCCAAGCATTATTCTCTAACGAGAGAGAGATAGCCTCTTCTAAAAATGAGTTTTCAACTATAAGAGTTTTTAATAAAATAGATTTAGACTTTGTGCTTGCCACCTTAAATAAATAAGGAAATTAAATTCTGTAAAAGAAGTTATAGAATATATGTTATTCTTTATTTCTAATACAAGTAGTATTATGAATATCAACCGACATTTAGATGATAGGTATAAAAGAATAAATGAATTTGATGGTCAAATCCAAATGGGGGCAAAAGCTTTTAACTCCAAAACAAATAGAAGTGGAAAAGGAAAACCTTCAAGTGGCTTTTTGATACGAGAACATTCTCAAATAATTGAAGATACAAATACCAATAGGTTTAAAAAGATTTCTCAATCCGATTGGCAAGCTCAACAGCTCTGTCCTGTATGTGACCGCAGCGAAAAAGAACAATATGTAGAGAGATTGGGATTGAATTATGTTAGATGTCAAAATTGTCTTCATGTTTACCAAGATCCTGTCATTAAAAGAGAAGTAGCCGCTAATCTATATTCTGATGATAAAACTACATCAGAGATATATACTGTTGATCTGCAGAAGAATATTGATCGTTTAAAATATAATTACGGTCTAGATCTAATTGATTTAATTAATCCACATGAAAAAAAGAAGGTATTGGATATAGGTTGTGGAGCAGGTGTATTCCTCCAAGAAGCGAATAAAAGAAGCTATTCAGAATGTGTCGGTATTGATGCTAATACCAATTACCAATCAGAATATAAGCATGGCATTGGAATAAGTTATATCTCCAGTACTTTTGAAAATTTAGACCCCTCAGTAATCGGTGCTGAATACGATTTAATTACAATGTGGAGTGTATTAGAACATATCTATAACCCTAAATCTTTTCTTTTAAATCTAAAAAAATTACTTAAACCTGATGGACTAGTATTTATACTTGTGCCAAATTTAAGATCATTAGCTACTAGATTAACAAGAGAAATGTCTCCCTGCTTTAATTGGAAACATCCACATTATTTTCACAAAGGATCTCTAGATCTATTGATGAGTAAGATAGGATTAAATGTTCTACATTTTGAGACAGTGATCTCTGAAATAGATAATATTAAGAGTTATATGTCTGGTGAGTTTCCTTATCATGGATATGGTGATCCTGATAATCTTTTTGATTTTATTACGCCAGAATATATACATGATAACCTTTTAGGAAGTAGATTGATTTCAATTTACGGAATAAAGAAATAATTTGATAATAAATAAGCTTTAAAAAAAATAATATATATAATAAAATAAAGTAACTTAAATCATTTCTAATTCTTTCTCAATTCTAAAACTTTATCACAGTAATTAAATGTTTCTGTATTATGTGAAATCATAAAAACAGTTTTATCAAAGTAAATTTCTTTGATGCGTGATAATACTTTTTTCTCTAATTCTAGATCTAGAGAACTAGTACATTCGTCTAACATTAATACATCTGATTTTCTATAGAGAGTTTTGGCTATTGATACTCTTTGCTTCTGCCCCCCACTCATCGGCATTAGTCTGGCTTCATCTAAATATTGCCTTGGTTGTTTGTATATTTCTAGACATTCACGTAGAGAGAGAAATTCATCTAGTAAGGAGCAATACCACACTTCTTCTAGTCTTCTAATATCTGGCTTGGAATTGCTAAATACGGAGATTATATTGCTAATAATATCAATATCAATCACAAATGGTTGTTGCGAGCAATGGGAAATTGAGTCTCTCCAGTTTATATATGAGCCTGTAGCATAGATGTCTATTCCATTAACAAAAACATTGCCTTTATTTGGTATTACTAGCCCCATTATTATGTCAAGTAATGTCGACTTGCCAGCGCCACTTCTACCTTTTATCCCTATCCACTCCCCCTTGGAGGCATCAAGTGAAATATTCGAAAGAATTTCCTTACCATTTGCATATTGGTGAGAAATACCAGTAGCTTTCAAATAAGAAAAATTTGTCAAATCTGAATTTACTACATATCTAGTAGGATTTTTTTGAACTGTATTTAGCTTCATATAATCTCTTAGCTGAAGTATCGAGTAACTAGATGCTCTTATTGAACTAATGTTCGAATAAATTGCTTGAAATAGTGGTAAGAGTCTTGAAAAAATAACTGTAATCATTAAAAAGTCGATACTAGTTTTGCTATTTCCTTCTAAATTATTAACACTAATTGTTACTGTAATAGTCAGCAATAAGATAGCCAACGACTCAAGAAGAATTTTGGGATATATTCCAAAAAGCTTCACTAAATGTCCTGTAAGTCTTCTTCCTATATCAACTTCTCTATATAAACTTATCAAACTATCTTCTACTGCTTCAAGTTTTATACTCTTAAAAGATCGATATGAATCATTATTATATTTTCTACACTTTTCAAGGAATCGATGTTTTTGTTTTCCAAATCTCCTTATATAATTGCTAGAACATTTTAATATTATTAAATAACTAATACCTAATGTAATAAATATGAGTGTTAACAGTCCTGGGTTTAAAATTAAACCTGTTAATATTAGTCCCGATGAAGTCATTAGAGATATCAGTAAAGTTACAAAAAGGTATATATTTGAGGAGGCTTGATTAGTAGAACTTTCAAGAATATTTACAGTTTCACTCTCACTATAATTGTTGTATTTCATATAATCTGTCTTTGCAAATTTAGCAAAGGCTTTAACAGCAATACTTGATCCAACAAAGGCAGCCCAACGCCCATATTTGTATATAGATAGAAGTCTAATTAGTAATGCGAGGATTACGATAACAATAACCATGTAA
Source organism: Prochlorococcus sp. MIT2308 (assembly GCF_059772345.1). Taxonomy (NCBI): domain Bacteria; kingdom Bacillati; phylum Cyanobacteriota; class Cyanophyceae; order Synechococcales; family Prochlorococcaceae; genus Prochlorococcus; species Prochlorococcus sp. MIT2308. The sequence goes on along the minus strand of NZ_CM186283.1, from coordinate 782,387 downwards.
AGAATTTGATTTGTGCTTAACATCAATACTTGATTCATAAAACTCGGTAGTGCAATTTTTGACGCATTATTTTCACTCACAAATAACTTAATTAGAAAAGGTACAATCGCACTTATAGATATTGATTCTGCTAGCGATCCGAGTGTAATTAATGGAAATAGATAAATAAATTGTCTTTTGCTTTTTTTATCTATTTGAGACCACAAAAAACATAATATCTCATAACTCCCAAATTTATTGACTTTCATGGTTGGCTATTTATACAAAAATCATAACACTTTTTATTCTCTAGATTCAAATTATAGTAATTAATTATAAATGATTCTAAATATAGCTTCTTATACATAAATATCTTTTAAGTTTGCTTGTTAAAAAGTAACTCATATTTTTTTGCAGCTTCAGAAGGAGTTAAGATATAGTCATTTATTCTCTTAGACAGTTCATTGCTCACTTCCAAATATACCTCTTGACTGCTTCTTATTTTTGCAGCTCTTGATATTACTACTTTGATATCTTTGTAGCTAAAAGACTTTGCTACTAACCCATAAGGTCGGAGTAAATCTAGGAATGGTCCAGTAGGAGTTGATATTACTGGGGTCCCTGCTAATAGTGATTCAACAATAACATTTGGGAATGCTTCAGAGTATGATGGCAAAATGAGAAAGTCTGATTTTCGATACTCTTCTAGTATTTCCGATACAGTTTCTTTAGCAATTGGATCAATACTATATTGATCACACAACCTTTTGAAGTCTGGGTTAGACATGCAACACCCTGTACCAATACATCTTAATTTAAATGGAATCTTTACTTCATTAAGACATTTAAACAAAGTCTCATATCCTTTTTCCTTACTAAACCTTGCCACAATAATTAGCTTTAGTGAATTGTGTTCTTGAAATTCATTTCTTTTCTCTTTCTTACTAGTTTGGGTGTTTTTGTTTTCATAACAATTTGGAATAACTATAGTTTTAGACCTTAGTAAAAATTTAGTTATTATTGAAGAGGCTATTGCACTTGAGTTTGTGACGTGGTGTATTCTTTTTGGATATATAAAGTATATTATTAATGTAAAAATAAGTAAAACTCTACTAACTATAGATTGTCTCAGTGAGAAGAGCGATCTGTGGCAACAAAATAATTTAGTTTTAAATGGCCTTAATACTCCTAGTAGTAGTGCGTATAAATTGCCCTTACCAAGCCAACCGACAATTACAGTACTTTTAATCTGGTTGTCTATTAAAGCTATTGAGTACTTTAAAGACTTATAAATAGTACAAGGATTACGAATGTTAACTGTATAGTACTCAAACTTATTGAGATTTTTTAGATTGCTAAATTCTCCAATCTCCTCATATCTAGAAAAGCAGATCATACTTACTTTATATTCAATTACGCTTCCTAAAAGTTTGGATAGTTGTCTTTCTGCACCACCTTGCTTATTACTACCAGAAATTATTAAAAGTCTTTTCTCTTTACTCATTAGAAAATATTAGAAATAATACTTTTGTTGAATTTAAAATCAATTTAAAACTTCAATTCTCATGGCACAAGAGTATTGTCCTTATGCCACCTTTATTACAAGCTAATTCGATAATATCCTCGTTATTTAAATTTTGAAATATGCATCTTTTGTCGCCATCACTATTAATTTCTTTTAGGGGAGAGTATCCAAAAGATTTGATACGATTTGTACCTTCTTGTGATGATGATCCTACATACTTATTTCTGTAACCCAATTTAAAAAGATCACTTAGAGTCTTCCTAAAGTCATGTTCTTCTCCATACCTAGATAGATGTGTTTCGAAAATAATCATAGGCTTTGTTTTTATATTATTAAATGAACGTACAAGCCCATTTAATATTTCTACTTCATGACCTTCTACATCCATTCTTATTAAATTTATATTTCTTCCACTAAGGACTGTCTCTACAGTCATTGTTTTAACATTTACGGTCTCTCCAGATAAAAATTGTTTGCCACTGCCAGTTGCATGGAAAGTGTTTAAGTTAGACATATGAGACAGATGGAACTCTTTTATTGAGTCTTCATCTGATATTGCCGCTTCGTGTATTTCGATTTTGTTATAATTATTTAATTCAAGATTTCTTTTCAGTAGAGCAATGTTTGATGAGGAGGGCTCTACTGCAATCAATCTCCCAGAATCTCCTATTAATTTTAATTCCATTAAGGCATAGTAACCAATATTAGCTCCAATATCTAGTACATTCATTCCTTCTCTAAGCACCTTTTCTAATATATATTTATGTTCTAACTCTCTATTTCCAAAAAGAATTAGAGCTCTTGATATGCCTCTATCATATAAATCTAGAAACATTTCATAATTGTATATCTTCTTCTTAAGGTATTTATTTCCAATAACTCTATTGCCTGAAGCTAAGGCATGGTTGAATGATGCAACTAATGTCTCTTGCAGGCCTCTGCTCTTAATCAATTTCAAGAAATTACTAATACGAGGCATATGCTTGTTGATTGAAATATCACTACAATAGAATATTGATTAGCGTGTTAAATGAATATTCCTTGATAATCTTTATATGAAACTAAATATTTTAACGCCAGGCTTTAAAACACCTAATGGTATTGCTTTTCTATTTCCCTTTATAGTTTGGAAATCCTATTTAAAGCAGTCAGGAATAGAAGTTTGTTTTGAAAACCACCTTTCTCCAGAGTTATTTGATTGCGATATTCTGTGTGTAGACAGTAAGTATTTTGCTAGTAGATGGAAAGATTTTAGAGAAGAGACCGAAAAAATATTTGAGCAATTTTCCAGAAATGTTGACTCTGTAATTTACTTTGATACCACAGATAGTACTGGTATGGATAATACATACCCACTTCCATATGTAACTGCATGGGTTAAGAACCAATTACTTGTAAATAAACAAGAGTATTTAAGACCTATATATTCAAAGGGCCGAATTTATGGAGAATTTGCTTTCAAAAAAGGGGTGGCCCTAGATCCCGAGCCATCTTGGTCTGTTCCCATTACCAATGAAGCCGATCTAGGGAAGCTTCGTTTAGGATGGAATTCTGGTTTAGCAAATTATTCTTTACTAGGTCCTATTTCAGCCAAGTTATTAGACCGGCTTAAATTGACAAGACTATTACGCTTTAATAGTAATTTTAAAAATCCACTTTCCCAACGTGATAATTCTTTTAGTTGTAGATATGGTGTTAACTATATACAAAAAAGTGTAGCGTGGAATCGGGAGGAAGTTTCAAGAATACTAGGTTTAAACTTTAATACAAATAAAGTTAATAGATATCAGTATTTTCATGAGTTGGAAACCTCAAAAGTAGTAATATCTCCATTTGGATTAGGAGAGATAACTCTCAAGGATTATGAGGTTTTCATTACCGGTGCAATGTTGTTCAAACCATCAATGGATCATATGCAAACTTGGCCACCATTTTTTAAAAAAGAACAGACTTACATAGATTACAAATGGGATCTTACTGATTTCAAATCAAAATTGGCCTCCATAATCAATGATGATAAAATTCGTACATCAATAGCAGTCAATGCGCAGAAGAACTATATAAAATATACTATTTCAAAATCTGCTCCAATTTTATTTGTAGAGCATCTAAAGCAGCTTATAAAAAGTATCATATAGTCTTTTGTAAAATTTATATTAACTATAAATAATAGTTTCTCCTCTGAATTTATTATTAAAAATTAAATAAGGCTTGCACCCCTTTTTATATACTAAATCTGATATATTTTGAATCAATATATTTGTTGAATCGATATATATGCTTCTGGCATACTATAAAGTAATTACTTCTTATTATATAAACTTTTAAATTTAACTTAATTGTATAGATAGTTAAAGTCATTTTATGATCTAGCATTACTATGTCTTATATAGAATTAAAGAAAATACTATATATATAGTATTATTTTATACTTTTAGAGAAATAGTTTTTCGTAGCTAATTCGAAATAGCTAAATAGAAGCAGCAGTTCAAGAAGAGATATTCTCATGGAAAAACAATCATTCCGGATTTCTATTAAATACAATTCTATACTGTCTTAAATCTAAAAGATTGACTCAAGAAATATTGATTCCATTGTCTACTATGAGAAACCGCTAAAAACTTTTGAGAGGTTGTTATGGATCTAATTTCAAGTCTCACCTAGAGGATTACGTTCATTTCTTGCTGCGATGCAAATCTGGGTAAAATAATAATTATTTTTAAAATTAGAACTTAAGAAGCAATTTAAATCCTCATAAAAACCTTGTTTCAAATAAAGAACCTCATATTCAAGAATTAATATTCTAGGAGATCATTAATCGCATATTTCTGCTGCTTTTTAATCCAAGTCCATTTTAAGAAGCAGTCGTGCTGGGAATTAATGGATGGGTTAGGCGAGTGGGCAACAATATCAACTTGGGTTTGGGAAGGCAATAATATCCAAGCTCTTTAGAAAATTACTTTCCCTCATCCTTTAGGACTTCAATAGTTATCTTCAATCCTTTTTGTTGATTCAAAGTTAATTATGGTGAAAATAAATTTGTGGGTCTGGCACCCTAGAAGAAGCAAATAATCTAAAACAAATATTTCATTCAGATAAATGGTAAATAGAATCACTGCTGGATAGCATTATTACTGAATAGCATTATTACTGAATAGCAGTATATCGATTTAAGGGGTTTAATCCATTGTGTGGCTTTTTCTTTAGTAATAGATCCATTGATCATGACAATAAAGATTCACTTAATAGAATCAAATCATTGCTGTATCATCGTGGACCTGATAACCAAGCTATTTATCAAGATAATGTAGGCACCTTCGTATTTTCTAGGCTTTCAATTATTGATTTAGATGATAGGGCTTCTCAGCCAATGAGAGACATTGATGGCAGATATTTGATTATGAATAATGGAGAAATTTACAACTATTTAGAATTAAAGGAGGAATTGAGTCAAGAATACTCCTTCACTACCAAAAGTGATACTGAGGTATTTCTTAATCTTTGGAGAAAAGAAAAAGAGTTAAGTATTAGCCATTTAAGAGGTATGTATGCTTTTTTGATTCTAGATAGGAAAAGAGGGATTATTTATTTCGGAAGAGATCCACTGGGTATTAAACCATTATATTTCTCATTTAAAAATAGTAACTTGGTTATTTCTAGTGAAACATGTGTATTTAGAGAACTAGGTTTTAATAGCTTGGATAAAAGTGTATTACCTGAATTAGTTACTTTTGGCTCTCCTGGTGATGAACGGACTGGCTTAAAAGATGTAGAAAGATGTATTCCGGGATGTATATATTCTTATGAATTGGGTACATCTATACTGTCTAAAATACCTCATAAATCTTTAAATAAAGATCAATATTCCTTTTTTACAAATTTACCAAAAAGCCTAAATGAAAAAGAAATTGTAGATCTAGTCGAAGAGGAGTTATGCAAAAGTATAGAATTACATTTAAGAAGTGATGTAGGCTATTCTATCCAATTGAGTGGAGGTGTTGATTCAAGCTTAATTACTGCGTTGGCTTCTAAGATTACACAAAAGAAACAAAAGACATTTGGCTTAGAAATATTAGGATCTCATCAGGACGAGGCTTGGGCGAGAAAATTGGTAGTTGATAAATATCAATGTGAACATACTGAAGTGACTATATCCTCTGAAACATTTGCTAATTACTTTGAAAGAACAATTAAAGCATTAGATAGTCCAATTGTTCATTCAGGTTCTCCAGCAATTATGAGACTTTATGAGATCATGAGACGAAATTCACCAGTTGCAATAACTGGTGAAGGAGCTGATGAAGCTTTTATGGGATATAGTAGATATAGAGAGGCTGATAGATTAAAAAAAATAGGTTTATTTGCTAAAATTATCCCAGAATTTATTATTCCATACACTAGATATAAAGCAGCTAAATCATATACTCGTTCAAGAGACCCTATATGTTTTAGCAGTGTCTATAGTGATACAACTAACTTGATAAATACATTTCCAGATCTTTTTAAAGGAGACAGGTTTTTAAACCCAAGAATCATATCGAAATACGGCTGCATACAAGACAAGATTAATTCTTACGATATAAGATATTATTTGCAAACTTTATTGCACAGACAAGATATGCTTTCTATGCAAAGTTCAGTTGAATGTAGGACACCTTTTGCTGATCAAGCTATATTTTCGCTTTCAAAATTAATCCCACTAAATTATAAGGTAACTAAGTCGGAGACAAAAAAGATTCTTAAGACTATAGCATTAAAGTATCTACCAAGATCCATTATTTATAGAAAGAAAATAGGTCTAACCATTCCTTTGGATGATTGGTTGAAGACCGAAGAGATATTCCTTGATAAACTTTCTCAACTTAAAGGTACAAATTCGAAACTTGCACAATATTCTAATAGAAAAGTTTTATCTAAGTATGTATCTGATTTTATGAATGGCGATTTGTCTTTACGGCAATTTGATATTTTCAGATTGTTGTGCATTGAAGAGTGGTTGGGATTATTTAACTGATCTATAGATCAGTTATAACTTATGTTGAATAGAAACAAATAGCGAGGAAGTTGATTGATTAAAGTTTGAAGGGCTTTTGTCTCTTTTCTGCACTTCTTTTGGTGTCTTGTTTTCTTTGTTTAAGGTACTCACTTCCATTTAAAAAAATTATTAGTTGATGTAAGTTTTTTTGATATTTTTTCGATTTTAAAACTGATTTCTTAATATTGCTTTTATTTGTTTTACAACCTGCCTCTTGATCCCAATTCCCTTGATACTCAGTGTATAGTCATACTATATGGGATGTAATCTATGACTAGATTTTATGGGTTTAGTACGAAAATAGATCCTTTTTTTCTGTCCTCATTAAGAATGACTGCTTATGCAGACTGCCTCTTCAGCAAAGATTAGAAACTTTTTAAGTCAAGGTTGTTTTCCTTGAATTTTTTTCATTATGATTAAAGAGGAACTGTACAAATTATATGAAAACTTTTGATGAGTCTTCATCTTTTTATAATGAAGTAATTAATTTGATTGATTTAAATGATCATCAAGGTGCTATTGAGTACATTGAAAAGAACATTGTTGGTAACAAAAAATATGAAGATATTGCATTAGCGTATATTATTTGTGGCTTTTTGAATGATTATTTGGGAGATTATATCTCTTCTATAGATTGCTTCTCAAAATCAATTAATTTAGAATCTGAATTGGAAATTTTAACTATAAGGTCTAAAGATATTTCATTTAGTGGTAGAAGTAATTCTAGGTATAAGAATGGCGATTATCAGGGTGCTATAGATGATAAAAGGAAAGCAAAAAAGATAAGATTATTAGAATATGATAAATTCCCTCAGGAAAATAATATCAAAATAGATTACAAAAATATTTTATTAGGTACTTTTGTCAAAATAGACTTAGAGCCTAAATATAAAACATTAATTAAAGTTTCAAAAATTAAAAAAAGTAGATACGATTTAATTGCAGATTATAAAAAAGTAATAAGTAAGAAAAGAAAAGAGGAAATTATAAAGAAATTGGAGTTAATAAGTGAATCAAAGTATAAAAGCGGAGACTATAAAGGGTCTATAAATGCCATTCGAAGAGCAGAGAAATATTATTAATTATCAAATAACTTTATTACTTATTATCACCAATAAGGATCACTAAAGAATTCAACAGTAAGTTCTTTTTTATCCGGTACTGAGGCGATGCAAGCACGAATGACTTCTCCATCTACTTCTATTTCGCATGCACCGCAGCTGCCTCCAAGGCACCCAGTAGGGATCTCGATATTTGCGTCATATGCAGCTTTTAACCATTCAGAGCCTGGAGTGCAATTGCTTGATTTCTTATTAGGCCAATTTATTTTTACAGTTTTCATTATTTAAATTATTTAATTAGTATGTTCATATTTATATTTTCTTCGAATGCGTCAGTTAGTAAATCTAATAACTTCTCTCTTTTATCATGATTCTTTTCTTCGTGAGCAGTTACTTTCTTTAATCCCTTGCTCTGTCTGATTTTATTTATCCATTCCCTGCGCCATTCATCATTTTCAAAAATTCCATGTAAATAAGTTCCTCCAATAAAGCTTTTATCTTCTTTTTCAATTACCCATCCTAAATTACTGTTTTTAAATAGAGAAATAATATAGGAATCTTTATTGTTGATCAAATCACTTTCCCCGTAATGCATCTCAAAACCTGTTACATGCTGTGAATCTGGCCATGAAACTCTTTCTTTCCTTTGCGAGGTGTGCTTTATTTCTCCAAAAGTTGTTTTTATAGGAAGAATGTTTATTCCAATATTTAAAAATTTATTTGGTTCATTAATACTTTCCTGCTGATGTGGGTCTTCTAATGATTTGCCGAGCATTTGTAATCCTCCACATATGCCAAAAACATTTCCCCCATTTTTGGCATACTCTTTTATTTGATTGCTCAATCCACTTTTATTTAAAATCTTTAAATCTTTGATAGTTTGTTTGCTTCCAGGAATGATTAACACATCTGGTTCCCCAAGCTCTTGGCCAGGTTCTACCCATCTTATTTGAATACTTGAATCACTAAAGAAAGGGTCTAGATCAGAAAAATTGCTAATTCTGGGTAATTTTATAATTGCTATCTCTATTTCTGCACTTTTATTTATTTGTTTCCTTTCAAGTAGGTCAAGAGAATCTTCAGGTGGAAATATTTCTTTTAGCCAAGGCAATATTCCTAAAACTGGAATTCCTGTTTCTTTCTCTATCCATGTAACTCCCGATTCAAATAAGGTTTTATCGCCTCTGAACCTATTAATAATTATCCCTTTAATTAATCTTTTTTCATCTGGGTTCATCAATGCAATTGTTCCAATAATTTGAGCAAAAACTCCTCCTCTTTCAATATCTGCAACTAAAATGCAATTTGCATTTAAAAATTTTGCTAATTTCAGGTTTGTAAGATCTTTATGTTGCAAATTTACCTCTACAGGACTTCCAGCTCCCTCAAGAATTAGCCTTCCGTCTTTTTTTAATAATATTGCTAGCCCTTTTTTGATAGCTTCCCACCCTTGATCGAACCAGTCTTTGTAATAATTTATGGCTTTACTAGTTCCGACGCTTTTGCCTAGGTGAATGACTTCACTTGTGCAGTCCCCTTTTGGTTTTAGAAGCACAGGGTTCATTTCAGCACATGGCTCTAATCCTGCAGACCAAGATTGAAGGGCTTGAGAATATGCCATTTCTCTTCCCTTCTTATCTACCCAAGCGTTATTACTCATATTTTGCCCCTTAAAAGGTATTGGCTGTTCCCCTTTCCTTTTTAAATATCGACAAATAGCAGTGGCTATGAGTGATTTACCCGCCCCGCTTGATGTTCCTAAAACCATTAAAGGAGTGCGTTTTATTTCTTTAGTCATCTTGGTGATAATTGGTATTTTATGCATGTAATTAATTTTTTTATAAGTGATATTTTTTTAGTAAATAAATTAGAATCTACCTCTAGGACTTTTCTGCCTATTGGCGTAATACGAACTTTTGATGTAAGACCTTGGCCATCAACTTCTCTTCTTAAAACGCCTATTTTAATTAATTTAAGAAATTCATTTTCTATGAATAAAGGACTATTGATAAACATAAATTCTTGGTTCAAATATTTTGATTTATTCTCAAAAACATTTTGTGCGCTGAGGCTCTCTTTTTGAAGACTTTGAAAAAGAAAAAAGTTAAAGGGACAGTTTTTTATCCCTTTCTTTGCTCTCCTAAAGATTTTTTGATCAATCAGAAACATTTAATTAAATGGATTTATTTTTAATAGAAGATCAATAATGATACTAATAATGATTAAAAAATTTAGTTTTCTATGTTTGTGCTTGCCTCTGCATCCAAAGCACGTCAAAAATTACTTGATCAAATAGCTTTGAAACACAAAGTTATTGTAAGTGATTTTGATGAGACACAGCTTCAAGAATCAGATCCAATCTTAAAGGTCAAATTATTAGCTAAAGGCAAGGCTGAAAGTGCATTAAAAAAGTTGATCAAGAAAAATAAACCCTTTAATACTTTTCAAGCTTTATTAGGTTGTGATTCGTTGTTTGAGTTTGAAGGAGAAATTTTCGAAAAGCCAATTAATAAAGAGCAATTGATATCTAGATGGCAAAGGATGTCTGGAAAATCTGGATTTTTGCATACAGGGCATTATTTGATTTCACTAGTTAATTTCAAATCAGATATGAAAAGTATTTCATTGAATAAATGCAGTGAAGGAGTTGTGAGCACCAAAATTGAATTTATGAGTTTATCAAACAAGGAGATCATAAAATATGCTTCAATTCCTGAACCATACAATTGCGCTGGAGGGTTTGCTATCGAAGGTTACGGAGGAATATTTATAAAAAAAATAGAAGGATGTTTCAGCAATGTTATTGGACTTAGCTTGCCATGGTTAAAAAATAATCTAGAAAAATTCGGCTTATCTGATTTGCTTATAGACGTATGAAAATTAAGTTAAATATTTTAAGCATAAAAAAAAGCCCCCTGTTAGGAGGACTTTTTTTAAATTTGGGATCTAATCTAGATCAGGCATTGAAAGAGCAGGCTCTTGTGAACGACTGATACCTTTTTCAAATCCTGCAGCAGCAGCTCTCGCACGGCCAGCATGCCAAAGATGACCTACAAAAGTAAACCAACCAAGGAAGAACTGAGCACCTGCAAGCCACTGGCGCAAATTAACAAAGTTAACTGCATTTGGCTCAGTAATGATTCCACCAACAGAGTTGATAGAAGCGTTAGGAGCATGAGTCATATATTCAGCAGCACGACGAACTTGCCAGGGCTGAATATCATTTTGTATTTTGTCTAGACTTAATCCGTTTGGACCTCTTAGTGGTTCAAGCCATGGACCTCTGAAGTCCCAGAAACGCATGGTTTCTCCACCAAAGATGATTTCACCAGTAGGTGACCTCATGAGGTATTTACCCAAACCAGTGGGGCCCATTGTTGATCCTACATTGGCTCCAATACGTTGGTCGCGAACAAGGAATGTAAAACTCTGTGCCTGAGAGGCTTCAGCGTTTGTTGGACCGTAGAACTCAGATGGATATGCAGTGTTGTTAAACCAGATGAAAGTTGAAGCAACAAAACTTGCAACACAAATTCCACCCAATGCATAACTTAAAAGTCCTTCACCATTCCAAATGAAAGCTCTTCTTGCCCATCCGTATGGTTGGGTGAAGATGTGGAAAAGACCACCAATTATTTCAATTACCCCCAGGTAAACATGTCCTCCGACAATATCTTCCATTGAGTTAACACCAACCATCCAGCCACCGCCACCCCAAGGTGTTGATAGCAGATATCCAAAAATAATTCTTGGATCAAGTGTTGGATTAATTAAATGGACTTCTCCTCCGCCAGGAGCCCAGGTGTCATAAGCACCACCTATGTACATCCAATTGATGGACCATAGGAGGGCACCAACTCCAAGAACAACCAAATGAAAACCAAGAATATTGGTCATTTGGTTTTTATCTCTCCAGTCAGTTGAGAAGAATGGGAAATCTTCCTCTAATTTTTCTGGACCAGCAAGAGAGTGGAAAACACCCCCAAAGCCAAGGATTCCAGATGCAACAAGGTGTATAACCCCCGCAATGAAGAAAGGCCAGACATCTGTGACTTCTCCACCAGGACCAATACCGTATCCGAACATGGCTACGTGAGGCATACAAATTAAGCCTTGCTCCCACATGGGTTTATCCATGGTGAAGTGACTTACTTCGAAGAGCATCATCGCACCCGCCCAGAACACAATTAGTCCCGCGTGAGCAATGTGAGCACCTAATAATCTTCCAGAAAGATTAATTAGCCTTGCATTTCCTACATACCAGGCGTAACCAGTCTCTTCAAGACTTTGATTAGGGGCTTTGAGTAAACTATTAAAGGGCGTTTCCACGTGGGAGTACCTCCTCAGGGAATACAAAGTTTTCGTGTGGTTGGTCTACAGAAGACATCCATGCACGCATACCTTCATTAAGAAGGATATTTTTGGTGTAGAAAGTTTCAAATTCAGGATCTTCAGCAGCTCTGATTTCTTGGCTAACGAAGTCGTAAGCACGAAGGTTTAGAGCTAGTCCGACGATTCCAATCGATGCGGCCCACATGCCTGTTACTGGCACGAAGAGCATCAAGAAATGAAGGAAACGCTTATTTGAGAAAGCAATACCGAAAATCTGACTCCAGAAACGGTTTGCAGTAATAAATGAGTAAGTCTCTTCTTCCTGTACTGGATCGAAACCTCTGAAGGTAGAACTTTGAGTTTTACCGTCTGAATACTGACTTGAATCTTCGTAAAGGGTGTTCTGGACTGTTGCACCGTGAATAGCACAAAGTAGTGCACCACCAAGAATTCCCGCCACTCCCATCATGTGGAATGGGTTAAGCGTAATATTGTGGAATCCTTGAATGAAGAGAATGAAACGGAATATTGCTGCAACTCCAAATGAAGGAGCGAAAAACCAACTATGCTGTCCTAATGGATAAATGAGGAAGCAAGCAGTAAATACTGCAATAACTGCTGAGAAAGCTAGTGCGTTATATGGACGGATACCAACTAGTCTTGCAATTTCGAATTGACGAAGCATGAAGCCAATAAGACTAAACGCACCGTGAAGAGCAACGAAATTCCATAAGCCACCAAGCTGGAACCAGCGAGTTAAATCGCCCTGAGCTTCTGGTCCCCAAAGGAATAGAAGACTATGACCCATGGCATCGCCAGGAGTACTTACAGCGGCAGTGAGGAAATTACATCCCTCAAGATAAGAACTGGCTACACCGTGGGTGTACCAGGAAGAAACGAAGGTTGTACCTGTAAACCATCCACCAATAGCTAGGAAAGCCGTAGGGAAGAGAAGTAGTCCAGACCAACCAACAAATACGAATCGGTCGCGCTTTAACCAGTCATCGAGGGCGTCAAACCAACCTCGTTCTGTTGCGCTTCCAACAGCGATCGTCATGGGAGGAGCGTTGCTGAGCTTTTGTATACGTCGAGGACTTTAACAACGATGACGGGGTTTGTGGGTAAATCTTTAACTTGATGAAATCCCTTGTATTGAATTGAGATAAAAGCAGTGTTTTTTATTTCTTCTTATTAAATCTCAAAAACTTAGTCTCTATAATGTTTTGAAAGGGATGTGCTTCCCAATTTTATGAGCTTATGTCATCTGAATCAAAGTTAAGCCAATCGGATAAAGAGTTATCTGATTTGGTTCTAGAACAGAAAATTAAAGGTTCTCGTAAGGTTTCGAACTACATAGTTGCTTCGATGCTTAGTATTGGTGGTGTTGGATTTTTGTTGGCTTCAATCTCTAGTTATTTTGGAAGAGACTTTTTACCACTTGGAAACCCTTCAACGCTAATTTTTGTTCCTCAAGGCTTGGTTATGGGTCTTTACGGAGTAGCGGCTTTTTTGCTTGCTCTTTATTTTTGGAGACTAATAAGCATCGATTATGGGTCTGGCGTTAATAGATTTGATAAAAACAAAGGAGTTTTATCTTTGTCTAGGAGAGGTTTATTAAAAAATATAGAAATAGAAATTCCAATTGATGAGATTAAAGCTGTGAAATTAGAGGTAAGAGAGGGTTTTAATCCTCTTAGAAGAGTATCTTTGAGAATTAAAGGTAGAAAGGATTTGCCTATATCTAGAGTTGGATCTCCTAAACCTCTATTGGATTTAGAAAATGAAGGTGCTGAAATTGCTAGGTTTTTAGAGGTTAATCTTGAAGGAATTTAAAAAGGATAATAAAAGCACAAAGATTTTAAATAAAACTTTCACTTATAAATCCCTAAAACCAGCTTTTATTTTTTTAATTCTTAATTCGATTTTTATATATGGATGTTCAAATTTAAAGAAAAAAGAATATGTAAATATATGTTCTACTACAACACTTCCCTGCCAGAATTCAAATGCATATGTTTTGTTGATTACAAATAGAGGAAAGATAAAAATAGAGCTTTATGGACAATCAGCTCCAATAACTGTAGGAAACTTTCTTGATTTCGTAGAAAAAGGAGCCTATAATGAAACTATCTTTAATAGGGTTATTAAAAAGCCTTACCCTTTTATTATTAGAGGTGGAGAAACTATTTTAAAAGAAAATAAAAATAAGTTTATAGATGTTAAAACAGGTAAAAAAAGATATATTCCTTTAGAGATAAAACTAAGAACAAAATATTTACCTATTTACGGGAAAGAAATATACGATTCTAGTCAAATAAATAATATTGAACTTAAGCATAAGAGATCATATTTATCAATGGCCAGATCTAAAAATCTTAATTCAGGAAGTTCTCAGTTTTATATATTATTAAAATCTTTACCAGAACTAGATGGAAGATATTCTGTCTTTGGGAAAGTAATTAGTGGTATGAATATAGTTGATTTAATCGAGGAAGAAGATTTTATAATTGAAGCAAAAAGAGTCGATTCCTGAATCAAAATATTATTTTTTAGCTTTTAACATTTCAGTGTTTACTCCTGAGGCCCTTTTAAGAGCAACTTTTCCAGTCCTGGCAATTTCTAAAATTCCATATTGCTTCAATAGGTTCTCTAGAGCGACAAGTTTGCCTGGATCTCCAACGACTTCAAGTGTCATCGCATTGTCAGAAACATCTACAACTTTTGCTCTAAAAACTTGAACAAGGTCTAAAATTTTTCCTCTGTTTTCTGATGATGCTGAAACCTTCAAGAGCATTAACTCTCTTTCTACAGCTGGTAATTTAGTTAAATCAAGAACTTCTAAAACATTTATTAATTTGTTTAGCTGTTTTGTCATTTGTTGAAGTGTTGATTCGTCCCCTTGAACGACCATTGTTAATCTTGATATTCCTTTGGCTTCTGCAGGGCCGACAGCCAAGCTATCAATGTTAAATCCTCTTCTTGCAAAAAGGCCTGCAATCCTGCTTAATGCTCCAGATTCATCTTCAACTAAAACTGAAAGTGTGTGCTTCATATTTTTTACTTAGAAGTTTTTAAGTTCCTCAGCCATTTCAGAACAATCTGATTGAAATGTTTAGGTAATTCATCGTGGAGACAATGGCCAGCTTCATTAATCACTTTTAATTTAAGCCAAGGATGGAGCTTTATAAGTTTTTTTGCTAAAAATATAGGTATCAATTTATCTTGCTTACCCCAAATCAATAAAATTGGTGGGCGATTTGGAAGTGTTTGAATTTTTTCAATGATAGATGGACCTTTTGCAGAGGTTGGCCTATTGCTCATTCCAATGCACATGGCTCTAAGAGCTTTTGATGCATTTACCCTCCTGGCAGGGACGGTAACTATTTTTCTTAATGGAATGTCATTTGAAATTGAGCTAAAATACGCACTTTGAAGGGCAAAAGTAATTAATTTTGTCCTAGATATTAAATTTACTAAAATCTTAAGTGGAAGTAAATGAAAAAAAAGTTTTATAAGAAAACTTTTGAGTTTTTCCAACGAACTCGGAAAAGATAATTTAATTGGATTTATAAAAACTGGCTCTGGTAGTGGAGCTGCTATTACTGTCTTTATCTGCGCTGCCTTTTCAGAGAGGGTTGTGAGTGCTGTTAAAGCTCCTAATGAATTTCCAATCAAAATAACCTTTCTATTCTTTTGAATGTCGACAATTTCATCAAGAAAAGAAGCTAATTGTGCTGCCCAAATTTGATTGTCTAAATATCTTATTTTGCCTTTAAGATTTTGCTCTGATTTCCCAAAACCTAACAAATCTATACCGAATACCCTATAACCTTCCGATGCAAATATTTCTGCATTGTTTCTCCAATGATCGCTGCTGGCTCCAAAACCATGTATTAGAACAATGGGAGGATTTGATTCCTCTCCAGTTACCCTGAAGTGAACCATATTATTTTTATAGTTCCAATATTTAGACTCACCCCAATCTGGGGATCCTATGAAACGCCTTCTATTAAAAATATTTTGCTGCATTTGGTTAAAAACCTACTTTGACTTTGAGGTTTATAATTTTTAAATTTCATTTTAAGTTTATTTTAAAAATTTGCTTATGCTTTTCTATTGCTGTCTGAATGTCAGGGCTTTAGGTTTTAATAGAAGATGAGTTAAATTATCTGAATGGCATCAGAAATTTTTGGAATCGCTGCAGTCTTTTGGGTTTTAATTCCCGTTGGGCTCTTAGGAGGAGTTCTTCTTTTGAAACTTCAAGGTGATTGATTTCCACAATCCATAGTTTGCCCATTTAAGCTCGAATCTTGTAATGAATTCAACTATGCAAGTTCTGGTGATTGGTGGCACAGGAACTCTTGGTCGCCAAATAGCCAAAAATGCCATAGATGCAGGGCATAAAGTGCGTTGCATGGTTAGGAAACCAAAAGCAGCTTCATTCCTTCAAGAGTGGGGCTGTGAGTTAACCCGTGGCAATTTAATAAATAAAGAAGATATTGAGTATGCCCTTGATGGTGTAGACGCTGTTATTGATGCAGCTACTAGCCGACCTGATGATCCTCGCAGCGTTTACGAGATAGATTGGGATGGAAAATTAAATCTATACAACGCTTGTGAAGAAAAAAATGTAAAAAGAGTAATATTCCTCTCTCTATTAGGAGCAGAAAAATACAGGCAAATTCCATTAATGGATATAAAATATTGCACTGAAGAATTATTGGTTAGTTCATCTTTGGATTACACCATCTTGCAAGGTGTAGCTTTCATGCAAGGTGTAATAGGTCAATTTGCTATTCCAATCTTAAATAATGAACCGGTTTGGATAAGTGGAAATCCAACCGAAATTGCTTACATGAATACGCAAGACATAGCTCGATTTGCTGTCGCAGCGTTAGATAGGCCTCAAACCATAAAAGGAAGATTTCCCATAGTTGGTCCTAAAGCATGGAGTGCAAAAGAATTGGTTGGTTTATGTGAAAAGTTCAGTGAAAAAAGAGCGAGAGTATTAAAAGTTTCTCCAACCATAATTTCTATTGCTCAATCAGTTGTATCGTTTTTTGAATCGACCTTAAATGTTGCTGAAAGGCTCTCTTTCTCTGAATTGAGTGGGAATGGAGGGAAATTAGATGCTCCTATGGATGATACTTACACTGCTTTTGGTCTTGATAAAGCCGATTCAACAACAATGGAGGGTTACATAAAAGAGTATTACGGAGTTATTTTGAAAAGACTTAAAGATATTGGGGTTGACCTTGATATTGAAGAGAAAAAGAAATTCCCTATTTAAACTGTTGCAAAACTATAGTTAATATGTACTATTGAAAAAACTTTTATTTGTAATGTCCATTAGTCAAATCAAAAACCTTAATAGAAGATTGGAAAATCTATCTAAAGAAGCCTCTTCCGAGTTAGATAAATTATGTGGTAATGAGTTATGGAAAAGTATTGGTTTTGATGCTTTTGATGGTTTGGATGATGCAGGTATAAGAGCTTCTGCAAATTATTATTATGGACAATTTCAAACTGCTAGAGAGTTGCAAGAGATTTTTAGCTAAATATACATTTATTGGTTAACCAAAGACTTTTTAGAATACAATTATTTTAGTTAATTAGTGATGCAAAAAAAAACACATGATTGAAACATCCGGCGTTATTGAAAAAGAGCAAGGCAATGGATTCTATCTTGTAACTCTTGAGCAGCCCGCTGGACATCAATGCTTGTGTAGGGCCGCAGGAAAATTAACAAAATTTAGAATAAAATTGCTTGCAGGAGACAAAGTCCTAGTTGAAATCAGTCCTTATGATCTGACACGGGGTCGAATCACATACAGGGAGCGAAATGTAGGCCCCGGTGGAGGAAGGCAAGGTGGGAATAGACCAGGTGGACCAAGAAAAAGATAAGGCTTTAATAGCTAATCAACTAGTGAATCTAATGCAGATTTATATTCACTTCTTGCTTTGACACCTTTCCATTGTTCTTTTAATTCTTTATTTTTAAAAAGATGAACCGTGGGAGTTCCGCTCACATCAGCTTGCTTTGCAATTTCTTGATCGCTTTCTATATCAATTTCAACGCCTATAGCTTTTCCTTGTGATTCTTTGAGGACTCTTTGAAGTTGGGGCTTGAGTATATGACAGGGGCCACAGCTACTGGATGTATATATAACGAAAAGAGGTTTCTCTGTCTCATGGTACAACTTTCTCAATGCATAACTTCCCTTTTGCCATGTCTTGTCAGGGTCAAAATTTTCCTTGTTACTAACTTCTAAAGTTTTTGTCGTCTCAGCCTTAGATGGCTCTAAATCATCTCGTTTAATAAGAGTTGCCAGATTATTTTTTGATAGCCATCTTTCAGCGGCTAGAGCTGCTTTGCAACCACTTCCAGCAGCAGTAACTCCTTGACGCCATTCCGAATCGGCGACATCTCCTGCTGCATAAACACCTTCCAAAGAAGTCTCGGGCCTTCCAGGTTCTGTTAATAAATAACCTTTTGCATCTGTATCTAACTGTTTGGTGAACAAAGAGGTGTTTGGAGTATGCCCAATTGCATAAAAAAGGCCTTTAGCAAAAATCTCATCTTGCTGGTTTGTATTTTTTCGTTTGACTTTTAATTTCTCCAACCATTCATTACCTGAAACATCTAAAAGCTCAGTCTCCCAATGAATAGTAACGTTAGAGTTTGCGATTACTCTATCGGCCATTGCTGCAGAGGCCTTTAACTTGTTTGATCTAACTAACAAATGTACATGGCTTCCATATTTAGTTAGATATTCAGCTTCTTCGCAAGCAGAGTCTCCCCCTCCGACTACTGCAAGTTCTTCATTCCTGAATTGAGGAGTTGCACCGTCACAGATTGCACAAGCGCTTATACCTTTACTCCAAAAAGATTTTTCGTTCTTAAGCCCCAGACGATTGGCACTTGCTCCTGTTGAAATAATTAAGGAGTGTGATTTGATTTTTTTTGTATTAGTTAGAATAGTAAAGGGTCTTTTGCTTAAATCAATTGATATTGCATCTTCTTCAATTAACTTTGTTCCCCATCTCAAAGCTTGAGCTTTTATTAAATCCATCAACTCCGGCCCCTGAACCCCATTAGGAAAGCCAGGGAAATTCTCTACAAATGTGGTTGTCATTAATTGTCCCCCAGGGATTCCACCTTGTTCAAAACCTGTAATTAGCAATGGTTGCAGATTCGCTCTTGCAGCGTAAATTGCTGCAGTGTATCCAGCTGGTCCTGAACCTAAGATTACTAAATTCTCATTTTTTAATTCTTTACTTTCAGCTGCCATGCCATATTAATTCAGACTGACTTATACGATATAAGAAAAAATCTTGAAAGTGTATCTAAAGCCTAAGAAAGTGGATTACTTCTAAATCATTAATCGATTAAAAATCAAAGCTCAAGAAGTTCGTCGGCGTCAAAATTTTCTTTTTGAAAGTGAGGCACTTTTAAGGTTGAAGCCTGTAATCCCTCTGGATAAGTATTTATGCAAGTAATCCATTCACAGAATTCCTGGCTGATAGCGTAGCTATCTTCATATCTTTCCACGCTATCAAGTAAAGCTATTCTGCTTGCGGCCCAACAGCTTGCGATACTTATTCTCTTGTTGAAAGAAGCATTCATAATTAATCCCCAACGAACTTACCTTGACATGCCAATGGGAGATTAACTTGTGTTTTTTGGTACAAATTTGCGTTTTGTCGGCAAAACGAAATTATCACTTAAGATTTTAGATTTTCTTTATATTTGTGATGGAAAAAATATTTCTGTTGTTTCTTTATTTTATTGATTATTGATTAAAGCTTTTATTTTGTAATTAATCACCGTCATGCTATACGGCTTCTGTATGGTTGATTAATAATTTCTCAACATCATTTATGCCTTCAACTGCTGCATTCTTGGCTAACTCATAATCTCCATTAGCCTCTTCTTCCAAAGCCTTTGCAATCTTATTTGTTAACTCTTCTTTCCTTCCTTCAATCATTACAATTATTTCATTTTCTATTACTTTTCTAACAGCTTTAGATGGCAATCTGTCATCTTTTGCTTCAGCAAATGTTCCTTGCACAAGTTCTTGTATAAATAATCGGTGAACTTCACTACTTCTTAAAAAACTTTCGGTTGCATTGATGATGCCTTCAACCAAGGCTTCATCTGGTTCAGATTCTTTATTTGCAAGTTTGAATTCCCAATCAAGATGTTTCCTTTGCCATCCGGAGGCGTGAAGACTTGGCATTACTGTCTGAGAAAAAGTGTCTACAGACATTTCATAAATTCGTTCTGCTAGCCTCTCACACCACTCTTTGCCATGACTTTGAAGATTTTTTTGCATGGCTGTTCTTGGAACAGCATGCCCACCGTGATGGCTATGACATACACCATCAGGACATTCGATCGCGGTGAGGCTCATTTTTTTTGATCGATAACATTTTCTCATTTCCTTCATAGCCAAGAAAAACTATTAGGAAAACCTTTCTTAACTAAAAATGGTGGTATTCAAACGTTTCCTCTCCTAATCTTAATGAGGATCAATTTTTTTACTTTTGGTTAGTCTCTTAATTCCTTTCGAATCAGCTTTTGAGGAAACTCGCGTTTCAGCTACTCCAGAGACTGTTAAAAAGTTTTTGGACCTGGGTTGTAAAGTATTTTTTGAAAAAGGTTCAGGACAGGCTGCTGGTTTTTTAGATAATTCTTATGTTGATGCTGGCGCTGAATTAATTGAAAAGGAAAATAATGAGGTAATAAAGATTGTTGATATAGTTCTCTGCGTTCAGCCTCCGGATGAAAAATTTCTTTCACAATTAAAACCGGGCTGTTTTCTTGTGGGATTACTGAATCCTTACGGGAACAAGTTATTAGCCGAAATATTAAAATCTCAAAAAATTTCTGCAATATCTTTGGAGTTGCTTCCGAGAATTAGCCGAGCACAATCATCAGATGCATTATCTTCTCAAGCAAATATAGCTGGATATAAATCCGTACTTTTAGCAGCTAGTGCTCTTGATAGATATTTCCCGATGTTAATGACTGCTGCTGGAACAATTCAGCCTTCAAAAGTTGTTGTTTTAGGCGCTGGAGTCGCAGGATTGCAAGCTATTGCAACAGCAAAAAGACTTGGTGCTGTTGTCTATGTGAGTGATATACGAGAGGCTGTGAAAGAGCAAGTTGAATCACTAGGCGCAAGATTTATTGAGCTTCCAAAGATTGACGAAACCCCTTCAGAATCTGGAGGATATGCAAAACAAGTTTCGGATGAATTTCTCATTGCACAAAGAAAAGAATTGGCTACTCAATTATCTGAAGCTGACGTAGCGATTTGTACTGCGCAGGTTCCTGGTAAAAGAGCTCCAAAACTTATTGATGAAGATATGTTGGATGATATGCGTCCTGGTTCGGTAGTGATTGATCTTGCTGTCCTTAGTGGTGGTAATTGTGCATGCTCAAAACCAGGAGAAACTATTATTAGAAAAGGGGTCAAGATTATTGGTGCATCTGATCTGCCTTGTTCAATTCCAAATCACGCAAGTTCTTTATATTCCAGAAATTTATTGTCTCTTCTAAAACCGATGTTTAAAGAGGGTAAGTTTTTAATTGATAACGATGATGAGCTTATTAGTGGTTCTTTGATTAGTAAGGATGGAGTAATCCTTAAATCAGAAATCATTGAGAATGGAGGAATTAAGTAATGAGTTTTTTTAGTGAAGCTCTTTGGGTGCTTCTTCTTGGAAGTCTTTTGGGACTAGAGCTTATAGGCAAGGTTCCGCCAACCTTGCACACTCCATTAATGAGTGGAGCTAATGCAATCTCAGGCATCACCATGCTTGCAGCTTTAACATTGATAATCAAATCAGGAGACAATTTACCTTTACTAATAATTGGCTCAATATCTCTTGGTTTTGCCTTATTCAATGTAATTGGTGGCTTTCTTGTTACAGACAGAATGCTTGCAATGTTTAGCCGTAAAAAAACTCGTAAATAGGATTATTTCTTATGACTTTTATTGGTCCAATTAAGTTTGCTATTGATCTACTAGCGGTTTTATTACTTGCTTTGGGCATTAAAGGCCTGTCAAAAGTTAGATCAGCAAGGGAAGCAAACAGGCTTGCTGCTATTGCAATGTTATTGGCTGCTTTTGGGGTTTTGATGAACTCTCAAGGCACTATTGGGATTTCTATTGACTCTTGGGTTTGGATAATTAGTGGAACCTTGATTGGTGGGCTTTTAGGAGCCATTACAGCTAAAAAAGTTCCAATGACTGCAATGCCAGAAATAGTGGCTTTGTTTAATGGTTGTGGAGGAATGTCATCACTTTTGGTTGCACTTGGTGTTGCATTATTCCCATCTTCAGAGGGCTCAGATGGAGTTGCAAGTGAGCTTGTCAGGAATTTTTCAATAGTAGTTTCACTCTTTGTTGGAGCGATTACTTTCTCTGGATCAATAGTTGCAATGGCCAAGCTTCAGGGTTGGCTGTCTACACCTTCGTGGACCCAAAGTAAAGCTAGGCATTTCTTTAATATATTGTTTGCTGCTCTTGCTTTGATTGGCGGGATCTATCTTTTAATAGATGGAAAAAATGGTCTTTTCCTTATTGTAGTTGCTTCATCTTTGCTTGGTATTGGAGTTACTCTTCCTATTGGCGGAGCAGATATGCCAGTAGTTATATCTTTGCTAAATAGCTACTCAGGAGTTGCAGCAGCAGCGGCAGGTTTTGTTGTTGGTAGTCAACTTTTGATTGTCGCCGGTGCAATGGTTGGAGCTGCTGGACTGATCCTTACACAAGTCATGTGCGATGGCATGAACAGATCTTTAGTTTCTGTTTTGTTTGGAGGTGCACTTGGTGCTAGCTCAGTTGCCTCAGGAGGTGGAGGAGAGTATACAAACATAACTAGTTGCAGTCCGGAAGAATGTGCACTCACGCTCGAAGCTGCAGAGAGAGTTGTGATTGTTCCAGGTTATGGTCTTGCCGTGGCCCAGGCTCAGCACACCCTAAGAGAGGTCACCAGAGTATTAGAGAGTGCCGACATTGAAGTCACGTATGCCATACATCCAGTTGCAGGAAGAATGCCTGGTCATATGAACGTTCTTTTGGCAGAAGCAGATGTTCCATATGAGCAATTAAAAGAAATGGATGTGATTAATCCTGAATTTCCTGCTACGGATGTTGTATTAGTTCTAGGAGCGAATGATGTGGTTAATCCTCAGGCTAAGAATGATCAGACTTCGCCTCTTTATGGTATGCCAGTTTTAGATGTTCAAGAAGCTAGAACAGTATTTGTTGTTAAGAGAGGAATGAGTGCTGGATATTCAGGGATAAAAAATGATCTTTTTGATTTGCAAAATACTTCTATGGTCTTTGGAGATGCAAAAAAAGTTCTTGGAGATCTTTTGTTGGAATTAAAGGAGCTTGGACTTGGCAGTAAAGGATAATTTTAAAAGACAAGGTTTACTATCAGATTTAGGAATAAGCCCTTTTAAAGAGCGTATCCCCTGGATTGGTCCTGACCTTCAGACCCTAAGAGATACATTCGCTTCCGATGAATTACCTGATGTCAACTCATCAGAGATTCGTATCAATGTTCCACCACTAAAAAGTAGAAAAAAAGGAGGAGGTTCATTAGTTGCGTATTTGGATAAACCATCAAGTTCCTTGCGCATCAATGGTTTAGTTCTACTTCTGCATGGACTTGGTGGTTCTACTCGTAGAAGAGGGTTGACTAGAATGGCTAGTGCTTTGGTGCAATCAAACTTCGCCGTTTTGAAACTCAATCTGAGAGGTTCAGATCCTTGTAGAAATTTTGTTGATGGTACCTATGCCGCTGAGTGCAATAGTGATTTGGTTCCTGTATTAAGGCGTGCTAGAGAGATTTCATACCAATTAACTAATGACTATAAGTGTTCAAAAAACATTCCTCTTTTTGGCGCTGGGATTTCTTTGGGTGGAACCATTCTTTTAAATGCTTGTATGAGTGATGAGTCTTTCTTAGATGGATTGGTATGTATTAGTAGTCCTTTGGATTTGAGTGAGTGTAGTTCATCTATTGAAAGACCGAGAAATTTTATTTATCAGAAATGGTTGTTAAATCGTTTAATTAGGCAAACTTTAGAAGATCCTTTTGGGATAGAAGAAACTGAAAAGGATGCGTTAGTAATAAATAAAAAAGATAAAAAAAGAAAAATAAATGATATTAGATCCTTTGATAATTTTATAACTGCTCCGAGGTGGGGATATGAAAATGTTGATGAATATTATGCGAAAGCATCTCCATTTTTCTCTCTTATTAATAATGAAAAATCTATTCCTAAAACATTATTTATTCAATCTAAAGATGATCCTTGGGTTCCTTATTTTGCTGCTGAAAGACTAATGAAAAAAATGAAATTTTCTAAAGATCAAAATTTTAATAAATTTATTTTTACTGAAAAAGGAGGACACAATGGATTTCATGGGGTTCAAGGTTGTTGGGGGGATCAAGTTGTTTCTAAATGGTTTTTATCTTTGAAAAATATTTAATCTAAAACTGCATTTTTGTAATATTTTTTTCTGAATAATCTAAGACTTCTTCTCTGGCCCAGCTGTCAACTTCAAGAATTTCACTGAGGCTTGGATTTAGATTTAGGTCGCATTTATGTTTCTCGCAAATCGCCTCAATTACTTTTGGAATATCGATAAATTTAAACCTTTCTTCTAGAAATAGTTCTACTGCTTTTTCATTAGCGGCATTAAGCACTGCTGGCATTGTGCCTCCTATTTTTCCTGCGCCGTAAGCAAGTTCCATACATGGATATTTTTTAGTATCTGGTTCTTTAAAAGTTAAATTGCCTATTTCAGTAAGCTTTAATCTTGGCCAAGGTGTTTTAAGTCGACCAGGCCAACTTAAACAATACAAAATAGGGAGCTTCATATCTGGCCATCCCAATTGAGCTAAAACTGATGAATCATCCAATTCAACCATCGAGTGAATGATGCTTTGTGGATGGATAATGATTTCGATTTGATCATATGAAAGGCCGAAAAGATAATGCGCTTCAATGACTTCGAGTCCCTTATTCATAAGGGTTGCAGAATCTACAGTTATTTTCTTTCCCATGCTCCAATTAGGATGGCTAGTCGCATCATCAACAGTTGCTTTAGCTAAATCTTCAGCTTCCCAATCTCTAAATGCTCCTCCTGATGCAGTTAATTGTATGGATTTAAATCCTGGAGTAGGCACCCCAGTTGAGAGTCTTGCATTTTCAGCCCATGGCGTTCCTTGGAGACATTGAAATATCGCTGAGTGTTCAGAATCTGCAGGCAAGAGCCTACTTCCACTTTTTTTTAAAGCAGGAATGACAACTGGTCCTGCTGCAATCAAAGTTTCTTTATTTGCTAGAGCTAGGTCCTTCCCTGCTTCAATAGCTGCAAGTGTTGGCAAGAGACCAGCACAGCCAACTATTCCAGTTACAACAAGATCTGCACTTCCCCAAGCTGCTGCAGTATTAAGTCCTTCGGCTCCCGCCATCAATAAGGGTTTCTTGAATATTCTTGAATCTTCAGTAAGACTATTTATTCGCCTAGACAGTTCTGGCAAAAGAGACTCATCGGCTAGTGAAACGACTTCAGGTTGATGAGTTTCAATTTGTTTGATTACTAAATCAAGATTCTTTCCTGCTGTTAGCGCAACAATTTTGAATTGATCAGGAAACTCTTCTGCAATTTGAAGAGTTTGAGTTCCAATAGATCCCGTTGAGCCTAAAACGCTTATGGCTTTCACATTGTGAAGTCAAGTATGACCAGTCTCCCATTTAAAGGTATAACCCAGTTGTATATTTACCAGTTTCTTCTGGATTTTAATAGAGATTTATTATGCAAGAAAGGGAACAATGGAGATCAGGACTGGGATTCGCACTTGCCGCGGCCGGAAGTGCTGTAGGCCTTGGAAATCTTTGGGGCTTTGCTTATAGGTCATCTCAAGGCGGTGGACTTGCTTTTCTTATCCTTTATATATTGGTTGTTTTAGTTGTTTGCCTTCCTGTCTTAGTTGCAGAGATGGTCTTGGGGAGAAGCACTGCAAGTAGTCCTTTCCTTGCTCCCATCAAAGCTGCTGGAGAGAATTGGAAGCCTCTAGGTTGGTTGTTTGCAATAGCTTCTTGTGGAATTCTTTCTTATTACGCAGTGATAATGGGATGGACAATTGATACTTTTTTCCATGCCTTGTTCGTCGGCCTACCCTCCGATATGACGGAGGCGGGAGAATTTTTTGGTAAAATTAGCAGTGGTAATAGTGTATTTGTAGGTCAAATAATCAGCTTATTGTTAACTGCTTTTGTTGTTGTTGCTGGCGTTCGTGGAGGCATAGAAAAACTAACAAAATGGGCAATGCCATTTTTATTTGGACTCCTTTTGTTGTTAGCTATTTGGGCTGCAACTTTATCTGGGGCATGGGAAGGATATACATCATTTTTACTTAAATGGGATTCATCTCAACTTTTTGATAAAAACACAATAAGTAATGCATTTAAACAAGCTTTCTTTTCTTTAAGTTTGGGTATTGGGATTATGGTTGCCTATTCTTCATATCTAAACCGTAAAAATCATCTTCCTAAAGAAGCTTTGAGAGTTGCAACTTTGGATACTGCTGTTGGTTTACTTGCCGGGTTGATTACATTCCCTGTCGTTATGAGTTTTGGTTTGAAAGATGTTATCAGTGAATCAACTGTTGGGACTTTATTTATTGCTCTCCCAACTGGATTTGCGAATCTTGGATTGCTTGGGAGATTGATTGCTGCCGTTTTCTTTGGATTGGCGTTTATAGCTGCTATTACTTCTTCTATTTCATTAATGGAAGTACCAGTATCTTCTTTAATGGACAGATTGAATTGGAGTAGGAAAAAGGCCGTTTGGACTTCAACATTATTGATTTTCTTGATTGGAATACCGTCTGCTATTTCTACAGACTTTTTAGGTAAGTCCGATGCTATCTGTAATACACTCTTGATATTAGGTGGTCTTCTAATTTCAATTCTTTTGGGTTGGATTGTTCCAAATCGTTATGATGAAGATCTTGCAAATTCTAATGCTAATTTAAGAGTTAGAAGGTATCTAAAGTTTATGCTGCGCTGGGTGTCTCCACCAGTTATTGCTATAGGACTTTATTTAACAGTCTTATCTACAATGGAAACATTTGCTTAATCTGAAATTTGTTTCCATTCAGTAACCCCTTTTGGTTTATCAATTAAATCAATTCCAATATTTTTCAAATCATCTCTTATTTTGTCAGCGAGTAAAAAGTCTTTATTAGCTTTTGCTAAGGATCTATTCTTGATAAGTTCTTCAATTTTATTAGTGTCAATTTCAGTATCGTTTTTTGTTTCTTCTTGATTTAAATTTACTTTTAAGCCCAGAACTCCTGCCAACTCACAGAGTAGTTCCCATTTATTAAAAACTTGATTTAAAATATCTTCGTCAACTTCATTGATATCTTTTTCTTTTAATAAATTTAGGCACTTTCTAATAGGTTGAGATAATTCAAAAAGTATAGATAAAGCTCCAGATGTATTTAGGTCGTCATCCATATATTTTTCAAAGTCTGATAATAATTTAAATGAATCTTTATCAAGTTTACTGTTGGCAGATCTTTTTATCGGTTCATCTAGGTTGATTTCGTTTTTGGCTTGATCTTTAATCTTATAAATATAACCAAAAGACAGGCAATTATTTAATCTTTCCCAACCTTTTGAAGCTGCTTTTAGCGCTTCTTCAGTAAAATCTAGAGGCTTTCGATAATTAGTTTGTAATACAAAAAATCTCAAAGTCATAGGTGAAATTCCTTCATCTAATAAAGACCTAATGGTTGTAAAATTCCCTAGTGATTTACTCATCTTTTCACCTCCCACATTAACCATTCCATTGTGAAGCCAGTATTTTGCTAACTCTTTCCCATTACAGGCTTCAGATTGAGCTATTTCATTCTCATGATGAGGAAATATAAGGTCTGATCCACCAAGGTGAATATCAATACTTTCTCCTAATTCTTGTTTAACCATAGCTGAACACTCAATATGCCAACCTGGTCTGCCGTTTCCCCAAGGCGAAGAGTAACTAACCTCACCTGATTTGGACTTTTTCCAGAGAGCAAAATCAAGTGAGTTCTTTTTACTTTCTTTTTGATTTGTTTTTAATCTACCTGCTGCATTATCTATCTGATCCTCAATTTCTCTTCCACTAAGTTTCCCATAATTTTTATGTTTATCTACTGAAAAATAAACATCACCATTTGATGAGTAAGCTATTTTTTTTTGCTCTAATTCTTCTATGAAATTAATAATTTGATGGAGGCATTTTGTTGCTCTTGGCATGCTACTTGGTCTAAGAATGGAGAGAGAATCCATGTCTTTATGAAAATCATCAATATTTCTTTCACTTAATTCATCAGTAGAACACCCTTCTTTATTTGCTCGATTAATAATTTTGTCATCAATATCAGTGAAGTTTTGTACAAAATTAACTTCAAATCCTTTCCAAATTAAAAACCGTCTTAATACATCCCAATTAAGATAACTTCTTGCATGACCAAGATGACAAAGATCATAAACAGTTACTCCACAACAATATATTTTAACTTGATTAGGATTTATAGAAATAAAATCCTCTTTCTTTTTGGATAAGGTGTTTGTGAATTTTAGGGACAATTTCTTAGATAAAAATGTGAAAAATTATTGAATTTATCAGCAACTATTTTGCCTCCATCCAATTTACTCCAACGCCAGTTTCAACTATAAGAGGGACGCTAAGTTTTACAGCATTTTCCATAGTGTTTCGAACAAGGAGTTTTGTTTCCTCCAAATCTTTGGGATCAACTTCTAGCACGAGTTCATCATGCACTTGAAGTAGAATTTTCGCTGCCAATCCAGTCTTTCTTAAAGCTGAATGCAATTGAATCATTGCTAGCTTAATTATGTCTGCACTTGAGCCTTGAATAGGTGCGTTTGCTGCGGCTCTTAATTGTTGTGCTTCCATACCTGCTCTTCGGGCCGTAGTTAAATCAATTTCATTTGGTGGAGTTCCCAGAAGTCTTCCAAGCCCATTTTTATTGAAATGAAAATAACGTCTTCTCCCTAGCAATGTTTCAACAAACCCCTGGCTTAGGGCAAGTCTTTCTTGATATTCTAAAAATTTAAAAACGGCTGGATAACGTTCTTTGAATTTACTTAAAAAATATTTTGCTTCTATTAATGAAACGCCCGTTGATCTTGCAAACCTTTGAGCCCCCATACCATAAATAACCCCAAAATTTATTGTTTTTCCTATTCTTCTTTCATTGGCGTCGATAGCCTCTTTTTCAAATAAAATTTTGGCTGTTAAAGAGTGGACATCCTCATTTTTTAAATAAGCATTTTTTAGTACTTCTTCACCTGAAAGGTGTGTGAGTATACGAAGTTCAATTTGTGAATAGTCTGCACTTAGAAGTTTCCAATCTTTTTGCGGAAGAAAAGCTTTTCTTATTCGTCTACTAAATTCAGTTCTAACAGGGATATTTTGGAGATTTGGATTGCTGCTACTTAACCTTCCAGTAGCGGTTACGGCTTGATTGAAATCAGTATGTACTCTGCCCGTTTCTTTTTCAATAAGCTGAGGCAAAGCATCTACATAAGTATTAAGCAACTTACTTATAGTGCGATGTTCAATAATCATTTTTATTATTGGATGGTCTGATTCCAGCTTTTCCAATACACCTGCATCTGTACTCCATCCTGTTTTTGTCTTTCTTGATTTTTTCCTATCTAAATCAAGCTTCTCAAAAAGTAGTTCACCTAATTGTTTAGGTGATGAAAGGTTAAACTCATTTCCTGCAATCTTATAAACTTCCTCCTCAATACTTCTTAATGTGTCTGTTAGCTCTAAGGATAAATCTTTTAGATAAGGTGTATCAATAATGATACCTGTAGATTCAATTTCCGCTAAAACCTGCTCAAGTGGTTGTTCAATTTCTTTGAGTAACTTTATTAATTTCGTACTTGTACTTTTTAACCTTTCAATATAAATTATTGCTAATTTTCTTGTTAAATAAACATCCATTCCGCAGTATATACTTGCAGACTTAATGTCAACAGAAGAAAAGTCTTCTCCTTTTTTGACAACATCAGAAAAACTTTTGGGCTTAAAGCCAAATTCTCTATAGGCAATTTCATCTAAACTATGCTTAAGAGTTGCATCGCATATGTAGTCAGCAAGTAAAGTATCAATTACAACGCCATTTAATATAATTCCATGTCTTAGCAATATCAGTCTGTCGTATTTTGCATTCTGTAGGGTTTTAGGATTTTCCTTGCTAGAGAACCAATCCTGAAGTGCATAGATAACTTCTTCAATCTTTAATTGACTGATATGATTCTTTTCTATTAAATCTTCTTCTTTATTGAGGTGTCCTATTGGTATATAAACTATATCTTTTAATGATTCACCATAACAAAAGCCTAGGCCAACAAGTTCAGCTTTAAAAGGATTCAAACTCGTTGTTTCTGTATCAATTGCTATTGGTTTCTTCTCATCTTTATGCTTCATTATTTGTGAAACAAAATTATTAAGTTCTTCCAAGTTGTCTATAATTTTAGGTTCTACCTGAGGAATCTCTTCTATTTCATTATTCTCACTATTATTATTAACTTGTTTAATTTCTTTCGATGAGAGATTAGTGTCTTGTTCTGATAATTCTTCATTAGAAAATAGAGCTTTAAAAGTTGAAATTTGTTTTAATAAACTATGTAACTCAAGTTTTTCAAGGTTTTCAGCTAACTTTGATTCATTAATACCCTCTAAGTTATGATCTATGTTTCGATTTATAGGGATTTTAATTAAAATTTCTGCAAGTTTTTTTGAGAGATACGCATTATCTTTATCTGCTTTTAGTTTTAACCTAACTGCTCCTTTTATGGCTCCACGTTTCGCTTTATCGCCTTCTTTCTCGAGCTCTTGGAGTGTTTTATAGACTCCATCAAGATCATTATTTTCGTTTAAAAGATTTATTGCTGTTTTTGGACCAACTCCTTTGACTCCTGGAATATTATCTGAGCTATCACCAGTTAGGGCTTTCAAATCTATTACTTTATTTGGATTCACTCCTAGTTTCTCCCTTACTCCTTCTTCGTTAATCAGATTAGGATTTCCGCTTTTTGCGTAAGGACCACCCCCCATGTACAAGACAGCTATGTCTCTTGCATCATCTACTAATTGGAATAAGTCTCTATCTCCAGAGAGTATTCTGACACTCCAACCTTTTTCAGCAGCATCATTGGCAAGTGTTCCTAAGACATCATCTGCTTCATATCCAGGAGCTTTGCATATTGAAAGATTGAGACTTTCTTTGAGAATTTTTTCAAGCTTGTCTAAATCTTGAAAAAATATGTCTGGTGCCACATCTCGATTGGCTTTGTAGTTTGGATCTTCCTTATGGCGAAATGTTGGCTCAGCAGTATCAAAAGCAATTGTGATTCCTTTGGGTTTAATAGTTTTGCAATTGTCTAAAAGACTTTTTAAAAAACCATAAGTAACACTTGTAGGAAATCCATCCTTTGTGGCAAGTCCTCCTTCCCCCCCCTTGCTAAAAGCATAAAAACTTCTGAAAGCTAAAGAATGGCCATCAATTAATAATAAGGTTGGCTTTTTTATTTCTTCCATGAAACATTAATAATGAGATTAATTAATAAATTTATTAATTTTCTCTTTTTTTGGCCCAAGGAGGAAGATTAATAAAAACTTTCTCTCCTGGTTCTAATCCAGATATTATTGCAGTTTTACTACCACTACTTGTACCTAACTCAACTTTTTTAAATGTTGGTTGATTGTTATTTCCAACTACAAGCACTCCTGCTTTTCCTTCTTCCGTGACAATTGCAACAGTTGGAATAAGTGTACTAATCTTTGTTGCACCGGTTTGAAAATTGATGTCAGATGTCATTCCTAGACGTAGATCTTCAGGCCTATTGCTCAACAACAACGTAACTTCAAATGATGTTACGTTGTTGTTTTTGATTGCACTTGGAGAGATTTTGGAAACAACTGCTTTATAACGCTTATCAGGAAAAGCATCTACTCTAATTGTCGCTTCTTGAGCGGTTTTTATTCTTCCAATATCGCTCTCAGGAACTTTCGCAACTATTTCAAGACCTTGTGAGAGTTTGACTATTGATGAGCTTGTAGATCCTCCTTCTCTTGATGAAGAAGCAGAGGTCGTAGGAGTTACGAATGCCCCAGGTACTGCGTATCTGCTTGTTATTACACCTTTAAATGGTGCCCTTATGCTTGTCTCATTCTCTTCAACCTGTATTTGTTTAAATTTAGCTTCGCTTCTTAAAAATCTACTTTTGTATTCTTCATACTCCTCGGCACTTATCGCACCTTCATTGAAAAGCATCTTCCTTCTTAGGTAACTCGCTTTTTGAGTCTCATAATTAGCTTTTATTTCGTCAATTCTAAATTCCAAGTCTCCAAAATCCATTTTTGCAATTAAATCTCCTTTCTTAACTTGATCGCCTTCCTCCACGTAAATTTCAGAAAGTATCCCCTGTCTTTTTGGGCTTACATTTACGCTTTTATTTGCTTTTAGTTCACCACTTGCTGTTATCAAACCAGGTAGGCTCCCGCTTTCTGCTGCAATTGTAAATTCGGTTATGTCTTTGTTCGATCCATCTCCTTGTGCAAGTTTAAAACTAATTCCACCAGCACTTAATACTGAAAGCGCGATTAAGCCTAAAAATTTTTTCTTTTTGAATGTGTTCCAAATCATTTTGTTAAAGTCAAGTTCTCTAGACTTTTAGAAGCTGAGTTATTAAAGAAAAGCTTAAAAACTTTCCTTTTGAGATTTATAACTATATTTTCGCTGCTAAAAGGCACTATTGGGTTTAATTTAGGCAAATTAATCAGCTGGCGTCTTTTCAAAGACCCATTTCAATGCTCAAGGCCGGAATTGTAGGACTCCCAAATGTTGGAAAGTCCACTTTGTTTAATGCTCTTGTTGCTAATGCAAAAGCTCAAGCAGCAAATTTCCCTTTTTGCACGATTGAACCCAATGTTGGCTCTGTTTCAGTACCGGATCAACGTTTGAATTTGCTTGGCGAACTTAGTAACAGCAAGCAAATTATTCCAACTAGGATGGAATTTGTTGATATTGCTGGTCTTGTTAAGGGGGCAAGTAAAGGGGAGGGACTAGGGAATAAATTCTTAGCAAATATAAGGGAGGTTGATGCAATAGTTCATGTGATTAGGTGTTTTAGCGATGATGATGTTGTTCATGTTTCTGGATCAGTAGACCCATCAAGAGATATTGAGATAATCAACTTAGAATTAGCATTATCTGATTTAAATCAGATCGAAAAACGTAGAACTAGATTAAAAAAACAAGTAAGTACTAATAAGGAAGCAAAGTTAGAAGATGAGGTATTGGAAAAATTAAGCAAAGCCTTGGAAAATGAAAATGCAGTGAGAAGTGTTTCATTAACTGATGAAGAAAAAATATTAATTAAACCATTAGGCTTATTAACGGAAAAACCAATTATCTACGCAACTAATCTTGGAGAAGATGAACTTGCGAATGGTAACTCCTTTTCAGATGAGGTAAATACACTGGCAACGAAAGAAGGTTCTGAATGTGTGAAGATTTCAGCTCAAGTTGAGGCTGAGTTAATTGAATTGGGTGAGCAAGAAAGAGATGATTATTTAAATGGTTTAGGAGTTGAAGAAGGAGGTTTAATTAGTCTTATCAAAGCTACATACAGGTTGCTGGGCTTAAGCACTTATTTCACCACAGGAGAAAAAGAAACTAAAGCCTGGACTATTATTGATGGGATGACTGCTCCTCAAGCAGCTGGGGTGATTCATACAGATTTTGAAAAGGGATTTATTCGAGCTCAGACAATTTCATATAAAAGATTACTAGAGGCAGGATCATTAGTGGAAGCTCGAAACAAAGGTTGGCTAAGAAGTGAAGGGAAAGAGTATGTAGTGAATGAAGGAGACGTAATGGAGTTTTTATTCAACGTATAGCAGTTCAGTCATACCAAGGGTTCTCAGCATTCTCAATAGAGCCTTGTCTAACTTTTTTGTCTAACTTTTTAGCTGTTTTTATTAAAAATATCTCGTTTAGTTAGTTATCTTTTTGATAAGGAGAGTATTAATAAGCGGTTCGTAATACTGAATTAATAAGGCTGATAAAGTCCTGGAGATCTATATGGCCTGTATGGTTGTTGTATAGGAGCTTTATAGCCTGGTTGATACTGCTGTTTGAATTGTTGATTCTGTCTTTGATTGTATTGATATTGATTATTTAAATTTCTTTGAGTCTGTCGTTGAAATTGATTCTGAGCAGGACCTGGATAAGATTGATTATTACCTCCTGCACCTGCAAGTCCACGAATTAGTTTTCCTGCGAATCCATTACCTTTTCGTTGACCTTTTTTATTATTTTTCTTTGTTGGAGAGTTATAAGTAGTCACTGAAGTATTTCTATTCTGACTTGCTAATTTATTCAAAGCAATATTCTTCATTTTGTTGAGGCCTGCAATCCATTTGCTATCTGTAAAAAGTTTAAGAGCTTCATTATAATCTGCAATTGCACCAGAATAATCCTTAAGATTAAGCTGTTTAATCGTCCCCATATTGAAATAAGCCCATCTGTGAAAATAATTATCTTTAGGTGTAATTTCTATAGTCCTTTTATAATCAGCAATTGCTCCATAATAATCTTTTAATTCTTCTTTAATCTTTGCTCTTCTATCAAGCATTAATTCCTGATCATAAACTAATACATAATTATCAAGAGGTGCCAACTCTATGGCTTTATTAATATCACTAAGAGCACTATTTAAATCACCCAACTCCTGCTTGGCAGATGATCTGCCGTAATATGCTGATGAACGCTCAGGAAATATTTTAATTGCAATTGTATAATCATTTAGCGATCTTTCCCAATCTTCATTGGCTTGGTAAAACAAGCCTCTCGAAGTATGTAAGGCATGCTGATTTGGAAGAATCTTAATAGCTTTTGTTGCATCCAAAATAGCTCCTAAATAGTCACCTTGTTTAAACTTAATCCAGGAAAGATCATGCAATTCATTAGCCTTTTCCTTTGGGTTTATATTCTCTTCGTATGAAGTAAGACTTTCATTGTCGGGAGCATTTTTCAAGCAATCTGTATAAACATCATGAAAATGAGCCGAACCTGAATAAGAATTCGCCTCTTCCATGCAAAAAGTATGAGCAGGGTTGGCGGCCTTTACCTCATTTACAGGTAATCCGAGAGACAGCAGTAAAGGTGCAAGTATTAGACGTTTCATTTGATCAGCTTTCTCTTTTGAACAATACAAGCTAAAGAAAGTTTATTGATGATTTTCAGCTGACACTAGATTGTCTAGTTTTATAAATGGATTCTTTATGCTCTCGTCTGGTTTTCTAACTTTGTCTAACTTTTTAGCGTTTATGTCTAACCCTGTTTTTTAGCTGTAATCAATTGGTATAACTTGACGTGATGGAGTTTTTATTCAACGTATAAGCGTCCAGTTATAGCAGGGGTTCTCAAAGGTTAGAAGAAGTTCAATTATAACTTTGTTCTAACTTTTAAGCATGCTTTGTTGGTGAAGTCCTTAATTGATAAATCATAGAAAATGATTTAATAATTGCTGGAAGGAATCGATTTTTATCGAGAAAATATAGATATACTAGTAGAAGTATGAAAAAGAAGATGAAGAGTGAAGACAAGTCTCAGCTGAACATTAAGATTGATCCGAAACTCTTGCTTAGATTGAAGTCTAAGGCAATTAAGAGTGGAAAAACACTAACAGCTTTTGTGACTGAGCTACTAGAACAAGGCTCCACTAAAGTGAGAGACGACTTTGATATTCTTGAAAAGAGACTACAAAAAATAGAAGAACATCTCAATCTAACCGATAATTTTTCTTCTGATAAAGAAAAAGAGGTAGATCAATGTAATAGTATTTTTTCTGATAGTGGAGCAAAAATATACGGTGAAGTTGCTAGAGAATTATTTGAATTACATCGGAAAGAAAAAAAACTTTCTATGAATGATGCCTTAGGAGAGTTATCTAATTGTCTTAAGAATTACGATAGTTATCCCGAATTAGTCTCTCAAATCCTCTCCGGTAATCACAAGTTAACAGGCTTAGAAATGACAAATGCCTATAGAAATGGATCTTGTGGAATGAGAAGTGCTCTGCATGAATGGACAAATAGCTCTTTAGAACCATTAAATGAAGCTTTTTTAAATGCGGTGGATGCGAAAAAACTTGTATGACAGCAGATTGATCGATCTACTGCAAATTTCTTTTGCCAATAGAAACGTTCTAACTTCGTTCTACTTTTCTAACTTACGTCTAACCGCGATTTTTGCTCGTAATCAACTGGTATGACTGGACGCTAAGGAGTTTTTATTCAACGTCTAGAAATTTATTGATACCAATGCATTTCGGATCCTTTAATTATTCCCTATTTTAATTTTATTCTAACTTTTGAGTTGATTTTCTATAGGTGTTTACATCCTAATTGTTCAAAAGCCTCTTTAATTAACCAAAACCAGTCATTTCAGTAAAGAGAGTTTTATTCTCATCTGATTCAGAAAAACCTAAGAGAACTTCATACCGTGTTTCATCGCCACTATTGAGTTGACCTAACCAATAGTTCAGCCCACTTGTATCAGGTAATCTTCCCAGAACATTTTGATAGAGATTGTTGAGATAAATAGTGTCAGAGACATTTTCTCCATAACGTTGCTTGAACTCTGCAGAAACTAAGAATGAAGATGCTACTGCTCGTTCATCATTTTCCCCAGAACTATATTTTTCAATCCAATACTTCAATCCATCAGCATCAGGAAGACGCTTAAAGGCAGCGTTATAGAGACGGAACATTTTTGCATCATCAGTTTCTAAACCAGTGACTTGATCAAACGTACCTTTTATATCAATAATGGCGCTAACGTTTCTAAAGGAACTTGTTGATGCTTCTCCAGTAAAGGTTAATAAGGGAAGTCCTGTGATGTCGTCATACCCAGAGTTGGTTTTAATTTGATAGACACCATTGCCTTTGTTGTAGAACTTGTAATCACTAAACTCACCGCTATAGGTTTTAACGATATCTACTTTGGATTCCTCTACGGTTTGATCGGTGAATTGAATGTATTCAATATTAGAGAGAGTATCTGTCCCATCATTAGCACCTGTTCTTTGATCGGCAATTTTTAAAGAATTGCTTTCTCTTGTAAAGGAATAATCAGAAAACTTTCCAGAATAAATAGAAGTGTCGTTGCCTCCCTCGCCATTAATTGTATCGGAGCCTTCTGAAGCGAAGAAAGTTTCATTGCTACTACTACCAATAAGCTCATCGTTTAAACTACTCCCAGTGTTTGCGATATACCCAGAAAGCCCTTGATTGTTTTCTTTGAAAATTTTTTCCAATTCATTGCTGGAGGGCTTACTAATTACTTTTTTAATATAGTTTTCATACAAGCTATGTCCTAAAGGATTTCCTTCCTTAATCTTGTCGGGAGTTAGGTAATTATCTGACCATTCTGGATCAAGACTGCCTGAATATTTTTCAATATATCCCCACTCAGCAAAGGTTAAAGCGTATTGATATTCAACCATTACTGTTTTCCAGTATGTGAAACTACCCACTCCCATGTTGTTGTAGCTTGAAGCATCAAAAACCCCATTATTAATAGCCTCTTTTGCTGCTTCATAAAGCAAACCAGACAATATTGGCTCCTCTTTTGAGACATCTCCACCGTACTCAGGACTTCTGTCTTCAATGAATAGAAATTGCGCTGGGAAAGCACCTGGTAAAGCAAATCTAACTAGTGTATGGAGTAAATGTTCGAGTACTTCGGTTATTTGAGTGTTAGCTGTTTTCTCTGAATCACCAGAAAGGTTGAATTGCCATATGAAATCGGTAAGACTATGCTTATCATTTGTTAAGTCCCATCCTGAATAATTATCGCCGTTTAACGTAGGAGTGTAGGAATCCATTTCCTCAACTCCTATTCTTTGTAGGGTATTTATAGTTTTTAAATGATTAATAGCTTTAATTTGAGAGTCTGAATCAATAGAGGTGTCTTCTGGGTTGAGTAATAATTTTGTTGTTTGAGCTATCTTTCTAATAAATTCATCTTCTACAGCAATGTTTCCTCCTGTTTCTTTCAAGCCAGCTATTTTGACTCCATAAACTTCTATGTATCTGTTAAAAGGCTCTATCTCTACACTAGTTTCAATTTGATAGCATTTATAAACAGAGTCTAAAGTTCCCATCTTCAAAGTTAAAACTTTATCTTATCTAAAAAATAAATTTGAGTGATTAGTCTCGATCTATCTCAAAAATGGTCTAACTTTTTCAGCTGTTTTCATTAAAGATTTCTAGTCTGGCCACCCCTAATTTGAATAGAACTTTTTGCCTCTAAGAAGTGAATTTAATAGGTGTATGCACTTTATTTGAATCAATGTTACTTCATGATGAATATTTGATTACGTGCCAAAGCAATATTTGCTGTGAAGAAGTTATGAAAAAAAGTTATTAATATATAACTTCGACTTCTTAGAAAATCAGATGAAAGGTTTCAAAGATTTTCATAAAATGATTAATAATTTGAGTGATGAAAATCTGTCAGAGCTATGTGAGCGGTTTCTTACTGATCACGATTCAGCAATGAAAATGTTGTCTAAGTATTGTAAAGATTTTGGATTGACTTTCGATAATACAGAAATTAAAGATCATATGTCTAGTATGCATAGTAATGGTGACTTTGATAATGTTGTTTGTTTTGGAATTGAATTATCAGAAAATCAGTTGTATAAAAAGTTTCATCCTGATTAGAGTATTACCCTCTTCTTAATCTCTTAGAATTTTGATTGATATCGTTCAAATCTTGTTTAGTTTTTTCTCTGCTCTAAGTTAATTTTAGATTGTGATAAATGATAAGAATGGAATTTTCGTTTTTTAATGAAAAAAATAAAAAAGCTGCAAATAATTTGCAGCTTTAATTAATAATTTTGATTTTTTTGAATATTCTTGAATTAAATGGTGTTTACTTTTAACCAAATAAAGCTGAAGCTACGCCAGCTACAGCTATTACTATTCCACCCCATTTGATTACAGGCTGACCCTTGTCATAGGTATTCGATACTAGGATTGCAGCGAGAAGAATTTCTACAAGGTTTTCGTTAATCATGGGTCGAAGCCAAAATAGTAGTTGTTTATACTTTTTTAGCTGATCCTTGTCTAATGGGCAACTAATATTAAGCATTTATCAGACTGATTTGTAATTTCTTCTATGGTTGAAAACTATCGTCTAATGATTCAATTTAACTAAGAAAATTACCTTAATTTATAAATAATTTTACTCTTACTGCTTAGTTTGCCTCTTGTGCCTATCCCTTGTGTAGAGGCAGAACCTCTACGATTTCTAAAGTAATGATAATTGGGAGAAACCTTTTTGTTTCCTTTTTAAGCAATGCATAACTTGAAAAAAAGCAAAAAAAAAGCCCTCTAAAAGAGGGCTTTGAAAAAATCAAGTTAAAGACTTAACCGATTGCAGGTGCAACAAGAGCTACAGAAGTAGACTCAGCAGCTGCTAGGTCAAGTGGGAAGTTGTGAGCATTACGCTCATGCATTACTTCCATACCAAGGTTTGCACGGTTAAGTACGTCACCCCAGGTTGGTACAACCTTGCCTGAAGTATCTACAACAGACTGGTTGAAGTTGAAGCCGTTCAAGTTGAAAGCCATGGTGCAGATGCCCATAGATGTCAACCAAACACAAATTACTGGCCATGAAGCCAAGAAGAAGTGAAGGCTACGGCTGTTGTTGAAGCTTGCATATTGGAAGATCAAACGACCGAAGTAGCCATGAGCTGCAACGATGTTGTATGTCTCTTCTTCTTGTCCAAACTTGTAACCGTAGTTCTGTGAATCAAGTCCTGTGGTCTCACGGATAAGTGATGAAGTAACCAAAGAACCGTGCATTGCAGAGAACAAAGCACCACCGAACATACCTGCTACACCAGCCATATGGAATGGGTGCATCAAGATGTTGTGCTCAGCCTGGAAAACGAACATGAAGTTGAATGTTCCAGAAATTCCTAGAGGCATACCATCAGAGAATGAACCCTGACCGAATGGGTAAACAAGGAATACAGCGAAAGCTGCTGATACAGGAGCTGAGTAAGCAACACAGATCCATGGGCGCATACCTAAACGGTATGAAAGCTCCCACTGACGTCCCATGTATGCAGAGATACCAATAAGGAAGTGGAAGATTACAAGCTGGTAAGGGCCACCGTTGTATAGCCACTCATCAAGAGTTGCTGCTTCCCAGATTGGGTAGAAGTGAAGGCCGATAGCGTTACTTGAAGGAACAACAGCACCAGAAATGATGTTGTTTCCATACATGAATGAACCAGCTACTGGCTCACGGATACCGTCGATATCAACTGGAGGAGCAGCGATAAATGCAACGATGAAACAAGTTGTTGCCGCAAGAAGGCAAGGGATCATCAATACACCGAACCAACCGACATAAATACGGTTGTTGGTGGAAGTAACCCACTCGCAGAATTGTGGCCAACCTTTGAGCAACGAAGAACGCTGCTGCTGAATGGTGGTCATGAATAAGAGCGTTAAGTATTTGCTCAGGTGAGCAATAGGTAAGATCAGAAAAAATCTGACAATAGAAATTTAGCTTCTTAATCAGATAACAAGGTTGGGTAACCCCCCCCCCAATTTCATTATTTCTTATAAGGATTCCTAGTTAAGAAAATAGATATTTCTTATGTTATTAGCTTTACTAATAAATTTAATCACCCATAATCAAAACAAATTATTATTTCTCAATTTTTTCATCTCAAGCTACAAAAAAACGTTGCGGACAAATAACTATTCACTCAATTATTACTAGGACCATTTGCCCTGGCTAAATTGAAAGCTTAGATTTGAATTTACTATACTCTCTAGTATTTATATATTAATACTAG
The DNA here is from genome assembly GCF_059772345.1 of Prochlorococcus sp. MIT2308. Classification (NCBI taxonomy): domain Bacteria; kingdom Bacillati; phylum Cyanobacteriota; class Cyanophyceae; order Synechococcales; family Prochlorococcaceae; genus Prochlorococcus; species Prochlorococcus sp. MIT2308. The sequence continues at coordinate 741,445 of NZ_CM186283.1, read as the reverse complement.
AGGTTTTTTTAAGGTCTTAAATCTTTTGTAAAGTCAATCTTGAAGCCTGATATAAGATGAGTATAGTTGCTATTAAAGTTGAGATTAAATGACCAAAAGTCAGTTTAATATTAAGATCTCAAAAGACTTGTTAAGCAAAATAAAGAAACAGGCAATGATGTCTGGAAAAAGCTTAACCGAACATATTACTGATCTAGTAACTAAATCTTTATCAGAGAATGATTTTCCAGAATCAGACGAATTTCACAATGGAAGGCTTAAGGCTTTAGAACAAAGGTTGTTGAACATTGAATCAATAGTTAGTAATCGTGAATACTTAAGTCAAAAGCTAAAGCCATTTACCAACCCAGAAGCAGTTAACTGCACAAGGTTTATGAAAGGATTATTTGACAAAGAAGTTGAAAAAAGAAAGTTTGTTGATAAAAATCAAGCCTTTGATGACTTTTTCAATCATCTACTAAATTATGTTCGAATAGATCATTTCCCGACTGAACGATTGAGGGAAGTGATGCTTAATGAAAAACCTGATCCTTGGACAGGCAAAGAACTTAATGATTTGGCTAGAGACAACAAATGTAATTGTCCAATTAGAAAAGGTTTAATTGATTGGACTGGAAAATTTAACTGTCCTTCGCAGCAGGAAATTTGTGAAAAAGGAGAAAAACTACTTGCATCCATCTAATTGTGGTTAAGTATCGTTAATGAGATCTTTACTGACATCCCATAATCTTTTTCTTGAAAGATGATTTAGAGCTTTTGGGGCATTTCTGCATACCTTCGGGCCCCCTCTGAAGTTAAATTTTGGACCATACTGTTGGCCTCCCCTCACGCCAGGCAAGGTTGCTGCTGCTATTTGAGGAAGTGCGCCCATTTTGGCGCTTTGAAATATTGGATCCATTAATTTGTACGCAGTTTTTTCTTGCCATGATTGATTCGCTTCAACAGATTTTGACTGTAAGTTTGTACGAGCTAGTCCAGGATGAGCCAATAAAGAAATAACTTTCGAGTTGCTCATCTCAAGTTTTAAATTAAGTTCCAGACCAAACATTACGTTGGCAAGTTTACTTTGCGCATATGAAGACCAACGATCATATTTAAGTTTTCCTTGCAAGTCTTCCCAATAAATATCACCCAAATATTGAACTCCTGAGGTGACGGTTACAACTCTGGAATCTCTGGTATGTTTCAATAAAGGCAATAATTCAAGGGTTAATGACATGTGAGCAAGGTGATTAACGGCAAATTGTATTTCTAATCCTTGCTTGCTAAGAGTAAAAGGTGGAGCCATTATACCGGCATTGTTTATAATTACATCTATATGATTAAATTTCTTTTTAATCTTGTTTGATGCATTTTTTACATTAATTAGATCAGATAAATCTAATTCAATAAGTTCTATATCACCAGTGTAATTGTACTTTGAAAGTTCTTCCTTAGCTCTTTCACCTTTGATTAAGTCTCTACAACACATGATTACAGTTGCACCTTTCTCCAGGAGGAATTTAGATGTCTCATAGCCAAGTCCACTATTAGCGCCAGTTATTAAGAATATTTTTTTCTTTTGCGATGATATTAAGCTTAATTCAACTTTCATTGATCTAAATTTTTTAACAATCATAGTTAAAATTTCTATGAATGTGAGTTCTTGATTTTTTTCTTTTGCTTAACTACAAATCAAAGTTTTAATAATTATTGGTATTAATAAAAGATTTTTTAAATTTATAAAAACCAGATTTTGCAAATTTCCAATTGAGCAGATCTTTATCTCTATATATATAATTTATTTTGATTCCATTAAGTTTTGAGTAGTTATTTATTAAATCTAGATTATTTCCTACGCCAGGATAGACAACATCGATTGATTTTAAATCTTTTAGGATTAAATCAATATCATTTGAATTTGATATCTCTGAGTTTGGGATTAGTTTGTTAACTTTTTCAAGTAAAGTTTGTTTAAAGCAGAATACTTTATTACTTTGTCTTGAATGATCCTCTATTAAGTCATTTTGCAATATATAAACTTTTGCATAAGAGTTAAATAAGCTAGATCTTTTATTAATATTTAAATCGTTATCAAACATAACTAGATGGTTATTATTGGATATTTTTTTTATTGGTAGTTTATTTGATAGGTGCTCACTTCCATATATTGGTATTACTCTATTGGCGATTTTACTATAAACTTTAAACCTATATTTGGTGAATTTATTAATATTTTCTTTTGATGCTAAATAGGGTTTTTTGTTTGTGTGTAGCCCCGCTACCCATCTCCAACTAAGAGTATTTGATGCGGCATCGCCATCTAACAGATGTTTCATAAAAAACCTAGAACCTAATTCCCATGGTAGTTTTAATGTGAATATCCATACACTTGCAAACCACATTCTTGAGTGGTTATGCAAATAATTTGTGTCTCTAAGTTCTTCAACCCAGCTATCAAAAAAATCTATTCCTGTATTTCCATTTTGTGCGATCTTTAGAAGATTTGAATCGTATGATATACCGTACAAATTTCTGTACTTTATCCAAATTGAGTTGTAATTTTCTAGGTAACCTTTCCAATACAATCTCCATAAAATTTCATCACTAAATTTTCTTTTCTTGTCAACTGATTTTAATTTTTCAAGGATATCATATTCGTAAAGTATTCTATGAGATGTATATTTAGAAATTTGTGATACTTTAGAGTGGTTGCCAATTCCGTAATCATAATTCCTTAACTCATGATATCTATTAAGGTTATTTTTAATGAAGTAATCTAGACAACTATTAGCTTCTTTAAAAATATTCATTTTAAATATTATTTTTTATATTTGAAGTTCTTTCAAGGCTCGTATTGCCTCTTTTATATGGGCTGGCCCATTCAAAAGGTCTTCGTATATGTGAGTAATCATTCTTTTTTGATTTATTATGTAAGTTACCCTTCCTTGAATAAACCCAAGTGCTTTTGGAACACCAAATTTTTTCCTCAGACTATTGTTTATATCGCAGAGTAATGGGTATTGAAGATTATTTTTATTGGCAAAATCAAGATGACTAGTGCTGTTGCCATTGCTTATCCCCCAAACCTCTGCTCCTAGAATTTTGAAGAGGTCGTATTTGTCGCGGAATCCACAAGCTTCAATTGTACAACCAGGAGTGTCGTCTTTAGGATAGAAAAATAAAACTAATGGTTTTTTAATTTGTGCTGGTGACCTTATATTTCCATATTGATCTTTTAAAGAAAATGATGGAATTTTATCACCAACTTTCAGATTCACCTTAATAAAAAAGATAAAATTTTATTATAGGTATTTTTTTGTTTTCCGAGAGTTTCAGAATGGAGTAAGTACAAGACCTTTTTTTAAATAAGTCTTGATATGAAATTTTTTGCAATAGTTCTATGAAAGTTTTTTTTATTAATATCCATTTTTTCAAGATTTTTTAAAATCATTGAAAATCTAAATTGACTTTTAAAAACGTCTTTATAATCATCTATGAATGTCCAAAAAAGACCATCCCAGATTTCAGACCATTTACCTGGTTTATAATTAGACATTTTTCTTACGTAATTGGATCCGGATATATATGGTTTAGTAGTAAATAATCCCCCATTTGAAAATTGACTCATTCCATACACATTTGGGACCATAACCCAATCATATGCATCAACAAATAGCTCCATAAACCACTTATAAACTTGATTTGGATGGAATCTACACAAAAGCATAAAATTTCCAATTATCATTAATCTTTCAATGTGGTGAGCATAACCCGTTTCTAAAATATTATTTATTGAATCATCAATTGGCTTAATACCTGTTTGTCCGGTGTAGAAACATGATGGTATTGATTTATCCTCAAAGCCCCAGAAGTTTCCATTTCTAAGTTCTAAACTATTACGCTTGTAGATTATTAACATAAACTCTCTCCATCCAATAATTTGTCTGATAAAACCTTCGTATGAGTTGAGCTCTATTTCATTTGATCTAAAATAATCATTGGCTTTATTAATTATTTGTTTAGGCGTAAGTAATCCAGTATTTAACAATGGAGAGAGGACACTATGCCAAAGAACTCTGTGCTCTGAACTAATTGCATCTTCATAGTCTCCAAATAGATTAAATCTTTCAAGCAAGAATATATCAAGCCACTCTTCGGCATCTTTATGCGTAACTGGGTAATTGTAGTTTTTAGTATTACCAAAATAGTCTTTATAATTCTTAGAAACATCATTTTTTCCTTTCTCTATAAATTTATTTGTTGTTACAGTAGGTACTTTTGGTACTTTAATTGCTCTTGGTAATTTTTTCCTATTATGTTTATCAAAACTCCAATCTCCCCCGGTAGGAGAACCATCTTTTTCGATTAAAAGTTTCAGGCTTGTTCTTTGCTTTTTATAAAATGTTTGCATGCCGTAAATTCTTTTTTGATTTATTAATTCATCTACCAGGCTCTCATTAGTTAAAAACATACTATTTTTTCTAATTTCTATTATGATTTTATTATTTATAGAGAAATCTTTTATTCTTTTATTTAGTGACCAATCAAATATTTCATACGTGATGAAATAATTAAAGCCTTTTCTAACTAGATAATTAAGGTTATCTTCAGTTCTAATATATCTTTTGTGATTTATTCTTATTACTCTAAAACCTTTATCCTCAAGATATTCTTGATAAGCTAGAATTGCGGCTTTTTGAAATATAATTTTCTGTTTATGAAACTTTTGTTTCCACTCTGAATCGCAACCAAAAAATAAAGTATCTTCTATCAGAGCAATATTTCTTATCTCAGAAAATTGATTTTCTATTTTGAATAATTGATTTGGAAAAATTAAAAATATTTTTTTCACTTTTCAAACTAGGTATAATTTATGAAAAACATTAACTAGATTCTTTGTTAAACGTGAATTTATAAGTACGTCTTACTTTATTTTTTCTTCGTCTGCATCTTTCAGAACAATAAACAACATTGTCCCAATCGTTGGACCATTTTTTTCTCCACTCGAAATCCTTTTTACACTTTGGACAAGTTTTCGTCAGTTTTATTTTCACTTTTGATTAGGTGATTTGAATTTTGTCTTGAACTCAGGGAATCCATGTTTTAATTTTCTTCCTGATACTCTTTTCCTCCAGTTGTTGAATGAAGATCTTTTTAAATTGGATCTCATTAGTTGAATTACATCTTTTTCTTTTAAATTGAATTGAAGGTTAATTGCTTCGAAAGGTGTTCTATCTTCCCAAGCCATTTCAATAATTCTTTCAAGATCAATTTGATCGATATGATTGTCTATGGTGTTTTATGTTAAGTGCTAGTACGATAATAAATTTTGCTAATCACTGTTTGGGGGTTATTTGGTCTGCCTTTTGAAAGTATTGGTTTTTCATTTTGTTTTGGATGTATAAAATGATTTGTAAGTTTCCCACGCTCTTAGATGTTTTTTGTTATGACTTGTTTGTTGTAGGGAATTGAAGTCGAAGTTCTTTCTCTATCAGCACAGGAAGAGTGCTTGCATTCTTCCTGTTAAACATAAGAGATGTTTAACAGTTAAGAAAAGCTTATCTAATACTTAAGGCCAGCATATTTATCTTTATGCTTCTTTAAATTGCTCGAACATTGTATTTTTTTTGATTGTTAAGATATTCTTATCGATTTGTATAAAATGATGTTTGATTATTAATCAATAGCCATTTATCTTCGTTTTTAATAGTTAAAAAGACTGGCAACTTGTAGTGTGGAAAATATATTTTCCCCCCTGAACTGATATGCAGACCTATGGAAACCCAGATGTCACCTACGGGTGGTGGGCTGGCAATTCAAGGGTTACTAACCGTGCTGGAAAGTTTATTGCAGCCCATGCTGGACATACTGGCTTGATTTCTTTTGCTGCTGGAGCTAGCACTCTCTGGGAATTAGCTCGGTTTGATCCCTCTATCTCCATGGGGCATCAAAGTTCCATCTTTCTTGCTCATCTTGCTTCTATTGGAATTGGATTTGATGATGCGGGTGTTTGGACTGGTGCAAATGTTGCTTCAGTAGCGATAGTCCACATTATTGCTTCGCTTGTTTATGCAGGAGGGGCTCTGTCCCACTCTCTTCTTTTTGATGGTGATTTAGCCGATGGACCAGGACCTACTACTCAGAAATTTAAGCTTGAATGGGACAATCCTGACAATTTGACATTCATTCTTGGTCACCATCTCATTTTCTTTGGTGTTGCTTGTATTGCTTTTGTGGAATGGGCCAGGATTCACGGGATATATGATCCTGCTATTGGAGCTGTTCGGCAAGTCGAGTACAATCTTAATTTGACTAATATCTGGAATCATCAGTTTGATTTCTTAGCCATTGATAATCTTGAAGATGTACTTGGCGGGCATGCATTCTTAGCATTCGTTGAGATTACAGGTGGAGCATTTCATATCGCTACTAAGCAAGTAGGCGAGTACACCGAATTCAAAGGTAAGAACATTCTTTCCGCCGAAGCTGTACTCTCTTTCTCTTTGGCCGGTATTGGTTGGATGGCGGTTGTTGCAGCTTTCTGGTGCGCAACAAATACAACTGTTTATCCAGAAGCTTGGTATGGAGAGCCATTGGCTTTGAAATTTGGTATTTCTCCCTATTGGATTGATACTGTTGATGTAAGTGATAGCACTGCGTTTGCAGGTCATACCACACGAGCTGCATTATCTAATGTCCATTATTATTTTGGGTTCTTCTTTCTACAAGGTCATTTATGGCATGCAATCCGTGCATTAGGTTTTGATTTTAGGAGAGTTACAAATGCTGTTGCTAGTTTAGATACTGCAAAAGTTACTCTCAATGGCTAACTGATTCAATTTTTGGATACTTCACAAAAAGCCTCGTAATTTATTGCGGGGCTTTTTTATTGTTTAACAAAATTGATTGTTATCTGGCAAGGATTCTAAAATTCGACCTGAGACTGGTTTCGTAAAGAGAATCAATCATTAATCCCAGCCCTTATTGTTGATTAAATTTGTGTATTAAATAAAGACCTTTTACGATTTCAAGCAAATTTATTGCACTAAATGTAAGGTAGGACGAATTTCGACTTCAATTTCCTCAATTATGCAGTCCTACGGAAATCCAGACATCACTTACGGGTGGTGGGTTGGTAATTCTGTCGTAACAAATAAGTCAAGCCGATTTATTGGCTCGCATGTTGCTCATACAGGATTGATTTGTTTCGCAGCTGGTGCTAACACCCTTTGGGAGCTGGCTAGATACAACCCCGATATTCCAATGGGACACCAAGGAATGGTGAGTATCCCACATCTTGCTTCCATTGGTATTGGTTTTGATCCAACAGGAACAGTATTTGATGGCACATCAATTGCTTTTATTGGCGTATTCCATCTGATTTGCTCAATGGTTTATGCGGGTGCAGGACTATTGCACTCTTTGATTTTTAGCGAAGACACCCAAAATAGTTCAGGTTTGTTTGCTGATGATCGTCCTGAGCATCGTCAGGCAGCAAGATACAAGCTTGAATGGGATAATCCAGATAATCAGACTTTTATTCTTGGTCACCATTTGATTTTCTTTGGTGTCGCATGTATATGGTTTGTAGAGTGGGCTCGGATTCATGGTATTTACGATCCTGCAATAGGAGCTGTTCGACAAGTTGAGTACAACCTTAACTTGACCAACATTTGGAACCATCAGTTTGATTTCTTGTCTATCGACAGTCTTGAGGATGTTATGGGTGGTCATGCATTCTTAGCATTCGTTGAGATTACAGGTGGAGCATTTCATATCGCTACTAAGCAAGTAGGCGAGTACACCGAATTCAAAGGAAAGAACATTCTCTCTGCTGAAGCAGTTCTTTCTTGGTCTCTTGCTGGTATTGGTTGGATGGCAATTATTGCAGCTTTCTGGTGCGCAACAAATACAACTGTTTATCCAGAGGCTTGGTATGGAGAAACATTGGCTCTTAAATTTGGTATTTCTCCCTATTGGATTGATACTGCTGATATGAGTGGAGTTGTTAGTGGCCATACTTCAAGAGCTTGGCTTACCAATGTTCATTACTACCTGGGCTTTTTCTTCATTCAAGGTCACCTTTGGCATGCAATACGTGCTTTAGGCTTTGATTTTAAGAAGGTTACTGATTCAATTAGTAATCTTGATAACGCTAGGGTTACTCTTTCTGATTGATTATTGGTGTTAAATTCCAATAAAAAAGCCTCGTCATAAGACGAGGCTTTTTTTTTATGAAAAAATTAGTATTTAATTTTCTTTAGTTTTTGTAGTTTTCAGGCTTTGCCCAAGGATCAATTCTTTTGGAGTCATCAGAATAATAAAAGAATTGAGATGCTCCAAAAACTGCTCCTAATCCACATAGAGCAGCTGCTACATTAAAACCACCTGATGGTTTGATTAAACCAATATCTGATGGGTGTGGAAGCTGAGTGGCGAAATCGAGAAGATGAGAAAAATCAATCATTGATTAAAAAAAATGTTTTTATTGATAACCCAGGTGGCCACTATGCCAAACCCGTGTGTGTGGATATTACATTAATTTGAGAACTAAGAGAGATATGCAAAACTTTCTTAGTCATTTAAAACCCTTTAGGTTGTGATTTCCTCTTAGGAGGTTGATCATCATCGATTATTGCTTTGGGCCTGTATTTTTTTTTAAATAGATAAAAAACCACTGCTAAAAGACAAATTCCCAGTAGAGAAAACCAAATTATTGTTGCGATATATGGAAGTCCATGAAGGTCTTGCAATTCAAGTTGTAAAGCAGATTTCATTTTTTGATATTTAAATTTTTCTTGAGTATTTCCATGAAAACCTAGTTTAGTTGGGGTTTAAGCCAATTTGAAGAAAAAAAACTTTACTACTTCTTTATACGCCTTATAACTATTGGTAGTTTTTGAATTCAGCTACCTGTAAGGTGTGATCACCGTATTACGCCAAAAATCTTAAATCATGCAGACCTACGGAAACCCGGATGTCACCTATGGTTGGTGGGCTGGAAATGCTGGGGTTACAAACAAATCTGGTAAATTCATTGCTGCTCACATTGCTCATACTGGGCTAATAGCCTTTGCAGCAGGTGGTAGCACCCTTTGGGAACTAGCAAGATACAATCCTGAGATCCCAATGGGCCATCAGAGTTCTATTTTTCTTGCTCATTTAGCTTCCATTGGTATCGGCTTTGATGAGGCCGGTGCTTGGACAGGTGCAGGAGTCGCTTCTATCGCCATCGTGCATTTGATTCTTTCCATGGTTTATGGAGCCGGTGGACTATTGCACTCAGTGCTATTCGTTGGCGATATGCAAGATTCAGAGGTCCCTCAAGCTAGAAAGTTCAAACTTGAGTGGGACAACCCTGATAATCAGACTTTTATACTTGGACATCATTTACTTTTCTTTGGTGTTGCATGTATCTGGTTCGTTGAATGGGCCAGAATTCACGGAATTTATGATCCTGCAATAGGAGCTGTTCGACAAGTCGAGTACAACCTTAACTTGACCAATATTTGGAACCATCAGTTTGATTTCTTGGCTATTGATAGTCTTGAGGATGTTCTTGGTGGTCATGCATTCTTGGCTTTCTTGGAAATCACAGGTGGAGCTTTCCATATTGCTACTAAACAAGTAGGCGAATACACCAAGTTCAAAGGTGCCGGTCTCCTATCTGCTGAAGCAATTCTCTCCTTCTCATGCGCAGGACTTGGATGGATGGCTGTTGTTGCAGCTTTCTGGTGCGCTCAAAACACAACTGTTTATCCAGAGGCTTGGTATGGAGAAGCTTTAATCTTGAAGTTTGGTATTGCTCCTTATTGGATAGATAGTGTTGATCTTTCAGGAGGTCCTGCTTTCTTTGGTCATACCACCAGAGCAGCTTTAGCAAATGTTCATTATTACTTTGGATTTTTCTTCCTTCAAGGTCATTTGTGGCATGCTTTAAGAGCCATGGGATTTGATTTCAAGAAAGTTCTAAAAGAACCTCTTCCAGCTCAGCTTTATTGATTTTCTAACAAATTTGATTAAAAAAAAGAGAGGATTTAATCCTCTCTTTTTTTTGTTTTTTATTTTTGGATGAAATTTAATTTTTCCTTTGCTTTCAAAAATTCTTTCTCATAGTTGATTTGATAAAGATTAATAGACTCGACCTATTCAATATCTAAAAAAAAGAGTTTCAAACATAACGACCTTTAACTATTCTGCACATATCAATTCAACAGAGTGTAATCTGCACGCATATTTCCCTGATTCGCTTAGAAATTATGCAGAGCTATGGAAATCCAGACGTTACTTACGAGTGGTGGGCTGGTAATTCTGTGGTCACCAGTCGCTCCGGTCGATTCATAGCCTCCCACATAGGGCATACAGGCTTGATCGCATTCGCGGCCGGAGGAAGTACCCTTTGGGAACTTGCTCGCTACAACCCAGAGATCCCTATGGGTCATCAAAGTTCCTTGTTCTTAGGGCATCTTGCTGCCTTTGGCGTTGGTTTTGATGAGGCTGGTGCTTGGACTGGTGTAGGTGTGGCAGCCGTAGCCATTGTTCACTTGGTTTTATCAATGGTTTATGGAGGGGGTGCTTTATTGCACGCAGTTTATTTTGAGGCTGACGTTGCAGATAGCGAGGTTCCAAGAGCTAGAAAGTTTAAATTGGAATGGGATAATCCAGATAATCAGACGTTTATTCTGGGCCACCATTTATTCTTCTTTGGAATGGCTTGCATAGCATTTGTTGAATGGGCAAGAATCCATGGTATATACGATCCAGCTATTGGAGCAGTAAGACAGGTTAATTACAATCTTGATTTGACAATGATATGGAATCGTCAATTTGATTTCATAGGAATCGATAGTCTTGAAGATGTAATGGGTGGTCATGCTTTCCTTGCTTTTGCTGAATTAACTGGAGCAACTATTCACATGGTTGCTGGATCAACTCAATGGGAAAATAAGAGACTAGGTGAATGGAGTAAGTACAAAGGAGCTGAATTGCTTTCTGCTGAAGCAGTTCTTTCTTGGTCTCTTGCTGGTATTGGTTGGATGGCAATTGTTGCAGCGTTCTGGGCTGCAACAAATACAACTGTTTATCCTGTTGAGTGGTTTGGAGAGCCTTTGAAGTTACAGTTCTCAGTTGCACCTTATTGGATCGATACAGCTGATAGTACCGATATAACAGCTTTCTATGGTCATACAACAAGAGCAGCTTTAGTTAATGTTCATTATTACTTTGGATTTTTCTTCTTACAAGGACATTTCTGGCATGCTTTGCGTGCTTTAGGATTCGACTTTAAGAAAGTTTCTGAGGCAATAGGTAACAGTCAAGGAGCAACTGTTAGAGTTGAAGGCGCAGGCTTTAACGGAAGAGCACCAAGATAAAATTCAACTTACAATAAAAAAATACCTCCCTTTGGGAGGTATTTTTTTTGTTTTTCATATGTAAAAAGTGGTTTTTTTGTAAAAAAAGAGAGATACCTATAAAGACCTCTAACTATTCTGGTAAAAACAATTCCAATAAGTGTATGGTAGCCAAAATTTCGACTTTAATTCCTTAATTATGCAGACCTACGGAAATCCAGACGTCACCTATGGGTGGTGGGTTGGTAATTCTGTGGTGACCAATCGCGCAGGTCGATTCATAGGGTCACATATAGGCCACACAGGTCTTATTTGCTTCGCAGCAGGCGGAAGCACACTTTGGGAGCTTGCCCGGTATAACCCAGAAATACCAATGGGTCATCAAAGTTCCATATTCCTTGCTCATTTAGCTTCTCTTGGAATTGGCTTTGATGAGGCTGGTGTCTGGACCGGAGCGGGTGTAGCAACAATTGCTATTTTCCATTTGATATTTTCAGCTGTATATGGAACGGCTGGATTAGCTCATTCACTCTTATTTGATCCCGACTTGAAAGATGGTCCAATCCCTACCACCAAGAAATTCAAACTAGAGTGGGATAATCCTGATAATTTGACATTTATTCTTGGTCATCATTTGATTTTCTTTGGGGTTGCAAATATTTGGTTCGTTGAGTGGGCTAGATGGCATGGAATTTATGATCCAGCCATAGGTGAAATCAGAACAATCTTCCCTGGATATGGGGATTTTGGAATGGTTTACGGGCATCAGTTCGACTTCCTAACCATTGACAGTCTTGAAGAGGTAATGAGTGGACATGCATTCTTGGCATTTGTTCAAATAAGTGGTGGTGCTTGGCACATAGCTACAAAACAGCTTGGAGAATATACCGAATTCAAAGGTAAAGGATTGCTTTCAGCAGAAGCAGTTCTCTCATGGTCTCTTGCTGGTATTGGTTGGATGGCAATTGTTGCTGCATTCTGGTGTGCACAAAACACAACTGTTTATCCAATAGATTGGTACGGAGAGCCTCTGGCTTTGAAGTTTGGTATTTCTCCTTATTGGGTAGATACAGGAGATGTATCAGATAGCACTGCTTTTTTAGGTCATACAACTAGAGCTGCTTTGTCAAACGTTCACTATTACTTTGGATTTTTCTTTATTCAAGGTCATATATGGCATGCTCTCAGGGCTATGGGATTTGACTTCCGTCGTGTTGTTGGATCAGTAGCTTCTCTCGCAACGACTGAGAGTTAGTTAATTCAAGCTCAAATTTCCCCCAAAAAGGCCTCATCAAATTTGATGAGGCCTTTTTTTTTAACAATATCTAATTTAAAATTACTCCCTTTTTATCTCAATATTTTCGTCATCAATTGAATCTTCAGAGGAGCTCTCTGATTCGGTGGTTGGGGTGATTTCCTGTTCAGCGGTCACCTCTGGCTGATCAGACACCTCTGGCTGAGCAGGCACCTCTGGTTCAGCGGTCACCTCTTGCTCAGCGGTCACCTCTGGCTGATCAGACACCTCTGGCTGAGCAGGCACCTCTGGTTCAGCGGTCACCTCTGGCTCAGCGGTCACCTCTGGCTGAGCAGGCACCTCTGGTTCAGCGGTCACCTCTGGCTGATCAGACACCTCTGGCTGAGCAGGCACCTCTGGTTCAGCGGTCACCTCTGGCTCAGCGGTCACCTCTGGCTGAGCAGGCACCTCTGGTTCAGCGGTCACCTCGGTTTGAGACTTGTTTACTTCTTCTTTCAGTTGAGTTGGTTCTTGATCTAATCTTTCCATAATTAGCTCTTTAATTATCAAAAAAAGCTTTTTCAAATTTGAAAAGAGTTCTTTGAAATTTTCATATATGTCTTTAAGAATGCTTTTAATCTCTTGAGATTTCTGTCCTTTATTGAAAAAAAGTAAGGCTGAAACTACTAATACTGAGATTAATATGAAAATAAATAGGGTAAGCATTTTTTTTATCAGTTAGATATCATTAAGATCCCTCTTTCTTCGTATGCTATCAAGTGTTTATTTACATTGAACAACGAAAATACTCTTTCCTTGCTTAATTCAATCACTTGTGAGTAATTAAATTTTATGAATACAGTCAAACTTACTATTTTTTTTGATGGTGGCTGCCCCTTATGTAAAAGAGAGGTAGATTTCATGCAATCAAGAAATCAAAAAGGAGTTTTGGAATTTATTGATATTAATAGTTCGGATTTTTCGTATCGTTTTAATAATAGAATTACTTATAAACAAGCTATGGAAAGAATCCATGCCTTGAAAAGTGATGGTTCGATTATTAAAAATATTAAGGTTTTCCAAGAGGCTTATGATTTGATTGGCTTGGGTTGGATTTATGCCCCAACAAAAATCCCTTTTTTTGACAAAATTTTTGAGTTTATTTACGGATTATGGGCTAAACACAGATTGAGAATCACTTTCAGGCCTTCTATCGAAAAGCTCTGTGAAGAAAGAGGTTGTGATATATATTGATTATTTATAGAACTAATTTTCTTGATACTACATAGATACAGATTATGAACTAAAGATAATAGACTTATTATCCAAAAGTTGTACCATTGAATCCCCAATTTGAGGCTTTTACGTCTGTAAATTCAATGTAAATCCTGCTAGTGCTTATATTTGTTTTAGATGCAATTAACTCGCACAAAGACTTGCTCATTGATGAGGGACTAAGTGAGCCAATTGATTTAACTTTAATAAAACAGCATGGTTCATCGGATCCAGCAAAAGTCATCTTCATATCTTTTTGAATCATTGTCATTACGTAATTTTCAGGTTTTCCAGTAAGTTCAGCAACCATTTTTGAAATATCATTTTGGAGCAAAGCATCATCATCTAAAACACTTTTGGAGGAGGTGTTGACTTGAATGAATGGCATGCGTTAATAACTCTTTGAAAGATACTAATACTGAAAAGGGAGATTGATTTTTTTTTAACTTAGAAAAACCCTTACATCTGTCATTAAAATTCTGAGTAAAAAGATTTTTGAAATCTTAAAAAATTAGAAAGATCTTGTTAATTCTCCTGTTGGAGCCTCAATAATTTTGTTTTTCTAGTAAATTAGCTCAGTCTATTATGGAAAAATGAATCAGAATTTTCAGGCAATATTGCAAGAAACTTCAAAAAATATCTCCTCGAATGACCAGACTTTTTTGCTCGGTGGGGCTCTAGTACTTTTTAATTTGCTTGTAATGTTATTCGTAGGGTTTTATTGGATGAACCCTGAAATGCATGAATTCATCTCTGGAACTCCTCTTTTGTAAATTCACAGATTTAATATTTCCAAATGCATTAATTTGTCTTATCAATGCGCATAAAATTCTTTGATAGGGGAGATAATTGCATTATTAAGGCTGATTATCATTTTTTTACTCATGAGTTTTGATCTCTTTTTTACAAAAATAACCAAACATCTACTCAGCTTTTTAATTATATTTTTTGCTGTGAATCCAGTTTTTGCCGGGGCTAATGTTGCGGTTAAGGGCGAAGGAGATGAAGTTCCAAGCTACGTTAGATCTGACATAACTGGTTTTGATTTTCATGGAGAAGACTTGCATCTCTCTTCAATAGCCGGAGCTATGGCAAGAGATGCTGATTTCAGTGATGTTGATCTTCATGGAACAACATTAACTTTGTCTGATCTTAAAGGTTCAAACCTTAACGGCATTAACCTTACTGATACTCTTTCTGACAGGGTTAATTTTCAGAAAACAGATCTTAGAAATGCAGTTTTGATAAATATGATTGCTTCTGGCAGTAGCTTTGCTGGTGCACAAATTGAAGGAGCAGATTTCACTTTCGCAATTCTTGATAGCGAGGATCAAAGAAATCTTTGTAAAATAGCTGATGGTGTAAATCCAACTACTGGCGTATCCACTAGGGAAAGTCTTGAATGTGTAGGAGATAAAGACTCATATAAACCTGCTATGCCATCAGCTTGAATTCTAGGCTTAAACTACAAAAGATTTGTTATAAAAAAAAAGAATTAGTTGCAATTTTATTTTTTTTGGGTTTCTTGATAAAAGAGTCTAATTTTATCTTGAAAAATTTCTGGCCTCATCGATCTAATCCAAAAGGGTTCTCAATTCAAAATTTTGCTCGTAAATATCGTTCGAAGATTTCAAATATCTCTTCTAATAAAACTTCAAATCAATTTCAGGATGATAAGAATTTGATATCTATAAAACAAGAAATTAAAAAGATTTCAATCTATGATCTATCTATACAAAAAATGCATTGGGCAAATAGAGATTTTTCAGAATATAAAAAGGTTGCTTAAATTTTACTTTTTAGATGATGTATTTTTTGCATCTTGTATGTTTTTAGTAAGAGGAATTGTTGATAAAATAAAAGAGATGACAAATAATATAGTAATACCAACAAGGCTCCAAAAAGTTAGGTTAGATAGTTCTAACTCCCCAAATGATACTGTTAAGTATAAATTCAATTTGAATGTACTTATAAATTATGGATATTTTAGCAATAATTAGATTTTTTTATAATAATTATTCTTTGTCTTTTAAGCTTTACACATATTTTTTCTTTCCATCAGCACTTATTTTGTAAATACCTCCTTTAGGACCAACAAATAGCATTTCACCATTAATTTTTGATTTTCCAAATTTACTTAGTCTTGATTTATGAATATTTGCTTTTTCTCTTAGCTCTTCCTCTGAATACCATGTCCCTATGGGGATATTCTTAGAAGGGTCAAGTAAAAGAGAATTTGTAAATTCCTCCGATATCCTTTTTCGACGAATATTTATATTCTTGAATCTTTTCTTGAATCTTTCCATTAAATTCTTTCGGTTAGAAAACTTTTTTCTCTTATTTGAAATAAATAATATATATATAAAGAATATTATTGAAAATATCAGAATTAATTTCACTATGTGCAAATATAATCTAATCCTATTAAAGCAATTTCTTGGAATAAAGCCAGTTGATTGAAAACCATAGGTTGATTTGTCTTGACTTGCCCTCTTTATTTTCTCTTGATAATTAAATCGAAGCCAAGATTTGTTTTTTTTGAAAGTATTTCTTTTTTTAAAATTCCTTTTTTAGATAAACTGATAATTATTATTATTGATTCAAAAAAAAGAGATATAACTGAAAATATTAGGATTATAAAATTATGAGTAATCGAATTATTTTTTTTTGGATTTGTGTTTTTGGTGCCTTGATTTTTCATTCTAGTAAGGTCCGTAATGCGTTGAGCATTCGGCTCCACAATAGGCTCCTATATTAATCGCCTGTTTTAAATTTAGTTTTGCAGAAAGTGCAGTAGTAACTCCTCCTGCAAAGCAATCTCCACATCCGTAGGTATCTATCTCTTTTGAGCTAGGTGTAATTGATTTGTAGTGTTGATTGTTAGGGAAAATGGTTCCACCTGATTTCCCTTTTGTTGCTATGTATAAATCTGGTTGAGGTAAAAGTTCTTGATGATTTATTTTTTCGCCAGGATCAAGAGCACTGCCAATTAATGCGTTAATTCTTACTTTTGATTTCCTTAAGGCGTTTTCACCTGCTCGCGGAGTCGCAGAGAGAAATTTGGCTTCTCTGGCCAGCCTTAGTCCCTCCTTGTCAGTAGCGGTTACAAAAATACCATCGTAATATTTCATTTCACTCCATGGGAGATTGTCAGAAGCGATTGGTTGTAGTCTCTCTCCGATAACTGTAATAGCTCTCTCTCCATCATTGGTGATAAGGCTAATACCTTTTCTAGTTGGTTTTTTTCGCCAAGCTACTTTTAAATTTAAACCGAGTTTGGTAAGTCTTTCATAGCATTTTTCACCATAACTGTCTTTCCCTAGTGATGTGATTAAATCAACAGGCTCATTTATTAATCTTGCCATCTGAACAGCTGCAACTGCCGCACCTCCTGCTGCTTCCTCAAAGCATTCGTTCGCATGTGAAATTTCTCCTGCTAATGGAAGCTGATCGACTTTTAAGAACGTTACCCATTCAACATGGCCAATCACCGCTAATTTAAGTTTAGGCAGGTTAAATATTTCTTTGGGCGCATTCTTAATTTCCATTCTTAACTATAAAAGTTGTCTCTAATATATTTATTTTAGTTCATAGATAAAACTATTATATTTTTTTTATAAAATAGAAAAGGTTTCTAATGTTTCTGATATGTTATTTTGTATCAAAGAAAAAACCTTATGATTAGTCAGATTAAATGGTTGAAATGGGTTTATTTGTTATTAGCTATATTGGGAGCTGTTTTACCTACACTTGCAAATATTGAATTCGCAAAAAGTTTTGGCCCTTCTTTTGATATTCAATTATTTATAGAGTTGGCTAATAATAATCCAGCCTCTCAGTCCTTGTCTAGAGATCTGTTAATTGGATCAACGGCTGTCTTTATTTGGATAATCTCCGAATCGAAGAGACTTGAGATGAAAAACTTATGGATTGTAATATTAACTACATTTACAATCGCATTTGCCTTTTCTGCCCCTCTTTTTTTATATCTAAGGGAATTAAGAATAGAAGAAATGAATAGGAATTAAATTAATTTAAAGGTCTAGATATTTTTATTTAATATTCTTAGAAATAGGTAGTAAAAATATACAAATAAGACTAATAATTAACCACAATTGAAATGCTGTTCCGTAGTTATCGATTAATTTGCCAGCCATCCATGGTACGGTTAGAGAACTAAAGCCAAAACACTGAGAATATAAAGCTATAGCTGAACCTTGATATTTAATTGGAGAAGTTTTTATTATTGCATCTGAAGCAGATGGTAGGAATATACATAGGGAAATTGTAAGAGGAACGAAAGCTATAAGTATTAATAAATATCCATGAAGTAAGAAATTCGATAGCGATAAGAAAATAGAACCAATAAGAAGTGATGTTAAGCATATTCTAAATTTAAAAGATGATCTTTTATCTCTTAAAATATAACCAACTGGCCATTGAAAAATAGCAACTAAAACAAGTTTAATTGTTACTAATGTGGCGACTCTTTCCTCCGTTAATGGTGGTCTTATGATCCCTCCATTTGCTAAATCTAGTGGTAGAATACTTTGCAATAAACTCATTACTCCTGTTACAAATAAAGTTATTAATAATAAAGGAACTAATCTTCTTAACCATTTTTTATTTGATATTTTATCTTTCCCTTTGTATTTGGCTTTTAAATCATCTTTGGATTGGCATTGATTATGTTTATTTTGTGAGTCTAACCTATTAATTAGCATGTTAAATATATATAACATGCAAGCAATGTCTATAAAATATATCATTCTTGCCAATTCAAAGTATGTTCCAAGGGTGCCTAAAAAAACCCCAACAGTTACACCAATTGCATCAGCACTTCTTGCAAGTGAATACCCTTCGCTTGACTTGATGTCATTATTGCAATTCAAAGGGACTCCTAATTCTGCTGAAGGCCAATAAATTCCAGCCGCTGCCCCTAAAAAAAACTGACCACAAAGATAAGCTGTATAGTTCTGCGAATAAAAAAGAATAAAGTCAGAAAATATTGCTACCAAGCATGCAGCTTCAATTGCTTTTGCATAGCTTAATTTTTTGTCAAGTAAATACCCTGTCCCTAATCTTGTCGTTATTCCCGCAAATGCAGCAATAGTGATCCCACTCCCGATTTGTCCAGCTGTAAAGCCTAAAGTATTAAAAATTATTGGACTTAAATACAATACCCCGCCTGCTCCTATCGCTGTCCAAAATCGAGCCTTTATGATTAATCTTAGGGATACTGGGAATCTTTCCCAATAATTGCTAACACTAGAAGTTGAGAACAAATTCATTCATTAAAAAATTAGTTGTTCTTGGAACAGTTGGAAGCTTACTAGCTCCTTATTGTATTTATCCAAAACTTCATGCAGCGGAGAGATTTGAAATCCATTTTGAGGGAATGTCTATTCCAATTTCTATTAAAGAATTGATTGATTGGAGTAATGGTTTAGAGGAAACAAATTCAGAATTGGCAAGCTGGCTCAATTTACTTGGCTTTAAAGAAAGGAAAGGGTTAGCAAAGTTTTTAAATACACCCTTGGTAAGAGATAAAAGTATGGCAAGACAAATTTTACGAAGTTGGTCTGGCCGCAAATTACTTGATGAAGTAAGTGATCTAATACTTATGGATGAAGATAGCTCTGGTGAGAGTGTTCTAGATACTTTGGAAAATCTTCTAGCGAAAAAGGATGAGGTGACAACTTTTGATCTTCTAAATTCACTTTCTGTTAAAGCAATTCATATAGATTTAGATGGGTGGATTGAAGTTGCTAAAAATTGGAGAAGTGAATTAAATAAACAACAAAAACTCATTTCAGATTTGGGAGCAATTAATGAAATATCTTATAAAAGGGAGGAACGCAATGTATTACCTTTCGAGATTAAAGAAACTGAATATAAATTGGTTTCCTTAATTGTGCCTCATCGAGATGAGCCTTTAAATTTAGAGGTTTGGAACCCATCCTTTAGAGAGGAAACAAGAAAAAACTGGATTTTATTAATGCCAGGATTGGGAGGTGATCGTAATCATTTTAATTGGCTGGCAAGAAGTCTTAGTCATAATGGTTGGCCTGTTGTAGTTCTTGATCATCCAGGAAGTGACTCGTTAGCATTAGAAGCATTGGTCAAAGGAAGACTTCCCCTCCCTGGCGCTGAAGTTATCCCTGATCGATTGAATGATTTAGATAGTGTTCTTAAGGCAAAAGAATTAGGCAAGATCGATATTTTAATTGAGAACGTTGTCTTGATGGGTCATTCTTTAGGTGCTCTCACTGCTATTTTAGCTTCAGGAGTTGAAATAGATGATCATCTTGAGAATAGATGTCAGAAAGTTCTTGATAATCTTTCTCTTACTAATTTATCTTCACTATTGCAATGTCAGCTAGTTGATATCAGTTTGCCAGAAAGAAAAAGTATGGAAAATCTTTCATCAATCATTGGCATGAATAGTTTTGGGAGTTTCTTGTGGCAAAAGAATTTAGCTAAACAGATAAATGTTCCTCTTTTTCTTACTGGAGGAACTTTTGATTTGGTCACACCATCTATTAGTGAACAACTTGGATTATTGCTTTCTGTGAGTTCTAGCCCATTTAGCAGAGTCCTTTTAATAGAAGGGGCTAGTCATTTCTCACCTATTAGAGTGGAGGGGCAGATGTATCAGTCCGAAGGTAAGGATTTATTTAATCTAGGAGAATCAATTGTTGGTTATCACCCACTTTCTGTACAGAGTTTATTATCTTTTGAGATAATAAACTTCCTAGAAAAATTAGAAGAGAAAGAATCAATTCCTTCTAATACAAATTTAACTAAAGATGAGTTAACATTTCATATTCTGGACAGAGATACAATTGAAAAGCTTATCGATATTCAATAGCTTACTCTTGGGTCAATAAATGCAATAACAATATCTATTACAATACTAATAAATACAACAAGACTTGATATTACAACAACT
The DNA here is from genome assembly GCF_059772345.1 of Prochlorococcus sp. MIT2308. Lineage (NCBI taxonomy): Bacteria > Bacillati > Cyanobacteriota > Cyanophyceae > Synechococcales > Prochlorococcaceae > Prochlorococcus > Prochlorococcus sp. MIT2308. The sequence goes on along the minus strand of NZ_CM186283.1, from coordinate 720,651 downwards.
ATTCCTTGTACAACTGCATAGTCTCTCTGGTTAATTGCCTCTTGGAGTCCAAGAGCAATACCAGGCCATGAAAATGTGATTTCAATTAAAAGGGCACCACCAATTAAAGAAGAAACTGTTAATCCAGTAATTGTCAATATTGGAAGTAGTGTATTTGGTAAAGCATGTTTAAAAAGCACTCTCATATCACTAATTCCACGACTTCTTGCAGCCTCGATATAATCTTTTTTTAAAATCTCCTCCAAGTTCAATCTTAATGAACGACTAAATATTCCGCTTAATAATATCCCTAGAGTGAGAGATGGTAATAATAAATGTTTAAAAGAACTAAAAAATACTTCAATGTTTTTATTTAAAAGACTATCTAAAAGTAAAAAACCAGTAATGGGAGGAGGCGAACTCAGCCCAGGGGGTAATCTTCCACCAATGGGTAGCCAACCAAGCAATACGGCAAAAATTATTTGAATTAGCATCGCTGCCCAAAAAGGGGGTAGAGCGTAGGTTCCAATACCAAAGAGCCTTCCAAAAAAATCTATTTTCCCTTCTGGTTTAACTGCACCTAAAAAACCAATTAAATATCCAACTAATGATGCTATTAATAATGCAAAGATAGCTAATTCTATACTTGCTGGAAGAGCTCTAGAAATAATTACTTTTACAGGTTCTTGTGTGTTTAAAGAAATTCCTAAATTTCCATGCAGTAAGTGATTTATATATTCAAGGTATTGATTAATTAAAGGTTTATCTAATCCAAGTTTGATTCGAAGACTTTCTCGTGCAAATTCATTAGCACGAGTACCTAGAATTGCATCTACGGGGTCGCCTGGTGCGATTCTAAGTAATATAAAAACTAAGCTGGAAATGATCCAAAGCATAATTGGCAATAGAGCTAATCTCGAGAGGATATATTTGAAGAGTTCCTTTTTAGGTGTCAAAACTAATCTCTTTTTAAGTTTTTTAGAATAATTAATCCATCCCTCGAGAATTCTGGTTGACTTATATCTTTTAAAGACCAAGCTTTAGGATTAACTAGCCAAACAGGGAGGTAGGCACTTCCTTTTGCTGCAAGTTGTTCCACTTTTATTAAATTCTTTAATCTTAATTTACCCTCTAATTCTTCACTTTTTTGCAATAACTCTTTCACTTCATTATTACCCCAGAAGCTACCACTGAAAACAGCTTCGCCCTTAAGGCAAATATTATTTTCTATTTCATTACAACTTAATAAAGGATTTAAATATGCTTCTGGGTCTGGATATGCTCCAGTCCAATCTAGTATCACTGCTTCAAAAGCTCCTTCAGAAAGTTGCTTGTAAACGGTGGTTGATTCAATTCCATTTAAAGTTATTTTGATACAATCAGATAAATCTCTTTTGATTTGATCTTTCCATGTAAGGGCAAGTAATTTATCAGCAGGTACATTCGATCTAAATGTTAGTGGAATAGTAAGAATATCCTTTTCACAATAACCTTCTTTCTTTAGTAAGAATCTTGCAAAATTAGGATCATATTTAGGCCATGGAGAAAGTTCTTTTTTATGTAATTGAGGAGGCACTATTGATCTGTGTGGTTTTCTAAGCCCAAAACTTACTTGCTGACTAATTAGTTCTCTATCAAGCGTATAAGAAATTGCCTCCCTAATTGCTTTATTTTTTAAAGGAAATTTGTTGCTTCTCAAAGTTATAAACCCAATCTCAAGCGGTTCACCTTGACCTGAGTTAAGCTTTTCATTCTTGACCATATTATTTAATGCTAAACGCTGCATATCATCTATTGAATTTGACATAAGTACGTCAACTTCTTTCGCTTTAATAGCTCCAAAAAGAGTACTAGAATTAGTATAATTAACAAAGTCAATGCCTTTGTTTAAGGGCTTTTGGCCCCAATAGTTTTTGTATGGTTTGATTATTTGTTGATTTGAGCTGAAATCTTCTAATAAGTAAGGACCAGTCCCTATAAAAGTTTTATTGTTAAACTTATTTTTGTATTTCGAGTATGAACTAGGAGATATAGGTGTTAAATTTATTGACGATAATAGACTTTTTAAAGAACTCGAGGGCTTCTTTAACTTTATTCTTAGGAGAAATTCATCTTTGACTTGAATAGCCTCTACTTTGTCATTTAATAGATAATTTAAAGTACCTATCTTCATGAAGCGTTCAAGACTAAACTTCATCGCTTTTGCATTGAAAATAGTTCCATCGTGAAAAGTAACATTTTCTCTGAGCGGTACATCTATTCGCATTCCATCCTTGCTCACTTTTGGTAAATCATTAGCCAAGCTTGGGTAAAGATTCCCCTCCTTATTTATTTTGTACAAAGTATCACCTAGAGCACTTAATATTTGTATTGTTCTAAGAGTATTTGCCTGAGCAGGATCAAGAGATTCTATTTTACCTGCACTTGCTACAATAATATTTTCTCTTCTATTACTTTGAACGCATGAAAACTGTAGAAGGATTAAGAGAATGCTTGATAGGTATAAAATATTATTAATATAATTTTTTTTGAACATTTAGTGTAATTTTCTAAAAAGATTTTTAAGATCACTTCTTAATGATTTGGAGATACTTGTTTGATTGATATTTCAAAGACAGGAGATCCATTAGAATTAAGCGGCCATTCACGAACCCAGCATTTTTCATAAGAATTATCTATTCCTAATACTTGAAAAAGTTTTTCTTGATTCTTAAGGTAAACACAATCTCCTTGATTAATATTCTTTTCTACTTCTTTTTTGGTTTTTTCAATTACGTTTTTGGATGAGGTCATGGTTTAGTTTCGAAAAGAAACTTAAACGAAAATTTCTTTTGTTCTAATTATATAATTAGCAACTTAATTTTGATTTGACTAGTTTTCGTTAGCTAAAGGCAACCCATTGTTGCAGCAATTCTTTTAACTTGTGATAAATTTTTTATATCCAAAAGAGCTTCTTCAAGTTGACCTTGTTTAATCTTGTGAGTAATAACTACTATCTCTGCTTCTTTCTCGGTTACATCAAACTGGACAATTGACTCAATAGATATTCTCTTTTGTCCAAAAATAGTACCTATTTCTCCAATAACTCCGGGACTATCTTTGGCAATTAGCCGTATGTAGTTCTTTTTCGTGATTTGTTTCTTTTCTGCTACGTGACAAGTTCTCCAACTCTTGGCAGATAGAAGTGGGTCTAAACTAAATATATTGTTATCACTCATAGACTGAATACCTGCAATATTTAGGATGTCTGCAACTACAGCTGAGGCGGTTGGACCTGATCCTGCACCTGGTCCGAAAAACATTACTTGCCCTATAGGATTTCCTTCAACAAGAATTGCATTATTCACTCCATTTACCCCTGCTAAAGGATTATCTTCTGGTACCAATGTGGGCTCAACCCATATTGATAGGGGTTGACTCCCGTTGATCTGGGTTGTTGAGTTATCCTTTTCAGAAATAGCCAAAAGTTTAATTCCATATCCTAATTTTCTGGCGTAATTTACATCTACCGCTTCTAAGCGGTTTATTCCAGTTGTTGGAATGTTAGATCTGTTAATTGCTCCCCCAAATGCAAGTCCACTAAGGATTGCAATTTTGTCGGCTGCATCTGATCCCTCTACATCAGCTGCAGGGTCACTCTCTGCATATCCAAGCTCTTGGGCGTCTTTTAAAACATCAGCATAATTAACTCCTTCTTTATCCATTCTGGAAAGTATGTAATTAGTTGTTCCATTTATTATTCCGCTTACTTTTGTTATTTTATTCCCCCCTAAAGATTGCTTTAGAGGCTCGATTATTGGGATCCCTCCTCCTACAGCCGCTTCGATGAGGACATAAACCCCAGCGGCTTTCGCTTCATTTGAAATTTCTTCACCATGCCTTGCAATTACTGCTTTATTTGCTGTGACAACAGACTTGCCTGCTCTTATGGCTTGGATGATTAGTGATTTTGCAGGCTCGATACCACCCATAACTTCAACAACTATTTGAATTTGGGGATTGTTTACTATTTCTATTGGATTTGTCGTAAGGATTGAATCTGGTATGTTGATTTGTCTTTTCTTTTGGAGATCTCTTATTGCAATACCAACAAGTTCAAGTTCACCAACCAATGGATGTCTATCATTTGGGTTGTTAATGATATTTGCGACACCCTGACCAACAGTGCCTAGGCCAAGTAAACCGATACCAATTTTTTTCATGTTTTATAAGGCGATAATTTTGTTCAAATACTATTTATTCGTTATTTGAGCTTGGTAATGAGAGGTTTTTAGCTTGAGATCTCATTTTCAGGAATATGTTGAGAAAACCATTTGCTCTTGATGGAGTCAAGCTTTTGCTTAATCCTGTCATCTCAATGAATTTTTCATCTATCGAGAGTACTTCAAAAGGGGTAAGTTCATTCAAAGCTTTTATTAGAAAAGCTAGCAATCCTTTTGTTATGAGTGCATCTGAATAGCCTTTCCATTGAATTTTTCCATTCATAAGAATTCCAAGAACATATACTTCTGAAATGCATCCTTTTACTTTAGTAGTCTCTATTCGAAGATCCTCATTTAGTAATGGCAAGCTTTTAGCTAGCCATAAGATATATTCATAGCGCCTTTTGGGATCTGAGGTTGATTGTAGACGCTCTATGAGATTATCCAATGAATCACTTCCATAAGATTTTTCTTTGATTTCAGTCACCTCTGTAGATCAAGAATTGATTTATCTTAAACCCTAACTAATTATTTAGTTGCTTCAATTTGATGTAGACCTTTTTCGCTAATCCAACCATTAAATGGCAGGTCCCATTTATCTCTAGGGAGAGGTTTTTTAGATATGCAATTATTACTGATCACTACAAATGATGGTATTGAAAACCACAAATCTTTTTGTCGAAGACGATCAAAGTACCCTCCTCCATAACCTAATCTGTAGCCATCTTGATCTATGGCTATTGCAGGAACAAGCAGAATAGAAATATCAATAGGGTTAATAGCATTTTCTTGTTTTGGTGCTGGAATTTTGTTTGAATCCAGTACTAATTGATTATTTGACCAATGATGATAACTAATCGTTTTACTTTTACAACTTGATGGTAAAGCAAATTTTTCATCGCTATTGTCTTTGATAAATCGTATATCAACTTCTCCTTTTAATGGCCAATAAATACCTATATATTTCCCTTTAACATGATATTTAGGTAAAAGTATTTTTAATGCTAATTCTACATTGTTTTTTATTCTATCATGTAGTAAGGATGAGTTCGATTTGCGTATTGAATTATATTCTTTTCTTTTAACCTCTTTAATTAATTTAATATCTTCATGCTTATTTTTCATGAACTATTGTAGTTAAATTTGATTCGAATTATTTAAGATAGATTCCAGTAAGAGCAATTGCTAGTGCATCTGCCGCATCATCAGGCTTTGGCGGTGAAGTGATACTAAGCTCATCCATCACAGAGCTCAAAACCTCATCTTTATCTGAATGACCATAGCCAGTAACTGCAAGTTTGATTTGCATTGGGGGGAATTCTTGAATTGGAAGATTGTGTTTTCCTAAAGTCATCATTATGACTCCGCGAGCCTGGACAACGCTAATTGTCGTGCTTGAGCGATAGAAAAAAAATTTTTCTACTGCTGCACAACTTGGATTCCACTTTCTTATTATTGAGCTTAAATCATTTGAAATTTCTAAGAGTCTATTTTCTTCTTTTTGTGTTGATTTTGTTTCTATGATCCCGCAATCAATCATTATTTTCTTTCCTTCTATTTCATCAATAATTCCATAACCTACCCTTGCTAGTCCTGGATCTATTCCAATTATTCGCACTTAATTTTTTGTAGCTAATTCAAATTCAGAAACATCATCACTTTCATTTCTCTCAAATACTTTACAAAAAGCTTTTATAACTCTATCTCCTGAATCGACTGTTTCTAGAGGGTCTTTTCGAAGTCTGTGCCTTAAAGCCGTTGAGACAACACGAGCAATATCTTCTTCGGTTACCTCTTTTCTTCCTTCAAAGGCTGCAAGAGCTCTAGCTGCTCTATTGGTAACAATATCTCCTCTAAGACCATCAACATCAAGTTCACCACAAACTGCAGAAATCCTTAGTCTGAGATCTTCATCGATAGAAACCTCGTTAAGTAAGTTTTGAGCATCAACCACTTTTTTCTGAAGAATGTCTTGTTTTGCCTGAACCGAATCGCTAAAAGCATCAGGATTATTGTCAAAGGCTGTGCGTTGGTCAACAACTTGAACGCGAAGTTGTGCTTCCCTTACAGTTCTTACCTCTACGCTCATTCCAAATCTATCAAGTAATTGCGGCCTTAATTCTCCTTCCTCAGGGTTGCCTGAACCAATAAGTACAAACCTTGCCGGATGTCGAACCGATATACCTTCTCGCTCAACTGTATTCCAGCCTGAGGCAGCAGAGTCAAGAAGTACGTCAACAAGGTGATCGTCTAATAAGTTGACCTCGTCAACATACAACAACCCTCTATTAGCTTTCGCTAGAAGTCCTGGCTCAAAGGCTCTAACTCCCTCACTAAGAGCCTTTTCAATATCAATAGTTCCACAAAGCCTATCTTCAGTAGCACCTAATGGAAGATCAATCATCGGTACTTGTTTCTCCCCTTTTTGAATGTCACCCCCACCGTCTATTTTCTCTCTGACATCATTGCTTTGAAGGTCTGGATCATCAAGAGAACTGTTATAGGGATCTCCTTCAACGACTTCAATAGCAGGTAAAAGATCCGCAAGGGCTCTTATTGTAGTTGATTTTCCAGTGCCTCTATCACCCATTATCATCACTCCGCCAATCCTCGGGTCAATAACATTTAAAAGAAGCGCTAGCTTCATTTCCTCCTGTCCAATCACTGAGGTGAAAGGAAAAACTCTGCGTTTTCTAGTTGAACTCACTTTCTTAGTACTATTAACAAGATTGTTTCATAAGCAGGCCACTTTAGATTGATTAAGTTCAAAAAAAAACGATAATAAATAGCAAAAGTTTATTTAAGCCGGTAAAAAATTTAATTTTGATTACTTGATTTTTGATCTGGCACTAAAAATGGTACTAATTCTGCGGATAGATTTCTTATCAACTCTGCAGACCTTGGATCGTTAAAGGGGCCTTTAACTATAAAACTTGCGAATGCTCTGGAGTTATAAGGAGTTTGAATTAGAGCGGTATCTGAATAAGCGATTCCAATATCACCGGTTTTGTTGTGAACTAAATAACCTTTCAATGAAAGATGATAGTCAGTTTCTTGAGACTCTTTCCCCAGACCTCTTAAAATTCCAGATGGTATTAGTGTATTTGTTTTTGATTTTTGCATTATTTCTCTAAAAATATCTCTAGAACTAACATTAAGTAGATAACCATTGTCTACAAGAGCCATTGCTAATGATAGATCCTTTGTAGATGTAAGATTTGTTCCATCTAGGTCAGGAAGATAGTTATTTAGCTGTGTATTTTTTAACCCAATTTCTTTGAATTTTTCATTAACTATGTTTATTCCTCCTATTCGTTTTACTAGTAAATTAGTTGCTGTATTATCACTAACTCTGATCATTTCCGAAGCTACTTCAAAAACAGGGAATCCCTCTCCAATTTTTTGATATGCCATCCATCCTGAACCACCACCAATTGTATCTTCGGTCAGTGTCAATTTTTCATTCCAAAATATTTCTTCTTTCTCTAGCATCCTAAGTAAAATAATTAATATAGGAACTTTAATGCTACTAGCTGCAGACAAACTGGTTTCAGATTCTATCCCAGCATAGATATTATTGTCTAATGATAAGAAAAAAGCACTTACATTTAAATCTGGATTTTTAACTATAAGGGTTTCCCATTTATTGATTAATTCTTTTTCCCTTTTAAATCCTTCTAATTTATTATTGTAAAATAATGACAAGTTGGATCTTCTGGTTAGCAATTCTTTTCCCAAAGACCTTGATGATTTTGTTCCTATATTGATTTTTTTGTTTATTTTATGACTTTGATTAATAGGACCAAAAATGCTTAGTAAGGTCCCAAGTAAAACTGATATTCCTATACTCGTTAAGAATATGTTTATTATTAATTTGAGATAACTTTTCACTTTGAAGTAAATGTATATAAATCTTTCCTGTTTATTGTAGCTTGTTATTTTAATTAATCATTCTTTATTTTTAATCTTCCATCTTGCTTGACTAATTATTCCTCTAATTAGAGCAACTTCATCATCTTTTATCTCACCTCTTACAAGCAATTTTTTAATTTTCGCCATTTTGGCTTTGTAAGTATGTTTCATTAAAAAACCAATATCAAGTAAAAGGCTACCTGCATCATCAATACAATCTTCTAATTTAATTAAATTAGCTGGATAACTTATTGTTTTATGGTGTTTTGATATACCAATCTCATTAAATTGACTTAATTCATGAAGAATGATTGCTACTGCATGAGAAAGATTCAATGATGGATAATCTACACTTGTATTAAGACTGATTACTTTATTTGCTTTAAGAAGTTCTTCGTTAGACAAACCTCGATCTTCTCTTCCGAAAACCAAAGCTATTGTTTCTTCTCGTTTTGATTTGAGAGCCCAGCAGAGTGCATCTTTATTTGAATTAAGCGGGATATCTCCATGTTCTGTTCTCCCACAAGTAGCGATAATCCTAGAGCAGTCTGAGAGGGCTGAATTTAGATCCTCATATACAATTGCTTTTTTTAAAATGTTCACTCCTCTGACGGCCATCCTTTTTGCTTCTTGATTTAAATAATCACATTTAGGAGAAACTAGCCTTAATTCATGAACACTAAAGTTTTTACATAGTCTTGCGACGCTACCAATATTGATTGGTCCTGATGGCTCAACCAGCACTACAATCAGATTCTTTTTATTAACCACTATTAATTAAGAGAGTGCATGTAGGCCAAGAGATCCGCCATTGATTGAGGGTCAATTTCAAAACTTGGCATTGGCGGAGTCAATCCTCGAATAACTTGATTGATAATCTTTTTATCATTCATTTCTTGGGTAGCTTCATGGAGGTCGGGGCCTACAAAACCTTGAGCAGAAATCCCATGGCAACCGACACAATTGATTTTGAATAATTTGCTGCCAGATAAAGCTTCCCCTTGAATAGACAAAGTATCAGTTATGAAAGGGTCTTGTTTAAAGCTTCCCATGCTCCAAAGAAAGATAATGAAGACAAAAGTTGCAGAGGATAACAAGAATATTCTCCAAGGACTAATCTTTTGATCCTTATTAATTAATGCTTTTGATGACGGAGTATTCACTAAAACCTCTTTGACATGAAAGAATTGTTATTAGTAATCATTAGAAATCTTAGCCAATGATTGAGCCACTCCTTTGTGGGATTGTTCTTGGGCTTGTTCCAATAACTTTATTAGGTCTTTTTGTCAGTGCATGGAATCAGTATCGTCGAAGTAGTTCAATGCCTGATTGGGAATAAGAAAAAGAAGAGAGGTGTTTCCATAAAATTTCTCTTTATTAAGTTTCCAACCATTATGTATTCTTGGCATTGATTTTGACGAGCATTCGCATATCAAAGTAGATGATTCTTTAATCCATTGCTTAGACAATAAAAGTTCTTGAGAAAATTCATATAAACCAGATTCATATGGAGGATCAAGAAAAACAAAATCAAATTTTTTCTCAGAACTTTGAGAGTCTTTTGTAAATTTAATTTTTTTGTTTTTTGGTCCTTTTTTTAGAAAGGAGATCAGTTCATTGCATATGACTTCAACATGTGTTGAATTGTCCATACTATTAGATATTTCGATAAGGTTTTTCTTGCATGTTTTTGCTGTTTCCCTCTGCTTCTCAATTGCAAGAATCCTTTTTACACCTTTTTGAAGTGCCTCGCATGCCATTGCGCCGCTTCCGCTACAAAGATCTAACCAACTTGCTCCTTCCAGGTCTTTCCCAAGAATATTAATTATTGCCTCTCTTACTTTGGAAGAAGTAGGCCTTGTTTTTTTGTTTAAAGGACTTTCTATTCTTTTCCCCGAAATAAGTTTAAGTTTTCCTTTCAAGTTAAAATGTTGTTTTTTTCAACCAATTAATCCAATTGAAAATAAGTTTTTGTCCTGCGATTCCAGATTTTTCGGGATGAAATTGACAGGCACCAGTATTTTTATGCCAGACTATGGATGAAAAATCAGTCTTACCGTATTTTGTAGTGGCAACGGTGTTTTTTTGTTCTAAAGGACATGCCGAGTAAGAATGGACGAAATACATCCAGTTAGAATCAGAATAATTTTCTAAAATAGGACATTCATTTGTTTTATATATTGGAGACCAACCAATGTGAGGAATCCTCTCATTTTTTTCTTGAGGTAATTTACGAATATGTCCTTTTATAACTCCTAAACCTTTTGAGTTACCCTCATCACTTGTCTCGAAAAGAAGTTGTAACCCTAAACAAATTCCAATAAGAGGTTTTCCGTTATTTATCCAGTTAGTTATTGAAGGAATTAAATCAGTTTTTTTTAAATTACTCATAGCAGGATCAAAAGCACCTACTCCAGGAAGAATTAAGGCATCACAAGAATTGAGTTTTTTTACATCGCAAATAACATCCAAAGGTTGATTAACCCTTTTAAAAGCTTGACGTACGGAAAAAAGATTACCCATTCCATAATCTATTAATCCAATTTTTGCCAATAGATCTAACCTGAAATCATTAAAAAGTAGCTCGAAAAGCGAAATCTACAATTTGCCATTTAAAGATGCTTGGATATTGTCCCAGAGAGGGTTGCTTTAGGAACTGCACCAACAACAGTATCTACTTTTTGCCCTCCTTTAAAGATCATTAAAGTTGGAATGCTTCTGATCCCATATTGACTAGCAACATTGGGGTTCTCATCAGTGTTTAATTTGAAAACTTTTATTTTTCCTTCGAAATCTTTTGAGATCTCCTCAACAATTGGTGCAACCATTCTGCATGGCCCACACCAGGGTGCCCAAAAATCAACCAAAACAGGCACATCACTCTGGAGGACTTCTTGTTCGAATGATGAATCAGTTACTGGAGAAGCTGTGGACATACCTTGGAAATCTTAAGAACTTGATCATAACAATTGTATTTTGCCTAAAAAAAGCTTTGCTGCCATTTTTAAACGAAGTTTGAATATTGATTTACGTGCATTTAATAATAAAAACCCGAACGTGTCGGGCATTTTTGTGTGTGAGGAGTGTGAAAGCTGAGGCTCTCACTACTTAATTTTAGCGATTGTATTTAATTATGAAATCTTTCGGTAACTTTATTTTCCCATTCCAAGTTGTTGTGCTTTTTGGTAAACCTTTCCTTCTGTTAACAAAGATGGTGCCACAACTACCTCAACTTTTTGCATTTCTTTGATATTGGTAGCACCTAAAGTTCCCATAGAGGTTTTAATTGCTCCCAATAAATTGTGCGTTCCATCATCAAGAACTGCAGGACCACATAGGATACTTTTTAAACTTCCAGTTGTACCTACTTTGATTCTCGTTCCTCTTGGTAGGACAGGGCTTGGAGTTGCCATGCCCCAATGAAAGCCTTTCCCAGGAGCTTCCTGAGATCTTGCAATTGGGGAACCAATCATAACTGAGTCGGCACCACAAGCTAAGCACTTGCAAATATCCCCACCAGTGATAATTCCACCGTCAGCAATGATTGGAACATATTTTCCGCTTTCTTTTTGATAATCATCTCTTGCGGCAGCGCAATCAGAAATAGCTGTTGCTTGTGGAATACCAACACCCAATACCCCTCTTGAGGTACATGCTGCTCCAGGGCCGATACCAACCATTACCGCGGCTGCTCCTGCTCTCATTAGCTTTAACGAGACTTCGTATGTAACGCAATTTCCAATGGCAACTGGCAATCCAATATTTTGACAAAGATCATAAAGGTCGAGGTTTTGACTACCTTCTTTCCCCAGGTGTTCTGTTGAAACAACAGTTGCCTGTAAAAAGAACAGGTCAGCTTCTGATTCTTTGATTAACTCTCTATACTTAATCGCGGCTAATGGGGTTCCACTTACTGCAGCAATTCCCCCACCTTTTTTAATTTCTTGAATTCTTTTTGAAATTAATTCTTCTTTTATCGGTTGCTTATAAATTTCTTGCATTAAAGGAACAAATCCTTCCTTCCCAATTGATTGGATTTTGGTTAGGACTTCTTCAGGATCGTCATATCTAGTTTGAATTCCTTCTAGATTTAAAACACCAAGGGCTCCTAAGCTCGAGAGGGCCAATGCCATCTTTACATCCACAACGCCATCCATTGCACTAGCGATTATGGGAATATTTCTTTTAATGCCACCGATTTCCCAATTGGTTTTTGTGATTTCAGGGTCAACTGTTCTTCCTCCAGGAACTAATGCAATTTCATCAATTCCGTAGGCTCTTCGAACGGTTTTGGTGCGTCCTAGTTGAATATTCACACCTAAATTTTGTAAGTTCTCGTCAAACTACCAACTCAAGTGCCAAATTGAGCAAATGTTGGGAATAGATAATCAAGATTTTGGTGTTTCTTTAATTATTGGAAGATGATTTAGGAATGCTTTGGGCCAATTTATATCATGTTTTTGTAATAGTTGATTTTGTTTAGGGTGATTTACTTTCAGATGTATGGTTATTCACTTTAAAAGGTTTATTAATTCACAGATGTTCTTATAATTGGTAAAACACTTATATATGGCTGATCCATTGGGGCCTAATAGTACTGGTCCTGGGGAATCCGACGATCGGATCATACAGACTGATTTAAGAAACGAAATGTCGCGTTCCTACTTGGAATACGCGATGAGTGTGATAGTTGGCAGAGCTTTGCCTGATTCGAGAGATGGACTTAAGCCCGTTCATAGAAGGATTTTGTATGCAATGTATGAGCTTGGGCTAACTAGTGATAGGCCATACAGGAAATGTGCACGTGTGGTTGGAGAAGTTTTAGGTAAATTCCATCCCCATGGTGACACAGCCGTTTATGACGCCTTGGTTAGGATGGCGCAAGATTTTTCAATGCAAATGCCCCTCATTGATGGGCATGGGAATTTTGGATCTGTTGATAATGATCCACCGGCTGCAATGAGGTACACGGAATCAAGATTGCAATCTTTGACCACTGATAGCTTGCTTGAAGATATTGAATCTGAAACAGTTGATTTCGCAGATAATTTTGATGGATCTGTTCAAGAGCCAACAGTATTGCCTGCAAGAATACCTCAATTGTTATTGAACGGCTCTTCTGGAATAGCTGTAGGTATGGCAACAAACATACCTCCCCATAATCTGGGGGAATTGATTGATGGATTGATGGCTTTAATTTCTAATCCTGAGTTAGAAGAAATAGAGTTGATGAATATTATCAAAGGCCCAGATTTCCCAACTGGGGGACAGATACTTGGCAGAAGTGGAATTAAAGAAACATACATTACAGGCAGAGGATCAATAACAATGCGTGGAGTTGCTGAAATAGAAACAATTGAAAATACAGGTAGACCAGATAGGGATGCAGTGATAATAACTGCACTTCCTTATCAAACAAATAAAGCAGCTTTAATAGAGCGAATCGCTGATATGGTTAATGATAAAAAACTTGAAGGGATTGCAGATATAAGAGATGAAAGTGATAGAGATGGAATGAGAATTGTCGTTGAGTTAAGAAGAGATTCTTATCCTCAAGTTGTTTTAAATAATTTATTTAAACTCACTCCTTTGCAGACTAATTTTAGTGCAAATATGCTTGCATTAGTCAATGGTGAACCAGTTACATTGTCACTTAGAAAGATGTTGCAAGTATTTCTAGATTTTAGAGTAGAAACTATTGAAAAAAGAACTAAATATCTCCTGAAGAAGGCAGAGAGTAGAGATCACATATTACTAGGATTATTATTAGCTTTAGATCAATTAGATGAAATAATTAGTCTCATTAGATCAGCTTCTGATTCTGCTACAGCTAAAACTAAATTACAAGAACTTCATGGCTTAACAGATATTCAGTCTGATGCTATTTTGCAGATGCAGCTAAGAAGGCTGACTGCATTAGAAGCAGATAAAATAAGACTAGAACATGAAGATTTAGTTGAAAAAATAATAGATTTAAAAGATATTTTAAATAAGAAAGAAAGGGTTTTTGAAATCACAAAAATAGAATTAAATGAAATAAAAGAAAAATATAATTCTACCAGAAGAACAGAAATACTTGATCTCGGAGGAGGTCTTGAGGATATTGATTTGATTGCAAATGAAAGATCAGTTGTTTTGTTGACCGAAACAGGATACCTAAAGAGGATGCCTGTGAATGAATTTGAAGCAACGAGTCGAGGTACTAGAGGTAAAGCAGGAACCCGAAGCCAAGGAGAGGAGGAAGTAAAAAAATTTATTAGCTGTAATGATCATGATAGCCTCCTCCTTTTTAGTGATAGAGGAGTTGCTTATGCACTTCCCGCTTACAGAGTTCCTCAATGTAGCAGAACTGCAAAAGGCACTCCTATTGTTCAACTGCTTCCAATTCCAAGGGAAGAAGCTATTACCTCATTACTTTCTGTGAGTTCTTTTGATGATGAAAACTATTTGTTAATGCTTACGAGGGGAGGCTTTATAAAAAGAACACCTCTTTCATCTTTTAGCAAGATTAGAGCAAATGGATTAATTGCAATAGGTCTTGAGGATGGAGATGCTTTGACTTGGGTTCGATTGGCTGAATCTGGCGACAGTGTTTTGATTGGTTCTAAAAATGGAATGACCATCCATTTTAGATTAAATGATTCCGAATTACGTCCTTTAGGTAGAGCAGCAAGAGGGGTTAGGGCAATGAATTTAAAGTCTGGAGACTCACTTGTTAGTATGGATGTTTTATCTACTGAGTTGGCTGACCATGTAGATAAAAGTGAGGTGCAAGAAGAACTAGAGGATGAATCATCAGTCTCTGAAGGCCCTTGGGTTCTTGTTGCGTCTGGAAATGGACTTGGGAAAAGAGTTCCTGTTACACAATTTCGCTTGCAAAAGAGGGCAGGCATGGGACTAAGAGCAATAAAATTCAGAAAAGATGGTGATGAGCTTGTAGGTCTAAGGGTTCTAGGAAAAGGAGAAGAATTATTATTGGTTAGTGAAAGGGGAGTAATTGTTAGAACAAGTGCCGATAAAATCTCTCAACAATCAAGAGCTGCAACTGGGGTAAGAATTCAGAAACTTGATAATGGTGATAAGTTGTCGGAGGTTGTTTTAGTCCCTCGAGAACAAACAAATGATGAGGAAGGGAGAGAATTATCCACAATTGATGAACCGATAAATACTGATCCAATGTCTAACAATTGAAATTGATTGATTCTGCTGACGTATTAGTTTTGGGAGCAGGACCAGCTGCTCTTTGTATTACTGCTGAGTTGGTTCAACAAGGAATTAAAGTTCAGGCAATAGCTTCTAAGTCTCCTCTAGAACCCTGGCCAAATACTTATGGGATCTGGGCATCTGAGCTTGAGTCTTTAAATATGCAGGAGTTACTTAAATATAGGTGGAAAGATACTGTTAGTTTTTTTGGAGATGGTTTGAATGAAGAAGGCAATATTTGTACAAACCATTCTCTTGATTACGGTCTATTTAATTCAATTAATTTTCAAGAAGCTCTTCTAAAGAGATGCAATGGACTTTCTTGGCAAGTTGAGACAGTAAAAAAAATAGATTTTGGTGAAAAAGAAACAACTGTGATTTGCACTTCTGGAAACAAATATTTCGCCAGGCTAGTAATTGATGCAAGCGGTCACAAAACCCCTTTTATTAGAAGACCTGATCATGATGAAATTGCTAAGCAGGCGGCATATGGTGTAGTTGGGAAGTTTAGTTCTGCTCCAGTAGAGAAGAATCGATTTGTCTTAATGGATTTCAGACCAGACCATTTAAATTCAAAGCAACTAAGTGAGCCCCCTTCTTTCCTTTATGCAATGGACTTGGGAGATGGAAGTTATTTTGTTGAGGAAACTTCCTTGGCATGTGCACCTCCTGTTTCTTTTGAAATTTTAAAAGCAAGATTAATTGCACGATTATCAAGCAAAGGAATTCAAATTGAAGAGATAATTCATGAAGAGCATTGTCTTTTTCCTATGAATTTGCCATTGCCATATAGAGATCAACCTCTTTTGGCTTTTGGAGGCTCGGCCAGCATGGTTCATCCTGCATCTGGTTACCTTGTCGGATCACTTTTAAGAAGAGCGCCTTCATTAGCAAAGGTAATAGCAAAAACAATCAAAAAAGATCCTTCTCTGCCTACATCTCAGATAGCGAGAAGAGGATGGAATACTCTTTGGACTACTGAATTAGTTCAAAGACATCGGCTTTATCAGTTTGGACTTCAACGTCTAATGAGTTTTGACGAATCCCTCTTAAGATCTTTTTTTGATACTTTTTTTAAATTACCCAAAAAAGATTGGTATGGATATTTAACTAATACGCTTCCTTTGCCAAGACTTTTTATTGTTATGCTCAAATTATTTTCTATTGCCCCATTCAAGGTTCGGTTAGGAATGATTAACTTTTTAATAAAAAAGAAAAGTTAGTTTTTCTTTTTCCAATCTAAAGGAGAAATTAGAGGAAAAATACAATCCTCTCTCTCTATTTCTTTTAATATTTTTTGATTGATGATTTTACTATCTTTAATAGCATTAATTAACATCCAAAATCTTTTTAGATGCAAGTTGATTCTTTCTCTGGCAAGCTCTGTAGTTGTTCCTGCCTTGAGAATAAAACTCCAATCAGAGGATTGACACAATAAAAGTTCTCTCCCAGCCTGTCTAATTATTTTTATATTTGATTCATCTATTAAACCATCTGAGCAAATACTTATCATCTCTCTTCCAGCTTTACTCCATTCATGAACAATCCATGCATTTGATTTGTCTAACCAATAATCATGAAAGCCACCTTGTCCCCAACTAGATGGCGAAGGATTGCATAATTGGATTTTAGATGTTGATTGAAGAGCCTCTTTTAGCGTGATTAATTTAATACCTTCATTTTTTGATTTGATAAATATATTTGAGAGAAATTTTGGTCCTTCAAACCACCAATGTCCAAAAAGCTCTGCATCAAAAGGAGCAATTAACAATGGCTCTATTTGCATTGAATTAGATAGATTTATAAGTTGCTTCTTTCTTTCTTTTAAAAAACTTTCGGCGTCTTTTTTAATACTTTCTTTTGCAGATTGTGGATCATATTCTTCTTTGTTAGCTAAAGATGTATTTTGAGAAGTAATCTTAAATAATTTAATTCCTAATGGCCTTTTTTCGTTAATACCTATTTTTTTTAAATTCTCTATTGATAAATCCCATCCCAAGTCTCTATGGAATTCTCTGTAGTTTGGATTGCCAGGATAACCATCCCTTGCTGACCAAACTGGAAGAGTTGATTCACTATCTCTACCAAAAAAAGCTACTCCTTTTTTAGTGCAAATTGGAGCATATAATCCATATCTTGGTCTAGGTTCTGCATTTAATAATCCATGTCCATCAAGAACTGCATATCTAAGGCCAGCCTCAGCCATTAGTTCATCTAAGCCTTCATAATAGGCACATTCGGGTAACCAAATGCCTAACGGAGCATTCACAAAAAGTCGTTGATGTTCTCTGACTGCAGTTCTTAATTGAGCTCTAACTGCTTCCGGGTTTTCTCTTAAAAGTGGCAGATATCCATGAGTGGCTGCACAAGTAAGAATATCAATTACTTCTGATGTTTGTAATTGCTTAAATCTTCCTATTAGATCACCCTTGCACCTCTTCCAGCTTTCTAATTGTTTTTGAAAGTGATTTTTTAGATGTAGGACCGCCGCTTTGCAGTTTGTTTCAAGTGTATTTAAGACTTCTAATCTAATAGCTACCCATGCTTCAAAACGATTTTTTAATAGGTCATCATCTAAAAGCGAAAGCAACGTTGGCGATAAACCTATTGTGATCTTAGGTGTTTGATCGTTTGCATTAGAGGCCTCTTCAAGGGTTTCTAAAAGTGGTAAATAACATTCCACCAGAGCTTGAAAGAACCAATCCTCCTCTAGTGAACCAGGTTCTTCTGATCTCACGTAAGGTAGATGGGCATGCAGGACTATGGCGAGATTGCCTTTAGCCATTAAAACTCCAAGATTTTCGGAATAGATCTTTGGATACTTATACTCTTTAGTCGCACTAGAATAGATAAACTTTAAGTTCTAATCCAAATCTAGTTAAATTAGATACGTGATTGAGTAAGTTGGAAATAATTAATTTTGAACTATTACTTAGAATTTCTTCATGCAAATTTGAGGTTCAATCTTAAATTTTAAATTTTTAGAAATAAAAAAAATAAAAAGTTCAATGATATAGTTAGAAACTTAATGTTTTTTGTAAAAATTTGTTAGAAATATACTACAATTAAGATCATTCATATAGACCTTAAAAAGTCTAGTTATTTTTATATTTTTCATGCTATGGCCAAAGATCCAGGCCGAGTTTTAATTTTTGATACCACATTAAGAGATGGAGAACAATCCCCTGGTGCGAGTCTGAATTTAGAAGAAAAGTTGGCTATTGCTCAACAATTAGCAAGACTAGGCGTAGATGTTATTGAGGCAGGTTTCCCTTTCGCTAGCCCTGGCGATTTTGCTGCAGTTCAGAAAATAGCTGAGCAAGTAGGTGGAGAAGAAGGACCTATTATTTGCGGATTATCAAGAGCCTCAAAACCTGATATAAAAGCTTGTGCCGATGCTATATCTCCAGCACCAAAAAAAAGGATACATACTTTTATCGCAACTAGTGATATTCATCTAGAACATAAATTAAGGAAATCCAGAAAAGAAGTTCTCGATATTGTTCCAGATATGGTTAACTACGCTAAAGGTTATGTAGATGATGTTGAGTTTTCTTGTGAAGATGCAGCAAGAAGTGATTTGGATTTTTTATATGAAGTAATTGAATTAGCCATATCTTCAGGTGCCAATACTATAAATATTCCAGATACCGTTGGATATACAACTCCTTCTGAGTTTGGAGATTTAATATTAAATATAAACAAAAATGTTCCAAATATAAATGAAGCAGTTCTTTCAGTTCATGGCCATAACGACTTAGGACTTGCTGTGGCAAATTTCCTCGAGGCGGTAAAGAATGGAGCTAGACAACTTGAATGCACGATCAATGGAATCGGAGAGAGAGCAGGTAATGCTGCTTTAGAGGAATTGATTATGGCTCTACATGTAAGAAGATCATATTTTAATCCTTTTTTTGGGAGACCTCCTGAATCTCCAACCCCTTTAACAGCAGTTAGAACAGAGGAAATAACTAAGTCCTCACGATTGGTCTCTAATTTAACTGGTATGGTCGTTCAACCAAATAAAGCAATTGTTGGAGCGAATGCTTTTGCGCATGAATCTGGTATACATCAAGATGGAGTTTTGAAGAATAGGCTTACCTACGAAATTATCGATGCAAAAACAGTTGGCTTGTCAGACAATAAAATTTCTTTAGGTAAATTAAGTGGTAGGAGTGCAGTTCGGGCTAGGCTAGAAGACCTTGGTTATGATTTGAACAGAGAAGATCTTAATGATGCTTTTGCTAGATTTAAAGACTTAGCTGATAGAAAAAGAGAGATAACAGATCGTGATTTAGAAGCCATTGTTAGTGAGCAAGTTCAACTTCCAGAAGCTTTGTTCCAATTGAAATTGGTCCAAGTAAGTTGTGGCACATCGCTAAGACCCACGGCAACCGTAACTGTAGTTGGAGAAGATGGAGAGGAAAAAACCGCTGTTTCCCTAGGTACAGGTCCTGTTGATGCAGTAGTACGAGCTTTGGATTCTCTAACTGAAGAACCCAATGAATTAATTGAATTCTCTGTAAAGTCCGTTACGGAAGGAATAGATGCTTTAGGAGAAGTTACGATTCGAATAAGAAGAGATGGAAGCCTATTCTCGGGTCATTCAGCTGATACTGATGTTGTTGTTGCAGCTGCGCAAGCATACATAAATGCGCTTAATAGATTAGTAGCCGCTGAGGGAAGGAAATCCATTCATCCGCAACATGATCTCGCCAAGGCAGAGAAAAAAGGGGTTTAACTTTGGTCCTTTTTGATATGTGAAATAGGGTTGCGTAAATTTTTTATAGAAAAACTTCTATAAACATTATTCAAAGATTAATATATCCTGTGACGATTTGATAAGCGCACATAAATGGCTTTAAAAAGAAATCTTTACCGACTGACTGGACTTGATGGGGCTCCTCATCATGTCCTAGATGCTCCTTATGAAAGTATTGATGCAGCACTTTTTGCTGCAAAGTCTTGGTGCAATGGACAAGGATTGAAGTGCACAATTAAAGACAGAGGAATAGGTGTACAAGTGCTTGCAGGAAATGGAACTTGGAGAACAGTTTGTTATCCATCTAATTGTTTGCAATTGTCTCTCGCTTAAAATAAATTGTGATTAAGGTCGTATGTTTTTATTGGAAGGAATAATTTTTTAAAAATGGGTTCAGGAATGCGCGGCTACTGGACACTTGCTTGGTTTGGCTTAGCCTCAAATACGCTTGCAATTCCATTTATTGCCTATGTAGTTGGATCAGGACCACCTCTGCAAACGGCAAATATAACAATTGCTATTAGCCTTGCCTGGCCATCTGCAGTAACTGGGATTGTCGCTTCTGCGGGTTTATTTGCTCAAAGAGGTTGGGGTGTAATTTTATCAATAGTTGCTTTGTCTATGACTCTTTCAGGAACTTTGCCCTATGGGATAATCAGGTTGATCAAAGTAAATGATCTCTTTGGTATTAGCGGCTTATCATTACTTATTGCTTTTCTGAATTTATTAGCCCTACTCTACTGGTGTAGAAGAGGTCACAGAAGAATTAGGCTTTAACTTATTAAATATTTCAATAGGTGCGGTAATTTCCTACCTTGAATTTAAGCTGGGATATTTCAACCTTCTGTGGCGCATCCTCCTCCAGACAGAGACGAAAGCCCTAAGTATTATTTCTATTTCTGCTCTCGTTAAACTACTTTCTTTTAATTGGCCATCAATCTGACGAGACTGAATTATTTTCCTTACTGTTTTGCAAGCATCATTATCTGATGATGATGCGTCTAGAGCTCTTAATGCTGCTTCGCAACCATCTGCAAGCATGAGTATTCCCGTTTCTTTGGAATGAGGAATAGGGCCTTTATATCTGAAACGTTTTTCAGAGACAGAAGGATCTCTTTCTTTGGCTTTATGAAGAAAATAACCCATTTTTAAAGTACCTTGATGTTCTGGAATGAAGTCAGCAATGGGTGATGGAAGTCGATATCTCCTTGCAAGCTTTAATCCTTCATCTACATGTGCTTGAAGAATGTCTGCGCTTTTATATGGATTTTTGATTTCTTCATGGGGGTTTATTCCATCTTTCTGATTTTCAATAAACCAATTAGGAGCGTGTAGCTTTCCAACATCATGGTACAGGGCTCCAGTCCTTATTAAGTCAACATCAGCTCCAATTACTCTTGCTCCTTCCTCTGCAAGACTTAAAATTGTTAAAGTATGCTCAAACGTACCTGGTGCTTCTCTAGATAAACGGCGAAGTAACGGACGTTCTTGATCAGCTAGCTCCATTAATCTTGCTCTTGTAAGTAATCCAAAAGTATTTTCCAATATAGGAATTATTAATATCGTTACCATCAGCATTGCACTTATAATAAGTGTTTCATTCAGAAGAGAATTAAGATCAAATGATAGATTATTAAATTCTAAATTTTTTGCTTCAATTAGTTGATTAAATATAAACCATTGTCCTAACAATGCACCAAAAGGTATAAAAACTGCTATTTGAAGAATTTGTGCACGGCTTCTCATTCTTCTACCTAAAAAGGCTATAAATGATCCGGCAATGCAAGCAATTATTAATCTAATTTCATTTGAGCTATCAAGAGATATTGGCCATATTAAACTAGCAGCAGCCATCCAAGCTAATGAGGTTGTTGTACCTATTCCTTGTGAAAGAAGAAGTATAGGAGGTAATATTAATTGCAATGGGCTTGCAAGCGTACCAAGCCAGTCTTTTGTTAGTTGAACTACAAATAATAAAGTTAAAGAAAGTAACGCATGCTTGGCTTTAAGTCTAGGCTTATCTCTTCTCATAATCATCAGAAGTAACCCACAACTTCCCATAGATTCTGTGAAGGTTATTAACCACTTTATTGGCCTAGGACTTCGACTTACCTTGTTAAAATGTTCTAGAATATCAAAGTCTTGAGAACTTATTGGCTCTCCTTTCTTTGATATTAAGCTACCTTCTTTAACTTTTATAATTTTTAGTCCTTCATTATTTATTAAATTTTCAAGTAATATATTTGTTTTCGAATAATCAATTTTTAAATTACTTTTCTGATAAAAACTACTCGATAATACTTTTGCTCCCAATGATCTGCTTGGATAATCTTTGACACCTAGATCTAGTAATTGTAGAGATGAAGCTTCATTAAGTTGATCAAATGCAAGCGTATTTATAATTCCTTGAGATAGCATTCTCTTTGATGCTTTTTTCATCTCTTTTTCCCAGCTTTTCCATTCACTATTGGAAACATTAATCAGCCATTTCTTTTCTGAATCGGTTGGATTAATTTTATTTATATCTCCTTCGAAAGTAGAATCTTTTAAGGTGCGAAGTTTTTTGATTTTCTTTAAAACAATTTTTTCTAAATTATTGGTTTGATTTTCATCGATAACTTGGAGAAAATTGTCTTCCAAGCCTTTTTTCTTCTCTTTTAGTGCTTTTGTATCTATTACTAATGCATCCTTTGGAGCTATTTCGTTGATTTGAGCAATATCTCCAGGTTTGAGATCCGGAACAGCAAGTAACTTATAACTTGAAAATATTGCTACTAATAGGCAGACCAATAGGAGACCTAACTTGTCCGTTGTTGACCAGCGAAGTATCGGACGTCTGGGAGATTGGCTCCCTAACCATATTCTCCATATTTTTTTTGGACTCGGTAATTTAGCCACAGGCTTTTTCACCTACTCCTAACGCTAGGTTTAATGCGTTGATTAATTGTAATTGTATTCATTTTATTTATGCCAAACATTTTAGATGGGAAAAAACTTGCTCAGGAGATTGAACTCATTCTTAAACAGACTATAGAATCTGGATCACAGCTTGCGAAGCGTCCCCCTGGTTTAGCTGTGCTAAGGGTTGGTAACGATCCTGCAAGTGGAGTTTATGTCAATTACAAGGAAAAAGCATGCGATCGAATAGGTGTTAGAAGTTTTGCTAATCATTTAAAAGAAGATATTTCATTGGAAGAACTAAGAGAAATCATTAAAAGTTTGAATGAGGAGAAGAATGTTGATGGAATTTTATTACAACTTCCTTTGCCTTCGCATCTGGACGAGGATTCCTTGCTTGGGAGTATTGATCCTGACAAGGATGCTGATGGATTACACCCTTTGAATCTTGGACGATTAATAAAGGGTGAAAAAGGCCCAAGATCATGTACCCCTGCAGGAGTTATGGCTCTACTTAAGAGAAACCAAATAACAATAGAAGGAAAAAGAGCTGTGGTAGTTGGGAGGAGCATCCTAGTTGGCAAGCCAATGGCTTTAATGCTTGAAGCCGCAAATGCCACTGTTACGGTTGCTCATTCAAGAACTAAAGATCTAGTTTCTATAACTAGGGAGGCTGATTTACTTGTTGTAGCTGCTGGAAAGCCTTATCTGATAGGAAAAAATCATGTAAGTGATAATTGTGTCGTTATTGATGTAGGTATTCATAGAATTAAACCTGAAGAAGAAAATCTGAAAGAGAGAAAAAAGATCAAACTGTGTGGAGATGTAAAGATGTTTGAAATTGAAGACAAAGTAGCTGCCTATTCTCCTGTGCCTGGAGGTGTTGGGCCTATGACAGTGACAATGCTTCTAGCAAATACGGTTGATAGGTGGCAGAAACATTGTGGATTACCTTTAACTATTAGTCATTTACTTCCATGAATCACAATGTCCTGACAGAATTGATACAAACTAATTTTTTGCATGCAGGAAGCAATCGCTTCTTTTGACTTCGCAGAGTATCTAGAAAAATCTAGAACTCGCGTTGAACATGCGCTGGATGCCTCTCTGGGCCCTGAAAAGCCTGAAAAATTAAGAGAATCTATGCGCTATTCCCTTTTGGCCGGAGGGAAAAGATTAAGGCCGATTCTTTGTCTAGCTGCTTGTGAACTTGCTGGAGGAGAAGTTGAAAAAGCTCTCCCTACTGCAGTAGCTCTGGAAATGATTCACACGATGTCTCTTATCCATGATGATCTACCTTCAATGGATAATGATGATTTACGTCGAGGACGTCCTACTAATCACAAAGTCTATGGAGATGCTGTAGCAATACTTGCTGGAGATGCTCTATTGACTAGGGCTTTTGAGATGGTATCGATACGGACCAAGGGGATACCATCAGAGAGACTCTTGAAAGTAGTAGGTGAGCTCTCATTAGTGGCAGGAGCCCCTGGATTAGTGGGAGGGCAAGTAGTTGATCTTGATTGTGAAGGTAAAGAGGTTGATTTAGAGACCTTGGAGTATATTCATCTTCACAAAACAGGAGCTTTGCTAAAGGCATGTGTTACTTGTGGAGCATTAATTGGTGGGGCTGATGAGAAGCTTCTGGAAGCATTAAGTGTCTATGCAAGAGGGATTGGATTGGCATTTCAAATAATTGATGACATTCTTGACGTAACAGCAAGTAGTGAAGTGTTAGGCAAAACAGCAGGAAAAGATTTAATTGCTGATAAAACTACTTATCCAAAATTACTTGGTCTTGAGGAATCTAGAAGAAGAGCGGATCTATTAGTAGCTAGAGCAAAAAATGCTCTTGATCCTTGGTCTGAAAAATCAAAACCTCTTCTTGCATTGGCTGATTACATAACAAGTAGAGATAGATGAGTACCAATCCGGCTTTCGAATCTCAATTTATTTATATTCTTGATAATGCTGTATTGGCTTGGGGCCTTGCAGCATGCGGTATTGCTCAATTTTCTAAATTATTATTTGAATTAATTTTTAAGCAAAGATGGAGACCATCAGTACTTATAGAAACAGGCGGTATGCCCTCAAGTCATTCGGCTTTGGTAACAGGAACTGCTTCAGGAATTGGGCTTCAGCTTGGTTTTAATGATCCTTTATTTGCTTTGGCTTCAACAATTGCTTTTATCGTTATGTATGATGCTGCTGGAATAAGAAGATCGGCAGGTTTAACGGCTGCAAAAGTTAATGAGATTTTAAAAGATAATTACAGTGAATTATCGACTGAAACTATTTTAAAAGAGTCTTTAGGACATACTAAAATTGAAGTATTAGTTGGCAGTTTTGTTGGACCTATGGTTGCTTTGCCAGGTATTTTCTTCCTTGGTTCTCCTTTGCATATTTTGCAAATTATAGGATTATTTTCTGTGTGAAAGAAGTAAAAATAAAAGAAGATTGTGTTTTCTTAACCAAGGACCAAGAAAAATCTCTCCAATTATTTTGTGAGTGGTTAAAGGCACCATATTCATTTAAACCTTTTGTAATGAAAGGCTTTGCAGGTAGCGGAAAAACATATTTGTCAATGAAACTATTAAAAAAGGTAGATGAATTAGGTTTGTGTTGGACTGTTGTTGCACCAACTCATAAAGCTGTAGGCGTATTAAGGGAGGGATTGAAAAGTGAATCTATTCAGCCAACATGGTTCCCTTCTACCATTCACCGTTTGCTTCGTCTTAAGTTAAAAAGACAGGCGGATGCCGAAATATGCGAGAAAACAGATCAAACGGAGAAATCTTTAGAGAATTTAGGACTTGTTCTGATTGATGAGGCATCAATGATTGATTCCAAATTATTGGAGATAACTCTTGAATGTGCAAGATGTAACTCGACTCGGTTGGTCTTTGTTGGTGATCCTGCTCAACTCCCACCAGTAGGAGAAAGCTCTAGCTCAGTTTTTTTAATGAAAAGAGCAATAAATACTGAACTTAGAGAAGTTGTTCGTCATCAAGGACCTGTTCTTAGATTGGCAAAGATAATTAGAGACGGGCAAATCCCTTGTAATCAGCCATCTATACTTCCAATTTTTCATTCTAAGAAAGGTAATGTTGGAATATTAGATAGAAATAGTTGGCTTGAAAGAGCTAAAGCAGCATTACGGTTATCTTCTTTAGAGGATGATCCAGATAGAGCAAGAATTCTTTGCTACACGAATAGAATCGTTGATAATCTAGTACCTCATGCAAGAAGAGCTATTCATGGTGAGATGGCAGATCAATATCAGGTTTTACCTGGTGAGGTTTTAATTAGCCGTAAGGCTGTAATGGTAAACGCTTCATTAAATGAGGATGAGCTTGGAGAAGAACCAGATATTTTGATTAGTTCCAACAGAGAAATGCTGGTAGAAGATGTAATCCCAAATAGTTTTGACTTAGCCTCTTTAGGGATTCATCATAATTTTGAAAATCTTTTACCTGTTATTCAAACTCAGATAGCTAAAGTTAGCTGTGATCAAAAAGAATTCTCTCTAAGATTAATGCCTCAAATAGGTTCTAAATCTCGCAGCGAGTTGGACCTCTCTTTGAATGAGTTGAGCAATTTGGCAAGAGAAAGAGGAAAAAAAAATAGCGCTTCGATTTGGAAACTTTTCTTTTTTATTAGAGATTCATTCGCTTCTTTAGGTCCTGCTTCTGTCCTTACAATTCACAGAAGTCAAGGAAGTACTTTTGGAGAAGTGTTTATAACTTCCGATGTTTTTTGGCCTAAAGACCTTGAATTTAGAAAACGACTTGTATACGTCGCTGTAAGCAGAGCAAGCGAGGGCGTTTGGATTGTTGGTGACAGTAAAAGTAATAGGAATAAAGCTCTTTTAGAGAAACTATTAACTGATTAATTTCTAAAAAATTTTATTTTTGAAAATAAATTTACTTTAGGCATAATTCCTAACACTTCTTTTCCAGTTTTTTATTATGAGAGGCGAACTTGCCCAATGTAGATGTATCCAACTTGCATGAATTAAACGATTGCAAAAACCTTCATTCTTTATTTTCATATCCCATCCTTTGATATCCCATATGTGATTTATTTGTGAATTATATTTTTCATTAATTAATTCCCATCGATGAAATTCATGCCCTATTAGTTTATTTCCAGGACTGGTGATAGGACTTTTATTTTTACTTCTTGCTTCTCTATAACCGATTTTTAAATCACCTTTTTTGACCTTAAAAGGTAATACCCCAGACATTGAATGTTCTCTTCCTTCAAGATCAAATATACTTTTACCTAAAAGCATCATTCCGCCACATTCAGCGTATATAGGAAACTGTTGAGAAAAAATTCTTAATGAATTAAGGCTATTTTTTGAACTACTTAATTGTTTTGCATGTTGCTCAGGAAAACCACCAGGTATTATTAATCCTCTAGCTTCTTTTGGAATTTGTTCATTTTCAAGAGGTTTCCAAGTAATAGTTGGCATGCCGTGATCTTCTAACAATTCTTTTGTTTCTTGATACCTAAAATGGAAAGCTTTATCTTCAGCTATTGCGATTGGGTGAATAAATCTTGGATCTTTCCTTGGCAAAAATTTATATGTTTTGTGGTTAGATTTTGGAGCTAATAAAAGTTTTTTAAAACTTTCAATATCTAGATATTCTTTTGCTATTGATGCCCACTTTTTAACTTTAATTTCTAACTCAAGAATTTCATGTGCTGGTGCTAAACCTAAATGCCTTGTTGGAAGATATAAGTCTTCGCAAGGAGGTAGAGAACCCAATGACTTTATATTGATGTGATCAAGGACCTCCAATAGTATCTTTTCATGTCTAGGAGTTTGAACATTATTTAGGACAACGCCTGCAATTTTTAATTCCTTATCATGTTCTCTAAATCCTTTTATTAAGGCTGCTATTGACGCAGCTTTCCCTCTGGCATCAACAATTAGAACTATTGGCAGATTTAACACCTTAGCTAATTCAGCTGTACTCCCTTCGGAACTACTGCCAATTCCATCAAATAATCCCATTACACCTTCAACAAACGAATAATCAGTTAATCCTCCAAAGCGATTAAAGTTTTCTTTAACCCAACTTTCTCCAGAGAGAATTAAATCAAGATTTCGACAAGCTTTCTTTGATACCGCTGCGAGTTGTTGAGGGTCTAAATAATCAGGTCCAACTTTAAAAGTTTGTACTGTTTTATTGATACTTTTTAAATAAGAAATTAAAAGAAGACTTAAAAGAGTTTTACCGCTGTTACTTGATATAGCAGAGATTACGCATGCCATCTAATGACTATATTTATTTGAATTGATTAACTAAATCAAGGATCTCATTTGCTATTGGTGCCGCACTCGCAAGTAAAGGACTTGTGTTTCCTCTACTACTGGAAAGTAAACGAGCAACATCATTCTCTAAAGAGGTCTTTTGAATAGGAACTACTTGTTCAATAAGTTCCATTCTTGCCATGCCTCCAGCTTCTAATCTCATACATTCCCCAGATTCTGATGCGAGAATTACACAAAGATCGTTTTTTTGTTTGTTCTTGGCTTTTGAAATTAATCTTAAACCAACTATTTGGCCAGGATTAATGCTTGGCTTACCAATAGGTAGAGAAGTTATGCCGACTTCAATAGGAGTTTTGTCTTGACGAAGAAAATTAACTTTTAGCTGATCTTTTTTTGAGCAGATGAACTTTTCAAGTTTCCAGTTGAGACGATCAGCAATCCAGGCAGCAAGTAAAAGCCCTTGAACTGTTTGAGAACCCTCAATATCGATGTCGATTTTTTGTAAATTCTCAAGAGCATTTCTTCTTTGAAGTGGATCAAACACCATCGCTAAAGTCTCTCTCCAGCTTCTAAGACGAAGCCAATTAAGGTCGTTAACAGCTTGGCCCGATTGAATCCTTTGAAGTAATAAATTTAAGCAAACGCCTGGTTCTCCATGTGCAGTATCAATAATTAATCTTCGATTTGGCAGTGCTAGAGCATGAAGGAATTCAGGAGCCTCATCAACTCTTCCATTCCACCACAACCAAGAAGGAAGTTCATCAGGGACAAGAGTCTCAACAATTTCAAGCCCATCATTAATTACGGTTTTATTACCTCGTAAGACAATGACGTCGCCACAAGCTGTTTTGCCTCCGCCTTCTTCGGGAAGAGGACAATATGCGGCAACTAATGTCTCTAAATTATTTTCTTTCTCAATTGTTGGTGCAATAGTTATTAATCTTCTAGGTTGTAAATTACTAATTGAGGTGTCAATATGTTGCCCTCTAAGGTCTTCTACATTTTTAATTAGCTCTTCGCATTGTATTGAAGATTGAACTCTAAAATCTAATGGTGAAGTACTGTTAGGGAGATTACCTTTTAAAATAATTTCTCTTGCAGCCTCTATAAGATCATTTCTTTGACTACCTACTACTGGCCCAGATATTTTTCCAGTTTTGACTAGTTTTTGTTCGATCCAAGCAGGTTGCCAGACAATTAAACAAAAAGTGTTGGCTCCTTTATCTCCTCTTTCTTCATGAGACCATAGTTGCTCAAGGTATGTAGGAATTTCAGCTGGAGGTAGCTGAAGAGGCGTTTGAAGTGTTAATTGAGGCGACATTTAATTTAGTTCGAATAAATGATTTAGATTCAATTTTTTCAAGGTCTTCTCCATAGAAGCTGATCTTTTCCAATTAGTAAGTCTGATTCAGTAGGACCCCATGTCCTTGATTCATATGGATAAACAGGTAATTCCCAAGGGGAATCCTCAATTTTCTCTAAAAGAGGTGTATATAAACGCCAAGCAGCCTCTACTTCATCGCTTCGAGTAAACAATGTTGGATCTCCAAGCATTGCATCAGCTAGGAGCCTTACATAACCCTCATCTGATGGCTCTCCAAAAGATTCATCATAAGAAAACTCCATATTTACAGGTCTACTTCTCATCCCAGAACCTGGGGATTTCACCTCAAAACTAAATTCAGCTCCTTCGTTGGGTTGAATTCTGAGGATTAATTGGTTTGATGTTGGGCATCCCCCAGCTGCATCAAAAAGGTGAACAGGAGCTTCTCTAAATGTAAGAACAACCTCACTAAGTCTTTTAGCTAATCGTTTTCCTGTCCTCACGTAAAAAGGGACCCCTTGCCATCTCCAATTGTCTATGAAAAGCTTCATTGCTACATATGTTTCGGTTGTGCTGTTTGGATTAACACCAGGTTCTTCTCTATATCCAAGGAGTGGATCCGCATCGCTTCCTCCTTTTGAGTACTGTCCCCTAACGCAGCATTCCCAAGGCTTCTCTTCATTTGCAAGCTTTACTGCTTGTAGAACTTTGGCTTTTTCATTCCTTATGGCTTCTGGATCAAAATGCCCAGGTGGTTCCATTGCGGTTAATGCAAGCATTTGAGTTAAATGGTTTTGAACCATATCTCTTAACGCTCCTGAAGATTCGTAATAGCCTGCACGATCTTCAACTCCAACTGTTTCGGAACTGGTGATTTGAACACTCGATATGTAATTTCTGTTCCAAATAGGTTCAAAAATCGTATTTGCAAATCTGAGAACAAGAATATTTTGAACTGTTTCTTTTCCTAAATAATGATCTATTCGAAATATTTGACTTTCTTGAGCACAACTCTGAACTAGAGAATTGAGTATCTGAGCGCTATTGAAGTCTCTTCCAAAAGGTTTTTCAATAACAACTCTACTGCGCTTAGGATCTTTCAATAATCCTGCGGCTGCTAAAGCTCTACATCCACTTCCATAAAATTTGGGTGAAACTGAAAGGTAGAAAGTTCGATGGCCATGCGTTGCTTTTAACTTATCAATTACCTCTAGTCTTTCTCCAAGCTTTACAAGGTGCTCAGGTTGTTGAAGGTCTACAGGCTCATAGAAAAGATTTTGAGAAAATAATTCCCATTCTTTTGGACTTTCTTTTATTCGAGAAGAAAGAGCTTCTTCCATTTTTTCTTTAAATATTTCATCAGTCCATGGTCTTCTTGCACAGCCTAAAACTGCAAACTCACTTGGTAATCTTCGTTGTTTAAAGAGCTCGAATAAAGCAGGAACAAGTTTCCGGTGAGTCAAATCCCCTGAAGCACCAAAAATAACCAGACATTGAGGAGGTACTACTCGCTCTTGGCGAAGACCAATTCTCAACGGGTTTGTTACTGGCATGCTCATTGATTAATTCCTTGCCAATTAGATTTGAAATATTATCCAAATTGCTTCTAATCATTCCGCCATTTTTTGGTCGGATGTCCAAAAACAAAATTGATATTGATTGATTAAATATAGAAAAAATATTTATAAAGTAATTAATAATTATCGCTTTCCAGACTTTCTTATTTTACTAATAAGTCTCAGCATGCCATCTACCTGCTTTTCTTAGCTTAGGTCTTAGTTCAGACCAGTCTAAACCTTTCGCAGAAGCTGCTGTTGTCATTGCTTCATCTATCCCTGGCTCCATTCCTTTTAGTCCACACAAGTAAATGTGTGTTTTAGGATTCTCAATCATGGTAAATATTTCGTCAGCATGTTCTAGGACCCTATCTTGGATATACATTCTTCCACCTTTTGTGTTTTGCTGTTCTCTGCTGATTGCTTTTGTGTATTTAAGATTTTCTGGGAATTTTGATTTGTAGTGTTCAAAGTCAGCATCGTATAGAAGGTTTGCTGTTTTTGGTGCACCCATAAACAACCAAGCTTTTCCTTTAAAATTCCATTGATGTTTTTCAATTTCCGTCGGTTCAAACATCCTTCTTAAATAGGCTCTCATTGGAGCTATACCAGTTCCTGTGGCAAGCATTATTATGTTCGAATCTTCTTCCTCTGGAAGAAGCATCTCTTTCCCTACTGGACCACTAATTTTTACTTTATCTCCAGGGGATAGGTTACACAAATATGTAGAGCAAACACCATTTATTGTTTCACCATCTTTTTCGTATTGAAGTTGGCGTACACATAATGAGAGTGTGTTACCTGCAAAGTTATCACCATACCTAGTGCTTGCAATTGAATAAAGTCTTGGCCTATGAGGCTTACCTTTTGCATCCTCGCCAGCAGCAAGTATTCCGCAACTTTGACCTT
This sequence comes from Prochlorococcus sp. MIT2308, assembly GCF_059772345.1. NCBI lineage: Bacteria > Bacillati > Cyanobacteriota > Cyanophyceae > Synechococcales > Prochlorococcaceae > Prochlorococcus > Prochlorococcus sp. MIT2308. The sequence continues at coordinate 688,622 of NZ_CM186283.1, read as the reverse complement.
CGACATATTTGAAGTCTGGGTCACCTCCTGATATGTCAAAAGTTATGTGTTGAACTTTCCCTATTGCTCCTTCTTTGAGAGCTGAATAATTCTCGGTTACTGTCCCAGTGAAAGGTGCTTTTGGTTTGTAAGTATTTACTGGCACATCTGCATGGGGTTTCTTTGTTGCCGGTGCTTTTGCAGGTGAAGAGGGGGTTGATTCGGACACAGGTTTTGCAGTTGCAGGGGTTTTAGCAGCAGCAGGCTTTGCATTTGCAGGGGCTTTAGCAGCAGCAGGCTTTTCAGTTGCAGGGGGTTTTGCAGCAGCAGGCTTAGCAGTTGCAGGGGTTTTAGCAGCAGCAGGCTTTGCAGTTGCAGGGGCTTTAGCAGCAGCAGGTTTGGCTTTAACTTTGTCGCTCAATGCATTTTTATCAGTTCGCAAAATTGCACCAAATGAATATTGCCTCTGAATTAGGTAGAAAAAACCAATTATGATAGGAATATGTGCAAGACCACCAAGAACTACCTTTGTCTCTGAGTAAGCCATAAAAACTTAAATTAGATTCCGAGATTACCAATAAGTGGTAACTTTTAGCTGTTTTATCATCATATTACTAATTTCTGGTTCACCTTTTTAGACCGTCACAAGCTGATTTCTTCCAAAGATGCATCTATTTAAATCTTTTAGATATTGATTTTGATTAACCGAAAAAATTTTTACTAAATTTTTATATTCATTGTTCTACTGGTAAAGGATTTAAAAAAACGGAAATACCATTTAAATTTTTGCCATCAGAATAAAAGGTTTTTGCCCTATAAAAAGTTTTAAATAAATTTTATTTATAGCCCCAAGGGGATTCGAACCCCTGTCGCCTCCGTGAAAGGGAGGTGTCCTAGGCCTCTAGACGATGGGGCCAGATGAAGTGACAAATCACTCAATAAGTAATTGTTGTCACAATTGAAAGTTACGGGCCCGCCTTGCCACTCGTCAAGGCTTCTTGATCCTTGTTTTGTCCTCGCCATACTGGAACGGTGAAGTAAAAACATGCACCTTCAGTCGGTTTGGAAACTACCCAGATCTTGCCACCATGGACTTCAACAATTCTTCTACAAACTGAAAGACCAATGCCAAAGCCGGTTGTCTCTTGAGAAGTTTGTGGAAGTCTCACTCGATCAACAAATATTCGGTGTTGTTCTTCTGATGGGATTCCAGGTCCATTATCTCGAACAATTACTTCAACCCATTGATTTGTTCTGTGAAGCATTGTTATAAAAATTTCACCTTCGTCTTCGGAAAATTTCAAGGCATTTTCGATGAGGTTTAGTAAAACCTGCATCATTCTTCTTTGATCTGCGAAGACAGAGGGCAAATCAGAAGGAATATCAGTATTAATTTTAATTTTGCGATTGAGCCATAGCTTCTCAAGCTCGAGAATCGCTTCAGCAGATAAGTTCGCCAGATCAACTTTTTGAGGATTAAATAAAGTTTCCCACCGAGTACTTCCAACTTCTAATAAGTCCTTTGAGAGTAGTTCAATCTCCTCTAACCTTCTTTTTAAGACTTCTTGAAATTTTGACATGCTTATTTGTCCAAGCTTTTGACTTTGGAGAGCCAAACCTGCAGCTGTTAAAGGAGTCCTCAATTCATGAGCAACCATTCTTAAAAGACTTTCTTGCGAATGTATTTTTTTAGTGAGTGTTTCGTTTTCTTGTCGGAGAACTAGAAGATCATCCTCAAGAAGAAGTTCTTTTTGTGTTTGATTGGATTCAAGTGTCTTTGCTCTAAGACTGATGCCAAAAGAGTTGATTAGACCTTCATGTTGCCATCTTGGTACCCAAGTTTTAACTTGTGAACAAATTGAACTTCCAGCAAAAATTTGTTTGGGCGAAGGCTCTAATTTTATTAGAGCAGGAAGTGCCACCAATCTATATAGCTCGAGTAATTCTGGGTTATCAGTAGGATCTGAAAATTCTAAGTTTACAATGAAACCACTATCTTCTGTTTCCAAATATTCAATTAACGATCGAATATCTCCCCTTGAGAGATGGTGGCGAGATGCCACAAGCAACAGTTTTAACTGTCGTCGGTCCTGAGCTTCGGCACTATCCACAGTGTCGAGCAATCTAAATAATTACGCATACCTTAAGGTAATGAGACTCATTTTAGGTATTGGCTAATAATTAAGTGAATACTTTTTAAATCTCTCAGTTCCAGAAAATGGCTATTTCACATTCATCTGGTATTGAAAAGACTAGAGACTCTGCTGTAGGTATTGATAGACTGCGAATCAACTTTGATAGTAATTTAAGGCGATGGTTTGGTCGGAATATTGGTTTGTGGCATTCTAAAAGACAATATTTTTTTGATAAAGAAAAGGCTATTAATTTGGAAATGTACATAAATGTAAGCAAGTTAAATCAACCAGATTCGGAATTTGAAAGCTATCGGTTTAAGTGGTGGTGCGAGGATGAAAAAGATTTTTTTATTAAACGACCAACTTATAAAAGTGAAGGAGAAATAATTGCTCGATTACAAGGGCATCAACTAATTCGTGATGGTTCTTATTTAACCGATTCTTCAGGAATATCAAACATTAGGCAAGTTGATGAACACGAATTGATTTTTGATACTAATTACGATAATTGGCACGTATTGGAACATACACGCTTAATAGACCAAGATAAATTTAGATCCAGAACTATTTACAGTTGGTTTGACGATAAGTTGAAGATAGTTGAAAATCATCATGAAATAAGGATTAAGAATCCCAACTGAAGAGTTTGTTAAATCTATTTTGATAGAAATCAATGTATGTTATATATTTAATTTGCAAGTGAAGAATTTTTAATAGATTTTTTTCCTGCATCATATGTTTCTTACCGACTAAAATCTCTTGAGAAAAATTAAAAATTCACCAAGACACAAAATCTTGGCTTTATCAATTATGTTTGCTTCAATATTTTTATCAAGTTGCAGCAACTCCATAAAGTCGGAATCTAATGCACCTAAAATTAGAACTGACAAAACGGAAATTAATATTATTCCTGCTAGTGATGAAGATATTTTTTTATACAGACAAATAGGAATAAACTATTTGTGTATGGCAAGACAAATTGAAGTTGATTTCTCTAAGGCTATTTCCTTAGCTGCGAAAAATTATGAATTGCTCATAACAAGTAGACATGGCGGATTAATTAAAGAATTAGGAAAAGAAAAATTACCAGAAAAAAATATTTATAATGGAGCAATTTTGCAAATTCTTGATGGTGCCATAAAGAATTGCCCGGAGATGGTGCCAGATGAAGATAAGAAAAAATTCTTAAAAACTGTTGAACAATTAAACCAAAAGAAATAAATTATATTCTGAATTAAAGAAATTTATTTAATATGTTAACTCAGGAATCTATTAAATTATCAGACTATGTTGAATATCCTTTCTTAATACCGAGTATAGATTTAAATTTTGATATTCAAAATGATTGTGTTTTTGTGCAATCAAGAATGATAATTAAACCAAAGCACAAAGAATCCACAAAGCTTATTCTTAATGGTAGTCAAATTAAATTGTTATCAATATCAATAAATGCAAAAGAACTTAAGTCAGAAGAATATTTAGTTACAGATAAATGCTTGATTATAAAGAGTCCGCCAGGGGCAGAGTTTGAATTAAAAATAAGATCGCAAATTGATCCTTTTAGAAATACATCATTAGAGGGATTATATATAAGCTCAGGGATGTTAACTACACAATGCGAAGCTGAAGGATTTAGACGTATCTGTTATCATCCTGACAGGCCTGATGTCTTAAGTAAATATACAGTAAGATTGGAAGCTGACACTTCATTGTATCCTGTCTTATTGTCAAATGGAAATAAGAAATATTCAGGAAAATTAAAAAATAATGTTCATAGACATCAAGTGGTATGGGAAGACCCTTTCCCTAAACCAAGCTATTTATTCGCTTTAGTTGCTGGTAAGCTTAACTCAGTTTCTGATAAATATATCACAAACACAGGAAGATTGATTGATGTTCTAATATATGTTGAATCTGGAGATGAAAAATATACAAAACATGCTATAAATTCTCTAAAGAAAGCAATGAAATGGGATGAGGATACTTATGGTCTTGAATATGATTTAGATGAATATAAAATTGTTGCGGTGAGGCATTTTAATATGGGGGCAATGGAAAATAAGGGACTAAATATTTTTAATTCAAAATTGGTTTTAGCAGACTCAAAGACTGCAACTGATGATGAATTAGAGAGAATAGAAAGTGTTATAGCTCATGAATATTTTCACAATTGGACCGGTAATAGAATTACATGTCGAGATTGGTTTCAGCTTTCATTGAAGGAGGGATTGACAGTTTTTAGAGATCAATCTTTTACGTCAGATCTTCATAACACTGGACTTAAACGAATAGAAGATGTTTCATTTCTTAGGAATTTTCAATTTGCTGAAGATAAGGGACCTACTTCACATGCTGTTAAGCCTAAAGAGTATGTGGCTATCGATAACTTTTATACAACAACTATATATGAAAAGGGCGCTGAGTTGATAAGAATGCTTGAGCTATTACTTGGCAGAGAAATGTTTTTTAGAGGTATCGATATCTATATTAAAACTTTTGATGGCACTGCCGCTACAACTGAGGATTTCATTGATTCATTAATCAAAGGCGCCTATAAAGAAGAAAGCAATTGTCCTTTTGATGTATCAAAATTTCTTAATTGGTATTATAAATCAGGTACACCAAAAGTATATGTTAATCAATCTTGGGATTCGAAAAATTCAATTTTAAATGTCTCTTTTAAGCAGAAGATAGAGAGTGATCAGACTAGTGAAAATATTGAGATGATTATTCCAATTCTTTATTCTTGTTATAGCAGAGAAAAAGGAGCTATACCTATCTTTGAGGAAAATTTATTTGTCTTAGATAAAAATAATAAGAATTTAAAAATTAATCTCCCATTTGAGAAAGAAGCCCCAGTTCTATCAATTTTCAGACGTTTCTCTTCCCCTGTTGCTTGGGAATCTGATTTGTCTATAGATGATTATCTTTTTCTTTTCTTAAATGATAATGACTATTTCTCGAGGTGGGACTCTGGTCAGTTTTTAATGCGTGAAATGATTAAAAATAGGCTTTTTAACAAACCAAATTCCTCATTGGAAGATAAGTTTATTTTTGCTATAAAGCAATCCATGAAATCTTTAGAAATAAAAGATCCTTTTTTCTTGGCAACTCTTTTAAAGACTCCTGGTTTAACGGAATTGGAATCTCTATGTGAAAAAGTTGATCCAATAAATATATATAGAAAGTCACTTGAGTTCAAAGTTTTAATTGGTAAGGGAATTCTTCAAGAGTTAAGAACACTAGCTTGTAAATTATTTGTCAATATTGACCATGAATGGCCTGAGGGCAAAGGTCAAAGAAAACTATTAGGAACTATTTGGTCTTATTTAACTCTTGCGGGCGATAATAATGTTAGAAAGAATTGTCTTGAATCAATCAATCACTCTTCAATGACTATCTCAAAGGCAGCACTAGGGGCATTGAAACCACTTGATTGCGTTGAGACAAATGAAGCTTCAAATTTGTTTTATAACCTCTGGAATGAGAACGCAGTTGTTTTGGATTCATGGTTCGCATATGAGGCGTCAAGACCTAATAAGGAAGGAATTGATGTGATTGAAAAATTATTATCACATCCTAAATTTGATTGGAAGGCTCCAAATGCAATACGAGCTGTTCTAGGAGGATTTAGTCAAAATATTGAGTTGTTTCATTCTCTTGATGGACAAGGCTATTTATTTTTTGCTGATAAATTAATAGATTTAGATAAAATTAATCCAATAACTGCCTCAAGAATGGTAAAAATCTTTAGTAAATGGAAAACATACGTCGATGAAAATAAGGAGGGAATGTATAAATCAATTTTAAAAATTAATAGAGCAAATATTTCACCAAATACAAGAGAGGTAGTGGAACTAATTTTGAAGTGAATTTACAGAATTATCTGAACATTGAGCTAACAGAACTCTCTTCGTGAATTCTCCAAATAGCTTCTCCAAGCATATTTGCAACTGATAAGACCTTTAATTGAGAGAAATCTAAGTTAGTAGGTACTGGAATACTATTAGTGACAATAACTTGTTCAAAAAGGCCTTCTTTTGAAAGTCTCTCGTAAGCAGGTGGAGAGAAAACAGCATGAGATGCACATGCAATTACTTTTTTTGCACCTTCTTTCCTGAGTAATTCTGCTCCTGCACAAATAGTTCCTCCAGTGTCAATCATGTCATCAATCAATATTGCAGTTTTGCCTGAGACTTCCCCAATTACTGTGAGACTTTCGGCAACATTATGCCCGGAGCGGCGCTTGTCAATAATGGCTAAAGGTGAGTCCTTCATTTGTTTGGCAAAGGCTCTTGCTCTGGCTACACCGCCTACATCAGGAGAGACGACCACGATTTCATCAAGTTTCATGGTTGATAGATAATCAACTAAAACCGGTGAACCATATATGTGATCGCAGGGAATATCAAAATAACCTTGTATTTGTGCCGAATGTAAATCCATGGCCAATACTCTGTCTACTCCTGATTTGACAAGAATATTTGCGGTTAGTTTCGCGGTTATTGACTCTCTACCTGCTGTCTTTCTGTCTGCCCTGGCGTAACCGAAGTATGGAATTACAGCTGTAATTTGTCTTGCAGATGCTCTTTTGCAGGCGTCCACCATGATCATGAGCTCCATTAAGCTGTCATTAACAGGAGCACAGGTTGGCTGTATTAGAAAAACATCACATCCTCGTATTGATTGCTGTATTTGAACGTAGAGCTCTCCATCCGCAAACCTTTTTGAAACTAGAGGGACATTGGTTATCCCCATATAAGTTGCAATCTCTGTTGCTAATGCTGTATTTGATGTCCCGCTAATCAATCTGAGTCTATTAGTGTCATGCTTGAGACTAGTAGGCTCAGGATGTGCTGCAGTTATAAAACTAGTCACCGTTCCACCGCAAGCAAGAAATAGTATTTACTAATCTACCTTTATGTTGATACATGATCATCTAAAAGCTTTGTTTAATTTTTTCTTAAAAGATCTCATCAGCTTTTGTGAAACCTGGAATCATTGCCCTGTCTTCTTTTTGGGAGGTGGGGTACATAAATATCTTCTGAAGAATTTTCTTTTGAAAACATTAATAATTTGACTTCTGGTAAAGGCTTAAAGATTTTTAAAGGTACTTTTGCTGAAAACACAAAGATAAAGAGAGCTGAATTATCGAAATAGGGCCATCTTGAGGAGCAGGCTCCTTGAATGAATAATATAAAATCTCAAATTAAATCATCGCCTTTGATAGTGGCTTATTAAAAGAAAATATTTTGGCTGTATGCATAAATAATGCTATTGATAAAAAGAAATATAATAAGAATTTTTGTTTTAATTCAAAAAAGATTTGGTTTTTCTAAAATAAATGTTTAATTATTATTAGATTTGTTAGTATAAAAATACTAAATATATTTTTTTGATACTTAAGAAAAAGAGTTCCCGTTTTACAATGGAATCCATTTTGAATTTAATAAAAAAATATCATTATTAGTTTTTCTTCGTGTTTTTTAGAGATAAAAAAAGTGAAATTAGAAAGAAATTCAGGGATCCTTCTTCATCCAACCTCTTTGCCTGATAGCCCTGTCTGCGGTACTTTTGGCAACCCTTCTCGAATTTGGCTTAATGAACTAGCTGCTTCTGGGATAGGAGTTTGGCAATTTTTACCTCTAGCTCCTACGGATTCATTTGGATCTCCTTATAGTTCTCCATCAAGTTTTGCCTTTAATCCATGGTTCCTTGATCAGAATGATTTAGTGAGAGACGGTTTCTTAGCTAATAGTCTTGAAATATCCTCTTCTGAAAATATTTTTTGTGTTGATAGAGTCGATTTTCAATTAGCTAATTCAAAAGTTAAGGCCTTGCGTTCATCTTTGGTTGATCATTGGGACAAACAAAATAGAACTATTAAAGAAGAATTTGAAATATGGTGCTCAAGACAATTTTGGTTGGATGATCATTCCATATTTATGGAACTAAAAATTCAAAACAACGATCTTCCATGGTGGGAATGGCCAGATAAATATGCAGCCAAGGATAAGAAAGAATTAGCAAAGTGGAAAATTAATAATCAAAGAGAATTGTTAGGTCATAAGCTGCTCCAATGGCATTTAGACAGCCAGTGGAAATCAATCAGAAAACTTGCGAAAGATCTTGGGATTTTTTTATTTGGAGATGTCCCTTTTTACGTGTCTAAAGATAGTGCTGATGTTTGGAGTAATCGATCATTGTTTTCTATTTTAACGAATTCAAATACATACCTTCAAAGTGGAGTTCCGCCTGATTATTTCTCTGAGACCGGCCAGCTTTGGGGGAACCCTGTTTATCGCTGGAGTAGGCATAAAGCCGGCAAATATAGATGGTGGAGAAAAAGAATTTCAAGACATCTAGAACAAGTTGATTTTCTACGACTTGATCATTTTCGTGCTTTTGAAGCTTTTTGGGCAATTCCTGGTAAAGATAAAACAGCTGAGAATGGTTTTTGGTTATCTTCCCCAGGAAGAGAGATCCTAGGGTTAATAAAAAAAGATTGCAGTGGTTTTCTTCCTTTAGTTGCAGAAGACCTCGGTCTTATCACATCAAATGTTGAAAAGTTGCGCGATGACTTTCAATTAGCTGGAATGAAGATACTTCAATTTGCTTTTGATGGGAATTTAGATAATCCCTATTTGCCAGAGAATATTAAAAATGAAAATTGGATTGTTTATACAGGAACGCACGATAATTCAACTTCTCAAGGCTGGTGGAGAGAAATGGATCAAGAAAGAAAAGAACAAATTAGAGAAAGAATAGTTGATTTTGATAATTTCACTTCTTGGGAGTTGATTCGAATGGGTATGGAAACAAAAGCCAAATTATTTGTAGCGCCTATGCAAGATTTATTAAATCTTGATAATAACTCTCGTTATAACAAACCTGGGACAGTAGAAAATAATTGGTCATGGAGATTATCTAGAAATGATTTGAATATTCAAGAATCTTTAAAAAGATATGGTGATATAGCTAAAGCAAATAAGAGATAAAATTACTTGTCTTTTTTATTGAATTTGTTTTCATTTTTTACAATAGTATTTTCTAACATTATTGGTTCAGTCGAAACACTATTTATTTTTATAAGATATCTTAGTTGAATATTAAGGGCTAATATCGATGAAAGCATAAAGACAATATATAATAAGCTCCCAACCCAGCTATTAAGAAAGTCTATATTTATGAAATTAAATTTAAACCTTGATATTTTATCAATACTATCTTTTTGTGCGAGTAAACCATTTAAACTACCTTTCTCTAAATTGAACTTAGTCTCAATACTTTTGATCATTGAAATCAAATAAGTTTTCTCTGGTAGATACTTTTTCCATCCATTTTCAATAGATATTAAGACATTTTTTGAAATCTTGGTCTCATTAGATAGTTGCTCTAAAGAAATCCCAGATTTCTTTCTTTCAGCTTTAAATAAATTAATTGCTTCTGAAAAATCATTCTCAGAAACAGGTTTATCCTGCTCCTGAGAAAATTTGGATGAGGATTTTTTGAAGTAAAAATTTAGAGCCATAAAATGCAAATGTTTTTAATTGATTATTGAGCTCCATTCCTTCCTTTTTAGCTCTCGCCACTTACCTTCTTGTAGTCCATTTAAGTTTATATTTGAGATCGATATTCTTTGCAAATCTTGAACTGGGTGTCCAATGAGATCTGCTATTCTTCGAATTTGGCGATTGCGACCCTCTCTTAAAATCACTTTAAGAAGAGTTTTGCGAGAGTCGTTATCCAAAAATTCTATTTTCGCTGGCAGTGTTTTTTTGCCATCAAGTAAAATTCCCCTTCTCCAATTATCTAGTATTGATTGACTTGGCTTGCCACTTACCCAAACAAGATAGGTTTTTGTGTGGGAGTATTTTGGATGTGTAAGTCTAAGTGTTAACTCTCCATTATTGGTCAATAGAATTGCTCCTCTGCTATCAAAATCTAACCTTCCCACAGGGTGAATCCCAAGACGTAAGTGTGATGGAATAAAACTTAAAATTGTTTTCCTTCCATGATTATCTTCGCAGCTAGATATGACTCCATAAGGTTTATTTAATAGAAAAACTTTATGATTTAGCTTTTTAGGTAAATCTCTCCCGTCAACCAAAATTTGATCAGAGGTTGGATCTGCTTTCTCTCCGAGAATAGCTTGCCTTCCGTTTAATGTTACTCTGCCCTGTTTTATTACTAAGTCAGCTTTCCGTCTTGATAAAAGACCGGAGTCAGATATTATTTTTTGTAATCTATTAAGTGGCATTATTTATAAACTAAATACTATATTGATTTCAAAATAAATTGTATAAAATCTATTTTCATTAAAAAAATTCATCTATTTCTTTAACTGTTCCCTCTTCTACTTGGATTAATAAATCTTTAATTGCTTTCCACATGCTTATGCCGAAAAGTATTGAGATAATTGAAGAAAATATTACTGACTTAATAATAGAAAAGTTTATGATACTTAATGCACTTACGAAAATAATTGTTAGGCCTGTAAAGAATGAAAACCAACTTGATATTGTTCTAGGATTTTGTAGCGGATTTGGTGAAATCTTCTTTGATGACCAATTATTTAGTTTTGATTTCATTATGTCTGCAAATATCAATCCAGACATCAGGCAAATAAATGCTCCACAAGACAGCCAAAAAATAGGATCTTCAATTGGCTTTATTTGCTGATAATTGGAGATGAATTCATTTATATCTGGAATATCTTCCGCTCCTAAGTTGGCTAAAATAAATGCGAAAATATTTTTAATATTGCTATTGATCATGCTTTTATGCTTATTTAAATTTTTTGGTTATTGTATTTTATAAAAGTATTCTACGCAATTTGTGTTTTGTTTTGTTTTGTTAGACTTGAAGCCATTCTTAAAGGATTGAATGTTTTTCGTACAAGCTTAATTAATTGTTTCATATCTTTTGTATCTATTCTTTCATCTTTAATAATGCTCATTAATAAGTTCTTCCTTATTAGTGAGCCTCTAGAGCTAGTTAAGAGCTTAATCCCTGCACCTGCTACAGGAATCAGTTCTTTTGCCGGTGTAGTAGAATCCTGTACTAGAACATTAAATAAATTTTCTATTCGTTCAACTCTAATGTGTCCATTTTGATCAAATATAACATCCAATAATATATTTATCATTTCATTCGTATCTGAAGTAAGTAATCTTTTCGCTACATAAGGATAAGCTAGATCTATAATTTTAAAATTAGGATCCAAGCGTAGAGCAAGTCCTTCTTGGCTAATAACCGCTCTTATAATTAGAGCAAATCTTGCGGGAACTCTAAAGGGATAATCAAACATTAATTCAGAAAATTTATTAGTAATTTCTTTAAAATTAAATGATGCAACATCTTTACCAATCGCGCTTCCAAGAACTTCTTTTAATACAGGTATTAGAGGCTTAAGGTCTTGATCTTTGTTTAAAAAGCCAAGATTTTGAAAATCTTTTGCTACGGCATAAAAATCGTTATTTATCAAGTGAACAATTGCGCCAGTAAGAGTTAATCTGTCTTCCTCTGAAATTGAGTCCATCATTCCAAAATCAACGTAAGCGATATTGCCTAAATCATCATTGTGACCTTCAAGAGCAAACATATTTCCCGGATGAGGATCTGCATGAAAGTATCCAAATTCTAATAACTGCTGTATTCCGCTGATAACTCCAGTTCTGATGATTTTTGATGGATTTAAGTTATTTACAACTAATTCATTTCTGTCTTTTAATTTTGTACCGTTAATCCAGCTTGTCGTTAATACCTTTACAGTTGATAAATGTCTTTCTACTTTTGGTATAGTTACTGACTTGTTATTGTGGAAAAGTGTAGAAAATCTTTCAGCATTATTAGCTTCTTTTGTGTAATCAACTTCATCAAATAAGCTTCTTCCAAACTCATCTATTATTTCACCTAATCCAAACCCAAGATTTAATGGAAGTATTGGTGCACTAAGAACACCAAGTATTTTTATAATTACGATATCTCTTCTTATATTGAAAATAAGAAGAGGCCTTTGAACTTTAACTGCTACCCAATAATTGCTAGTTAATTTTGCTTTATAAACTTGTCCAAGACTTGCTGAGGCTATTGGTATGGAGGGAAATTCTTCAAAAAGATCATTCGCTGGTCTTCCTAGCTCACTTTTAATAATCTGAAGTGCTTTTTCGTGAGGAAATGAGGGTAAGTTATCTTGAAGGTTTGTTAATTCTTCCAACCAATCTTTCCTTATTAGATCTGGCCTAGTTGAAAGGGCTTGACCTACTTTTATAAAACAGGGACCCAGACTAATAAGTGTTTTAAGTAGAAATTTAGCTAGGTTTTTTTGAGTCTTTTCGTCATTGCTTGAACCTTGAAAAATAAGTCTTGCTAACAATAGTGATATCGCCCAAACTATTTGAATAAATCTAGGCACCAATATCCATGGCCTTGTGATTAGCCAGATGAAATCTCTTTTGAAATCGTATTTCATGGATTCATCATAAGTTCTTTTAGCTACCGCTATATGAAGTTCTTTTGATTTGCTTACTGATTAATTTAACTACATTGATTTTAGGTATTCCTTTTACTCAATGAGGCTTTTTAACTTGCTTTCTGCTGATAGAAGCGAAAACCTTTTTTTGCCAGCCCATGGGAGAGGAAATGCTCTCCCAAAAAAGATAAAAAAACTATTGAAACTAAAGCCAGGTATATGGGATTTGCCAGAGCTTTTCGAGATTGGTGGCCCGTTAATTAGTGAAGGGGCCATAGCTGAAAGTCAAAAGTCCTCTGCTTATCAAGCGGGTGTTGATAGATGCTGGTATGGAGTCAACGGGGCGACTGGTTTACTTCAAAGTTCATTACTAGCTCTCGCTCGTCCTGGTCAAGCTGTTCTTATGCCCAGGAATATACATAAAAGCTGTATTCAAGCATGCTTGTTTGGAGGATTAATACCATTACTTTTCGATGTGCCTTACTTAACTGATCGAGGTCATGCCTCTGTATTTGATAGTAAGTGGCTTAAAAGAGCTTTAAAAAAAGCAAAAAAACTTAAAGAGGACATAGCTGCGGTGGTTTTAGTTAACCCCACATATCAAGGATATTCTGCAGATATGGAATCCCTGATTAAGGAGATTCATGCACATTCTTTGCCAGTATTAGTTGATGAGGCTCATGGCGCTTACTTTATAAGTGAAATAAGACCAGATTTACCTAAGTCAGCCATATCTTATGGTGCAGATCTAGTTGTTCACTCTCTTCATAAATCTGCTCCGGGATTGGTTCAATCTGCAGTCTTATGGTCGCAAGGTGAGAAGGTTGATCCATTCAAAATCAATAAAAGTATTGAATTGCTTCAGACTTCAAGCCCAAGTTCTTTATTGTTAGCCTCTTGTGAAAGTTCAATAAAGGAACTTATCGAACCTCAAGGGCTAAAGAAGTTGAAATCCCGAATAGAAGAAGCTGAGTTATTAAAAGATTTTTTGATTAATAAAAAAGTTCCTCTTCTTGAAAACAGTGATCCATTAAGAATCATTCTTCACACCTCAAGATTCGGTTTGAGTGGTATTGAAGTTGATAAAAGGTTTATAAGTAAAGGAATAATTGGTGAATTAGCTGAGCCAGGAACACTAACTTTTTGCTTAGGGCTTTCATCTCACAATAAATTAGGAAAAAGATTTGTAGGAATTTGGAATGAAATCCTTACAACTTTTGGTCAACGGAAATCGTGTTTTTTTAAAAAACCACCTTTCAGCATCGTTTCTAAGCCATGCAAGCCATGTTCATATTCTTGGGGATCGGATTTTGAGACTGTAAATCTGCAGAATGCTATTGGAAGAATTTCAGTTGAGATGGTTTGTCCTTACCCTCCAGGAATCCCATTGTTGATTCCTGGTGAGATTTTGGACGAAGCTCGTGTTGATTGGTTGATAGAGCAAAAATGCTTTTGGCCAGAACAAATCTCTGATTTTATAAGAGTACTTCTTGAGTAAACATATCTACTTATCAGCTATAATGAAATTTATTATTAATAAATCCTTTTAAGTATGTTTTGTAGAAGAAATCTATATTTTTCTCAACTAATTTAATGTTTTTAACTGTTTCGAAAAAGAGATTATTAAGTGGACTTTTAGTTGGGGCTTTTGGCTTTTTAATAGTCTATTTAGGTGATTGGTGGTTTTCTATTGCAATAAGTTTAATTGTTCATTTGGCTCTTCTAGAATTTTTTCGGATGGCAGAGTTTACGGGGATAAGGCCAGCTACGAAGACCACATTATTGGCCTGCCAAATATTACTTTTCTTCACTCAACTATCTTCTCTTGGATATATCTCAATTGAAATATCAGATGCTATTTTGCCATTGTCAGGTGCCGCTATTTGTGGTTGGTTGTTGCTACAACCAATAACTGGTTCCATTGCTGATGTAGCAGCATCAATTTTCGGGTTATTTTACTTAGGATTCTTACCAAGTCATTGGATTAAGTTACGAAATCTTTTAGAAAGTGATTTAACAAATAACTTTAACTTGATACCCATTGACTGGCCAACATCTATTACTTTTGGAATGCTAATAACTTTTTCTACATGTTTTATGATCGTTGGATTTGATATAGGTTCCTATTTTGTAGGTAAGAAATTTGGTAATCACTTATTATCTCCAATCTCACCTTCTAAAACTATAGAAGGTGTGATTGGGGGACTTTCTTTTTCAATAATAATAGGAGCCTTTTTTGGTTATCTACTTAGATGGGAATTCGGAATATTGATTGGAATATTTATTGGTGTTTTAGTAGCATTGTTTTCTCTCGTAGGAGACCTTACAGAATCGATGTTGAAGAGAAACGCAGGATTAAAAGACTCAGGCAATTTTTTACCTGGTCATGGAGGTATTCTTGATAGAATAGATAGCTATTTATTTACTCCAGCTATTGTTTTTTATATAGTAATTTTATTATCACCATTAATTACTTCTTGAAATAATTATATACTAATAGGAGAATTTGCAATAATATTAATTAAATTATTTTCTATAGATATATTTTCAATAAATATTTTATCTTCAATCGGAATCTGAATACTTTTTTTATTGCTTTTCTTTTGCAGGTAGATTTTCCCTTTTTCAGTTTGAATGTTAATCTTTTCTTCTTTGTTTTTAGTAATATTCTTTTCAGAGGCTTTAATTAATAATTCATCATTGATTATTTCTATATCTTCTAATTTCTCTTGGTTTAGGACTTCGTTGCTAATCACTTCACCGATCCAATACCAGCTATTAGAAAATAAAATTGCTTTTAGTGATTTTTGAGATAAAGAGATCTTGAATTTTATTATAGGATTTTTCTTAAAGTATAATTCTTTATTGGTTAACTTAAAAATTATTTTAATATTATCACCTTCTAGTTCAAATTTATCGAATAAAAGATCTTTGTAATTAATATTTTCAGCGAAAATATTAATTTTTTGTATTTTTCCTTTAATTATATTAGCAGAACTTGAGATAATATTTATTTTAAGATTGTTGATTTTTTTACACTCTCTTAGTATTAATATCCTTACACATTGCTCTAATAATTTAGCAAGAATCCCTTTCCCTTGAATCTGCTTAACTATCATTTTATTTTATAATTTTTCCCAAAAATCAGCAACTAACTTTGGTTCTTCCAAGTGTGGAAGATGTCCTGAATTTGATGCTATTTCTATTTCTTGTTTATAGTTCCTGTAGGTTTCCTCCTTTTCATTCTTAGGAATGATTCTGTCATGTTTTCCCAAAATAATTTTGAGAGGTTGAGTTGGTTTTGGGAGTCCGCAGTCAGAAACTCCCCCATCGGCTGCAAAATCTGCTAAGGATGATTGCCACCCAGGAACTTTTATATGAATGGATGCGATCTGTTCTTCTGCAGGACCCACACTATTTCTCGGATCTGCGAATGCCTGTCTACATAACCCCCTGCGAACAAAAGGCTGACCAAGGAAAAAGGCCCCAAAATGATTTAAGGGCCAAGGTATTTTTGGATTTTTTCCTGCCAATCCCGCTGGTGATAAAAGCAGTAATTTATTGACCTTCTTTGGGTTTTGTCTTGCGAGTTCTAGAGCTAAAGCCCCGCCCATTGAGGCACCTATTACTCCTATGGGTTGATTCTTTGAGAAATAGTCCAAAACATAATTCAAATGTTTCATTAAATATTTAAATCCATATTTGTTACCATTAGATCTAGGACAAAATCCAAAGCCATATAGATCTGGAATTATTAATTTATTATTTTTCTTTAGAAATGGTGTGAGACGTCGATATTCAAGAAAACAGCTATCAAAGCCATGTATTAGAAGTATTTTTTCTCCTTTTCCTGTTAAAACTGTTGGAAATAGATCAGATGGATTCCGTGAAATATTCTCAAGTTTTAACCATTTAAGATCTTCAAAAAGTTTACTTGCTTGTTTATCAATAATTTTGTTTCGAATTTTATTAATGTATGCCTTCGATGCATTTGTTTTATTTATATTTTTATTCATTTTTTGATTCAATGCTATTAATTATTATTTTTGAGGTTTTAGGCAAGGGTTGATAACTTTGAATTGCTTCGAAAAGATCTTTTTCATTTATTTGGAAAGGTAATTGATGAATATCTGAGTTATTTTTACAGGCAAATTCACAGGCTTTATGTAGTTCTCTCGAGGTAGTATCTTTAAGACAAATTGACTCGATTGAAATAGGAAGATTTAGTTCTGAGAAGAAATTTATAAGTTGTTTTTTAGCTTGTTTTGGTAATTGACTTGTTGAATTTTTCTCTTCTAGATCTAATTGCACTAGTAAGCCAAATCCAACAAGTTCTCCATGAAGTGGTTTGCTTGTATATGCAAGTTGTGTTAATCCGTTGTGAATGGGATGAGCTGCTGCAGTTCTGCATTTTGCACCACCAAGCCCTCCAATGATTCCAGCAGTCAGAGCGCATCCTTCTGCAACAGTTTCCCAAGAATTGCTTAGTGGATCTATGAAAGCCTGGTGACCATTTAATAATAATTGATCTCTTAAAACCCGAGCCATCTGAACTGCTTGTTGCACAAAACCGTCTTGGCTTTTACTGCTTGTTAAGGAAGATTCGTACCATTTTGCTACGGCATCTGCTATGCCACTAGCAAGAGTTCTTGGTGGGGCATCTCTGACAATTGTGTGATCGAAGATCAATAAGCTTGGGCAGGTTTTTAAAGCTACATCTTTTACAAATTTGCCATCGGGAGTATAAATATTAGATAAAGCAGTCCATCCAGCACATGTTGAAGCGCTTAATGGAACGGTTATGCAATTGATGCCGAGTATATCAGCAATTAATTTCCCTGCATCAAGTACTTTTCCTCCTCCTGTTGCAATAATCCCATCACATTTGTTGTTTTTTGAGACTAGACATGCATTTTTGATATCTAGTTCACAACAATCATGATCTAATTCGAAAGAGATTGGTTGAATACCTTTTAAAAGTAAATCTTTTTTGAAAGAAGCTCTTATTTTTTTTGTAGAGTTACTTCTCCCTATTATTAAAGGCCTTTTGCAAAGTATGGTGATTAGATCAAGGGATTTAATCCAAGCTCCCTCTCCTCTAACAACCTTTAAAGGTGAAATACTGTGATTATTTATAGACATTAAACTTTTCTAATGAAAATTAAACAGCAGCACTAGCTAATTCTGGTTTCGAGCTATCTTTGCCAAGATGTTTGACTATTACTTTTTTACTTTCATCAATATCAACTTCTGCTTTGTCTCCATCTTTTATCCTTCCAGATAAAACTTCTTCGGCAAGGCTATCTTCTAATAACCTCATTACTGCTCTTCTTAAAGGTCTAGCCCCGTAAGATGGATTGTAGCCTTCTTCAACTAATCTTTCTTTGAAGTCATCTGAGACAGTTAATGATATTCCTTTTTCTTTTATCCTTAAGAATACTTCTTTTAACATTATTTCAGCGATGTCTTTCACTTCGTTTCTAGTTAGTTGTCTGAACACAATTATTTCATCTAATCTATTAAGAAATTCAGGTCGGAAATATTGTTTTAGTTCTTCATTTACTAATGATTTAATCCTGTTGTATTGAGTATCTTCTAAATTTTCTCCTGAGAATTCAAATCCCAATCCACCACCACCTTTCTCGATAACTTTAGATCCAATATTTGAAGTCATTATTATCAAAGTATTTTTGAAATCAACAGTTCTTCCTTTTGAGTCGGTTAATCTTCCTTCTTCAAGTAATTGAAGGAGCAGATTAAAGACATCTGGATGTGCTTTTTCTATTTCATCAAATAAAACAACTGTATAGGGTCTTCTTCTTACAGCTTCAGTAAGTTGTCCACCTTCATTAAAACCCACGTAGCCAGGAGGCGAACCTATCAATTTACTTACAGTATGTCTTTCCATGAATTCAGACATATCTAGACGTATCATTGCTTCTTCACTTCCAAAGAAATAGGCCGCCAAAGCTTTAGTAAGTTCAGTTTTTCCGACTCCAGTTGGGCCAGAGAAAATAAAACTGGCAATTGGTCTGTTTGGATTTTTAAGACCAACTCTTGCTCTCCTAATTGCTTTTGAAACCGCTTTGACTGCTTCGTCTTGACCAATCAATCTTTGATGCAAGGTATCTTCCATATTTAAAAGTTTGACTGACTCGCTCTCTGTCAATTTCTGAACGGGAACGCCTGTCCAAGATGCGACAATATGAGCAATATCTTCCTCGTTAACTATTGGTTGAGATACTTTTGATTCATCTGACTGATCAGCACTTTCATTAGTTTTATTCTGATTATCAATAGGGCTAGCCTCAGAATTTGGTGTGGTTTTTTGTCTAATATTTTGCAAAAGATTTCTAATTTTGTCTCTAAGTTCGACTTCTTTTTCCCTAAGTTCTCCTGCCTGGGTGAAATTTTGGTCTCTTACTGCTTCTTCTTTGCTCTTTTGTATTTCCCTTAGTTCTTTATCAACTTCTTTTGCCTCAGGTGGTAATTTTGAATTGAGTAATCTAACTCTGCTCCCAGCTTCGTCTATTAGGTCTATTGCTTTATCAGGTAAAAAACGGTCTGATATATACCTGTCCCCAAGATTGGCGGCTGCATCAAGTGCTGCGTCAGTAATCTTTAATCTGTGATGTTGTTCATATCTCTCTCTCAATCCTTTAAGGATTTCTATTGTGTCTTTTATTGAAGGTTCTCCAATCATTACAGGTTGGAATCTACGTTCCAAGGCAGCATCTCTTTCTATATGCTTGCGATATTCATCAAGCGTTGTAGCTCCAATACATTGAAGTTCTCCTCTCGCTAGAGCTGGTTTCAATATGTTTGCAGCGTCAATTGCTCCCTCAGCAGCTCCTGCTCCTATTAGAGTATGAACTTCATCAATAACAAGGATTACATTCCCAGCAGATTTTATTTCTTCCATAATTTTTTTTAACCTTTCTTCAAATTCACCTCTGTATTTTGTCCCAGCGACAAGTAAACCAATATCAAGTGTTAGAACCCTTTTTTCTTCGAGAATGTCTGGAATGTTGCCTTGTTGAATTCTCTGAGCTAAACCTTCGGCGATAGCTGTCTTTCCTACTCCAGGCTCTCCAATTAGAACAGGATTATTTTTTGTCCTTCT
Source organism: Prochlorococcus sp. MIT2308 (assembly GCF_059772345.1). Lineage (NCBI taxonomy): Bacteria > Bacillati > Cyanobacteriota > Cyanophyceae > Synechococcales > Prochlorococcaceae > Prochlorococcus > Prochlorococcus sp. MIT2308. The sequence continues at coordinate 668,911 of NZ_CM186283.1, read as the reverse complement.
TCCAAGTATTTGAATTACACGATCAATCTCAGAATGCCTTCCAACTACAGGATCAAGCTTTGATTCGCTAGCTAATTTGGTCAGGTTTGTTCCAAATTCGTCAAGTGTTGCTGTTTTGGCTGATCCTTTTGATGACCCTCCACCAGTTGTAACTTCAGCGGTTTCTCCGAGCATTCGAACAACTTGTGTCCTGACTTTAGTAAGATCAACACCTAAATTTTCAAGAACTCTTGCTGCAACTCCTTCTCCTTCTCTAATAAGGCCAAGTAATAAATGCTCGGTACCAATGTAATTATGACCTAGTTGGCGGGCTTCTTCTAATGAAAGCTCAAGTACTCTTTTTGCTCTTGGAGTAAAAGGTATTTCTACAGCAACGAATCCAGAGCCTCTTCCTATTATTTTTTCAACTTCTACTCTTGAGTCTTTAAGATTTACCCCCATTGATTTGAGAACTTTTGCGGCAACACCAGTACCTTCTCCTATAAGGCCTAAGAGGATTTGTTCGGTTCCAACAAAATTGTGCCCAAGGCGTCTTGCCTCTTCTTGAGCAAGCATGATGACTTTTATAGCTTTTTCTGTAAACCTCTCAAACATTTAGCTTTAGCCATTTACTGTTGTTTCTAATTTATCAGGGTTAAGTGTGAAATGTGTACGGTTAGGTTTTTTTTTATAAAGGGTAAATATTAAGTGTTCGTTGAAAAATAATTAAAAGTATTAATTGATGCAAAGAATGATCGATTTGTTTGTGTTTTGTTTCGGTAAACCGTACTGAAATATTGCTTTTTTTTGTTACTAATTGATTTCTTTTGTAAGAAGTAGAGCACTAGTTCCATCTTCATAAAAGTTAGATCTACTAGCTATAGTTTTAAAACCCATGGATTTGTATAAAGCTTTGGCAGGCTCGTTTGTCACTTTAACTTCTAAATGTATTTGATTTGTTCTTAAAGACCTTGAACGTTTGATTAAATCTGACAAGAGAAATTTACCTAGTCCTTTCCTTTGATGTGTTGGATGAACGGCAATCAAAGTTAAATATAATTCGTCCAATACTAACCATGAAGAACAAAGCCCTAAAATTTTTTTTGTTTTTAGGTCCATTATTCCTAGACAAATCCTTTTAGAATCTTTTAATTCTCTTTTCCATTGAGATTTAGTCCAAAGACCTTTTAATGATTTTTGGTCTAGCTCCAAGCAATCATTTATGTGCATCATCCCAAGTTCAATTATTTTGAGATTCATATGCAACTTTTAATTGATTGATCCTTCTTTCTTTAAAAAGAATACCAATTGGTTGATTGATCTCTAGATTGGCTAAATATTCAAGTGTAAATTTTTCCATGCAAGGCTCAAAAGCTTTTGAACCCAATAGGGATATACATAGTCCAAATCTAAACATAGCCCCAATTTCTTCGGAAATTAATGAAAGTGAAAAATTATTAGTTGGTGGATGTCAACTTAGTGAACTCGCAGAAAAATATGGAACGCCTCTTTATGTCTTTGATGAGTTTTCACTTAGGACTGCATGCAAAACCTATGTCTCTTCTTTGAAAAAGCATTATCCAGGAGATACTCTTCCTCTTTATGCTTCAAAAGCAAATAGCTCATTAGCAATTTGTGCCGTAATTGCTTCTGAGGGTTTTGGCCTTGATGCAGTATCGGAAGGTGAATTACTTACTGCCCTGAAAGGAGGAATAAAAGGGGAAAATATCGTCTTTCATGGAAACAACAAATCTTACGATGAGTTGAATTTTGCCTATAAAAATAACGTGACGATTGTTTTAGATAATCATCATGATATTACGTTGCTAAAAAACATTGCTAACGATAAAAAACCAGCAAAATTAATGTTGAGATTTACTCCTGGAATTGAATGCCATACTCATGAATACATTAGGACTGGACATCTAGATAGCAAATTTGGTTTTGATCCAGATGATATTAAGTCAGTTTTAGAAGAATTAAAAACATATAAATGGGCAAATTTAACTGGTTTACATGCTCACATAGGGTCTCAAATTTTTGAAATTCAACCTCACGTTGATCTTGCTGGTGTAATGGTCGATACGTTCAAGATTGCAAAGGAAATTGGTCATCCAATAGCTGATCTGAATGTAGGAGGTGGTCTAGGGATTAAGTATGTCCAAGAAGACAATCCGCCATCTATTGAAAGATGGATTGAAGTTATTTCTAATGCTGTTGTCAGGGCTTGTAATGAAAGAAATATAGATTTGCCAAGATTAATGTGTGAACCTGGCAGATCTCTTGTAGCTAATTCTGGGCTTACTATTTATAAGATTGGAGCTAAAAAAGTTGTTCCTGGAGTTAGAACCTATTTATCTGTTGATGGAGGTATGAGTGATAATCCTCGTCCGATAACTTATCAATCTCTATATAGTGCGAGCTTAGTAGATAAACCATTGAATACAAATCTTGAAAAAGTTACTATTGCTGGGAAGCATTGTGAATCTGGGGATATTTTGTTAAAAGATTTTTTTCTTCCTTCCTGTGAAAGTGGAGATTTTCTGGCTGTTTTTGGAACTGGTGCTTATAACTACTCAATGAGTTCTAATTACAATAGAATTCCAAGACCAGCCACAATTATGGTTCGTGATGGTCTTGCTGAGTTAATTCAAAGAAGAGAACTTCCTGAAGATCTATTGCAATTAGATATATTACCTGATCGCTTTATTCGCCGGAATTAGGTAAGTTGAAATAACGTTGGGGAGTAGGAGTGAATTTTTGGTGGCTTATAAACTTGAGTGTCCTACTTGATGTCTTGTTTGCGTCTTCTCTTGGAGTTCTTCTTTTTACAAGAGTTAAAGAGCCAAGAACATTATGGCTTTTGAGAGGTTATCTATTTCTGGTTTCATTAGCTTGGTTCGTTCAGAGATTTGCGAATTTACCAATTACTTCAAAACTTGTTGATGCCTTGGTTTTGGCCTGCTCATTATCTTTAGCAATTTTGTGGCAAGGGGAATTAAGGAGATTAATGGAATTATTAGGTACTGGAAGATTAGCTGTGATTCTTGGCAATACTCAAAAAGAATTTAGGGCAAGTTCTAATACTTTCGCTCAATTAACTGAAGCAGCTGGTCGTTTATCACAAAACAGAAAAGGAGCCCTAATTGTTGTTGATATGGGCAGTGATTTACGTCCTGAAGATTTCCTCTTCCCAGGAGTTCCAATAGATGCTCAATTATCATCTGAATTGCTATTAAACCTTTTTGCCGCAGACACCCCTCTTCATGATGGGGCTGTTTTGGTAAAGGGGAATAGAATTATTTCTGCAGGAGTAATTTTGCCTCTTTCAAGACAAGGTATTAGTAGGTATGGAACTAGGCATCTGGCTGCTTTGGGAATAACTGAACGATTTGATCGATGTATTTGTGTTGTGGTTTCAGAAGAATCAGGTACCTTATCTTTAGCTAGCCAAGGACGACTCGAAAGACCTATCACAAGCAGTAGATTACTCGACCTTTTGCAAGAATTGTTTGATTCTTCTAATTCATCTGCAACCAAATCCACCAGCCCTAATTCTTCATTGAAAACATCTTCCGCTAATAATGACCCTAAAAGTTCTCAGTCCAGAGTTAATCTTGGGATAAGCAATGACGGCAAGGAGTCTTTAAATTGACTTACCCTTCTGTGATAAGTACTGATAATTCAGGAGAGGTGTCTCCAATACCTAAAGATTTGGATGGTCTGCGGATGCCCAGCCATATTGCGGTAATTATGGATGGGAACGGAAGGTGGGCAAAATCAAAGGGTTTACCTAGAACGGTTGGACATACTGCTGGTGTTGAGGCTTTAAAAAATACTTTGCATTTATGTAGTAACTGGGGAATAGGAGCTTTGACTGTATATGCGTTCTCAACTGAAAATTGGTCTAGGCCTATGGAAGAAGTGAATTTTCTAATGACACTTTTTGAAAGTGTTCTCAAGCGTGAATTGACTAATTTAAAACTAGAAGAAGTAAAAATTAATTTCTTGGGTGACCTTGACCCTTTACCCAACGCATTAAAGGACTTAATAAAAGAATCAGTTGAATCAACTTCTCATAACAAAGGCATTCACTTTAATGTTTGCACTAACTATGGGGGACGACGTGAATTGGTAAGAGCTGCACAGAAGTTGGCTGAACGTTCAGTTAAAGGTGAATTAGATCCTTCTTCGATTGATGAAAATTTATTCGCCTCTGAATTATTTACAGCAAGCGAGGTCGATCCAGACTTGCTTATTCGAACTAGTGGTGAAAAAAGAATAAGTAATTTTCTATTGTGGCAATTAGCTTATGCTGAAATTCATGTTACAGATGTATTATGGCCAGACTTCAACGCTGATACTCTTACGAAGGCTTTGCTTGACTATCAGTCTCGAAGAAGGCGATTTGGTGGTGTATGACCAGAATAATTGAATATATTGCTTTATATGTTTTTTTATAGATTATTAGCTAAAACTAAATAGGAATTATATTTTTTTATATTTAAATTCTTTTATGACTCTTATTAATCCTAATATTCAGGAATCTGATAAATTCGATATTGAAGATGACTTATTTTTAGATTTTAATTCAATAAAAGGAGGAGATATTAGGCATGATTGGTCTTTAGAAGAGGTCAAAGAGATACATGAATTGCCATTAATGGACTTGTTGTGGAGAGCTCAAATAGTTCACAGATCTTATAATCCAGGTTATAAAGTCCAACTTGCCTCTCTGCTAAGTGTAAAGACAGGAGGATGCTCAGAAGATTGCTCATATTGTCCTCAATCCGTTCACAACGAAACAAGAGTTCAACCTCTCCCTTCTCTTCAAGTTAAGTCAGTTCTTGACAAAGCAAGAGCTGCTAAAGATGCAGGAGCAGATAGATTTTGTATGGGTTGGGCCTGGCGTGAGATCAAAGATGGGAGCGCATTTGATTCAATGCTTGAAATGGTAAGAGGTGTTAGAGAACTTGGCCTCGAGGCCTGTGTTACTGCTGGAATGATTACTGATTCTCAAGCCTCTAGGTTGGCAGAAGCAGGTTTAACAGCCTACAACCATAATTTAGATACTAGTCCTGAACATTATTCCAATATCATTTCAACAAGAACATACCAAGATCGACTTGAAACATTGAAAAGAATACGAATGGCTGGAATTACAGTGTGCTGTGGTGGAATTATTGGTATGGGAGAATCTGTTTCCGATAGAGCATCTTTACTTAAAGTTTTGGCAACTTTAGATCCTCATCCTGAGAGTGTGCCCATAAATGCTTTGGTTGCCGTAGAGGGTACACCTATGGAGGATTTATCTTCTATTGATCCATTAGAGATGGTTAGGATGGTCGCGACGGCAAGGATCATTATGCCTAAAAGTCGAATTAGACTTAGTGCAGGAAGACAGCAGTTAGGTAGGGAAGCTCAGATTTTATGTCTACAATCAGGAGCTGATTCTATTTTTTATGGAGATACGCTTCTTACTACCTGCAATCCGGAGGTAGAGGCAGACCGCAAGCTTTTGGCTGATGCTGGGATTACTGCTAACTTTTCTTGATAATAATTAGGTATGAAAAAAGAGAATAGCCTCAAGAAATTAAAATATAAAGTGGCTGCGTTTTACAAATTTATATCGATTCTTGATCAAGAAATTTTATTAATTAAAGAAGAATTAACAAATTTAGCAACGAGTGAAGAAATAAAAGGAACAATCTTATTAGCTTCTGAGGGAGTTAACGGTACGGTTTGTGGAAATGAGGATACTATTGTTCAATTCATTGAGACATTAAAAAAACTTTTAAATGTTTCGGATATCAATATTAAATATAGTTGGACTGGGAAACAGGCATTTAGACGCTTTAAGGCTCGCAAGAAAAAAGAAATCGTAACGATTGGGCTAAAACAAATCAATCCTACTAAATCTGTTGGTAAATATATAAAAGCTGATGAATGGAATGATTTTTTAAAAGATCCCGATAGTGTCGTTATTGATACTCGCAATGAGTATGAAATAAAAATTGGAAATTTTCAAGGTGCTCTGAATCCTCATACCAGTTCATTTCGTGAATTTCCTGCATGGGTGCAAAAATATTTAAAACCTTTAATTGAAGAGAATCCATCGATAAAAATAGGAATGTATTGTACGGGTGGAATAAGATGCGAAAAAGCCACCTCTTATTTGATAGAAGAAGGCTTCCCCGACGTACATCATCTAGAGGGTGGAATACTAAAATATTTAGAAGATGTCTCTCCTGAAAAGAGTTTATGGAGTGGTGAATGCTTTGTTTTTGATCAACGTGTTTCTCTAGATCATAAGCTATTACCAGGTTCACACCGGATGTGTCATGCTTGTGGATTGCCTATTTCTCCTGAGGACTTGAAAAAACCAACGTATATTAAAGGCTTACAATGTGATGCTTGTGTTGATAAATTTACAGATAGCGATCGAGCTAGATTTGCAGAAAGACAACGACAAATTGATGAGATAATGAAACGTCTACCTGAGAATTCTATATGGCCTTCTTCATGACTAAACCTAATTTAACTTTATTAGAAAAAGAAGCATCTGATAGAGGTTTATTGTTGCGAATACAAGTTAGAAGACCACTCAGCCTTTGGTCTTTTAAGCTGGTCGTTGGCGAAATAACTAGTAATGAAAAAATTCAATTACTAGGTGAAATGAAAGGATGGGCATATCAAAATACTAAAGGACTTCAGCTGGACACTATGAAGGTTGGTAAGAATGTTAACTCTGATGTAGGTGATTTAATCTGGGCGGCAACTATGGCCTGGGCTTTAGAAGAAACCCCATGTCGAAGTGCGAGGTTATTGGCTATTTATGATGAAAACAATCAGCATGAAATCTTGCAACGTTATTTTCGTCGGCGTGGTTTTTATCTTGTCCGTAAAGTTGGATCTTCTCCTTTGGATTTACCTCTAAGACTTGTTTGGGGAGGTGCAGGCGCGTTTATGGTAGGTAATTGTGAGACAGTTTTTGAGAGAAGTTATAGGAGTTGGTCGGAGTAGCTACAGATTTTTATAGATTAATCCAAAGTGTTATTTGCATGGTAACTGCTTCTGACTAATGGACCGCTGTTAACTTTTTTAAAACCTAATTCTTTTGCTATTTCTGCAAAATCATTGAACTTTGCTGGTGACCAATAATGAGAGACTGGAATGTGAGCAAGTGAAGGTCGTAAATATTGACCGATAGTCAGATATTGACAGTCAACTTTTCTAAGGTCTTTAAGAGTTTGAATTATTTCATGAAATTTCTCTCCCAACCCAAGCATTATTCCCGACTTTGTCGGAATTTCTGGATCAATTTCTCTGGCAAATTTGAGAAGATTGAGCGAATGTTCGTAAGTAGCTCCTCGCCTGACTTCTCTTTGAAGTCTCTTGACAGTTTCAAGATTATGGTTGAAGCAAATAGGATTAGCTGAGAGAACTAGCTTAAGTCGCTCTTTTTGCTTTTGTATATTGTCCTTGTTTTTTCCACCCCAGAAATCGGGTGTTAGTACCTCTATTTTGACAGTAGGGTTCAATGATCTGATTGCATCCATTGTTGTCGTAAATAGACTTGCACCGTGATCAGGTAAATCATCTCTTGCGACTGCGGTTAGTACTACATATTTAAGATTTAATATCTGAACAGCATTTGCTACTTTTTCAGCTTCAAAAATATTTACTTTCTCTGGTGACTTCCCTTTCTCTACCTGGCAAAATGCACAGCTTCTTGTACAGATCGAGCCGCCTAATAAAAAAGTAGCCGTACCAGCGGCATAACATTCCCCTCTGTTCGGGCATCTGCCTTCCTCGCAGATTGTATGTAATTTGTTTTCCTTTACGAGTTTTTGAACTTTTTCTAGTTGAGAGGCGTTACCCATTGATGGCTTGATCCAATCAGGTAAACGTTGTTCTGGGATGATGTTGCTATATTTTGTTGTTTTTCTTGTAGTTGTGGTCATTTTTCTTTGATGGTTAATCTAGATCTCTACGTCCTTCTAAAGCACGCGAAAGTGTTACCTCGTCGGCATATTCCAACTCACTTCCAACAGGAAGTCCATAGGCAATACGGGTGACTTTTGTGAAGGGTTTTAATAATCTTCCAACATAAAGACTGGTAGTGTCCCCCTCAATACTTGGTGTTAAGGCAAGTATTACTTCTTTGATGCTTTCTTTATCTACTCTTTTTATAAGACTTGATATTTCAAGCATTTCAGGGCCAATACCATCCATCGGAGAAATCAGACCACCAATTACATGGTAAAGCCCTTTGTACTCGCGAGTTCGCTCAAGAGCAAGTAAATCTTTTGACTCGGCCACAACGCATATGAGATCTTGATTCCTTTGTTTATTTAAACAAATTTCACATTGTTCTCCTGCCGTTAAATGAAAACACGTCTGACATTGACCTACCTGACTCTTGGCATTCACCAAGGCTTCAGAAAACAGTCTAATTTTATCCTCTGGTTGACGCAAAAGATGCAAAGCTAATCTTTGAGCAGTTCTGGGACCGATACCCGGCAATTGCTCAAATTGATCAATTAATTTTGATAATGGTTTTGTAAAGCCGCTCAGAGTTCAGAAGCAATTAACTTGAATTTAGTCATAGTTTTATCTTGGTTGCACTAATTTAAAGAAGATTACCGTCAGTTAAATTGGAAATATAGCAAAATATTGAAGGTGAGCCCTCCAAAATGATCAAATTTTTTCGAACATCTTTTAAAGCCCTTTTGGCAATAGCTCTAGTTTTGACACTGGGAGCATGCTCTACAGGTGGAGCCTCTGGATTGGAACCATTCAAAAGTCAAAATGGACAGTATGGTTTTCTTTTCCCTACAGGTTGGACAAGAGTGGCTGTCGATAATGGCCCAGAGGTTGTTTACCATGATCTAATTAATTCTGATGAAACTCTTAGTCTAGTTATTTCTAAATTGGAAAATGAAGTTGACTTAGATGATTTGGGTGGGGCTGATGCAGTAGGTGAAAGACTCTTTGGTGAAAAAGATATGAACAATCCTATAAAGTTGATCGAAGCTTCAGAGAGAGAAGTCAATAATCATAAATTTTACGATCTTGAATACTTTATAGATTTTGAAGAAAAAAGTAGGCATGAAATTGCAACTGTCGTTGTAGATAGAGGCTATTTATATACACTTGCTGCTAGTACGAATGAACAACGCTGGCCAAAAATGAAAGATACTTTTAAAAGAGTAATTACTTCTTTTACTCTATTTATCTAATTTAAGTATTATTTTCACCAGCTTGGATTTTCCAAAGATAGTAATAAAAATCTTTATTTTTTAACAGAGAATAATGTGTTCCTTTCTCAATGATTTTACCTTTATCTAATACGATAATTTCGTCAGCATCTATTACTGTGCTTAGACGATGTGCAATAACAATTGAAGTACAATTATTTGTTATCTTTTTCAAAGACCTTTGAATCGCAGCTTCAGTGTCATTGTCAACAGATGCTGTTGCCTCATCCAAAATAAGTATCGGTGCTTTTTTTAATATTGCCCTCGCTATGGCAATCCTTTGCCTTTGTCCACCAGATAATTTTTGTCCTCTTTCTCCCACTATTGTGTTTAGCCCCTGGGGTAGCTGATTAATAAATTCAGTTGCTTCTGCAATATCTGCAGCATTTTTTATTTCTGACTTATCAATAATTTGTGATCCATAAGAAATATTTTCTTCAATTGTGCCCTGGAATAAATATGTTTCCTGGCTTACCAATGCAACACATCGTCTTAGACTTTTTAAATCTAATGATTCAATTGAGTTTCCATCAATTTCTATTGAACCTTTACTGATTTCGTATAGCCTTAACAACAGTTTTACAAGAGTACTTTTACCAGATCCGGTCGCTCCTACAATACCTATTTTTTTGCCAGGTATAATATCTAAATTAAACTTTTGGATAACTTTAGACCGGCCTTCATATGTAAAATCAACATCTTTAAATGTTATTGCACCTTGAACACTCTTGGGATCTAATTTTATTTTCCCAGTTTTAATTTTTATTGGAGTATCTATTAAATCTAAAACTCTATTTGTTGATGCCATTGATCTTTGATAATCATCCAAAATATGCCCTAATGTCGTTAAGGGCCATAACAATCTTTGAGTTATAAATACTAAAAAACTATAAGTTCCAACAGGCATTACTCCTTTCCATGCTTGGAAGCCACCAGCAATTAATATTGCAAGGAATGCAAATAAGATTGCAAATCTAATTAAGGGGATAAATGCGGCTGATAACTTAATCGCTTTTCTATTGCTTTCTTGATATGAATTGCTATCGATTCTTAGCCTCTCAAGTTCACAATCCTCAGTAGCAAAACTTTTAATTGTAAGCATTCCACTGAGATTATTATTAAGTCTTGAGGCAAGATCTCCAGCTTTCTCTCTAACTTCTAGGTAACGAGGGGCTAGGCTTTTTTGAAAATTAACCGAACCCCAGAGAATAAATGGAATAGGGATGAAGGCAAGCAATGCAATGCCAGGAGCTAATAAAATCATTGCCCCTCCAACAATAATGACAGTAATTATTAATTGAATTATTTTATTAGCTCCCTCATCCAGGAATCTTTCAAGTTGATTGATGTCGTCATTAAGCACAGTCATAAGCCTTCCTGTATTATCTGATTCGAAAAATGTCATCTCTAGTTTTTGTAAATGGTCATATGCCTTTATTCTTAAATAGTGCTGTGTTCGCTGAGCCAAATTTCTCCACATTAATCCATATAAATATTCAAAGAATGATTCAGCTGTCCAGATCAAAAAAGAAATTATTGCAAGTGCAATTAACTGCTCTGGGACAGTACTTAATCCAATTGAACCAAGCCAAGAACTTTCTTTTCTTACGACTACATCAACAGATATACCAATTAATACAGGTGGTGCAAGATCAAAAAATTTATTTAATGTTGAGCATATAATAGCTGAATAAATTAGACGCTTTTGACTCCTAAGATTACTTAAAAGTCTGGCCAATGGTTTTTTCTTTTTGTTTGGAATTGATTTATACATTTTATTTAGAATGTTATTTTTTTAGAGATTATATTTCTCAGAAGCTTTATCTCTACAATAAACACGAGAACTTTTTAGCGAATATCCAGAATTATATTTTTCAAAAAAACATTGACATGTAAAATTACTAATTTCTTTTAAATTTTGCTTATTTTTCATGTCAAGTTTTGATTTTAATGTTGCAATACAGATTTTATTGATAAGTCTATTTTTAGTACTAATTATTCTTTCCTGAGCTTTTAGGGTGATACTCATATCTAAAATATAGAATATGATCATACTGCTGAATAATAATTTATTTAGCATTTTATTTATCGTTTTTTCTATTAGTCAGCTCTATTAATTTGTAATTCTCGATTCATTACTTTGACTTTTTTTAATGCCTGAAAAATATTATCTGGCATTTGCTTTGGCAAGTCTACAAGGCTGTAAGTCTCAAATATTCTTATTCTGCCTATAGACCTTCCCTTTAAACCTGCTTCGTTGGCAATTGCCCCAACTAAATTTCCAGGCTTAACTCTATCTCGGTGCCCAACTTCAACCCTGAATCTATCCATTTCATCCTCAAGTCTGTTGTTATCAAAATCACCTCTTCGGCGTTGTTTGAATTTATTATCTCTTCGATTATTTGTTGTATTCCTTTGAGCTGATTGCTTGATCCAATCCTCATTTCCTTTTTCAAGGAGTGCATTAAAACCAACTGCTAAATTTAATGCAGCAAGTGTTAAGTCTTTTGGATCTATATCTAGCTCTTTCTCAACATTGCCTATTAACTCTTGTAAAATATTGATCTCTTCTGGGTTATCTCTCTCAGTTGATGCGGCTTTTACTAATTTTGCTTGAAGTTTTTTAATTCGGTTACTGTTAATAAGTTCATTGTCTGGAATATCCATTCTCTCAATTGGTTGACCTACAGCTCTTTCAAGATTACTTAAAAATGATCTTTCTCTTGGATTAACAAAAAGAATTGCCTCACCATTCCTTCCAGCTCGACCAGTTCTACCAATTCTATGCACATATGCTTCGCGATCAAATGGCATATCATAATTAATCACTAAACCTATTCGATCGACATCTAGACCTCTGGCCGCCACATCTGTTGCAACTAAAATATTTATAGACCCTTGTCTTAATCTTTCAACAGTTCGTTCTCTTTGATTTTGAGGGATATCTCCATTTAAAATAGCCACGTTATATCCATATGATTCTAATTTTTCAGCTACGATAATAGTAATAGCCTTGGTCCTTGCAAATATTATTACACCTTCTTCAGATACAGCTTCAAGTACTCTCTGAAGTGCATTTACTTTATAAACATTTTGAACGGTTATATATCTTTGCCTGATAAGCCTTTCTTTCAATTCAGTTGCTTTTATTGTTATTTCCGCAGGACTATTTAAATATTTTTTTGATAATCTTCTTATCTCAGTTGGCATTGTCGCGGAGAATAAAACTAGTTGTCTCTCATCAGGCAATTGTTCTAAAATCCACTCAACATCATCAATGAAACCCATCCTTAACATTTCATCGGCTTCGTCCAAAACTAAGCAACCCAGATGACTAGTATTTAGTGTCCCTTGGCGCATGTGATCCATGACTCGCCCAGGTGTCCCTACGACCACATCAACTCCTCTTCTAAGGGTGTTAATTTGATTTCGGAAGTCTGAGCCTCCATATATTGCAAGTACTTTTAAATGAGGGTGACCAGCAGCGTAGGAGCGAAATGATTCGGCCACCTGCATCGCCAACTCACGAGTTGGAGCTAGAACTAAAACTTGTGGATGTTTAAAGTTTTTTTTCAGTCTTTCTAGAATTGGCAAAGCAAAAGCAGCTGTTTTCCCTGTGCCGGTTTGAGCTTGTCCAACTAAATCTCTACCTAGAAGTAATTCAGGAATAGCAGCTTTTTGAATTGGAGTTGGCGATGAGTAGCCTTTTTCTGTAAGTGTTTGAACTAGTTCTTCACTAAAATTGAACGCAGAAAATCCATTTTCTTGATTTTGTTCGCTTTCATCCACTATCACCTCACTAGACTCTTCAAGAACATCTTGATCTACTGGACATGAGGAATCCTCATGTAGATTTTTAGTCGTCATCTAATAATGGTTGCCTTTTTGTCCTTCAAATTAGGCAGACAACTTCCGATCGGTATATAACCGTGCTTTGCTGACTCGCCTTGTTAAAGGGATTGTAATTTTAATTTTATCATCTTAAAAATCCTTTTAGGAATAAGTTGATCACATCTTTAAAAGTCTTCTTCTTTATTAGTTATTACAAGTAATTGTTTTTTTGCTCTAGTTATTGCTGTATAAAGCATTCGTTTTTCATAATCATCAGAATAAAAATTTTTGAGACTATTCTCTTTTGAAACTTTTGAGGTGTCTGGCCAAAGTAAAAGGACTTGATCAGCTTCACTCCCCTGTGCTTTATGAATTGTCATTGCATATGCTGCATCATAGCTATTTAACCTTGAAGGGTTTATTAATCGAGTTACTAGTCTTTGTTCCTCAGAAAAAACATTAAATAAAAAACGTCTTTTCATACCATTGCCAATAATTATCCCTACGTCTCCATTAGCTATACCTAATTCTGGTTGATTACTTTTTGCCATGATTGGTGTTCCCTCCTCCCACTTGTGTAAGTCCTTCTCAAATCTTTTTCCTAACAGGAACTCGTGGATTTTTTTTACACCCCAGGGCCCATATCTTTGCGGACAAAGTATGAGAAGATTATCTATAAATTTAAATAGTTTTAGTATCTCAACTGATTGCTCTACCTCTATCATGCTTGATTGCCATGCTTCTTTAGGAATATAATTAATACAATTAGCTGTTAGCTTTTTAAGTTTCTTTTTATAGTTGAAAAGAGTCCTGACTACGGGATCTGGAATACTTTTTAGGGATGAAAGATACTGACTTGTATTTGATGAATCTTCTGTCATTGAAAGCAGGTGCCAAAAGGCATCTACTCCTTTACCTTTAAGTGTATTTCTTAATAAAGCAATATCTCCTTTGTTTCGGTATGACTTTGTAAGTTTAACCGAGTTTGATTGAAAGTTTGTTTTCGTTTCTTTCTCTTGCAAGATTCTCCATATGCCACCACTTCCTATTGGTAATAATTGGTCAGGATCACCTACTAAAATTATTTGACAGGACTTTGATAATGCATCGAGTATTCCATTAATGGTTGACAAGTCAACCATTGACATCTCGTCTATGACTATTAGATCTAAATTTAATAGACGTCGAGAGTTTCTTCTGAACCCATTTGGTCCTGCCTCTAACCATTTATGCAATGTTTTAGAGGGAATATTTGAAAGCCTATCTTTTATAGGATCTTCAAAATCTTCAATACCTGCTTGAATAGTGTCTTTTAGTTTCTTTGCGGCTTTCCCTGTTGGAGCAGCCAATGCAATATCAAGAGTCGGATTTCTTGTTAGTGCTTGTAAAAGCATTTGAAGGATGGTACTGGTTTTACCTGTGCCTGGGCCTCCACTCAATAAGATGATTTTTTTACTTTGTACAAGGTTAACAGCTTCTATTTGTTGAATATTTAGATGTTCTAGATTCTTAGTATAAATTCGATCAGGTAATTCCTTAAGATTATTAATAGGTTGATTCCTTACTAGTATTTTATTAATGGTCTCAACTATCTCATTATGTGTTCGACGCCAACTTATTAAATCCCCTCTTAACACTATCGGAGAGTTATCTCCTTTAGTCCAGCCACTATTTAACAAAGCTTTCACATGACAGCTAGGCCAACCTGAGTATTTAAGTTCAAGACGTTTAGGGATTTCTTTCATGTTTATATAAACATCACCTCTTGAAAATCCATCCATTAATACATTTACGACATCAGTTAAAGCCTCATTAAACTCTACAGGTGGAAAATAGCGAATTAGAGTAGCTAATAATGCTTTATTTAAATCAGTTGAAAATTTATTTTTCAGGGATTCTTTCATTTATGTTGTCCTTTAAACAATAAATCTAATTTCTTAATTCTTTCAATAGGAGCCGCTTCGACGATTAAGCCTGGAGTGCTTTTAGTGAAATTTCTTTCTTCTAAATCTCCACTATCTGGGAGTCCTCTCAAAAACACATAAATGTAACCTCCAAGATGTTTTTTAGGTGAATAATCGGGGAGCCTCCAATTTAAAAATCTATGTAAAGCAAGTAAATAAATATGGGCTTGTAGTGGATAGTGGTGATGGCACATTTCTTCATCCATTCTGGAAATTGAATAATTTGAGGGACCACAAGAAAAGCCATCCCCTTTTGATCGCGGAGTGCCTATCCAGTTACTTTTCCAATCTAAAACCCACCATTTAGCAGTTTCATGATTTGAGTTTTCTGCAAAAACTTGGTCTATGGATCCGGTTAGGAAACCGCTGCTATATATATTTAGATTCATCAATTTATTGATATAGTCTGAGCCATATTTATTTTTAATATCTTCTCTAAATATTGATGATAATGTGTGAGTATTAATAGGATTGGTTTCATGACAAATTGGAATATCAAATTTTAATTCTTTGAGAGAGCTTTTAGAATTTAAATTTTTCATTTTAAATTTACCTAAAGGGCCTCCTAAAGGGATATTTGCAATTCTCTTTAATAAAATCTTAATTGGTTCAACAAATGAATTACTTATATTAACTATATTTAATTCTTCTTCTATTATGGTTGAAATTTGTAGTTGATTTTCAATATCATTGAAATCTACTCTTTCAAGTATTTTATGAAGACAAGTTCCTGCTATAGGTCCTCGAGGGAAATTACTAATAGGACTTTCTGACCATACCTGAGCTTCTAATCTTTTATTTCTTTGATCTTTATCTTTAAATACTTGATCAATTTCTTGTAGAGAGTCATCTTCAATTTCATTTTTAAATGTATGATCTTCATTTAATTCATCTGATAAGTCTTTTAGAATCAATTCGTCATTTTTTTGTGTTATCCATTTTGAAAAACTATACCTTCCCCAACTATTCTCAAACTGATGGTTAGGAATTTCTCCAAGTGATAATTTAACTTCACTTTTAGTTTGAGTCCATACTTTATTAGTTTCAACTGCTTTCATATCTTGAATATCAACTTTTAGATTTCTTTCCTTGAATGACTGTTCCATCATTTCTCTTGTATGATCTTCAATATCTAGATTTATTGATTCAGATCCAAATAAAAATCCTGAAAGAGGGTTCCCTTCTTGACCAGCAGCCTTTGCCCAAAGGACTATTAATTGTTTTTTAGCTCTTGTAAAAGCAACGTAAGCTAACCGCTCTGCTTCATTTAATGATTCTTTTCTAATAAAATCTTGATATGTAATATATTTTTTATGCCATTTGTACTTTTTAGAAATTAATAGATTTTGATTGTCTTTCCATAAGTGACTTTTTTTATCTGGAGGTTTTTGCCACAAATATGGACAGATTACTATTTTAAATTGAAGTCCTTTACTCTTGTGGATTGTAATTATATTTACTGAGCTATTACTAATGGCGCTATTAGGTTGATATTCTTCAGGTATTGACTCAAATGACTGGAACCGTTGACTACTAAGCCATTTTGATGCTCTTAAAGCATTAAATTTCTGACGATGAATCTGTTCGTCTACTAACTGAGAGCTTTGATAAAGATCACTCAATAAAGTTCCTCTATGAGAAAGATCGGCTATTGATTTTCCTTCTAAAAAGTTTGATAAACAGCCTAATAATCCAATCTTAGGAAATGATTTTGCAAGTTCATCGAACTTCGAAGATAATGAATCAAAATCACCATTAATTTTTGATTCAATAAGTTTTTTCTTTTTCCATTGCATTAGCTCGGAACAAGCTAATAGTGCAAGCTTTTCTTGATTATGTGGACTGACGATACAGTTAATAAAAAACTGTAGGATTTGAGCACCTTCTTTAGTAAATATGTTTTCATTACTTAGGGTTTGTGCAGGAATCTTTATTTTTGATAAATACCTATGGATGTTTGTAGCTTGATCGTGTCTATTGACTAGTATGCAAATATCTGAGGGGTTTAAATCTTTGGGATTATTGCTTAAAAGTTCTAACAAATAATATCCAATAACTTTTGGGATTTTATTCTCTATTTTGCTTTTTGATTCTAATTTTAATCTTTGTAAGTTTTCTATATGACGATTATCTATTAGATTTATTATCTTTAATGGTTCTTTTATTCCATTCAAGTTTAGTAGATCTTCTTGTGAACATGGATTAAGTTCTTGAGTTGATAGATTTGATCTTTTTAATCCATCAATAAATAATTTATTTAGTATTAGAATTAGAGGTTTTGTACTTCTATAATTAGCATTCATTAAATGAATTTGATCACAAGTTTCTCTGGCTTTCATATATGTATTTAAGCTTCCACCTCTGAAACTGTAGATTGCTTGTTTTGGATCTCCAATCATTAGTAATAGATGTGATGATCTATTGCCAAAGGCTTCTTTTAGTAATCTTAACTGGACTGGATCAGTATCTTGGAACTCATCGATTAAGGCTACTTTATATCTATTTTTTAAGTTTTTATAGATATTATTAGTATTAATTTCATCTTTAGTTTCATTGCTGTTTAAATTTTTAGGATCTAATAATTTAAGTAGATCTGAATAATTTATCAAACCCTTTTTTGATTTTCTTTTTTCAAGCTCTCTCTTAGTCCACAACAAAGCATGTTCCCAAACTAATTCGGCTGGACTATCATATAAATCTCCTATAATATCAAGAATAGGTTTAATTTCTTTTGAAGAAGAATCAATTTTATACTTTCTCTCTAATTGGTAAATATGTTTCGGATGAAAATATTTATTTATAAGGCTTTGACTTTGAATATCCTCATATGATGGCCGCTTTTTCTTTTTATATCCTTCAATCCAGCTACTTAAAAGATCATAACGATTTTTTCTAGGCTTGTTTGAGTATGGCTTTGTATCTGTAATACCTTGAGACTTTAAATCCTCAGCAATCTGTATGAATCTATCTTCAAGCTCTTTGCCCTTTTCTTTCCATACAGTGGTAAATTCATTCCATAATGAATCAATATAGTTGTTTAACTGATTTGAAAGTCTTTCTTCTATTTTTAAGTCATTAAATGTTTTTTTGAAAGTATTATTTGGATCATTATCCAAAGAATTAAGAACTTCTATTAAATTCTTACGATTGAAATTAGTTTTAAATATCCCTTTTAATTCAGAAATTTCTATTCCTAATATTTCTTTTTTCCAATACTCTTCAACAATTTCAATTATTAGTAATTTTGAATCTTTTTCAATGGTTGGGTTTAAACTATTCCTATTTTCAATAGCCTCTCTACGAAGTGACTTACTACAAAATCCATGAATTGTTGTAATATCAGCGCTGTCAATTCTCTCTAATGCCTCTAAGAGTAACGAAGATATATATAAAGCTCGTTCTTTAGATGTTATATTTAATTTCACCCATTCATTTAATACGTTGTCAATTTTATATGGTTTCAGATTTGTATTTATTGATTCAATTATTTTTAATGCTAAAATTAATCTTTCAATGATTCTTGCTTTTATTTCTGACGCTGTCGCTTCTGTAAAGCTAACAACTAGTATCTCATTTATTGAATATTCTCTTTCAGTCAATAACCTTAATACAATATGAGATAGAGAAAATGTTTTACCTGTTCCAGCACTAGCTTCTATTAGCCGCATTCCATTGGCTAAAGGATATTTATTTGCTTCAAATAATTTGATATTAGCCATATTTATTTAATAGGGATTATAAAAAAATATTTAAGTATTTTGGTATCTTTTATGCCTTGGTAAAGTTTGATTAAATTTATTATGATTAACATTCAGGACCTCCAATCTAAATATTTTATATTTTTTATAATAGCCGGTACTTCTTTTATATATTCTTTGTATTCAGGGAATTTAATTTTCAGTTTTTCTTCTTCTTTCAAGGCTTTCATTTTTAAAATGTAAGTTAATGATATGAGTAGAGTAAAATGTATTAGACTCAATGACGAAATACATATTCCTAAAGAAGTAAATATTAATCCTTTATAAAGAGGGTGACGAGCATTTTTGTATGAGTTATTTTTTATCAGACTTGATTCATTCATTGGATAAGGAAGTGGTGTAAGGTTTTCTCCTAAATCTATAAATGCTTTAACGATAGTGAATAGACCTAAAATCGAAATTGCTACTCCAAGAATTGTACAAAATGTATCTATTGAAAATGCTATATGCTTTATTTTTGGATAGGGAGGTATTAAATGTAGGAGGATTAAAAATATTTGTGAAAATAAATACCACTCTCCTTTTGAATTATCAAATAACCCCTTTTTACTAAATCCCCATTTTGATAAGAGAGTTTTAATATTTTTAAAGAGATTGCTTTTATTTGGCTTCATTTTATTTGCTAGATTAGTTGCTGTTTTTTAGGAGTGGTTCATAGAGACTCATTAATACATCTTTAAATGATTCAAATTCTAAAAAAGTAGAGGCTTTGCATTTTTTACCAAAGCAAAGTTCCATTGATAGAGTTTCTCGCTCTCCTTTCGTATATAAATCACCTTCCCATCTCTTTTGAAATAAATCTTGCTCATTCTTATTCTTGTCTTTGGTAGCTAGTGCATATGTCAGCCCACTTTCTGGTGGTATGGGCCAACAGTCAGTTCTTCCTGCGGCTGCTAATTGATGCAATTGTCTTAGAGTTTCAGTTGCTTCTTTGGTATTGATTGGTAAAAACTCCTTGCTTATTTCGAAATTAATCTTTTTGGCAAAATCTGTTTTTTTTGAAATAATTAGTGTTTTATAATTAAATGAACTATTGGCAGATAAATATAAATGATTTAGCCATCCATTCATAAGAGCTTTATATTTTAAACTTCCAACTTCAATCTGTAACAAATTCTTCCCTCCAAAGTAAAATTCACCCTCTAACTCTTTCATCTCAATGCTCTTTTTCGTGATTCGACCGGTAGCATATATTGAGGATATTAAATCATTCCATCGCTCCTCAAGAAGAGCCTCTTCTAATAATCCTGAACCTTTTGGAGGGAAAATACCTTTGCCATAATAGGTTTCTCTCCAGTAGTTTAAATTATTTTTTGTATCGTCAATCTTTCTGAGATCACTATTCTCTAGTCGATGTTTAATAATTTTATATCGTTCTAATTCTGAAAGCTCGAGTAAATCATTGTCTTCAATAATATTGACAAATTCTTTTGATTGGATTTCATGCTCTTTTAACCATGTTATTTGTGGATTGAGTAACCATTCTTTTGTTTTCTCGAAAGTATAAGACTTTATTTCGTTTATGTTTATTTCTTTCCACTTTATCGGTAATGCTAGTGAAATATTTTTTGTTGGCATTGCTTTTTCAAGCCATTCTCTGGCCTCTAGATTCTTCCTATCACAACTCATGATTTGTGGACTTTCGGTTTTTATAAAGTTGAAATGATCAAGAGGGCTTGCTGGTGGCTCAATGAGAATCTCTTCAAAGGTATTGGCTCCTAATTTGATTTTTAAGTAATTCAGCCATTGTTGAATTGGACTCGGAGGTTCAAGATCTTCTCCTGTCTTTTCATCTTTGGAATTCCAGGAAACTAAAAGATTTTGACGAGTTGAGATTAAAGCTTCTAACAATGAATATCGGTCTTTATCATATTGGTTTGGGTCTCCAAGCTCTCTTCTTCTGTCTAGGAGATTAAAACTCCTTCTATTATCTATTCTTGGGAAAGTTCTACTGTCTAATCCCATGATGATGATGATTTGATGAGGGATTGCTCTCATTGGTTCCAATGCACTGATCGTGATTTTCCCAGTCCTATGACCAAATTTGCCATTTGTAGAACTTATTGCTTTGTTGATAATATCTTTGACTACTAGGCAATCAATTTCTAGCTCACAATTATCTGTTACGAGACCCCAATTATTGACAATAGTTAGTAGTTGTTGCTTTTCCCATGCCCATACCCCACCATCTCCAAATAAATCCTTTACGAGCGATGTTATAAGTTTTATCCATTCTTTACATGAACGTTTACTGCGAATCGCATCGATATAATTGCAAAGTTTTGAAAGTATACCCCAAGCTTTTATAAACTCTGTACTTGAAATATTCTCAGAATAAGGGGAGATATTGCTTATTCCATTAATTGGATCATCTGGTAAAACAAGACCAAGTAGAAACCTTTCTAGACACCAGCATAGGCTATGAGTTTCTTCCCCAAATCTTTCTGAGGAATCAAGTCCCCAAGTAAAGCCAGCAGATTGAAGGCTTTTAGTAATTTCAATCGCATCGTCAATAGTTATATTCTGTTGTGTTATTAATGCTGGATTAGTTAATAAGTTCTCAAATATTGATGCTGTTAGACGAGATGCAGAAATCTCTAATAGGTTTAACACAAAATGTGTTAAACCTACTTTATCTTCTTGACTCTTGTCTGTAATTACCCAGGGTAGCTGAGTAGTATTGTGATCTATATTGTTGAAAACTGAGGTAATTATTGGCGCATAGCTATCAACTTGTGGTGTCATTATTAAAATGTCTCTTGGTTGAAGTTTCTTATCATTACTGAAGAGCTGTAATATATGGTCTCGTATCAATTCAACTTGTCGATACTTCCCTGGAGATTTCAGGAAAAGGAGTGATTTGTCAGATTTTTCTTTAGTTAAGACACTCTCACTTTTGATAGATAACAATTCTTGTTGTAGTTGCTCTAATAAATTTGGTTTGTTCCCTTTATTAGTGGCGATATCTGCTGTAAGAGAAAAAATATCTTCCTCATTTCTTTCTCCCAATTGATATTCACCACTCCCTTCTAGCAACTGTTGAAATTCAGCTCCCATGCGTCCAAGGAAGGCTTCAAGTCTTGGAGATTCTAGTAACCATTGCCTGTCGAGAGGAGTATTCCATGTGTTTCTAAATTGTAGTCTTCTCGCTCCACATCTTTGCCAAAGATCATTGCAAGGAGAAATCAGATAAATTTTTATATTTATTACTTTTGATAATGCTTGAATTAAATCTATTTGCAATGGTGCCAAACTACTTATTCCATAGACATATAGATTTTTTGGATAATCTAGTTTAGGTATATCATCTTTCTTTAGACGTTTAATGGCTTTTTCGACTTGGATGCAGAAGGGATCTTTGTTTATCTTTGTATATAGTAAATTAAATAATATTTCTTGCCAAAGGATATTTTTATTAACACTAATTCCTCTAGAATCTTTCTTCGTTTTTTTGCTTAGCCATTGCTTGATAATTTCAGGTCTATAAAATATGTAATCATCAAATGTCTCTGCAATATTGTTTGCTAAATCCCATAAATTAAGATTGATTTGCTCATTATCTTTATTGCTTATTTTTAGCCAGGATCGAATTACCTGTGCTTCGTCCTCTTTCATTAATTCTGGTAATAATTCTAGAATATTCCATACAAGTTGATTTTTTTCCCATGGATCTTTTTCATTAGGATCAATACCAATAATTCTCTTAACTAAACTTTTTAAATATGTACCAGGAAAAGGGTATTTGACTAATGCGTTGATATTATTAATTATTGAATGTTTTTCACTTAACCATCTGCTTGTTGGCCATGTACTTACAATAATATTAACTTCCTCTGTTATTTCAGGAGGGTTTAATCGGAGTTCCTGCCCCAGTATCTCTGCTAACCATTCAGCTTTATTACTTCGATAAATTGTTAGCAAGAGTCAAAATGCGATTTAAAGATATTTTTTAAAGAAAGAAGTTGTCTTTTCTTGGATTGATAATTAGGCTTTTCATTTCTTTTACTGCCTCAGTTAGACCTACTGAAAGTGCTCTAGAAATAATTGTATGGCCAATATTTAATTCTTCAATCCCTTCAATAGCGGCAATCGGTTCAACGTTTTGATAGGTCAATCCATGCCCTGCGTTTACTCTCAAACCATAGGATTTTGCTTGGGCTGTGCTTTCTTTAAGAATTGATAATTCAAAACTTCTTGCCTTGGTTTTTGTGATTGCATATTTACCCGTATGAAGTTCAATCCAGGCGGCCTTTACTTCAGCACAATTTTCTAATTGAGCTTGGACTGGATCAACAAAAAGACTAACTGGAATATCCACATCTGAAAGACGTTGGATTATTTCCTTTAATTTGTTTTTGTGTTTAATAACATCAAGTCCCCCTTCTGTAGTGACCTCTTCCCTTTTTTCAGGAACCAATGTAACCATATCTGGCTTGAGATTAAGTGCAATTGAAGCCATTTCTTCAGTTGCTGCCATTTCCAGATTTAGTCGAGTGTGTACAGTTTCTTTTAGAAGATTTAGATCTCTATCTTGGATATGCCTTCTATCCTCTCTTAGATGAACTGTTATACCGTCGGCACCACCTAATTCCGCTAAAAGAACCATTTTTACTGGGTCAGGTTCAAATGTCTTACGAGCTTCTCGGACATTTGCTATGTGATCAATGTTTACGCCAAGACTTGCCATTAGGTATCTTAAATATACTTTGATTGTATTCATCAAAAGCAAATAAGGTTTAGCCGCTGTAGTAACTGCCCAATCTGACCAGTAATAGTAAAGCTTTCGGAGTTAACTTCATAAGATAGTTTGTTTAAGAGGGTTTTTTTGCCCCTTCTTCATAGAGAAAAAAAAATATGCCTTGGGGTTCATCCCTTCTGGAGTCGATTAGCTATGTTCGTTACACAAGATTTTGCGTTGAACAATTTTTTTCGAAGAAGAATTGTTATTGGCGGAGAAAATTTACCTTTAAGTGGTTCTGTCGTACTTGCTCCCACTCATAGGTCTAGATGGGATGCTTTGATGTTGACTATGGCTGCCGGGAGAAGGATTACAAATAGAGATTGTAGATACATGGTCACCCGATCAGAAATGAGAGGGTTGCAAGGTTGGTTCTTAAACAGGTTGGGTTGTTTTCCAATTGATCAAGGGAGACCTTCTTTAACCACTCTTAGATATGCAGTTGATTTGTTGATTTCACGTCAGCAATTAGTTGTTTTCCCAGAAGGAAAGATAAATCGACTTGGCGAGCCTGTGAAATTGAAAAAAGGATTGATTCGCTTAGCTCAACTTGCGTCTAACAAAGGCTTGGAAATTAAAATTGTTCCAGTCGGTTTGGCCTATAGCGATGTTGTTCCGAGGTTTTATGGATCGGCATCAATTTGTTTCTCTAAACCAATAATTATTTCGAGGGATTTTAAGCAATCTACAAATGACTTTAATATTGAACTTTCCAAAAGTATGAGAAGTGCTGAACAATCCGCTTTGTTAGCTGTTGGTAGAAGATAATATGATTTTACTTAGTTGAATCTTTAGCACCCACATTGACTTTATTTTCTCCAAATTCACTTTAATTCCTTATTCGAAAATGATTACAGCCCAAGAAGTTATTATTTTAATTAAGCAAACACTTCCCGATGCTCAAATTGATGTGAAAGATATGGGCGGTGGTGATCATCTTGAAGTCAATGTTGTATCTGAACAATTCTCTGGGCTATCTCTTGTACAACAACATCAACTTGTTTATGGTGCATTAAAAAATGAATTGAAAACAGAAACAATTCATGCTTTGGCCTTGAAAACCTCAACTCCTCAATAACTTTTCAGACATGGATTCTACAACTCGTTCAAAAATTGAACTCTTAATTAATTCAAAACCAATATTTGTTTTCATGAAAGGAAATAAGTTGATGCCACAATGTGGTTTTTCCAACAATGTTGTTCAAATTCTTAATTCCTTGGGAATGAGCTTTGATACTTTTGATGTGCTTTCCGATATGGAAATTCGAGAGGGAATAAAGGAATATTCAAATTGGCCAACAATCCCTCAAGTTTATGTTAAGGGCGAATTTATTGGAGGCTCCGATATCTTGATAAGCATGTATAACTCTGGGGAATTGAAAGAAAAATTAGAAATCGCGCTTGCTTCATAACTTGTTACTTTTGTGATTCATCTCTAGGCTTCTTTTTGAAAAAACAGGTTATTAATATCGCCATCAGGCCCAATAAAGCTTGAAGGATCAATTATCCATCTATCAATTAATGCTTCTAACTTTTCTTGATCCTTTGAGCCTAATCTCTTGCAATTCCTTAGGGAATGCAAATATCCGTCTGCATAGATCCGAAGCTCAGAAGGACTGTGGTATCGACTTGTTAGCTCCTGACAGGCATCACAAATTGATTGGAAGTGTTTTATCGCTTCTGGATTATCAAAAGATGTCATGGTTTGCTAAGACACAGACTATTCTTGTTAGTCAGCGAACAGTTTGCTTTAATATCTTCTCTAGTCTAAGGGTCTACATTTCCGACTTGTGACATTAATACCTGCAGATCAGCTCGGTACTGAGCAAATTCAAGGATCCTCATCAGGTTCTTCTCCTATTCAAGCAACCACACAATCACCTTCTAAGGTGCTTGTTGTCGAACCCCATCCAACTCTCAGAACTGTTTTGGTTCAGAGGCTTAGGCAAGATGGGCAGCTAGCCGCAGCAGTAGGTTCTGCTGAGGAGGCAGTTGATCTTTGTCGGGATCAATCACCAGATTTATTAGTTAGTGCAGAGATATTGGAAAAAAGTTCAGCCCTTCGACTTGCACAACAATTGGGCTGTTCAGTGATTGTTTTAACTGCAAGAACAGGAGTTGAACCTGTTGTTGGTCTTTTAGATGAGGGAGCTGATGATGTTTTAAGGAAACCTTTTGGCCTTGAAGAATTAGCTGCTAGATGCAGGACTTTACTCAAAAGAGGAAGAATTGGTTTACAAGAACGCGTCGCGGTTGGTCCCCTTGAGGTCCATCTTCTTCTTAGACAGGTCACATTGAGAGAAAAACCTGTGGAACTCAGCCCAAGGGAATTTGCTTTGTTGTGTGCTTTGTTGATGCCACCAGGAATGGTAAGGAGCCGACATGAGTTGCTTCGAATGGCTTGGCCTCCATTTAGTGGTGGACCTCGCTCTGTTGATACACAGGTTTTGACGCTTAGAAGAAAACTAGAGCAAGCTGGTCTTGGTGATGGTGGAGGAATTACAACTGTTCGTCAGCAGGGGTATAGGTTTAGTCTTGATAATTTGCCTTCATAACTTTTATTAGTATGAAAATTATTCTGGAAGCTCCCATTCGTTAATTCCTAGCAGGGTGCCAATCTTATGAGCACAAGCGTACCCGCTAAACGCCACCGCATTTAACCCTTGTCCGGGGAACGAAGAATCACCTACACAATAAAGTCCTTTTATCTTTGTAGTATTAAATGGCATAGGGAGTAGGCCAGGTAATCTCATTGAAGGAATTGGCCCATAACTACCTTTGGCTCTAGAAAGAAACCTTTTATGTGTTCTTGGACTACCTATCTCCTTGTGTAAAATTCTTTGACTAAGATTTGGAAATAATTTTTCCAACTTAGATATAAGTTTATCTCCATCTCTCTTCTTTTTCTCAAGATATTCTGTATTGCTTAATCCCTCCCAGTAATCCATTGAAGAAGGAGTAAAGGCATGAACAATATGGCTATCTGAAGGTGCTAATGATGGATCTAGTAAAGTCGGGATTGATAGAAAAGTAACTCCTTGTTCCTTTTCCATTTCTTCCCATGCGTCGAGAAGTAAGTGGTGGCAATCTGTATTCGGAGGAATGGAGTCTTTACTTACACCCAAATGTAAAGATAAAAATGAAGGAGAAGGGATGTACCTGTTACTCCATTTTGTCTCGGCCTGAGGGGCTTTATCTAGTTCCACAAGTGGATCATTGATTCCTTGGCCACCAAATGTATCCCATCTTGTTGCATTGGAGACTATCGTTTTACCAAAAAATTCTTCGCCATTATCTAATGAGACACCAATTGCCTTTCCGTTCTCAAAAATTATTTTTTTTACTTTAGATTTGTATTTAATTTCTCCTTTGAAATTTTTAATTCCTTGCACTAATTTTTCTGCAATAATTCCAACACCTCCTTTTGGATAGTTTATGCCTCCATAATGTCTATCAGAAAAGACCATCCCTGCGTTAATCATAGGCGTTAAGTCGGAGGGCATGACTGACCAGCAAAAACATTCAATATCTATAAATTTTAAAAGAGCGGGATCTTTGATATGTCTTCTCGCAACATCTCCGGCATTAACTGGTAACCATCTTGCCAATCCTAGGCATGATAAAGGTGATTTAAAGAAAACTTTCATTAGATATCCCGGATCTTCTATTGAAAGTAAAGGCATCGAATTCAGACAATTAAATACTTCCCAACATGTTTCGTAGAAATGATTTATTCCTTTTTCTTCATGAGGAAATAAATCAATTAGCTTGGTAATGAATTTTTTATAGTCTCTGTCTACTGTAATTTCTAAGTCATTAGGTAGATGATAGGCCAATTGTGTTGGGTCAGGAACTGTTTCACATTCTTGTTCAACATCTTTGAGAGCTCGCGTTAGTAAATTTGTGTACCCCTTTTTACCAAATCCAAAGATCATTGATGCTCCAACATCAAATGTGTATCCTTTCCTTTTAAATGAACCACCACTACCACCAGGGATTTTATACTGCTCAAGGACGAGAACTTTAGCACCCTTGCTTGCTAGTTGACTTGCAGTCACTAATCCACCAAGGCCTGAACCAATAACTATCGAATCCCAGTGAGAAGAAGGTTTAGTTTTATTTGTTAATTTAGTCATGAGATACAAGAAATTTTAGAGGGTCGTGTAAGAGGGGTTTTTGACTAATAATTTTTCTCTTATTTTTTTTATATGACTCAGAGCTCTATCTCTATATTTTTTGTATCTTTCACGTTTGTTGTGAACTCTATTATCTAGTTCAGGTAGTAATCCGAAATTAGCTGGCATGGGTTGAAAGTTTTTTTTATTTTGACCTCGTAAGCTTGCTTGACTATTGCTGACAAAGTTTGTTAAGGCTCCAATCATGGTTGACGATGGCAAAGTGATTGTATTTAATCCCTTTGCTAACAATGCTGCGTTAGTTCCTGCTAACCAACCTCCAGCTATAGCAGCAGCATACCCTTCTGTCCCAGTGAGTTGTCCAGCAGCAAATAAAGTTTTTCTATTAATAAACTGAAGTGTTGGCTCTAATAACTTTGGAGATTCGAGAAAAGTATTTCTATGCATTACTCCTAACCGGACAAATTCTGCCTTTGACAAGCCAGGAATCATCCTGAATATACGTTTTTGTTCTCCCCATTTTAAATTTGTTTGAAAACCTACCAAATTCCATAATTGACCTGCCTTATCTTCTTGTCTTAATTGAACGACAGCATGAGCTCTTTTCAGCCTTCGGAGACTTTTGTCGTTTACATCCCCCCATCTTGGATCCCACAGCCCTATTGGCTTTAATGGACCAAAACGCATTGTCTCAAGACCTCTTTTTGCAAGCTCCTCTATGGGAAGGCATCCTTCAAAAAAAAGAGCTGATTCTTTTTCAAAATCCTTTAATTCAGCTTGTTCAGCTTTAATTAACTCAGAGTGAAATTTCAAATATGACTCTTGATTCATTGGGCAGTTGATGTAATCAGCGTCACCTTTGTCGTATCTACTTGCCCGAAATGCTTTTGAAAAATCAATGCTTTCACCAGTAATTATTGGGCTAGCAGCATCAAAAAAATGACATTCATTTTCTCCTGTAAATTGTTTAATGTCGTTAGCTAACGATTCGCTTGTTAATGGACCTGTGGCTAAAATTGTTATTTCTTTAGCATTTGGGAGGCAAGGACATTCATCCCTAATGATTTTTATTAGGGGGTGAGAAGAAAGTTTATTTGTGATTGATAGGCTGAATTGACTTCTATCCACTGCAAGTGCTCCTCCTGCAGGAACAGAGTGTTGATCAGCTTTTGCTATGACAATAGATTTTAAATTTCTTAACTCTTCTTGTAAAAGCCCTGCTGCTCTATCACTACTAATCGCTCCAAAGCTATTGCTGCAAACAAGTTCTGCAAATTCGGGTGAGTGGTGAGCTGGAGATTTCTTCTTTGGCCGCATTTCAAAGAGAGTTACTTTGACTCCTGCACTAGCTATTTGCCATGCTGCTTCTGAGCCTGCTAGACCAGCGCCTATTACGGTTACCGATGGAATTTCTGTCAAACTGTCGTTTTTTTTTCTATTAAAAGCCTAATTACATAGTATTCTCATATCCCTCAACTTTTTATTAAGACTTCAAAAATATCTGAAAAATCAATGAGGATGGAAAAAAATGATTTTGAAATTGTTTTTTAGTCCTCAAAAAGGAACATTAAAGCGGTTAATGCTTCGACAACGTGATATTTTTCATATTGGACTATTACTATTGGTTTATTAGGGGTCGCTAGCTCAGTGGTAGAGCATCCGGCTTTTAACCGGCTGGTCCTGAGTTCGAATCTCAGGCGACCCATTTCATAAAACTGTTACTAAATAAACTGAAGTTATAACTACTTCTGAATTTTTGAAGAATTATTTTTTTCTGTCTCTTTTGATTTCAAGCTTTTTATGCGTACATGCTGGGGTTAATAGTTTTACTAATTTGATTTTTATTGAAGATTGGCTTATCGAGAGGAAAGTTGATTTAACTCTCAATGAGACAAAATGCAGAGCTTCAATACCTTCACATGCAAATTGGTTTGGAGCTCGGGTAAGACTTGGACCCAATGATGAATTGATAAAACCTATTTGGATTCCTGTTAAAGCTGACCAAGTGCTTGATTCAAAATTAGTTAAGATCAAAGGACTTCTTGATGATTGCAGATCAGGACTTCTTTTCCTTCCTGAAACTCCATAAAGCTCTTAAAATACTTATGTGTTGATGAGGGTATAAATACTTTCTCAAAAGAGATTTTTTTGCTGAATTAAAAATGCGATGATTTACTTTTGCATGAAGAAACTTACAGTAGGAGCTGCCATTGCATTAAATATATCTTTGTATATTTGGGCTTTAATGGATCTACCCTTAAAATTTTAATCAATCCATAAATCATAAATTTTTTTCTATGGTGGATGACTTATTAAATCGCTTGAAATTTTTTTGATATCTTAATTTGATCATTTGAAATAAAAAATTTCTTGGTTTAGAGTTTTTAATTTTTTTAGTATTTTTAAGAACTTTTTAAACTTTCATTTTTTTTTGCATTCTCAATCATTTTTTTTTACCAGTACCGGTTAGGGTCTTTGTGAGGCGAAAATTGCCTTTTTTTCTTATGAAAATGGAAGTATGGTTAAGAAATCTTCTTCTATCACAAAATCGAATTCTAATTGGCTATGGAGGTGGGCAGAACCAGAAAGTGAACTCTCCGTCATTCCTAAATCAAAAACTAAACGTTTAGCTCAACAAGCAAAGTTAGCAAATGTAGATGCTGAAAGAGCAGTCTCTCGTGCTTATCAAATTGAATTATCCAGAACAAAGGCAATCGGAGAGGCGATGTTTAAGTCTGGCAAAGCTTTAAGGTTTACACTATCAAGTTCTGGAAGGCAGTTAATTCTAAGAACGCAGGCAGCACGAAGGCAATTTGAGCCTGGTTTTAGGAATAAAAAATAATTTTCAGATAGAATAAATTCTTTACTAAAAAAAAATGCAGCTTTATATAGTCACTTGGAAATTCGAATCATCTGAGGATCAAAATTATTCATCTGAAGCATTTGTAGATTATGTCGAAAGTGGAAAATCCGAGGATCTTATTGATGGCTATGAGAGAATTGAATGGGCTCATACTCCACAAGATGGTACTGGAGTGATCATTTGTAAAGCTTCAAGTGCATCAGTTTTATTTAAGGTTTTTGGCTCCTGGAGAGATAAATTCGGAATGACTTGGGAGTATAAACCTGCCTTAACTACTGAAGAGTTTGTTAGTTTAATAAAAGAAAAATAGTTATAAACTTTCGTATTAATTATTTTTGTTTATCTAAAAAATAAACTTCTGTCTAAAAAACTTTAAAGATTGTGCTATTCAACTTAGTCTTTTTAAAGTCTTTACTTATTTAATGATAGCTCATTTTTTCTTTGCTTTGACTGCTAGTGAAATGGGTCTTAGTCCGACAATACTAACCTTGATTGTAGTATCGTCTGTCGTTTTTATTGTCGGCTTTGCAAAAAGTTCAAGAGAGAATGAATATAAAAAATTGATGGATTCATTTATTGAAAGAAAAGAGGAATCCGATTGATTATTTATTCAGATTAGTAAGAAGATCTTCTTACTAATCTGAATACCCATGTCTAATGAGGCAGGATGGTAAAAGCGTTGTTTTGAAATTGAACAATTTTTTAGCCAAGGAGAGAATAGTCTCTCCTTCTCGCGATGTGCTTGCTGGACTAGTTGTTGCATTCGCGATGATTCCAGAGGCGATAGCTTTTTCTGGGATTGCAGGTGTTGATCCAAGGGTTGGGTTGTTTGGTGCCTTTTTGCTCTCTGTAACTCTGGCAATTTTTGGGGGCAGAATGGCCATGATTACCTCAGTAACTGGTTCAACTGCTCTTTTGATGACTGGGATTGTTCAACAAGGAGAAAACATTAGCCCTGGCCTTGGCCTGCAATATCTTTTGGCTGCTGGATTGCTCACGGGAATTCTTCAAATCGCTTGGGGGTATTTGAGACTTGCTCATCAGATGAGATTTGTACCTCAACCTGTCATGGATGGCTTTGTAAATGGTTTGGCTATATTAATCTTCCTTGCTCAATTGCCTCATTTGGGTATTGAGATGGCACATTCTGAAAAAGTAGTCACTGCAGTTCAACTACCTGCGGTTTGGGGTTTGACCATACTTACGTTGTTAATTATCTATTTGCTACCAAGAATTTCAAAGCTTTTGCCTTCAGCATTGGTAGCCATTTTTATTTGTACTGCAATTTCTATTGGATTTAAATTAAATGTTCCAACTGTATCGAATTTAGGAATCCTTCCAAATGGATTACCTGGCTTTGGTTTTCCAAAAGTCCCTCTTAATTTTGAAACTCTCGGTTTGATACTTCCAACAGCTTTAGCAATTTCCTTAGTAGGTCTTATGGAGACATTTCTTACTCAAGATATTCTTGATGATATGACTGATAAAACTACAAATAAAAATGTTGAGGCTCGAGGACAGGGTATAGGTAATATTGTTAGTTCTCTCTTCGGAGGTATGGCCGGATGCGCTTTGGTAG
The DNA here is from genome assembly GCF_059772345.1 of Prochlorococcus sp. MIT2308. Classification (NCBI taxonomy): domain Bacteria; kingdom Bacillati; phylum Cyanobacteriota; class Cyanophyceae; order Synechococcales; family Prochlorococcaceae; genus Prochlorococcus; species Prochlorococcus sp. MIT2308. The sequence goes on along the minus strand of NZ_CM186283.1, from coordinate 636,803 downwards.
GACAATCGGTTATGAACGTTGGATATGGGGGAAGAACTCGCCTTTCAACATTGAGTTCCGGAGTTTGTTTAATAGCAATGATTCTTGCTGCTAAAGATTGGGTGAATCAAATACCAATGGCGACATTGGTTGGTGTAATGATAATGATTGCAATAAATACTGCTAATTGGATCTCAATTAAAGATATACGCCGTATCCCTCGAAGTGATAGTTCAGTTATGGTGTTAACTGTATTCGTAACTGTTATTACACATAATTTAGCCCTAGGACTGCTTTCAGGGGTTGGGCTTGCCGCAATATTATTTAGTCGAAAGGTTGCAAAAGTTATTAAGGTTGAGTCTTCTTTAAATAGCGAAGACCACAGGGTTTATAAAGTTAAAGGCCAATTATTTTTTGTTAGTAGTATTTACTTTAGGCAAGGGTTTGAACTTCACGAACATCCTAAAAAAATTACTATCGATATGGCAGAAGCCCATATATGGGATCAAAGCGGCGTAACGGTGCTTGACCAAGTAATTAGGAGAATAAAATTAGGCGGATCTGAAGTCGAAGTGATTAATTTAAATGATGAAAGCTTGAATTTATTCTCTCGAATAGGACAAGCCTCTGAAGCTGGAGGAAGAGGAGGTGAATTTAAATCTGCTCATTAAATTCTTCTAATCTTTTACTTGAAGTTTCTGCAGACTTTTTGAAAAGCTTGTATCAAAGGCTTATAAGGATTCATTTCCATTTGACTCAGTTTTGTAAATTTTGTACATATAAATGTATAAGCCAGCGCTGCAACTAATCAACCCTCATTTTTTATGGTCATACTGGCTATAAGATTTACTTATATATAGGCTAGGCTTTGTTTGAATTTAATTTTTTCTAGATGTTTTTTTGACTTTAGACATTAATTTTGGTGATTTTGTTTATTTATTTTTTCAATTGCAATTGAGTTAAAAAATGAAAATCCATCAAGAGTAAAAACACTTGATGGATAAAGATCTTTTTATTTGAGAGTTTGATTCGTTAGATAGATTTTGGAAATCTGAAAATTGTTAATTTGGGAAATTAGCTCATAGATTTAGCCTATGAGCTGTGTTCCTTAGGCTTCAGAATCAAATTTAGATAGATTAGGACCAGCAATTACACCAACTAGTCCAAAAAGAACAACGGATAGAACACCGACAATTGTTGCTGAGAGGCTTCCTCCTCCCAAAGCAAAGGTTAATAATGGCAAATGAAGCATTTTTTTTTAGATGCAGATATATATATAAACCTAAAATTGCCCAAATTTAATGAAGTTGTAGCACCTTGATAAATTCAGACATTTTTAGGAGGGTCTAGAGTTACTCAAGCGGTAGGGAAATTGTTTGGAAATCTTGAAGTCAAGTCGTCTTTAGTTGCATTGGTTTCCCACTTGAGCCAGTCTTTCACCCCATTAGGCTTGACCTTTTGAGCACTACGAGCTGCAAAAATAATTACATGAAATGGAATCACAATTGCAAAGAAGAAAAAATGAAGTAAATATAAATCCCAAGGGATACCTTGGTAACCATAATCAGGGAAAAATATTGCGGTAAGGAAAGGGAGGACCATGATGTTCGAATTTCAACTGTATTAATCATTATCCATAAAGCATTAATTTTTTCGATAAAGGTGGATATTTTAACTTCTAGAAATGCTATGTACTTTGCAAAAGCATACTTTGAGGTCTTACCTCTTAAGCTTTTAACTTGAGTTATGAATCGATTATTATTTGAACTTACCCTTAAAAAAGAATAATTAGTAATAATATTTTTTAAAATCTATAAATTTTTTTAATAACCTTGAATATTTAATTAATAAGCCTTTCTATTAATTTAACTAGCCTGAAACTAAAATAGACACTAACTATTACCCATATTGGAAAAATTATATTCCATAACTTTTGATGCTTTAAAAGGATAATTTTATCTAAAAGATAAGCTCCACCAATTGGAATAGTTACTAATAAAGTCATTTTTACAAAAATCTCAAGGAATCCTAGAGCTGCTGTTGGATTTATTAGCCATGCTATTAATATTCCACTTAGTAAATAACCACCATATTGTCCTAGTTTCCTTATCATCATCAACTTCTTTTTGTTAAGACTAATTCATTCTATCTAAAATCGTACAACTAATACAAAAAGGTATTTGTTTTTTGACTTTTTGAATTTGAAGTAACTGATATTACTTTTTCAGAGAATAACGAAGGCTCTAACTTTGTATTAATATATAAACCTGTTAGTGGTTTATATATTCAATTAATCTTTGGACTCAGGGTATAGCTTTCTTATGGCATCAGCCTGATTCTTTTCCTTTTTCTTTATCTGCTTTGATTCATTATACCGTCTAACTATAATTCCAGGAATGAACCAAATCACTGTTATTACTGCTAAAATAAAAAGAGGATTATTAATAGTCATATTTAGTAGAGTTGTCTTTATTAACATGAAATATAAATTATTTATGGAAAACAAGTGATAATACATTTTTATAAAATTATTAATCCTATTATAGTTTAAAGTATGAATAATTTTTTTTATTTAATCTCTCTTGATTCTTTCTTCTATTTTGATTTTTTTGCTATTATTCTTCCTCTTTTTTAGACTGGTCTTCTAAATAGATTTTTGATTCATCAGCAATGATTTTTAAATAGTTATCAATTTCTTTTTTCTGTGAAACTTCTTTTGACTTGTTATATGTAATTGTTATATCTTTACCAGACCATGCGGCTTGATCTTTGAATAGATTCCTTTTTGCAGAATAAAGAATTTTCTTCCCAATGAATAAAACAGCTAATATAAATATAGAAAGGAGAAGTAATATTCTCATTTTGTCTTTTGTAATAACATAATTATAACTTCTTAGAAATCCCGTTTTCGAATATGAAAAAAAAATATATAATTATTTATAAGATCTTCGAATCATAATTCTGATAATCTTATTTGATTAATTTAATAATGCCAATCTTTAGGCGCCTTAATTTAATTGTTTATCAGAATGGAATTTTTTTTCTATTAATTTTTATTTGAAAATGGCCATTCCTTTAATTGTTTGCTAAAGATATAAATATTTGTATTCGTATAAACGATGTTCTTTTCGATTAAGCAAAACAGAGTTGTTTATACTTTATCTAATTTGTTTGTTTTGCCTGCTGTCATTATTCCTTTTTTTGATTTCATATCAAATGTTTCTTTTTTTGCGGCTCTGGCTTTATGTATAAACACAAGTGTTTTAAAAACATTTATATTATCTGTTTTATTTATTATTAAAAACAATTCAAACTATCGTTTTAATCTTTTGTTAAGACGAAAAGGTGATGAAATTTCTAAGTCAGATTATGAATGTGTTTATTTGTATGCATGGTGTACATTATTGAGATATTTGCTAATTGGATTAGCAGTGAATCAAATATTTTTCTATTTTAAATAAGTTGTTCTCTTTTATTTATTTTTAAAAGGATTAGAGAAAATTCTTTTTCCTAAATTTTCAGGTGGATTGATTCTTCCTGTTTCAGCATTTATTCTTTTTTTGAGGTCTTGAATTATTTTTTGATGTTGAGCCTCATGTATGTCTGGGTCTAATGAGTCAAACCAATTATTTAGATCCCAAGTTTGATTACCTTGATTATCTACCTCAACTTTCACAAATCCCTCTTGACCTGTAAAAAAATAAACACCTTCTGGAAGGTTTTCGAAATCAATTTCCCCATCTCTTTCATTTCTTACGTTATCCATTCTTTTTGAAAAAGGTTTTTCTCAGTCAAACATCGTATAACAGATGCTGTGTTGAATTCCTTTGTTGTATTGGGACTTAATTCTTCTTTTTAAATATTTAGGAATTATAATTTTTAGTTGCTTTTATCTTTAGGAGTGTGAATGATTGAAAAAATGCATAAGATTTATGTGCCCTTTTAGTAAGGAATTCTCTCTTCTTGCCAAAACATTCGAGTATTCAGATTACCTTGAAGATTCAGATTGGAAATTTCAGAAATATAACTTGGTAAATGCTTCTTGTTACTCTGATCTTCTCGAAGACACTGAGTGGGGGACTAGATCTGACGATTTAACTATTGCTTGAAAGTCTTGAGAAGGAATAAAATTTAGATGTTTTAGTCTTGGATAGTTAATTCTGTAATGAATTCATAGCTTATCCATTCAAGTTTGTGATCTTCGCTTGAATTTCTTCCGAGGATAATAATAGGTATGCGAACTTCTTTATTTTCAATAATATTTCTATATCCTATTAGGAGTGCAGTGTATTTTTTAAAAGTCCACCCGTTATTCCCTTTTGATTTCCATTCTGATGAGTTTCTTAGAGATCTATGAAAGTCTTCAATTCCAAATTCATTCCAACATTCTTGAATGGCAAGCAAATGATCGTGTCCATCCTTGAGTAATTTTTGATATTGAATTAGTTCTGGGGCTTCTTGTGAGTTGTCTGGCTTAAGTTCTCTAGCTAAATCATAGAGTTTTACTTTTTTAAGTTTAAACCAATCTCTATCAAAAATAAAAACTGGAAAATTCAAAGACCATTCGTTTCCCCTTAAGCTTTCGAAAGTTTTGATAAATTCATTTACGTGTTTTTCTAGAAACTTGTATCGTTTTTTCATAGATACCTCTTCTTATCTAATTACTTTTGGTTTTCAACTTTTAGAATTTACGTTAAGCATTATAAGCTTATAGTCAAATAACAATTTAGAAAGTATATTATGTTGTCCATATTTTTATTAGATTCAATGAATAATGATAATAAGCGTCCGGCCTGGCTTAACTGGATTTACCTTTCAATATTTTTATATTCATCATATTTCTTGTTTAATTATTGGTCTGCTATTTTATCAAAATAATAATAAGTTTTGAAATTTTAAATTGAATTCAATTTATGTGTTTATTTTTTTTAGTTGTTTATGAGATTGTAATATTATTTTAAACTATATTTTATAAGAAGGGCTAAAGGTAGATTAGCTTAAGTAATTTGAATTTGCATTCAAATTATCCTGCAAATACAGGCAAACCAATTGTAGCGGTGCTTAATAATGCTCCAGCAAAAATAATGAAAGGAAGCAAGGGGTACTTTTTAATCATGCGAATTTAAAGCCTTGAAGTCTTATAGGTAATTATACCATACTAAGTATTTATACTCCAGCCTGGTCTAAATATAGTCATGATTGCTTGTTCGTTCATTCGAGGAGTTGTTCTACTTTTTACGTCTTCTATGGCTTTTTTGTAATATCGATATTTTCGTTGGTGGTCACTAAAAATTTTTATCACACGCCATTGTTCTAAAGGAAATCTTTTTTTTACATCTTCAGCAATTTTTCTCTCTTTGTGGCTTAGGTTACTTTTTTTGAGTTTGTACCTCATATTTATCCACTCGAAGAGTTTTTCAAGTTCACATGTGAGTTCTCCATCCCTTATCCATTTTCCTATATATTTTTCATCGCCATCCTCAATTAAAAAGCATTTTTCTGGCGATGGTAATTTAATCTCATGAAGTAACTCAGCAAAATTTGGTATCAGCTTCACTGACTGACCTGAATGCATATATTGATTATGAAAGAATTTTATTCTTTTCGTGAAGAGAATTGTATGCTGGTTATCTATTATTTTAAATGTATATCTAAAATTTCATAAAATTTTCATATGGTAAAAAGAATAAAAAGCTGCGGCTTTACATAAAATAAAAAAAACTTCCTCAATCTTCGTTTTATGGAGGCGGAATTGCTTAAAAAAGTTCTCTGTACTTTATAAATACTTTTTCAATAATTTTCTAAAAAAATTTAATAATTCCTATTAGTATATCTTTTTCAGTCTAAAAAAATTAACACTAAATCTCTAAGTTACCCTTCGTAGTTGAGGAAAGTTGCTTCGTATTTTACTTAATAAAAAGATTAAGGAAAAAAAGAATGATGCTGCCATTGAAATAATTGGTCATATCAGGCCCAGGCTACCAAATGTAAAACCGACACCGCAGAAGAAAGCAAACTCAGCTAAATCTCTACATCCAGAGGGGATTGAATTCAATGCAACGTTAATTCGTTGAGCCATTTGACCTTGTACTCGCAGGTTAAAAGAAAAAGATAATAGAAAAAGTTCTTAGTTGTGAGTATTTTTTGGTGCCTAACCGTACCTTTATAATTTCTACTTATTTTAAATTTATATTTGTTTAATTAAATAGTCTTTAATTGGTTTTACAGTCAAATTGATTTATGAGTTAACTCATGGAAAAATCAATTAGCTTGTGTGGAATTTTTTGGCCAACAAACCTTGTTTTCCTATCTCATATTTATTAGCCAAAGATTCTACCTCTGATTTGGTCAAGAGAAGGACCTCTTTTTTTCTCATCCTTTGTCAATGGAATCCAGTTCCAGTCGCAGCTTACAGTAAGCAGATATCCAACAAGTAAGTGCCAGATTAATATTAAAAAAGGATGTTCTAAATGAGGAGCCAATGGTTTGAATTTTTTTATACTTTAATCAACTGGAAGGATTCCCACGAGTTCATGGATTGAATCTGAAAGATTAGCCTGATAATCACCACTCCATTAGGCTTGCAGGGGATTGCAAACTTTACAAAACTAAATACTTAAGAAAAAATTTTGCAACATCTGTAAGCGATCATGTTCTGGATGTAAAAAGTTCAATGGTTGAGTTGTAATGATTGGCTCCTTTGATCTTTTTGGTGCACATGCAATGACAGTCCAAATTGTTCCATGTATCTTTTGATTTGAAAACAATATTCATTTACTAAAATTTCAATCGTTGTTCTTTTCAAAGACTTTTGCAATTTTAGAATTTCAATAGAGTAAGTAAGTTGTATTTTTTAGATCTTTATCTTTAACTATTTTTTTGCTAATTATGCTTCGTTCTTCTATATTTTTATTTATGTATGAATATAAGTTTAGAAATATTTATTAGTCGTGAACTTAATAGTTGGTGTTTTCCAAAAGAGAATTCTTAAGTTTTGACTTTTCTGAATAAGGTGAGTAATTCATAATTAATCTAAATAATATTTAACCAATTAATAATAATTTTTTTTTTTTTTTTTTTTTTTTTTTTTTTTTTTTTTTTTTTTTTTTTTTTTTTTTTTTTTTTTTTTTTTTTTTTTTTTTGATCGTGAATGTTTGTTTTCGATTTTTAATCTAAATAATCAAATTGTCAAATTAATTAAACAGATTTTTTGAAAATAACGGTAAAATGAATATATTTTTTGATTCCACGTAATTAATTGCCTATGAAGCATTAAGATTAGCTGGTTACGGGGCGTGGCGCAGCTTGGTAGCACGGGTGCTTTGGGAGCAGAACTTGAGATAAGCAATAGTCTTGTGATAACAGGGCTTTTTTAATGCAACAAATTTTTAATTAGTGACAGCGAGTGACAAGGGATTATTAGAACGGGGTGCCTATTAAACACGCGTCTGCTTTTTAAACACCCGCACTTCTGCGTTACTTCTCTGAGCTTTTATTTTGGTTTGTAATTCGTTCGAGTTGCGTATTAACTCATTTATGATTGGATTATAAAATCTCTGTAGATTAAAGATCATATGTTTCTTTAACTGACTGAAATTCTATTGATTCTAAATTAATCGAATATTCATTATTCCTCTCACTTACCTTGTCAAGGAAAGTGCCAACTAAGGATGCGAAAATTAGAATAGTAAAACAATTACCGAGTTTTTGTAACATAATAAATTTAGTTTGGTTGTTTATTCAGTGATTTAAATCAGAAATAATAAATCTGATTAGATAACTGTTGGAAAAAAATGGAGTTAAAAAAGAAAAGATATTTCGAGCTTTATGGTGACTCTAAATAAAAATAATTAATAAGATCAATACTGGGATGCCTAAAATTGATAGACCAACCATGTCCTCAGCAGCATTCTCTCTGTTTTTACGGTAATAATACTTTTCCTGTTCAGACATGTTTACCCAATTCGGCATGGTTTACTCCTAATTAATTTGCATCGGAAACTTAGATCAAAATAAATTTTTTTACTTGAATCTTTTGGAGTCAAGATAACAAATTTGTTATTCTCCACAGGTTTTTAACAATTAAAAAAACTTTTTCCACTTTCTCTACTTTTGCATCAAAACGATATTTTCAACCTCATCTTTAACGGAGTAGTTTTCTGAGAGCTATTACACAATTATCAGACTTCTTTCTTTAAGGTATTTTCTTAGCTTAAGCGAGTGACAAACGAGTGACAAAACCCTTCAAATGAGTCTATTTGATTATTTTTGAGTCAAGCTTTAGAAAATTTATATTCTCTAAGCAGCTATCAGGGTCTACAATTCTATTTGGCGGGGCGTGGCGCAGCTTGGTAGCGCGGGTGCTTTGGGAGCACTAGGTCGCAGGTTCGAATCCTGTCGCCCCGATTCTAAAAACTTACTATTTGCAATGGTTTTGGCTAATATCTAGCTGAACCCATTTTTGTTGGCCCAAACGAGCCAACAAATCGCCAACAAATGCTTGAATCTATTGCTATGGCAGAAGTGCCTTGAGCACTGGGTCTGGGGCGAATTTAGAACTATGGCCAGAGCCTCTAAAGCTGAACTTGAATTACGTATTGGTGAAGCTGCAACCATGCTCGCAAAAGGTAATGGCGCAACTGTCGTTACGTCCCATGTGGCCGAAACTTATCGATTAAGCCGAAGGCAAGCACGAAGAATTACTGCAGCAGCTTATGAGTTACTTGTTCAAGACCTTGAAAATGTGGACTTAAGTAGACCTCAAATGACAGCTCAATTGGTTGCGAACCTGCAAAGTGCTATTCAAAAAAGTCTTGTTTTAGGGCGAACAGCTTCTGTTGCTAGTAATGCAAGAGGATTGATCGAGTTGTGTGGCTTAGGCGCTGATCGAAAAAACAAGCATAGAAACTGAGTATTAATTTATTGGAAATAGAAAACCCCCTTTTTTAAGAGGGGGCCAACTAACTTTAATAGTTACTCAAAGCGCCTAATCAATGTCTTAAAGAGACTGGCTATGCCTGGTATGTAGGAAATGCAAGGCTTAACCTGAGTTTTTGTTTACCAAAAAAAGTGCAGACCTAATGAACTTTTTATGATTTGCGAGCAAAGGGACAGGATTTCGACGACTGTCCCCTTCTCTGACTAGAGCTATCGCATCCTTTCGATACTCGCTCTTGCGTGATAAGAATATAAAAAGAGGTTCTCTAAAAATGATGTTCGGTTGAGGTAGGGCTTTCCAAACTTTGCTTGTTTTCTGGGTTGATTTTCACCTATAAATGAATTGAGGCCAAACCTCATCAAGACATAATTGACTTTATATAGTACGAGTCGATTAATAACCCCTTTAGTTATTGGAATTTCTAGAGGGGTTTCTTGTTGGTTATTGCTGCTGCTGTATTTGCTCGTAGAAAGTAGTCAGAATTAATTTCTCAATCTTTAGTTACTTCTTAAAGACATCAAAGGATTTACTCTTAATGCTTTTACCGTTGGAGAATCAGGAAATTTAGCTGCATAAATTTCAATGGCCACGAGTCTGCCTAATAGCAGAGCTAATAAAATTGAGGGTATCGCTAAAGCAGTAGTTTTTAACGTCTGATGCATTTGAACATAGTCGGGTTTTAATAATGCCTACAGATAGAAAATAAACAAGATCCAACTTAAAGAAAGCAAACTCCAATTATCTCTTTTATCTCTGTTGAACTCATGTATTTTATTTTAAAGTTTTTAAAGCAGGCTTTAAAGCAACCTCTAGTTGATTCATTGCTTTAATCATTTTCTCCTGTATTTGAGGCCACTCATCATCAGGAGATCGATAACCTCCATCAATATCAATACGTATCCTGCAAGCTCGTCGAGAATCTAATCGCTGCCAATCAACAAATGAATCAATATTTTTGTCAATCTGGGCTTGATAAGTTTTTAATTGATCGAAAATCATTTTGTTCTCCTCTTGAGAGTCTTTACCTCGATCGATGTATAACTCCGCGCCAGATTTACTCTTATTTGCTATGTACACTAAATCCAATCCTCTTATCCCTGATGAAGTTGTGATCCAACTATTCGTACTTGGAGAAATGTGAGCATGAGATTTCGCGGCAGAATTTGCAACTAGTTTTGTCCACCACTTTTTACGAATAAAGTGTCTCTCTACTTTGTCTTGTTTAACCCTTCCAATTTCTTTGGCCTCAATAGAAGGTCCGACAATTAAAGTAAGCAATGGTGCAGGCTCCGAAGCTCCTATTTTTACAGCTTCAACTTTTACAAGATAAAAATCGCTACTACTTGATTCATTTAGCCATGCCATCGCATTGATATGTTCTTGCCTTGGTTCAGAAACAATCCATATGGCTCCTTTTGCTTCTCTTGAAGTTAGATAAGTAATGACTTTCCCTAAATGATCATGATTACTTTTCTCTAGCTGATTCTCAATAATATAACTTTCACTATCACTACTCTCAGCAACCAAATCAATACTAAAAGATCCAGCTGATTGTTCTCTTTCTGCAGAGATAAGTTCAAGATCAAGAGAATCATTTAGAAAATCCAAGTTTTCATGAAGCCATTGAGTGAAGTCACGAGCCTCATGCTTCCATACAGTTCTTAAGGGAACTCTTTGAAGTTTTCCAATAGGATTAGTCATTCTTTTTCAGCATTAGGTAAACGAAAGAGGCTGTTTAGAAGATCTCTTTTATGCTTCAGGGATGAGAATTTAAAAGCTCTAATTCTATTTATTATTTTTTGAGTAAGCTCATAAATCTTTTCAAAAGTTATAGGGCTACTAGTAGATGAGTCGTCTCGAAGAGAGATAGCTATTTCTTTTAATTCATTGATGGGCTTTGTTACTAATTCATCGAAGCTCTTAAGATTCCAATTATCAGCATCTCTCAAATCCTCATGACAAATCCTTTGTAATTCATTCAGGCTTGAAAGAAGAAGCTTGAGTTTGATATCTCTCGTCAATGTGAACTTCTTTATTTTATCCATATTCTCTTTGGTTTGTTCGCAATTAATATTGACTTCTTTTATTAGGTATTCAACTTTGGGTGGGAGAATTAAATCTTCAGAGTTGTTATGGGTAGGAGTCATTTTACACCTCCTTAACTATTTCTTGATGAGATTGTTCATCAAACAACCTTGTCATTGTTGGATTATCTTTGATTAATTTATTAACTGAAATGCCTTGTATTTTTTTATCCAGAATTGTCCAGTTTTTACTTAAGCCTTGTAAGGCAATTTCTTTTGATTCTTTTGCATTAGATATTATTTTATCCTGTAAGTCTACAATTTTTTTTATGGAAGAAAATATTCTTTTCAAATTTATAGCCGAGGCTTTTTGCAGTTGATCAAGATTATCTTTGAAATTACTAATATCAATAGTTTTATTCTTTTCATCTTGCAGTAATAATTTGTATTTTAAAATTTCCGATTCTATTACTATAAGTGTATAAATTAAGGATATAAAGCAATTAGGACGAATTACAATCATTTTTGGATATTCATGATAAACAGTAGTTAAACCAGCATTAAATTGTTCGTTCTCTGGCTCAAGAAGTGATATTAAAACTGCATATTCGCAATTTTTATTCCTACGATCTTGGTCAAGCTTCTTGTAAAAATCTTTATTTTTACTTTTTATTTTCGAGTCTTCATTCTCATTTTTCATCTCAAACATGATCGACACAATTTCATTTCCTTCCTCGTCATAATCTCTAAAAATATAGTCACCTTTTGAATTGTTTACTGCTTGATTATCCTTTTTAAAGCTTGCTAACGGTCTTGCTATTCTTATATATCTTTCATAATCTATATTACAAGATTCTTCTAGTGATTCGCCAACCATTTTGACTGATAACTTGCTTTTATTTTCTCTTAGTCTCTTTATCTCATCTTCTTTATCCTTGATTTCTAATCTATGCTGAGTCTTTAAATTATTTTCTGCTAATTCTGATTCTGATTTAGATTTACTTATCTGAATTTTTAATGTATTTCTTTCCTCTTCTATAGGCTTAATAGCTTCTGAAATTGCTATTTTCATATCTTTATCTATAGAAGATAATTTTTCTTTATAATCTTTATTTTTTACTTCTAACTCACTTTTTTCTTTTAAAATAGGTTGTATAGCTTCTGCAATTGCTAATTTCTTCTCTTTATCAAAAGTGGATTTTTCACTTTCTAATTTTTGTATGTTTTTATTTTTTTCATTGATATATATATTATGTTCATTAATTAGTTTTTGTTCTGAAAGTTTTACTGCGGTCGCAATTCCATTTTTAAGTTGCTCTTCAAATAAATGATCTCTTATTTGGCTTTGAATCGCGAGATAATTTGATTCGTCTATTTTAAACATTTTTTCACAATGAGGACACTGGATTTCTTTAGATGATGTCATTGGAAGTGCTTGAGTTGATACAAGCATCACTGATTTATCGATTAACTTTCTCTTTTACGTGCGAAAAACCAATTCAGTCATTTTTGGCTTCTGATGCCATCATTTTCTTGGTGTGATCTATACCCCAGAAGTAGGAAAAGTCTTAGCGGTATAGACATAGAGTGGTCGACCAAACTTTATTGAATGTTTTATTCTCTCAATCTGGCCTTGTCTTTTAAGCCTTATGCATACTCTTCTGGCATGTTCTTCAGTACAACTAAATTGATTTGATAGTTCTTTCACTGTCATCCCTTTATTAGTTTTATGGAGATGGTCTAAGAATTGAAAACTATATTGCTTCTGCTTGTCTGGCAACAAATCATGTTCTCCGACGTTCTCAAGTTGAAAGGAAAAATCTTCAATATTTCCCTTCAGATACCACATCGTGTTTTTATCGCAGTTTCTTTTGCCTAGGCATTTCATTGTGAAACTCTCTAAATCTTTTTCATTGGTGATCCAAATTCCCCATATATCACTGGCTGCGGCCGATTGAGTACCAGCACCTAAAATATCTTTGGCATTAACTTCATTTCTATCCTCTTTCGTGAGATGACAATTAAGGACAATCAATATACCCAATTCACTAGCTAGATCATTTAACTGTTTTATAGGAGTTGAGAACTCTGGATCTTTAATACTGATTCCTTTACTCATCAACAAGCCTGTAACGCTGTCAATCAAAAGGACTCCATAGCAACCATTTTGGAGATGTTCTCTTAATCTTGGTATTTGTAATTCGTCCCATCCTTCGTCTTCTTCAAAGACGAAATCAAAGCCATCTGTAATACCCATGTGATCAATCTTGTCTAATGCATTTGTTTTGCTTTCATCCGCTTGCCACACCAATACTTTTGACTTAACTGTTTCTATTCGTCCAAGAAATGCCTCACCTTTGGATACTGATTCTGCTAAGCGATAACAAAATGCAGATTTTCCACTTCCTTTATCACCTGCCAGCAATACAGCTGCGCCCTTTGCACCAAAAGAATCAACAATCCATTCTGTAGGCTTCTTGTTTTGTAAAAGCAGATCTACTGGTGTTGGGACTTTTCCTACTTGGAGAGTACGTGGTTTTACTGGTTGTGATTTAACTGTTCTATTTCCTACCTCTTTATCTATATGTTTCCCTACATGTGTTCCTCTCTGTTCTTTGTTTCGTAATTCTATTTTTAAATCAGTTTTATAGTCATATCCTTTTACTTGTTTGTGGTCATTGGCAAGACTTCCTAGACAAACCAATCTCTCAAAGGCCTCAGTTTGTTCATCAAACATCAAATGGCCTCCAAATATGTAATTGTTCTCTTAATGAGAAATCATTCTTTTGAGCTATTGCCTTGATGGCAACAAGGATAACTAATTCATAAAATCTTGGTCTTATGAATCTGTCTACGTCATAAAGAATCAAATCAAAACCTGATAAGTTTAATTTTTCTAGGATTTCATCATGACAATCTTCTTGCCCTACATAATTTCTTTTCATTAGATAGTCGTCTCCTTTTCTATTGAATTGGAAAGACAATCCTCCTCCATTTCCAATGCAGCGGTTATGCCACTTAAAACCTCCTGGCAAGAGGGAATATTGTAAATAACGTGTGAGTTGAGGTTGTCAGGGATAGTTCTTCTCCAGCATTTACCCGCGGTAAGAGTTTTGTTTTTTCGTAAACGTAATAGGGATCTTTCTGAGATACAAAGAATCCCCTCCGCATCACGAGTTTTCACCCAATCTTCAGGTTTCGAGAACATTGATAATTAGTTGTGAGTATGAGTTAGCGGTGGTCTAGTTCTCCTCTCCTTATTCTCGTAAAAACAGCGTGCCTGAACTCAGGGGGTTCACCCCTAAGATCTAGGAAATTTGCTCTGCGATCCTTAAACAGTTGTTTCCATATAGGAAAAATATAATTCAAGTAACTTTCCATGCCTTTAGCTGCAGGAGCCTCATTACCCTTAAGAAATTGAGATTGTTTCTTAAGAGTGATATTTGATTTCTTGCTGAAACGACAAGGCATAGGAATAGTACGAGATAAGGGTTGGAAGTAACTAGCAACACTGACCTCAGCTATCCGCAGATGCCCTTCTGCTTATCCGAGTGACGAGTAAGTTTGCTCAACAAGTGAGCCGCTTTGCTCATCAGATGACGATAACTTAGTAGCTTTTCCTGATTTGACGAGTCAACTTAATTTTTTCTTTAAACTTCTGGATCTAAAGAGGTTCTTTTGGAAATACCTTCATATGACTAATGAAGAAATTTAGAATTTCCCATTCCTCGCATTTTGCTGCCTCTTCCCATGCTTGATCTCTAGTCTCAGCCATAACAATTGTTTGAAAACCTCCAGTTTTAGAACCAGTAAAAATAAAAGAAGCAGGTATACGAACGACCCAAGCTCGCTTTCCTCTTTTAGCTGTTGTCGGTCTTGAACGTAAAACTTTAGAAGCTTTTTTTGATGAAAGAAATTTTCCCAGAGGAGTAGAACGCCAAAGCATTTCACCAAGTTGATCTATCTCGATTTGTCTTTGTTCCTTCTCGTTGTGTTTTTTTATACTCATGATTTTGTTCTCGTTGTGAATACACTTTTGACTCCTGATAGAACTCGACCAAAAGGATTGGATAGACTTAGAGATCGATTAAGTTCTTGGATTTGTTCTTGTCTTTTCATCTCTAAGGTTTTCTCGCCTCGTTCTATCAAAATCATTTGAACAATTGAATGGAGTTCTTGATGAACGGAGTTTTCAAAGTTGTCTCTCCAGTAGAGATCTAAATTGTGGAGTCTTTCAGTTGAAAGAGCTTTTGTCCTTTCGTACCATTCCATATGGTCTTCTGGTTCTAAACACATGACTTTAAGATTTGAGTTTTGGGTGAAAAATTTTGACAGTTAATTCAAATAGACTCTTTATGAGCGTCCGGTAAATAAAAAAGTTGATCTAGCTGAGCTCTCTGAATTTCAGAAAGATATGCCTTAAACCCTTTTACTTTTCTTAAGGTTTCTATCATCTGCTTAGAAACCTTCCCAGAAGTCAGACTGTTTTCTTTCGGATCAATAGATAACTTTAGACTCCTGATGATTTCTGTTATTAATTGATTAATTGGTCTTGATACTGATTCATCAAATAATCTTCGAGTGCCTTCATCGGACTCCTTAACTTCTTCAAAAGAAAGTTTTTGAATAGCTGTCAAATCGTCAATAATAGATTTAATAAGATCTTTTCTTTGATTGGTGATTTTTATAATAAGATCATCGATTTTTTCAATTTGTTCATGACCTTTTTTAATGCTCTGGGATAAATTGATAATCCTTGAGGAGCCGTTATGTTCGTTCATTCTTTAACTCCGAAGGTTACTCCCATCACAGCAGTGATGTCTTTTTTGACTGTGCTTGTGTCATAGGAACCCCAGCTGCTTACCCGTGTTGAGTTGGGGACTGTTATTTGGAAAACCCCAGTATTTACCCTTTTGACTGCACCTACTTTTGAACCTGCTTCACGAGCAATAGCCTCGGCTCTGATGCGGGCATCTTTTGTAGCCTTTGCAAGCATGTCTACTCGTTTCTCTGCAAGTTTTGTATAGGTAAATTCTGGACTGCTGGGACTAACTAAAATACCTTTACCGAGGAGTTCACTGATCTTTCTATGAGTCTTAAAGATTTTTGAGACGTCTCTACTTTCTATTTCAATCCATTGACTGGTAATCCATTTAGTTGAAACAAGCTCACCAGTTTCTGGATTTCGGACTTCATTTTTTGAGGTTGAAGCCGGACCAATATCGATCAATTCTCCATTACCATTCTCTATCTGATTAGCTTTTAGGAATTTAATTGTTTCACTAATCGAATCTTGGTGTTTTTTATAGGAATCTATTTGAGTAGAGCCTGTCGTTTGGATTTTGACATCCCATTTAGCCATATCGCTAACGATACGTTCCGTACTTGCACCAGTTACTGTGATTGAGCTTTCGACAGTACGAAGTCCAGAGACTAAGACTGTTGATGCTCCGATAAATCCACCTGCTGATAAAACTGCCATTGCAAAAACAAGAGGTGGTGTTTTTCGAACTAAATGAATTGAATTTTTCGAAAAGGTTTTAAGAAGAGACAAAGCTTTCATTGCACTTGTCGTGAGGGTGTGAGGAGTAGTAATTAGCGAAAATCAAATCAATACAACTGCCTAAGTTCTGGCTTCTCTTGACTGACGAGGTTACTCGGATTCCGCTGCCCGCAACGGCACACTTGTATCAAGCTTGCCAATTTTTTTGTTGGTTGCTCATCATGCGATTGATATGTATTTGTTGCAAGAGCTGTGTAAATAAAGCCAACAAAAATTATGTCGTCTAGTTATTTTGAGTTTTTTGCTTTATTTTTTCCTCTATAAAATAAATAAGAGCTGAAATTATTGATGATAAATATTTTATATATATGCTCATTTCTTAAGTTGACACTTGTAATTTCTTCGATGGTTAAAACGAATTAGTCGAGTTTTCACATGGATTGAATGTGTGAAGCTAAATGAGCTTCTTCTTCGAAGTTGAAGGTTTCAGAGTTGTTACAAGTAATCTTTCGCGCAAAAAGATTTTTAGTTAATGCGACGTTTCTGAGTTGTTTGGAATCTTTATTGTTCCGAGCGAGAGACTAATGCTTATCGAAAGTTATAAAAGGATAATACATAATAACACTTTCTCTATAGGAGATATAATTAGAAAAAATCAAGTGGATCGCGTTTGTAAAATGAAAGAGAAATCTAATATAAATAAAAAATCATCATTACCTAGATATGGAGTTAAAAACTATAAATCTTTTAAAGATCTTCAGAATATAGAAATTGCTCCTATCACTTTAATATACGGACAGAACTCTGGCGGCAAGTCATCATTTTTACAATCAATTTTAACTCTTGCACAAAGCTGTAAAACTTTGCGTTCTGGCGAATTCAATTTTAGTGGGGAGCATGTTGAAGCTGGAACATACAGAACAATACTAAATAATCAATTACTTGAAAATAATGATGAAGGTATATCTTTTGAAACCTCTATCAAGAAAGAGCCATCGATAAGTCACAAGAATACTTTTATTTCTATAGACTCATTAGATGTTTTAAATAACGCAAAAGTAAGATTAAATGTTTTTGAAGGTAAGGATAATATAAAGGGTGAAGTTAAAAAAATAAAAATTATTTTTGGAGATTATTTGGAAGGTTTGGAATTACTTTTTATAAATACAAATAAAAAAAATAATGATAAATATTTGATGAATCCTTTCCCTGGTAGGGCTAGAAACTTTAATGATTCAAATATCTATGAATTAGATTCAAAAAGCTATGATAATTTAAGTGAGATAATTAATAGGATTCTTAAAAATATAACTAAAGAAATTAAATTTGCTCTTGAAAATAAATCTATTCGCACCCGTAAGAAA
The DNA here is from genome assembly GCF_059772345.1 of Prochlorococcus sp. MIT2308. NCBI lineage: Bacteria > Bacillati > Cyanobacteriota > Cyanophyceae > Synechococcales > Prochlorococcaceae > Prochlorococcus > Prochlorococcus sp. MIT2308. The sequence continues at coordinate 618,995 of NZ_CM186283.1, read as the reverse complement.
GATAATTCTACTGAAATCATGATTCAATCTGTGCCTACTATTTTTTCCAATTTAGGCAAAAATATGGCTGCTCAAAATCAGGTCCTAAACTTATTAAGATATGCAGGAATAGAAGCAGGAGGATGGATTGATTTTGATAGGAGTATACGATTCTTTAAATTTGATGAGCCTACAAATAATAAATTAATTAATATAATAAAAAAATTTAGTAACTCAGCAGTAGAAGACTTCCTTGATGATATAAATAAGCGGAAAGTTAGGTTGAATATGTCTATTTATAGTTTGAATACACCCTTATATCGTAATAGCACTATTAACGCTAATTTCTATTTTGATTCGTATCATTTATCTGGTGATTATAAAAAGAAAAAGTCTGATATCCTTGACTTTAGAAAAAATATAGAAAAACTAAATAAGCAAGAAGACAGTAGTTCTCAATACGATGAATTTGTGAAAAATGCTGATATTTTTTTCAAAGAATCCGAAAGAACCGATTTAGATATTCAGGCTATATCTAACCATTCCGATATAATATTTAATTGTTTACCTGAAATATTAACTGATGACGAGAAACGAGCGAAAGTAAATAAAAGTCCATCTGGTTTTAGAGATATCCAAGTCTCAGAGGAAGAACTCAAATCATGTTTTAAGAGATTTGTGGAATTCAATTCTCCGGAAAATGTTCCATATCCAGATATTAAGTCGAGTCAAGAGATAAAACTATTATATAAAGATACTATATTTAAAGCTTCTAAAGATTATAGGAATGTACTTACTAAGTATATATTGAATGATACAACTTCATTAGATAATATTGAGGATTTATTAGAACTTTATTTGGTACGTAGATCACATTATTCTATGCAGATATTAGAAATTTTTGATATTATAGATTTTGATTCAGACGATGATTTTAGTGATTATTTAAATCAATTTATTAGTACGATAATAGATTATAGTTTTGATCTAAGAATGATCAGCGAATCTATAAACGAAGAATCTATAAAGTTTAAGTTAGATTTTTCTTCTATTGTTTATAATATTAGATTATGGGAATTTATTAATCAAAATAATTTTACCGATACTTTCGATAGTAAATACCTCTATGAGTGTATTTCCTGGTTATCAGGAGATGCATTTATTTCTAAGGAGAAGTTTGAACCAGGTGTAAGAAGATCTGGTAAGAACTTTGCTCGAAAGCTTACTTCCCTGCGACAGAATAAATCAATTCGCCAAAGTCATAATTCGGCCTCCCGAAATATTTTGAAAGAGCGAATTCTTTCACAATATCCTAATCCTTTCAATTCACTTAAAATAATTCCAAATCTTTTTTGTAGAGAGGTTATTCATCTTGGTCCAGCGAGATCTGGTGCCAGACGATTTTATAAAGCAAATGATATTGCATCTGTTAAACCAGGTGATGTCGCTTATCTATTTTCAGAAAATGATAATATATATAATATTGATATTAATGTTATTAGTGAGTACTTAAATTCAAGGCAATTAATTAAATCTATTCGAAGAGGATCTGTAGGAGATAAAACTGTTCAACTTAAGAATATTGAAATCCAACAAATAGGAAGTGAAAAATGGGTAAATTTGGCAGATACTGGTTATGGCTTATCACAGTTATTACCTATTATTTTTAATGCAACATCAAATATTAATAATACTATTTTAGTTGAGCAACCGGAAACTCATTTACATCCAAGACTTCAAGCTGAAATTGGATCAGTGATGGCTGAAAGTGTTTATAAAAAAGACTATATGCCTGGAAAAAGCTGGATTGTTGAAACTCATAGTGAAACAATTCTTTTAAGAATATTAAAGTTGATTAGAGACGGTCAGTTTAAGTCTGATTTACTTCGAGTTTATTATATAGATCAAAATTCCAATGGTATTTCTAAAATTAATCAAATGAGGGTTTCCAGTCAAGGAGAATTACTTAGTCAATGGCCAGACGGATTCTTCTCTACTGATATTGATGAAATCTTTTAAAAATAATTTTATATGTTATTAGTTACTTGTCTTACTAAGGATTTTATTTTAAAAAGTTTTAAAAAGGATGTTGACTCCTTAAGAAATTTTTTGTCTACTATATTTATCAATAAGGACCACCTGATGGTCTTTTATAGTCCTAATCTTGATCTTAAAAAGCTTATAAATGAACTACAAACTAATCGCAATATTAGTGGTACGAAAATAAAAGCATGGGAATCTGTTCTGCTTCTTTTATCTCAAAGGAAAAGACTTATAAAAGTTTTAGACTCTAACCTTCTTGAGTCTTGCAAGCCTAAAAATAATCTTATTAGTGATTCTAATTTATCTCAGAGCCTTAGGAAAAGAGTTTATTCATTTTCTTATAAAGACCATAAGACTAAGGATAGTCTTTTTGATATTCCTATTTTTGGCAAGACAGATGATTTCACAATCAATAAAATTGATGAATTTTTTAATTTATCAAGAAAATCTAGATTCGTTAAATTTGAGGATGATTTTATCTCTTTAAAGGCTAAAAAAGCTAATCTTTTTTATGAATATCTTGCTGCTTATTTCTGCTTCTATGATACTTTTGTTATTTGGGACAGGTATATCATTGACAGGAAATTTGGTGGATTATTAACCGCAGAATTAGCTTCACGCTTTTACAATTTGAAAAATTTTGTGATTATTACAGATAATCCCTTTATTCAGCCTTCGAGATCAACTTTTTTTGGTAATAAAACTAGTCGTGGGTTGTTGTATGATGATGAAATTAAAAAAAGTCTATTTTCCTGGTATTCAAAATTAAATAATATTTTTAATTCACGTATTCCCGTAACATTCTTTCTTGTTGATCCTAATAAAATGAAAACAATACATTCTAGGTTTTATGGATGGGCTTCAATGGGCGATTCTAATTATGAATATTTAACGCCAAGCAAATTAAATCACAATATCCATATGGCGATTAGATCAGATAAAGGAGATGAGCCTTTTGATATTAATTTTAAAAACGATTGTAAGCTTACTTGTGATTCAATATCAGTTGATGAGTTTAATTCTAACCTAGAATACATTTCGCCATCTTCTCTTATTATTAATGAAAATTATTTTCACAAAACTTTTCTAGTCCAACAAAATAATTAAATTAAAAATATTTTATTTAGTCTTCATAATCAAGTTCATCAATTTCTTCTTCTTCTTCTTCTTCTTCTTCTTCTTCTTCTTCTTCTTGTATAGAGCAAAATTCTATATTAGATAAAATCATATTAGCTAATGAGAGACGGTCAGTATCTTTCGTTAAACTTACAAGTACTTCCTTTTCTCCAATTTCAAAATCCACTAATTTACTAACTAAATTACTATAGAATCTACATAACCTACTTGTTAATATTCCTGCTATTTCAATATCTTCTTTTGGACCTGCTTGGTTTTCTGAAAGTAGTTTTAACACCTCTTTCGTTGTATCTGAAATCTCTGAGTTAACTGTCCTTCTTACTTTTTTTATTACCTGTCTATCAATCAGCTCTTTTAAATTATTTGGAACTTCTGGACTTATATTTAATTTTTCACCTTTACATTCAGGATGCACGAATTCCTTTTTCTTTGACCTCTTGTTATTAGAGTCATTTTGATTCTTTTGATTTTTCATTTTTTTTTTTATTAACTTTTTAAATTGTCTTCCAGTTATTGTTTTATCTTGCTTTTTTCGTGCGAAAGACTAAATATCTTCTTAGCTATATAACTTGTTAATGTCTCTAATCCTTTCCGTATATTTTTTGACTAATGACTTTGGCTTTTCAATGATTATTCCCTCTCCAAAGCCAAGCAGCCATTTCATAAAGTCATAATCATTTTCAATCGTCCATCTTGGTAAGTCAATTTCCATTGGAAATGGATGAGTTGTACCCTCTAATGGTTCAAGAGAAAAGGGTCCTTCTTTGCTTGGCTTCCACATATCATTTTTGATTGGTTTTGAGAGCCTGAGTTGATCAACTGGGTATCTTTGTAGTCCTTCTCTCAAGTATTTATATAGATCTGGAGTAGAACGAAATCTAACCGTTAGCAAATACTTTTTAAGTTCATTTGATTCTGAACTTGTTAGTAAATACTGGAGATTTTCGTCTTCGCCAAAATAAATCCCTCCTGAGATTTCCATTAATTTTTCTAATCGACGTATGGATTTGTTTTTCTCTTCTGGATTTCTCTTTGTATTTGTATCGACTTGTCTTAAGGCAAGTCGATCTAAACGTTCTGTTGATATAAGCCTTTTCCCATTGCCTACTCTATCTTCTTCGTAGGCTATGTACCAACCGATGTTGTGAAATATTAGTTGTAATGGCCAAACATATTTTGGAGTTTTAATTCTCTCGCCAGAGCCTCCAGATGACTTAAATCTCTCTATGTATATTCTTTGGTTATGGCTAATGGCATGTTCTAATTTCTCAGCTTTTTCTGGATTGGCGAGTGAGTCTGCTCTCAATAGTCCAGTGTTTATAATAGATCGATTTCCGAATACGCGTGTTGATGGTTCATTTGTTTCTATTGAGGCCCATTGAAGTCTTTCATTTAATTCTTCTTGAATAATTGATGCTGTGGGGTCACCTAATTTATTGACTGATTCATTGAGTATATGACTTAAATCTTTGAGACGTTGAGTAGATAAAACCGCTGTACCGAGCCCATAACCGTGACGGACATTGTCATTGCTTCTTCTAAAACCATATGGTGTCAAAAGTTTGTTTATATCTTCTCTTAAAGTATTTGCTTCTCCGGCCATATAAATATTATCAAGTTTGTTTATGTAGTGATTAAAAAGAGAGGTGCCTTTTTCTTTCTTTCCATCAAAAGGATTTTGAAGTATGTAACGCAACAAAGTCATTACTCTTATAAAGACTTCCTTATCTGCTAATGGAGGCCAGCCACCCATGTTTTCATTTGTTGTTTCTGTCTGTAAGGGAGGATTTATAGGCTCTTGGGTTGAACTTCCTTTTTTGAAACCTTGAGATTCTAACCATTTAAGATCTTTTTCTAATTTATCTTTATCTGAATAACATTCCCCATATTTTGCTTTTAAAAATAAAGATGCACGATCACTCATTGAGCCTTCTGGTAATGGGTTGCAAATCTGTTTTAATTCATTATTTGTTTTTAGGTCTGTTGCAGACAACCCTGGGTAAAAAATTAGAAGTTGTATAAGAAACAAGAGTCTCTCTAGATCTATTAGTCGCGAATAACCATGTAACTCTTTGCTCTTCTCTTTATTACGCGCCGCCGCAATTCTTTTAGGTAAACGATTTATCTCTTCTTCTAAACGTGACTTTGTTTCTTTTCCAATAGATGGATCAAAGTAAATAAAGCTTGTAAAGCCTTCTGAACGATTTGGAGAAAAATCTTTATGAGATAGGGCTGCAGAGTATTGATGAATAACTTCTTCTTCAATTGTTCGATCTCTTTGTTGATTCCATTTAAGACATACTTCTTTTGGTGTCTTAATCCACCAGCCAATCCATTCAATACGTTTGTTGAACTTGATTCCTTGAGTTAGAGCCAATCTCCATGGCCTCATGGCGTGAGTGGCATCTATGAGAACAGGTTGATCATCTGCTACAAATTTTTTTAACCGAGCATGCAAGATCTCTTCAATTTCTTCCCAGGGACCTTGATAAAACTCATCTCCCCATAGTTCCTCTCTAATCGCATCTGTCGATATGATTTCCGCTTTTAAAATGGGTGCTAATATCTTTGCTATTGATGTTTTCCCACTAGCAGGAGGACCTATAAGTAGATGACAACGTAATTTAGACATTAGTATTCTTATCTTCTTCTTTTTTTAATTTCAACTGTAGTTGCATCATCATTGAGTTCTCTTGCTTCATCGGATAAATCATCACTAAGCTTTTGGAGATTTTTTGCGTCCTCTTTAATACTTTTACTAATTTCTAAGCCTGCTTCAATACTTTGATTATATGACTTTGATACATTCGCAATCTCAGAAAATAAGTCTTTATATTCCTCTGGTGGGTTCTGACGCCAATCTTCAAATTGCTTACCTGAATTAGTCTTCGAAATAGTTTTAAGCGCTATATCCCAACTGCTTCTTCGTCTGAAATCAAGTGACTTGAACTCGCTTTGAAGAAGCTTCAGGCTTTTTGTTGTACTTACACCTGCAAGCTTATAGACAATATTTTTTAAATCTTTAAGGCTGTGTTTTTTATCACCTATATTTTTTGTTTGTGCAGATCCTTCTCTATTCATTTTTATATAGCTCTATTTATAATCTTTTTGTTCTATTTGGTTGTCTTTTTGTTTTTTATATTTTACCAATTCTTGTTGGAGCTCAGCAACTATAGCTTTAGTTTGCTCTAGTTCAAGAAGATATTGATCTCTTTGGTTTTTCCATCGCTTAGCCCATGAGAGGCGACCTCCCATTTTTTTATTGTTTGTAGCTAATCTTTCTCGTCGAGCTTTTTCTTCAGCAAAGTTTTGCTTTATTATCGCTAGCTCTTGACCTGTTTCAAGGGCTTCGACCTTTGTCTCAAGAACTTTTATTTTTGCTTCTAGACTTTTAATTAGATCATCTTTCCTAAAGAGTTTTTGTTGAAGTATCCGTATGAATTTCTCGAGCTTATTTTTATAAACTTTTTGCTCTGAGAAACGTTCTTCTAACTCTTGTGCTCGCTTTCCTAAAATTCCTGCCCGTCTTTGTAAAACTTTAGCTGTACATTCATATTTAATAATTGTGATGACACGATTCTTTTGTGCATCATCGAGTTCTATTACGCCTGGTCTTCTGCAAAGTTCATCATAGTTTGTACATTCGTGTCTTAACTCTGGTGTTGTTACATGCCCCTCAGCTGAGATGGTTTTTAGATTCTTAAGCCTTACTTCTTTATGCCAGTAATCGAATAGAGCTTTGTTGTTATTCAGTATTGTTGTATTTAGTTCATTGGACATTTTTTTCCAAGAATCATTAATTGTTCTATGACTATCGCTTATAGAAAGGGTTCGCATCAGATCTTGTAACGGAATTCAGTAACTCGAAGATATAAGGAATCTTTTTATACAGTTTTTTTTTTCATGCGAATAACCAAATTTTTAAGTCAGAGACTGCTTTTTTGGTCTTTCGCACGAAAAAAGATATTTAATTGATTAATTCCTAAATAATTAATTCGTGAGCGATAGAAAAGCTCACATAAATAATTTTTGGTGATGCCTGTGACTACTCAGCACGAACAATCCGCACTATTAGAAGCAGAGGAATGGTTGGCTTCTTTACCTACAGAAACTCAAATAAAGACCTTGAGTACTCAGGCCTTAAAAGAGCAGCTTATTGCCAGAAATCCTACGGAGCTTTCTATTGCCTTTGCTGATTGTATTAAGCAGAAAGCATGGGAAAAAGTCGCCTATATGCCCTCAGTCAAAAGTAAAAGAAAAGTCCTTGAATATAAGAGTGCGATTGAATGGCTACGCGTTGAGCTTGATGTTGAGCTTGATCAGTTGATGAGAATTATCGCTGGTTATCAGCCAAATGCAAAAGATGCAAGTGAGGCAGTAACTATTTTACTTGAGTTAATAGGAACTGAGGAGCCTTCAACACTAAAAGAATTATGTGACGACTATAAATTTGGAGATGCCAATATGATTGGTTGGCAAAGATTATTAGAAAAACTTCAAGAGATTGATCCTGCATGGACAAAAGCAAAGAATCGTCTTGATGATCTTATTAGCGTTCAAAATAATGATTCTTTAGACAATACTTTTAATGACTCTAATGATGATTTAAATAATAATTCAGGTGGTAGGAATAATAGAACGTATCTTCCCAAGGACAGTAGATCTTGCTTGATTCGTTGTCTTACCAAATTGAAGAAAAGCCCTTTACTTTGTAAATCAAGAAACACAACAACTGAAAGAGTTGATAAAGCACTAAATCGTCTACTTAGAGGATTAACAACTGTTGCTGAAGCGAAACGAGAGGCTGGATTGGTTTATACCAGCAGGATCAAATCTGGTATTAGTCTTCGCGGTATTCCAAAAGATGTTGCGAAGAAGATTCTGATGACTGTCGGTAAAGAATCAGCTGCTCTCATCGCATATGAAATTCTCAAGGAGGTGCAGTAATGACAAACGCTAGATTTTTTAACGATTCTCAACGTCTACAGCTTTTCATGAAGTCTGAAGGTAAATGCCAAGACTGTGGTAAGGATATTTCACTTGGAGAATTTCATGCAGACCATATCATTCCCTTCAGTCTTGGAGGTAAAACGGAATTGAGTAATGGGCAGGCACTTTGTAGTACTTGCAATTTAAAAAAATCCTCACAAATGCATGTTGATTGCTCGAATCATATCCCCCCAGGATTTTCATTGAGAGCTTGGCAAGATGAAGCAATAAATAGATGTTATAAATCAATGATTCAGCAAATAAATTTGCCTCCAGCAGAGATCCAAGCATTTATGCTACATGCTTTTCCAGGATCTGGAAAAACGTTGGTTTCTACTTTGATAGCCCGCTTACTTATTACTCATGGCTTTATTGAACGAGTAATTATTTGTGTTCCAAGTACCTTCTTAAGGGGGCAAATGGAAGATGATGCGAGGCAAGTTGGTTTATTTTTAAACCAAAAGAAATTAGATGATTTTAAGTTTGATGGATTAGTTACAACCTATGCCCAAATAGGTCATGTTGACTCTGACTCACAAATGATGGTCAATGCTGAGAGACTTCGTCTGATGTGTTGTGAGAAAAAAACATTGGTTATAAGTGATGAATGTCATCACTTAGGAGAACGAAGAAATTGGGGAGAGGCATTTCAACTCGCTTTCTCTAGTTCCGTCGCAAGATTGATGACAAGTGGAACGCCTTTTCGTAGTGACAATCAAAGACTTCCTTGGGTAAGGTATCGCCAAAATAAAATAGACTTATCACCTCCTCATGCTTATTCATATGGCTATGGATTATCTGTCTGGAACAGATCCTATTGTGCCCTTGGTGACCGCGTCGTTCGTGATGTTGTTATTCATCCATGGGATGGAAATGTTGAATTTACTATTATTCAAAATAATGATGGTGATATATCTACAAGAGATTTCACTCATCGCTTAAGTGACAATATTGATGAGCTTTATCCCTGTGAGTTCGATGATGAGGGACATCGTATTGTTGATAATAGAAGACTTAGAAAGTCTATTAAATCCAAGAGAAGATTAGCTTGTATTGAATGTGGAACTGATCGACATCCTTTTGGAACTGATTATGTAAGAGAGCAATTAATAGCGGCTAATGATCAATTAAAAGAATGTAGACGTGCACATAAATGGGCTGGTGGTTTAATTATTTGTGATGGAATAGATCACGCCAATTCCGTAGCAAAGGCTTTAAAACACTGGACTGGTGAGGAAGCAGTTGTTGTTCATTCAGATAATGGGAACGATAACAGAGCCATCAAGGCGTTTAGAGTAAATAAAACAGCTGATAGGAAAAAATGGATTATAGCTGTTGGTAAAATCAGTGAAGGTGTTGATATTAAGCACTTAAGAGTTGCTGTTTATTTAACGTCAATACAAGCATCATTACGTTGGACTCAAATTATTGGAAGGATTCTAAGAACAGAGACAGAATTAGATTGGGATCTACAAACTGCTCATTTCTTTCAATACGACGATGGTATGGAGCTTGTTGAGGATGAGGAAGGAAATCTTTCACCTGAAAGCGTAAATATCAAACTTTATGCAGAGACATTGATGGAGGAAAGAGCTCTTTCTCAGACTGTAAGAGGTAATAATAACGATGATAATAGGAATGCAAATCGCACAAATGGAGATAGAACAAGCTTTACAGTTGTTGAATGTAAGTCAGCGACTGGAATTAATACCCAACAAATTTATGATGGAGAAAGGGTTAATAATCATGAAATAACAAAATACAAGATTTTAGGTGCACGTCTAGGAATGCCAGCCGTCAAAGTTGCTTCACTTGTAGAGAAGGGAGGAATAGAAGAATGGCAGAGAGCTTTAAAAGATCAGGAGGTGATTTAAATGGCTGGTATCCCTATAAATCTTATTAGTCAACGATTTGGAAAACTAGTAGTCATCGAGCTTTCCGATCGAAAGAGTAAAAATGGTGGTGTTTTTTGGAAATGCCTTTGTGATTGCGGAAAAGAAAGAGTAGTTGAGGCTTCACATCTTTTTCATAACGAGAGGGATTCTAGAAAATCAGTTTATGCTTGCTTGGAATGTGTAAAACATGAAAGAGCACAAATAACAAAGAAAAATTCTAAAAAGAGAGAGATTGAACGTAGAGAATTTAATAATAAGGAAAGACAAAAATATTTAGGTAAAGTTCCTGATGAATGGTTTGAACTTCCTTCTACAAAGCAAGAGGCAATTGAACGAAATGAATCAAGTTATTTTTCTGGTATTCCATGCCCTAAAGGCCATGTTGATCTTAGATCTACCAGTAATAGTAGTTGTCGAGAATGCCGACGTATTGATGTAGCCAAAAGAAGAGAGACTCCAGAGGGGAAAAGATATTCAGCTGAAGCTGCCAAGAAACGATGGGCTGATCCTAGACAAAAACAAAAAGCTCAAGAAACAAGAAGACGTTGGGCTCAGACGGATAAGGGTAAAAAAAAATTAAAAGATAGTTATAAAAAATTCTATGCTTCCAACCGAGATAGAGTGGTTAAAGAACATACTGAAAGATTAATCAGAAGACACAAAATAGATCCAGCTTATAAAACAAGGAAAAACTTGCAGCGAAGGATTTTACTTGCACTAAAACAACAGGGTGTAACAAAAGATAAAACCACACAAAAATTAGTGGGATGCTCTTTCAAAGAAGTAAAAGAACATATTGAGTCTCAATTTACAAAAAATATGACATGGAAAAATCATGGCCTCGTATGGCATATTGACCATATAAGACCTTGTGCCAGTTTTGATTTGTTAATAAAAGAGCAACAAACTGTTTGTTTTAACTGGAGGAATCTTCAACCTTTGGATGGGACAGAAAATTCAGCTATCAAAAAGGATAATTATTCTCCTCTAAATGAAGTGGCTTGGACTGAGAGAATGATAAAACTTGGTTATAAAGGAGAGCTATTTCTTAAGTACGAGGAAGGTAATTCTTATTAGATAACTCCCTTGAAATAAAACAGAAAAGAAATAGAACTTTAAAAGAAATTCAAATGTCTCATAGCTTAATTTTTTATCTTAATGATCTCTCTCTTGCTTTCTTAAAAGCATTTGTTGTCGTTGATTTTTTAGAGTAAGGATAGTTTCTATGGTGAGCCTCGATTGAATGTCCCATACTTAGTGAGGCACTTCCAGAGTCAATCAACTTGAGATGGCAACGAAGAGCGTAATAATGCCGAAATGAATAACAGGTGATATTGGCTCCCTGTGTTTTTCTCATGACTTCTTTTAAATCTTTCCAACTCTGTCGGCGTTTTAAATATGTCCCTGCCGTTTCACCATCAACCTTTTCGGGTAAGGGTAAAAGATTACTTCTAAATCTTTCAAGAAGATTCCATTGAACTTCCTTTCCCTCTCGATTAATCAAAGGTAGTGGTTCGATACGTCTTGGTTCGGTTGCTCCATTACCAGCTTTTTTAATATATGTGCAATGCCAGTAGTGCTCTTTAGTAATAGGGTCAAATAATACTTGCAAATAATTCACTTCAATTGGTCTAAGACCAAGTTCTGCCATTAGGCAAAAACAATTAAACCAATTCGTCGCTGCCTCTGAATCTTTTTGATAGGGACTATCAGTCGGCAATGTTTCTAGGAAATCTAATATTTGGACATCACTTTCAAATGCTGCAGCTTTTTGATTGACAATATCTTTTGGCTTGGCTTTGCCAATGTGTTGCTTTAAATCAGTTGGAGGTGTCCATACGTCGGCAATGCCTTCTCGATTGACTGCATGATCTAAGAATTGTTTGATGGCTCTTGTTCTTTGTTTTCTAGAGACACTTTCAGGCTTCCAATCTTTGACGCAAATATCGATGAGATCTCTTGGATTGTTTGGTGGATTTTTTTGGCTCATCACTTCAACCACCATTTGGCACGGTGGTTGATATTGCTTGATGAATGTTGCTTCACTGATGGCAGTTCCAAAATTAATCTTTTGATCTTTAAAGCTCTCTAGGATATTCCTCCAATCTTTTGGTTTCCTTGGTGCTTTCCCCGCAGCCATTTCAGCTGCGGCTTTGAGCGAGTGACCTTTTTTGAGGAAGACAAAAATATTTCTTGCTCTTGAATAAGCATCACCCCATTTTTCTTCTTCCCATTTGAAAGGCAGGATGACGGATTCTGGTTTATGACCTGGTCTTCTTCTACGCAATTCGACCATTCCACGCTTGGATTTATTAGTCGTCAGACCACTTTCAGGACTCAGTCCTTTGATTTGTTTTCTTGCAATCGGTTCCCAATCTTTACTCAAAAGAGCCAACAAAGAGCCAACAAATACAGCATAATTGGACTAGACAGAAAAAGACAGACCCTGTCATATCAATTGGTATGGCTGTTGACCAAGTGTCTCAAAGGGGTAAGAAAGTGTTTTGGGAGCACTAGGTCGCAGGTTCGAATCCTGTCGCCCCGATCAGTCATAGACAGGTTTCCCAGCCTGTCTTTTTTAATGGGGAAATGAGGCTGGGATCTCAGCGGGATCTTCTTAGTCTTTACTCACTATTGATAGCTTTATTTCCTAGGCAAATACTGTTTGAAACTACTTGACTTAACTAACAGACTTAGAAATTTGGTCTAAAAGGATACTTCCCTTGCTTGATGGATTTGGACAGAATGAACTTATGGATGAACCTTTATTTTTAAAAGTCAGACCTGGGGACGCTGTTCTATATGAAAAGGACCAAATTGGAAAAGTTCTTACTTTTGTTGGCGGCTCTCGTGATCCTGATGCACCCTCACTCTTTCAAATTGCCAACGTAGATTCCGGCGAAATCCGTTGGATTCATGGGGAAGAAGTTACTGAAATAGTTTGCGAATATAGGACAACAATCAAAAAGCCTTCTTCGCTTTACGAGGAAATCAAGCAGCTGTAAAAAGAGAGGCTATTTGCCCCTCTTCTGATTATTCCTTTTAATTCTGCAAAGATCGCAGTTGTCTTTTTTGGGGTTGGTGAAGGGAGTAAAGAGTTTCATAAAGCCTCCTTTCTTACACCTTTGGTCTAATCCTTCTTTTTATTTGATGGGAGTAGGGAAGCACTACCCCAACCGAACATCAGTTCTGGAAAACTTCTCCCTAGATTAGTTACAAGTTGATGGCGTGATACGGAAGCATCATCAAGCTAGATCAGGGGACAGTCGTCGAAATCCTGTCCTCTCTTCGCTAACTCAAAAAAGTTCATTTGGTCTGCACTTTTTTTTGAGAACCTGAAGGGGTGGAATGTTCACTCTTTTCCCTTCAAAAATTTCCTCACACAGTTTTAGTTAACCCTCCACTAAGAGGGTTTTCTTTTTTATATGACTTCAACTGATAAACCAGCATTTGATAAAGCAGCATTCGAAAAGAAGGCTTTTAAGTTTGTTCCATATATCATTTTGGGAAAAGTTATTTTTGCCGCTTGGTTTATTTCCTACCTGGTGAAACTCTAAATTTTAAGCCATTGACCACCGCCTAGCAGTAGTTGGAAAAAGATCACTGAAATTTAGGTCGAGTACTAAGAAGCGGTTCATAATTTTGTCTTGCATGCATTAATTAGAAGTGAATACCAAAAATCACTCTTATAGACCCTATTGATTATGTGTAAGTCAATCCCATTAAGTGCTTCGTCTCCTTCTTGATCAATGAATTCCCAAAAAAAATCTTCCCTATCCATTTTTGATTTTTCGCTGGCCTCGTTCCATACCTCTCTGTAATTTTTTCTATGAACTCATCGAGCATTCCTGGTATTCCGTTAAATAAATCTTCTTCATTGATTAGGTCATAAATAAATGACTGAACTTGTAATGTAGCCTATATGACATCCTCTTCATTTTTATCAGGAATAATTGGGCCAAGTTGATAGTCAACTTTTTCTTCATCACTAAGTTTTAAAAATTCATCCCTATCAAGAATTGTTATTTCTTTGGCTTCATCTTGTTTGTTTGTATGTTCAAAGGTATATGACATGTGAGTTTGTTAAGTATGAGGATGAAGAGTTGTAAGGTTGTTCGTTTTATCCTCAGGAGTTCATAGCGTTCTCAAAGCAATTTTTGATTATTTTGCTTGCTCTCTCATGATCCAAATCGGCTAAAAATTCTTCTGTAGTTTTATATTCGCTGCTCTCACTTTCTCCTATGAAGAAAGTTGAAGCCAAGTCTGAATCTTCAGGTGATAATTCTGATTGGTATCCAAGTTGATCTTTAATCCATTCTTAAAACCTTTTGCATCTTGGAGGCTTTTTAGGATATCGATATCTTCCTCTAATTCTTCTTTTAGTTCTTCCTCTTCAAACCCATCAGTATTACTCTTGATATTTTCAGCATCAAATAAAATTAATAGTCGAAGTATTGAACTTTTAATTGCACTAGAAATATCTGTTTCTCTCTTGTGATCTAGTTGACCTTCAAGCTGTGCTTGAAAGCTTTCAAAGAACTCAATGCTAGTAGGACTTATTTCAGCCATCGCAAATATTGCTTAGAAAATATGATAACTGGAAATCCCAATTAAATGCCTTAGAAAGCTAGATCGACTAGAGAAAAAAAATTGGATGGTGTCCTGAGGCGGCGTAAACCTCTGACAAGTGAGAAATTCTTCTAACTTATGCAATAACGACAACCTATATAATTGATGTAGACCTCAACAAAAAATATTTATAATCAATCTTCGATTCATGTTTAAAAAATTATTAGTACCTTCTTTTTTCTTGATTGGTTTAATTGGTTCTATCTACCCTACAGAGAAAGAAAATACACAACTTTTTGATTACTGCTTTTCACTTGAAAAGATACTTGTTAGAAGTTCTCTGGAAACTAGAAAGAATGTTTCTGGTGAAATTCAGATTATCTCAAAAGCATTAGCATCGGTCGGAATGGATAATTCTAGAGGTGATTTAACAAAGAAAGTAATTGATCAATATAAAACTTCTGATGAATCTGTATTGGTCAGTTTCGTTCCTACTAAAATTTATTGTTTATCAGGATATTGGATCGAGAAGTTTAGACCAGGGACATTTGAGTCAATCGTTTATGAATCTAGTAAAGAAAAAGTTGAAGACTTTTATGATGAATATGGAATAATTTTAAGAAATGATATAAACGATTTAATGAATGATTTCAATCAGCAATATAAAACGATAAAAAAAGAATTTAATCGACTTTTTGATTAAATAAGATGACACATTCAATAATCTATTTTTGATTGTCTGCTCTTCTTTAATTCACCTCGTTTCTTCTTTGATTCAACCCTCTTCCTTTGAGATGAACGTGTTGGTTTTGTCTCCCTTCTCCTCTTTGAAGGTGGCTTTAAGAGCTCTCGTAAGATTGACGCAAGTCTACTTAAAGCCAATTGTCTGTTCTGATATTGAGTTCTCTTATCCTGAACAGCTATATAAATACAACCATTGATGAGTTTAATTTCAGTCTGAATTGAGATTCTATGTTTCTGGTAAGGAGTTAAAGTTTTTGATTCAAATACGTTAAATACAATTTCAACGCGACTGTCTGTCTTATTGACGTTCTGTCCACCTGCTCCTGATGATCTAGAGAATCTCCACTGTATTTCGTTAACCGGTATTTCAAGCTTAGAATTAACTGTTAAATTCATTTTGTTCCGATAGCAATCGGCTTTCAACCTTTTTTATTTTGACAGGTTTTGGTATTGATGTGATATTTGCTTATGAGCCATTTGCCTGTGAGATTCCTTTATTAGATGTCGAGATAATGAAGATAATTCGTTGACACTTTCTTTAGTTCCAATAGTCCCTAAAGCTCTACCAGCACAACCAAAGAAGAAATCTTGGTTCGGACTAGATGAGTTTATTGTTGGGATTTTGTTTGATCTGTGCGCTCGTTACTAATCAATAGACCAACGCCTAGCAGTAGTAGGAGAAACACTCCCAAAACATTCGCCTTTTACTACATCATTACCATATCTCAACACATTAGATTTTTAGAAACTCAAAATATTGAAATGTTTACGGCATATCACGCAATCATGTTCACAGTTTTATTGTTAGCTGGGACTGGAGTCATTTTTAAAGCTTCCTCAGGAGATGAGTCACCAGCGAATAATCCAATTCCAGTTAAGTCTATTGAATCAAAATTTGACTTAAACACCTATTAAACAAAAACTAAAAATGACAAGCCAAGTAATTGTAATTTGTGCAGCAGGTTTGCTCGCTCTTGGTGGTATATGGGTTTTAATCTCTGGTTTTGACGATGATGACAATGATGGAGATGGGATGACTTTTCCTGAGTTCCAAGGAACATTTTGATTCATAAGAAAAATTTATTCCACGGTTAGCCCTACCCCGATCTAATCACAGAAAAAGAAGGCAGCTTTTAAATTCAATTGTATTAGTGATTCTGATTTTCGTTTCACTCAAAAACATTCACTCCACTACTCAGAAATGACTGCTGCAAGTTATAAATCTACTGCTTTGAAAGTTTTGATTCTTTGGAATTTGCCCGCATTACTTTTACTTGCTGGTGCATTTCAAGTTGGTTCATCTGTAATTGTTTAAAAGATCATGAAATCATTTTTTAAAATATTTCGAACTAAATGGTTTAGATCAGCCCCAGTTGTCGCAACAATTTTTATGTCGATCACAGCTACCAACATCATTGTTTTTAATTACCTATTTCCAGATCTTTTATTCCATCCAATGTCCTAAAAGTGAATAAGCGTATACAATTCTTTTTGATTTCAAAGATAACAATATTCACAGCCATTGCTTATTCAGGCGTCATAGCTTAAGGCGAAAGCATCTAATCTTATACACAGACACGAATACCAAGTTAAGTAATAGAAAAATGACTAATAACTATCCTTTATCAAAAGAGACATAGTTTTCGTACAAAAGTTAGTTCTCAGATATTTCTACCAAAAAATTCTAAGATCAATACCTTGTATAAAAGTAAACTTGCTTTTAATCTCACTTTATTTTTTTTCAGATTTTTAACGAGCTTCTGGGAAATCTTCATAACGCCTCCTTTGTAGGTTCGTTTCAACGGTATGAAAGATGCATCGCAAGCCATCATTGCCTATTGAACATGCAGTATAAATTCGAGCTATCGCCTCCTTGCCTACGACAATGAAACGTGTTGGGAAAGGGTCTCTGACGGACATAACTTGCACCTCAATGATGATGACTAGAAGTTACTACTAAAATTCTTTTAATTGATTAATTGAGAAAGAGAGGTTAATTACCTACAAATTCGAAGTTCCCCATTCGCAAGAAAGATCACATTCGGTCAAATGTGTTTTTTCAAGACGATTCAATATTCTTGCCATATCAATAGAAGATAGACTTCCGTCTTCATTCCATTTAAGAGTTGTTTTACGTTGCGATGGGATCTTTTCGTTCTTTTTTCCAGAAGGAAGAAGTTTATCAGTTTTGTTTTCGATAAAGTCTAAAAACGATTTTGCGCTGTGAAGATTACCTGTATAAGTGCATTGATTCACAGAACACGCTCTAAAAATTCTTCCAGTCAAGCCCTCTAAGCAAAGAATTGATCCACCCTGAGGTGTTATGTGGAATGGTTTACTAAGGGGCATCGCAAATGCTCCATTTCTAGAAGGATGCTTATTTTTGTATCAACGGCTACAGAATATCAATGAGTCTTAATGCCTAAAAAATAAGGCTCTTTAACTTCGTCTCGAGCCAAATCCTTTTTATATCAAATGATTAGGGCTTATTAATGAATCAATAATTGATCTGCAGACCTTTCGATCGTTATGGGTCCGTTCAGAGCAAGCACACAAAGAAAGCAATAAAAAAAGGGAGCTAATTGCCCCCTTGCTTTGAACTATCAGCAATGGATTCTGAATTAAGGATTGATCGCTGCGACTTCTTCGCTAGTTTCTTTTGTCTATCCTCAAAAACAGAAGGTTTGTAAGAAGTAAATACTCCTTTTTTAAAGGTTGCAAGTTGAGCAGCATGAAGCTTCTCTGTTTTTTTGATTCGCTTTTTAGTTAGAACTAAACCGTTCATGCTCTTTACGATTACTTGAAATCCCCTTCCATACCTTCATTTCATGCACCCCAAAAAGATGGAGAGAGAAAATTTTAACTTAGCTAGCCTTGCAAAACAAGTGAAATGAACTTCAAGTACGGTTTCTTAGATAGTCCTCAGTAATTATTCCCTCACCACCCGAACTGGTTAGCCCTACCTAGACCGAACAACGGCTTCACGGCTTGTTTCTATATCTTTAAAAGTGAAAGAAATCCAAGTGATTGTACTACTGAAAAACCATTCAGCCTCTAATTAAACATGACTACTGCAACTTATAAATCAACTGCTATAAAAGTTCTGGTTCTTTGGAATCTTCCAGCTTTACTTCTTTTGGCAGGTGCTTTTGAAATCGGAACTTCAGTAATCGCATAGGACTTAGCAATGGATATGAATCCCTTCAAGCCTTTTATTCAGCATTGTGAAGAATTTTATGGAAAAATGCTTGCTTTGAAAGATCCACTAAATAAGCTTTATTTAAAATTACGCCTAACCAAAGCCACTGTTTAATTGCCCTTGGGTTAGGGTCAGATAAAAAAACAATGGAACTAAAAGAGTTTAATAACGATGGTTTAGATGCTATTGGGATCCATTGGATGCAATATCTATCAATGACTATGGTGTCCATGTTGATATTCTTTATTTGTTTATATAAAGCTATCCCAGGATTTCATCATTTCGTTTTATCTCTCTTGTTCAAGCTTCAGTGCAGCGGCTTAAACTGCAACGGAGTAAATTTTGAAATAAAATAAGAAAATAGTTGTTGAGCTCTATCTAGTTTTTATTTTGGGTTGGTGGGATAGATTTAGTAGTTATTTAAAAATCATTAAATCAAAACTCATCAAATTTAGTATCCATATCATAAGTGTGATTATGTGTTCATCCCGTATGGTTTTCATTGGGTTATTCTTCGTGCTAGAAATAAAATTACTTCGGCTTCCCAAATAACCTTTATATGATTGACAAATGTCCATCCTTGCAGGCATTCTCGCTAATGCACTTTTGTTCTCATCTTTACTTCTTGTTGTAGGTGTTCCAGTCTTTTACATGACTCAAGATAGTCCGGAGGATAATAGAAATTCAAACATAAGGAAAATAGAAGCTCTTGGCGGTGTGTGGTTCGTATTGGTATTACTGAATGGATTGGCAGGAGGAATCGTTCAAGGTTTTGCTGGTTAACTTCACAATCAATTTATACAAAAAATAGTTTCCTAGAACATCACAGTTCTTATTTTTAAATTTTAAAATATAAAAAAAAATAGAAATGAAGCGTTTAGATAAAACAGGAATGTTCTTGATCGTGTTTAGTATCGCTAGCACTCTTCCATATCAATTTCATTACCTAAGTAATCTTAGCTAGGTCAAATTTATGCATAACCTTTTTGCTATCTAATTAAATATGGCAATTCTTTGAAACTTAAAGAATCCATCTTATAAGTCTAACTAATACCCGTAAACCCTACATTTAAGTAGGTACGCCCTTAAGTTTTTTCTTCTAAATTAAAACTATATGAATACAAGGTAAAATGGCTCAACGTATTAACGCCGCACTAAATTTAATTCCAACAGCAAGTAGAGATTTAGTTGAATTTATTTTTTCTGTGCAGTTGGTTTTACTGCTGGGAGCTTGGGATTAATATGACTTCTATATTTTTTCTAATTGCTTCTGCTGCTTTTTTATATGTAATGGCGTGCCTGTGGAGAGACTTAAATAATAATCCAAAATATTATTTTTTAAAAACTTAGTTTAGAACAAATTTTAAATTTAAGCCTCTCTATCTAAACTGTTTATTAGTTCTTAGTCTCAAAGATTTTTGTAGACAGTCCTTTCTTATTTCTTGAATGTGAGGTTGCTTTTCTGCACGATCAATTGGCATTTTTCTTGAAGCCTTTACTAGATCGAAAGCATATTTATGAGTTTCATTGTGAGAATCCATAGTCGAAGTAAGGATATGCATGTACATATTGGACACGCTCAGTAGCATTTGTCTATTAATAGAAAATAAATGAGTATTAATTCTGTTTGACTAGTAAGTCTGGTTTTATAATTATTCAATGCCTTCTCAATTCTGTAGGATTAATAAGCAAAATATCCCACGAATTGTTCAGAATTCTTTTAGTCTTTATAAATAAAGTGTTCCTTCATATGAACCTGTTATTGACTGCCTTGTTTTTTCCCGATTATGGAAATTCAGGAGTTCCTTGGGACCTTCTTTTATTGCATTTTTATTTCTTTGCAATAGCTATTCCATTCCTAATAATTTTTAATGCAGCTAGAAACTCTGATCGTGAAAATCCAAACAGAGTTAAAGATGAAACGACAAGGTACCCTGATTTACATCCAAGAGCTTAATTGTAAGTAGGACTTTTTTTATTAGAACCATTTATTAAATACTAGTTTTAACGCTGGATGTAGCTATATATTTTTTTAATCGAAATCTTTGAAAGCAATATCTAATGACATAGTTTTTGACTACTACAATAGATAGTGACTATTTATAACCAATTACAAGTCGATAAGATATCTAAAAATATTCAGCTTTTAACAATTTTTCTAGTTATTTTTTCAATAAAAAAATATGAACGTAGTCGATTATTTTTTTACCAATCAGAGTCTTCTAGAATACTAGAATACTCATTGTAATCAAAGAATAGGTCTTCCTCTAATACTTCTTCCAGAGTGATTCTGTGGAAATAAGTCATGCTTCACTTCGAAAAGGTGAGTTGTAATAAGCCTTGTTGACTGTATAAAGTGTGTAAAGAGATACAGCGATCCCTAAAAAACCTACAACTAGGATTGGCGAGAATGAAGGAAAATCATAAGTAGGAATTGAAGTCATAATGATATTAAAGGTGACTATTATGTTCTATTGCATCTGCATACTTACTGATTGAGGCTTGTACGACAATTTTTTACGCTTAATACGACAAAGGCTAAGGATTAAAAAACTCACTAAGTGATAAATCATTTCTTTTTAACAAAGCAAAAGTTGTACCCTTGTAACCTTTGCATATACGTAAGTCGGGAGATAATACAGTTGTATCTAGCCAACCTTTTTGAGTCTTTTTTATTTCTGATAAGAAACTAATCTTTTTACCTAGAAACTTTGGACCTGTTATTCCTGCTTTTTTAAACCTAACGTTTATACGTTTCTGATCAACAATTTCTAAGCTCGCAAGAATATTAGTAGAAAATAGCTTTCCTGCGAAACCTTTGGGCCTTAATAAATTCAGTCCTCTATTTCTCTTTGGCTCAAGTATCTGTAAGTTATCTAATAGCGGTGAATAATTTAAAAAAGGAGAATTAGAAGTACTCCATTTGAGTTCCCATACACCTGTGAGCAGATCAATGTGCCTTGTTATGTCTACAGAGGTCTCTCTTTCAGCTAGTTTTATGAGCTTTGCGATCTGATTTGATTTAGGGGTATGTTCAAGAACATCTATCAATTTTGTAATTGCATTCATGATTATTATTTGATTAAAACCTACAGTTGTTCAATATTTATCTGGTTGGTATAAAGAACGTGTGGCTGATCTTTACTACCCTCACTTGCTTGAATCCATTCTTTGTACTCTTCTTTTAGAGCTTTTTTATCAAGCCCATCAAGTTCCATTATTCTCTTTGATGCATTATTCATAGTTACTTCAAGAATTCTTTTTAAGCTGATAGTTGGAATTTTCATACAAAGCTACCAATCAGAGAGTCAGCTAAAAAAGTGCAAACAACAAAAGCGAAAGTCATCGCCAGTGGTTTTTGAAATAAATCATTAGAGGAGTTCATTGGATTTTATTAGTAGTGACCAATTGAGGTAACGAAACAAGCTAGAGCTCCGCAATAAATAAAAAATAAACTCATTTCTAGTGGTCTACGACTAAAAAATGAAAGGTAGAAACTTGGTGATTTCATTGTGTTAGCTAAAATGTCTGATTGTTTTTTTCTTTGCTGCTTTTTGAATTCGGCAAAGCTCATTCATCTCTGGTTTTGGAATGCTGAAAGGAGTAAACAATTTCATAAATTCTCCTGTAGAACACTAAAGTTCTAAAGCATTTACATGCTCCTCTAGACGTGTAGAAACCCCTAATAAAAGTAGTAGTTGCACTACAATATTTGATCATCAAATCTGCCTAATGCAATTGATGTTCTGTCACTGTGTTTACTCCTTATCTCGTATTATTGTTTGGAATCCTTTTGATAGTCAGATCTGCTTCGATTTTTCAAATTTCTACGGCAGAGCAAAGTTAAACAATATTTTCATTGTTTTATAAATTTGCTAGCTCAGAAGCCATCACAATATAAGTAAATTGTATTAGTATAGTCAATTGGTAAAAATCATTAACTAGATATTTTGAAATTATTTAAATATTGCTTTAATACTCGAAATCCATCTGTCCATTCGTGATGAAGAAGTAAGAGATTGGGTTAGTAGTGTTATTTGCTCCTGCCTATTTTTGTAATTAAGCTTAAGTTCGGTTTTTGCAATATCAAGCTTTTGAAATTGAATAAAGCAATCATTGTTTTCTTCACAGTCGTCGGTATTTGGCTTTAATTCTTTAATCCCCTCTTCAGCGGCTTTTATTTTTTCTTGTATTTTCATGATTTAACCCCTCATCATATAAATAAGAAATACAGAAAAGATTGATAATTTAGCAGCTATGCCGTAGGCAATCACCTTCCCGAATCTTTTGTTGTTTTTAATATTGTTCGTTGATATCATTGTTGATTAAGAAAATACTGTTGAATCGACTTCAGAAGCAACAGCTAATAATAGAAGTGCAGGAAGATTCCAGAGAACGATTAATTTTGCAACAGTGGTTTTCTTGATTGCAAGCATGTCTAAGGGCTTGGTCTGGATGATTCAAAAAAATACAACAATTGTATAGGAAGCTCTCATTAGAAGTAGGACGGTTGAAGTAGGGCTAACCAGTTCGGGCTATTTATACTTATGAGGGTTATCAATAGATCTAATCATTGGATCAATATCTCTCTAATTAGTTGATGTAGTTGGTGTTTGAAGTTTAAAGCTATTAAGGATTAGAAGAAGCCGTACCCGGGCATATCTTCCATTTAGAAAATTGATATTTTACATTTATTCACAACAACGCAATTCAATTCATGACTCCAGAAGCGGAAAAGTTTAACGGTTGGGCAGCAATGCTTGGCTTCGTTGCAGCCTTCGGTGCATACGCAACAACAGGTCAAATCATTCCTGGTATTTTCTAACCCAATAACACATTCATAACAATGCAACCATCTAACAAAACAATCCTAGAAAGAAGCATCGGCAGACCAGCCATGATGGCATTCGTTCTATTAACAGGTATCTACCTAACAACAGGCCAACTTATCCCAGGTGTCGTTTAGTGAAAAATTCAACTGTTGAAACTCCAAGGGTCGAAGAAGGCAAAGTAATTGCTGAAAGACTCAACGGCTACGCAGCATTTGTTGGATGCTGGGCACTCATCGGTGCTTATCTTACAACTGGTCAAATTATCCCTGGTATCGTTTAATGACTACTCGAAACGATAGCAACAGTAGGAAAATTGATCCTGAAAAAGTAACTGCTGAAAGACTTAACGGCTATGCAGCATTATTTGGATGCATTGCTCTAGTCGGTGCCTATGCAACAACCGGTCAAATTATTCCAGGTTTTGTGTAATGAAGAATCAAACCACTGAAACATCAAGAGTCGAAGAAGGCAAAGTGTTTGCTGAACGACTCAATGGTCTAGCTGCTTCTGTTGGCTGTTTAGCTCTTATTGGCGCATACCTAACTACCGGTCAAATCATTCCAGGATTTGTGTAATGAGTAAAGAAACGAACTACTGGAAAACTGCAGAGCAAATGAATGGTCGCCTTGCGATGATGGGTTTCTTTGCAGCTGTCATTAATTACGGAATAACAGGCTGGATCATTCCAGGAATTGTCTAAATCAGATTTTTAAAATCAAAATAAAGGCTCCTTATCTGTAATTATGGAAAGTAGCCTTTTTTATGTTTTTTAAACTGATCCCCATGAGGAACTGTCGATATTCGTCTAATTCCTTTTGCAAAATTCTTTTTTTTACAAAGTTGCTCTAGATATGGACGTTTAGTCAGAAGTAGAAGTCATTCTGATCATACTTTATAAAATTGATTTATCATTTGACCTAATACTGGCCATATTGTTCGAGCGTATATCCACCCCAGTCCAACTAATTGATATGCTTCTCTGAAAACAGTGACATCTCTAAGAATTTCAACTGATTCATTAATTGCATGAATTCTACCCATTGCATCTTTGTAACTTATTCCTGAATAAAGATCTGGCTCATAATCTGATGAATCAATATCTACAAAGCTAATATTTATTTGTATCTCTAGAGCTTAGGAATTTGACCTCTCTTAAGCAAAGAGGGCAACCAACATTAACAGGTAACGTAAGCTTCGCTTTAGTCAAATTTAAATCAGAGATTCTACAACACAACTTATCTAATTAATGCGACAACTGGGGTTCAAGAATCTGGTGTATAAACTTTTTGGAAATATCTATTTTTCTACTTGATTAAATGCAAAAAGAAAATGATTGTATTTCTTTAGCATTTATCGGTTTCTACGAAACATAAGTATTAGCAACCGATCTTGGTCGTAGAGGCCGTATATGATTTTTCGGTTTACAACATTTTCAATTCAATATAGTCGAGTCAAAGTAGATATGTCCTTTGAGATGAATGTAATGTATTCCTCTTTATTTGATGCAGTATTCGCTGACTCTTTCTTCTCTCCTATGAGAACAGTTTATGTCGTTTCTGATAGTCAGCTAGAAGAAATCAAGCGTAATCAACGACAAGAAGAACTTGATAATATCGAGGCTTCTCGTAAGAGACTAGAGGAGAGTTATCAAGCTAGAGTCAAAGTTCTTGATGAGCGTGAGCACGAACTACAAGAAGAGATCAAAGCTCTTGCTCCAGCCAAGAAGGAGAAAGAGAAAGTCACTGCTTGATAAGTATCGTTAGAGCGTTCTTTAAAGCAATGATTTCTTCCTTGGCCTCTTTCCTCGAACAACGGGGGAGGGGGCCTTTCTCAATGCTTAGCAAAGCAGATCATATCGTTGCAGCAACTCGATGACGAGTTGCTTTTGCCCTAAAGATCTGTTGAGTCGATTAGAGTTAATGGATTTAATTCTTATTGCCATGCAGATTGCGGTAGACGTTGTAATTGATCTTGAGGAACCCTTTGTTGCTTGGATGCTCTTGTAAATATTCGCCTACTGCTGGATTAGCTATATGAGCAATAAATGCTTCATCATTTTTTTAAACTTCAGACCAAACAAAACGTAGTGGATTCTCAGGATCTTGATCGAAAGTATGGTGCAACATCTCTGGCTCTAAGGAGTCAACTCCTGTATCAGTTTTGGCGGCAAGTAAAAGATATTCCTGAACTTTGTCTGGTTTAACTTGGATACGAGCAATAATGATAATGGAGTATTTGTCTTTATTAGATTAATTTAATTCAATTGAATCAAGCTTTACATATTTCTTCTTGAGTCGTTGTATCAGGAAAACATATTTTAAGTCTCACTAAATAAGAAAACCCTCGCAGCGGAGGGTTAAATAAAAATTGTGTGAGGAAGTTTTGAAGGGAAAAGGTTGAACATTCCACCTCTTCTCTTACTAAAAAAGTGCAGACCTACTTTTTTTTAGATGTAGAGCTAAGGGACAGGATTTCGGCGACTGTCCCCTTCTCTTTCTAGAGCTCAAAGCAACACAGCCTTGAGCCCAGTTACTCGGTCTAGAGACGTTAAGGGTAAAAGTTAGCTCCTAAAGACTGAAGTTCGGTTGAAGTAGGGCTTTCCAACTTGTCTGCGTTTTTTGGCTCATATCAAATAAGACCAGCCAGATTAATCATTTTTATCAAATACCCTTTCAAAAATCACTTTGAAGTTCTCCTGTGAAAAACAAATTTTTATATTAAAAGCCCCTATAGATAAGGGCTAGTGGGGGGGCTAAGAGAGCTATACAAGAATTCTTTAATTCAGCTTCAAAGGTGCTTACAAGCCAAAGACTCACACCCGTAAAAAAGTTTCACTATATTTTCTTTATATTTTCTTTATATTTTATGTCCATATCCATGGCTGCGGGTTATAGCGAGCAGACAGAGGGGGCTATGTTGTGTATTGAAGCTGCCAAAGACTGGGCGCTTGATTGCGTTTCCTCCCTTCCAGGGATAGACCAACATGTTTTTATTGATTACGGTGCTGCAGATGGAGGAACTGCTAGGAATTTCTGGAGTGCGCTCCTTTCAAAAGCTAAGATTTTATTTCCTAGATCGGAATTGACTCTTATTGGGAATGATCTTCCCACAAATGATAATCAAGCATTAGTAAATTCTTTAAATTATCAATATGAAATTGATAAAAGTATCAATACATACCTTTGTGCTAGAAGCTTTTACGATCAATTATCGGCCTCAGGCAGTATTAGTTTTGGTTTCTCAGCTACAGCGATGCATTGGCTTAGTCGACATTTGGAATTAAAAAATCACACTCATATTCAAGCAAGTAGTGATAATGAAAATTTCGAAAAATTCCGTGACCAGGCATTAGCAGACTGGGAATTAATTTTGATGCAAAGAAGTAATGAAATAATTAAAGGTGGAAAATTTTTGGCTGTTAATTTATCAAGAGATTCAAATAATAATTACCTTGGGAATAATGGTGGTAAAACATTAAATGTTCACGATCAAATACATGAAATATGGTATGAACTTTTGGAAGAAAAAATAATTGATTCTCAAGAATACGAAGCAGGTACTGTTCAGAATTTTTATAAATCACCAGATGAATTTATTACGCCTTTGATAAACAAAGAGTCACGTGTGTATAAATCTGGATTAAGGTTGGTAAAAGAGAGAACTGTCTATATTGATTGTCCATATAGAGATAGATGGCTAAAAAACAAAGATGATGAATTATTTTCGACACAACTAATGGAGACAATACGAAGTTGGAGTATGCATAGCTTTAAATCTGCAATAAAAAAAACAAATATTTCTGATTTAAATCCTGTTGATCTTTTATATCAAAGACTTAAAGAAAGAATTCATAAAAATCCTGAGAATTGGAGTCTTGATTATGTAGAGCATCATCTAATCATAGAGAAGGTATAGTCATGGTCAATAAGATATCTTCAAGTAAAGAATTATGTATTCTTGCTGAGCATAAATCAGATGATTTATCAGTTTTTATTGTTGGTGAAAAAATTCAAGAAAACAAACCAGCAAATGGTGGTCTGAGGTTGTTATGTTATCCATCTGATGAGGAATGCATTAATGACGGATTAAGGTTGGCGAATCTTATGAAATATAAACACGATATCTACTCGACTGGTTTTTCTGGAGGCAAAGTTGTTGCAAGAGCAAATAATCCCCTATCAATAAAACGAAAATTAATAACAATTACTGCTGAATTACTTGAGTCTCTTGATGGAAAAATGATTACAGGGTGTGATTTAAATACGACCATTAATGATATGGAGCAACTTCAACAACTAACCCCTCATGTTTTGGCTGCTGTTGGAAGTGATGTTGACGCTAGTACAGCAACTGCATACGGTGTTATTGGTGCATTAGATGCATACCAAAAAAGTTTAAAACCTCTGAAGAGAAAACAGAAAACAGCTTTAGTTCATGGCTGTGGTGCTGTTGGGCGAGTTGTTGCTGAATTATTGATCAAAATGTCATGGAAGGTTTTGACTGTTGATATAGATCCATTTAAAAGCCATATTGATGGAGCATTAGCTTTAGATGCATCTTCAGAATGGTGGAATGAGAATTTTGACGTTTTAATCCCCTGTTCAATATCTGGCTTACTTACTGAAAACATCGTAAAGTCGCTTGGAGCTCGTGCAGTAATTCCTGCAGCAAATGCACCTTTTTCAAATCCTTCAAATATAGATATTTTGAGGAAAAAAAATATTGTCGTGATTCCAGATCCAATAGTCAATGCTGGTGCTGTTATCGCAGATTCTATTGAATTGTTTGATCCAGACTCATGGAATGACTCTGATCCTAGTGAAATATACAAGTTTGTAAGAGGATGCGTGTTCGACCACACCTCAATTTTTTTGAACCTTATGGAAAAAGGTCTATCTGTTGAGAACATCATTGAAAAAATAATAGAAACGAAATCGAGTCAACCTATTGGCTTAAGTTTTTCTGAGAGGTGAAAATGAGAGAAACCATGTCTATTAAAGATAAATATCAAATCATAATTATTGGTGCCGGCATGGCTGGCTTGAGCTGTGCCTCCGCGTTAGCAAAAATCGGAATAGAAGACGTTCTGGTTATAGAAGCTAATACTATTAGTCATAAAAAATCTAGTAGCTACGGTCGATCTAGAATGTTTAGAGAAATGTATTCTGATTCGCAACTATGTCAATTGTCAAAGCACTCGAACAGATTGTGGAGAGAGGATGAATCTCTCTCAGGTAAAAAATTACAGACTCATCATGGACTACTATTTTATGGTGAAAGCTGGGATGAAGAAACAATTGAAGGATCAATCCCAGGAGCAAAAAAAGTAATGGAAGAGCAAAATATACCTTTTGAAGAATTAGACCATCAGAAAATAAATAATAGATTTCCTCTGAAAGCAAAAGAAAACTTTACAGGACTATTTGAACCCATGGCAGGTTCAATTAATTGTGAAGATGCAATTGATTTCTGGGTGAAAAATGCCTTAAATAATGGTCATCAAATAGTTGAAAATATTAAAGTTGAATCCATAGATTCAAAGAGAGTTTTGGTTAATATTAAAGATAGATCAATAAGATGTGATCAAATTATAATTACAGCTGGCATGTGGACTAATAAACTATTAGAATCTATTGGTTATTCTCTCAATTACAAAATATGGCCTATGCTATGGGGACATTACGTAGTTGAAGAGAAATATGCTGCAGATTATCCTCAGTGGTTTTGTTTTCAGAAGTCTAGAGGTGTTGACGGTGGTCTTTATTATGGATTTCCAGTATTAAGTTATACTCCTAGCGGTGCTCCTTTAATAAAAGTCGGATTGGATTGGACATTACCAGAATTAATTTTGAATAATTCTGACTCATTTCCATCAATACCACCTGATAAACTCATTAATTTTCTGGACGACTTCATTTATGAGAATATAAAGGGTATAAAGAAACGTTTTGACAAATTTATGAGTCCATATTCTATGACTAAAGATGTAAATTTTATTCTTGACCGCCTATCTGAGAATATTTGTATTTTTAGCGGTGGTTCTGGACAGGCTTACAAGTTTGCTCCACTCATAGGTGAATCGCTTGCGAATTTAGCAATCAAAAATCCTCCCTTAGCCGACATTAGTTGTTGGGGGAAAGACCGCTCAACGATCAATTAAATCAATATATTTTACCTTGAGTTTTTCCTGATTAAACAAATGAATCATCATCAAAACAACGCCATATTTTTGTTATTCAAGAAAAATATGTCTCTAATTGTTGCAGCCTTACCCTTGCTGATATTTATTATTCTTGCTCAAATAGACTTAAACATAGCTAAAAACATAACAGAAGTTGCTAAGCAATTTGCTCTTAACAGGCTTGGTGGAATCTGGTTATGGATGGTAGTAAGTATATTCGTAGTAGCTATTTGTTTAGCAATAAGTCCAATTGGATTAATAAAACTTGGTGGAGAAAATTCTAGACCCTCATTAGGTATTTTTGAATGGTGCTCAGTTTTAATTTGTACTTTACTTGCCGGCGGCGGTGTCTTTTGGTCCGCAGCTGAGCCTCTAATTCACTTCCTGACACCCGCAACATATTTCTCAAATTATGAGGGGAATACGAATTCTGCAATCGATCAAGCTTTTGCAGTAAGCTTTCTACACTGGGGTTTTCTGGCTTGGGCTTTAGTAGGTTCAACAATCGCAATAACTTTTTCTCTTTTATCTCAAAAAGGTTTTTCACTAAGACCCAGAAGTTTATTAATTCCTTTAAGTTCAGAAAAATTCTCCAACGGTTTAATAGGAGACTTTGCAGATGGATTATGTGTTGTCGCAGCCATTGCCGGTACTGTTGGACCA
The DNA here is from genome assembly GCF_059772345.1 of Prochlorococcus sp. MIT2308. Lineage (NCBI taxonomy): Bacteria > Bacillati > Cyanobacteriota > Cyanophyceae > Synechococcales > Prochlorococcaceae > Prochlorococcus > Prochlorococcus sp. MIT2308. The sequence goes on along the minus strand of NZ_CM186283.1, from coordinate 588,764 downwards.
CTTGGATTCTTGAGCTTGCAACTCAGTAATGCTGCAGGACGATTGACATGGGTTTCAGATTCTTTGCTTTTACAGGTAGGCATAGTAATTTCTTTGACAATCATTTTCTCTATCTCCACTTTTAGCGGTATACAAAGAGGTATCAAATTCCTCTCAAAATTAAACATTTGGCTGACAATAATTTTGGCACTTTCATTGACATTATTAGGTCCAACACTTTGGATTTTCAAACATTTTGCTTCAAGTATGAGTTTATATCTTAAAAACTTTCCTATTATGTCGCTTCCTGACCAAAATGATTCTTGGGTTCAAGGGTGGACAATATTTTATTGGGGATGGTTTTTAGGTTATGCACCCTTGATGGGTTTGTTCACTGCAGGAATAAGTAAAGGTAGAAGTATAAGGGAACTTGTAATAGTGGTAGCCATTGCTTGTCCATTAATAACAAATTTATGGTTCATGATTCTGGGTGGAAATGGTATCTATTTAGAGTTAAATAATCCCGGTCTCATAACTTCTGAATTTAATGCTGGGGGTTCTGCTGCAGTATTTTTTGCTATTTTGAACAATTTGCCAATATCCAGGTTTCTTATTTTTGTTGGACTACTGTTGATCATTTTGTTTATGTCGACAAGTGCTGATTCGATTAGCTACGCAGCAGCAATTGTCTTAAGTGGTGAAGAAGTCCCTCCCAAGAAACAAAGGTTGTTTTGGGCTATTTTAATCGGTTTGTTGACAATATCACTTTTAAGAATTGGAGCAGATAGCAGTGGGCAAACCAGTATTGATGCATTACAGTCATTCATTATTTTAACGGCAATCCCTGTAACTCCCATTCTATTAACAACTTTATACACCGCACCACTGTTGGCTTATAAAGCCTATAAAAACAATCTAAAAACAATAAAAACAACAAAAGACTCATAATTTATTTATAAAACGCTTTAAAAACCACCTAAAAAAACTTCACTTAGAGGACTAAATATTTGATTAGATTACCTATTACCAATATATCTTCCAATGGTTTTATCCATTAATCCATTCTTTAAACTCTTGAGAAATTGCAATTTGACTTTTTGAATATCAATCTTTTGACCTTCAATTTGAGGTAGAGGAATAACCCAGAATCTACGGCTACCAGTTGAGTCAATAAGAAAAAAATCTTCATTCACTGTCCCAACCATCACACTGGGTCGTGGGGCCCTAATTACATTGCGACCATAAGCGGGGCTAAATGTATCGATTGAACTTGATAACAACCCTTTTACTTCTCCTACGGCCTTTTTAGTCGTTAATGTCTCCAGCTCTGCCAGCTCATAAATAAAACATGTTTGTAGATGCATAAAAAGATCTTTTGATCTTGGTTGAAAAGCTAGATGTAGCTCACAGATCGGGTAATGCCCAAGTAAGTGATATGCAATTTGATCAATTAGAAAATAGGCTTAAGGAAATAGATCCTCAGAACTCACATTTCCAGCAGAAAATGAAGTTGCTCAGTTTAGACAATTATTGCTTTAGCGAATGGTGGGCGGATAAAGCCAGAAATGAAACCATGATTGTTCAACCAAAATTTGATGGTTGTGCTTTGGGTTTGAGATACCAATCGGGAAGATTAGTAGGAGCCTTTACTCGTTCGGGGAAAGATGTACTTGAAGCTGCTAGAACTGTTTGCAATCTTCCTGTAGAACTTCCAGAAGATGGAATTGCAGTTTCAGAAGAACCACTTGAGATCCGTGGAGAATTATATGGTCCAAATTTAAGTAGAACTAAATCTCAAGCATTAGCTTCTGGACATTTAAGGAAGAAAAATCCAACTGGGGCTGGACTTAGTTTTGTGGCTTATGAAATTCTTGGATCAACTAGAAATGAAATTGAAGATATAAAAAAGCTAGAAAGTTGGTTCTTTGAAATTCCTCCTACAAACAGAACTGCTGATCCTCGCCAAGTGAAGAGATGGCATAAGGAATGGTTGGCTGGTGAATTATTTGAGAATCTTCCTTGTGACGGATTAGTCGTCAAGATTAACTCATGTGAAGTCAAGGGGAAGCTTGGCGTAAATTCAAAAACACCTAATTGGGCTTTGGCTTTGAAATGAATCCTATAAATGCTTCCAAGAGATGGTTATTAAATATCTTGGTGCCTTACATAGAAGGAATGCCATACCTCGAAGGCCCTAACAAGAGAAAGAAGGATTTATCTAAAGAGCAAAGATTTAGAGACTTATTTAAGAAAAGAAAAAGCGCCTTAATCGTTGGGGCCTTAGTCTTATGTTTAATAGTATTTGGAATTGGTGAAAGCTTTCGTTTCGTCACTGTACTAATAGCATTAAGCCCATTTGTTGTCATATTTTGGAGTTCATTCGGTGAACGAATAATGGGTATCTTTAAATTTAAAAAGATAAAAAAATGAAACATCTTGGGAGGCCGAGTGGAGGGATTAAGCTGCATTCCACCTCCTAATAGCTGTAGGACTAAGACCGTATATTTCAACAATCGATTTAACTATCCATTTGATACAAAGAATGGTTTAAAAAATCATTTCCCGAAGACGAATTATTAGTCATAAATAAAAAAGAGATTACTTTTTTATGGAATTAAAACTAAGAAAAAGTATTTTTTTTGATGTCATTGATGGAATCCCTCCTTCAGGGAACGAAAGTAAAAGAGTGATGAATTATAGAAAAGACATCGAACAAAGTCATTTAACTTTGGAAGAAGAAGCGATGAAGCTTGGAATAAGCAGAGACGTTATTGAGTTCACTGAAGATTTCAGATAGATGTCGAGAGAAGCCCCCACTGAAGTTGAACTTCTTGAAATGTGTGAATATTTTGAAAAAGTTTAAGAGATGGATCAAGAAGCTATATTGCATCCGCTCTTGAATTGCTTAGCAGATAATTGCCCATACACACCTATTCTTAAAGCAAAAGGAATCATTCAGAAGAAATAGACCTCGTCTGACAAATAATGGTTATGCCAGGATTAAATGAACTATTTTTATGTCTTTAATATCAATACTTATATAAAAATAAGAGACATCAAAAATAAAATTGCTTTGTTAGCATCCAATTTTTAATAAAACGCTTGGAAATATTAATAATCTGTTTTGGAATAATTATTGGACTAGCGACATATATTTCTCATGGAATACTTTTGAAAATCTTATTTTTCACATTCTTAGGCTATCTAGGTTGGGATTTTGGAATGAGATTTTTTAATGATAATGATAATGATGATGATGATTTTGATGGGGGGAAAATGATTCCTATTTTACAAAGGATATAAATACAAATTTCATTATTATCTATTAACACATTATATATTCTCGGTTGAAATCGATATATTTTGGAGGGAGTTAACTACTTTTTTATGTCACCACATAAAGGTCCTCAAATAATTAGGTATTGCGTCATAACCTCAACTGCAGCTTTGGTTGCGATTGTTGTCGGATTAATTCCTCAATTCAAAGTAAATAAAGCAAAACTTTTATGTGCTGAATATTATTCGCTAAAAGACTCAAAAAAGGAATTACTTGCTAGCGAAAAGATTCAAAAAAAGTTTATTCGTAACGAAGAAGGGAATGTCTCTAATTACTGCAGGAGTATTTAAGTAATGCTTTTTGCTCAAAATGGACTTGGTGTTGAAATCTTTTCTCCATTAGGAATTTTAATTCTTGTTATCGGGGTTGCTTTTACTGTTGGACTTCCTGTTGCAATGATTAAGTATGGAAAGAAGGATTAGATAACTAATGAATTTCCTCTTTGTTAGGACTTAACCCAAATACCACCGCCTAACTTTTGAGGCGCTAACGAAGTGTATATCAGCTACATATCGAAGTATGAAATGAGGCTTTAAAAATCCTTATTGCAAATAATTAATAAAGTAAAAATCACTAGCAGAATATGAACATGGCGGCTGTTGCAATACAATTTTTTAATGGCATTGACGAAAAAGTTGTACCTCAAATAAGACTTATCAAAAGCAATTCAGGGCAAGCAGGTCAAGCTTATTTTAGATTTGAGAATCCAGAAGCATTGTTATCAGATGATTTCAAAGAAATACAGGGAATGTATTTACTAGATGAGGAAGGACAAATTACTATTAGAGAAATACATATAGCTGTATCTAGAAAAAATGGGAAATATACGGCTATTGAGGCTATTTACAGCTGGAGGACAGAAAGAGATTTCAATAGATTCATGAGATTTGCTAATAGATATGCAAAGAAATATGGTCTTTCATATGAGGGGAGCTAAGTCATACTCAACCACCTGATAGTAGTAGGACTCACCCCATAAATATCAGCAATCTTTCTCCAGCTCCACAAGTGTTTTATATACTTATTAATTTTTATTTTCTTGGCATCTATTGCCTAAATGAACCATATTAAAGTGATCTTATACTCAAGATCTTGGTGATTATTTCTACGATCATTTGTAATTAACAGTGCTACAAGAGCTAGTTATTCTTCTTAAGATTTCGAATATATATTTTAAGATAAATTGACTGAAAAAAAGAAAATACCGTTAGGTTCTCCAGTGATTATTGATACTGTTAAAAGTAAATATAATTTAAAAGATGAGTCAAATAGAGAAATAGCATTGATGCCCGAGGGTATAGTTACTGATTATATTAGTGAACTTTCAGGTGAATTTCTGATTATAAAACTGCGTTCTAATATTGAAATAAAAGTTTCTGAAAATGAACTTTCTGAATGTACAAAAAATTATTATTTTTCTGATGATACAATTTCTTCAGGACTACTTAAACGTATTAAAGATTTTCTTAAAATAGACTTTGTATTGACCGGTAATAGAGAAATTAAATACTTATTAAATCCACTTTCTTTTTTAAAATGGATTAAATTTACAATTAAAGATGTTTTTTAAGCTTATCAAATAATCCAGGAATTTTATATAAATACTTATTAGATATTATTTATCCATATTAGTATAAAAAAAGTGAACTTTAGACTTGCCTCTGCTAAAATTCGATTATTGTTGCACTGAGTCTCTAAGGGTATTCAGATTGTATATTTGTTCTAAATTATTTTTAACTATTTCTACTTGAATGTGATGAACAAATGTAGGTTTTCTTTTTGCGATAAAAGTTGATATAAAAGTAAAAACTATTATAAATAGAAGTGAAATTGATAAGAAGTAAAAGAATATAAATGACATGTGAGTAAAGTCTAGAAGAATTTTTATAGTTAAATATAGTAAAAACAATTGGAATGGGTTGATGAATTACTTTACCTGTAAAAAGAGAGACCTATGCAAATAAAAAAACTACTAAATAAGACTACATTATTTTACAAAATTAGATAAAAGTAGTTCGATGCTAGTTACCTTTATCTCAACCAAGTTAAAAAGTTGTTAGTTTTTTTAGATAGTTTCGATCGATAATCATGCAAACACTTTTTGGAAAAACCTCTAAAATAAATGCCACCAATCCAGCCAAAACTAATACCACCAAACTTAAATTAAAAAATAGATTTGGGAAAATAATTGCTTTTGGTATCGCCGCAAAAATAATTATTGGTGTTGCTTTTATATTTTTTATGATGGCTAACTAGAATTTCTTCTCCATGGATGACTATAAATTTGCAGTATTTTTCGATTTTTGTTTTATTTCCCTTAGGAATCTTCAAAATTGCAGGAATGCTTAAAAAGCTTCAGGGTTGTCATCTTCTAATAAAAATATTAAACCAAGCTATGTTCTTTGCCTAGTAATTCAGGCAGGTCATTCGAAAACCTATTTACTTTCTAAAGTTACCGCCTCAAACTTCTAAAAAATTGATCTTAGTCATGCATATATTTCAGCCTTCTAATTTTTTCCAAGGATCATTCATTCTTTATCCCTTCCTTTTTGCTTCCTTTTTCCCTCTATATAAGGAATTAATATATTTAGCAACCATTTTTTGAAAGAATTTATAGGATTCATTCCTTAATTCAAATTGCTTGGGTGAAATAAATGTTTAGTTGATTTGGGGTTTGCCGATATATTTAAAGATCATCGCATCTTGTTCTTCCCCTTTATCTCCAAGACCTTCTATCCATTCTTTATATTCTTCGTAAAGGCACCTTCTGCCAGGTTCATTTAGTTCTTCCATACGCTTTACTGCTTGTTCGAACATAATTACTACTGCTTCATGAGCATTTTCTCTAGAAAGCATAATTATTAAACTTGTATTTTTAACAAACTACATCCATTTGAAAATTTGAATAGTTCATATTTTCATCAAAAATGTAAGTGATTATTTTTTCTTTAGATTATCTACTTCATCCTGTACTAAGCATGTATAGGTTAATTAAAAATCATTTTCAACCATTAACACTTTCTTATTAATTGAATTATGTATTTTGTCCATAAAGCTTATATTGACAAAGAGCATCAAATAATTTGTAAGCTCTTGGCTTTCCCATCCTAACTGGACGAATCCTATCAAGGATTGAGGCATTGCAAGTAATCCAGTAACTTCCTTGTTCAAGATTACAAGCTTCGCAAATATTCCAATGGGCAATTGAAGGAGATATTATTTCACTAATTGTACTCATTGTTTTAATGTGCTCCCTCTCTAAGAAGTCAACTTGTTCTTCTGAGAGTTTTCCTGTTCCACAATAATCTTCAATTACAGTTTTTAATTCAAAAGCCATATATTTAGGTTTGATAAATTTAAGGTTGAACAATACTTACTTTTGGATTGTCAAAAGGATCATCTGTTAACACTGCTAAACAAATCCTTTTTGGAGTCTCAATTTGCTCATGGTGGTGACAATTTTCCAAGCAGTAAAAATATCTATCTTGAGCTGATTTCATTAATATAGATTAGATGAATCGAAATCTTATCTTATGAATTACTATTGCTAGGTTGAACCTTTACTTAATTAATACTTGTGTTTTTATAACATATTATTTGGTATCAAATTGTCAACTAGAGAGAAAGAAAGATCACAGCAAATATACCTATTGCTCTTGGAGAATGGTGATAAAGATAAGAATGATTTTACTTAGTTTATTTAAGCTTGATAAGCTAAGACATTGATTCCACTACCTCTATCATCATCATCGTCATCGTCTTTCTTTAGTAATTTGGAAACTAATTCAAAATATAAAAAAGGAAGCAAAGGACTAAAACATAATAGAAGCAAATGAAAAACGGATAAGCTTTCTTGAAATGTTTGAATTTGACCCATCAATAAATGAAAAAATTTGATTAAAGGTAAATTAACTAAATAAAAAATAATAGATCGGCTTACTCTTAAGTATTTATATTCATTAGTTCGGCTCTTGAATAATGGCTCCTATAAAATTGATCTAAATCCATTTCTAATAGATTTATCTATACAAAAAAGAGTCATCAATCTATTATTGGTTACATTTTTAAAATCATTTTAATACATATTAATTACCTAACTCTTGTTTCTAGTACTAAAAAGCTTTTGCTAAATAGCTTCTTTCTAATTATTTTATTGACTTATGATTATTGCTTCATTAGTTGGCACACCTGCTCCGACGGCAGTCTTGGCGGGTGTTGTTTCGATAGCACTTTTTGCGATTGTGGGAGTAATAGTTGGTCCTAATTTTAATGTTGTAAATGCTCCAGCGATTGGGAAAAGCCAACCAAAGAAAGATGATTAATCTAAAAATTTAATCAACTGAATTTTTAATGCTTACATAATTAAGTATTTAAAATTTATTTATTATGTATATTTTGATATGTTCATTCCATATGAAAAGGAGCTCTTATTCTAATCATATTTATAATGAGATTAATAAATATTTTTCGTTCTCTCTAGCCCATAGAGAGGACGTTTTTTGAATATAAATAACTAGACTTTCTATTCAATGAGCATTTGGAAGTTAGAACTGGATTATAAGTCACATTGAAATATGTATTTTTAGTCTGTCTAATCAACTTTTAATTACTTCGTATATTTTTAAAATGATTATTCTTATAAGAAGTTAGATTATTTTGTAATGGGTTTTACTGGCAACGAACTAATAAAGGCTGCTGATTTTTTACATATTCAATCAAGCACAGGTTTATTCATACTTTTTTTATTTTTAAGTGCATTGCTAGCCTTTTTTACCTTAACTTTTACTTATTTATTTATTGACACCCCTTTAACATCAAAACTTATTGCAAAGAGATGATATGAAATCAGCTTCTGAAGAACTTAAAAAACTCAGATTAATGGCTGAAAAAACATTAATAAAAAATGATGAGCTAGATAAATTACTTGCTCAAGTTGAGGCTACTCTTGAACGAACCGAAGCCCGAAAAGTTTCAGCTAAAAACAAAAGTGCTTAATTAATAATCAACGCACTCTATTAAATAGTACTCTTTCCTCTTGAGCTGTATTAAGAACGTTAGCTAATCCGGCAAGTTGAATGTTTGCTTTGAATCGCAAAAGGGGTCAGCTAGATCGTCTTTTTCAGTTACCCGATGCTGATCGGGATTGAACCTGTAGCAATTGCTTTTTGAATACTTGTTATTTCTCTACTTTCATTCATGCTCAAGTAAGAATTTTATTTATTTGAGATATGAAGGGACGTTGGGTACATATAGAACAAGGTCCAGTGCCATTACGTTGCTGGTGGAATAATCCTCAGAAAGAAAGTACGCATGTCGTTCTTGTTCTACCAGAAGTCTTTGGTATTAATAGTTGGGTAAAGAGTGTTGTTGATCGACTTGCTGAAAAAGGGATTCCCGCTTTAGCAATGCCACTTTTTGCAAGAACAGCCCCCGAATTAGATCTTGGATATAACGAAGATGACTTGGTCGAAGGACGTCGGCATAAAGAACAAACGACAACACAGCAAATCCTCGATGATGCGTCTACTGCTTTGAATTGGTTAAAACAGCAATACAGCCAATCAAAGATAACGGTTGTTGGATTTTGCTTTGGTGGTCATGCAGCTTTAATTACATCAACACTCCCAGACGTCGATAGAACTTTTGATTTTTATGGCGCTGGTGTAGCAACAACTAGCCCAGGAGGAGGCCCTCCGAGTTTGGAATTATTAGGCAAAACCTCAGGGAAATTAACTTGTATTTGTGGAACTGGTGATCCATTAATACCTGAGACTGATCGAACATCTATCCAACAGGCTTTAATAGAAGAAGATCCTTCTGAAATCAGATTGAGTTATGTAGAAATCGAAGATGCTGATCATGGATTTATGTGTGAACAACGAGCAAGCTTTAGCCCCAAAGCCTCCACACTTGGCTGGCAATTATTAATGAATGAATTTAAAGAAACAAAAGTGAATCATTTGGGTCCTTCCTAGCGATGAACACATGGGTAGATTCTTTGCTCAAATTACTTGTAGGGTCTACTCCTGAAAGTGTGGACAGTTAACGGTTAAAGAGGACTATTTAACGCTATTAGTCTTGTATTGACATTGGATCAAAGAAGTCAAGTCTTAATCCACTTAACTGTCCAAAACTTTCAAATCTATGCCTTATTGCACTCATAGCGAATCCGAACGAATCCTTGGATATTCCAGTCGATCGACTTTGTATAAGGTTCGTAACGATGGCTGGTTGAAGCACTATGAAGTCAGTATTGACGGTAGAAAATATCTTGATTTCATCCACGAGGTCACTCACCATTAGATCAATATCTCAAAGGAATCTTGCAATGGCGACCAAGTAACCCAATCAGAAAGATGAAATATATGGACGCGAAAGTAAATTGTCTACTAGTTTGAGAGGTTGACGCTAAACAACAAACCAACCTTTGGATGACCCACATGGGCAGCCCCAAAAAGAACCTACTTATCTCTCAGGCAGATATTAATTATGGCTTTCGAACGCCAACCACCCCACCCCGCCCCCTTCTAGTGTTGCCGCAATTGCGACTATCTTCTGTCTTTCTTTTACACTTGTCTTGGCACAGGCCGAGTGCGCATTTGATTTCCCGTTTCACATATCACCAACGATTTTCTGGAGTCTTATCATTCCTACGATCAAAGTCCGGCCTTGACGGTAAGGCTTCTTTAGCATAGGTTGACTCAGATATTGCGATAAAAGCAAGAGAAGCAGCAGCAAGGGATGCTAAACTGCGCATGAAATAATTAAGTCGAAGTTACAACAATCTGATTCAATATCGACTTTAGTAGAAAATTCAAAAACAGCTGGACAACCGTTACATTGATATGTTGATCTTTTTAAAAGAAGTGCTTTTATTAATTCAATGAGCACTCTTAGTTGATAATTAAGTGAAAAAAAAACTTTTACAATTCCTTTTAATTTGTAATTCAATAGTTTTAACGACAGGACCTTCTATAAAAGCAGAAGAAGTTTTTTTTGAGCTAAAAAATGGAGATACAATTAGTGGTGAATTAATAGAGGAAGAGAGTACTAATAGTAAAAAAATTATATATCATCCAATATTAGGAAGATTAGAGATTGATGTTGATAGTATTTATGAAGATGAATTACCGACAGATCAGAAGTTATGGTCTGGAGATGTCCTCATTGGCTTAGATGGTAATCATAATGATTATTATAAAAATTCCGACTTTTCAATTGAATCTGAGGTTGAATATGAAGGAGAAAGGAATTTATCATATTTTGAGGTAGAATTTAATTACGGAAGTGAAAAAGATAAAGGAACTGGAGAAAAACTTAGTAGTTATGACGCCGCTTTAATTGCTAGAAATGACTATCTTTTAACTGATAAATTTTCAGTATATACATCATCTGATTATTATTTTGATTCTCAAAGTCACGCCGGCAAGCATGATATAGAAGGATCTGTTGGATTAGGTTATTATCTTTTAAAAAATGAAAGTTCAGAATTGCAAATTTCATTAGGTCCCGCATTGATTTGGACAGAAGGAGGAGAAGACTGTTCAATTACTACAAGTTGTGGGGACTTGATCTATGCAACTAATCTAGGTGCAACATTTGGATGGTTAATAACTAAACATCTCGAATTTGATTTAAATAATACCTATACAAATGCAAACGGCGAAGGAGATAGAGCTATATCTAGCAATCGATTAGAATTAGAATTAAAGTTTTATCCGGATGTAAATTCAAAACTATTTACAGCTTTGGGTTATGAGAATATCTATCACGATTTGTCTGATCCAGAACCTGAGAATGCATACAAATTAAAAGTAGGAACAAGCTTTTAAATATTCCAGATCTAGTTCAACTCATCTTCTTGCTGTAAACAAAGTTACGCTGATATTTACAGCGATAGTCCTACACCTTCTAGACAGTAGTCTATGGCCTAAAAAAAGGGGGCTAATTGCCCTCTAGCTATCGACTGGCAACGATAAGATTCTGAATTAAGAATCCTTTGCAGCAACTTCTTCACAAGCTTGCTTTTGTCTCTCTTCAAAAACTGAAGGTTTGTAAGAAGTAAATACTCCTTTCTTGAATGTTGCAAGTTGAGCAGCGTGAAGCTTTTTTGCTTGCTTAATACGCTTTTTAGTTAAAACTAGGTTGTTCATGACCTATTCAATTACTGGAAACCCGTTCCCTACTTTCATCTCATGCACCCCATAATTTAGAGCAAACGTCTGTTAACCATAACAAATAACAATAAGAAGGAAAAGCCGCCATTACGACAATTTAAGTAGTGCTTTCCTACTCTCTTCTCATCAGATTAGTCATAGAAAAGATTGATTTGAATCAGCCTTTTGAGTCATGGCAAATACTAGGAAGTTCGAAATAAATTAAAAATGACTGTAAGAAGCAGACTAATGGCAATACAGCTAACGACTGGGAAATAAAAAGTTGAATTCTCACCTCGAAGGATGATGTCCCCAGGTAACTTTCCCAAGCCTATTTGTTTTAAGTAAGGATATAGAACGCCAATCGAAGCGATTACAAGTCCAAGTGAAATTAGTATCCTTTGCATTATTAGTTATTAATTCACCCAACTGTACTAATACTTGGGTGATAGCACCCTTTTCAATTATTACGTTTTCAATTAAACCTTTCCCAGGGTCTCTGCCTACACTTTGATTAATGGCTCAGGCTTTAGGGAGGTTTAGATGCCTCCCGCAAAAAAAAAACAAGAAAAAACAGTAATTTATACTGATTTGATTTTTAGATCACTTTGATTAGAAAAGAATTATCAGAACTTTTATCTTAAGACTCGGTTCTGATAGTAGAGGGGAAGGCATTCAAAGTCATATTGGATGGAATGCCTCCCCAACAATTTCAGGAGGACTCATTATGTCTTGTGGAAATCCATTTAATCATCTATTAAAGAATGTCAAAGGTTCTTTTTTAGATCATGAGTTGTTTTCTACTTCCAAACCCAAATATGATGATGATGTGATTGAATGCATGCAATTTGGTATTTGCTCCTCTAATCCTCCTCGGCTGAAAGATATTCCGTATTTTCATTTTTAACGAGTCATATTTAAATTTCAGAGAGCTTTTGAAAATAGGAGTAGCTATAAATCAAATGGACGAGATATATTAGAAATTGATAGCGAATATCGCTTAATTTTAGTGTAGGGAGCATTCAAGAATGAAACACTTACTACTTGCCCTTGTTTCTGCTTTCGTATTACCGATCACTGTAAAGGCTGAAGTCTCAGAAGAGATTCACAAACGTTGCCTAGAAGCTAGAGATTACTCTGGGTGTGTAAAAACTAACGAGAGGACAACCAAAAAAAACAAAAAGGAAATGACTGGTATTGGTATAACGCTTTTTCTGAATGGTGATACAGCAGAATTAACAATTCAATCAGTTATTAATAGCTCTCCTGCCAGTGATGCCAATATAGAATCGGGTGATGTAATCCTAAAGATAGATGGAAAGTCTACGAAAGGAATGGGTTTAAAGGAGGCAATTAAATTAATCAAAGGTCCTAAAGATAAGCCAATTAAATTAGTCATTGGTAGAACTAACGAAAAAGGTAAAAGAAAAAAAATTGAGGTGAACTTGATTCGAGATACATTTGTTATTCCTGAAAGAGAATCTTTAGATCAATTAAACATAAGAGAATTTTTTAATTATGGTTTTCCACGGGATTTACAGCCAATGAATCCACAAAGAAATTATCCTCTTGAGCCAAAAAAAGAATTATTCCCTAATAATCAAATCTCGTAGAGAAACTTATCATAGATTTCTTCTTGCAGAGAGAATTAAAAATAGAATCAAAAAAATTTATTTCGTAGACGTTCAATTCCTAAGGAAGGTAAGACTAAAGAATTATTGGGAATGGAAGATTGGAAAGATTTAAGTTCTCATATTGAGGCAAATTTTTTGGATGGTATGATTTGGGAGAATCGAAACGAATGGGATATTGATAACATCAGGTCATGCAGCAGTTTCAATATGGAAGAGGAGGAGCAACAAAGAGTAGCTTTTAATTGGAGGAATTTTAGGCCTTTATGGAAAAGATTAAATGAACAAAAGGGGGATGATTATGGTCCTTTAGATGAACTTGCTTGGGTGGAGAGGATGCAAGCTCTGGGATATGAATGCGAGCTATTTCTTAAGTACGAGGAAGGTAATTCTTTTTAGGTCATGGGAATAGCAATCACTTATGCCATAACAAATCCTGCAATACTTGGATTGTTCTTTTATGTCACATATCGAATTACTTAAAAGTAGATAATGAGTTTAATAACTGACTAACTGCTTAATTTGCCAGAAGCGTGCAGTTCAGCTAATTCTGAGTAACCACCGATAAATTCTTCATCTATAAAAATCTGAGGAAAGCTCGAATAATTACTTCTTTTACGAAGGGTATTAAAATCATCATCATTTTCGATCACTGTTATTTCATGTGGTATTTGTAATGTTCTCAGCATCCGAACAGCTCTCGAGGACCATGGACAATCTGGAAGTATAAAAATTTCAACTGTTTGTTGATTAGTATTGGCTTCTTTTACATTTATAGCCTCATCAAGAAATCCTATTAATAAGTCAGCGCCTTTAAGTATTATCGTTCCCTCCTCTAGGTGACCGGCCCATACCTTGCATTCTGCATCTGAAAGACTTATATGAAGATGACATTTGTTTGGAGATATTGTTCCATTTAAAGCTATTATTTCTAGATGATTCTCAACTGTAGTTGCTTCTCTTTTCCCTGGACATTGAAATTTAGCTATAGATAAATTACCTACTACACTCAAAACATATCCAAATTTATTCTCTTTTATTGCCAGAGTCTGGAGACTATTAAGAAGATCACTTCCAGATTCAAGTTGTAATGTCTTTGGATAAATCAAATTTCAAGAATAATTCCAAAAAATATTATCCTCTTGTTTGGAAGTTTTTGAGTTTATGGAGTTTTTGTAAAAATATGAATGAAGCGATAGGAGTTTTTTAGAACCAACTTTACTAACACATTGGTCTAATCCTTCTTTTGATTGGATGGGAGTAGGGAAGCACTACCCCAACCGAACATCAATTCTGGAACAGTTCTTCTTAAATTACTTCAGGTTGATGACTTAAACGGAAGTATCATCAAGCCAGATCAGGTTAAGGTCGTCGAAATCCAGTCCCTCTTCGCAAATTAAAAAGGTCCTTAGGTCTGCAATTTTCTTTGAGAACCTGAGTTGTGAAATGTTCACATTTTTCCCTTCTAAAAACTTCCTCACACATTCTGTCTATGAGTAAAAAGAAATCAGAATACAAAAGAATCTTTGAAGATAATTCACTCTCAGATCTGCAAAAATACAGGAAGATAAGAAATCTTCAGAACAAAGTCTCAAGATTTTGGTCTGTTGTTATTGGCTTTAATGCAGTTGTTTGGCCGATGCTTTACATTATTCCCAACTTAGAAATTGATAATCCAAATATAATTCCAACTGTTGCGTTGAAAGACTGAAAAATAAAGTTTTTCCACTAATTTTAGTTAACCCACCATCGTGAGGGTTCTCTTTTGTCTAAATATCTATAGCTGACGGACTGTTAGCTTCCACTTTTTTATATGTCAACGTATCTTCTTTTACTACAGAAACTTTATAACCCATTAAGTTTCTAGGACTTTTCACAAAGAAAATGAATTCATCTCTTACTAGAGGAGGCGAAGGCATCAAGTTAAACAGAGTATCCAAGATGGCTCTTACTTTGACTTTCTCTACCTTCTTCCTGTATGGATTAGGCCAAGCATCGATCTTCAAGAATTTCCTTGCAAGTGCAATGTCTGGAGCTTGCCCATTCTCTGGTTAATTTACTAAGAAATTATTTAACCCTCCTTAAAAAGAGGGTTTTCTTTTGTCTAGTTGAATATTTGATTAGATCTATTTTTTAAAAAACTTTTTTGATAATTAGATCTAATTTTTTTTATGTGGGGCAACCTTTCTGCTACATCCATAGGCATCTTCTTTGCCGCTTTGAGCAGCTCAATTGCGTATTTATGAGTGTCCTTGCGAATAAGTAATCTATTTAGGAAATCCATTGGTCGAAGCTTGGATCATATATACCAATAGCTAAATTTTTTTATTTGAACAATGGTTTTGTCTTTGAATGGTTTCAGAGATTTAAAAATTAATTAAAGTAGCAATAGCAAAACAACCAATAAAAGTTCCTAACATTGCCAAAGGCATCGTCATAAAAAGCAGCAAAATTTCACTTGGTTTCTTCAAAGAATTACTTTTGGCTTAACACTTTGTAATCTATTAAAAAGCTGTCAATACTGTGTTCATTGCTTATTAAGATATTCTGCAAAGAACATTAATCAATTATTAACTAATGCTTATTGCTCTTGGCTTTACATTTTTCAACTTAATATTGCAGCGATTTCAGCAATATCTTTTTTGCTTTAGATAACGAAGATAAGTTTTTACATGCTCACCAACACTTTGTCCCATACATTTCGCTGTTAGTCCTGTCTGAAAAAAAGGATTAAAAAGGTTCGGTTTAAGGAAAAGAAACGTAGTGCTCTCTTCCTCCCGACCCATAAAAATGTTGATTATCACAGAGTTGATAGAAAGGATGTCTTATGAGACTATTCACTCCCTTCACTGTCCCCAAAAGGAAAACTGCGACCTTTGCAGGATTAAAAGGAATAATCAGAAGAGGGGAAAATAGCCTCTCTTTTTATTGCTGAGGTTATGCATAGATTGGAAAGCCCCAACCCAACCCAACTTTAGTTTTAAAGAACTTACTTTTATTAAGTACCAAGTAAGAACGAGTAACTGGGTTGAAGGCTGTGTTTCGTTAAACAAGCTCAAGCTAAATCGGAGGACAGTTGATGAAACCCTGTCGTCTCTTCTCAATTAAGTTTTGAAACCCTCCACAGCGAGCGTTTTCTTTTGCCTTTTTTTAAGCAACCCTATTTCCATGGGAGTGGGAAAACACTACTAAAATTGTCGTAATGCCGGCTTAATTACTTATTCTTATTTGTTAGTATTTATAAACGTTCGCCTCAAACACTATGGGGTGCATGAGATGGAAGTAGGGAACGGGATTTCCAGTAATTCAACAGGTCATGAACAACCTAGCTTTAACAAAAAAGCGTATAGAAAAAGCAGAAAGGCTTCACGCAGCTCAACTTGCAACATTTAAGAAAGGAGTATTTACTTCTTACAAACTTTCAGTTTTTGAAGATAGACAAAACCAAGCTCGTGAAGAAGTTGCAGCAATGGATTCTTAATCCAGAATTGAATTGTTGACAGTAGATTAATTTTGGGGGCATTGGCCCCCATTTTTATGGATCAAAATACTGATAAAAGCGCAATATGACTGAACCTAAAGTCCACCGTAAGAAATACTTTAACCGCACAGAGGTGTTTCTGCTCCATGGAGAAGCGTTCATGGATCCATGGTCCAAACTCATCAAAGAGATTCTTTATTAATGAACCAAAATGTCCTGTAAGAAACCCCTTCGATAGAATCGATGGAGTTGTAAGAGAAGAGGGAATTAAAATGTTTGATAATTTGGTTTGGCAGAGTTGGCATGAAGATGGAATTATTCCAAAAGCAGCTAAAAAGTGGTTTGAAGCAAGAGTGAAAGAGTTTGAATCTGGAACAAATATTGATCTTGTTTGCAATTGTCGAAGATTTAGAGGTCAAGATGACGCTTTAGGTCTACAAGCTAAGTACCCTTGTGATTGTCATGGCTATACATTGAAAAAATATATTGAATTTTTAGCTAAAAATAGTAACAATATTTTCTTTTGCTTAGTCTTCGACTCATGGACCACCGCCTAGCAGTAATTGGACATACTCCATAAATTTCGGCAATCTTTTTAACTCCAGCCATAACTTTTATATCTGTTATTTCTTATTTTTCCAGCCAAACATCTCAGCCATTTTGCCGGTTGAAGCAAAGTATCCAATTGCTCCAAGGAATAGAACAAAAGCAATGAGATTGGGAACGATTCCACCAATGATTTGAGCTTCTCCAAAAGTAAGAAAAGTAATCACAACAAAAACCCTAGCCCAGTTATCAGAAAAGTTCATAACTAAATCATGCTTCTTTTTGTTATTTCTTCAACAGTAAAGTAGATAGGCTCTGTGCTTTAAGCTCAAAAATTTTGGATTTAATGACAACTGAAATCACCGTTTTAGACTTCAAGTTGAGCAATACATTTGAAGAATACTGCACTCATTTGAAGGATCCTGAACAACAAGCAATGTTCAAGGAAATGGGTGTGAAGACTTTTTATATAGGCCAATGCAAAGACGATCCAAAAAGAGCAACCGTTATGGTTGAGAGACCTGAAAATTTTTTATATGACATCTTTACCAAGCCAGAGACAAAACCAATAGTAGAGGCTTCGGGGCATATTTATGAACCAACGACTATTACTTGCTGGATTAATACTTGCCCTAATTGTTAGATTTCTCGCCAACTTTCTCATCCTCCAAATGAATAAGCTGTTCAATTAAAAAGAAAAAAACAAAAAGAAAACCCTCTTTTTAAGGAGGGTTAACAAAAATCATGGAAGGAATAAGATCCTGGATTTTCTAATATATGGCGTTAGGAGAACCAGTTCTCTCCACATAAGCCTCTTCACCATGCTCAGAAATATCTAAGCCAGTATCTTCTTCGGCTTTTTCAACTCTATAATTACAGCCAAGTGATTTCAATAAAAAAGCGATTATCAAAGTTCCAAATGCGGCAATTCCATATGCAATTAAAACTGCTTGAAATTGTCCTAAAACCAATCCAATACGACCTTGCTCTGCAAGAACTAATCCAGCAGGATGAGATGAAATTAATTCTGGTTTAGCAAATAATCCCGTAAGGAGAGCTCCCACAGTTCCACCGACACCGTGGACAGCAAAGGTATCTAATGAGTCGTCAAAAGATAATTTAATTTTAACCCTAACTGAGATGTAGCATAAAGAAGATGTAATAGCACCAATCAAAATTCCACTAGCTGGACTTACGAAGCCAGCTGCTGGCGTGATACCTACCAAGCCAGCAACAGCTCCAGTAGCCATTCCTACCGCAGTTGCTTTCCCATCTCTAAATGTTTCAATCAACGCCCAAGTTACCAATCCAGCTGCTGCTGAAACATGAGTTGTAGTAAAGGGAAGTTCTGCACCTCCAACACTTAGTTGACTTCCTCCATTAAATCCAAACCAGCCAAACCATAATAAACCTGTTCCTATAAGAATCTGAGTAATGTCGTGGGGAGGCTTGATACCTTTAGGCCAATTACTACGTGAACCTATTAATCCTGCGAGTACTAGAGCTGATACTCCTGAACTGATGTGAACAACTGTTCCTCCAGCAAAATCCAAATCTTTGCCAAGTAACCCACCACCCCAAACCATGTGAGCAAGAGGTGCGTAAACAAATAAAATCCATATAGGCGTGAATAAACACCAAAAACGAAAACTAATTCTTTCTACCAATGCTCCTGAAATTAAAGCCGGAGTAATTATTGCGAACATACCTTGGAAAAGTGCAAAACTCATTCCTGGTATTTTAAGACCCTCCCAATTGCTTGGAAGATTTTCAAAAAATGCATATGTTAGTGGATTACCTATAAAAGCATTAGAGGTTCCTCCATCCGAGAAGGCCAGACTAAAACCTACTGATGTCCACACAATAGTAGCTATTCCCATCATGACAAAGCTCATTGCCATTGTGTTGAGCACATTTTTAGCTTGAGTAAAGCCTCCATAAAAAAAAGCTAAGCCTGGTGTCATTAACAAAACCAAAGCCGATGAAGTCAAAATCAAAGTATTGTCTGCAGCTGAGAAATTTGATTCAGTTGCATGTGCAGGAAAAAATGCAGCACTTATGAGCTGAATTGCAGGAACAGCAAGTAGCGCTATTCCAAACCTTCCAATACGAGTTCGCAGCAAAATAAAAAAATGTTCAATGTGAAACATAATCGCTATTTATTTCAACCAAGAAAAGTTCATATTGAACATTTTTAGCATATGTGTATAAACCGATACTTTTCATTATCGATCACTTTTGGATCACCAAAACGATAATGCTTGCCCGTTTATCTGCAAAGTTCATCTCTATATCATGATGGTTTTAAGAATACATTGGCAAAAATGATTCAACTAGATTTAATAACGCAGAGATATGACAATCTTCTTCTAGCTCTCCCAACGCTAAGAAAGCATCAAAGAAGAAATAAAGATGGAAGTATTATCAATATTCCTGATACTGAACATGGAGATCGTTGGTCAAGCTTGGAAAACGAACTCAATCAGTGGATAAGAGAGCTTGATCTAAATGAGGATAAAGAAACTAAAAGATATTGCGAAAGTCGGATTACCAGGATTAAAGATCAAATGAAGAAGAGAGGTTATGACCCAGAGAACTTAAGCTGCTAGGTATAAAAATAAAAAATCCAATTACTTAAGAATTAAATATCCGTATACAGTAATTATCAGAAAGATTGGAATTGCTAAGTAAGTGAGTACGAACCATTTGAACGTATTGTTTTTGGCCACGCTGATTTAAAAAAAAGAGAATAGCTATAGCTACACCCATTACTAAGCCAATTTCCCAACTTAGGCAAAGTATTTGATAGTTGCTGAAATTTAATTTTTTCTGTATACGCTCGGCTAATCGCTTATCAGTCTTTATCAATCTCATTAATACCATTTCTACTAAAAAGTTATTTCCATCATGATTTCGCTTTTACTAATTAATTTCTACTGGAGTGTAAAACTTCAATTACATATTGAGCTGATTGTTAGCAACACCCACAACTACTTTCGCCTTCTGGTGGTTTTTCATCAAAGGCATCTGCAATATCTCTAAGCATTACAGCAATAAAAGCAGAAGGACATTGAAGCTTTTCCCCGTATCCAGCGCATTGTTGAGCAATATTTTTCATTGCAGGAATAATAATGGTCTCAATTTGTTCTTCGGTTGCTTCCCACCTCACTTGGCATTCTTCAGTCATCTATTTATTAATGGATTTACTCTTCCATCATGCTTGCTTTTATAGGGCCTACAACCAAGAGTAAATAAAGTTTGGCATAGTGTTTAAAAAGATAACCTCTTTGAATTAATCATCACAGCCTTAACTATCAAATATCTAAAATTCTCCCACCTTCTAATGCTGATAATGATTCTTTGATTTCTTTTAATTGCTCAGCGTTCTCTCGATCAGTCAGAAACAGGTTTCCCATCCTGTTTTGTTAATAGCTTTGGCCAGGCATAGCTGTTTGTGGTAGATATGTGTCAGGAATGAGATCAAAGCTAAACTCAAAATTCAGATGAAGTAAGGGAAGTTATTGGGTTCTCTAATATTTCTATACAAAGTAGATGGTGTATGTGAAACTCTTTGGAATTGATTTTTTTTGATGGCTAAGGGTCTTTGGCTTGTTACTACAACAGTTACGAGTCCAGCTTTTGCTGAATATGTTGAAGCCTTTCAACGATGGGTTCAATCAGTAGGTGGTTCAGTTTATGCAAAAGATATGGAGGCTGAAACTGTTGAAGGGAAAGGTGGAAAATTAGGTGTGATTATTGAGTTCCCATCAAAGCAAGCAGCACTTGATGCTTTCCATAGTTCGGAATATCAAGAACTAAGCAAATTACGTTGGGCAAATTCAACAGATACCAATATCACCATCATTGATGGCGGAGTAACTCATTAAGAAAAAGGTTATTTCATTGGTTTTTGCTGTTTCAGTTATTGGAAGTCCATCTCTTTCATGGGGTTGGGGTGAAGGTGGCTGGTCTTATTCAAAAGACAAAACAAACCAAGAAACAAAAACTGAGCAAATAAAAAAACTGACGCTTAAGTTGGAAGACCAAGCCAACCAGGAAGAATTTTTAACTGAATATTTTGCTGGTATAAAAAAAGGTGATTTCTACGAGGAACCAGTTCAAGGGGATTATCCCGATTGGTAGATTTATATCTCGGTTGACAGTCGATTTTTTAGGGGGCTAACTGCCCTCTATTTTTTTGGGTATATATGAAATACAGCACTTCGACTGACTTGTAGTGAGTAATTAATAATTAGTAATTTCTGTTATGGGAAAAAATTCAGTCAACCTTTCTCAAAAAGAATTGATAATATTGAAGATGCTTTGGAATCCATGAAAGAGCTTGCCGAGTCATTACTCAAAGAACATAACTGGGCAAAAAGTAAAATGGGTAGTTGCCTTACAAATTTTTCTGATAGCAACGAATGATTCACGAAATAGAAGAAGAGCCTGTATTTCTCAAGGTCAAATCCAGAGATACCGTTTTAGTTGGTGAGGATGAAATTTGCAAAGTTCTCTCATTTGTTGGAGGTGCAAGAGATCCACTTGCTCCCACACTTTTTCAAGTCGCAAATGTCGATACAGGTGAAATTAAATTTGTGCATGGAGAGGAAGTAAGAGAAATAGTTTCCACATACGAACAAGAGGTTAAGCAAAGATTGGAAAGCCCTACCTCAACCGAACTTCAGGATTAAATATTTTTTTTTCTTAGATTTTTATCACGTTGGTAGTTATCGGAATTTCTACTAATCAGAGTCGGAGGCTGTACTGCATAGCAGTTCCCTTTCTCGCAAAAATTTTGAAGGGAAGGTTATAATAATATAATCAAGTCAAGGCTTAGCTCTGCTAGCAACTGCTAGCTCAGGTTAAGAATTAGAGAGCCTCCCCTAGAAAGGAGGTTTTCTTTTGCTCACTCCTTCGAGCCATAGAACACCGCCTGAAAGTAGTAGGACTAACGCCGTAAATACCAGCAATCTTTTTCTAACTCCATCGGTATTTTCTATACCTTTTAATTCTTATTTTTCCAGCGGAACATCTCAGCCTTTTTCCCAGTTGAAGTAAAGTATCCAATCGCTCCAAGGGAAAAAAAAGCAATCAGATTGGGAACGATTCCACCAATAATTTGAGCTTTAGCGAAGAGAATCATTTATTGATGAGGAGGTACTTTCTCTCCGCGTCTGATTTTTGCTTTTCTAGTTTGATCAAAATAAATAACCACACCGCAGAAAACCGCTAAACCAATAAAATTTGGGATGATTCCACCAATTATTTCGAACTCATCAAAGAATTCCATTTAGGTATTCAGCTATTTATCGAGAAACCCCATTGTAAAACTATTAAAACCAAAGCAGTGGTTACAAAGGGTGCAGCCGGGTATTGACTCTTTAATTTGTTAATCGAAAATTGTGACCATGAGAACTGACTTTTGTTAGTTCTTGTTTTCTTTTCTTTTTTGGCTTTTGGAGGTAAACCAAGTTCTCTTCGTCTTTTCGCTTCTCCCATTCTGATCTAGTAAAAAGAAGATAATAAAAGATGCTTTTTCTTAGTGTGACTTTAATAGATCACTCTTTTTTTTAAGGACTTTGCTGATGAGTCTCCCTCCCTCTAACTTCGATAGCAATAAGCAACGACAATAGTAAATACTTTAGTGGTGTCCATATAGATTTTAATAGCTTCGGGAGTAGAAATGAATATGGATCTTCAATTAGATGAGTAATTAGCTAGCAACTAATATTACTTTCTTTCATAGGAGTCGAGTTTATATTGGATTCTAAATTTGCTCTTAGATTTCCCTAAAGTTTACTAAGAACTTTTTCCTTAGATTGAAATGGATATAACTTAATCCTTTTAATCTGATCTTTTTCCCAAACCCAGTAGACAGGATTTTTCTTTTGAGCTTTTTGCAGATCTTTTCTGTCTCTTAAACTAACTGGTATAAATTCATTTTCAGGATTAAATTTTTCATCTCTTACGGCTTGGTTTAGAACAATACTTCCTTCTTTATTAGAGATTGATCGATGATATGTTCCGACAGGAATTTGAAGTGCGCCCATGGCTCGATTTAAATAAATAATGTGATGAGGTTCCTCCCATTCAGGATTGATCAAAGTAAAAACACGACTACCTTCAATGACTAAATTGTGATCAATTTGATGTCGATGTACGTAATACTGTTCAAAATCGCCATCGTTTGGAGGTGAGATGGCATTGCCATGATGAATGACGACATCAGAGCCATTACATCCTTTTACTCCTGCATCGAAGAAAGATACTTGAGGTGTCTCACGGAAAACATGAGTAGGAACAAAATTTAAACGCATTTCAAATCCTCCTTTACTGTTGTGTCCATAGAAGATTAATATTTGTAGAACTTTCAATATTCCTCAATACAGGGCAATCTTTTATTTCTTTTTTTAATCCATTCAATTGATCAGTGGTCAGATTTGATGGGGTGAAAATATTAATAATCAAAGTATCGATTTTCCTGGGACCAAGCTTAGACATCTGTTTGTGAACTTCTAGTTTAAGACCATCTAATGACCACCTTTCCTTTTTCGCTTTGATACCCATTACTGTTAGTAGACAAGTCCCTAATGCTGTCGCTACTAGATCTGTAGGACAGAAATCTCGACCTTTCCCTTCATGATCTTGGGGGGCATCAGTTCGTAAGACTGAACCAGATTGTTGATGAAGAGACTCTGTTTTTAGATCTCCAAGATATGTACAAATGATTTTGTTTACACTTCATATGTCTTACTAGTTGAGTTTGTTGGGTGTAGATCACATTCATTTACCAAAAACTCTTCTCTTGTTTCAGTAGGAATTTCGTAATTGAAATCATGCATCACTTGAATATCACTCAACACATTTTTTATGATAGAGAACGGAGTTTTTAGTTTCATAAGCCTCCCATTCGGATACCATTGTTCTAATTGACTTTTTCTAATTTATATAGCTCGGTTTTTACTAAAGTATTACTCCCTATTTATCAAATTGGTTATGGAAAAAGATTTATTTTAATTAGTCACTTTAGTTATGGCAGATACTAGGACGATCGGAACAAATTAAAAAAGACTGTAAGAACCAGGCTAGTTGCAATACAGCTAACGACTGGTAAATAGAAAGTTGAGTTCTCACCTCTAAGAATAATGTCCCCAGGTAATCTTCCCGACCCTGTCTACTCCTACCGCTTGCTGAGAGACATGAGGGAGATCACTCCAGTATTTATGAAGTAAGTTCAACAATAGATAGGAGGTGGTCTATGGCTTAAAAATTTTATTGACAGCCATAAAAGTTTTTCCCACTTTTGAGTAATTCCATCGATATGGACTTCTAGGAATCTTTTGATTGCTTTGCATGTAATGAACCCCCCTTGAGAGTAGGTCTTTGTTTTCATCCAAAGTAAATCCACGTAAAAAATTAGAGGATTAATGTTATTGATCGAAAAATTGCCGTTACTATTTCGTAATGGCTTAGTTGAAACATACGCTTGAATAAAAAAAAGGGAGCATTTGCTCCCCTAACAAATCGACTGTCAACCGTGCATTTACTTTATTACGAAGCAATCTCTTCCCAAGGATCATGTGAAGTTAGTTCCTTGAATGGTATCAATTTAAAATCACCTCTCCTGATACCACTACAGATTAATCCATCTGGATGTTCTCTATTAAATATGTCAACTGCATCTTGTTTTCGTTTTGCTGGAATAGTGACTTTATAAATTACGTCACCTGAATCACGAATCTTATAAACAAAAATCCAATCATATTCTTTAATATCCATCATCAGTTAATGCTGACTAACTTTGTTTTAACTCACTTTCGGCAGTCCTACAACTGTTAAGAGGTAGAGTTTGGCACAAAAAAGAGGGCCTAATGGCCTCAGAATAAATCGACTGTCAACCAATCTCTTACTTTAACTTTTTATTTACATTTCTGTAGTGTTTTCCTACTTCCTACAGGCCAAAAGAAGAAGTAGAACAAAGGTGTAAGAAGAAGGAGGTCTTATGAGACTATTCACTCCCTTCACTATCCCCAAAAAGGAAAACTGCGACCTTTGCAGGATTAAAACTAATAAAAGAGAAGCAACTGAAAATCGATTTTTAGATCAATTATTTAAATTCCTTTACAGGGATAGGTTTGATTTCGTTTTTGACTGACCTTGAACACAACAGTAAAGGAGGATTTGAAATGCGTTTAAATTTTGTTCCTACTCATGTTTTCCGTGAGACACCTCAAGTATCTTTCTTCGATGCAGGAGTAAAAGGATGTAATGGCTCTGATGTCGTCATTCATCATGGCAATGCCATCTCACCTCCAAACGATGGCGATTTTGAACAGTATTACGTACATCGACATCAAATTGATCACAATTTAGTCATTGAAGGTAGTCGTGTTTTTACTTTGATCAATCCTGAATGGGAGGAACCTCATCACATTATTTATTTAAATCGAGCCATGGGCGCACTTCAAATTCCTGTCGGAACATATCATCGATCAATCTCTAATAAAGAAGGAAGTATTGTTCTAAACCAAGCCGTAAGAGATGAAAAATTTAATCCTGAAAATGAATTTATACCAGTTAGTTTAAGAGACAGAAAAGATCTGCAAAAAGCTCAAAAGAAAAATCCTGTCTACTGGGTTTGGGAAAAAGATCAGATTAAAAGGATTAAGTTATATCCATTTCAATCTAAGGAAAAAGTTCTTAGTAAACTTTAGGGAAATCTAAGAGCAAATTTAGAATCCAATATAAACTCGACTCCTATGAAAGAAAGTAATATTAGTTGCTAGCTAATTACTCATCTAAACAACTAGGGGGGTCAGGTAATTCCTTTTATATGACTATTCTGTAGTTTTGCTAATTAAAACAATTGTAGAAGAAGTGTTTTACAAGCAGATATCTCCGGTTTTAGTTACTCATAATCTATAACGCACTAAAAAAAGGCTTCTTCCGTAATGACAGAGAAGAGGCCTTTTTAAGATTTGATAGTTTGATCTACACAATCCCTGGGATGATCCAGCCTGTTATTCCGTAGTTAATAACAGCTGCAAAAAAACCCATCATTGCTAGACGACCATTCATTTGCTCTGCTGTTTTCCAATAATTAGTTGATTTGTTCATTACACGAAACCTGGAATGATTTGACCTGTTGTTGCATAAGCCCCTACAAGAGCAATGCATCCAAACAATGCTGCATAACCGTTAAGTCTTTCAGCGGTTACCTTTTCAGGATCAATGTTTCTGCTGTTGTTGCTATTGTTCTGAGCAGTCATCAAACGACACCTGGGATAAGTTGACCGGTTGTTAGGTAAATACCTGTTAGTAGAACGAATGCCATCATGGCTGGTCTGCCGATGCTTCTTTCTAGGATTGTTTTATTAGATGGTTGCATTGTTATTAGTTGTTGTTGGTTTAGAAAATTCCAGGAATGATTTGACCTGTTGTGAAATAAGCACCTAGTAGAGCTATCATTCCGATCATTGCCCAACGGCCATTCGTTTTCTCAGCGTCTTCTGGTTTGAACTTCTCAACTACATTGACATAGTTGCCAGATGCTGAAGGTGATTCAGAACTCAAAAGATTCCTGGGACGATTTGCCCGGTTGAGAAGTAAGAGACTAAAAGGCTGACCATGCCGATCATTGCCCAACGGCCATTTGTCTTTTCTGCTTCTTCTGGATAGCTGGTGTAGTCCTCTACAAGCTGAGGCTGTGTTTCGCGGCCAAAGATGTTTTGTTTGCCGTACTCAGTGATAACTTGAGATGAAGCTGTGTTGGTAGAAGTTGTCATTACTGAAATTTCTTTGATGTGATAAACATAAAGTATTAAATTAGTTAATCAAAGATACGGTCGGGTACGGCTTCTTCTAATAATCAACAGAAATAAGTCTCAAACACCAACGACAGCAACTAATCAGAGAGATATTGATCCAATGATTAGATCAATTGATCACTCTAATAAGTATGAATAGCCCGAACTGGTTAGCCCTACCTCAACCGTCCTACTCCTATTGAGTGCTACCTTTGTTTTTCCTTCCTTTTAAAATTGTCAGAACAAACTAAAGGCATGTTTGCAATAAATAAAACAACTGCTGCAAAACTTATCTTTCTCTGGAATCTTCCTGCACTACTTCTATTCATTAGTGCTTATGAATTTGGTACTACCTTATTCACTTAGCTAACAATGGCATCTTCTAATAACAGTCCAAAGAATTGGTCCGAGTGGAACAAAACAAAGCACTATAGTGATTATTCAAGATACTCTGGGAAAGGTAAATTCGTTCGCTTTACGATTGCTACTTTGCTTTTTAATCCCGTTGGACTACTTGCTTACATGACTACAATCTAGTGAAAAATGCAGCCTGGAATAGTTGATCTAATAATTTTCGGACTTATTTTTAACGGTCTACAGGCATGGTGGATCATTCCAATTGTTAGACAAAACAATTCATCGGATAAAAAAGTTCAAACCTAAGAATAAAATCAGCTTGAAAGGATTTACAGAAAATAATAATAGGAGTAAATTTTCTCCTCTTAATCTTATGGTAAGAGACCTACAACTGTTAGACGATATACTACAGCTTAATAACGAGCGTAAAAATCGAACAAAAGTTGACCGATTAATTCACCGAAGTTGAACCTGTATTTTTTTTTTGTTTTGGGTTGCGAGTCAGTCATTATTTTTAATCTTTAATAAAGTCGTTTACATCACCCATTTGCCACAGTACAGCTCCACCGGAAATGAGCATTATTCCAAAAACTATTGCGTGATAGGGAGTGAACAAACCAATAAGCAATCTTTGTGAACCTAACTAATTTTCCAAGCTTCTGTTGTAGCAAAAGTACTCCATAAATAAAAAAAACCATCTAATGAGCCCAAAAGGGGGTTTGCTCAATTTTTGAAGTGAATAGTTTTAACATTCCGCCCCATCCTCGATATTGCGAGGAGAGGGAACTGCTACCTAGTACAGCCCCTTAACTCTGATTAGTAGAAATTCGGATAGACACAAATATAAAAGTCTAAGAAAAAAAATATTTAATCCTGCATTTCGGTTGATGTAGTGGTTTACTTTCTCCCTTGAGAAGAGGGTTGCTTATAAATAGTCAAAAGAAACGCCACTCTGAGGATGGGTTTCAAAAACTTAGTGAGGATGTTTTGCGAAGAGACGACAGGATTTCACCAACTGTCCCCTGATCTAGCTTGAGCTTGTTGAACGCAACACAGCCTTTAACCCATTTATTGCTTTTGCTTGAGATTGTTAAATAAGTTTTCATATGGATAATTCTTAAAAATGAACCCTTTATTCCTAACCATGAGGGGGTCAACAATGAAAGTCGAGGTTTCTTGTTTCATTGGAGGGATGGATATCAAAGAAATTGTTCATGTAGATAAATTTTAATATGCCGAAAAAGCAGCAAAGTCTAGAAATTAATTTTGCAGACAAGTCAGCCGAAAAGTGTTGATGGAATAAATGAAAAGTGAAGAATTAGGCAGCATCATCATTGATTTGACGTTCTATTAATTGCCAACCGTCCGATTGAAGCTCATGCCATGTTTCTAGTGCATTTTTATATTCCAATCTTCTTGTGCTTTTAAATTTGGTAGGTATTCCTTCTTCTGTACAGTGCCAAAGTTGAGTCATCACGCTTGGATAACTCAAGAGTGATTTCGGATCACGAATAAAAAACATACATAAGTCTCTGGTCGGTGAGACTAGCCAGCCTGTCGGAATTGGCAATGATTCTCTGATTAATTGATTCATATAATTGAAGTCTGATTGAAAATTCAATTCCTCTAGAGATTCTGATAATAAAAGTCAAGCAAGGGAATACGAATTAGAGATAAAAAATAATCTTTTCAATGGTACTTTGATTGCTTGTAGGTGTAGCGTAAAATCAGATAAAACAAAATCCTTTTTTTTTAAGAGTAAGTAAAAAATAGCAAGAATTAAATCAATGTCTAATCTATTTGAATTGAAAAAAAAACTTTTTCATAGTATTTCTAAAATTGACAAGTTAGTAGACCTAAGAAAGTTAATTATTTATGGAATGAGTCTTGATAAGGATTTAATTTATAAGCCTGCTCTAAATGGGTTTTGATCATTTCTACCTGAATATTATGAATAAATTTTGGCTTCCTTTTTGCTAGAAAAGCTGAAGTATAAGTAAAAAATATCACAAAAAAAAGTATAATTGATAAGCAGTAAAATAAAGCTAATGGCATTGAAATAAAGTTTATTCTTATGAATTTTTTTTGAAAATAATATTACTTGAATAATTTTAAATGGATTGAAGAATTAAGTGGTGTGTATAGCGAGAGCTTTTTTTAAGTAAAAAGGCTACAAAATAATACCTAATGAAATTACAATTATGTTTGAAAAAGAGATAATATCCGATTAGCAGGAACTCAACAAATTAAAAAGATATTGGTATGACATTTTATTGTAATAGGACTTTTTTCAAGTTCAATCTATATCCGATGAGGAGAAACCAAAGGTTTTTGATTTGATTGTCTCTAAGCTCAAATTAATGAAATGCTAAAAAAGCTCTGACTTACTCATTGATGCATTTCCGCTATTTTTTTAACATAGAATTGTAATGAAAGTAATTAATATGCCTTTCGAATGAACATCAATATAAATATTTAAATCCCAGCGGGTAAGGAAATTAAAAATCAATATATATATATATACATAACTCATAATTATAAATGACATGTTTCCATTAATAGCTATTGCAGCATTTTTTATCTTAGGCATAGCATTCTTTGTTATTGGTAAGGATGATTTTGGAATTAAACGAGTAAAAGAAGTTTCTAATGATACCTCTGTCAAAAGAAAGGAGGTTGTAAATCCTGAGTCAGCTCCAAACGATGAGTCAATAGAAGAGAAGAAGGAATTAGTAAGTGCAGAAAGTTCATCGGAGATTGACTCAGATAGTAATACTTCTGATTAAATCGTGACTAAATCTCAACTTGCCTACCTTTCAGGAATCACCTTTGTCTTTATGGGCTTAATACCAACTGCAAGAAGCATTTTTTCTGTTGAGTCGTTTAATGATGCGCCTATTTTCTTTTTAGCAGGAGGTATATGGTTACTATTGATCATTATTTTCTTATATTCCTCGAAGGAGTCCCAACGACAATTTCCAACAAGAAGAAATAGTTAGAATTTATTTAAGTATATGTTAGTTTTAATCACTTAGGATTTCAGATAGATGTCTAGACAATCTCCTACAGAAGTTGAACTTCTTGAAATATGTGACTACTTAGAAAAAGTTTTAAGAGATGGATCTAGAAGCTCTATAACCTCAGTACTTGAATTGCTCAGTAGAGATGATTGCCCCTATACACCAATGCTTAAGGCAAAAGGAATTATCCAGTAGGACAAAGTAAAGTAAACTCATCAAACTCTAAATCTAGGCATAACTTTCATATCTATCAGCCTTCGTTTTTGTATCTAATGCTCAGATAAATAACATCACTGGTAACAATATTGTGATACAAAGCCCTGCTATTAAGAATGTAATGTGTGTCATTCATCTATAAAAATGCTAAAAAGTCAAAAAGACACACCATAAATTTATGACAATTCAACAGTTAGCTGAGAATAGAAAGTACTTGGAGTGTCGTTAAAATAACCACGACTAAAAGATTTATGGCTTTTATTTCTAAAACAATTAAAAAAAGAATTTCAAAATTAATAAGCAGATTTGATGTCCCAAAGATTCCACCTCATATGATTAACCAATTAGGAGTAAAGAAAGAAGCAACGTCTACCAATTAGAGTTTAAAACTATTCATCTTTAAGTAAAAAAAATTACTCTGGCCTTCTTGATTTTTCTAAGTTTAAAAAATGGAATTTTATTTTAATTTTGCTTCAACGTCAACATCAATTGCAATGATAGGAGCTCTCTTCTCATTCGCAGGAGTTGGCTTGTTGATTTTAATTCTTAGTGAAAGAATGTTCCATGGACTTAGCAAACTAATTTACTTTTTTGGCAATCAGATACTTCGATCTCGAAGATTGTTTTCTATAAAATATATAGAAGAAAATAAAGCCTCAAATAATCAACTTTATATAAAACAAACAGATATCACCCACAAAGAACTCTCTCTAACAGAACAAAAAGAGAGGCTAGAAAAAATCCTAGATATGAAAGTTTGAGCCTTTATAGCTTTTGGTCTATCTATTTATCCACTAAATCGGATATATGCTTATCTGAATTGGGTAATAAAGGTTAGAGGTGTAAATAAAAAAGGGAGCTAATTGCCCCCTAGCTATCATTTTCAGCAATGGATTCTCAATTAAAAATCCATCGCTGCGACTTCTCTACGAGCTTGTTTTTGCCTTTCTTCAAAAGCAGAACGCCTATAAGAAATAAGCATTCCATTTTGCGTCGCGACAAGTTGAGCGGCGTGAAGCCTTTCTGCTTTCTCAATACGCTTTTTAGTTAAAGCTAGGTTGTTCATAACCCTTATCTGTTAATGGAAATCCCGTTCCCTATTTCCATGTAATGCGTCCAGTTATAACCAGACGAACGTATGGCATACCATAACAAATAAAATTAAAAAGTTAAAGTCATTAAAAGATTCTCTAGCTGTTTTTGATCATGTCGACATGGTTGAATGATTCAACATGCGAGGAAGATTTCCTTTAAGGAATTCTCTTAATTGTAAACCCAATTGGCTTCAATAATTTTTGAGAATGGATTGCAATCCTGTGCCTGCCACATTGCCTATTGTTTATTGTTGGCAATGACGGTCTCTTCGTGTGTCTTTCCTTTTGAATTAACCATTGTGACTGCAAATCTCATAGCAGATAATGGATAGATATTTCATATCTAGTTAGCGCGAAGAACTCATTATTGGCAAGTTTGCTTTTTACTAATTCAAAGAAAAAAAGACATAAAGAAGGGGACGAGATTTTTGTCGCCCCCTTTGAGACAGGCACATATTTTTTCTACCTACCGTGCCCTGTCTCTTAATCTATTTTTAAACCCTGTTGGAACAGGTGAGAATAAGAAAAAACATCTGTCTTATAATGAAGAAACTATAAAAAGAATATTTTCATGAGTAGAAAAAGAGACAAAATTTGGACTGCCATCATTGCAACCAAGCAATGGTTCAGCAAATTATTCACCAGCGAAGCAGATGCTTTGGTTGATGACTTTGGTAATAATCCACCACCAGATATAGGGACTCAAACTTATTCAGGTGAGTATAATAAAAAAGGAGATTAACTATTTGGCTCTTTTAAGAAGGTATTGCTCTATTAAAAAGGAGAGCATAAGTTTATTTAACAGCTGCTACATTTTGTTTTGTTCAGATTTTAGACTTAAAAATGAAATTGCTTAGTCTTGCTCTTTTTGTTCTTTGTTGAACTTGAACCAACCGTCTTCTTTCATTCCTCTTCTGATAGCAGTGACAAGTGCTCCAAGGAAAAAAGAGCCTACTCCAGCAAAAATTGCCAGAGTTAATAAAGGCTTAACTCCTGTTACAGCTGTACTTTGAAGAGCAGGATCGAAAGGATCCATTAAATCTTTTTTTTATTAGTCGTCATAAACTTTACATGTTGACGAAGTTGGATGGATTTCATATTCTTCTTCCCAAAACTCCTCTCTAGTTTCAGCTGGGATTTCGTAATTAAAATCATGCATTACTCGAATATCATTTAGTGCATTTTTGATCATAGAAAGTGGAGTTCTTAGTTTCATAAACCTCCTATTCGTATTAATCTGTTCTACTTGATTCCCTTTGCTTTTAACACCTCGGCATTTACTCAAGTACTACTTCCTAGTAAATTTATAGTAATGAAAGAAAGTATTACTTCAGTCGGTAGAGTTTAAAATTACTTAATAGAAGATACTTCTCAATGGCTAGTAGCTCTCTTAATAGGGCTTCCAAAAGCATCATTATTCGCTTGGTTAAACAAATCAGGCTCTGATTTTAAGGATGGCTTTGAGCAGAAAACAGAGAAGAAAAAAATAAATGAATTATCAATTATTACTTGAATGCTATTCATCAGGCTCAGAGATGACAAAGGATGAATTACAGATGCTGGAGATAGAGCTAGATACTCAGATAGAAAGTATTAAAGTTTCTCGTACTCAAGATTGTCTAAAAATTTCATCGAAACACATTTGCCAGGCTGCACATGTTTGCGAAGGCAGTGCTTGGATCACTTGTTTAGCGGATGTTTTATATAAGTGCTCGCCACAATTGATTGATAAAAAAGCAAAACGTGCAATTGTATTTGATGAACTAGTTCGACAAGGTTATTTCGCTACCAACTAAAGATTAGTCATCTCACCTTGGATAAATAATATGAGCCAATGATTTCCTACACTGTTTATAAATACTTGTTTTCAAAGCTTTTCTTTTATCGTTTAATTTTACTCATTTCTGTAGGCTCGCCTATCAGTTGTAGGGCTTAAAAAAAACAGGCAATATGGTTTAAAACTCTTATAAAAATGCTCAGAAAAAAAGAGAAAAAGGCTCTTGCTTCAATACTCATGTTGATAATTGGTT
Organism: Prochlorococcus sp. MIT2308; assembly: GCF_059772345.1. Classification (NCBI taxonomy): domain Bacteria; kingdom Bacillati; phylum Cyanobacteriota; class Cyanophyceae; order Synechococcales; family Prochlorococcaceae; genus Prochlorococcus; species Prochlorococcus sp. MIT2308. Next base: position 555,108 of record NZ_CM186283.1, on the reverse strand, counting down.
GGCCTGTTGGACTAGATCAATTTTTTGAAGGAAAGAATGAAAAAGGTATTTCTACAATTATTGGTTGGACGGTGACAGCCTTATTGTTTTTGTATGGTTTGGGTTTAAAAGGTTATTACACTGGAGTTGTTCTAATAATTGCGGTGCTTTTGACCTTGGCAGGTAGTTTTCAAGCTTGTAAAAAACTAATTAAAGTCACACGAGTTTTCATTGATATAGATAACTAATAATGAACGAACTTGTCTATAACCTTTTAACCCCTTGGCATCTTGCGCTTGATGCGACCTTATTAATTGGCTTTTTTACTTGGGTTTATTTTCTTAGAAAAAATAAGGCTGATAGCTAATGGTAATAGCAATCACATATGCCATAGCAAATCTTGCAATACTTGGATTGTTTTTCTACATCACGTATCGAATGACAAGGAAATAAAATTGAAAGAGTTAAACAATAAGGTCAATACCAACGAATTTAAAATTGGTCTAAAAGGATACTTCTCTTGGTTGATGAATTTGGACAAAATGTAATTATGGATGAGTATCTATTTTTAAACGTCAGACCGGGTGACACTGTTCTATATGAAAAGGACCAAATTGGAAAAGTTCTTACTTTTGTTGGCGGCTCTCGTGATCCTGATGCACCCTCACTCTCTCAAATCGCTAACGTAGATTCTGTCGAAATCCGCTGGATTCATCGTCAAGAAGTTACTGACATAGTTTGCGAATATCGGACAACAATCAAAAGGCCTTCCTCTCTTTACGATCAAATTCAGCAGTACCAATAACCAACAAGAAACCCCTCTAGAAATTCCAATAACTAAAGGGGTTATTAATCGACTCGAACTATATAAAGTCAATTATGTCTTGATGGGTTTGTCCCCATTCATTTATTTAGGTGAAATCAGGCTATAAAACAAGCAAAGATTGGAAACCCCTACATCAACCGATCCATGATTTATATAATTACTCTCTATGATTGTTGTATTAGTTGTGTTATGCGAAACACCATTAGTTAGAATTGGGACTCTATTGCATAGCAGTCTCTACTTTCGCTAGATCGAGTAACGACTTTTATTGAACTGTTGCGAGTAAAGTTCAAATTTGAGGATCGAAAGTTTCGAGATTTCTTCCCTTTTCTCATAAAGAATTTTCTTCCTTAGGGTCTTCTTTCTTGTATGACTTCAACAAATAAAACAGCATTCGAAAAGAAGGCTTTTAAGTTCCTTCCTTTTCTAATCTCGGGAAAAATAACATTTGCTGCTTTGTTTATTTCGCACTTGGGGCAACTCTAACTTTTTTCAACCGAATGTAGCAGCTATGAGTAATTTAATTGGAAATTTTATAATTACTGCTGACCCATGGATTGGGCGTATTCAAAGCGAGATGGATGCAAGATATGTAGAACAGTCATCCTTGACCAATCTTTTTACTGAACATAAATTTTGGGGTTGGACTGGACTTCTTTTGATTTTCGTAGCGTTAGCAGCAATATTTTATTTTCAATTTCAAGCGTGGGAGCAAGAAGATCAAGAACAAGAGAAACTTACTGCTAAACAAAAAGAGTTTGTGGAGTTTCTTGAGAAGGCCTCTAATCAATCAAAGGATAAAAACTAAACCAAAGACTATCGCCTGAAGGCTAAAACCTCAAACGAGAACGCCTCATAATCTCGAAAAAAGAATTTTTTCATCAAATTAATTGAAGAACTCTTATTATTTTTGTTTTTATCTAAATAATCGATGGGAGAAGCAAAGAGAAGAAAAGTATTTGGATTACCACCAAAATCTTCAAAGCAGAAAAATATAAATAGAGAAGAAAGGGTTTTCTCTTGGTCACCTTGGCCTACTAAATATCAAATGAGTCGATATCCTTATTCTCCAATTGTGACTATGGCCCTAGGTTTGATATTTCTAATGTGGGGTTTCGAACTCAATTGTTAACTTGGCTAGTAAATAAGAACGGACTGACCTGAGTCAGTCCCAAGGTTCCGATAGAAATCGGCTGTCGAGCTTTTTTATTTTGACAGGTTTAGGAAAAAACTCTTGGGTATGGAGTTTGTCCGTTCATTAATGTTGTGTCTATTGGCTTGCAGATATTCATTAATGCACTCAGTCCAAAACCAGGCCCTGTAGGACCATCAATGAATTCCTGGAATTTTTCTATAGAAATCCCTTCTTTTGTTTCCCAAATACAGTAGATAGGACCATTTGCAGTAATAGCATTAGCTGAATGGTTGAAAAACCCTTTTTCTTTGTTGGCTGCTACAGCTTCATCCCATCCTCCACCAGGAGCCATTGCTGCATAAGCAGTTTCCCACCACTTGGCGGAAGTACCAGCTCTGAATTCGTGATGAACGATATAAAAGTTAGAGGCCATTGTGAATTTATTTTGCAGGATATTTTTAACTTAAAAAATGATTGTTGAGTTAATTCATCCTGCTTTCATGACTTTGATTTTGATAAAGGTAAAAATTAATACAAGCATTAACTATCGCCCAGGCATAGCTATAAAAAAAGAGTAAATGATTGATACGCATGCCTAAAAGAACATGGATGAGTGGTTTTAAATTAAATATTCATGCACCAGGAACGGGATTTGCACTGATGTTATTAGCTCTAACTCAAGTGCCAGTAGCTATTAAAACCACAGCGGAAATTTATTGTATGGAAAAGCTAGGTCAGAAATATAATTCTGCAGTCGTGGCGATTATTCAATGTAATGGTGGTAAATGAATCCATAAGCAAAACATTAAGCTCGTCTCACCTAATAAACTTTCCGAGCAGATTCATGTTCTCTTATGGAACTTGCAACTATCAATAAAAATCCAATACCTATATTGCTTGCAGCGACAATATCGACAAAGTCTCACATAAATAACATTGTTTAGCTGAGACTGATGGGGCAATTGTATCAACTGAGAAAATCAACATAGGGATCAGTATTACACCCAATACAATTTGAAGAGATCCAAGAGTTTTTTAGAATCGTTTTTATTTTCATATATAAAATCTGTTAGACGTAGGCGCAGAAGTTATTGGTTTTCACTCGACGTTAGCCAAGAATTTTAAAAATTAAAATGAATGACTTTACATACGAATTAGTGTGGCTTTGTGTCGCACTGTTGCTCCTGTAATACTCTTTCTCTGGGCGTTAAGTATCAATAGAACCAGGATTAACAAATGTAGATGTTACGGCTGGACATGGAGCAAGATTGCAAAATCTATGGAGTAAGACCTACCAATGTTTGGTGGTGGTCTATTGCTTAGTAACGAGCATAAAGATCAAACAGAATTCTACCAATAAACTCACCTAGTCCGAACCATGATTTATTCTTTGGTTGAACTGGAGTAGATGTGGTCATTACATGCACTGGCGAAGTCTGTTAACAAGGATAGTTGAAAAACCAATGAACAGACCCGCAGGAATAGCCACGCTGGCAATGATTGTTGCTTCGTTTATTCCGTACATGATTTTAAGCGTTGGCGTTAGCTTTGCTTAATCGTAGTTTTAAATAGAAATTATTTAATGACTCTTTCATTGAAAGTACTTTTACGTAGAACTCTTCACAATGTTGGAGTAAAGGCTTGAAAGGATTCATGTCCATTTTTTTAATACTAAACGATTACTGATAAAGAACCCCCCACGTTGAAGGGTTAACTAATGGTTTTGATTACAAAAAAAGTGCAGACCTGATGAACTTTTTATGAATTAGCGAAGAGGGGACTGGGATTTCGACTACCGTCCCCCGATCTAGTTTGATGATGCTTTGTATCACATCATCAATATCTGTCTACAATAAAAAAAACTTGTTAAGTCCTGATGTTCGGTTGAGGTAGGGCTTTCCCACTCCCTGATTAAAAGCAGAAGGAGTAAATCAAAGATGCAGCAAGAGGAGGTCTTTATGAGACTATTCACTCCCTTCACCATTCCTAAAAAGGAAAACTGCTACTTTTGCAGAATTAACAACAAGAAGAGAAAAAGCAGTTTAAAAACACTTTTTAGATAACCTTTTAAAAAAACACTCATAAGCAAAGATTTGATTTTATTTTTGACTGACCTGCAGCAACTTCAGCAAAGCCTCTCACAAATAACAATGTTTCTGATGAGACTGGGGTCAATGGTATTAACAGAAAAAATAAACATTATTATTTGAACTACGCCCAATAACAAGTGGAGAGATTCAACAGCTTTTAGGATTGTTTTTATTTTATTTATTTGCCAATAGCTTTTTGACTCGTACAAGTTTGATATGCCAAAGCCTTGGCAAAATCCTTTGTATCGAGTCCAAATTCTTCTAATTGTTTAGCATTAAATTTTTCAAGAACTTCAGGCACGGTATATAGCTCTGAATAAGTACGTATGCAGGAATTCTTATTCCTTGATTCTTGAATAACAGGATTGAACCAACATCCGAATAGAACTAAGAATCCACCAAAAGTAACTACTCTTCTATGGTTTCTCCACCATTCATAGCTGTTAAGATTTAGTGCTTTTTTAAAATCCATAAATAAAAATTCTTTGTCGAAGTAAAAGTGATTGTTAGTTCTCATTAGACATATAAGCATTTTTTAAAATCAATGGCTAGCTCATATCTCTTTATTATTAGATAGCCTCGAGTACCATCTGAGTTGGCAAGAACAATTATTGGTTAGGCAGTTAATTAGCTACCAGTTAACCTCAAAAAGATTTTAAAAAATTCAATATGAAAATAACTGCGATTGTTGGAATTGGTACTTCTGCAATAGGTCTATTAGTATGTTCACAACTTCCTAAATCTGGAACTGCGGGTCATGCAGTCATTACAGGGACGACAAAAAATAGAGAGGCAGCTAAAGAGTATTTCTAAAGCATTAATGAATTCTCAAAAGAATGTGGATTTACTACCCTGGTGCTTGATCGAAATACAAATATTCTAGAAGGTAATAAAATAGAAGATGGTGGTTATATAACAGTTATTGCAAGACATCCAAAGGGTAAGGATGCAGCTATCAAATGCTATGAATCTGATGGGTATCAAAGGTTAAAAAGCTATTCGAGCTTCACATACAGATTGGAACTTCCGTATTACAGAGGGAAAGCAATAAAAAAGTGGACTAGACGCTCTTTTTTATATGTTCTCTAATAGGCCGTTTGATTTCGACGAGAGTAAAGCTGCCAATTTATTGATTTTTAGGACCAACTGCTAACTGCTTCCAAATTATCATTGGAAGGCTTTCAATTATCTATAAGTTATGCGGCAATAGGACAAGAGATAGATCTCACAGTCCATATAAGAGCTTTCTAATTTCACTAGAAAAAAAAAACTACAAAATATAAACAGCTTGAATCGTGCAACTGCAAATAATGGAGGGCGCCTACTCTCCATTTATGGCCGCCAATTTGGAAACAGTATCACCAGCCACCACCAATTAAAACTACGTAATCGAAAAAAAATGTAGAGAATATTTAGGGCTAGTGATTCGCTAGTCTTTCCATTATGTGTGAACCTGAAGTCCATCCAAAGAAATATTTTGACCAAATAGAGGTGTTTGGTTCCATGGAGAAGCGTTCATGGATCCATGGTCCAAACTCATCAAAGAGATTCTTTATTAATGAACCAAAATGTCCTGTAAGAAACCCCTTCGATAGAATCGATGGAGTTGTAAGAGAAGAGGGAATTAAAATGTTTGATAATTTGGTTTGGCAGAGTTGGCATGAAGATGGAATTATTCCAAAAGCAGCTAAAAAGTGGTTTGAAGCAAGAGTGAAAGAGTTTGAATCTGGAACAAATATTGATCTTGTTTGCAATTGTCGAAGATTTAGAGGTCAAGATGACGCTTTAGGTCTACAAGCTAAGTACCCTTGTGATTGTCATGGCTATACATTGAAAAAATATATTGAATTTTTAGCTAGTCACTCTAAAATTAGTTATTAAATATTCAGTCAGAAACAGGTTTCCCATCCTGTTTTGTTAATAGCTTTGGCCAGGCATAGCTGTTTGTGGTAGATATGTGTCAGGAATGAGATCAAAGCTAAACTCAAAATTCAGATGAAGTAAGGGAAGTTATTGGGTTCTCTAATATTTCTATACAAAGTAGATGGTGTATGTGAAACTCTTTGGAATTGATTTTTTTTGATGGCTAAGGGTCTTTGGCTTGTTACTACAACAGTTACGAGTCCAGCTTTTGCTGAATATGTTGAAGCCTTTCAACGATGGGTTCAATCAGTAGGTGGTTCAGTTTATGCAAAAGATATGGAGGCTGAAACTGTTGAAGGGAAAGGTGGAAAATTAGGTGTGATTATTGAGTTCCCATCAAAGCAAGCAGCACTTGATGCTTTCCATAGTTCGGAATATCAAGAACTAAGCAAATTACGTTGGGCAAATTCAACAGATACCAATATCACCATCATTGATGGCGGAGTAACTCATTAAGAAAAAGGTTATTTCATTGGTTTTTGCTGTTTCAGTTATTGGAAGTCCATCTCTTTCATGGGGTTGGGGTGAAGGTGGCTGGTCTTATTCAAAAGACAAAACAAACCAAGAAACAAAAACTGAGCAAATAAAAAAACTGACGCTTAAGTTGGAAGACCAAGCCAACCAGGAAGAATTTTTAACTGAATATTTTGCTGGTATAAAAAAAGGTGATTTCTACGAGGAACCAGTTCAAGGGGATTATCCCGATTGGTAGATTTATATCTCGGTTGACAGTCGATTTTTTAGGGGGCTAACTGCCCTCTATTTTTTTGGGTATATATGAAATACAGCACTTCGACTGACTTGTAGTGAGTAATTAATAATTAGTAATTTCTGTTATGGGAAAAAATTCAGTCAACCTTTCTCAAAAAGAATTGATAATATTGAAGATGCTTTGGAATCCATGAAAGAGCTTGCCGAGTCATTACTCAAAGAACATAACTGGGCAAAAAGTAAAATGGGTAGTTGCCTTACAAATTTTTCTGATAGCAACGAATGATTCACGAAATAGAAGAAGAGCCTGTATTTCTCAAGGTCAAATCCAGAGATACCGTTTTAGTTGGTGAGGATGAAATTTGCAAAGTTCTCTCATTTGTTGGAGGTGCAAGAGATCCACTTGCTCCCACACTTTTTCAAGTCGCAAATGTCGATACAGGTGAAATTAAATTTGTGCATGGAGAGGAAGTAAGAGAAATAGTTTCCACATACGAACAAGAGGTTAAGCAAAGATTGGAAAGCCCTACCTCAACCGAACTTCAGTTTCAAAGAATTTGCTTTTACAATTACAAAAGCAAGAGCGAGTAACTGGGTTCAAGGCTGTGTTGCGTTCAAGCTCTAGTCAGAGAAGGGGACAGTTGTCGAAATCCTGTCCCTTAGCTCTTTAACTCATTAAAAGTTCATTTGGTCTGCACTTTTTTGGGTAAACAAAAACTCATGGTTAGCCTTGCATTTCCTACTTACCAGGCATAACCCTCTTCAATCTTAGATTAGGAGCTTTGAGTAACTATTAAGGCTGGCAAACCCTCCCTAAAAAGAGGGTTTTCTAGTATCGCTGAATACTTTTGCTACAACAGATTTTTGGGAAATTAGTTAGGTTTTATATAATTGGTCAGTTGTTTGTTCACTCTCTATCACGAAGTAATGTTTGGAATAATGCTCATTTCTGGTGGAGCTTCTCTTTGGTAAATGGGTGATGGAAACGACTTTATTTGAAGATCAAAAATAAATGACTGCTTCTCAAACCGTAACGAAGAAAAAATCCAAATTTGACCTTGGTGAATTAATTGGTTTACTTTTGTTTGTTTTTTACGCACGTTACTAAGCAATAGCCACCGCCTGAAAGTTAAAGCCTTCATATAGGGGCCGCCACATCAAAATAATCTCGAATCAACGTTGTTTTCTATCAATCTGATTGAGGAACTCTTATTAATTGTTTTTATCCAAATAATCGGTGGGAGAAGCAAAGAGAAAAAAGAATTGCTATTTCTAGATAAGTTATGTATCCATTTTAGAAGTCCGTTATTTCAGCAATAAACTGAAGAGGAATGACAGAAGAATGTTGTTTCAAATTCAACAACGAAGAAAATGAGCAAGACTAAGAAATTGCTTTTTTAGACTCAAATTTAAATATGATAAATCGTAGTCGATAAAATACAAATGGAGTTATTGATGAGTTTGAAACAATAGATGAGATTATTCTTAACTTGATTAGATTAGCATTTTTTTGTGGGTGGTTATTTATTTCGATCAAACCAGAAAAGCAAAAGTTAGACGAGGAGAAAAAGTACCTCCACACCAATAAAAATGATTCTATTTGCAATAGCTCAAAAAAATTAGTGGAATAGTTCCTAACCTTATTGCTTTTGTACTATTCCTTGGTGCGATTGGCTATTGTCTCTTCCTTCTTTCTCTAGAATTTGAATCGTTTTCTAATGTTGTATTAATCAAGCCTTGGAAGTCGCCAAAGGCAGAGGCAATACCAAACATCACGATAAAACTTAAACCAGCAACAATCGTCACAATCCAAGTACCTGTTCCCATATTGAGCGGTACTGCAAAAAAAGGACTAGGCATTCAAAAATAAATTACTAATTAACTCACCCTAAAGAGTTTTGGATATTTAACGGTTCCTTCTGTAAATAAAGAAATAAACAATCCAAAAGACAGTCAGGTAAATAAAGAAAACTGCTATTGGATTTAAACCAGCTGCCGAAGCAAATTTCAGTCCTAAAGGAATTGCGGTAAGAATTACCCCATAGCCAAGAATCCGAGTGAAAACTCCCCAGCTCCGGAAGTACCAAGACAGGACAAATCCAATGAGAACAATAACTGCGAATATTGCCATCTTTTTTTTTCATATTGTAATTAAATTTGGTAGAAGCTTGGTTGCCTTGCCAACTAAGAGTGCCTTGATACATGTCCTCAACTTGTAAATATCTAATTGCCTAATTCGACATTGGATCAGGTGAAGGTGCTTCAATAATTTCCTCTTGAGGAATTGGCTCGACATGATCTACTTGAGCGGCAAGAGGGCAAATAAATAAAAGAAGACAAAGAAAAAAAGAAAAGAAGTTTTTCATTGTTTTCCTGATAATTTCTATATGGATAAGAAATTTTATGTTTTTTCAATTGGTGCCATTGTTAATCCTTTACTGACCAGCTGATGATGATATAGCTCTGCCTGTTCAAGGGGGCCCCTCCAAACTTCTGCAGCCCCCTCTCTATCTACTTCGACAGCAAGTTCCCAAGATCTTTTTTTACTCATTCCTGGGATAATTAGCACAAGACAATTTGCTACATGTTCAAACGAATTAAAATTGTCATCAAGAACTTTTATCCTTGCTTCTGGATATTTTCTTTTTGTTGTCTTTGGATCCAAGACTGTAGTTGTTGAATCAGTAATTTGATCCATAAAAATGCTGGCCAATTACCCCAAGATAGATCGACTGTCAACTGAGCTTTGAATCTACGATTCTGGATACTCCTCTTAGAGTGGTTCTTCATGAAGTCACCTTTTTCAAGGTCTCAAAAATATTCAAATAAAATTGGGGGTCTTCTGTTAGATCAGTCATTTTTTAAACAAATGCCATTCTCCTGCGTTGGGTCGATGTAAGCTATTAATGACATCATGATTGGTATATGGGGATTAGGAATGTTCTTCGAATTGGGGATCCAGCATTGCGCACATGCGCGGCAAAGGTCCCTGATTCCTGGTTCGGCAGTCAACGTCTACAGCAGATAATAGACGATCTGTTCGATACAAAATTGTATTGTTCTGGAGCAGGTCTAGCGTCACCGCAGATCAATGAACCCTGGAGGATTTTCGTGATTGGCATGGACCATAACCCTCGATACCCTGATGCAGATCCTTTGCCAGAGCGTGTACTTATCAATCCTGTCATCAAATCAATTGGAAATGATTTAATCACTGGTTGGGAGGGTTGCCTTAGTGTTCCTGGTTTGCGCGGTCAGGTGAATCGTTGGAAACGTATTCAGATAAAATGGCAAGATCGAGAAGGTGCTTTCCACTCAGAAGAGTTGCAAGATTTCCAAGCACGAGTCGCTCAGCATGAAAATGATCACTTGAATGGTGTACTGTTCCCTGACCGTCTTATCAGTCCACTAGGTTTTGGATTTACGGAAGAGCTTCAGGCTCATGGACGGATTCCATAAGCCTCAAATTTTTAGCTTTTGTAAATGTGCGAGTAGAAAATGTTTCATCCAATTCCACTCTAAGCAATACATTTGGACTTCTGGGAATAAATAAGATATAGGCCAAGATTATTGATCTTCTCCTTGTCCTTTGAATTTTTGCTCTCTACCAGACGTAGTGATTTCTATATATTGGCTATGATTACCTTTTTTGAAGGGAGCCCTATACCGTCGTCCTGATCAGAGTGGTAGTAGTAGATTGCAGCATTAACAGGAGTAGTAATTCTAATTATTATCTATGCGACTAGTAGGCGTTTAATTTAATCATATGCATTAACGAAAGTTCGTGTGATTTTAAGTAGTTTTTTACAAGCTTGGAAACTACCCGCGAATATTAAAATACGCTAATTATCAGAACAACGCCGGTGTAAGAACCTTTTAAACCCAAATCAAATAAAAACAATATGGCTGTCACCGTCGAACCAATAATTGCAGAAATACTTTTTACATTATTGCCTTCGACAAATTGATCTAATTCAACAGGCCAACTAATTAACAACATGAAGATTGAAGCAAGAGCTTTCCTCCCCTTTTTTGAGGAACATTTTAAGTTGTGTTCAATCAAGCAATTTTGTCTTACTCCATTCCCAATGCTCAGAGACGAGGGCGAAAGAAGCCGAAATGATTAGCCTTACCTCAACCGAACTTAAGTTTTAGAGAATTTACTTTTATTGTTTCATTGCTAAATCAAGTATCTGTGCTCAAAGCTATTTCCCGATTAAGCTCCAGAGAGAGAAGTGGACAGTCGTCGAAACCTATGTCTTTACTCCCTAACTCATAAAAAGTAGGTCAGCACTTTTTTGAAATCCGAATAGATAAATGGTAATTCCCTTTCAAAAATTTCCACGCATAATTTTTTAGTTAATTCTCGATGGTCTGCGTTTTCTTTTGTCAGCAGAGTCCAACGAGATGGACCTCTCTTCAGAAGCCACCAAAACTTATGTCATTCTTCAAAGGATATTAATTAACCAAATGACATTACCTAAATTCATGAACGTTCTTCGTTTTAAGTTGAAGCCTGAATGCGTAGATTAATATTTTGAAGTTCACGGGAAATTCCTTTGCGAAGGTTTATCCGACAGATACACTACACACTTGGATGAAGTCAGAGGATTTATGAAGGAGCTATCGCCTGAGCTTGGAGTTGCTGATCCTGTCTTTGGAGATATTATTGCTAATGGTGTTGAGCGTTTATAGGTTGTGGATGATTATCAAATAGCCTTACTATTTTCAGTTCTCATATTTGTTCCATTGGCATGCTTGAAGATTACTGGCATGGTAAAAAAACTTCAGAAAATGTCGAGCAGAGGAAAGTAAGAGAACGAGGAACTTAAGCCAAACAAAACGAATTCTTCGAATTTTTTGAAAATCCCTCAAATCAATCAAAGGAGAGAAACGATGCCTGATGTGAAATTAAATTCTGGGTCAGATGATGTGGGGATGAAATTCAAGATCATTGGAATTTCATTGACTTTTGGCTTGAATGCCATTGTTTTTATTTGGTATTTCTTCTTCTCAGGTCTTACCTAAAGTGAGTCATGATGGAGGGATGAACTTCCCATATGATTTGGCAAGGGCATGTGTTGTGATTGCTTTTCTGACTTTTTGAGAAGATCAGATCATTGGTGGAATAGCTCCAAATCTAATCTCTTGTGTTTAGTTTATTGGAGCGGTTGGATATTTTACTTAAGAGGAAATATGAAATTCTTGGCTTTTGTTCTTAATGTCTATCATAGATTCCTGAGTTGTTACGAATATATAGATTTTAAAAATACATCTTCGTAATTATAAAATGGTTTCAGATAACTTATCTTTTTTGCTTAAATCTTTAGACCACAGTAATACATTGTTTCTTGATGACCATAGGGCCGATGCATTTACAACTGGATCTGTAGCGATATGTGGTTCCATTAGCGGTAATATTGGAAACTTTTATGATAGTGATTGGTTTCGTGTTTATTTGACTAGTGGAAATACTTATGAGTTTGACGCTACCGAACATGATTATTCCTTAGATTTGGAGATGTATCTAAGAGATAATTACGGATATTATCTTGCTTATGGAGAAAATGTTGGAGCTTCTGATGACCCAAGAATTACACATACAGCATCCTATACAGGTTGTTATTATTTAGATGTTTCAGATTATTTGGGTATCGATACAGGTTCTTATGTGGTTGAAGCAAAAGCACTAATAGTTGATGATTTTAGCGATGATGTAAATACTACTGGAATAGTCTCATTAGGTGGATCTATTAATGGAAATATTGAGACAGTGGGTGATATTGATTGGTTCAAAGTTTATCTTACTAGAGGCAATACCTATCAGTTTGATGCAACTGAATCGAATAGTTTAGATTTAGATATGTATTTAAGAGATACCAATGGTCTCTCGCTTGCATATGGAGATGATTATGGAACTACTGACGATCCAAGGATTAGATACACAGCAACATATACAGGGTATCATTATTTAGATATTGCTGATTATTGGTTATATGAAACAGGTCAATATAAAGTTGAAGCCAAACAATTTAATACAGATGATTATAGTGCAAGTGTTTATACATCTGGCGCCGTATTAATTAATGGAAGTACATCTGCAGAGCTCGATTTTGCTGGAGATAGCGACTGGTTTAAAATTTCTCTAATTCAAGGCTATACATATCAATTTGATTGTACGGAATCTAATTTAGTTGATCCATATCTTTATTTAAGAGATAGTCAAGGAAATAGTCTTATTTATGATGATGATGGGGGAAGCGACGGTGATGATGCAAGAATAATTTATACAGCTAGTAGCACTGGAATATACTATCTAGATGTAGGTGATTATGGAGATAATGATATTGGCCAGTATTTGATATCTGCTAAATCTTTAACAGCATTAGATGACTATAGTGCCAATATAAATACTTCAGGTGTTGTCCCAATTGATTCATCAATAAATGCAAATATAGATTTTATTTCAGATTATGATTGGTTCAAGGTTTCTCTTGTTCAGGGTTATACATATCAATTTGATTGTACTGAATCGGGACCAATTGATCCATACCTGTACTTAAGAGATAGCCAAGGGAATATTATTACCTACGATGATGATGGGGGTAGTGATAGTGATGACTCTAAAATATCTTATACAGCATCTCATACTGGAAATTATTTTCTAGATGTAAGTGATTACACTGATAGCAATATTGGAAGCTATAGTTTATCCGCAATCTTGTTAACTGCTAATGATGATTATCAAGGAAATATAAACACATTGGGGACAATTGCTATAGGAGGGCAAGTAGTTGCACAGCTTAACTTTAATTCAGATAGCGACTGGTTTGAAATTTCTCTAATTAAAGGACAAACCTATCAATTTGATTATATTGACTATAATTTAATAGATCCATATCTTGTCTTAAGAGATAGTCAAGGAAATGCTATTAGTTATGATAATGATAGTGGAAGTGGTGATGATTCAAGAATAATTTATACTGCTACAAGCACAGGAAATTACTTTCTTGATGTAAGTGATTATGGAAATAATGATATTGGTGAATATACATTAAAAGCAGCGTTATTAAATTCTGATGACTATAGTTCTGATATAAATACAGCAGGCATATTATCTGTAGGTTCAGAGACTTCGGCATTTTTAGATTTCGTGGCAGATAGTGATTGGTTTAAAATTTCTTTAGTACAGGGACAGACCTATCAATTTGATTGCATTGATTCAGGAGTTATCGATCCTTATTTATATCTAAGAAATAGTCAAGGTAGTATTATTGGCTACGATGATGATAGTGGAAGTGGTGATGATGCGAAGATAATTTATACTGCTAATAGCACCGGTAATTATTTTCTTGATGTAAGTGATTATAGTGATACCAACATTGGTTACTATACAGTTAAGGCTAAATTACTAAATACGGATGATTTTAGTGCAGATATAAATACTATTGGAACAATATCTTTAGGAGGTAAAACCTCAGGCAAAATTGACTATCTATCAGATAGAGATTGGTTTAAAGTTTTATTAGTTCAGGGACAAACCTATCAATTTGATTGTACTGAAAATAATTCTCTGGATACATACATGTATTTACTGGATGATCAAGGAAATTATATTGATTATAATGATGATGGAGGAAGTGACTATGATGACCCTCGTATAACCTTTTCTGCTAATAATACAGGAATTTATTTTTTAGATATCGGAGATTTAGGAGATAATCATACTGGAGACTATGATGTTCATTTCTCATCCATTACATCTACAGATGATTATAGCGAGGATATTAATACCACTGGGAATATAAATATTGGAGGGAAAATTACAGCAGCTTTAGATTCTAATTCTGATCATGACTGGTTTAGTCTTTCACTAATTCAAGGGACTACATATATTTTTGATGCGATTTCATTTAATTCAATTGATCCATTTATTTCACTTCGTGATAGTCAAGGTAATCTCTTAACTTCAGATGATAATAGTGGAGATAATAGCAACGCAAAAATAATATATACAGCCAGCTCTACTGATACATACTTTATTGAGATGAGTGATGTTGGTAATAATGATATCGGTTCTTATGAAATTAATACTACGGTACGCTTTGATTCTTCTGTTGATGATTTTAGTGGAAATATATTTACTAATGGGAATGCATCACTTGGAGGTTCTATATCTGCTAATTTAGAATTTACTGGTGATAGTGATTGGTTTGCAATTACACTTCAGAGTGGTAATAGATATCAGTTTGACTGTATAGAATCAAACGAAATTGATTCATATTTACGTATAAGAGATATTAATGGTATCAGTCTTGATTATGATGACAATGGTGGAATAGGTGATGACCCCAGGCTGAGTTTTGATGCAACAAATTCAGGTAAATACTTTTTAGAGGTTGGAGACGTCGGAAATAATAATACAGGTTCATATCAACTTTATGCACAGCAGATATCATCTTCATCAGCAACATTTTCTTCACAAAATGGATATGGAGCTGTTAATGCGGAACATGCATTTGAACAACTTTTAGGAATTGATTTACTATCAAGACCAGATTTTGGTGGGGATTTATGGAATTTAGATCATATAGGAGCCAGAGAAGTTTGGATGGGGACTGGAAATTTTTCTGGTGTTACTGGTAGTAATACAACCATTGCAATTATAGATTCAGGTATTGATACTGACCATAGAGAATTTGTAGGAAGAATCGTTAATCCTTGGGATTTTGTAGATAATAATTCAGATGTTGAAGATGATATGGGACATGGAACCCATGTTGCTGGTACAGCAGCAGCTGCTGCTGACAATATTGGTGTAACTGGTGTGGCTTATGATGCAAATATAATGCCTTTAGATGTATTTGAAAAACATTGGGATTCTTTGCTAGGTCAATGGGATTGGGGTGCTAGAACTTCTTATGTTTGTGAAGCAATTAGATATGCCACTGATAATGGTGCAGATGTAATTAATTTATCTCTTGGTAGTTCTTCTCCTGATACACAATATTTAAGTGCCTTACAGTATGCAGAACAAAATAATGTAGTTTGTGTAATGGCAGCAGGTAATGGGTATAGAACAAGCCCTGGCTACCCTGCTAGATACGCAACAGATTATGGAGTGGCTGTAGGCGCAGATAGTATATATAAAGCAATTACAGACTATTCAGATAAAGCAGGAAATACAACTCTTAATTACGTGACTGCACCTGGAGGTACATTTTCCCAAGGTATTTTCTCTGCTTGGAATGATGGGGGATATAAATATTCCCCTGGGACATCAATGGCTGCACCACATGTCGCTGGGATTGTTGCTTTGTTGAGAAGTTATGACTCAACATTAACAGTTGATGAGATAAAAAATCTTTTAACTTCTACTGCAAGTAATCAAAGTTTCACAGCTAATACTAATCAGAACATAACTTCCCTCACAATATCATCTACAAATAATTTGATTCAGGGGACTACTCAAAATGATATTTTATCTGGAGGAAATGATGATAATGAAATTAATGGAGGCAGTGGTGATGATTTAATAACTGGTAATGGTGGTTATGACGAGATTGATGGAGGTAATGGCTCAGATACAGTTATATTCTCAGGAGATTTCGAAGATTATTCAATAGTTAGGCTTATTACTTTCGGTAATGGAAATAATGTAAGTTTAAATGAATTAGAAGTTGTAGATAATCGTTCAGGTTTTAATGATGGAATTGATAGCTTAGAAAATATAGAATATCTACAGTTTGCTGATCAAATAGTTGAGGAATCTAAAGTTGATTTAATAAGAATATATGATGGTGATTTTAGAGACTATAAATTTTATAACTTACAAAATGGTGATTATCAGATTCTTACTGAAAATGGAGTTGATGATATTACTGGATTGCCTACATTACAGTTCTCCGATCAAACTATAAGTGCTATTGCAGATATCAAGGGGACGTTTGATCAAGTTACAGGGAAAGATAATGTAACAGGTGAAATGTTTCGCTTATATAATGCAGCATTTAAGAGATTTCCTGATGCTGATGGTTTGGAATATTGGATATCAAAAAATAGTTCTGGAGAGAATAGTAAAAGAGTAATTGCTGAATCATTTTTAATATCCGAAGAGTTTAAATCCTTGTATGGTGAATCAGTTACAAATCAACAATTTGTAGAAACTTTATATAATAATATTCTTGGTAGATTACCAGATCAATCAGGCTTAGATTATTGGATGGGCCAATTAAATAATGGACTCGAAACCAAATATGAACTCCTTTTAGGATTTGCAGAGTCTACAGAGAATAAAATATTATTTTCTGAAATGACTGGATTTTAGATGAGAACAAAAGAAAGTTTATCTTTATTATTAAGCATATCTATTGTTCTATTTATTTTTTTTAAAATTGATTTGTTTGAGAGTCATTTATTAATTAAAGTTCAAGGTCGTGCAGAATATTTAGTTTCTAATACACAAGAATTTGGTTTAAATAGTTTTACCTCGGTACCTATAAAAGAATCCAAAATTATTATTGTAAATGGCAAAGTAAAGGCAAAATCAACTAATGGTTTGATACCTATAAAAAGATTATCTAATAAGAAATTAATTACTCACACAAATTCCGATGGAATATTTACTTTTCGCCTTAAGCCTGGGATATACACATTTTTTATTGTTCAAGACAATAATGCTTATTTAAATAGTTTTGATGGAAAGGGATATTATAAGTCTCATAAAGTTTCTTCTGAAAGTGATGATATTTTAATTATAGTTACATCCAAATCTTATTTCTAAATATAGAAAACAATAAGTTCGTCTTCGGTCAATATTTTTCATATTTGCGTTGACTAGAAAAACATCATCAATTTTATTTTAGACATATTCATACCAAAAACTCTTTTGAAAAGGCATTAATGCTGATAGCTTCAAAAGAGAGTATTGGTTTTTAATAGACAGAAGCAGACAATTCAGGGAGATGAAAAAGCTCTTTTCGTTTGTTCTTGGCCTTCTATTATTTTTCAGTCCTTTAACAGTAAAAGCAGAAGAGGTTGAATTAATGCCCCAAGATGAAATATCTGAGGCACCTGCCCTTGAGCCAATGACGGAAAAGCAACTAAACGATTTATTTGGAGAGGAAATGTATGTAGGAGAAACTGACTGGCGTGGTAACAAGGTTTCAACTAAAAGAGATTACAATAAGAAAAAGAAAAAAAGATAGGCTTCCATTTAATGAACGGAACATCATGATTAGATAAGTCTTTTGGAGTATGTCCCAATTGATGTCGTAATACGGAAGCATCATCAATCATGGTCGGAGGACGGTAGTCGAAATCATGTTCTCTCTTCGCGAATTCATTAAAAGTTCATTATGTTTGCACTTTTTTTGAGAAATCGAAGGGGCTAATTGTTCAATCTCTTTCCTTCAAAATCATTCTCACACAGTTTTTAGTTAATCCTCTGCAAAAAGAGTGGTTTCCTTTGCCTAGTCTTCAAGCCATAGACTACCTCTTAGAAGTATTAGAAAAAAACCCCAGAATCTTTCGCTTTGTACTACATCACCGCCTTATCACAATTTATTAGATTTTATAAATATATATAGTTGGTAAATGTTTGGTTCTTGTCACGCAATTATGTTCGCAGTTTTATTAACAGGTGGGGCTGGTGTTATCTTTCAAGCTTCCTCAATAGATAATTCTTCAGCAAATAGTCCAATTCCAGTTAAGCATAGTGAATCAAAATCCGACTTTGAACACCTATTAAACAAAATCTGAAAATCTGTCATGTCAAGCCAAGTAATTGTGATTTGCATAGCAGGTTTGCCTATACTGGGAGGTATATGGGTTTTAATCTCTGGTTTTGATGATGACGATGGGATGACTTTTTCTGAGTTCCAAAGTGTAGGGTCCTAATCAAGAATCTGACTTGCTACTTTTCTAGTCAAGAAAAACACTTCATACTTTCGTCCCGATCAATCTGAGGAAGATTATTTAGCCTGTTTATATTAATCTCAATTTTCAGGGTTGCCCAAAAAGTACCCATAAATAATTCAGAAAAAGGGATTTAACGGAATTAGAAATTGGTCAAAAAGGATACTTCTCTTACTTGATATATATTGACAAAATGACTTATGAATCATCCTTTATTTTTAAAAGTTAGACCGGGTGATGCCTTTCTATATGAAGCGGATCAAATAGGAAAAGTTCTAACATTTATGGGTGGTTCAAGAGATCAAGATGCACCCACACTCTCTCAAATCGTAAATTTAGATTCTGGAAAAATCCGCTGGGTTCATTGTGAGGAAGTTAGCGAGATAGTTTGTAAATATTGGACAACAATTAAAAAGCCTTCTACTGTTTATGAAAAATACAGCAGATATAACAACAGCAACAATGAAGCATTTTAAAAATCTATTCCCTATTATCGCTGCTATTGGAGTTTTCTTCTTGGCTAGTAATTCGATAATCTGGAAACAAATGAATCAAAAGCCGTCAGTCGAAAACCATATCAAACCTATCCCTGTAAAGGAATTTAAATAATAGATCTAAGAATTGATTTTTCAGTTACTTTTCTCTTTTCACTGGAGTTAAAGTTTTGAACTCTTCTTGGAGCTCTTGCCTACCCTCATCTAGTACTTTTACTTGAGATTGATAATCCTTTCCCAACCTTTTGAGAGAATCTTTGATGCTTTCAAGTTCTTCTTCTCTTTGGTTTGGCTTGATTTCTTATAACTGACTATTAGAGACAAGGTAAACTGTTCTCATAGGACAGAAGAAGTAATCAACGAATACTGCTTCAAGTAATGTGTAATTCATTACAGTCATTCTTACGAGTATATCTATTTTGGCTCGACGTTTTTAATTAAACATTATTATGAACTGAAAATTATATACGGTCTCTACTACCAAGATCGGTTGCTACTTCTTTCTAGTCTGGCATCTAAATTATATTGAATATCCCTCTAGATTTTTTCACTTATCAATCTCACATAGAATTATCTTTACGGCAATGTGCAGTTTATTTAGTTTGAATTTAAATCTTTTTCTAGCTTACACAAGCCAAAATTAATTTTCGACTATCCAAAGTTTAGGAATGTTCCCGAATAATTCATTGGACAACCATTTTTTGAAGCTTGCGGAAAAAGTATACCTACTAACTAGGATAAAAAAGGACTCTAGCAGTTCAACTTTATAGAGATAAATAACCATTAAGGATGAACAGTAGATTCGTTGAAAATCAATGTAATAAGTTTAGTTGAATTTTTTTCCTCTAAGCCTGTTGTAGATAGTTCGCCCTTCGTGTTAATTGTTAGAGATACTTCGGCTTCAGAAATTGACCTTTAGATTATCCAAAAATGTTTATTTTTGCAGGCATACTTGCTAATGCACTTTTGTTCTCATCGTTGCTGTTAGTGGTAGGTGTTCCGGTCTTTTACATGACTCAAGATAGTCCGGAGGACAATAGAAACGCAAATATAAGAAAAATAGAAGCTCTAGGTGGCGTTTGGTTTGTTCTGGTTTTATTGAATGGATTAGTAGGCGGCATTGCACAAGGTTTTTCTGGTTAAATTAAAAATCAATTTATACAATCATTATTTTGAATATCACGGTTTTTATTTATGACAATTAAGTTGATCAAGAGTATTTATTCAAATCAAGTCATGAAACGATTGACTAAAACCAGTATGTTTTTGATCGTATTTAGTGTCGCTACAACTTTGCCTTACCAATTTCATTACATAGCACTACTTAAATAAATATAGTTAAAGTTTTCACCACTAGACCCTATTATAAATACTACTTGGGTTACAACTTTCATCTATATAAATATCTCAACCTCATTTAGAAGTAACTGAAAGATTGAAGAATTTAGAAAAAGTAATTTAGCGATAGCCACTACAAATCCTTAAAAAGATTAAGTTTTACTTTTTAAAATGTTTTATGAGAGTTTCTAGTTCTTTGATTCTTTCTTCAGCTGCTTTGATTTTTTCTTGTCTTGTCATGGTTACCACCTCATCATGTAAAGAGAAAATCGAAAAGATCAATAATTTTGCAGTTAGGCCGAAGGCAATAACTTTCCTAAATCTATTGGTGTTTTCAAAGTGTTTGTTGAAATCATTTAATTCTTAGATAGTAGTCATGTAAGCAAGGAAGCCAACTGGAACAAAGAGCAAGGTAGCAATAGTAAAACGTACAAGCTTTCCCGTACCTGAGTCTCTTGAATAATCAGTGAAGTGTTTTTTGTTGTTCCACTCGGACCAATTCTTTGGGCTCTTATTTGATGATGTCATTTTTAATCAAGTAAATACGAAATTACCAACTTTATAAGCACTAGCTAATAGAAGCAATGCAGGGAGATTCCATAGAACAATTAGTTTTGCGGCAATAGATTTGTTAATTGCAAGCATTACTGAAAGTTAGACCCTCAAAAGTTTACAAAATTATAGATAGATTTCCTCAATTCCTTTAGGACGGTTGAAGTAGGGCTAACCAGTTCGGGCTATTTATACTTATTAGAGTCATCAACAGATCTAATCATTTAATAGATATCTCTTGTATTATTTGTTATCGTTGGTGTTTAAGCCTTAAAGGTCTTGAGTATTAGAAGAAGCCGTACCTGACCGTAACTAGTTAGCCCTACCTATACCGACTACTTTTGTTTGAAACTTTAAATATAATTAGCTCGTAAAAGCCTTTTCAACTGGTTCGGAAATGTTTTGTATTAATTAATCCATTTCTTTTTCACAATAACTCTTCTCCCCAAATCTTTCGCATTTTTTTAACCAACCAATGCCAAAATTTTCCGATGAATTCTACAAAGCAATACTAGAAGCTTCAGCTAAAGGTGAACTTTGGGGAATCGATAATACTGATTTAACGCCTTTAGAGATTCATTTAATTCTTTCACATAGCTCCAACTAGTGATTCGATCAACCAAGAGGTCTAATTTTGATAAATTAATCAAAGAATGTATTACTGACGAACAAAAAGTAGATTTCTTCGACAGATATCAAGCTGCTTTTTTTCCTGGCATAGCAGTTGAAAATCTATCATTAGATAAAGATGTACCGAAGGATATTGATGATGCTTTTTACATATATGCAAATATGAAAAGAATGTCCGAAAGCGAATTGGACAAACTATTGAAATTGACTTGGGAAAGTTATCCGACAAATTTTAAAATATTTCTTTTCGACTTTTGTTTTTTAAACTCTAATTGAGTGAACCTACTGCCTTTTTTATTTGAAATTGTTTTGCCATTATTCCGATCTTCGTAATCTCTACGTACCAAGTTATTCAATCTAATTTTTGTGGTAGCAATTGGGTTGGTGCAATTGAAGTTTTTAATTTGTTTGTCACTTTCTTTTCTAGAGAAACTAGCTACTGTTCAAATAAAGAATAAAAAAACATTCGCACCGTGATGACAGGGTTCTTTCCTGTAGTAATTTATTACTACTTAACAAGTTGGATCATTCATTAACGTAAAGTCCTAACTTTCAAATCTAAGTAGATTGCCTCCTCTTTGCCATTGAGTAAATTCTTTTTTTGCTTTAGAGCCCTAGGTTCGCTCTTTAGAATCCTTATATAATTAGATTCGTCTAAGACAGTTGTTCTTGCCTGTCTTTTTAATGAGACTTAGTGATCAATCAGTGATTAATCTCCTTTTTACTTGTCTTTGCTTTATGCAAAAGTAATTAATGGATGAAAATTAGCTTAGATTTGTAATTTTTGTAATTGAGTAATTTCTTCTATTCTCAAAAAATGGTATCAACCGCTACAATTCGAATACGTTCGATTTCCTTAGGGGAATGCATGTTTGGGCAACATGGAACGGGGTTGCCTCTGCTGAGAAACGTGATGAATCACCTTCCTTTAATCAGAAAAAGCATCTGTAAGAAAAACTCACTCCACAAAGCTGAGTTGTTTTTATCTTCCAGACCAAGTCACTCAAGTCCAAAGGAATTAAATGTTCGATACCTCAGGCAAAAGTCCAAAAGAAAAGCAATACATCAGTCCGAATTGAATCTAGCTTCTAAAGGGACCTCCAGTTCATCGCAGCTAAACATCCACTTGGCAAAAAAACGGGAGCACGAGAAAAGGCTTCATTTGGCTCAACTTATTTCAATGAATAGGTGATTTTGGCTAAATAGTCACCTAATAAACACAATCTAAGTATTCATTTGAATTTAAAATGATACTTAGATTGTCTTAAACTGATAATCAGTTAAAAATTTCTAGATCGGTTTTTTTGATACTAAATCTTTTTGCAATATTAAGTGTTAATGCTTTGAGTCATTTGGCTAGAAGTCTAAAGGTTTTACCAGGATCATTTGTAATAAAAATCTAACTGGGTTTAACTGTTTTGTAGCTTATGAAACATATGGATCAATTAATTATGAAATAGTGATATTAAAAACCTATAAAGCTTTTTTTCGAAAGTCTCTCAATTGATCGGAATATTAACCGGTATTTCTTGCAAGACTAGATAGACATTTTCATCTGTTAAAAAATTGTCTGAATTGGCGATTTCGATGAACTAGATAACTTTTTTTAAAGGGAGGCTTCAAAATATACAAAGTTGGAAACCTTTCGAGCATTAATCTCTCAGGTAAAGAATTTGGTTGTTAAAGTAGATCCTGTTTTTCTTGTACGACTATGACTTTTCTTGGAAGAACTTCAATGTTGGCTTTCGTTTTTATGGCAAGCAGCTATTTGGTAACTGGGCAAATTATTCCTGGTGTTGCATGAATTTAGAAAAGCACCATGCCAAGCTTTTAAAACTTCAAGCTAAAGCAGAAGCTTGTATTTCAAGAAAAGAGGCACAAAAAATTTTAAAAAAATCTGCTAAGACTATCCACAAAATTTCTAAGCCTTAGCACAATGCTCCCTTGCATAATCAGATTTATGTATGAAGAGAATCAATCTTTTTCAATTTAATCGACAATTTAAATACTTTGGATCCTTTTATTTTTGTATCTAATGCACAGGCAAATATAATCAAGAGTTACAATCTTCGCCACAAAGAATCACTGTCGTGCTCGAGAGGGATGTTATTAGATTAAAGAAATGCTAAAAAATATATAGAGTAAAGAGCTTCTTCGCTTACGACAACTCACCAGTAAGTCTGAGAACAACAAGAACTCTTACTGTTGTCATCACAACTAACGACAAGAAAAATTATTTATGGTGTTTATTTCTAAAGTAATTCAAAAAAAAATCTCAAGCATTATTAGTTTTTTTAATGTCCCAAAGATTACACCTTATATGATTAATCAATTAGGAGTTGAGAAAGAGGCATTGACTACCAATTAGAGTTCAAAAATATTCTTCTTGAGTAAAAAATTATCATTATGGTTTTGTTGATTCTGCTAGATTTAAAAAATGGGACTTTATTATAATCTCACTTCAACGTCCACATCAATCGCAATGATAGGAGCTCTCTTATCATTCGCAGGGGTAGGTTTATTGATTTTGATTTTCAGTGAAGGAATGTTTCATGGACTCAGTAAATTATTTTATTTTTTTGGTAATCAGATATTGATCTCTCGAAGATTATTTTTAAAAAAAAATATAGAAGAACATAATGCCTCAAATAATCAACTCTATATTAATAAAACAGAAATCATAGAAAAAGAAGTCTCCCTAACAGAACAGAAAGAGAGGCTAGAAAAAATCCTGAAAATGAAAGTTTAACTAAACTGTATTATTATGTAAAATATATCTTGATTTTAAGTATTTATAGCTTTTTTTATTGATGCACTGAGTCTTTAAAAGTATTCAAATTGTATGCATTCTCTAAATTTGTCTTGACCATCTCTACTTGAATCATATGAACAAACTTTTGCTTCCTTCTTGCAAAATAAGTTGATGTATAACTAAAAAAGGTCAGAAATAAAAGCAAAGTTGATAAGCAATAAAAAATCGCTAAAGACATAGGAATAGATTTCGTTTTAATAATTTACTTGCAATTTATAATAGTTTAACAATTTGAGAAGGGTGGAAAGATTAAGGTCAATGTAAAAAAAGATGCTTTTTAAAATTAAAAACGTTATGAAAAAAACTCTTGTTATACCAAACTTTAATTAAAAAGATATTGGACATGACATGTAAAAACTTAACTAAATATGATGACTATAGTCTAAATTCTATGAATATAATAAATTGTTTTAACGAGCTATTCGTGTTTAATAGGAAATAAATGCTTTTTGTATGATTACTATATATATAATATCAATCACAAGATAAGTAATTATGGGATCACGAGATTGTTATAATTCGACACCTCTTAGATTATTTATGAAAACGAGAAATGTAAATAAAGTGCAAAAATATAATTATAAATTGCATCAATATAAAGTTATAAGAATAAAGGACTAACTTAAAAAGAAAGTCTTTATATAAATAATAGATATTTTAAAAAATTAAATGTTTCCATTAATAGCCATTGCCGCATTCTTCATTCTAGGAATTGCATTTTTTGCTTTTGGTAAAGATGATTTTGGTATTACCAGATTAAAAGAGGATCAAAGTAATACTTCTATAAAAGACAGAAATATCAACTTCAAATCAATTAACAGAAAAATAATCTATTTATAATAGACGGGTAAGATGAATAAATCTCAACTTGCATACCTTTAAGTAATCACCTTTGTCTCTGTAGTTTTAATACCAACAGCAAGAAGCATTTTTTTCCTTGAGTAGTTCAACGATGCCCCTATTTGCCTCTTAGCAGGAGGGATATGGTTACTTTTGATCATTGTTTTCTTCTATTCTTCGAAGGAGTCCCAACGACAACTTCCAACAGGAGGAAAGAGTTAAATTTTTCATTTGAGTTTATTGAGGGACCCAAGAAAAATAATAAGACTTGGTTCTCTTAAGAAGATTGCTATATGATAGATTTCGACTGACTCCTCTCTATTGTTCTAGATTTGATTTCTAGTGTTATAAGCAGGAAATGAGGCATGATGTGTATACATAAAATATAAAATCAATGTCTTTAACACAAAAATTATGGGAAAGCAATTATGATCTTGCATTACTAAGCCTTAATACTAAATTCGTCCAGGGGATAAAAAATGGAGATCTTCCTAAAACAAAATTCCAAGAATATTTAGCTCAAGATTATTTTTTTTTAGAAAGTTTCGCTCGTGCATATGGATTAGCAGTTTCCAAGTCAAGAAATAAAAAAAATATCAAAACTTTGAGCGTACTATTATCAGGAGTATCTGATGAGTTGATTCTGCATGAAACATATGCAAAGGAATGGGATATAGATTTGACTACTAATCTAATAGAACATGCCACCAAAAAATATACTGATTTTTTAGAAGAAGTCTCCTTAAACTTAAGTTTAATTGAAATAATGAGTGCAATGACACCATGTATGCGGCTATATTCTTGGCTTGGAAAAAATTTATTAAATATGATTTCCGGTAATCCTTATAAAGAATGGATCTTAACTTACTCTGATAAAAGTTTTGACTATCTTTCAAAATCACTAGAATATCTAATAGATGAATATAATGATGATTATGATATTCACCAAGTTAATTTTCTATATAAAAGAGCTATGGAATTGGAACTAGAATTTTTCAATGCCTATTCTTCTTTCTCTTAAATTTTCACAGATTTATCTTTTAAGGAGTAATTATGTATTCTAAAATTGTTCTTTCCATCGGTGGTAGTGATTCTAGTGGTGGTGCAGGAATTCAGGCAGATCTAAGGACTTTTATGTCTATTAAAGTCCATGGTTGCACAGCCATTACATGTATTACAGCACAAAATAGTATGGGAGTAACTGGTGTAGCAGCTGTTGAAAGTCATATGTTAATCAATCAGATTGATACTTTGTTCTCAGATTTCGAGATACAGTCTTTGAAAACTGGAATGCTATTAAACGAGAGAATAATTACAAATACTGGGACAAAACTGCAGGAATACTCCATACCTAAAATTATTGACCCGGTGATGGTTTCAAGGACTGGTGCGAAATTAATCGAAGACAGTGCAATTAATGCTTATAAGAAGTTCCTTTTTCCCGTAGCAGAAATAGTAACTCCAAATATTTATGAAGCTAATTTACTTTCATGTGTACAGATTAAAAATGAAGAAGATATAGAAAAATCAGCCCAAGAAATTTTAAAAATTGGTCCTAAAGCTGTATTAATAAAAGGAGGAGGATTAAATTCCTTGAAAGGTAAAGATTTTTACATTGATAAAGATGGCAATAGAGATTGGTTAATCAATAAATTTATTAATACCTCAAATACACATGGTAGTGGATGTACACTAAGTGCTGCTATTTGTAGTTATGTTGCTTTAGGATTTAACCTAATTGAGTCAATTAAAAAGGCAAAGTATTTTATTGAGAAATCTTTAGAAAAATCCTACAAGATAGGATCTGGTCCTGGACCTCTTGGGCATTATCAGTAAAAGATAGATTGACATTTAACTTATTTCCTTATGTTAATTAAAATATAATATTGAGGACTAAAATTCAAAATCAATTAATCATTTAATCAATTAATAAAAATTCATATAAAAAGTTTTAATTTAAAATTGTCATTAGAGAAACAGTCATATCTTCTAATGTTTTTTTAAAGTGGGTTGGCTCCCAATCGAAAATTGAAATGGTTTCGGATATATCTGCTCCATATCGCCCCCTTTTTATCATACTGGAAGTGTTTCTCATCTCTCTATTGAAAATTCCAAGAGTGTTTATTAATTGAGTAGGAACTAAGCTCTTTGGAGATTTATTAAATCCAAGTTCTCTTAATATTTCTGAAATTTCTAGAAACGGTATACTTTTTTGAGACGTTGCAATTATCCTTTTATGATCACTATGGCGATTCGTTAATGCTTGAACATGTAATTTCGCGACATCTCTAACATCCACCACAGTAAAATAAATATCTGGCAAAGCAGGGAATTTACCAGTAATCATTTTTGTAATTAAACTTGCTGATATACCCTCTATATCATTGCTAAGTAAGGGTCCAAAAACCATTCCAGGATGAATAGTAGTCATTGAAAACGAGTCGTCTCTATAGCTGTCAACAAAATCCCAAGCTGCTTTTTCTGCGATGGTTTTGCTTTTTATATAAGCCCCTATGTTCTTTGATGTATCAGTCCAATCATTAGGGTTGCAGTAACTCTTGTTATGTCCGTAGGCTATTGCACCTATTGATGAAGTTAGCACTACCTTTTTAACTTTTGATTTATACGCAGCTTTTAATGCCCTTAGTGTTCCCTCCAATGCAGGAGTAATTAAATCATTTTCATTCTTTGGCTCTTCGACAATGCACGGAGAAGCGATATGAAAAAGATAATCACAATCTGAGGCCGCATCGTCCCAGCCCTCATCATTAAGTAAATTTAACTTACAAAATTCAAGATTGTTAATGCTAATTTTTGTTCCTAGGGATTTTCTTACTTCTTCCTCACGATTAGGATCTCTTAGAGATCCTTTTACTTCATATCCATTATTTAATAATTCTAGGATGCAGTGCAGAGCAATAAAGCCTGAAGCACCAGTTACTAGAACTTTCCCTTTATTAAGAGTCATTAGATAATTTTATCAAAAATATACAGATTTTTTATTCCTGGCAGCTTAAGTTCTTTGGGGCATTACATCTTTTCTTGAGCTGATCTTTAATCCTGAAAATCCATCTTTCGCAATATTTTTAGCCTCATCTACCTTTGTCAGTACAACCTCTCTTCGCCGCTGGTTATGTTCATTTTCGAGGCTTGTTTAAATATCACCCTTTTTATGATGAGGAGTAATGATGATACCTCCATTTTTTTTTTTTTTTTTTTTGATGTTTCTTCAGTATTGGATTTGCTTAAAGTACATTGTCTTATCTCTGTGTGATTGAATCTGGAGATGTCAACTTCTCAATGCTCTTTTAAAATCATCATTGTGGATATATAAACTTTTCTGATAAGAGTCTGAGGTTGTTGTTCTGATTGTTTCTCTTACTTTTAACGACATCTAAGACGTAACTAAAAAAAATGTATGGAATGATCTATTTTACTGGCAAAAATGATAATTCAGGTGTTGTAACTTATACCCTTAAGCATCGTTATGCAAAGCCTTCTCATGTAGCTGATATTCCATTGACTAACATCTATCGCTGCTATGAATTACACCAGAGAAGTGCATTATCAAAGTTATGAAAGATCCATCCCATTCGGTATAACCTATATATATGCCAAGCGCAATGCGAGGGGCAACTAAATGTGAAAAAGAAACTCAACTCGCTCAAATATTTTGCTCCTCTAGTTCAGCTAGCCCTCTGCCCTGTAACTATTTTGTTTTTATGGACTGTGCTTACGGGGCCTGAGGTGATTCCTGAAGTTAATGAAGAATCAGTTCGTGAAGACAAAATGATAAACAAAGTTATGAATAACAATTTTTAACTTATGAGTGACAAAAGGATTTGTATAACTAGCGTTAAAAAAGTTTAAATTTTCATTTTTAACAAAGGCTGTTTATCTGGGAGTTGGATACCAAGAGGACTAAAATCAACAATCATAGTAGACAAGGTTTGAGCTAATGAAATGATTATTGGAATATATGGGGGAAGTACAACTGCTAAGCGCATCTGGTCTATGGCTAAATAGTCATTTTATTTTTGATCTTGGTTTTCTTGTTCCCATACTTGAAATTGGAAATATAAGATTGCGCAAATCGTCACGAAGATTAAAAGAAGTCCACCCCATCCCAAAAACTTATGCTTAGTAAAAAGATCTGTAAGCATTGATTTTTCTTGGTATCTATCATCCATCTCGTTTTTGATTATTCCAAGTTCATTCATCAGCAGAAAGTAAAAAAAACATGTAAAAATAAATTATTTCATTCCTCTTGTTAAGAAGAATATAAGACAAAAGAAAACTCTTTTGTTATGGAGAGTTCACTAAATATATTTCGAGGATTTTTTCGAAGAAAAGAGGTTCAATATCTCAAATCTTTAGTTATGCAGTATGAGGATAGACTTCCTTTCACTAACTTGGCGAACTAAGGACAGGATTTTACCTACTATTCCATACTCTAATTGATTATGCCTACGTAATAAGACATCGATATGATAATAATAATGATGTATGTTCTCTAAAATTACGTCGCTCGATTTGGTGTTTTGGATCGCAAAGTTTTTTAATGGTTTGGTTATTACAAATCCCATTAGTTAGTACTTTTATAATTTGTCTCATTTGGGTCTATTCCACTTTCACCGAAGCTATAGGATGGAGATGTATCTTGTTTTTTGATTTTTACACCAGCAATATTCACTTTTGATGCTGCTTTTAATTCATCGCCAGTGAATTTATAACCAAATTCTGAGGCTATTTCTGCAATTTCATTTGCAGTAGCAGCAACTCTTATGGCATTGAGTAACTCTTTATTTCTTTGAAGCTCTGAAAGAAAAGCCTTTAGTTGATCTATAGTCATACGCTCATTATGACGAAGCCTGTACCTTTACCCTTAGGAAACTAGAGTTGAATGTTTTAACCAATTGGCGATTGTCACACAGACAGAAAAATTCACTAGCATCATTCCAAGTGCTCCCAACATTTTGTAGTTTGGGTTCTTATTCATAAGAGAAAATATTCTAGATAAAAAACCTTCTTGTGTTTTTGTAGGTTTAAGCTCTATAGATTTTTCTGAATGAGTAACTTCTTCAGAGTTGATTTCAGTCACGCTGTAAAAGAAAATTTTTTGTTCGTAAGAGCATAAAGAGTAATTCGCTTAAATGGCTAATTATTTATACAAACCAGAGTAATAAGTGGATTTCGAAAAGATTGCTCAAATTTATGAATTAAGTCCTAAACCTTTTTAGCAATTAAAAAAACTAAGGTTAGTGCATATTATTACCAGGTTGTGTACGTTATTGGCTAACCCTTTTACACGTGCTTAGTTAGTATTTTTTTGATTTGTCTTGTTCTTCATTGTGTTTCAACTGTCAAAGCTAAAAATTATTGAGCAAATTATTGAAGAGTGGATTTATTGCTATCCAAGCAGAACCCTTTCAGAAGAAAAGATTGAAATCCTAAAAGAACAACATTATCAAAATCTAAGAGATGATATGAGAGGCGTTGTAAGTGTGATAGTTTATGCCCCAGCATGGATTTGTCGGGAGATTGACTTGGAAGAAGGGGCTAATTGGTTCTTAGTAGTAGCGACTTGCTTGGATTTAATCCACTCCAATAAAGATGGGAAAATAATCACTAAATATACTGATCATTTTCATAACAACCTTGGCTGATCAATAATTGTCTATTTATTTCAGCTCCTAACTAGCTAATGGCTGATATTAATAACAAGATTAATTGGTATTCAACTTAACTTTTTACCTTCTATATTTAGCGATAACTTTAAGAAAACAGTGACTTCTGTATTTTGTTGATTTTTTATACATCAAGAGATTATCCTTTTTAGCTATAAATGATTTTTATTTTAAACCTAATGTGGTCTAACATTCGTCTTTCTATTTATGGCGTAACGACACTAGCTGGATTGATTTGGCCTTTTTACTTTATAGCGAAATTTGTCAGTCAAGTACAAAGTGGTTCTGTTGGAAGCTCAGTTATCGAAATAGCTAATACTTTCATTGATGGTGCCTGGGCAACACCAACATCTGGATTCGTTTCTGCTGATACAGCAGTTTTATTAATTGCAATATTTGCGTTCTATGCTGCCGAGGGGAAAAGACTGCAAATGAAATTGTGGGGTATTTACTTCCCTCTTACTTTTCTGATTTCATTAGCTTTCTCATTTGGTGCTTTTATGTTTATGAGAGAAAGAACAATCAATGGTGATTAGAAAACTGAAGGTTTAGATTATAATCTTTGTTTTTAATGACTTGTCATTATTCGCTTTATAAGCAAGGGTTTGGCATGTTTATTTGCGAAACGCATGAATCTATAAAAATCCCTTTGTGATCCTCAAGAGTAAACAGACTCTATAGAAGTAGATTTACCATTTTTTTTGAAACAGCAATATTTAGAAATCGAGTAGTTATTCTCCCTTTTTCGTATTTAAATACATTCCTTGATTTTTCATGAAATTATCTGACAAAAATGCGTCAGGATTATTAAATCTGAAATAAACCCTCCTCCTTCAACATCATTACTTTTTATACGCCCTTTTTTCTGGAATAATTTTTTCGCCAACACCGTTAACAATGGATTGCAACATTTTCCAATTACTTTGTTTTTATTTTAGATGCCTTCATGAGAGAGTCTTTTGTGAAGATATTAAATACATCGACATGTAATCGCTATTACTAGTAGGAATGATCTAAGAATTCATGTCAATTAGTTAGGTGACTAAAATTATGTATTTTAAAAATATAAATGATTTAATCATTAAAATAGTTTTTAAATTAATTCTTTTCAGGTTTTCTACTAAATCATGAATAAATATATTGAACAGCCAATAATTATCCTTGGTGGTTTCTTGATCGAGGGGAGTTCTTATGGGGATATGACAGAATATATTAAAAGTCGATCAAATAACAAGGTAGTAATAGTTCCAGTAAATAAAATAGAATGGCTTAGCACTAATTGGTCATTTGGTTGGAAGATTATTCTTGATAAAGTTGATAAAATTGTTAAAGAATTATCGAAAGAATCACCAAAAAACAAAGTCACTTTAATCGGTCATAGCTCTGGAGGAATGATCCTAAGATTATATTTATCAGATCTTTTATTTAGTGGAAAGATATACAATGGGAAGGATTACGCTAATTGCCTAATTACCCTAGGAAGTCCTAACCAAGCTAAAAGAGCTACGCATCTGCGTAATTTTGTAAGCTCTAAATTGCCAGGTAGTTTCTACAGCGCTGATGTTTGTTATGTATCTGTTGCTGGTGAATTAGACTTGAACGGACCTATTGCTACAAAAACCTCACTAAGGTTGAGTAGGTCATCCTATAGAGCATTGAATGGGAATGGAGACGTTATTGGAGATGGACTAGTTCCTAGAGATTCAGCATTGCTAATTGGCTCAAAACAGATAGTGATGAAAGAAACAGCACATGGAAAAGCTTTTGGTAAAGATTGGTATGGCTCTAAAAATAAAGTTGAAGAATGGCTGAATAAATCATTGGAATGAGATTGGGGTAATTTAAATAATATTTTTTCTTTGCTTATCTGAATATTGCCTAAAGACATATAAATTAAGAACATAAATACACTTAATATGTAGCAATTAATCAAACAAAGAGATTAAAAAAAACTATAGTATTAATTTGTTTTCATGATATGGAATTAGATCCAATTACTAAATGGTTAATCCGAATTTCTTCTTCTATGATAATTTCGTTAGGGTTAATTTTGATTATTGCAATACCACTAGTAATTTTTAAAACGAGCTCTTTGATTTATTTAACAAAAGAGATCATTCAGAGTGATGTGAAAGATATTCTTACTGGATTGATAGCTAAGATTTAGACTCTACTATATAGTAGAAATAATTGATACAAAACCATCTTTAAAATCTTACTTTAATAATGAAGAGAATATGTTTATTTTTTGTTCTTATCTTGTTGTTTTAATAAATTGTTAGTAGATGAACTTTTCTATAATGAAAAATAGAAAGAATATTGAAGATTTAATTACTCGTTCTCTGAAGGAAGTTTTAAAAAGATCATTATCTCTAGAGAGAGAAGATCAAATTGCAATTTCTCAAGAGTTTAAAGAATGGATTCATGGTGTGGCCAAAGAGGAGGATATTTGGGTTGTAAATAATCAAATTAATTGATTTTAACAGCAATTGCTTTGATCCCCTTGGCTTATAGATTTGAGATACTGTAAGGTAAATATGAAACAATATTTTGTTTCATTTCTTCTAGACTTTTTTGGGCTATAGGAGCGAAAATCTAAAACATATATTAGAAGTCTAAGAAAACATATGTTTTTATCATCGGCCGATTCTATATTCTTTAAGAATCGAGCGGAATGTTTTAGCAATAGTAAGCTTCATGCCTTAGATCAATATTGGAGTATTAACAATTCACACCCTATGCACCAGCAAATTCATGAAATAATTGAGAATATTTTAAATAGTAGAGGCGAAAAGAGTATTAGGCAGTCAAGGTCAGATCTCATTAAGAATTTTGAAAGATCCTTATCAATCTCAAACCCTATGGGTCGCTTGAGTGCAAATATAATTTCTTTTATTTCATATTTTTTCGTTTCTAACGTTGATCAAAATAGTTCAAGAATATTAAAATGAGTAGTCAATATCAATCTTTAATCGATGCCAGAAATCAATGGCAGAGTGATATAAACATGTACAAAGATTTTCTTAAAGGAGATACTAAAACTTTTGAAGGTAGGTACGGTGCAGAAGAATATATTGCTATGGCTGAGAATAGATTGAATGATATAAACCAAAAGTTAAGGAAAATAGAACAAGAAAATCTAGATAAATAGTTTTAATCCTTAATCTGATAATTATAATTTGACTGTGTATTTGATTTTTCATTTTTTCCAATTAGCAGATAAATAATTGATTCCCACATGATTAGAAAAAATTTTTTGGAGTATATCCTATTATTCGGATTTAATTAACTTATAAGATACAACTATAGTAGTAGAATTTAACCATGAGAACAAAATTTTGTACATTTAGTTCCTTCCTATTGATTTAGAGGAAATCACGATCCACCCCAGCATGTGATCTGGGGATTGATACCTGTCGTTAATTTATCTGCCATACGTAGTGCTAAAGCAATAATCGTCAGGCCATGACCAACACTTGGACAGCTTGGGAAAATACTTGAATCAACAATATATAAATTTTCTAGATCATGGCATTTGCCATTTAGATCTACAACCGAGGAATTGGGTGATGTTCCCATTCGACAAGTACCACATGCATATCCAACAACACTTAGAGGGGCTGCGCCTCTTGGGTGAGTAGGGGTTCTTGTTACTACAGCTGTTTTTGTGTCCCGCTCGACCTTATTTAAAGTATCTAACCATCTATAAACAAGTCGATCATGTGCTTCAAGATTATTATGTAAATAGTTAATTCTGATCTTATTATCGTCAACCCATACTCTATTTTCAGGGTCCGGTAATACCTCCGTCATTGCCCACCAAGTAATAGACCTAGAAGCTAGCCGTTTAAGCCCAAAATCTGGTATTAATTTTGTAATCAATGATAGTACTGGTGGAGATTCGGCAAACAATGCATCTTTCAAGACTCCGCCACCAGATTGAATATGCCCAAGAGGGAAATTTACATTTTTGTCTCCCCAGTAATAGTCATTAATACCAAATGATCTGTTGAAAAGACCATTATTTGGCTCACTAGCTCTTTGCAAAATACAAGTTAGTTGAAGATTCATCAAATTTCGTCCTACTTGACCTGAGCTATTACTTAATCCATTAGGATGATTTGCTGTCCTAGAGTTCAACATTATCACTGGTGTATTTATAGCACCAGCAGCCAAGACAACAATATCTGATGAAAACAACCATACATCTTCTTCTAATTTTACCTCTACACCTTTAATTGCTTTACCACTTGGATTGACATGCAATTTTAAGACATTGGCATTAGTTTTTACTTCTAGTCTGTTCTTATCGGAAGCATATAAACCAAATAATTGAGCATCTCCTCTAGGGAAAAAAGAACAATTTTCATAATTATCATTATCCTCTTTTAATGAGTCAGGCCAGCTTATTGGCAAGTCATATGGGTGGCATCCATTCCTAATAAGTGACTCTCTGAGTGACTCTAAAAAATCTTCTAATTTTCTTGGAGCATTATTGTATTTTCTTTTCCGAGGGGGATCTGTTGGGTCTAAACCTTCTTTACCATGAACATTAAATAATTTTTCGGCATATTCGTAGTATGGTTCAAGGTCTTCATAGCTAAAAGGCCAAGATGGAGATATTCCCTCTTGTAAAGGCGATGAAATAAAATCTTTTTCCCTCATTCGTTGTAGAACTGCACCCCAAATCTTTGTATTACCTCCAAGTGAATAGGCAGTTTGAGGAGCGAAAGGATCGCCATCTGGACCAAACCACTTTTCTCCTAAAGGGTGATATTTTGTTTTTCTAAATAAATCAGTACCTTTTATATTTTGATCTTCAAGAGGCAATTGACCTCCACGTTCAAGTAGTAGTACCCATTTACCTTGTCTACTTAACTCACTGGCAAGAGTAGAGCCTCCCGCCCCACTCCCAACAATTATACAGTCATAATGATGATCATCTATAAACATTATTTTCGATATTTTTTTTGAATCTGCATATACAAATGAAAATTATTGCCACACATAAATTAATACAAATAATATAATCCAAATTACATCTACGAAGTGCCAAAATAAACTTATTGATTCAACTCCCATTTCACCCTTTTCATAATTTCCAGGAATAAATGAACGAAATAACATTAAACCCATTAGTAATATTCCTGTAATAACATGTAAACCATGGAAACCAGTTAGTAAATAAAATAAACTACCAAATACACCACTACTAAGGCTGAATGTCAATTC
The DNA here is from genome assembly GCF_059772345.1 of Prochlorococcus sp. MIT2308. Taxonomy (NCBI): domain Bacteria; kingdom Bacillati; phylum Cyanobacteriota; class Cyanophyceae; order Synechococcales; family Prochlorococcaceae; genus Prochlorococcus; species Prochlorococcus sp. MIT2308. Next base: position 518,943 of record NZ_CM186283.1, on the reverse strand, counting down.
AGACCATTCAACATATTGACCATAGACAAAATATGATCCCATTAACATTGTAATTAACCAAACGATCCTAAATCCCCAATAATTCTTTTTATGTAAGTATCTTTCAGCAAAATATATAACGAAACTTGAGCCAACTAAAACGACTGTGTTGATTAATGGTTCTCTTACCGCTATACCTCTTACGCCGTCAGGATACCAAGTCGGTGCTGAAATTTTTAAGACAGCATAGCCAACAAAAAAAGCAAAGAAAATAATACTTTCTGAGCACAGAAAAATAATAAAACCTGTCAAATTATGTCCATCATGTTTAACATGACCAGGTGTGTGAAGTAGTGATTCCGATTCTGTTGAAGTCATTTAGGTTTCATCTAGGGCTTTTTTAACATAAAATTCCTCATCAACAACAAAAGGTTTGTTTAACCCATAACAGTAAGGTTCATTAAGTACAGTTGGAATATCTTCTTCAAAGTTCTCATGAGCAGGTGGTGATGGTAATAACCATTCAAGTCCAATAGCATTCCAAGGATTTGGAGGTGCTTTTTTACCTCTAGACCATGAACTAACCATATTTAAAATAAATGGAATAGACGCGACACCAAGCATGAAGGCTCCGATACTCGCAATAACATTCCAAATAGCAAACTCTGGATCATAAGAAGCAACTCTTCTTGGCATACCTAGTAAGCCAGCCCAATGCAATGGCAACCAATTAAGTGTTGCTCCAATAAAAGTTAAAGTAAAGTGAACCTTGCCCAGCCCTTCATAAAACATACGACCAGTAAATTTTGGGAACCAGTGATATATTCCTGCAAATATTCCAAATGCAATTGTATTGAAAATTATGTAATGAAAATGAGCAACAACAAAGTATGTGTTCCCAACGTGTATGTCAATTGGTACTGTTGCAAGCATTACACCAGTAATGCCTCCAAATATAAAATTAAAAAGTCCCCCTAAACAGAACAGCATAGGTGTATTCAATCTTAAATTGCCACCCCAAAGAGTTGCTATCCATGCAAAAACTTTAACCCCAGTAGGTACAGCAATTAACATTGTTGTAAACATAAAAATATTTCTCATCCACATTGGTGTACCGGTATAAAACATATGATGTACCCAAACGACTAGAGATAATATCGTTATGCCAAAGGAAGCTACGGCTACAAATTTATAGCCAAATAATGGTTTACGAGAATAAACTGGGAACAATTCTGAAAATATACCAAATACTGGTAAAACCATTACGTATACAGCGGGATGAGAATAGAACCAAAAAAAATGTTGAAATAAAACTGGATCCCCACCTGTTTCAGGATTAAAAAAGCTTGTTCCAAAATTAAGATCAAAAAAGAGCATTATTGCTGCACCTGTAAGTGCTGGTAGCCCAAGTAGTTGAAGAATTTGTGCAGCCAATACAGTCCAAATAAAAATAGGCATTCGAAAAAACGACATTCCTGGTGCTCTCATTCGAATAATCGTTGTCACAAAATTAAGGGCACCAATAATTGAGGAAACGCCCGACAAACCAATTGCTGTTATCCATAACATCTCACCATTAAAGAAAATACCAAGCGGATTTTGAATGCTTACTGGTGGGTAAGACCACCACCCAGAGGAAGCTGGACCTCCGGGAACAAAAAAGCTTGCAAGTAATACAATTGAGAAAACTGGCACTAGCCAAAAGGCAAGCGCATTTAATTTTGGAAATGCCATATCCGGTGCTCCAATCATTGGTGGTACCAATAGATTTGTTAGTCCACTAAGTACTGGAAACAAGAACAGAAAGAGCATTACTGTTCCGTGCATTGTGTACAGACCGTTATAAACACTTGGATCAAAAAGATCTGATGGTGGTGTGATCAATTCACCTCTTACTAACATTCCGAGTAACCCACCTAATAACAAGAAGAAAAGAGCGGTTACTATGTATTGGATTCCAATAACCTTCGCATCTGTATTAAATCCAAAAAATCTTTTCCAATTATTTGGAGCTCCAGGTACTGGATGGGTAGCTTTTAAAACACGTTCGTCGTAATTAGTTATTGTCATAAATCAAATCTATCCTTCATGTTGTTGCTGATAATCTCCAGGCTCATTAACTAGAGGTGCTGATTTTGGAGGTACAGTTGCCCAGCCTCTATTTCCTTTTTCTAATCGTTTTTTGTAAAGAATACCAGCTTGATTTAAACCACTAACAGGTACTTTTTTTACAGTCTTATTTATCCATTTTTGGTAAGAATCTTTTGATTCAACAATTACATTAGTTTGATTTTCAGAAAAATATGTTCCACTAAACATCGAATCTCTAAGACGATAAACACCAGATCTTGTTGGTGTGAGGCTATATTCGATTACACTGCCTGGAATAATATCCTGTTTTAATCGAAAAGCAGGAATATAGAAACCATGTAGTACGTCCTTAGAAATTAATCTAAAGTTAATCTTTTTATTGATTGGTAAATGTAACTCTGAGCTGGAAAAGCCTTCAGGATATACAAACTCCCAGTTCCATTGTCTTGCTATTACATCAATGGGAGCATCATTAAGTTTTAGTCCAAGTTCAGAATTTTCAATTAAATTCTTTTGTGGATCATATTTTGATTTGGATCCTAAATTCTTAAGGGTGCTATTAACATTAGTTGAGTAAATTGCAATTGCAATAACAAGCAAAAGAGGAATTACTGTCCAAACAATTTCTAAATTTGTATTTCCCTCTATGGGCTCTCCAAAACTTTCATCATATTTTGGAGCTCTATTAAATATTAATACCCAACCAATTACACCTGAGCAGCCAAGAAAAATAAAAGTTCCAATTCCTGTCTCAAAGGCAAAAAGATTATCTACATATGGAGCTGCTGCTGATGCTTGTACTGGAAGCCAAGAATATGACCAATTTGCCATTAATTTACTAATAAGCAAATCTATAAATATTGCTATTGATATGCCAACAATAGATATAAACTTCGGATTAAAAATTTTTTTTACTAACGTATTCATTATAAAATACTTGTAAGATCAATTCCTTTAACTAAAAGTTGATCCGCTGTAATATGGACACCAAAATCACTTGCCAACCATGCACCTAAACTACCATGTAATCCCATAATTAATAAAATGATAGTACCTGAAAATAAATAAGACCATGATACCTGTCTTCCAAAATCTTTTCTAAAAACAAATCTCTGATAACCTCTCCAAACTGTCATAGTAATTAAAATAAATAATATTAAAACTCCTCCTACCCCATGCCAAAGCATAGTAGTAATAGCTCCTTGTCCAATAATACTTTTTATCCCCCCTATAGGCACAGCTAAAAGCATTTCAAAGAAGCCTGTAGCAACTGTAAAAAATGTAATAAAGGAAGCTGCAAGTATGTTATACCAACCAACATCATGAAACCCCACTCTAGTAACCGGAAAAGCTAGAAATCTCAGTATTCTCTTCTCAAAAGGATAAAATGCTCCTGCGAAATCAAAAGCTATAGCAATAGCAAATAATCCAATAGTTAAATGAACCAAGTTGGGATGAATTGGTATTTTATAGGGAAGGTCATTAGGACCTAATGAACTCTGTATCTCTGTGATTGGTGATGTAATTTTAATTAAAACATTATTAATAATCATTATATTATTCCATCTCTTATTGCATTAACTACTGGAACAGTATGTAATCCATAAATCCAAACAAGTTTATCACCTAAATAAACTTGAATACATACAAGAAAACCAAGCATTATGTCTACAAATAAAAAACCTATTGATAGATTATTAGGGTTATTTTGCCGTGAGACATAACGCCAGCCAGTTATTATTGAGAGAATAGCTGCTAATGACCAACCAATCGTACTGTGATAGTTCAAAATATCTTTTGAAGATCCATAAGGATTTGCCAATCCAGCTTCAATTTGACCGAAAATTATAGCAATAAAAATTGCTATCGTAGCAACTATTAAATTAAGAAAACTAACCTCAAAAAGATTAGATCTTTTCGTAAGAATGCCAATAATATCAAAAACAACTGCTATTAAAGTCATTGCAATAACAAAGTGAACAATTATTGGATGAATTACATCGATCCAAGGTAGGTTCTTTTCATTAAGTGCTGGCAGCAGACTCATTACTACTGAATCAAGCCGTAAATACATAGCATGTTAATTCAATAAAAATGTTAATGGTTTGCTTTTTATCAGGTTTGTTTGTCGAAAAAATATGACATTAAATTTCCTGATAGAGACTTTCTATAAGTTAATTTTATGATTGCGGGTAAAGCCTAGCTATCTTTTCTTTTTGCTCCTTAAATTTTTTATCTGTTGACGAAAGAGATTTATTTGAATACATCTCTCGAATTGAGATATATCCTACATAGAACATCATCATTGAGAAAATGAACCCTGTTACTAAGATCAGGATTCCTAATACACTCTGCGGAGCAAGAAATTGTAATCCCAAAGTTTCAGCTAAATACATCAATTAAATAATCACCTATTAAAATATTATAAAAAAACTCAGATAAACCCATAAAAAAAGATTCATTTGAGGAGTAAATTTAATACATAAAGCATGTTTTGATTTTGAATTAGGTGATTTCACTCTAGTAGATATTTACTTGATGATGACAATATTATTTTTTAATCTTTGAATTGATGAAAGCATACGAGATCTTCTCAAGGATAAAAAGCGAGACTGATTTTAAAGATATTGATAAAAACCTTTTACAGGGCCTCGAATGCAGTCAATTTAATTGTGAAAATAAAAAATTTCTATCAATGATAAAAGAACAAACTATTTCAGCTATTCATAATAAAAAGTATTTGACTATAAATTCATTAGCAAAAATTGCCAAAACACTTTAATAAAATTAATCTTTTCACCGAAAAATATATTAAAAGTTAATTTCCTACATTTTTTATGCAAGGATAAAAAAATAGAAATTTACAAGAAAGAAATTCTAATGTATCATTTTTCGACTTAAATTATATATAAAAATATTCCAAAATTTTCTTTAAGCGATGATACAGAAATTTGGTTTATTTATTAAGTGTATTTTGAGTTTAATGAAATTGTAAATTACAAAATTATTATATTGATTTAGATGATAAAACAATAGATAAGGCTGATGTAATACAAAATTTAAATATATTTCTAGCTATTTCTTCCCCCTTTATGTCGAGTGCTTTTGTACATAAACGCTATGCAAGTTAAATATGTAGAAATAAAGAAACAGCTGTTTTTGTTGAATTTGTATAAACTGAAACTTGTAGGGTATAAATTGTTCGAGAAAACATATTGATATCAAGTATATTAAATTAAAAAATACTGACATGGATGAATTAATAAATCCACAAACAACTAATAACTCTTTAAACACAGGGGAGTATAGAATTTTCTTTAAAGGTATTTGGACCGGTGTATTGATTTCTTTGATTGTACATTATTTTACAAATCACTAAAAATGTGATTTGTAAAACTGATTTAGAACGGTTTTAAGACTCCTTTTCCTTCCTCATCTTTTTCCTCTGCTGTATTGGATTCCATAGGGTTATATTCAAACTTTCCAAAGAAACCAGACATAAGCCAAATTATTGCAGTCCCAATCGCAATTATTAAACTACCAAAACCTAATATAAATAATCCTTTAAATAATAAAATCAAACCTGCAGTTACGAGTGTTAGAGAAAAATTAAATAAAATTTGCGGGTTCATGAAATTATTTTTATTTTATTTTTTTATTTTAGTTTACAATCTTTTAAATTTTAGCATTAATTCTGTATCAATAATATTTTGTTCTTTAATAGTTTTATTTAATAAGTTTATACCTATCATATTTTACTCTTTGATTGATTAATTTGAATCATTATTTAATAAACTTATAATTGATTCCATCAAGGATAAATTTAGCTTAAACATATTTATAAAACGAAATCAGCCTAAGATAGATATTTTAAATGCTTGGAGTATTGCCACATACATGAGCAATTGGAGACTGCCAAAAGAATTTGTGTTGCAGCTCTAACAGAAGATCCTTTTGATAATCTAAAAGGAAGTATTGATCAGAACGGATTTTTCTAATACTTATTGTTTTTTTAAGCATTAATTTAATATTCCATATAGTAAGAATATACTAAAAAATATTTGCCTTTAAATTCTTGCACTAGGTTCATTTTCATTAAGTCCTTTAAGCTATATTTATTGAATATGTAATATTTGTACATTGCATAAATATCTTAATGCCTATCGTATAATTGTAATAAATTTTTCAGGTGTTTTATAAAAAGCTTTTAAATTTATTTAAAGAAAAGAATTGGTTGAACGGCACAGTTCTTTTAGCATTTATTGGTTTAGTCATAGTCTTGTCCTTAAGTAGAGGTTCCATTGACCTTACTAGTGAAGAAATTTTCAAGGCTTTTTTACGACAAGGCGACATAACTAATCAGATCATTTTTTGGGAACTTCGGCTACCTAGATTAATAGCCTCATTATTAGTTGGCTCTGCGTTAGGCATGTCGGGTGCTCTCTTGCAGGGAATGCTTAGAAATGGCTTGGCAAGTCCTTATTTGCTTGGGATTTCTGCAGGTTCTGGTTTAGTAATTGTTTTGTTGATTAGCATGGGTTTATGGCTCTCTTGGATCCCAATTGCTGCTTGGATTGGAGCTATTTTTACTACATTGATTGTCTATTTTTTAGCAAAATCAGGTACTTCTATATCGGTGGAAAGATTGATTCTTGGAGGGGTTGCTCTAAGTAGCCTTTTTGGGTCTATTCAGTCAATGCTACTTCTACAAACTGAAGATGGACGAGTTCAAGCTGCTTTAACTTGGTTGATAGGTAGTCTTAATTCAAGAGGTTGGGCTGAAATTAAGTTGGCTGCTCCACCAATTGCATTTGCTTTAGTTGTGGGTTTGTTACTCTCTAGGCCATTAAATTTATTAGGTTTGGGAGATGAATTGTCAGTAGGGTTGGGGAATTCTTTATTTCGTTCAAGATGTTTGATTGGTGCATCGGCAACTCTTTTGGCTGCAAGTTCAGTTAGTGTTGGTGGGTTGATAGGTTTTGTAGGTCTGATTGTCCCCCATGCCGTACGATTTTTATTTGGAACAGACTATAGAGTCGTTCTTCCATTCTCTGCATTGTTAGGTGCTTTAACACTCAGCTCAGCTGATTTAATTGCAAGATCAGGGACTATTGAATTGCCTGTGGGAATCATTACATCACTATTAGGTGCTCCGATTTTTATAGTCTTATTGTATAAAAGACAAAAATCTTTATCTACTTTGAGATAGACGTAATGACACTTATAACAAATGATTTCTCTACCGGTTATGAAGAAAATAATATTATTAAATCTATCAGTCTTTCATTGCAGAAGTCAGAATGGCTAGGAATTGTTGGAGCTAATGGATCAGGTAAATCCACTTTCTTAAAAGGGATTAGTCGTATACTTGATGCACATTCAGGTACTGCATATTTAGACGGGCATGATATTCATCATTCTTCCACAAAAGAAATTGCAAAAAAGATTTCTATCTTACCTCAGCATCAAAGATCTAATTTAACTCTAACTGTCTATGAATTGGTTTGCCTTGGACGTTCACCCCATAAGAAATGGTGGGAATTAGATCTTAATGAAAATGATCATTCTAAAGTTGTAAGATCCATCGAATTAACTGATATGACTGATTTTAAGGATAAACCTATTGATATGTTATCTGGAGGGCAAAGGCAAAGGGCTTTCCTTTCCTTAGCTCTCGCTCAAAATGCAAAAACACTTTTATTGGATGAACCGACGACTTTTTTAGATCTTCGATATCAACTTCAATTCTTAGATCTACTAAAGAAAATTAATCAAGAACAAGAAATTTCAATTATAACTGTTATACATGACTTGAACTTAGCAGCAAGATACTGCGATCGGATTGCAGTACTTAAAGAGGGAAAATTATTAGCTATTGATTCACCAAAGAAAGCACTTAATAACCACCTAATTAAAAAAGCATTCCAAGTTGAGACATGTCAAATAGAGACACCTATTGGTCTTCAAATTTGCACAATTAAGGCTGCACAATAAAAGCTAAACAGAGTAGCTCTTAAATCTTGTCATTTTTTATACCAGGCCATAACCAAATAAATACTTTTTTCTGGATGTACCTTCTTGTTGAGTATTTTTGCTAGTTCATCTGTATAGATTTATACGGCATTTAAAAGTTGAAATTTATTATTTGCTTTATAAAAAGAGAGTAAATATCTTGTTGTGTGAGGCAAGAGTGAAATTTTTTAAGAAGTTGTTGGTAGTACCAGCAGCTACTGCTACTTTGTTAGCTAATCCAGGCTTTGCTGACGTATCGGGAGAATTGTCAACAAACAATCAAGACATTGAAGATTCTCAAACTATAAAAATAACTGTTTCTGGTACGAAAACTCCCAGAAGAGTTGAAGATTTGCCTGCAACTGTTTCTGTTTTTGAAAATGTTCAGGATGACCAAGGAAGTGATATTAGAGATTTGTTGAAATATGAAACTGGTGTTTCTACTAAGAATAATATTTTCCATGGATTGCAAGAAATAAATATTAGAGGAATGGAGGGTAACAGAGTTCTTATCGAACATGACGGTGTAAGAGTTCCGACTCTTTATACTTTTGGCCCTTACAACGTTGGCAGGGGGCAATATATAGATTCCTCGTCGATCAATAATTTAGAGGTTTTGCGAGGCCCGGCTTCAAGTCTTTATGGAAGTGATGCCTTGGGAGGTGTTGTTTCTTTCAGGTCACTAGAAGCTAGTGATTTACTTAAAGAAGGAGAGACAAGAAGGTTTGAGTTCCCCATGGCATTTGATGGAAGCAATGATGGAAGCACTGGAACTATTAGGTGGGCGGAAGATGCTGGAAGAGCTAAATTGCTGTTATCGTATACAACGGAAAAAAGTAGTGAATCGGATACAAAAGCCTCAGAAGCATTTACAAACGACCAAGAAAATGAAGGGCAAATAATCTATGGAAATTTCAGTTATGATTTTGATGACAATAAATCTATAAGTTTATCGGTTGAAAATCTCTACAGAGAGTCAGAAACAACAGAGGGTTCTGGAAATTTAGGAGTTGTAAGTGGAAGAACTCAGTCAAAATATGTTTACGATAATGATGTTGATAAATCAAAGTTGGTTTTTAAATATGAGCATGAAAATATAAATAACTCTGATTTTTTTGATGGTGCTTCAGCGAGAATTTATCATCAAAATGCAGAGGTAGATGATAATAGATTTGAATATGGCACAAGACCTTCGGGAATTACAAATTATTTTAGGGAAGACATATATGAATTTAATGAAAAAGTAACTGGATTTGATTTTCAGTTAGTTAAAAATAATGAAATATCAAACGCAAACCACAGATTTTCATATGGCGGAAGTTATTCAAAAACAAAAAATGAAAGACCGAGATCAAAGTTTGAAACTGATCTTGATACAGGAGTAAGGACTGCTGGAATTAGTTCAACTCCAACCCTTGATTTTCCAGATTCTGATACAAAAAGACTAGGTATTTTCTTACAAGATGAGATTACTTTTGGCAGTAATTTTGAACTTATTGCTGGCTTAAGGTATGACTCTTATGACTTGGAACCTGAGGCAAGTAGTCTTTTCCCAAGTCAAAGTGCCTCATATGATTCAACAGCACTTAGTCCAAAAGTCGCATTGATATACAATATTAATGATGAAACTTCAATTTATGGACAATATTCCAGAGGCTTTAGACCACCAAATTACAACGAAATAAATAATGGTTTTACAAATATTGCTGGTAGATTTTTTAAATATGAAACTTTACCAAATGCTGATCTAGAGGCAGAAACAAGCAATAGCTATGAAATAGGAATTAAAAAATCCTCTCCAAAATGGGATGTTAATTTAAGTGCCTATTACAATAAGTATGAGGATTTCATCTCTTTTGAAACTACTGGTTCTAGATGCTTAACTTTTGTACCTGGGTGTCCGCCAAGTTTTATTGGCGGTTTCAGTACAAATAGTGTCACGCAATTACAATATACAAATACCAGCAAGGCTACGATTTATGGAATTGAATTAGGTGGAGAATACAGACTTCCTGAGGCAACCGGTTTGAGTGTTATTTATAGTGCTGCTTTATCTCAAGGAGATGATGACACAAAGGATGTACCCCTTGCTTCAATTAACCCGTTTAAATTGGTCACGGGATTGAAGTACTTATCAAATAATAAAAAATGGAGATCTGAACTAACAGCAACACACACAGGCAAGGCGCGAGTAAGTTCCTCCTCAACAACGTATGTACCTAAGGCGCAAACAGTGCTTGATTTAGTTAATAAATATAAATTTAATGATTATTTTGATGTTAATCTTGGGATCTACAACCTAATTGATAATAAATATTTTGAATATTCAGACGTGAGAACAGTTTCAGCATCTTCATCTGCTGATTTTATTGACTCTTATTCTCAACCTGGAAGAAATTTAAAGGCAGGATTCAAATTTAGTTTTTAAATTAAATCAACTTTAATTCCTTATATTTAATAGGTTCAATTTCTTTCTCATGAATTCAATAAAACATTATATTTGGTTTCAAATATTTATCCTCTCTTTTTTATTAATAAACATAAAATCCAAAGCGGATACACAACAAAGAATAGTCACGCTGACTTCACTTAGTACAGATCTGGTTAATGAAATTTCACCTGAATCATTAATTGGAGTATCAGGTAGTAAGTTAATTAAAAACAATAAAGATTTTGAGAATAAAGAATTTGTAACTGAGGGCAGAAACCCGCCAGACCTTGAAAAAATACTTTCTCTTAATCCAACATTAGTAATCGGTGCTAAAGGTTTTCATGATAAAGCCTTAAATAAATTAAATTCCCTAGGCATTAAAACTATTTATACAGAGATTAGAAATTGGGATGATTTAGAAAATTTGAATAATAAACTGACTAACTTTGTTGGTAAAGATTCAAATAAATTGAATACCTTACTGGATTATTGTTATCCTAAAATTAAGAGAAGTAGTGATGAAATTGTTGTTCTTGCAACTTTAAAACCTCTTGTTTCCCCTAATTCCAAGAGTTGGTCAGGCAGTCTGCTAAAAAGATTTAACTTTAATAATTTAACCGCTGATCTTGATTCAAAAAGCGCATTTAGAGGATATGTAAATCTCTCTCCTGAATGGCTTATAACCAAAAATCCTTCAAAAATAATAATAGTAAATTATCCTTCTCGAAGTAAAACAAGTTTGCAGACCCTTCCATTTTGGAGAAATCTAAAAGCAATTGAAGAAGAAAAGATTTATAACTTTGAGTATTACGGTTTAATTAATCCAGGAAGTTTAAAAAGCATAAATTCTGCATGCAAGAAATTATCATCTATTTAGCTTCAGATTATATTCTATATTTATCGTTCTTTTCTGAGTAAGTGGATAAAACTTTGAATTTAGAGCTGCTTTAATTCCAGTTTTGTCTATAATTTCGTAACCTGAAGATTTTATAATTTTTGCCTCAATAACCTCTCCATTTGTAGCAATCCATATTTTAAGTTTCAGGATACCTTCAAATCCTCCTCTTAAAGCAATTTTAGGATATTCAGGCTTTACACAAGATAAACAAATTATTTTTTCTTTTCCTTTCCCTTTTAGACTTCCTTTCTCTACTTGATTTGTTATTTCTTCACCTTCATTCCCAACAACTCTATTTTTTTTAGGATCACTAATTGGAAAAGCTAACCTCTTTTTTCCTTTTGCTTTCTTTATTTTTTGAATTTTGTTTGGGCTCTCTTTTTTTAAAATTTCATCTTGAGTCTTTTTATTTATTATTTGTTCCTTCTTTTGATTACTAGGCTTTGTATTTCCTCTTACTGGCTTGAAAATATAGTCACCTTTGCCAATTATTGAACTAATATCTAATACTTCTACTGGAATTAGCTTGTCTCCAAGTGCTGTTTCTTGCTTTTTATATGAAACTGCAAGTAACGATAAATGAAGCAATAATGACAATATAATGTAATAATTTAACTTTTTTATACTATGCATTTTTCTTCTTAATTTTTTCATTTTTATGCGAATATCAAATTTATGAATCTTTTTCAATTAGTATTATGATTATAGTATTTATCGTAAGTTTTCTTGTTCGATCTTTTTCAATCTGGTGGCATTGTTATGTGGCCATTATTAGTTCTTTCAATTACTTCTTTAGCATGCATATTTGAAAGACTAGCATATTGGAAAAAATCAACATTAATAAAACATAGTCAACTCAATAGAGTAGTAGAAAATTTTTCAAGGATTAATTCTATGAATCAACTTTTAAAAATCAATACTAATTCGACTCATCTTGAAAAGGTTTTGTTTGATTCATTAAAAATTATTGACCAAAGTCATTTAGATGGAAGTAGTGGTCTTGATATTAAATTAGCTTTAGAGATATCAATTCAGTCAATCCAATCGGAGTTTGGTAAGTTTAGTAATTTGTTTTCTACAATAATTTCTGTATCTCCCTTACTTGGACTTTTGGGTACAGTATTAGGACTTATAGAATCTTTTACTTTTATAAGACTTGGAGATTCTGGAGTTAATGCTCTCGAAGTAACTGGTGGAATAAGCGAGGCTTTGATTTCAACAGCAAGCGGCTTAATTATTGCTATAGTTACATTAATTTTCTCTAACTATTTTAATAGTTTATGGAAAAAACAAAACTCAATATTAAATCAGTACTGCGGAAAGTTTGAGATGCTTTACAAAAATAATCTACTTAAATAATAATTATGATTTATTATAAAAATGATATTAGCAGTAATAACAAAATTGATATCTTACCAATGATTGACATCATATTTGCTATTTTATCTTTTTTAATTATTTCTAGTCTTTATCTTTCGAAAGTTGACACTATTTCTATAGATTTGCCAGAAGCGAAATCATCTTTAAGACAAGATAAGAAATTTATTAATATTTTTATTGATAAAACTGGTGTTATTTATTTAAATCAAAAGAAAATAGTGATAGATGAGATCTCTGATTTGATTCCCAATTTGACTGTAGAAAGTAAGAATCTTGTTGTACTCCATGCTGATAAGAATGCATCACACGGCGATGTTATTAATGTTTTAGATGAGCTTAGAAGTATTAACAGTTTGAAAATAGCAATTTCTACTACGTCTCCAGATTAATTACTTCTTAAACAACTAAAGTAAGCAAATACATTTAAATTCTTATTTTTATAAATGGAAATCTACCTATCAAATTTAGCTTTTACTAGTTACCATTTAGTAGAAATTTATTTAGCTCATTCTCCTCTTCAATTGTGATAATGCACTTTTCTTTTATTTGTTTAAGTAAGGTTTGGTATATATTCGTTGGAGTGATTTCTTCACTTTGTAAACCTATATATTTAAAGTATGAATATTTAAGAGTTTTTTCGTTGTCTAATCCATCAAAAAAATGATCTTCTTTAGCATTGCAAAATCTCTCTGCATATTTGTTCGCAATTGTTATTTGTGATCCATTTGGGATAGACTCCTCTTCGGTCGCATAAACTTTGATTGTAACTGTAATTAATATAATTGAAATTAGCAAGGCATTATTGAGAATGTTTTTCACAGTTAGTACTAAATAATTTTTACGCTACATACATGTTAGACATCTTCACTTAATTAAACCAACGAAAATATCTATAAGAGACGATTTTTGATTTAAGCAATAACACCTTAATAAGAAATGATAAAAAATATGGTTATCTTTAATGTAAAAAAGAATTGAATAGATTTATTCACTTATATGTCATTGGGTGGAATGAGGATCTTGGAAAAAATAATTACACAATGATGTTTGTAGCAGTAAACGACAAAAATATTGATACAATTACTGGTGTAGATCTAAACCATCTAGAGCGAAATATTTTTAAGATTGATTTCATAATGTTTAGTTAATTACAGGAGAACTATTTACAAATGCAACATCAAAAGAATAAAAAGCCGAAATTCATGAACCATAGTTTATTTTTTATTAGTTTTTAAAAATTGAATTGAATTGAATTGAACAATTTATTTGATGAGGTTCCAATAACATTTTTTATAACAAAAGGCACCTACTTTTTTTGTGATCAGATTAGAGTAGTGCTTACCCAAATTGTGAATTTAACATTTCTTACGAATCAAAATGTCCCTTTGATTAATAGTGAGGTTTCTTAATAAGCCCTAGTTAGATCTTATGATTGGAATTTTTAATAGCTCAATACAAGAACATCTAATTTTCGAAAAATCTTATCTGCAATTTGTTTAGGTACTTTATAACTTCTATCACCATTAGTTTGATTGGATACGCAGTAGGCATTTAGTTCGTTTTTTCTATGGAAAATTCTTTTTATTCTGTCAATAACATTTCTGCGACTTAATTTAGTTCTTTGGGCATCGCCAGCATTTTCCACTTTACCCAGTTGGCTATTTGTTTTTGTTTTATACTTTCTTATTCGCCAATGGCTAATCATTCTTTTAGATTGTATTAATGTCATGCCAGCAAAATTATATATGTCTAGATATTGGTCATTATTCCAAATTTCTTGACCAGGATGGCGGTTTGGGCTATTCGTATAGCCTCATATCCTGTGCCATAAACAGTCAAATATTTTTTAGAGAAAAACTTCATTTTTTTCAATTTTAACTCAAAGTATTGAATCTTATGATTGAACTTTCCGTTAATTTATTAATAGGTAACCAATTAATTTTTAGTGCTAACTAAATATTTATTTGTTACGGTTGGGGGCAATGACATGGACTCGAATTGATGTTCCAGAACACAAAATCGAAGAGACCCAAAATGGACTAGACGAATATGTCTTTTTTTTATTCTTCCTTGTTGCCATTACTTCAATTGAACCTTGCAAGATGCTGAACCATTTAAAGGTGCAAAAGAACTTTACTACTAGCCTTGATTACGTTCTTAAAGACAGAGTGATATTTGATACGCCAGATTGAATCTTCTGCACTGTAATTTTTCATCTTGTCTATTCACTCTGATTGATTTCTAACAGTTAATTTTGTCGTGAATTAGGATCTCTTAAAGAAATCAACTACAGTTTAAATTTAACGTTTGATTTTCTTCGAAAGCCTTTGAACTGTTTTTCTTTCGTTGAATTTTTTATGCCAGAATATTTCATCTTACTTTTAATAAATGAATACATCAGCAATCTTTCTGCCTCTATTACGAACTTAAATTTTTGTGTGTTCTTTCATTATTAGGTTCACTCGTACCCTTTTAGAGGAGAATCTATATAGATCTGCCCGTTATTAAGCTGTGTATAGCAGGATTAAATCTATAGAGAAGGAAAATAACTAAGAAAAGGACATTTAACCCAGTAAAGACCCCAAATTGAATCCACAAAAATGTCCGGCTTACATCAGGATTATCAAATCCGGCATTAACACGAAATGTTTTTTCCATTTTTGAAAAAGTATTTATTTAGATATAGGTAACTTTCTGATCGTTGTCGGGTAGACATTATAAAAAGTTGCAATAACCTCCTTCAATATCCATTTATTTATGTACCTGTTATGAATTTTGAGTTAACAGTTTGGTCTAATGTAATAAAAGAGCTTTGATGGAGTTATGTGGTTTAAGTGTTGAGAGCAAAAATAAGTTAAAGATCCGATCTAACTAGAAGACAAGCTTTAAATAATTAGAAAAGTGTCATAGTGTTTGTTAGGTATGTCCAAACAGAACTGTGTTCTTAGATACGTTATGGAGCAAGCGGGAAGCTATTACCCCTTGCATTAATGACAAATAGGTAACCATTTATCAGTATTGGGATAATGAAAGCGAGAATGAGATTTTTTTATTAATTTCCAGTTAAAAATTAAGTGTTATCCACAGAAGAAAAAATATTGATTAAACCTTGCCAATGCACGTCTTTTTTAATAAAAAAGACCCTAGGGATGGTGCCCTGTTTATCTAGGTGATGGTGAATTTAGTTTTACCTCTTGCTTTTTAATGCATCACCCTCCTCCATATCTAGGGTCTATTATTAAAGTTTTGTAAAATAAATCTGTATATGGCGTTATAAGAATTTGAAATTTCCTGAGTTCTTCCTAATGTTTCATTGACTGGGTGATGGGTCTCAGTCTTTTTTTGATAAATGTTCAAGCATCGGTATTCAAATTGATGCTTGATTTTTAATTCTTAAACAATTTCTATGAATCTTGGATTTCTTTTTCTTAAATCGATTTCAACTGGAGTTATCACTTCAGATGAGATGAATTGGGTGGCATCAAATCAACCTAATTTTTCACGAGTTGAAGAAGCAACAGCTTTGAAACTGGGTAGACTATTAGATAGAGGTTTAATTCAAATTAGCTGCCGTACTCGTTACAATTAACACTTATAAAGCTACCAGAAAAGAATGAATTATTCTGATTTGGATTTGCGGCAAGTCTGTTTCATTGATCTCAACAGGCTAAATTTGACGGTTTTTCAATCAGGGGGCTAATTACTCTCTTATGAATTGATCACATGCACAGCAAAATAACAAAATCAAGACTTTTTCTTACTGTTCAAAGCTTCGATCATCAAGAACTTTAACTAATAATTAATAACTCTTTTCAACCTCTTAGGTAAGTATATATTTCTTTTTTAATTCCTATTGTTTTTGGGTATGCATAATTTCTTCTAACTGTCTCTGATACCTGTTAGCAATTCATGATTCTCTATGTAACGCTGAATAGTATTTTTGGCTCAGTCCACTACATTTAGTGTACTTTTTGATGCAGGAATGCCCTTTGCACTACATTCGTCGTCGGTTTACGAAGAAATCGTCGCTCATGCAAACTTAAATATGATGACCAAACTTACTGACTACGTAGTATCCTCTGGTATTTCTGATTGTTTTGGAGCGAAAGAGAGAAGCGATGCTTTTCGCAGAGCCTGGATTTCTGCTACTGAAGCAACTCTGGTAGAACGTAAAGAAAGAAATTTACTTCCATTAGATTAAAAGTCGTTTTTTTTAAGCTCTAATCATTGGTTAAAGAATTTCTTTTTATTCTTTAACCAAGCTTGTTAATAATGAAACGTAGTGTTTTAAGTTGAAGTGTTTTTCTTGACTCGTAATAAGAAGTTCTTATTCTTGGTGTATAACTAATCATTTTTTTATAGGATGACCATTGCGACGTCATACAGATATAGAGATAGAAGTATTTTTGATCTTAAGATTTTATTAGAGGCAGTAAGATTTATAGTTGTTAATTTTATTTTGACCTTTATTTTTTTCTTCCTTATTGTTGAAGAATTTGAATGGATAATATTTTCATCTAGAGAAGGAATTAAAGATAAGGTCGTTGACTTTACATTATGGAATGTCAAAACATTAATTTGCTAGCTTATTCATAGCGTTGGATGTGAAGTTTCTAGATTTTTTTATGAACTTCTTAAATTTCTAGAAATTTGCTTGCAATTTGCAATTGATTTTTATTTCATCATCTACTTATTTAAAGATGTTGATAAATAATTAAACCGGAACAGAGGTTAATGATTACCTTTTAATTTGAATGATGATTTATGACTTTTTATTCCCTATCCAGTCTTCAGGCTTTTTCATCATCCAATTCATAATTCCGTCACTATCCATATTCCTTGAGCTCAAGCCAAAGGCAACGATAAATAAAATACTAAATGAAATTATTATGGTGAGTAAAAGAGGGTTTATTCCCATTTCAGAAAGAGTAAGACTAAAAAAATATTGCATGATTTGAAAGTGAAAATTCTTTTATTCAAATTTTAAAACTTAGAGGTGTGCGATTGATTATCCATGCCATAAAAGCTCAGATAATTCGTTTTTTTCCATAGAGATGAACTGTTGAAACATTGTCTCTTCGTACAACCTTCTAAGCTCCTTCTCATTTGCTTTATTTGCCATAGCCTTTGCTAAATTTCTTGCTATCTCTTGATGATTAAGCTCCTGTCCCATTTGTTCATAAATTATTTATTCCTTTCTAGAATTAATTATTTGTTTGACTTCAATAGTATTCACATAATGTATTTAGAATGTATCAAATTTTCTAATTAAATGAATTTGTGTCTCTAAATATCCATATGATTCATATTTGGATACGGGAGAAAAAGGTTTGGTTCATGCTGCGGAAATTACAGAGATTGTCAACTTACATAAGCAATCAGAGCAGTATCCGCATAAAAACCTTCTTTCAAAGTAGGTTCTTTTGCTTCTTAGACCTTAGCTAGCAGTTGCTAGCTGTGCTAAGTCATTAACTTGATTTGCTGAGTATGGTCTATTTTTTTTAGTCCTCTTCACTTTATATTTTCTCAGCAAGTTCTCTAAGCATTTGGCAATTACGTCTTTTGCTCAAATGAACTCTTCTTTCATCCCATCTACGCAATCTAAAACAGTTTCCCATGCACCTCATATTCTTTTGGGTCTACTTTTTCAGTCATGCGCAATGAATTATTTTTTTTATTAAACCGTCTATATCTTTTTAAGCCCAAGACCAACTCCGATTTATCTTTAGAGTATTACGTCCTCTTTTTTTATGGGAGAAGCTAAAAGAAGAAAAGAATTGGGACTCCCTCCAAGACAGAAAAAAGTTGAGTTAAAGTTGCCTGTGCTTGATAAAGAAAATATTCAAAAAAAAGTTAGGTCTTTTTTGTATAAGAATCCAATTGTTCCATTTGTTTTTTATGGCCTTGTACTTGGAGCTTTTGTTTGGGGGCTATATATTCTCGTTAAAGGTTATCAATTAATTAAGTCTTAGAACACTCTCTAGTAATTACACATTTTTTGGGTTCAATTGTCCAGCAATACTACTCACTATTTGGCCATAAAAACTACCAGTAATGAGAATTCCTGGCTGACTAAGAAAAAATGTATTCCAATCAGATGCAAAATTATCTCCACCGTTCAATAAGTTGAACATCTCCGTAACACTTTCAGAGGGAGAATAATAATCTAGGCAAGAGTCTAGATGCTAGTCCATACATGAATGCTCGTCTAACGAAAAGATCATTACCCAATAATAGCTGTAAATCCTCTCACCTTCTTCTTTTTCTTGTAATTCAATAAACGTTCTTTTCCGTATTTATTACTTGAAAGTGTCTGGACTGTAGGTATAACTAGCACAACTTGAAAAGTTTTATGGCTTTCATTTCTCGTTTGATTAACAAAAGGATCTCTAACTTAATTAGTAAATTTAATATTTCAACTAAAGTTGTTGCACAGTCTTCTAACGACTACCCACTTGATGGTATGGGTGATCACCATAGGTTCTTGCTTTAAGAAATCACCATAGCTTGCAGAATCGAGGGTGAGTTTGACACTTAGGCAAGATTCTCTTCAGTCGTTACAACTGTTCTTTAATTTTATAAAAATCCAATAGTAAGATTTATATGATTGGTTTATGAAATATAACTGAAAAGATCTTTTATTAGATGGTGCGATTATGGCTGTTTTTTGTTGGTGCGTTGCTATGGTCATTGGATAATTTCCTGCAACCTTCAGCAAATTTCTAACTTTTCTTAAATAAGAATGTATATCTACTTTCACTTGCTTGTTGATAATATTCTTGAATCAGGGGCACTATATTTCTCTTAAACACAAGGAAAAAAAATGATTCAAATCATCGCATCCTCTACACAATCTAACCTTCTAATCTATGTTGGTGGAGGTGGTTTCATTTTATTGGGAAGTTTTTTCTTTGGTCGATTAGTCACGTTCTTTTTCCCAAAAAACCCATTGATCAGAAACGGGAAAAAAGAAAAAGTTGAATGAATCTTAAATTCTATAAGTTAATACTTGTGATTCTGTTTTTTTATTGGCGAAAATGAGATTGCAATATTTACCTCATTTTTTGAGAAGCAAGTTAACAAGTTTCTACCCACCTTTCATCTCGAAAACGTTTATTCAGGCAAAATCAAGTTTTTTCATGGTCAGTAAATGAAACAAATTTTGTCTAAACGTGAATCGCGGCTAAAAATAATGTTTGAACCTCTCCTTAATAAATGCCCCTAAATAAACCAATTCCTGATTCTGTGATTAATTATTGGAAAAATGTAGTCAATAATTTAAAGTCGAAATTCAGTGATCCTAAAAAAGACAACTAGTTATGGATCCAATACAAGTCTTAGGCCAAAATGATCTTAGGAGAGAGGTTCAAGTTAAAGATGAAAACACGGCAGGTCAGTTGTTAGTTAAAA
Organism: Prochlorococcus sp. MIT2308; assembly: GCF_059772345.1. Classification (NCBI taxonomy): domain Bacteria; kingdom Bacillati; phylum Cyanobacteriota; class Cyanophyceae; order Synechococcales; family Prochlorococcaceae; genus Prochlorococcus; species Prochlorococcus sp. MIT2308. The sequence continues at coordinate 498,742 of NZ_CM186283.1, read as the reverse complement.
ATGCACATTCAAAAGAACGGTATGTAAGAGGAATGTCTAAGAATGCGAAAAAACATTACATCAATAGGAAAGATTGTCCTGTTAAAAATCATTTTCTTGGCCTACCAAAGTGGAGCAGAGAGGATGCCGTAAAAGCTTTTGATACTTATCTATGGTCACTACATCAAAAAGATGCAATAGAAAAACCTCTCAAGGATTGGTTTAATGCCAGAGTAAAGGAGTTAATGGCTGGACATAATTTAGATCTTATTGATGATATTGATTTTGTAAAAGGGAATAATGATTCTCATGGTTTTACTTTGAAAAATTATATTGAATATTTAGCTAAAGAAATCCATTGAATTAAGCACCTCACAGCTTTTAGAGCATTAATACTTGTATGAGATCTATTCTTATAGCCGTAACAGCTACTCACAAGGTATGAGAACTAAAAATTTATGATGAATAATTTGGGTTAAAAGTTGATTCTCGTTCGATTTTTATTTATATCAATGAAAAATAACTGGAAAGAGCCTAAAAGGAGTCGCTTTATGATTCATTATTTCTTGAACGCTTTCTTTGCTAGTTTCTTCCCGATTACGTTGAAGTTAATGAGACTCTGATTCATTAGTTTAACTAATTATTGAAAACCCCACCTCGAAACTGTCACGTGTTTGAATATTTGTCCTTAGTTTTGATGTATCTTTCCACATTCACCTGCGAGTACAAGGTCAAATGGCTCAACGAATCAACGTTGCATTAAATTCAATCCCATCAGGATGCAGAGATTTAGCTGAATTTGCTTTCTTCTGCGGAGTTGGTTTTACTTTTGGGAGTTTAGGTCTCATATGATCTCAATCCAAAGTCAAATTTGAAACAAGAAATTTTTTATGTATGAGTTTAAAGACACGATTCATGACACATCTTATGTGATCACAGATTAATCACTTTGTAAATCTATAAAAAAAAATAATTTCGCGTTTAGCCCTACCTCAACCGAACTTCAGTTAAACCAGATTTTTTTTTATCCGTAAAAAATCAATCACAAAAAAATAGCAAACTCCTACAAGTACAAAGACTACTACCACTTAAAAAAAACTGCCCTAAAAATCTTAGTAATTTGGAATCTTCCAGCATTACTTTTCTTGGCTAGTGCATTCCAAGTTGGCTATTCAGGAATGGTTTTAAAAAAATGGAATTGAATACTTTTAGGCCGATTATTCAGCATTTTGATGGATTTTAAAGAACAATCTGTTCAATAAATGAGTCGATATACAAGTTTTACTTTAAATTGCGCTTAACTTAAGGCACCATATGAATTCTTTTTTTTGCTTGGTTTTTTCAACATTTCAATTGAAGTTAAAGAATTTAACAACCATGGATTAGATGATCTCGGTAGTAATTGGATGCAATACATTTAAATGACTTTTTTCTTTCAGCCGTGGATACTTTTTGTATAAATTAGATTAAAATCATTGAATCTAATCGAAGAAGAGTTGCATCCATATGACAGAACTAATTGAAGTGCTTGGACAATTTGATGTCAGGAGAGGTAATGTCGCTACTGAAAGTGAAAAAGGACAAACCGGTCCGATCTCAATTGATAAAGTGCGAATAACTAATACATTTGACGGAGATCAATTAAATGCTGCTTTAGATGCAGTAAATAATAAAAAAACATATGTCAGAGGTTATGAGAATCAAGCTAAAAAGTTCTATATAAGTAGAAAAGACTGTCCAGTAAGAAATTTTTGTGAGGACTTGGCAGGGCCAAATAAAAGAGCAGAAGCAATACAAATGTTTGATGCGTTGTTCTGGGCCTCATGGATTGCTTGTAATGAGATGCCAGCGCAAGCAAGGAAATGGCTCGATGCGAGAGTGAAAGATTATAAAGATGGTACCAAGATGGATTTCATATGTGATTGTCGAAAATTTAGAGGTAATGATGCTGATAAGACTCAGGCAAGCGAGATGACTAGGGCAGAATATCCTTTCGATTGTCATGGTTATACCCTTAAGAAATACATTGAAGAACAAGCTATGTAAATAAACAATATTTTTTTATAATTTAATTGCCTTTTAATGAATCCAAAATTTTAGTTTCAGTTCTTGTCTTAATTTAAACAATGACCTAAATATATGTATTTTATTTTTATCTTCTAGTTTTTTTTTTTTTTTTTTTCAAATTAAATATATTTCCCCATAACTAACTTCTAGTATTTTGGAGTATTTGATCTCAGGTCTTAATACTCACACTATGATCATTTAGGGAAATCTCCCATTCTGCCTTTAAGTCAATGCACTAAGAAAACCACATTCCACCATCCTTGCTTGCTTCTAGGAAACACTTGTTTTGTTCCTTAATACCCTCAATCAAATTTTCTGACTTTTGCAACTCAATTTTTTGATTGTTTAGAGGTTTTGCTTTTATTGGCCACAGCCTTGATAGCAATGATCTTGTTCTTGCCCTAGCAAATGAAACCATCGATCAATAGTCCTAGTGATTAGTTGAAGCTCATTAGCTTCCTATGATTTTTATAGCCTCAAAAAAGAGATTACCCATTATGTTTGTCATGAGATAAAGATCAGAATGGACGGAGATCTAACTGATGGTGTGAATTTTCCCGATTTATTTTTACTCATATGTATCCTTTTTTTGCCTTTGCTTTTTTTAAAGTTACTTTGCTTAGAGCAAGAGGCTGAGTTGAGAAAGATCAGCTAGAAAGGGTTAATGAAATTCTTTTTACCGATTTACCAAGATCTTAATGATTACTTTGCTGTAAGGACTAAGACTATATCCCGTATAGCTATAGCGGACATTATGGATAACAGTATGCTGATTAGATGGTATAGCAAAATCTTTGATAGTTATCTAATCGTAAAAGACTTGAAAGGTTTTGGGTATTTTGAATCTGATTACTCACATGGATATGTACAAGCTACCTTTAAATTTAACAAGCTTGCATTGGAGGTTATACGCTTTCAATTAGACCTTCGTGGACTGAATAGAAGAAACACCAGAGAGATTTCTATCATTGAAGATTCAATGAAAAATTAATTAAACAATCCAAAGACATGTATTTAAGACAGCAGGTATGAGTATCATTAGAAAGGGATAAAGCTAAAGAGTTCGAAAAAAGAAATAACTACAAAAATACTGTTAATCTTCTTAATCTTATTGAACAAGTTAATCAACTTGAAGTTCAAAAGATAGTTTCTACTGGAAATAAATAATGAAAACTATAAAAACCCTTTTCCCATTTATTGCTTAACTTCGGAGTTTCCTCTTGGCGAATAATTCGGAGATGCAAAATAAATGAAACAAAATTACTCAACTGATAACTAAATCAAAACCGTTTCTCTCGAGGGATTCAAACTTATGAATAATTTCCATAATAGTTATCTACAATTTAAGGGAGATATACTCCTTCCTTTGTGATTGAAACTAACGATTTAGAATTAAAGTTGAAACTTTGTAAAGGCTTTATAGTTAAAGAGGTTATCTCATTAGATCCACTAGCAAGGAGGCAATGGCTTTTTACTTACAAAGGGATTATTCAATACGCTGATTCTCATGGAGATGAACTTACGAAAGAGCAGATTATAGGAGCAGATATTTATAGAGGTCTTATTAAGTAAGTAGAAGTATTAATCAAAGAAGAGGATTTTGAAGGGCAAAATTACAATGCTTATAAAAGTCGTGATCCTAATTATGAAACTATTTACAGAAAACGTTTAAAACAAATACGAGAAGATTTTCCAATACCCTATCAATTTAAAGATAGGACTTCATAAAACCTTTACAGGAACAATAATGAAAAAGCTATAAGTGCTATTTATGTGATTCTTTTATTTATTCTTTTTCTTAAAGCCTTTAGTTGATAGTTAAATCTCAACTGCTTTATATGTTGCAGCTTTTCGGCTAGATCGACTGGCATTGACCTTGCAGCTTTAACGAGTTCAAAAGCGTACCTATGAGTATCTTTTTTATAAGAATCCATAGTCGAAGTAAGGACTTATAAATATCATTGCAACTAAACACACACTTTGTCTATGTAAAAAAAAAATTAAGTATTAACGCTGTACGGTTGATAATGAAAATGTCCATTCCAGGGTTCTAAATCGTATATGTCAGATATCTTTCTCCTTCAACATCCAATAGAAAAGTAACTTTTTGTTCTTGTATTTTTTTGTTTTTAAGGCCTCTACTTGAAAATCTGAGCTTTCTTAGAAGTTAATATACTTATTTTAGAAGAGCCTGATGAGGTGGTCTTCCAATACAACGATTTTTTAAATAATATTCAATGGAGAGCGCTAATGATGAAAATTAATGACATACGCTGTTTAAACAACCTTCATTCATTTTGCACGTATTCAAGTTAAGCAGCATAAAGTTCAAGAATATTTTTTACCTGTCACTTAAACTAAAAAGGGTGTTTAATTACACAATCAGGAATGTTGCATCATACTTTTGTTCAAGATAACTAGGATCCCTGTTTTTGTATTAGTTTGATGTCTATAAAAACGATTATAGGACTTAATTTTTTGATCCCTAAAGGTTTTTTGGGCAAATTTATCACGACCAATATTTTTGCTGAATTGGATATTATTGATCAGAAATGTATAAACGTCGCCTTTAAAAAGGTAGTTATAATAGGCCCACAGTTACTAGGTAATGATACAGGCCTTTTTTTAGAAATAAATAACACTCAAAAAGGTTGGCTAGATACAATATTAATAACTAATAAATTGCAAGTATGCACAGGTTATAAGGGGACAACTTTTGCATTATTAACAAGAGACGATCTATCAATTTCTAACTTTTTTTAAGTCAATCGATAATTAAATACATCTCTTTTTTATGCGTTTATCAAAAACCATGTTGTCTTATATTTAGCATTGTTATCCAGGTTCACAATATATAATTTTTATTTTGCAGATTTAATTATACCCCTTTTAATTTGACAACTTGGGCAATAATCAAGTTTCCTTTTTCCATACCATTTTCTCTCTATAACCCTCTTGCAATTTAAACATTCATATTTGTGTCTCATGAATACTGCATGTCTATAAGATCTTCTTGGCTCTCCATTAGCTTTGTTTATATCTGCTAATGATTTTGAGACTGTAAATCCTCCTGTTCTATAAGCTAAACGTGAGATGTTTTTGATTGATTTTGCCCATTGGTAAATTCTCGTTTTATCAAGGTCAAATGGTCTATCGTCTGGATGTATCTTTGCATCGAATAAAATTTCTGAACGAAGATAGTTCCCTAAACCGGCGAAGACTGCCTGATCAAGCATCAAAGTTGAGGCTTTCTTTTTCTGGAACCTTTTCGACATTAACCTTTTCTCTATTATCTCAAAACTACAAGATTCATTTAGGACATCGGGCCCGATTTTCTTTAAGAAAGGATGTTCATTTTCTTGAGATGTTGGTAATAAATCAATATCTGTTGCTGACCACAATCTGACAGTATGTTTATTTGTTTTGAAAACTACTCTTAGTGCTCTTCTTGAGGTGATTTTTGTCGTATTTAAATTGACTGTCCACCTTCCGTATAGTTGATTATGACTATACATTGACCAATCATTCTTAAATCGGATAAGCATTGCCTTCCCTATAGTTGTTATGTCTTTGATATTTGTGTTTTTGACTATTTCCTCGTTCTTTCTTATACGTTCGTAGTAAAAATTGCTTTCAATAATTTCTTTGCCAACTAAAACTTTACTTATCCTATCTGCAGCGCGTCTAATCTCTGGTCCTTCAGGCATATAAAAATAACATCATAGGTTCTATTCAATTAAAATGTGCCATCAAGAAGGTTTGCAAATTCCATGAATAATCTCCTCCTCGAAATCGCTAGCTTTTTTAACTTCACTGATATTGAGTTTTCCCTTCGATAGCTAGCTAGTTCTTAATGTAAATTATTTGATTTATATCAAGGTAAATATGAGGTTCCCATTTTTTGATCTCAACCTTTCAACCAGAGTACGAGCTCACCTCCTTGGCTTCTTGCTGAAAGCCATTCACCACTTTCTTCTAATGCAATTAGGGCGAAAACTGACTTCTCCTCCTCTATAGGTTCTCCAAGAGATTTTCTCAACAAAACATTTGAACCAGAATTGAGTTCAATTACGTTAAAAAAATACAGTAATTTAGGTTGTTCTCCATTTAAAAAACCAGATCCTGAAAACGTTATTGTCAAGATTCCAAATTTAATAGATGTGATAATAGAAAATTTATATAAATCCTCGGTTGAGGTGTCCTTTTTGAACTCTATATTTGCAGAGAAGAGTCTAAGCATTGAACTGAACAGAGAATCTTTTTCATCCTTATCTTTTTTCCATATTGATACAAACTTCCAGTTTCCAATAAGCGAATTCAATCCAATTCCGCTTCCTTGACTTTTTGCATGTTTTTCCAGTTTTATAAGCTTTTCTTTGTCAGGGAGTTTAATTGAAGTCTGTCTCAATAATTCTTCTTTATTTGAATTTTTTCGTGGGGTGATATTTTTTTTATCTCTTTGAAGCAAAAACAAAAGTGGTATTGCTGCAATTAATAATACTGAGTCTATTAACAGGAAATTAGTTATATTCATAGAATTGAGTTTTAAATAAGATCATTTGTAGCAGTTATTCCTTAATTAACCTGTAATGTCTTTTATATATAGTTAGATAAATATGACTATATAGTCAACACTGATTAAAAATAGACCTATTTTTCTCTTGTACTCCTCGTAAGTGTAAAAATGGCAAAAGGATCTTTAAATGAGCTATGTAAATCATTTTTTTTCAATTCTTCCTCTCTCAAATTTCTTATAAAGCACAGAGCCAATAAGGAGTAGAACTATCAAAAACAAATTCTGGTTAAGAATTCCAATAATTAGATAAGCAAATACAGGAATTAATAAGAATCTTTTAGCTGAAAGTTTCTCTTCATGGCTTAAATCATTCCATTCTAGATACCTTCTCCATTGGAAAATTCTTTTCATTTCTCTTCTCTTTTGCTCTTTCTCCTTAAAATACCTGTAAAATAAAAGCCTGAGATAATCTAAGAGTTTCATAATCACATAATTCAGTTTTATTAATCTATGTTATTAAACAGAATAGAATAATTTAAAATAATGAGTGATTAATTTGAGTTTGACATTTTAAATCTTATTTTGCATACTGAGTTTTTCCCAAATATCAATAGATTCTTTTATTAAATCATTAGCATCTTCTTCACTGAGAGAGGTATGGAAATCTCTCATTAGCTTTACATATCTAAGTCTTAGTTCTCCCATTTTTATCTCTCGATCGATCTCGTTAAGAGAAACTTTATTATTGTAGGGTGAGTTTGAGAAATTTTGATTTAAGTTTTGATGACTACTCATTGATAACCATTTAATTGAATTGGTGGCGAGAAAAAGAAAGGATGATATTTGGAAATCCCTAATGTCTCAAGTTGAAAAATACCACTTTTAATTATTTTACTTGCCTTCTTTATTAGTGCGCTTAGGGTTTGTTCGGTTTTAGGAACTTTTTTTATCATTGAATTAAATCTCAATGTTTAGTTGTATGAATGTAATAAGACTTATGTTCTTAATTTTCTTTTGTTTCACTAATGAGAAAATGACATATATGTGTTGACTCTCTTCATTTACCCCAAAAAGATATTGTTTGATTCAGTTTATAAATTCATGTGAGAAATCTTAATTAGCCTCAAGAAAGAATTAGGTGTTAAGACGCACTTGATTGTTGTCGCTAATGACGCATTAATTAACTTATTATTTATTTTGTACCATGACGTCACGAGTATTAGATGATTTTATTGATGATTGTTTCCTTAGTGGAGATGATATTTGCAAATTTAAAATCTATAGATCTAGGAAGTATGAAAACAGAGTCAACCCAATTGCATCTCAATTAATTGCAACTAAGCAAAAGAGCAGTTTAAGCAAGCCTCCAGTTAAGCCTGATTAAAATTCAAATTCTATTTTTTCTCGATACGCTTAATCATCACAACAGTTTTGATCATTAGTTGCATTAAATTGATTATCGTAAGAATTATATGTAAAATAAAAATTATGGTATGTAAATTTTAAACAATGCCATCAAAGAAAAAGCCAGTTCAAGTTCCATGGGATTTAAATGTTGGAGACGATAATTATCTAAAAGAACCTTGGATTCTTAAGAAAGGAAAGGAATTTATCACTATTGAGACTAATAATAATAATAAAGGAAATTTTTATCTTCAGAAAGATAATGAAAAACGTCTATCCTTAAGTGCTTTACAAGCTAAATTGACATATCATCAACTTATTGAATTTGGTTATAAGCTTCAAAAACCAAAGAAGAAGAGACCAAAGCCTCAATCGATTTCTGAGGAATCCAACTAGATACTTTCCTTTTTGTTGAGTGATAAATTGCCAATACTCAACCAGATCATTTAGAAATTGTAATTACTCATAATGAACACTTATTAAAGTGTCTTTGCTTCACTTGATAATTTATATGGCTAGCTTTTACTGAGCTTATATCTATGAAAGATTAGAATGAATAGTTCAAAAGTCATAATTACCAATCCAAATACCATTGATAAACAATTCTCTTTTGAATATGAAGTTGGTTTATCTTCTTACGACTTGGCCTTGATTTCAATCAATAAACTCACCAATAAAAGAACATTTTCTAATAATAACCCTCCCATAACTACCTATTTAATCTAGGTTAAAGCTATTACGTCTATTATGTTACGGCTTTAAGGAAAAAATATATCACATAAGCAATTAATATATTTAGAGTGATAATTTTTTGATTCTCAAATTTAAATATTATACTATTGAAAATGGTTTTTTAATTTTCTTTTGATAACTACTCATAAATTAACAATATGAAGATATACATAACGGCTTTCTGAGGATATCAGTTTAGTAAATTGAAAAATAATTGCTCATCTGCCGTACTCAGAATCATCTTTTGTGTCGTTCGTATTTAATTATAGACAATATACTTCTGTGATTATAGACGTAATAAATGCTGAGGTAAGAAAGCTGAGGTCATAATACTCCAGCATTAAGACGGATTTACAGTTAGCGGCTACTTCTAGTAGATCATTTATTGAAGTAAAACCAAAACTATTAAAACTCATGTTCTTTCTCTAGTTTCCCTATCTAAATATCAATGGTCATAACTATGAAAAATCAAATTTCATCAACTCCAAGTAATCAAAATGATGATTTAAGAAAAAGGCATCAAGCTGAGTTGCAGAGAAAATTTGTTGATCTACAATTTAAGAGAAGTGAATTAGAGAAAAAGTTGAAACGAGTTAATGAAATTCTTTTTTCTTTAGGTAGAGAAATGGAGCAACATTTAGCATATGACCATCTTTACAAGTGACCATTAATATCAAGGTAAATAGCCAATAGTTTTATTTTTTTATACAGCGGGCCTAATTTTTTAACATACCACCTTTCATAATCACAGTATATAGATTAAAAATAATTATGGTGTGTGCGATAATGTAATAATGTCATTGTTTAAGAAAAGATAATTTATGTGTATTTACTATAAGATGTAGATGTTTTTTCTTATTTGTCGACTCTACTATAAAGTACATATTTGTAATCTATAAATAATGATAATTCATAAGAATTATATAAAACAGCTATTATCGTTTACCTTTTCGATTGTTTTAATAGTGTTCTTTTTTCCTATAGTGCTTTCAGCTCAGGAGATCAAATGGCTAGAAGTGTCTAAGACAAATAATGAAGTAATATTTATAGAGCCTAGTTCAATTAATTATGATAATAGAGGCTTTCTTTCAGTTATAACAAAACAATCTGAAGTTGATCCTGAGGATCAAAAAATTATTAATACTGATTCTTTTTTAATGGCTATTGATTGTGAAAATAGATTATATAGCAAACTTCCTGTAACTGGAGACATTAAGCAAGTAAAAGACTGGAAAACTCCATTAAATGATAAGTTAATCAAGAAAACTATTATTAATAGTTGTTCTTACTAATTACCTTTTAAATAAAAATACAATAATTATATTTTCTTTTAATTCTAGCTACTCTATGACAAAGTTTTAGCAAGACAATATTTTTTAAATATAATAATTTTATTCAATGTAGTTCTGTTTATTAGTTTTCTAAGAGTTATATAGCGTAATTCTATTTCTTATTAATTTATTGATGGAGAAGATCAAGAAGCTGGTGGGAAGATGTTAGTCGAATGGTACGAATCAGAAGGAGTCAAGAATAGGCCAGAAACCTAATATGAGGTTTGTTTATGATTGAAGATAGTTCAGGGCACTGTGTCGTTAGGCAGATTCGTTAGAATCGACATGGAAATTGTGGCACCCTTAGAGGAAATTACAGGATATAACTATTCAACCTTATTTAGATCTAGAACAAAAAATCTCATTTATCAGGCAAACTAGGCGATGGATAATACAAAGGAATAAGAATCAAGACCATACTTAAAATCTAAGGATTTTACACTTCATATTTGATAAATTCTTCATAGCTACTTGAAATTCATAGTGAATCATTACTGCATCTGTTTCATAGGAAATTTTGCTTTTTGCTAGTGGGTTGACGAAGTTTTTGACGCATGAAATACGGTATTTGCTTTTTAATCTTATTTAGAACTCCGTATGAGTTTTTGAATCTGATAGAAAAGATTTGTTAGGCAAGTTAGTTTTTAATACCATTCTTATAGATTTTTTCTGTATTCAACTCAAAAAATACAAATATTTTTGTTGCTGCTGCTTCAAGACCTCTTTCTTGAATTTTTCTTCTAGCAAATCCAGTTTTGTATTCCCATTGATATTTGATAGGTACATAAAGTAGATCTAATTAATTCCAAACTAATTTGTGATTGTTAATTAACTCAAAAAAAAAAAAAAAATAAAAGAGACTAATAATTTTTACTAAGAAAAGAATCATTGATCACAATATTCTTATATGCTCTTCTTTAATTGAAAGAGAATTTATGCTGACTGGTTTATTTTCTACTGCTTTCCCATGGCTATGGCTTGCTGGCACTGATTTTGGGGTTAATCATTTCACTACTGATCTGATACTTGTTGTCTCATTTGCAGTTTTGACTGCCCTCCCCATGTCTTTCTTAAGACCAACAATAAAAAAGTGGGAACAAGCTGGGGTAAAGAGCTCTCTTTTTAAAAAGTAGACTTTAAAACTTGAAAGCTAACTTCAATAGGTGCGCTAGCACCTTCTTTTAGTGATTCTTACGGATTGAATTATTGTAAATTATAGATTTAATAAAAAAACTTATATAGCTTTAAGGTTATGATTAATTTTTTTAAAAAAAAGATATTAAAAATAAAGAACAGGTTTGATGTTCAGAAAGTACCAATCATGTTACAGAAAGATTTGGAAACAATGGCTTATTTGAACAAGATTTAAGACGAAAAGATGAAGACATAAGCCAAACTTATCACTAAGAAAGTAGGGTGGATTTAATTAAGGCTTCCGTTATGAATTCCACTGCTGCTCCAACAGTAAATAAACAGGAACTGATTTCATCTGGACTAGTTGAATCAGCAAGCGTAAATTCATTTGCTGATTTCTTGCCATCAAAACTCATTCAAAAAGAAGATATTACTGAAAAAGAAAAAGATGATTTTATAAATACTTTTATTTGCCATTTAATTTTTTATGCCTTCTTTTGCATTTCCCTTGTTTTGCACATAATTATTGATATAGGTATTGGTCCTTTGATTAAAAAGACAATTTTTTATTTGATTAAGTTGACAAGGAATTATCTTGTTGAGAAAAGTCCTGCTTTCGCTTAATCAACAACAACCAAGTAATAAAGAATTATGCTTGAAAGTTAATTCGGTGAATTTTTTTAGCTTTTTGCCTTAAAATTTGAAGCCATAAGAGATTGCTTCTTTTGCTAAATCCATATATTCATTTCTACCTTCAACGTTCTTCATTTTCAATAAAGTAAATGCGTACCTATATGTGTGTTTTTTGCTCATAACCATTATGTCGATGGATAAAATGATCCCTCAAAAATTCGGAATAGATTTTATTTAATTTCGCGATGTGAACTTTTTCAGTCATAAGCCTTGTTATAGCTTTTATTAAATATGTAGATAATTTCTTTTATCTTAAGATATGAGAAATTTTGCAATAGAAACGCCATTATTGAAGTGGAGGAACTTTTACATAAATATGGGTGAAGCTAAAAGGAGAAAAGAACAGGGGTTGCCTCCTAAGACAATAAAAAAAGAAAAGAAGGACGATAGTCCTAATATCATTCAAAAGCTTCGTAGGAATCAAATATTGCCAGTCATTCTAGCTGTCGGGTTTGTGATTTTTTTGATTGTTGATTTGGTTAGGTATTACAACCAATAAAAACTGAATTCAACTTAAATATAATAATGGTTTGCTTATGGCTGATAAAGTTGAAAAATGATTTTGTGGATGGAAATTTTTAAAGTTGATCATCCAACAAGTCAATTTCCGCTCTATAAAAATCAAAATGTAGAATTTATTTCTTATGGGAGATAAGAAAAAAAAGAAGAAATGCAAAAAAAAGAAATGTTCTTCCTGGAAGGGAGGTAAATGTATTTGTCATGGTTAATAAAAACAAACAACTAAACCTTATTACTAGTTGATACCAAGTTCATCTTTTTAGATCCTACAAAGAGTTATGTCTCTCACGCTTAGCCCCAGACAGAAAAACCACATCAGAGGAAATAAGCTTTTATTTTATTTTCGTCGGCGCAATAATGTTCAATCGTAAAAATAATGACTTCAACTAAAAGCCGATAAAATTGATTTGATTGAAATATTATGACGTATTTTATTGCTGATGGAAAAGATCATAAACAAGGAAATTTATTAGCTTTCCCAATGCTTCCTTGCTTAAATGGCTACTAAACAGAAATAGAATACTCACCAAAGATTTAAAGGGGTTTAAAGCCGCCTTTTTATTGTTTTTTCAACCTAGTCGTAAAAGCATCACCTTCAACAAAAATCTTTTTTCTATTGATACCTGCTGGTAATGCAAAGATTAGTACTACACAAAGGAAAATAATTAAATCCAATGGAAATCTTCCAATACCCCACTCTGAGAAAGCTAAAGCTAATGTTGTAATCTGCATTTTTTTTTACTTTGGGCAGCCAGAATCTATATGAGATTATTAAATTTGTAATATTGTCTTAGCAAAAATTATTGAGGGGTTTTAGAGCTTTTGCTACTAATTAGACTGTCTCCTCCTGAAATAGATTTCAACTTACACGCAAGTTTATGATGTCTTAATGAAAGTTAATATCTCAAATAAGTGTGACGTATGAACTTTAAATCCAGAATGTTAAAAAATAGGAATGTATCTAAACCAATTTGTAGGGATTTTTCTTTAACATTATATTGGTTCCATCTTCCTTTTTTTTTGCGATATTGAACGAATAAATAATTATGCCTTGTTCGTGCTAAACCCTGTAGTTATAGAGTGAGATACACTTCAAAATGCTACTTTGATATTTCTTTGATTATTGTTTGTCGGATGAACAACTTTCGGTAATATCAAACAGAATCTAAAAAACATCGTGACTTCGACTCACGTCTTATATGTCAAAATTGTTAATTACACCTTTACTAATAATAGGATTATTGTATCCAGTTGCTACAAGAGCCGAAGTTTACAATGCTCTTTGTGATGTTACTCAATCCTCCTCTAATGACGACGACGAAAGTATTGAGGTTTCTAATTGTCAAATAACTCTTACAGAGGAGGGGTTCTCAGGACCAAATGATTTTATCCCTAAAGATAATATTTCTCAGTGGTATTCGGTTCGACAAGAAGATAATCTTCTTCTTGGTGTTGTCGGTGCTGCTGGCGGTACATATACAGGAGCATTTGTGGGTTTTGCAATATGTGGTGCAAGTGCTGGGATTCTGTGTGTTCCGGCTCTGCTTGGAGGCGTATATGGAGGAGGACGCTTGGGCTCTCAAGTAGGCAAAGGAAAAAATTTCTTATTCTCAGTTGTTGGTCAAAACTCTAATGGAAGAACGGTTGCTCAAAGTTTTAGATTGCTTAGTAGGAAAACCTCCAAAAAACTTAAAAAGAATTTATCTCAAATCAGTGGTCTTAAAATGGGTCAAGTCAAAATCATTAAAAATTAAAAGTATCTATCTTGCACAATGAAAGTGTAGAGAAAATGTTATCAAAACCCTCTAAAGCTATAAAATGATTTTATGTGTATAAGGTCAATCTATTATCCATTCAACTTTGAAACTCATGAGTAAGAGAGAGGAAAGAAAAGCTAATTCTCTAAAAGTTCAAAAAGTTCTTGAGCAAAAAACTGAAAAAAACAATACTTTAATTTTTGGTGGAATTTTGTTGGCTATGACTTCCATAGGACTTTTGATTTTTGTACTTAGCGATAAAGTGTTTCACTTAAGTTGATAAGGTAGCGTTTATCAATAATTACTTCTTCGATGAAGACTTTTTATCTGTTTTTTATCAGTATATTTTTTTATTCAGGGATTTTTCAAGCCTGAACTTTGTATGAAATTAGTTGGTTAATTAAGAAAACATACCGAACCATGTAAACCGAATGTCAATAACTCACGATTTTGACTATTTTTTTAGATGATTAAAAAATCCTCTTATTTAATTAAAATGACATACTTTAAGAGAATTTGCCTGGAAGAAGTATTAGAAGAAGACATTTTCTTTAATTATGAACAATATTCAAACCTATTAGAAGATTCTGAGTGGCTATGAAAACGACGGAATTACTTTTGATATTTTTCTCACTGTCATTTTCGTTCCTAGGCATCTCTTTACTTATTTTTTATTAGATCTTTTTTTTTTCTTGCTGATTAGATTACTTCTACTGGATTAATTACTTATTTGCATCAAGTTTAGAGAATGCTTTTATAATGATTGAGTAATTACATACTTAGTTTTCAAAAACTTACACAATGGAAGATCAAATTAATGCTGCCGAAAACGCGAAATCTATTTCAGGCAAAATATGCCAATGGTCAGGAGCTTTGTTTGGTATTTTATTTGGGCTTGGTTTCTTATTGGCTGAAGTTAAAAAGAACGATTTAAAATCTTTATCTTTGTGGAAGCCAATCTCTGCCCTTGTTGCTGGAGCTGCGATATCAGCGCACGGTAGCAATGTCATTAACAATAAACGGACAGCTGAATTAACTGCTTTGTTAGTGAGATCAACAAATAGCGCGTCTGAGTTGCCAATTTCATATTCATCAGAATATTCAGATCTCTTAGAAGACTCTGATAACAAATGAGTTTATTAAATTACCAACTTTGCGACAGCTTTGTCTAATTCTCTCAGCCTTTTCTTCATTCACTAAATAGTAAGAAAAGAGAAACCTAAAAATGTCATTGATAATGAAGAAAATATCAAAATTAGATCAATGTATTTCATCTGATTAATCTTATTGAATTACTCTTTGTGGTTGAGCTTGATAAGAACAGATGCCAAATTGCAAGCACTCCATTTCTTCATCATTTTTTGATTGGAGCTTTGAAAAATTAAGTCTTTCAGAAAGTTGTCTAAGAACTAGTCGAGCCGCATTTTCAGCAGCTTCAGTAGTCAATTGAGCAAAGCGATTTCCGTAAGACATAGGAGGTGAAGATCCATATTTCATTTCTACTCCTATTGGGGTAATGAAACCTAGAGAGTAAACACTCAAGTATTTATACTGTCTATTAATAGCTGATTAGTAACTTTAATATTGGATATGTAGATACTTATTTCAGTGCAAGCCTTTCAAACATTTTTTAGAGCGAGAAATACAACATTTTTATAGTTTTATTGATTAGCTTTTAAATATTTGTTTTTTTATAGATGAAAAAATTCAGTTGACCTTTTTATGAGTTCTGAGAATCCAATTTCTAATTTACCAATAAAATTTTATTCAGGAGAAATGACTGAAACAAAAAAGATATTTAGAACGAAACTTAGTGAATTAGATAAATTTATTGAATAAATTCCTGAAGTTGGTTACTCAAGATTAGTTTTATCCCAAAAGCAACTCTTCTGTTCTAACTGATTTGGTTTAAATAGAACAAACACCATACTGCAGGCATTTCAAATCCACAACGTTTCTATGATGCTTCATGAAACATACGTGAGGAATGCTTTTCTATAGTTTTAATTAAAGGTTTGAATTGATTAAAGGACATAATTAAGCTCCCTAAATACTCTTTTACTCTTCTGCTCTGTTCGTGTAGAAAAAATAGAGAACAACCCCCAAAGTATTTATACGCGTTTACAGGGTGTGAAGAGCCCGTTTTAAGTATTAAATGATGTGCCTAGATTTATCAATATCTAAGGTTTTCGAATGATTAAAACAATAATAAAAGCAATCTATTCTGCATTTATTTCTATTGTCTTAATTTCAATTATTCTGACTGGTTGGACTTGTTTCGCTTTTATTTCTCAACCTACAAAATCTGATGAAATAATTAATGTGATTCAAGATATGATTAAAAATCAGAAGTCGGTAATTATAGATATTGTCGATCTTTCGAAATTACTAATAAACGATACAAGTCAAAGAATATCTAGTGAGGATAATAACCTTTTAACAGAATCAGAATCAGAATCAGAATTACTGACAGATCAAGAAGAGATGTCTCTATTTGATGACCTGTCAATTCTGGAAGACAATGGTGAAAATCCTCTCGGGATATTTATTGAACCATCCTTGCCTGAAGTAATCGAAGAAACTTCCCATGAAATTACTTTAGGACCATTAGATAGTGATCAAAGGGAGTTGTCTATTAATGAAATGGAAACAGGAATGGATATGAATTAAGTCAGTTAAACGAACTTTCTTAAAAGGCTTTAATATTGCTTTGCTTCCAATTTTTCTTATGAATAAAATTCTACCTTTAGTATTCGCCTTTTCTTTTACGATAGCTCCTGTTTTTGCATGGGGTGAAGGTGGATGCTCTTTATCTAATGAGAACAAAACAAGTCAAGATGAGACGGTTGAGCAAGTTGATGGTTCCGATTCTACCGATAGTTAATTTCAAGAAAATGACTAGCACATTGCTAATTCGACTTGTTTCTTTCTCTCTTTGTCTTCTCCTGAATCTTTATCCTGCGTCTGTTAATGCTGATGAAATAGATGCATCGCTTATAGAATCAGATCCTATTGAAACCGTTCAAGGTCCTAATCAAATGACAGAAAAGCAAATGAACGATCTTTTTGGCGAAGATCCCTATTTAGGCCAAACTTCCTATCTTCAGTCTCCGGATGGCTTTAGTCAGAGATAAAAATCAAAATAATGGAACTTTATTATCGAGCAACGCAAAATAAAGCTTTGAGAAAAATTGCCTCTTAAAAAAATGTCTTTCAAGAAATGCACTAGTTGAGCCTTGGAAATTGTCTCTATGTATTGAATTGTTTTCTCTTAATGTATAAATACTTGAGTGTTCCTCCCCATAGCTTTCTTAAACCAATATGAGTAGAAATTAAGCAGGTTGTTTAGGTATCTAACCATGCCATTCTCAAAGCAATTATTTCGAAATTTTTCTGGGGTTTCTATTCAAGGAAATGAAATGTCTGATTTGTTTGCTAATTACAAGCCAAAATATGATGATGATGTGATGGAGTGCTTGCAATTTGGTATTTGTTCTACGGGTTCAGCCCCCCCAAGAGAAATACCTTATTTTCATTTTTAAAAAACAACTTTCATTATATAAGTTCAACTATTTACTAGTACTTAATTAAGTTAATTAGCCGAGGTTAGCCAGCGTAAAATTATTAATATCAAAACAGTCGTAACTAAAGGGAATGCTGGGTAACGAGTTTTGAAATTAGCAGGAGGCCAGGGAGACCATGAGATTAGTCTTCCTTTGGGTTCTCTAATTACCTCTTTTTTTTCTGAAGTCTTTAACGTTTTGGGGAGAAATCCATTTTTTTTACCTTTTTTAGATTCACCCATGGTTATTTAAATAAATAAAAATACTAAAAGGTCAATTTTGAGATTGTGACTTTATGGGTGAGAGTTTTGATGCATTTTTTTGTTTTTTTTAAGAAGCCACATACACAAATATCCCTAAGAGTTGAATAATATTTAAATAATCACACTTGTCCAATTTTCACTAAAGAAGCATTAGCTCTAAGAATCTCTCGTTCAATGTTCAATGAGAGAAAAAGTGTTGAGAGTTTTCATGCTTATCAATGTATACGAAGTTACCTCGTTGACTTATCAATGAATGAGTTGATTCAACTAGCAAGAGACTATGGAATTGAATTACCGAAAATTTCATAGTGGAAAACAAAGGATTGGAGGTTAACCCTACACGCAGTTAACTAAAGGCCTTCACAGAATATTTGAATAAAATTTATGAAAAAAATTCAGTAATGAGTAGGCACAACGTTCGTGTCAGAGCGAGGCTTCCGCATGGACTTATCAAGACAGTTCAGAATTGCAATGTTGAAGATCGAGCAGAAAAGCTTCACATGTTCACTAAAATAGTTCTGGAAAAGCAGGCCTTGAGGGAAAGATACATTAAGTTGATGGATGATGCTGAAAGAGCTGTAGGTAGAAAAGAAGCTCTCTACCTTCTTAGAGATGCTGAGATTATTTGGAATAAAATTAATAGTTGAAATGGTTTAAGTTTGATCGTCTAAGAGGAATGATATATTGGCTAATTGTATATCTAGGGTTTAAAAAAAATTAATACTTTCAATCTTGAGTAAGTTTTGTCACTAAATCTCAGAGATCGTACATGGAATTCAACTCAAAGTTAACTTTCTACCTTCAATGTTTAGAGAATTTATCTTGTCGAAATCTGCCATTATTTATAAACAGAGTCGTCAAAATTAATCTCAAGTTGCTTTGAGTTGTTAGTAAATTGATCTAGTCCCCACAACTCACCTCTTTTTGAAGCTTCAACGATAGCTTCGTAGTATTCGGGGGTGTGTGATGACA
Organism: Prochlorococcus sp. MIT2308; assembly: GCF_059772345.1. Taxonomy (NCBI): domain Bacteria; kingdom Bacillati; phylum Cyanobacteriota; class Cyanophyceae; order Synechococcales; family Prochlorococcaceae; genus Prochlorococcus; species Prochlorococcus sp. MIT2308. The sequence continues at coordinate 479,812 of NZ_CM186283.1, read as the reverse complement.
TTAATCAAATAGCTATGGGTGGAATGCCAGCAGATAATTGATGATAATTAATCACTCCAAAAGAAATTACTGCGGGAATGAACCAACTAAATGGAAGAAAAATTCTAATTTTAGATTTTGTTTCTTCTGACATGGATTTAGATATGTCTTTAAATCATCCTCAAATTCTTAGAATATCGAGAGAATATTTAGTTCGGTTACCTGTATACAAAAAAGGGAAAAAAGTCTTTTTATTTTATTTTTTATTTTTTTTGAGCGGTTATTTTTAAATTGCTAGTCCCAATATCACTAAATTTAAATGTTCATCTTGATTCAAGATGAACAACTGTAATGCGAAACCCCACCGGCTCCAAAGAATTTCTTGGGCTTGAGTCTGTCGTATTTTTTTTGTACCTCTATTGATTGCTCTTCGTAAGGGTTTTCTAAAACTGCTTGTAGTTCCTTTATGAGACCATAGTCTCCTTTTTCTGCCATTTCGTATGCAGGTGTGATGAGCCATTCCCGCCATGTGTATTTTGGATTAACGCGTTTCATTTTTGCTGATATTTCAATTTGATCACCTTTGTTAATTACTTGCTTCCGCCACCTTTGTAGCCAACTGATCCATTTTGTCTCAATCTCTTCTGAAATTGGTTGATAAAAACTATCTTTTAAGACGTTAAGTGTTTTTGGAATACTAGAAAGTTTTCGGAAAAAGATTGTGTAATCTACCTTTGTGTGAATCATGAGCTTAAGCATTTCATCAACTAGAGGTGCGTCATAGGTGACTAGGCCTAGTTTCTTTGTCCACATGTTCTCCATTTTCTGATTCATTACTGTAGTAAATCCATCACGGATGCTATCTAGCCTGTCCAGAGCCTCTGCGTGGCCGGTAAGCATTGGTTGAAGCGCTCTCAAGAACATATGATAATTTGCCTCGGCAGCAACTTGTTGATTAAAGAATGAAAAATGTTCACCACCTCCTGTCCACGGTTGGAATCTAGGATCGAAGAGTTCGCAAAATCCAAATGGACCATAATCGAGAGTGAAACCTCCTGCAGCGCAGTTGTCACTGTTAAAATTTCCTTGGCAATAGCCGATCCGCATCCAATTAGCTACTAATGATGTGAGTCGTTCTCGGAATGAATTTGCTAGTTCAACGATTTGATTGCTAAAGCTAAGATTAGGATCAATTTCTTCCTTGTAATTTCTTATTATTAAGTGCTTCACAATCATCTCGAGCTCTTTCATTGCATCCTGATGCTCATAGTTGCGTACTCGACGTGCAAAGAGTTCTATCTGACCTACCCGTAAAAATGAAGGTGCGACTCGTGTTGAGATTGCCGCTGGTGTTTCTACTAATATGTCTGGATCAATTGTATTGGAGTCTTTTGTATACCAAGGCCTGCGGACTGTTTCAGATTTAGAGACATATAGTGTGAGAGATCGTGATGTTGGTACTCCGACTGACTGCATATATTCCTGCGCTAAAAACTCACGAACACTTGAACGAAGCACTGCTCGTCCATCAGCTCCTCTACAGTAAGGTGTTGGCCCTCCTCCTTTAAGTTGCATCTCCCATCTTTTGCCATTAAAGAGACCTTCAAATACTGAAATAGCTCTCCCATCTCCATAGCCGTTGCCTGTCCCAAATGGACACTGCTGAGTATATTCAGTTCCATAGATAGATAATGCGTAACCGGTAGCCCAACCAAATGGTCGCATCGGTGTTGTTGCAACACTTATGTCACCGGAGAATAGACGACGAAAAAGCTCATCTAGAGCAAGTTCCTGATTCAAGCCTAATTCGTTAAATAATATTTTACTGTGAGCGACATATTCTGGTTTTGGAATTGCTGTTGGAGTGACAGGTACATAGTGACCAGAAAAGACCTCTCTTGTTAGGTGGTCATCACCATCATCTGTTGCCTGAGGATCAGGTTTAAGAGAATCCATGAATGAGTAGTCAGCTTGTTTTGCAAACTCAGAAAAAGTTCTAGTTTTCTGCATAGCTTTAGTACTGCTCATTTAGATCTTTTTGTAGTTGGTCAAGTCTTTAATTTGATGATTCTTTCATTTATATTTCTAGCATAGATTCGAAGCTTTAATGTTCTTAAATTTTTGTATAGAACTTGCCGATAAGTCTAGAAATGGAGAATAAAATATTTTTATTGGGCTGTATCCTTGAGAAAGTTTCAAGATATAAAACTACAGGGCTAATTCAATTCCATGTAAAAAGTTAATTTGTATCAGCTATATTTTTAAAGATCTCACAATAAACAATTAAATCCGACTCTTTTTCTTTTTTGAGAATTAGGTCTGAAATTGCTTTAGCAGTTTGAATTATGTAAGGATACTAATCTAGGCAAAGATCTCTTTGTCTCTGATTCTCAGAGATTATATTTGGTTTTAAGGAACTGACTCGAGAAGTGTTCTTGGAATGCCACTTATAAATACAGCAAATACAACAAGACAAAGAAAGTAATTCATCTTTTAATTAACTTTGTAAGTAACTAGTGATGACGGTTGAAACATTAATTTGTCCAGCTTCCTCAATTAAAGGTCTTACTTTAGGATTGGAAAACATTGCGATTGATTTATCTTCTTCAGCTTGCTCTATAACAACGGCACTACTTCGATACTCTTTATTTATCCCTCCATAAAGACAAACAATTTTTTCTTCTTTCACAAGTTGTTTGTTTTCTACACTGTCATATACAGCTGCCAATTGTTCAAACGGAATAGTAATCTTAAAGCTGAATACGTTTTTTCTATAGCCACTTATTTGATTAGATGATTATGAAGCAAAAAGAGCACTACTATATTTATATAAAAATCTGTCTCATTAATCATATCTTCAACCTCTCCTAACAAAATTATGATTTTTTACTGTCATGATTATTAATTTCATAAATGACTGATTATCTAAAAAGACCTCCTTTTTTCTTTGGAGTCTTTGCCTGAAGCTGTTGTTCTTCTACGACTAATCTTGCTTTCTTATGAGCAATTTTAGATTCAACCATTGTTGTGATTGATATCAAAAATAAGCCTCCTATTCCAATTAATTGTTCGGCTTTTGTTGGCTCTGTATCACCATTTAAGATGGCTCCTAGAACGAACCAAGCTGTAGCTGCTCCTGCAGTTGCAAAGTAAGGAATCCAGCGACGTTGGTAAAGGTATCCAGCGCCTAAGCCAGGAAGGAAATTTAATGTTGTAGCAACCCATCCACTGGATGCAGCAAGAATTTGTTCCTTAGAGGGGTTATCCATGTAAATATCTAAAATCAAATTATCTCGACATCAGTGGTTTTCTGTGGACTGAACTTGCTGTTGTGAGTTACACCACACAATTAAAATTTAGTTTCGATTTTTTTCAAGCGGATGACCAGACTCGAACTGGCGACATTCAGCTTGGGAAGCTGACGTTCTACCACTGAACTACACCCGCAGATCTTTAAGTTAGCGAAGTTAAATGTTTACTCTATCTTTAGACACTTTATGAAATGAGAGTCTAATCAATTCTTTTAATGCCCATATTTCTGTTTTTGCAGTCTTTTTCTATTTCTTTTTTGATCAACTCATAAAGCGCTAATTCTTCTGGATCTTCAGAACCAAGTCCATACTCCATCTTTGCAGCAATATAAATTTTGTGTTGTCTATGAGAACTCAGAGTCATTAGCTTTTAAACATTAATCAACGTAATGGGATGAATCATCTTGCCTAAGATGATAACTGCAGATGTAATTTTAATTAGTCATAGCGATCTTGAAGTTGATCAATATCTTATTAAGCAGAAATGATTTCTTTTTTTCTTGATCTATTTAAAACTGCGTAAAAAGCTAAGACACTTATCGTTCCAGATGGACCTATAAATACATGCCATATTTGTTCGCCTGAACTTGAAAGTAGAATCCCAAAGAATGTAGTAAAGATTACTCCTGTGATGGGATAAATCAAGAAGACCCAATCTTTAAATCGGTTCCACCATTGCGATATAAGTAGAACACTTATTAATACTTGAATTAAAAGAGTTGTTGACTTGTCTAGTAACCAATAAGAAAAAACCGCGGCAATTAATAACAAAATATTGCTAGTTATGATCGACTTTTTTTTAGCTACTGAAATAGTAAAGAACGATAATCCAATAGAAAGAAATGAATAAAACAGCCAATTATATATTGAAGAGTGATCTACATATATCCAATCCGTAGTCGTATGATCGAACATCTCAAACATTGAAGCAAGGCCTAGTGAGATAAAGGCAAAAGGGGGTAGCAGAGGAAATCTAATTTGCTTGAATCTGTTTATGGACTTAATTCCAATAAGGATAGGGATGAGAAATGCTTGTAGATGTGCTAATAACAATAATGATATGAAGGTCAATTAAGTTAATTTGGAGCTAATACGAAATTAGCAACTTTATTGAAAACTTCCTAATACAAGAACTAATATTTTTTAAAGAAACTTACCAATGATTGAAACCGGTTAGTTGTTTAACAGAGGAAACCCGAGGACGGATTAGGCGAATATTTGGACATTGACCGCACATTCCAAAAATAATTAAAATGAATTTCTAAATTCAAGCTAATACTAAGATAAAAGCAACAAGTAAATCAGTAAGAGGATATGTTCTTAATTCCTCCAGACTCACTTTCAAGATTATTGGTTGTAATGGTGGCGACAGTTGTTGAGATAATGAATTTTTTTGCGGTTTTAGATCCTTTAATAAACCTTTATGCAAGTTGCACATGTCATTGGACCATTGAGTCTTGTGGGTTTGGTTTTGCTAGTTAGGAAAATTGAAAAAGATCATCCAGAACGTATATGTTGGAGGTAATGAGAAAAGAAAATCACTTCAACTCCGATTCGAATTACCAGAAAACTTTTGACCTGAAATATTAACTCTTCACTGTATTGGGGCTTTTATTTATTGGGTAATGACTTCTCAAAACGCTGATAAAACTCTCGATCAATATCTTTTTGACCCAATTCTCAGACTGCTTGACAGAATAAAAATTAATCATTTTTCGTAAATGATTAACAGACTTATTTCAAGTGAAAGATCTAAATGGATTTTTGTGATTGGTTTGGTTTCCATTTATGAAGCATTCACAGCAAAGAATGTGATCTCCTATCCAACTGAATCTATGAGCGAAAAAGTTGTACAAGACTTTGTTACACCTAAAGGAACTATAAGCAATTTCACCATTTTCAATTTTTTTTTCCTCAATAAGACAAAAAAGCCTCTACATTTGAAGAAAGAAATTTTTAAATGTTTTTCTTTAATCCATTTTGGCCTTTAACAGCTTTAAGAATCGCTTCATTAAAAGCAACTTCAACGTTACTTTTACTTCTTTTAATTAAATCAAACCTTCTTCGTTTGAAAGGTGGACTGATAGGCGGACTCGTTGCACTTACACTTATTTCTGGATTAATTGTCTCATCAACAGTTGCGGGTGGAGCTGCTTACTACATTCTTCAAAATAAGAAATCAAAGGATGATGAAGTAAACATGTCCAACGATGATGTAATTAATGCTGAAGCAGTTTCAGTTTGATTTCGTTTTGCAGTTACGTGCTAAAGATGGTTAATTACTTATATTTCCAATTGTTTAAGCACCCTTCTAACAAATTATCTTATGTATATTTTTTATTATTCAACTGAATAATTATGAGAAATAAAAATTAGATTATCGGATTATTTATTGGTTTATAAACAAATTTAGAATCTCATTTTTTAAATTGTCCATCGATTTAATAATCAGGTCTGCACCTGCTTTTCTCAACTCTGCCTCATAACTTAGACGTTTCTCTCGACTTGAATCTACATGTAAATGTGGGGGGGCAATAGCAATACTGATAAATTTCTGATCTGGGATCTTAATTCGAGCATTTATTACTGTTTTAACATCTGCAACAGTATCTCCAATATAAGCAATTGGAGTGTTGGAAAGGCCTAAAGGTTTTTTTGAAAGTTTAGAGGATAGTGAAATAAAACCTGTTGGATCAGGTTTTTCAGGAGCTTCACCCATTGCAATTAATGGAGCATAGGCTAAGCCAAGCCTCTGCTCTAAGACGAATTTAGCTGATGGTAATTCAGCTCCACTTACGAAACCCCAACCAATTCTTCGCTGAGTTAATTCCTTAAAAAGTGTTTGTTTGACTAATAACGTTTCATCTTTAATAAAACCTGACCATTCACTAGAGTCATGGTTTGGATCTCCACCAAAATAAAAGTTTTTAAAGCATTCAATTAATATTTTTCTAGACGGAGCTGAAAAAGAAAGATTGTTTGTTTGTACATGTCTATTAATCATTTCTAGGCTCAAATCCCAATCATTGTTCCAACAGCCTTCACTTTTTATAGAGTCAATATCTTCTATTGAGGGCCTCCACCCACTAAAAAAATTTACAGTTTCCTGGATAGCCAATCGATAGCTGTTTGTTACGTCACGAATAACCCCATCTATATCAAATAAAATTAGGCCAATATTATTCATCATTGAGTTTTTCTTCTGATTAGAGATGTCCAATGAAATTTATTGTTTAGTTGAAGCTTAAGTTCTAATTCACGATCTTTGAGACCTTTTTCATTTTTAACAATTCGATTACCAATCCAGGCAATTCCTATTGCTATGGTTGCGGGTATACCAAATATTGAAAATCTTGTAAGGCTTTGCATTCTTTTGCTAGATAATGAAGAAGATTTGTTTGGTTCTTCTTGAAGTTAACAAGCAATTTTAAAAATAAAAATATTAAGTGAATTTCAACTTGTTTTGGTTCTTCTTAAATCTCTCCATAAGCAGGCCATCAAATAGAAATAACCAGCCATTGCAATTATAAAAAATGATGTCATCAACTTTGCTCTGCAGTGGACATTTGAAAAATTGAAGCAGAACTAGCAACTAAAAGTATCCCAAATAAAATTATGTGATATGGAGTAAGCATGTTAAAAAAAAAACTCCTTACTAAAATAACCAACTAATTAAGCCGATGTTGTAGTGCAATGCGAAGATTTTTGGGGTGGTTACACCAATATTTGAGAGTATGAGGTAAAACCATATTGAATAAATGGAATGAAATGGTTAGTTTCCTTTTCTTAATACTAAAGCCAGTACTCTTTTTGATGTTAAAAAAATTTTTCAAGAAGCAAATGAAAGCTTTTATTATCAGTGCAATTGAGTGGCTAGTTCTTCAAACAGACAATGATTTAGACGATAAGATTCTTGCGAAGGTGAAAAGTGGAATGAAATTGGGTGTCGTTTGATCAAATGCTTAAGCAAGTGGTAAATGGATTTACAATATTAACTCCATGCAAAACACATTTATATTTTTGTTGTTAGGTGACTGTAAACTCTGACTGAAAAATGTGAAATTAAGTGGTCATCCACTGAAGACAAATCGATAACATCATTATTCCAGCAATGCAGGGAACTGCACAGCAATAAGATAAGTATTTCAGTAGAATCCAATATACTCCTTCATTTATCGCACTAATGCTTGGAGATATTGTTGATACTTTTGAAGAAAGTTCATTAATAGGAGACAAAATTGTGATTGTTGTTAAACCACCTTCAATTCGTCTACTAATTAAAAGTCAGCAAGTAACTATCCATTTGTACCAATAAGGTACTTTGTTTGATACTTTTTTATTTGCCTATTAAGCATAAGTAACGAGGAATACTCGAACTTTTTGTGTACTGCTTGCCTTGCTCCTCGCATTGAGACATGTTTTTCATTTCTATTTTTTCTATTCCGTAAGTACTGTTTTGAAGGATCAACCAAAAAATTTCGGCTTGTGCATTCATGCTTGTCAAAAACATAGCCGATGACAAAAATAATAAATTGCGTTTCATAGATCTTCTTCTAATGTCCAACTCTATCCAGAATTAATTCACGTTTTTGGGGGTATTTTCTCTTTTTGTACCCGAACTGGTTAGCCCTACCTGAACCGACCTTTAGGGATAGATTATTCCTGGTTATATTCCCAATGATTGACTCAAATTTTAAAAACATTTAGCAATGACAGCAATTAATAAAATTACTGCCGCTAAGCTTTTAATTTTAATAAACCTTCCTGTTTTGCTTGTAATAGCAGGTGTTTACCAAATAGGTTCTGCAGTAATAGTTTAGTTATTATTTTAGCTAATTATTGTTTCTAGTTATGGCCAAATGGATTCCGTCCCAAAAGCAAAAGTCAGGTTTAATAAGTAGAACATTCGAATTTTTTATTGATGAGTTAGCTGAATTGCAGGATGAGCTTGATTGCCCAGATGAATTCATATGTGATTTCCTTGAAGTTGTTAAAAATCGTTGGTCACCAGATAGTTGTCATTCTAAGGCTAGGCAACATAAAAGAGATAATCCAAGCTACTACTGAAAATGCGAAATGAAAGTTGGCTTGTGAAAAAAGATCGAGTCTGGGCAATGAGGTTTTTAAAAGATAATCACCCTGATGAAGACGGAACTACATACATAAGGGTTCACTACGCTAGCTGCAGGCTCGGATTCCTACACGGCATTACTCCTCATGTTCAATTACATGAAAGTGAAAAGCTAACTTATGAAAAAGCAAGAGACCTATGGAGGTCGTCAGTGGAAACAGAATGGGAAGTCTCTGAGAAACCTTTATGGGAAACCTCTTAAAGCTTAAAAAAAATTACCACGATCCTTTTTAAGTTGATATTTAAGAATAAAAGATTATGAAATTTGAGTATATATCACTAGATAATTTTGTATCCAGATGAACTACATGTGCCATCAATTCATAACATAATAGTTTTTGTAGCAACCGCTACCAAAACGTTCAACTCGTTACAAAGCGAGCCGCATTTCGATTTAAGCCAAGGAACGGGGACTTAAATCAACATTCGGAGTATGGATGATGACAACTCTTCTATATCGTGGACAAAGCTATGTCCAACACAAAGAGCAAAAAGCTCAAAAGGATTGTGTTGAGCTGACTTACAGGCGTAATCACTACAACACATGCAGAAGCGAAGCTAAGTCTGAGCTAAATTCTCAATTGGCTTATCGCGGTCATCGCTATCAACATTAGTTTGTTAACTCTTTTTATGAGGCCCTGCTTGGCAGGGCCTTTTTTTTACTTAGATAATTCCTGTTTGGTTAAACAGATATTAACTCCTACAAAGTTTATTTTTGTTAGCCCTCATAAACTTTGCAAGTAGATGCTGTTGGATGATTACTACATTCTTTTTCCCAAAACTCATCTCTAGTTTCATTGGGAACCGTATAAGAGAAGTCATGCATTGTTCGAATATCACTTAATGCATTTTTGATTATGTTCAAAGGAGTTTTTAGTTTCATAATCCTCCGTATCGGTATATAGATGTTCTAATCGATCTTGTTAAATTTATACACCTCGTCTTTTACTTAAGTAGAATTAACTATTAGTTAATTAACGAATCAAAGATATGAATTATAGGATTAGAGGCTATGCTTAAAGCCTTACCAAGTTAAAAATATAGTCAGTGGTTATTATTAGTTAAAAATCAATTGATTGTCTCATTTTCTAAATGGTTGTTTAGTAATGAATAATCTTGGATTGAACGATAATAAAAGCATTTGACGTCTATTTACCAATCTGGATATAAGTAATCGTCTCCTATGGGCTCTTCATAGAATTGACCAACTTCAATTCCATAAAAATATTTTGATAGTTTGGCTAAAAAATTTTGCATTTAAATAAAAAAAACGGTCTGTGCAGACTCAGACCGTTAGTGAATTACTTCTTTCCTATCTAAATACATTATTTTAGTTAGTGCGATAGTAAGGAATACCCAAATAATTTGTTTAAGGAAAAGCTTAGTCTGTATTAATTGGAGTGAGCAATGATAAAGGAAGGCGGTTCAAACTTTTTTTGGAGTTTAAATAATGTATTTACTTTATTCTTTAAAAAGGAACCAAAACCCAAATCAATAAAAATATATAGAAATAGGGAATAGCAAAAAACCATATAGAAAATAAGATGACATATGAATGTGTCTATGAGATCAGATTCTTTTTCATTAGTTGTTTGTTCTTCAACACTTGTCTTGAGTGACGTGAATTCACTTATTGAATTAATTGCTATTGGCTCAACCCACCCAAACTGAGCTAGTTCTTGATCGATTATTTTTAGCGTTGAAGTCATAAAAAAGAAGAATATTCAAATATTCACCTTTTTATCGTGTTAAAAATTAAGTTCTAGGCCAACGTTACATTTTTTGGCTTTTTTATCTTATTTTGCTTGTAGACGAAAACATAATTCTAGTTAATTTTTTCCATTGCATCTTTGAACTGCAAGCATATTTGCATCCGCATGATTCTTTTCTGATTTCCAAATCTTATTTGATGTTTGACCAATACAAGCAACTTCGGCTGCATTTTTTATTCCTACTGGTACCTGAGTTAAAGCCAAGATCATTAAGGCAAAACCTGTTTTAGGTGCATGAATATTTAATCGTGAGCTTTTTAGCCAGTTTTTCTTAGGCATAGGTAATTTCTTTTTTAATAATTTATAGCTAATTTTGGTATGTATGCTTGGGTTGGTTGAATGTCTCAAAGGCAAAAGACGAAAATTTAATTAAAAATGTTATTTCCAGAAATAGAACCTAAGGAACAAGGGATATTAAAAGTGAGCCCTCTACACACAATCTACTGGGAAAGAAGCGGCAATCCAAATGGATCTTCTGTTCTAATTGTTCATGGCGGTCCAGGTGGTGGGAGTAGTCCTTCTTATAGAAGATATTTTGACCCAAAGAAATTCAATATTGTTCAATTTGATCAAAGAGGATGTGGTAGATCTTCTCCTCATTCTGAGTTAAAAGAAAATACGACACATCATTTAATTGATGATATTGAAAAACTAAGACAACTCTTAAAAATTAAATCATGGCATGTCTTTGGGGGCTCGTGGGGCTCAACATTAAGCTTGATTTATGCCATTCAACACACAAAAAAAGTTTTAAGTCTTACTCTTAGGGGTATATTTTTGTGCAGAAAAACCGAATTAAGTTGGTTCTATCAAAAAGGTGCAAGTGAGATTTTCCCTGAAGAATTTGAACTTTATCAGTCTGTTATTCCGGAAAATGAGAGAGGTGATTTGATTAATGCTTTCTATAAGAGATTAACCAGTCAAAATAGGTCTGAAAGATCCAAAGCGGCACATGCTTGGACGAGATGGGAAATGTCAACAAGCTTTCTTATTCAAAAAAAATTATCCATTAAAAAAGCTGCAAATGATAATTTCTCAGATTCTTTTGCTCGTATAGAATGTCATTATTTTGTTAATAACATTTTTTTAGAGGAAAATTATATTTTAAATAACATTAATAAGCTAAAAGATATTCCAGTTTCAATTGTTCAGGGAAGATATGACGTGGTTTGTCCGATGCGAAGTGCATGGGATCTTAATAAATCATTGCCCTCTTCAAAACTTTATGTAATCGATAGTGCAGGACACTCAATGAAAGAGATTGGAATATCTAAAAAATTAATTGAGTTGACGAATAAATTAGCTAATTCCTCATCTAACCTCTAATTTTCTGTAGCTGTTATTTGACCTTAATTATATTTAATTATTCCTGGACCAATTAAGAATTACTAGAAAATCTTTTAAATCCCTTAATTCATTTAATCTTGTTTTCTATCTTTGTTTAAATTGCCAATAGCTTTTACTGGGAACTTCTTGCCCTGTCTCCATATGGCTGTAATTATTAAAGCAATGAAAGCAATGATGGGTAAGAATTTAAGTACTTCCATCGTGGAAGGTTCTGCAACTAAAGATTTAAAAGGATCACTAAGAGATACGGGAACGACCTCGTATGAATTTGCTAGTTCATTTAGATCTACTTGCATTTTTACTTCGTGATTTATTTCTGAACCATATAAAAAAAAAACGCATATTTTCTTTCTGCTAACTTCTTTGTGATTTGTATGTAAAAAATATACTCAGTAAAGTAAATAAAGTTATTACTTTGTGTGACATAAGTTTTATTAGTTCGCTTCCATTGGTTTGTTGATACTCTGATTACTTCTTGTTTGAACTATATGTTTTTTAGATAATTTATTTCGTCATCCCTGAAAAGAGAAAGAATCAAGTATGGACAATTGTATTTGGTCAAACTGTTAAAGATGTTGCGGCCACTTTATAAATATTTCCAATTTCCTTAGATTCTTGATTGAGGTTTATTCTTTTCATTTCGTTTCTTTGTAAAAAAACTTCTGATTCACTCTCTGACTAATGCTACAGGAGGTGAAGTGACATGTTACTTTCACCTCATAACATGAAGTTTTCTTTTGAATAGACTTCGATTCTTCGCGATTTAAGCAAAAGCCAATTCTTTGGTTGTTTTGGGAATTTTATTGTAGTTGGAACATTTGCATTTAAATTGATGAATTAGTTGCTTAGTGAATGTCTTCATGAGAAGCATTACTTTTATACGCTTTCTTTGAGTCGGTTTTAAAGTTTGATATCTCGATTACAACGTCAACTTTCTGTCTAATCAATAGAAAATAAAAGCTTGAGCGACCTTAAAGCTTTCATGTTTATCTTTATTAAGTTTGTATGTTTTGTACTTGATTCAATGTCAATGGATTTATTTGCCGATTGATAAAGCTTTTTCATTAGCTAAAAATGTGTAGTTGCATATTCATATGACGAGGGTTCAAATTACGGCACCTCCTTTACTAAAAGGCTCAACTGAGGTGAAAATCATTGAACGAAGTTGGGGCATTGAGAGATGCTACGTAACACCAGATGGTGAGAAGGTTTGTACCCCAGCTCCATTTTTAACAAATCATCGAAATCTTGACTGGACTTGCTTTGCTTAAAAAGTTTTCTAGTCAAAAATAATTTTATAACTTTTAAATCTAGTTTGTCTTATCTTATGTAAAAATTAGCTACTCCCAAATATCCCATTTTATAGTTCAATGAGAATGTTTTAGAGTAGTTTCACCCATGCATTGAACTTTCACATGACCTAGAACACATACAGTTAATAGATTTTTTAACATAATGAAGTTGTTTACTCCATTCAGCATTCCAAAAGCAGATATGACAGCTCTTCCAAAACGAAAAATTAAAGCTACATCAAAAAATACACATTGATAAAGCCAACAACTATTAGTGGTACTCTTGTATTATCCAAGTATAGGATTGTATGAAGCGAGATGGTTGGGTTACTGACGTAAATGGTTTATGGATACTGAGGTTTCGGTATGACTGGCATAGTTGGGATCAAAACCCAAAAGTTTTGATAGAGAAAGGAAGGCTTGAAGTAAATGGACCTCCACTTCTAAAGAATCGCAAGAAGATGAGACGAACAATTGCAATTAAACTTTGGAAGCAATTATTATCAACTGGATGGAGACGTGTTGATCCGCAATGGGATTGACGAACAAAATAAGAAAGTATTTATGCAGTCCAAATTAATTTAGTTCTTGTATTTTATCTTTACTCTACAAAAAAGTAATCAAGTCGTTTGATTCACAGACTACTTAATGTATAGATTTGAACATCACTTCACTATTTAAAAGTAAATTTATTAAGTTAGATTTTCAAAGAAGCACGTAATCATGACATCAGACATTGAATACTATAAGCAGCTTTCTAAAAAGGTTAGTACTAAGCAAGACAAAATTAATTTCTTTGATCAAAACCAAAAGGCATTTTACGTAGATATTTATTCTGACAGTTGGTCAAAGATGATTGAGGCCTATGCTAAAGCAGAGAACTTATGTTTAGAGCAAGTAAATAAAGTTGAGGAGATGAAATGGACTGAGATCCCTGAACATCTCAAGATTTTCGCTTATGATTTTTGTATTCAAAATGGGTTTGTTTTTACTGGAGTTGGTAAGTAAAAATGCTAAAAATCCACCATTAAAGAATATTTTAAGTGCTTATTCGTTTTAATAATTTACCTATTTATTTTTTTTGTAGATTGATTATTTTCATTGTTATTTTTTTGGTAATATGCCAAATGCTTCTTGCTTCTCGTTTACTTGAGTTCTACCAGGTATCTGCGCAAAGCTTTTTGATTTTCTAAAGGATGCAATTTATTTTTTCTTTTTCCTCCTTTTGCTTTTTGGTTCAAACCCTTTTTTGAAGTCAGAACCGGATGTATTAAACCAAGCCAACAAGTTGCCAATAGATGTTCCAATTAAAGCAGCAATACCCTTTTAGATATTTTATCGATTAGCAAAAAATTTTCCTTCCAGTAGCTGAGTAATAGTAGTAAGTACCATCAGCTCCGATATAGAACATACGATTTTTGTACTTAGACTTTGAAAATTGTTCAAGTCTTCTTTCATGCATATCGAAGTTTTTTGTGTTTAACTCTGGATTCCGTTCTCTTTGTTCATTGGTTCCCTCTTCTAGATTCCATGCCAATTTTCTTATTAAACAAATTGTGGCAATAAAAAATACAATAACTAATAGATTCATTTATTTGGTATGCAATAAATTGTTAGCAATAGTCTCGCAACTCTCTCCACTTATCTAGTCCTGCTTGAAGATTCTTCATTTGACTTGTAGTACCATTTATTTTAAATGCTTTAATCAAAGAATTTGTAGCTTCTATTCCATAAGTTGCAGCTTCTCTTTGCTTTGCACAAATTCTGTCTCTTGATCCATCTTTTAGATCTATCTCAATTTCTTCAAGTATTTTGCTTGCCTTCTCTTGTTTTTGATAAAAATCACTTAGATACATCTCGAATTCTGACTCAGCATTAACTGGTATAACAGAAAAAAATAAGAGAATAAGAGGTATCAGTAATAAAAGAAATAAACTTTTCATGTTTTTATAATGGCGATCTTCCTAATTTTCACAACTATTTTTTTTGCAATGTCATATGGGGAACCCGAACACGCAAAACGTATCAAATGTTTAGATCATTTATGAATGAAATCTTCTCAATTTTACCTCTCGATTTTCACACGCAAACCATTAGAGATGATTTTGCTTTTTATTTATTGTTCTTCATTAGCATGCTTCACTTGCTGAATATTATTTATATGAAAACACCTAATGAATTATTTCAAAAACCATTGGCAATGACATTTGCATTTGTGGCTTGTACTTTCATTTCTAATTCTATTGTGGGAAATTTAGTATGAGGAGCCCTTCAATAAGTCTAAAAAGATCACTTGACGTGACCATGAAAGAAATTTACCTAAAGATTGAAGAATTAGGTAACAAAGACAGTGAGGCATTAAGAGCGGAATATAAAGAATGGTTAGAAGCAAATGAAGTTGGAAATAAACATCCCCATGTTCTTTATGTGAATCTG
The DNA here is from genome assembly GCF_059772345.1 of Prochlorococcus sp. MIT2308. Classification (NCBI taxonomy): domain Bacteria; kingdom Bacillati; phylum Cyanobacteriota; class Cyanophyceae; order Synechococcales; family Prochlorococcaceae; genus Prochlorococcus; species Prochlorococcus sp. MIT2308. Next base: position 464,544 of record NZ_CM186283.1, on the reverse strand, counting down.
ATCAAGTACAAAAGTTAAATGAATATCTAGGTGCTTTTTAATTTTCCTAGATATTCATTTAATAATCGGATCATTTATTGTGTTTAGATCTCTCAGGCAACTAATATTTCATCTTCGGTGGGGAATGTTTGAGTTGTTGTCTCATCTAGATCATCACTTGCCTTGATTTCAAGAGATATAATACCTTTTGATTCATAATCCGCTTCGACATTTTGCTCGGATGCTGTTTCCAGATTGGGATCCATTTCTACTGATGATTTGATCTCAGATAGAACTACTTGAGCCAACTTAGCTTCTTTAACAACTTGAGACCATGGGTTAACCGTTGCTGCAATGAAGTCCCGATTAGCCTCTGTTTTGTCCCCACGGGTGATAAGTAGGAAAGGTAATGCAACGGTAAACAGACAAAAAATGGCTAGGAAAAAGTTGGCGATGGCCATTTCTCTACCAGGTTCAAATGCTGATAGAAGCATAAAAAGAAAAGCAATTTGTATAAAAAATCACTTACTTTTTATCCCTAAGCCATACTTTCGCAAACAAACTTAATCGAAAAATTTAGTTTGTTCAAAATCAATGACTTTACAGGGTAGTTAAGATTGAATTTTTTCTTGAGGGTTAATTAGCGATGACTGTCTCTGTCATTAGACGATAAGCAAAGTCATCAACCCTCTTCTGATTCACTCCATTATCTCCAACTCCTACTCTTGATTCAGATCTGACTTGAATAATACCTTTTTCTGGAATTGCTTTTAATAGAAGATCATCGGTGTATCTCCTCCATTTGGTCTTTGCTTCAGCATGAATGAATGAATCAGTCTTTTCAACTATTTTTGTTCTTGCTGTTTCAGAGACTATTTTGGTTGCTTTCTTAAATGCATTTTCTAAGTCATTTACTTTAAAGTCTTCTCTCACGCAGTGAGTAATGACAATACAATCTGGCAGTTCAGTTGTTGTTGCATTTGCTCTATGGGGGACGATGGTGACAACAAATAGAATTGAAAAGAAGAAAGTTAGAAATCGGTTAATCATTTATCAAAAAGATCTAGTTAAATTAATTTAAATACAATTAAAATAAATCTATTTTAGCTAAAAAATTAATGTTCTGTACCCATAGGTTTTTTTGAAATTTATCAATATCAAGGTAAAAAAAGAATTATGGATAAAATATACAAATTAAAGCTATCAAAGCATTTTTTTATTATTTTTTTAACTTGCTAATTCATTTCCCCATTCTTTGTGCTTTCTATCTAAATCTACTATGGAATTTTTTTGAGCATTAAGTATTAGTAAACGATGAACTAGTTCGATTTTGGTTTTAGTTACCTCTTCAGAGTAAAACTTTAGAGGTTGCTCTCCGAGCAAATTGTCTCCGCTCATTAATTCAATAAAATTTTTATTTTTATTTATTTAGGATGAAATCGAGCATAAGCATAAGTTTTTAAGGTTTTTTTTCTTTTTGCTTTACATCACTCTTACTGGTTGTCCCCACCTTAGCCATCAAATTGGCAAGAGTATTAGTAGTTATATTCATTTGAGTATGATTTTGGTCTTATCGTCTTCCCCCACGAGCGTTGTTCGTACACATGAAGGCTTCGGGTCTTTCCACCCTTGATGACTTAAGTCAAGTTAGTAATCTAATTTTTAACGATCAATGCACCCTATTTTTCATTCTGATGTCATAGGCCTTGATTGGCCAATCCTTTTAATTGGTCACGTCGTAATGTTTTGGTCTTTAGCTCTAAGACTTGATTGGTCTTGGATTCCGTTAACGGAACATGAGAAGTTGTGCGGTTCTGAAGGTGATGCATATCGAGCTCATATCAGTTCATTGGAAAAAGCTTTTCAAAATAGTTAGGATCGAAATGAAATTCTTTTTTGTTTTACCTCTATCCTTGTGTTTTTTATTTCCTACAAAAACGCAAGCATCAAGAACTTATAAACTTAATTCTGTTTGTGAAAGTTTTGCCGCTGGAAAAATAGATGCCCTCAAAACCCTAGAGGCCTTAGATTTAAGTATTGATGATTATTCAATAGGGTTAACTAATACCGCAAAAATATTTTGCGCTTAGTTTTTGATTCGTTTTTACTTTTTTATATCTACCACAACTAAATAATTCTTTATATTAGGCTCAGTAAATTTTTACTTGTGATAGCAACCTCTTTATACTATCAAGATTAACCTCAAAAATGTTTGGTATGTTGTTTTCTTTTAAAGCAATCTTCTCAGCTGTAAGTGGAACAAATAGCAGAGAAGTCAAAGCATTAATATCTACTCTAAGATGGTTACCAAGAATTGTGTGATTGCAGTTTTCCTTTAATCTATTTTTTTCAATAAATACATATGAATATCGCTCAATCATCACCATTGTATGAATATTGGAATTCTGCGCAAGAAGAGAATGATGAATATAAACGACTTTTAAAGCTTAATCCAGATGAACCTGCTTCTAATCTTTTTAGGAATGAACCCTACAAATGGGAGAATCTCTATCAAAGCGTTCTTAGGAATGTTATCAGTGGAGATGAATCATCAATAAAAGCGTTGATGGTTTTATTATCTACAATCAGTCAAAAGGAGAAAGATATAGTCCTTCACTCTCTTGAAGCTTTGTTAGATAAGCATTTAATTTCTAAATTGAGAACCGAAAAATACCAGGATATTAAGTCTAGTAAAAATTTTTATACTGCCTTTAGAATATTGTTGACTATTTTTATTAATCCATATGAATTAGAGCTAAAAAAAGAACCAAATCATCTTTATGAGAAAACGGGAATGTTTTTTTATAAATTTAGAAAGATATTTTTATTAAATAAGTGAGATCTAAATTTTTGTTGAATTATTTTAAAATTAGAATCTCAAAACTATATGAGTAGTGTCATTGGAGAGAAAATTTTTCTATTAATTTGATAAGATTTTCTGAACGAGGGGTTTTTTGTGGTCTGGCCTCATCAAGTACTACTGCACAACATAATTGCCATGAGGAACCATCTTTTAATTTCAATTCTTTAGAAACATCTACTGGAGCTGCTGTTAAGGAAGTTATTTCATCTATATGTTCGAGGGTTTCCCATAGTTCACTCTCTAAGAAATCCAGTTCAACTTTCGAGAGGAGTTTCGTTGCTATAAAATCCTTGACTAATTCTGTAAGTTCTAAAGACATTTTTAATTTACTCTAATGGACAAATCCGTGGGTTTAATGAAAAAGGCTTTCTGTAAAAAAGTTATTTGATTAGGACGATAGCATCTATTTAAATTATTTATTTATGAGCTGACTTTCAGATTCCATCTTTAATGGTTTATTTCTAAAACTATAATATATAAAAACACTTTCTAAAACAATAAATGGATATGGAGATTACAACCGAATGTGCAAAAAAGGCACAGAAAGAAGCTGAATGGGCATATAACAAAGCAATGGAAAAGTTCTATTATTCTATGTTGGAGGTTGTTTTCTTAAGGATTAAAAGTCACCTATCTAAGCAGGGGCTAGAGAAAGTAGTGGAGATAGATAAAAAAAGAGCTATCAACGAAAATCTCGGAGTTGAATTTAGTCAAAAGACTTGGTCGGTATTAGCTGAAGCATGGACAGGTGCAGAGGGTTTGGCGATGGCTAAGATCGCTGAACTTTATGGGCTGGAGATATCCGATTTAGACATATCCAAAATTCAAAAGCTCGATGGAAATAATGGTTCTCCAAAATGCACCCCATCAAGCTAACTTTGAGGTACATTTAATCAGTACTGAATATAGTTACTGCTGATTTGAAGTTGCAACAATTAAAAAAATTCTTGAACGAAAGAAAAAAGCTACTCAAAAAGAAATATCTTAAGAAAATTCTTGATAAACAACCCAAAGAGCCTTGACCTTAATTGGTGGTATTTATTCCTATGTCGTACTACTCTAGTCATATGACATATTATGCAAAGCCAAATTATATTCAATATGATGAATGGTTTGATAACAACATAGATCCATGCGAGTTAGAGTATGAGAAGGAAAACAAGTTTACTGATTCTGTTCACGAGAAGTTTTATAAAATATCAAAACATAATTTAATTATCGGTGGGTCGGAGTCTGTTGCAGATTTAAATAAACCTGAGAGATGTTCAAGAGGTTTTTGCTCATTAACAGATGAGGAATTAAAGCAAATTTAATCAAATCTCAAGAAAAAAATATGTATTTGAATGATCATTTCTTTATTTATTTAGAAGCTCTTACTTCTTTTCTTTTTTCTAGGATTTTTGTCCTTTTGTATAAATCTAATAAATGATTCCATAGCTCTATGGCTTAATCTAAAAAAGATGATTGAATTATTTATATGAAATATCTATTACTTGTTACTTTCTTGTTGGGTATAAGCACTCCATCGGTAGCAGTTACTACTCGAATGTTTAAAGTTCTAGATACTTGTGCAAGATATAGGTTGAAAGAGAAAACTGCATTAGTCGCAATAGAAGACCTAAAACTTAAATATGATGGTAAAGATAAGAAGGAGGCAGAGCTATTCATCAAATTGTATTGTTCTGTTTTTACTCCAAATGAAAATGTAGAATTTTAATTTATTTATGAGTCGTTTACTTGTTCTTCAGCATTTAGAACGCGAGGGGCCTGGACTTTTTGTAAATATTGCTAAGGAAAGAGGTCTTAGTGTCTCCATTTTCCGTTTGGATTTAGGAGACTCTCTTCCTGAACTTAGAAATGGAGATTTACTTTTGGTATTGGGTGGACCTATGGGTATTAGAGACATTGGAACTCCAACTTATCCATGGCTTATCGAAGAAGTTCGCTTAATAAAAGAAGCGTTAAATCAAGGTGTTGGATTAATCGGAGTATGCTTGGGAGCTCAGCTCTTGGCTTATGCAGCTGGTGGTGATGTCGAACTGCTTCAGGAGGAGACATCTCGTCAACCATTAGCTGAAATAGGGTGGGACTGTATTTTTCCGCAATCACTAGAAAATAAAAGCAAACTGACAGCATTTTTAAGTCAACCTTTCCCTGTTTTGCATTGGCATGGAGACAGAATTATATTGCCTAATATTGCAGAGCTCATTGCTAGTAGTAGTAGATGTAAGGAGCAATTATTTAGTATTGGTTCGTTAGCATATGGGATACAATTTCATGTTGAGATAGTCGATGAAATGGTTAAAACGTGGATTTCAGAAGATCAGAAATTTATTTCTTCAGCATTAGGGGTAGACGGGCAAGCCATTATCAAACAACAACAAAAAGAATTTGCTAGTAAAACGCTACAATCCAGATTAAAATTTTTAAACGTTTTGTTTGACTTATTAAACTAGGTAAAAATTTTAGCGGTTTGAATATTTACAAAAATGATTGACGACTTCACACTTGAGCAGTGCAAAAAAGATAGGGAAATTCTTCAATTAAAAATAAAAAATCTTGAGCATGGTATTAATGAAGCAGAAAAAATGATTGCCGAGTCACATATGAACGATGAGGCATTGATTTTTTTAAGAAGAAAAGTTGCAGAATCTAATCAGGATTTAGCAATTCTATATTTAATTCTCTAACCTCACCTCGTGGTTTTTTTGACAAGTCTCAATATAAATTTGTCAATAAAGTGAGCAAGCCGTACCTAACCGTATCTATCCTTTAGAAAATCTATACTTTACATTACTTCACATCAATGTAACTTCAGTAATGACATCGTCATCTTCATCTCAGGTAATCACTGAGTACGGTAAGCAAAACATCTTTGCTCGTGAAACACAACCTCAGCTTGTAGAGGACTACACCAGCTATCCAGAAGAAGCAGAAAAGACAAATGGCCGTTGGGCAATGATCGGAATGATAGCTCTACTAGGTGCTTATTTCACAACAGGTCAAATCATTCCTGGAATTTTCTAAACCAACAACAACTAATAACAATGCAACCATCTAATAAAACAATCCTAGAAAGAAGCATCGGCAGACCAGCCATGATGGCATTCGTTCTACTAACAGGTATTTACCTAACAACCGGTCAACTTATCCCAGGTGTCGTTTAATGAAAAACTCAACCGCTGAAACTCCAAGGCTCGAAGAGGGCAAATTTTTTGCAGAAAGACTCAATGGTCTAGCTGCATCTATTGGTTGCCTAGCCCTTGTCGGCGCTTATCTAACAACCGGTCAAATCATCCCAGGTCTTGTTTAATGAATAAGGAAACTAGCTACTGGAAAACAGCAGAGCAAATGAATGGCCGTCTAGCGATGATGGGTTTTTTTGCAGCAGTCATTAACTATGGAATAACAGGCTGGATCGTTCCAGGTATTGTTTGATTCTATTTTAAAAATCTGATCAGAAAGGCCTCTTCTCTGTCATTACAGTAGGGGTTTTTTTGTTTCTTTGGTCAATAACCTTATGACAAACGCTCTTAAATAGATTAGTAATATTGATTATTATCACATTTATATGTTTATTTATTTGCTTCTTTTTTTAATCATCTTATGTTGAATAATTCTTCAGAGGTATGCAGAAATAATCAATTTACTTATCAATTAACCATTGATAAATAAACTTAAATTAGTCGTTCCATAAAGTCATATCTAATTGGCCTGAGGATCTTTGAATCCATGCTACTTTCCATTTTTCGTCAATTTTTTTTAAATCGAAGTGACTGTTTGCAGGTCGTTATTTTGAGCCCACTTGTAAGTAAACTTTGATCCTGAGTTAAATCGCACATAGCAGCATTTGTTTCTAGATTTTAAAATTATCTACCTTTGTGATTTCTGCGCTTTCTAATACAAGATCACCTGTTGACTACATGTCCTGAAAACCTTTTGCATCAATAGGTTTACCACTTGGTTTAATAAACAAAAAGTCTGGAGTTGCATTGTCTATAAAGAATGATCCCATTCTCTCTGAAGAAGCAAATGCCTTTAGGATTGAGATGATTTCTTCTTTAGAAGACATTAACAGGTTAAAAATAATAAATTAAGAATTACATATTTCAACAATATCAGATGTTTACTTGGACATCTTTTCTTGCTGTGTTGAAAATAATAAATCCATCCAACTTGAAAATACAAAAGAAGTTGCGTAAAAAATAGATTTTTACGCAGCTTCTTTTGAAGATTGATTTGGAAATAGTGATATGATGTCACCTTTTGGTGTCTCATACACTCTCTCTACAATTTCACCTTCATTAATGATTACTTTAGTGTTCATTGATCCTGAGGGTAATGTCTTGATAGCTGGTACAACAGCTTCTTTTAAATTTGGGAACTGATCCAAGTTCTTGAAGTCTTTAACTTTTTTCTTGGAAACCATTAATGAATGAGTCGAAGTTGTTCTTTCTTTTAACTAACTTTGCTTCACTCGTAAAGAGCTTACAAAGCTAATCACATTATTATTGTATTCAGGTGAAATATTTGACTAATCACATCCATCCTAATTACAAGTTTTAAAAATCAGCAGAAGTGCTTGTAAATTTTGCCATTTTTTTACGTCTTTATTTAGGTTGCCTTTATGGTTTGTATATGTAGGCTTATTCCCAAAATACATAATCTAAACTAGCTATAGCGATGATATTAAAATGAATCAATTTGTTTTCTTCTAATAGTTTCATTATTGTTGTTGTCAAATAGGTTGTACCTAATGTCAACAATTAACATCATTTAATTACTAAAAGTAGTAATCAAAACTACTGAGCTAGTTTAAATATCATTTTTCTGTTTTCTTGATTAGAAGAGATACCTTATGATAACCAGTTACTCCTAACCAAAAATTAAAAGTGCTCTATTTAATGAGAACATTCAACTCCTTAGGAGTCTTTTTAATTCTTTATCTAGAAAAAAGTTTATCTTGAATTAAAAATACTTGTTAACTTCTACTTCTTTTTATATTAATTTAATCTATTTAAGATTTTTATGCTTATTATATTTATATATTTTCTTAACCTATAAATAAGATTATGGATTTTTTCCCAAAGAAGATAATGCTTTTAGGTAGTGGAGAATTAGGTAAAGAGGTGGCAATAGCTGCGAAAAGATTAGGTTGCTATGTTATTGCCTGTGATAGATATAATAATGCTCCTGCTATGCAGGTAGCTGATCAATTCGAGGTGTTAAATATGAATAACGATAATGAACTAATAGAATCTATATCTAATTGTAAACCCGATATTATTATTCCTGAAATCGAGGCATTAGCAGTCGATGTCTTAAAGGAAATCGAACAAAAGATAACAGTAATTCCTAACGCTAGAGCTACAGCAATAACTATGAACAGAGACAAAATTAGGGATTTGGCTTCAAATGAATTAAATATAAGAACTGCAAAATTCAGTTACGCGATGAATCAATCTGAGCTAGATTTTCATGCAGAGAAGATTGGTTATCCTTTATTAATTAAGCCGGTTATGAGTTCTTCAGGAAAAGGACAAAGTTTAGTTAAAAATAAAAATGAACTTGACCTGGCTTGGACTTTGGCCATTGAAAAATCAAGAGGTAAATCTAATAAAGTTATATTAGAAGAATTTATTGATTTTGATTTGGAAATTACTTTATTAACTATTAGACAACTTAACGGTAAAACATTATTCTGTGCGCCCATAGGACATGAGCAAAATAATGGAGATTATCAATGTAGTTGGCAACCAGCTGAATTAGCTGAAAGTGTATTAGCGAAGGCTCAACAGATTGCTAAATGTGTCACTGATAATCTTGGAGGAGTGGGTTTGTTTGGGGTTGAATTCTTTATCAAGGGTGAGGAAGTGATTTTTTCAGAGCTTTCACCAAGGCCACATGATACTGGCTTGGTAACTTTGATAAGTCAAAATTTAAATGAGTTTGAATTACACCTTAGAGCTGTTTTAGGTATACCAATACCAGAAATAGTGTGTACCGAAGCTTCTGCGAGCCGAGTAATTTTGGCTTCAAAAAAAACAACAAACATATGTTACAAGGGACTTGAAGAAGCTTTAAGTCAAGCGAATACAAATGTGTTTATATTTGGTAAACCCACCTCAACCGAAGGTCGTCGAATGGGAGTAGCTGTAGCAAAGGCTTCAACAATTGGTGAAGCAAGAATCAAAGCGGATAAAGCAGCTCAATCAATACAATTCATAAATGAATAACATTCATTCAGATCCTTTGTCTGACTTCAACAAGTGCAAGTCTATTTGGTTTCTATTCTTGACTGAGTTAAATTGGAACCCAAAGGCAATTAACCCACTCGAGTTGGTTCCGGAATCTTTTTGGCCTCAAGTTACCGACCTATTAATTGAAGCAAAATATATAGGTCAAAGCAGGAATTATTACCTCAGAGAGTCTGATAGGTATCTAGATTATTTAAGTAAAGGTGGTAAGCCTTTCAAAAGAGATTGAAAACAATAGGTAATGTGATAACTTCAAGCAAATTCTTTTAGCTAATTTCAATTTTCCCATAAACGCATCACTGTTAAAATTTTTTAATAGGTGTTGCTAAAAAAATTAAATTCTCATTCACCTAACGGTATGGATGATCCTAAGTTTCGTTTTTTAGTTCTTCTCTTTATAAATCTAATAGTGATAACAGTACTCAGAAACTGGATTTTAAATAACGAAGCTTTTGTGTGGCTCCTAAATGGCTTACCTTCATAAAGTGTTCCTGAAGCATTTTATTTGATTTTTAAAATAGTTTTTTATTTGGAATAACTTTCAACTTCATTGACATTCAGGTCATTATCTGATCAGATTTTTATTGAATATCTTGTTTAAGAATAGGAACAAAGAGGTAGGTTATTTAAAATTTAAAACAGTAAATGATCAGGAAAAATTATTTTTTCTTTTTTAGTAAATGGTTCTTTTTAGTTGGAAACTCAACTATTTCGGTTAATACTACAAAATTCCTTCTTTTATGTATCACTAGGAACATCATTAGTGGATAATTTCTGTTATTTTGGTTCAACGTTCAGCTATTTTTAGCTGCAGTAAGACTCGAGACATGGAACGGGGTCTTGAGCACTACGGGAAAGAACGATGACTGTTCTTACTTACAGAGGAAAAGAGTATCTTCAACATAAAGAGGCTACTCCAAAAAAAGTTGTAGAACTTAGTTACAGACGTAACGTCTACACATCTAGGCAAGCAGAAGCTAAGAAGCAAATGCAAGAATCCTTGACTTACAGAGGTAACTCATACCAAAAGTAAATTAAGGGAGTTTTTTAGGGGGTTTAATCACCCCCTTTTTTTATGTTTATTTCTACAGTAAATATCTAAATTAATAGTAGTCTTCAAATATGTATTTTTGCTTGAGTTCTATTACTCTGGTTTTATGGGTGGTTTCCGATGTAGAAATAGTATTGACTCCGAAATAATCACAATGATTACTGAACAGTCATGGCCAAGTTGTAAGCTTCCAAAAACTCAAAAGGCACTTGAAGCTATTTATTCAATGCTATGGAAGAGGCCAAAAGTGTTTAGGTCTTATTACAGGTCAAATTAACAGCTTTTTCTGGGAAAACCCTACACGCACCTCACTAAAAAGTTGTTGAGAATGAAAATAGGAATTTAATAATCAATGAAAAAATCGTTCAAACCTAACAGTACATTGTTAGCTCTATTTATGTTTTTACCTATTACACCAAGTATTGCTGCCATTACTGTTTTTACACAGTCAGTATTTAATGACAGGAGTACCGACGTAACGCCAATTTCTTACCATACAAAGCGAGTGATTGATGCTTCTAAAAAATAATAACTACATTTCCGCTTTGAGCTTGGAAAAGTATTTAAGTTTATTTTTTCTTACGTGAATAATTTTGTTGTTTTCTTATTAACTTTTTATTCGATCTTAGTTTAAATACTCTTTACGTCGTGAGATTAGTAGGTTAAAAGTCAAAGTAACAGCTATCTGCAAGAATGGTTTTAACCAAAAAACTAAGGGCCTTTGATGACGCAATCTTCGATAGGCACCCTGATTTAATAGAGGCTCTGAAACCTAACGATCATTATCCAGAACTCGAAAATATTTTAAAATATAGAGCTAAAAATTTACCTGCTGGATCCCTGAATACAAAAGTGATTATCAATGACGGGAAAATAGTTGAACGCGTGTTCAAGACACCTAAAGGCCAAGTAGTCTCTTTGTTCTCCAGACCATCAAATGTGTTTTTTGATCAAGTTGCTTAACAGGTGATATTTTTACATATCTTGTTTTTCTATCGAGGTAAAATTCAAGTAAGTGGAAAGACTAATCATCGTTTATTTATTCAAGCCTCTAATCAGCTTCCTTTTAGAAGCTCATGCTTGGAACACCATAGTTAATTACGTCAATAAAAATCATGGAAATAACTCAAGCAATTCAAAAACGAAGGACAATTCATGTTTTTTCTAAAAAAAGTGTTCCTAATGAAGTTGTTGAAAAATCAATAGATGCAGCCAATCAAGCGCCCTGCCATAGAAGAACTTTTCCATGGCGTTTTACGAACATTGGAATAAAAAAACGAGAACTTTTATATCAACTACAGCTAACTCTGAAGTTTGGTTGTAAGCCAACAGATGAATCTAGTTTAAAAAAAATAAGGGACAAAATGTTCAATCCCTCCCATTTGCTTATTGCCACTCAAATATGTACAGATAATCAAGTTCAAAAACTTGAAGATTATGCTGCTTGTGCTTGCGCAATCCAAAACCTATCGCTCTCACTTGTTGCAGATTATGTCGGTTGCAAGTGGTCAACAGGTAAAATCACAAAAGACCCTAATACTTATCAAATTGTAGAAATAAGTCCATCTGAGGAGGAAATAATTGGTTTTATATGGATCGGGTATGGAGCTGAGCCACCTTTGATCAAAAGGCCTCCTATTAGCACTATCTTTAGAGAAAGGAATTAGAAACTTGGGTTAACTCACAGAAGAGAAATAATGAAACTGATAAGGAAGTGTTGAGGCCACGCTAAAAACAATAAGCATCATCCCTGTCTTATCTAATCGTTTCATAATTGACAAATAAAGTATTAACAATTTAATCGGAGAATCTTTCGCCTATGGGTATTTTATGTAGGGAGAACTAGACATCAACGAGTAAAATTCATTAAAAACAAGACCACAGAGGGGATAAACTTTGTGTCATGATCAATATATAAATTAATGGGAAATATGCCAGAACCTAAATCAGGTCTTAGGCCCTGTTTAAATCCACTAAATTGCGTTTTTTTTCAAAAAGATTTTGAAGATGTTGACAAGACATTTGATCAACTTGTCAGGATCGCCCAGAAGATTCCTAGAACAAAAGTTTTAGAGAGTAATCAAAGTTATTGGAAAGGGGTTTGTCGTAGTTTGATTTTTAGATTTCCAGATGACTTGGAAATTTTAAAAATTGATAAGAAGATTCAAATCAAATCAGCTTCAAGATATGGTGGAGGCGATCTTGGTGTTAATGGAGCTAGAGTGGGAAGATTATTAACTGCTCTAGAAAAATTAAATAGTTAGCTAGCAAACTTTTATAAAACAATCAATAGTTGTCATTGTGAAATATTATAGTAATTTTTAAATAACTATAATAATAAGATGAACAGAGCACAAAAATATTTTCTACATCTTCCAAGGGGGACACATTTTGAAAAAATCATTGATACTGAATATGGGAAGGAGAATATATATGTAAGTCCAGACGGCAAAAAACATTCAATACCTATGAATCCACATACGATTTCTACTGGAACTTCAACACATGAATATTAGTAGTTAGGACAATTGTTTATCCATCTTGTGATTTTTGTTTCATCGTAAATAATTAGAGGCCTCAACAATTGCCTTCAGTTCCATAGTGGTAACTTCTTGAAAAAAATATTAGTAATAACTTTTTATTCGATCAAAAGAGAATCCTAGTAGTTTTGCGTATTGCATCTACAGCCTCTGACGATATAACTAACTCATGTTGCATTGTGACATTGTCGATCTTTAAGCGCTTAAGCGAAAGGTTTTCAATAAAAAAAAATAACATTAACAAATGTTATTCAAGATGCAAAATGGAACCTTTACCTAATGAGATTTATCAAGACATTGTTGATTTTCAATCAGATGTGAATAGACCTATCGATATTTCTATTTACCGGGAATTTTTAAAGGAAGCTGTTTGAGCTCTTAATTTAATTTTTTTAGTTTTTTTGTATTTGATTACACTAATCTATTTATAGGTACAAATTTTACAACTTTGTAATTTTATTGAGTAAGGCGTATTAATTTTTTTCTTGAGTTAATTAGTGACTGTAAACTAGAAAGAAAGCAGTGTTAATTTTTTTGATGGATACCTTGAAAGCAACGAATTTGGCCAATGAATTAAATGAATTAGCATGCAAAGGATGCACTGAGGGTTGGCTAGAGAAACATGATGGACTTTCAGATCCTATTCAAGACATCAATGACTGTGGAGCTCTTGGATTTATTACGCCTGAACGACAAGAGCGATTAATAAATGAAATAAATGAGATTAATGCTAAAAATTAAAGAATATGGATAAAAAAAAAGGAAATAGCCCGAGTAAGTTTTCTGTTCCTCCTTTCGCTTCAGATGATGAGATATGGATTAAAATTCTTGAAGTCTTGACACCAACTGAACAGTTAGAGGCTAGTCGTTCAATATCAGAGTTCAATCATCCGTATCTGGGAGGTAAAGAAATTATCGTTAAACGCTCTGATCAGTCTGAAATAGCGGTTGCTTTACTTTCTGAAGTCAATTCTGATGGTGATGAATGGGCAATATATAGAGAACTTTAAAATGGATACTTATTCATCAATTGCATTGGGAACCGTTGTATTATCACTTTTGGTTTTGGTTTGGCTTTCCCAATTATTTAGAAATTTAATTAGAAAGCAAATTGATGATCAAATGAAAAATATGATTCCGATAAAAGCTATTAGAGAAAGAATAGGAATCAGAATTAAATTGAGAAAGTAGAACACAAAATATTTAAATTTTGATTGAGTTGGATCTTTATATTTACTTGTATTAAAGTGTTGTTTTTATATAACTATTATTATGAGCTATAAAATTTAGGGTCTATCCTATTACGCTATTGTTTTTTATTTCGAATTGATAGATTTATCAGTTTTTCCTATTCGTCAATTTAGTAAGTAATACCGATAGAAAAAAATAAAAAGAAAGGATAGATTCATAAAAATAGCAGGGTACTTTTATGAATAAGATTGATGCTAAGAAAATCACCCATGGACAAGTTGATCCAATTGAAGATTATCTTGAGTGTGTTACATATTGTTCAATCTCTAGCAGTGCGGAAGAGAACGATTGCCAAACAATATGTATGGAAAGGCATTTGAAAAGTTCATATTTTTGAATTTTTTATCAAAATACAAAACTAGAAGAGATTTCAGCTCTTTTAGTGTTTCAATCAAATTTCAGAATCATAATTTAAAATTAGATGACTAAACAAACTGCCTTATCCTCCGAACATTATCCTTAGAAAAACTGCGAATGATCCAGTGGAGAAATTCCTTATTAACGTTGTCGTCTGATTTTTACCAAATTTCCCTTTGATTACTTAATACCTATTAAAATCTTAAGTATTTCTCTAAAGATGAAGAAGCAGTACAAGGGGTGATATTCAGATTTAATTGGCTTTTAAAATCTATTTTTTATGCTGTGGTAAGAATAAAAGGTTTAAATACTTATGAAAAAAACTGCCAAAATTGCCATATTTAAATTAGTTGATATTTAAAAGTTTTGGCTCATCCCATATCTTGGTATTGGCTTGTTGGTTTTTTTCTATGGATGGTTCACAACGTTTTGGTTCTTAATCGTAAAGTCAACATTGATAAAGAACGACAAATATCAAAGCGATTCAATGCAATCTCAAGACTCTATCCCGAAGGTACATACATTTCACATAGATAACAATCATTAGTTGATTTTAAATTACCTTCAGCCATTTCTTAGTTGCTTTAATAATGCGGGGGCTTAGATGTTTCTTGAGGGAAATATTCTTCAGTTTCATTTTCATATGAGTCACTTTTCTTTTTGAAGTATTCATCTGATGGATCATAACCATCATTGTCTGGATTGATTTTGACTTTCATAGTTTGATATTTTTTTTTGCAAGATCAGTAGCTTCATAAGTGCTTTATCCAGCTATCCCATTACAAATAATTCCTGCTTTGGCCATTGAAATTAAGACAAAATGATGAAAGCTGGGAACTGCTTTGTCTAATGCTATGAGAAATATAAGCAATGACATTGATGTCATTGAAAGATATTGCATCCAATGAATACCTGCTTTATCAAGTCCATTTTTGTCAAAACTTGTACTAGTCATTTTATTAATGCACTGGTCGATGAGGTTAACGCAAAAAATTACTTTTTGCTAGTTATTTCCTTTTCTTGATTGATGCCTTTACAAAATTGATTAGCTTTTCTGTGCTGAGATTTCAAAGTTTCTAATCACCTCTTCACCCTTTGTGAAGATCGTTTTAGCATATTCAGTCCATTTACCCTGTCCCCAATAACGGAAGCAGCTAGTTTCTAATAGCAAAAGGTATAGGAGTGCTTCTTGATAGCTATGTTTTTTTGTTAACGATCGATTTTGAACTAATAAATGATCAAATGTTTCGTGGAAATAGGAACTAAGTTTTGTAATTGGTTCTAAAACATTTTTATATCCATCTTCCCAACTCATGTCGTTAGTCCAGCTAGCTCCACTCAAAGAAAAGGATTTATCTTCCTCTTTTAATTTTCTAATTGCTTGTTCAACCGAGGTGGGAGTTATTTGGCCTGAAATTTTTCCCCATATTTTGTCTTGATCGATTGCTTGTATCAATGGATAATTATCTTCATCTATATTTAAAGTCGCCAGGAAATCGAGGTATTCAGAACCATTCATAGCAATTGTGGGACTTTTATTCGTTTTTGGACCAATTCTTTTATGCGCTTGAATGAAAGCTTGAGGAAATTCGTTCATCATTACTCCGCCATTTTCCCCATCAGCAATTTGGGAAACTAGCGTGGGGATAATATCTTGACCTAATTTTTGTTTATTTAGCCCTTTTGCCTCGTAATAAGGTTGCATTTGTCCAACTAGTTTTGTATCTGAACCTTGAGTTTTTATTAGTGAAAGAATAGAGATAGTCTCTCCATTACTTCCTTGTGCTTTAAGCATATTGGGAATATATTTCTGATCGTCTCTAAGACTGGAGCCATCTATATTTTGAACGCTATGTTCTTGAACCAATACCCAACGATATCCACATTCTTTGAGAGCTTTGATAAGTTGATAAAGAACATCAGGTTGGTTTGGAAGATGCATCTCAGGAAGAGAGAATCCCTGCACTCGATGCAGTGCATCTTCTCCAAATAATGATAAGAAGTTGTGCTGCCAGGCTGTTATCTGTAATTTAAAGTCAGAGGGTGGAGTTGAAGAGGCTACTGCATGACTCCAAAAGGTTCCTAGCCATTCAACGTGTTGATGAACTGTCTTATCACATGTTAGGAGTCTTAACGATGAAAGAATATCCTCGCGACCCATTTGCATGAATCCCCATAAAAGATTTCCTGAGTAATCAAGCATTATTTTGGGATCATATCCACCATCTATAAGTCTTGGAATGATTTCAGCTAGACGTTTGTAGCATTGAGCAAATGGTTCGGCATTGTGATTATCATCTTCTGAACTGTGTTCAAACATAAATTGCAAATGTGAAATTAGTTCCCCATTTCTACCTGCTGGAATTGTTGGTTGATGCATATGGAGGGCGCATGCAAACCCTGAGTTGGCATTCTTAAAATTTGACTTTTCATTGAATTGTTTACTATCTCTTTTCTTGTTTGTTAATTTTTTAATTTTATATTCATAACCACTTATCGGTGGTAAGTCTATATTATTCATATTTCGATATTATATATTTAAAGAAATCAAAGTAAAAGTAAGGTCACTTAATTAATCGGAGTATATACAAAAAAGAATGATTATCAAAGAAATAATTTGTTTTACACTTGAATTCATCTGCAAATAATCTTCTTTCCAAGGTGTTTTATTATCTATGAATTAAGAAAAGTATAAATATTCTAATTTTTCTATTAGTGCTAATAAACACTAATAGATTGCAACACAAAATTTATTTTTCCGGGTTTAAAGCCAGGATTCAGTTCTCCAGGTCTACCGAATTTGGAATGTAGTAATTGAAATTGACTTATGGAGTCGGATTTGAACTTAATTGGAAAAGATATTTTTTTTGCAAGAACTGTTGGTTCAAGGCTTTCAAAAGGAACTTTGATAATTGTTGTCCCAAATCTTTTTGTTTCTATTTCTGCTACCCATCTGAGCCCACCGGGTGATTTATTTAAGAAGAATTCCCTTAGACCAAAAAATCCGTATTTACATGACACTCCAAATTTTAATGTTCGACCTTTACCTTCAATTCTTAATTCAAAACCTTGATAATTAGATAAATTTAGAAGAGGTAAAAATATTGGAGATTTGCAACTAACAAAACCCCCTTTTTCCTCGACTACAACACCCTCCAGGGAGAGGCCTTTTGAAGACGCTCTACAAACTGCTTTACTTGAGCCTCCCATAACAGTGTCGTTCAATGAAAACCATTCATCAAAGTCAGTTGATGAAATGACTTTTGAAAGCTCCGGCATTTTTATTATAAATTTATTTAACTCTATAAAATTTTTTTTTGAATCATGAGTTTGAAAATTTAGATTCACCAGATAGAAAAAAAACCATACATCTCATTAGTGGATTCTTACTGTCTTTATGCTGATTTTTAATCACTCATAAGGCTTTTGAAAAGTTTCTGATCTGAGATGATTCACTTGAGTTGGCTTAAGGCTGTATCCATTGTTGTTCAATCGTTTAAGAGAAGGCAACTTGGAAATGATGTATTTATATAGTATTCTGCATCCCAAATGCCACTCATATTAGATGACATACCAATAATTTGTCATTATTACTTAATCCAAATTTTTTCTATGATAACATTAATTTTTTTACATAGATTTGATGAGGTTTTTCATAATTTTCCTCGTTATTTTCTTTATTGAACTACTAAATAGCTATTAAATCTACCGATAAAATTACTAATGTATTTTTTCCTATTAATATATGAATAAATCAAATCGGAAAAACTTTTCTATATTGTTATTTAAATCTACCTTTGGTTGAAGTAGAACGAATTACAAAAATTGCCAACATTATTTGTCTCAGCTTTAAGACCTGTTTTCTTTGCAATCAAACTTATCTTTGCGTTTTTTTCTTTTAGTGAGTAGTCATTCTGATTAAGGTACATTGTGTAATATTCCCTGCATAAATTTGATAACTCTTTCTCTCTGGAAAATGGGATACGTGCTACAGCTATGACTATTAAAGATAGAGCAATTGCTCCTGTAAAAGCTTTGTTGATTGAGTTAGTCATTAGGTATGTTTTTTTATATTGTCTAGTATGCCGTCTGAAGTGAAAATCTGCGCTTTATAAGGGTACGTCTTCCGCCTTGCCGCAATTAATCTACTGATTTTTTTTTAATTATAGTGCAGACTTGCCTTGACCAGATTTTAGGAGGAAAAATGTTGGTAATCCCAGCAAAACGCCTACAGAGGTAATTAGTATAAGATTTATAGTGAATGAACTAACACCTAGTTCTGATGAGGCCAAAGCAAAAGTCATTAAATTGAAGTCGAATTAGTTATTTTTTAAGGCATATTTTCTAAAAAGCTCAAACTCTTAAAAGCTTGTAAGAATTGTTTTCGCTTTACTCATATAATTTCAGATCGGAGCCGAGTTAAAATTTGACTCAATTTTTTGCTGATTTATTGTCGCTTACAGAATTTGTTGAGTTTTGCATATTCTTTTTTAAGGCAGCTTTTTTTTCCTCAGCTTCTTTCTCTATTGCTTTTTTTGCGTCAGCTTCTTTTTCTGCGGCTATTTTTGCAGCTAATGCTACTGATTCTTCATGAGCTATTTTTGCATCGAGTTGACCAGTTGCCCTCATCCATTCATTAACACTTGCTTCTTTCCCAGCTGCTTCACATTCTTTTTTATATCTTAGAAATGGGAACCAATGATGGTTAGCTGTTTCAGGATTACTAGTATTAAAATTATTTTCGCTCATTTAGTTGATTAGACTTCTATGATTATCCAATAATTTTTGTTCTAAGTTCCTTTGAAATTTACTAAAATTTAAGTTATTTTTAATAATTACATATTTGTGTAATGTTTTTTACTTACCGATGGTTATATATTAATGATAGGGATAAGAATTATTTCTCAGAGTTAAATTGATTTTGAAATATGTATTATTTTTTAATTTCGCTGAATAAATATCCCACATGGATTCTTCCTTGGCCTTAGCAATTATTTTGACATTTGTTGGGATAATTATTTTTATATTGATATCCAAAAATGATCTTGGCGTAACTGCTTTAAAGAAAAATCCTGAATCTCATACAACCCTGATCGGTTCCGTTGCTAAGAGTATTCCTGGCTCTGATATTTTAAACTCAGACTCAGTCTCCAATACAAAGGATTCGACAGAAAATGCAATTCACAGCTAGCAAAGATGCTGATGAAGATTTGATTTGGTCTTTGATTCTAAACAATCTGGGTTCTCATCTCTCAAACGAGGTCTCACCGGCTACTTCTGCTTTCTTCAAAACGGAGGACGGCTTAGAATGTTCAGTCAGGAGAAGAAATGGAGATTTGATTGCACATTGTTATTCAGAATCAGATCGAATGGGGCAAAGACGTTGGACTATTGATCTAAAATAATTTTCAATAAAATAGGCGCTTTTATATTCTTAGCTCCTCGATGAGATTTCTTTGAAATTTTGAGCCAAGAATTGTATTGGCTGCCATAGCACCACTAGCGGCTACAGGTGGTATTCCGATTCCTGGGAATGTACTCGATCCGCACAAGAATAGATTTTTAATAGGAGTTTTATTCCCTGGGAAAAGCCCTTCTGCTGCTGAGAGGGCTGGACCATAACTTCCGTTTTTTGTATTTAAAAATCTTTGATGAGTAAGTGGTGTCCCTAGCATTTTTATTTCGATTCTTTCCTGAATATCAGGTATTAGCTTTTTTATTGGTTGCCAGAAGACCGAGCAGCGCTCCTCTTTTGTTTTTTCATATTCTTTGGTGCCTATTTTAAGATTTTCCCATTTCTCCCAGGGCTCATTAGCAGGCGTATATCCGTGAAGAATATGTTTGTTTGGAGGAGACATTGTTGGATCTAAAGCCGAAGGAATAGAGAGAACTACTACATTTCTTTCGGCAGTAATACCTTTCGACCAATCATCAACCCATATTGAATGGAGTGGAATATTTTCTAGACCTTCTGCATTAAACCCAAGATGTAGATGAAGAAATGACTTACATTTTGGAGTCATTGACCTTTCCTCTCTCCATTTTTGAGATATCTCTTTTGGTATTAAATCAATGGTGTTCCAAATATCTGCATTGCTAACAATATGATCTGCGAATATTTTCTCGCCATTTTTTAACTCAACTCCGATTGCTTGGTTCTTTTTTATAATTATCTGACTTACTTTTGAATTAAGTCTAAGATTTCCTCCAAATGAATAAATTCCATTTAATAGAGCCTTAACGATTGATTCACTTCCTCCCTTCGGATATTCCAAGTAGGCATCTGGTTTAAACCAATCATCAAAAAGTGTTGACATCGCAGCTGCATTCGTTTCGTCTTTGGATAAACCGCTTATTAGGAAACAAAGTAATTCAACCCAATTTCGTAGGAAAGGATCTTCAAGATGTTTATCAACCAAATTTCCAAAAGCACCTCCTAGGTATTTAAAGGATTTCAAGTGGGTGAGGAGAGTTTTACTCCGTTTTAACAGCTGAAAAACGGTTTCTTTGTTTTGATTTAGAGCTATTAGGGGAATTGCATTAGCTGCTGCACCAATTGGCTTAATCACTTGAAGAAAATCTTCCCATTCTTTAACGGCATCATTTCCGCTTATTGAATTGATCTGATCAAGGAATCGTCTATCTCCAACTCCAATCTTGTATTCGCCTTCTGGAATTTGAACATTCCAATCTTGATATTTGATTAATTCAACTTTTTGATTAAGAGCTTTGAGGACTTGGCCTAATGGATTTGTTGTAGGCCATGATCCTATTCCACTCCAAAGAGAGGGACCAGATTCAAATTTATAACCATTTTTCTCAAAACCATGGGCGGCTCCTCCTGGCTTTGAATGAGCCTCAAGAATTAGGACTTTTTTGCCAGCTTTTGCGAGTAATCCTGCACAACATAATCCTCCAATACCACTCCCAATAACTATTACTTCTGGATTTTTCATTTATTTTTGTACCAAGGGGATTTTTCTTCTTTAGTGTTTCTACAACAAATTATTCAGAACTGCTTGGATAAAGTCAATATTCAAAAAAGAAATTTACTTAAATTTTTGTTTGGTCTAAAAGAGTAATTGATGGCCGGATGTAAACAAATAATGCTCCGTTCATATCTCTAATGATTCTTAAATCCTCGTCTACATAGATCACTCTAATCTCACAACTTGGATTTTCTTTATTCCATGGCAAAAGGTTCCATACGGTCTTTACTGGATACCACTTTTCCATAAGAATACTATTTAAAAAAGGTATTTTTCCTAGTCCATCCACCTCTGATACTTTAGTTTTCTCTAACTCCATTGAAAGAATGTTGTGTGTCAGTTTAAGCCCCTTAGCCAGAGTTATGACTCGACCACCAAAAGTAGGTAAAAGCTTGAACCATCCAAGGATTGGGATCGTTGTGAGTCCAAATATTGTGGTATCAAAGGTGGAGATCATTTCCCCTTTATCAAAGTTTAGATATTGACCGACTCTTCCTACTGTTGATAAACCAAATGATCCAACTTGTAAAAGATGAAGCTTGAAAAATAAATCGCTTTTTGATTTATCGTTTAAAGCCTTTTCAATGGCTAAAAAAAATGGTGAGCTTCTAAATAATTCAACTGATGAGAAAATAAGCTCCCATTCACCTTCAATAGAACTCTGAGTTATTTCATCTGATAGGGGTAGTAGATCTTCAACTAGTTTATTCATCTCTACTAATTTATTTTTGTACATAGGAGCTATCATCGCGTTCATCCTTTGACCTCTATCTGTAGCTGCTGCTACTTGGTAAATAAGTGCCTTGAGATCCTTCCTGTCGTTCATTTTATTAAACTGATTAATTCGTTTTTATTCCCTTGACCTTAACTAAAAATTTTTTTAAAGACCTTGAGTATATATATGTTTAACAAGTAATATTTGAGCGTTTTTCATTGATTTGGCTTATAACATTCACATGATTACAACTAAAACCATACTACTGACGATATTTGTTCCCTTGGCGTGTTTTAAATTTTTTGGCTTCTATAAAAAAATACTCATTGTCTCAGAACCGTCTTTAAAGCAGATAAAAGCAAAATTAGAAAAAACATTTGCAATAGATAGCTAGGTGGATGGGTCTTATATATTTGTTTGTGTTTTATGCCTTTTATTGCGTACTTTTTAGAGAGAGGATAAATCTTAAAGAACTTTTTGATAGTCATTTTTATCGTAAGTGAGACTTATTGATCAATCTATTTATTTTGACTATGACTTGCTTTTTATACCGCTTCTACTTTTTTTAGAATATTTTTTTTATGTAAGTCCATCCAATTTAAATGCTATTTACATCTACATGTAAATAGATTGTTCGGCTTGGATACCCACAATGTGCTAGATGTTGTATATAGGTAATTCTTAAATCAATGTCTCAATTAAGTATCAAAGTTAGCGCTAAAGGTGAAGCCATGATCGCTACTCTACAAAAGGAAATTTTTAACCGGAGAAGAAAAAAAGTAACTGCATCACAAGTTGTCGAAACACTTGTAGAGAGCGGTGCTAAATCACAATCTGATAAGCGATATGCGGCTTCTTGGAAAAATTTAATAAAGGATATAGAGATAGCTGCGAAAGTTTCTGAGATCCACGGTAATAAGCCTGCAAATATAAGTGCAGATGAGTGGGCTCTGATTCTCTCTCACCGTACTCGTAAGACTAAGAATGCTAAGAATGTATCAGCAAAACCCTCAGCTAAAAAGACAACTGTCAAAAAAACCGTAGCAAAAAAGGCCTCTGTCAAGACAGTCTCAGCTAAAAAAGCAATCGCAAAGAAGGGTTTAACTAAAGCTTCGACAGCTAAGAGTGCTTCAAAAGCAAAAGTTAAGACTTCTAAAGTTAAAACTGCAGTTAAAAAAGTAGCTTCCGCTCAGGCTAAAAAATCAGTTTCAAGTGCTAATTCAGTTACTAAAAGAGCATCTAAGGCTGTAGCAGGCAGACCTGCGAGGCGTGCAAGAAAAGTTAGTTCTAAAACCGTAAAAGTTTAGTTAAAAAGCCAGACCCGTAAAAGCGGCGTGAAAAGTGCAATGCTTTCTCTGGCTATTTTTGTTGAATATGTTTATTAGTATCCCAAGCCTACATTGCCTTTTGTGTAGCCTTGGCAGTAGTACTTGGCATGGTAGTAGTGATTAGTAATATCAGCTTTTTCTCCTTCTAGCCCATCGATTCTTTTCTTTCCTAATTTTAATTCTCTTGCAGCCTCTTCCCCTGTAATTAAATCAGCGCTAAGGCGGCCGCAAATATCATTGACTTTGAAGTCTTTTGCTGAAGGACCTCTGACATAGCCAGCAAAAAATGCCAGAAATATCCCAAGGGTTACAAACCTTCGGTGGTTTCTCCACCATTCATAACTATTGAGATTTAGTCTCTTTTCTACATCAATTTTCATTTATATCAATAATAGATTTGCTCACATTAGGCCTCAGTCCTTTTCTTTATGGGCGATGTTCTTGATAGGTAAATATTTAAGCTTATTCACATAGTTAAAGAATTAGCTCTATTCGTTTTTCAAAAGATCATATTCACGAAGTACGATTGTATTATTGGTAAATCTACTTACGAATGCTTGAGAAGATTTCAAAAGATGATTGGCAATATTTTGTCCCCTTTTTGGCTTGCACTATTTGCTTCTTTGCAACAGATATCTTTGGAATAATTGATAAGGCTTCCATTGCTTATTGGTCTGGACGTTTGTTTTATGAGCCATACAGGATTATTACATCCCATTTTTTTCATGGTGATGTTAATCATTTATTGGCAAATATTTCTGGAATCATCGTAGCTAGATATTTTCTTAAATCTTTAAGTCTTCGAAGTGACTATTTCTTTCTAGCTTTTATTGTATTGATAATGCCTCTCCAAGCGTTCATTTGTTGGTGCCTAGATATTTTAATTTATGGAAACCCTATGTCTCTAGCCATTGGCTTTAGTGGTGTTTTATTTGGTATCGACGCGTTTATTCTAATGACTACAATTTATGGAAAGAAAAGATTTTTGTTCATTGGATGTCACCTAAAGAAAGATCCAAGACTACTTAAATCTATTTCTGTGCTTACAGGTATTGGAATTATTTGGTCATTCTTACCTGGAATTAGTTTGTTAGGTCATATGTCTGGTCTTTTGGCAGGATTTCTATTGTTTTGGATCTAAACAAACTATTGATTTGTTTGTTATTGGTTCTTGCGAAAAACGTTATCTTCTGAAAAGTAAAAAGCCTCAACTCAACTTTAATTGAGTTGCCTTCACTTCACTTGATAAACTTTTGACCTTCCATTGCACTTACGCACCGCCCATTCGATTGGAGATTTTAAACTTTCTTGTTCAACACAAATAGTCTGATAATTAGCCCATTTAGCTATTGGCCCTAGCCTTATTGCAATTAGTGCAAGGCTAAACGCACATAAAAATGCACACAACAGCAATGCAATTCCAGTAAATAGATCATTAAACTTGAACTTCATTTCTGTCAGATTGAAGTTCTTATTTTTTTTTGTCTCACTCATAGAACTAATGGGGTGTAATAAAATGCCTCAATATTTAAATTCTTATATATTGTTACCTCTTTTATGGTGGCATAGAGAATAAAAGCTGAATGAATTTTATAGATCTATTTATTGATAGTTAACAGTTGAAAATTTTCTTAGGTTTCTTCATTTGTCTTGTCCCCATTAAAAATCCTTTTCTCCCCGATCACGATGGTTAACCATCCAAGTGCTAGAAGCCCTCCAGCTTGATAGTCTCCTTTTAGAAAATCAAATAGAGAGAGGGTGCTTGCAGAAATAGCAAGAGTACGAACAGCAAAGCTTGCAAAGGTAATTTTCTTTTTTTTAATAGGTTTATTCATATGCCCATTTTGCAGGGATTAACTTCGTAAAACAAATTTTGGTTGGATGAGTTATTGAAATTTATTCTTAAGAAAACATCTTGTTAATAGAATTAAATCTATCATTTCTTCTTTGTCGTAAGAAGATTGATCCTTTCCCCTCACACCGCTTCCCTCTGTTAAACCTTGCAATTCTAGTTTCTTTCTAATCAACATTTTTCTTTCTGCACTTGAGAGATTTTTAAAACGTTTTCTCCTTTCTTCACGACTTTCACTATTGCTCATTGGATTTGTTTAATAATAATTTGTCTATTAATAATGAATTGATAATTGTTTTTACTAGTTTAATTCATTAAATAATTGTTATTTAGAAGTGCATCAATGACTTTTGCTCCTCTTGATTTATTCCCAAGAGAAAGGGGTTTGGCCTTATCTAGTATTGAAGCAAAGCAAGTGATCAAACTACTACCTTCGAAAACTTGAGCTGCCTCGCAAATGTGCTTTGTTGCTTTTTCTGTGCAACATTGAGTCCGAGAAAATTTAATAGTTTCTACTTGAGAATCAAGTTCTAATTCTAGTAATGATATTTCGTCTTTATTCATCCATTCACCAGCAGCGAAGCTTTCAAGCAAAATTTGATAGTTCATTATTTAGAGAGTTTAAGTAGTATTGAGAACTAAGATCGAAAAAGTTTTTCTAAATCTTGCTTCACTCTCTCCAATTCATTTAGTTTTTTGGGGTTTGTTTTTTGCCCCCATTTATCTACTTCTCCAGTTCGACCATTTTTAATTGTCATCCTTATCCACCAAAATTGAAGACTCAAGAAAATCAGAGCAAAAAAAATTAGTTCAAGAGTTCCTTGTTTCATCCCAAGCTATTCCAATAAATTGAACCTTTTCTCATCGTTGTAATTATTTTTCATGTATTAATTACTCATTAGGATCAACTTCAGTGATTTTTAGATTTAAGCCAACGTAAAGAAGAATACCTCCAATAAGAGGGGTCCAAAGCCCCAATTGGTTTAAATCATGTGATTGCAGAAATTCCATTTATTATTCATCTCTTCTAATGATGATTTGGTTTGTTTTATATTCAGATACTACCCTATTAGCTATTTCAACAATAAATGAATTTGGACAACGTAAAGCCTCTTGCAACTCAGCTAATTCATCAGAAATAAACTCTATACTCCTTGCAATAACTGCTTGATGTTCTTCTTTTGGTTCCCATTCTTTTGCCATTAATTTTCTTGATAATGATCTGCTATTACGTTAAGCATATTTGAAATATATTTTTTATTTGCAGTTTCTCGCGCTTTTATTTTTTCTCATGCGATATTGACTTTCATCCATGCACTTTCTATCACTTCAAGTTCTTCATTTGTAGGATGCCATCCTTCAGGCATATTAAATATGAGTCAAACCAAACATAATCCCTTTTGAGATTGCCCATCCAATACCCAGACATATAGCAACTGTAAAAAGTGTTTTTAAAAGGTCCATATCCTTTTAGTCCCTTCCAAATGCAGTTCTTAATGAACTTGAAAAATCGAATTGAACCCCATCATTAGATGAACCTAGGTTTTGAATTAGCTTTGAACTGGCAAATCTTGATTGGGTTGATGAATAAATTGATTGAGATTTTACTGTTGATGATTTTACTGCCGCTGTTTTCTTTGCTGTCGCTTTTGTTGCTGTAGCTGAGGTCATTAAAAAAATTGTATTTCTTACAACTTAGACAAGCTGTGTTAAAAGGCGATAGTTGTTAACTTTTTACAATCTTAAAATCATCAACCAAGCAGGAATTGATATGAGCGCGATGATCGTACTTAAGACAACAAGCGATGTGGCTTCCTCTTCATCTCTTGACGCTGCTTGGGATATTAGTAAGACAGATATTGCTGTTGGCGCAGCTGATTGAAGTACTAAAGCCTCTCGCATGACGTTGGGTAATCTGATCGCTGAGGAAATGATCAACATAATGACTGGCAATCCAACAAGTTTCATGATTAAAGCATTTTTTATGGATGTTATTTGGATTTTTATTCTTGAGAGATTTGCTTTCCTCAACCAACTTAGACGCATTCCAACGATTACAAGTGCTAAAACAATTACAACCCTTGAAGGTATCCAAAGTATGGTGGTTAATTGTTCATTCCATGGTGATGAATGAACAATTAATGCGCCAATCAGTCCTTTTACAGCAGGGCTTGTAAAGATTGCTTTTATGAAATTCTGCCAATATTTATTAGAACTTAAAACTTTTGAAGGATCTGTTAGCAGTATTGGACCGATACTCCAAATTAATAATGTCGCACCAAGGTCAAAACCTATGCTGTAAATCAAAGCATGATTTGGAAGCAGTGCTAGTGAAACTGGTATTCCGAAATACCCAGTATTTCCGATTGCACTACCTAATTGAAGAGATCTGTTTGGTATTAAGTTTTTTATACCATGAAGGCAATTTAATAGAGTCATTAAAATGCCAATAGCTACCAGTGCTAAAGCTGCAGATTGTATCAAAGGGAATTGAAGTCCAGACTTAAGTAATATCCCCATCAAGCTGATAGGAATTCCATAGCTCATTAAAGGACGAGATATCATTAGGGATAAATCTTTTTTAAATCGTCCTAGTAAATAGCCTATTAAAAGACATGGTATTAATTCAGCTAAAAGAAAGATTATTTCCAACTGAGTAAAGCGAATATCATTTTGTTATGTTGAGTTGTCAAGAGTAATTTTATGATTAATTCGTTATCTTAATTTGAGTTTATCTTTGCAAGTATTTTTCAGGTTATGGATATCTTGTTCTCTTCACTTATTGAGAAAGTTTTAATTCGTAGATAGCTTATTTCTCCTTGTAAATACTTTTTTCTGAACAACCTAATGTTTCTCCAAAAAGAATATCTGTGCACAAGGCATTACATAAAAGATAAACGACCCAACTGGTAACAGGGACTCCAATTAAATAACTAAATGGGTGCTTTACTTTGATGAATCCAACAATGGCAACGAGTAGAACAACAATTAAGTTGATAATTCGTTTGAGGGTTTTTCTTGGTATCTGCATCAGCTATTTCTAGCAGAAAGTTTTCTTATTTATCTAGTTTTTACAACAACTGTTAGTCAGTTTTGTTTTGCTTGGGTATCGTTTGCCCATATCAAAGATTTTAGATGTCTTCTACTGTTACCTCAGTTTTTACTTTTAAGGTTGAAAGCACTTTTGATGAGTGGGCTGCAATCTTCGACAGTAAAGATGCTACCAGAAGGCATAGAGAGTTTAATATACAGCCTTTGTACAGAGGGTGTAGTGATGATGACCCTCAAAAAATAATTGTTATACATCAGCACCCAAAGGGGAATATTGAGAAATTTATAGAAGCCAATGGAGACTGGATGGCGAGCCACAGAGTCGATCTATCTACAATGGAGAAGTCTGCTTGGACATGGACCGACAACAGTAGTGTTCAGTTTAAAGCTGCTTAATCAAACACCGGCCGTCTATTTATGGAATGGCATAGCTCAGATCAAATACTAGATTTCTGCTATTTCTAGCCATTCTGGTTTTTTAAATTAGTAAATATCTAGATTTGATTGGTAATTATTTATTAATTATTTCTCTACTAAAAAGTAATTTTTTGTTTTGAGATTTAAGTTGTTAAAAAATTGAAATTGAATCAGATAATTCTATGGGTATTGAGATTATTGTTATAAATTAAATCAGGATTGGTAAATTCCATAATATGACGAGTTGGATAAACTTAAATTTGGTGAATTTAAATAATGTTTGTAATCAATTTGTTTGAGTCCCCATAAATTTCGTTGCTCGGATGCTTTGACAATTGCTTTGTATATCTCAAAAGTAATAACTTTAATAAATTGAATAATTTCATTAAAGTTAGCTTTTTACTTAATGTGAGTAAGTAAGGGGAAATGCCAAATCTATAAAGTAAATATTATTAATTTATTTAAATTTTATAATAGTTGAATATTAGGTACTTTCTTATTTTCAAGTCTTTTAAAATATATACAATTTTTAAAAAATCAATTTAGCTTTTATTTTGTTTCGATGATCGTCATAAGAATTTAGTTCAGATATTGTTTCACATCTAATTGATCAAAAGCATTATGTAACTTCATATTCGGTTTCCTATCCCAAATTGTTCGGTAGATTTCTTTCAGGATTATATTTTTATTTTTAGAATCAGGGTAGTTAACATTTGTAAAAAAAGTGTCTTCAAGACCGATTACATCCTGCAAAAGATACGCTGTAAGCTACCGAGATTTAGCTAACAAAAGACATGAGTTAGGTTTTTATGCTATCGATGCTTTTGAAGCTAGACAGTTAGCTATTGAGTTCAATAAATTTGTTCGAGAGCATCCAAATTCTATTGAAAGAATTTCTCTTAGAAATAAAGTTATCGCTTGATGACCCAAAGTCTGTATTGCATTTGCTTATTAATTTATTTACGGAGATATTGGTTATTAAAAATTATCTTTAAATAATTTGCTAAACACAACAGCTAAGAGAATATAAAAGCACTTAGCTTATTTATCTTTTACCCACAGAGCAAGTCCCCCACCTTTTCCCCTTGCTGACAACCATTTACCGTTTGGATCGATAGCTATTAGTGCAAAAAACGGCCTCCTCTTTTGATCGGGTGCCGGTAGAGTTCTCTTTAAAATAGTTAATGAAGCTAGCTTTATTTGAATGCAATCAAAATAAAAGGGTAATAATGGTTGCTTCCTTTCTAAATTTGCGTAGCCACTGAACCTCAGAAATAGTAATCCAAATTTAATAGCGTTAGCGATAGTAAATTTCTTTTCTTCTGGATTCTGTGTATCCTTCTTCAACTCTAGACTGGCTGAAAGAACCTGTAGCAAAGTGCTTGAAATCGTGTCTTCTATATCTGAGCCCTGCTTCCAAACTGAATTAAATTTCCATAGTCCTAATAGAGAGTCAAATTCAATGCCACTCCCATCTACTCTTGCGCTTTTTTCTAATTCTTTAAGTTTGTCGAGAGAAGGAAGATCAATTTTATTTCCGTTCATTACGATTAATTTTGTTTAATTAATTTTAATCAGATATCTGATGTCTAGTGGTTTTAGGCTTTATTAATTTGTCAGCCATGAGTAGTTTCAGTTAATTATTGGTTTAATTGTACTTTTATTTATTCAGATGCTTTCTTTCAATTTCTAATTTTCATTATGTATCTTATGAGACTTTTAAATATTTAGGTCATAATTAGAAATCAATAAAAGCTTGAGTCCTTTGTTTTGGCTGATGAATTTAAACCAAGTACATCACTCTTAACAGTAGGACTGAATTTATTAATGCTTATTATTTTGCTTTTGGCTATTTAGTTCACAATATTCAAGCTATGGACGGTGCTTATTCTATTTGCTTGAATGAAGTGTTAATTAACTTCCCAAATGACTACCTTAAGAGAAAGAATTAACTCACATCTGCCGATAGTGCTTCAATTGTTAAGCACTGCATCCTTGGTAGTGATCGCTCTGTCTGCTATTTGTGGATCTCAATCATTGAAGAAACTGTCATCTGCCCATGAAATGCCTAGTTCGGCAGAAGTGCATCACGATCATTGATGTTGTGATTTTATAAACTTGTCTAAGGGCTTAAGTAAGCCCTTTTTTTCATTATTTTATAGGAAGGATAATTGGTTTGCATTAGTTTTTTTTATTGGCTCGGCTTTCCATTCTTCTGGGTCCCATTTAGTCATTAGCGGTTTTAAAGCTTTAAGGTCTTGAGCATTTTTAACTGAAGAGATCCATTCTTCTTCTAACCCATTTGGAATAATAACGGGCATACGGTTATGAAATTGTTTGACTAAATCATTTGGTTCGGTCGTTAGAACACAACAGCTCTCTAGTTCACATCCTTCTTTGGACATCCATCGATTCCAAAGTCCTCCTAACCAGAAAGTTTGAGAATCTTTTCTACCTATTCGGTGACCTTTTTCTAGAAAACCACTGGCTGGTATCAAACATCTCTTATGCCTCCAGCTTGCACGAAAAAGTTTCTTCTCTTCAACACTTTCTGATCTCGCGTTAAATGGCTTTGGCCTAGTGTTGTCAAAAGGATCTTTACTCCACTCAGATATAAACCCCCATAGCATTATGGATGTTTGCGTCTTGCCTTCATTCTTAAGAACAAGAATGGGAGAACCTGGTTTGATTAATGTTTGTGGTTCATAATTTTGACTCAATCCCCTTGGCGCATCTTTTTTTAAAAGGTCAGGTAAATTTATAAATTTAGTTAATAGCTGATATCTTCCGCACATCCCATTAACCCTTTAGACGTTTTTTGATCAGAATCATTTTAAAACTATTAGCATTCTTAAAATAATGGCAAAGTTCCTTGTGTAATTTCTTTTTTACTTGAATTTCTTGAAAATACTATTTTCGAATATTGATCTGCATAGGCGCAGTTCTTGCATGAAGGATTTGATTCTGGAATCTCTGATTGATTCATTAGTGTGACCATTTCATCTAGTCGACTCTCTATCCAATCATTGTTCCATTTGTAGGGGACAAGATATTCATCAAAACGCATGGTCTTATTAAATTCATCTTCATCTCTTTTTGCATTGCAAACTAGAAAATAAGATATTGGATGAACACTAAAACCCATACCCGAGAGTAAGTAAGCATAAAAGTCCATTTGAATTTTATAGGCTGCGTGAAAAGGATCCTCTAAATAATCTTTCTTATCAACTCGTCCGTTTTTTGCTTGTGATTTGTAATCTACAATTATAAGTTGTCTTGTAATAGTGTCTTGCCAAATATCGTCTACACCGCCAGTCAAAATTATTCCGGTATCCTTGTAACGATGAATTAGTCCCCGATGAAGTGAGTTCCTCCAGTTATCTATTTCAGGATGATCAAATGGAACAACATGAGATAGTCCATTAGATGCAAATATTCTGTGTGGAACCTGCTTTTGTCTGCAATCGTCAAATTCTTTTTTTAGTAATAGGTCAGTGGTTTCATTAAGAGTCCAACCTGGTGTCCCAGGAGGATCAAGACCTCTTACCCTATCGAGATAAAAGCACCTTTGACACGTCAAGAAATTTGAGAAACGACCTCTACTAATTTTGAAATCATCTTGTTGATTTGGCTTATATATAGAAGACTTACGACTTCGAAGGCCTGTGGTTTCAATAGGTTCCTTTTTGCTATTTCTTTTGAGATCAATCATTTTGTGTAATCAAATAGAGATTTCAACTGGATTTATTCGATATATTTAATTTCTTTAGCGCAATTGTCTTTTTCCAATCAATTAAAAGATTTAGAACCTTTTTACTTAATTGAGAAGGATTTTTCAATTAATCGTTTTTAAACCTTTATAAGCTACTTTTCCGAAGATTTAGGTAAGGACATATTTTTTAGCTCGCAAATTCATTGACATAACAAATGTTTTCCACAGCTCCTACATGCTTAATATTGACGAAATCCCTCTATTAAAGGTTTTCCAATAAAAAAGACCCTAGGTATGGTGTCCTACGGGTCTGGGTGATGGGGATACTATTTCTAACCCTATTTCCCATATAAATCAACCCCCCCCCCTACAGATGGTGTTCATATAAGCCTGAGGTGAAACATATAGTGCTTTAATGTTGCCTAATCTGATTGATTTGATTATTATTTTTGAAAAGCTGGGTGATGGGGATCCTTCAGCACTTTATTTTGCCCTCATAAGATGAGGGCTTTTTTATTGCTTATTTTGTTTTGTGGTAGACCTATCCGTTTAATTATTTTTAATTATGCTTTATATCCTTGAAATATTGAGCGTGTTTGAACATTTTGTTTGTTCGATTTTTGCTACTCCAGGCGACATTTTTTAGATGTTTTGAAATATATGACTTGACATTACCTAAAGATTTTTGCTAGTACATGTGTACTGCTATAAGTAAATGACTTTATCTGCTTCCCCGTATGCTGTCTTTAAGGCTGAAGATTGGGTATCTGACGTTGCCAAGCCTATTGGAATTGGTCAATGTCTGCGACTCGCCCCAAAGAAACTTGTGCCGATCAGATCTTCGGTCAAGAAGAAGAGTGGTAATTCCTTGAGAAAGCGATTCTCAAAAACACATGTTCAGCTTGCGTTTGCATGACATGTCAACATTTCAATTATTCCAGCGACAAGCATTGCAAAACAATTCTTTCATGTCATGTTCATCGTCGTCTTTTCCTCATGGAGACCATTTGATTTCACGTTGTCTTCTTTGAATGCGGCAACCAGTGAAAGAGATTTATTGGTATCCAGAGGTGGAATGACACTTTGAATAGATCAATTCGCTTATTAGTGTTCCCATACGACCTTTGATCAGCATATGAGGTCTATTAGTTTTATTGACTAGGATTGTTTTTGTATTCGTTTTTTGCGTTCTCTCGCCAAAGATATGCCTTTATAGTCAAGATCCAATTATTTGAAGGTATCACTTTAATTGATATTAATAGATATATGAATATTTAGTAGTCGATTAACCATTGACTATTGAATTAAATACCCTATATGTGATAGATGTATTAAGAAAGTAATTATTGAGTTATGTCTCAGTTATCCATCAAAGTTAGTGCTAAAGGTGATGCCTTGATTGCTACCTTGCAAAAGGAGATCTTTAACAGACGTCGTAAGAAGGTTACTGCTTCTCAAGTCGTTGAAACCCTTGTTGAAAGCGGTGCTAAATCTCAGTCTGATAAACGTTACGCAGCTTCTTGGAAAAACCTAATTAAAGACATCGAAAAAGCAGCTAAAGTTTCTGAGGTTCATGGAAATAAGCCAGCAAATATTAGCGCTGATGAATGGGCTTTAATTCTTTCTCATCGCACACGTAAAGGCTCTGCTCCCAAAGCTGCTGCAGCAAAAAAAACCACAGCTAAAAAAGCAGTAGCTAAAAAGCCTGTAGCTAAAAAGGCAACAGCAAAGAAAGCAGTAGCTAAAAAGCCAGTAGCTAAAAAGGCTGCAGCCAAAGCTAAAGCTGATGTTTCTGCAGTTGTTAAGCCAAGTGCTGGGAGACCTGCTAGACGTGCACGCAAAGCCAGAAAAGCACCTGAAGCTGCTCAATAAAGCTTACCCAGACCGTCAGGCGGCATGAGAGGTTCAATGCCTCTCACTGGTATTTTTGGTAGATATCTTATTTATATTTATTTGAATCTGTTTGCTCAGGTAGTACTCTTTCTTTAATCGGTAACTATTAATCCTGCATTACATAGAGCGTTGAATACCTTTTTTTTGCGCTCCATTCTTTTTTCTGTTGGCTGAAGCATGTCAAGTATGGACGCAATACAACTTATTTCATAGGAACCCTCGGAAATGAGTGCTGCATCACATATTTCATTATTAGCAATTACAGGTTCGATACCAGTGAATTTCAATTTCTGAATTGATGCTTTTAAAACTTGCTCGAGATATTCTAGTTGTTCATTATTCAATGTCTTTCTGTCTACATAATCCATTAGAACTAATGAGGGTTTCACTACTAAATCTACAAATAACTAATTTAACTACTTTTTAAAAATATTTTGATCTCTTTGGATTTTCTCTTTTTTAGTTGTCTTTTTTATTCATATCGGCTTTATATGCATTGAGAGCCTCTTTAATTCTTCCTGGTGCAAAAGGATTTTTACCTTTTGCCTCCTTCTTTGCTTCTTGCCACGCATTGTCGATTTCTTTCTTTGCTATCGGATCGTTATTGAAATTTGTGTATAGCTTCATCAGATACCAAGTGCTTAAAACTAATAGTCCAAGACCTAATAAATACATGAGACTGTCTCGATAATTACGACAATCTAACCAATTGAATGAGAAATGCGCCTATAAATAAAAAAAATACGTATTCTCTATGCCACTTATCGTAGATCCTTCTAAAGATACGAGTAATGGAGTTGGGAAGATTTTTAGAACAATCAATATCACACTTGCCATCGCACTACCTTTGTCGGCAATTTTGGTGACTATCTTTTGGGGCTTAAAACATGGTTTCAGTAGTTTCATTTGATATCAACGGAGACATTATTTTTTATCCAAATAATGTTTTAATGAGTTGAACAAATAATTTGATACTCCAAAATAAAATGCCACCATAAATAAATCCTGCCAGACCAGAAGCCCAGTCATTGAAGAATTTCCATGAGATGACTATCACGAGGATTCCAAGTAAGAGTGAATATGTAGCCATTATTTTGTTATCTCTTTCAAGAGACGCTTTGTGAAAAAAATTAGAGGTCGGTATACCTAACTTTTGAGTAGTAGCAAACGAAGTGAGTTGTATTTACCGAATCAATTTCTACGGTATGCCTCATCCCTAACTGAATTACTTTAGGACAGAGTAGTTGTGTACTCCGAAAGAAAAGTTATGTACACTTCACTCTTCGATACTTTTTTCTCTGATTCTTTAATTGCACCTACCAGAACTGTTTATGTTGTTTCTGATAGTCAGCTTGTAGAGCTTAAGCATAATCAACGTCAAGAGGAACTCGACGACATCGCGGACACCAGAAAAAGACTAGAAGAGAGCTTTAAAGCTCGTATTAAAGTTCTTGATGAGCGTCAAAATGAGATAAAAAAGGAACTTAAGGCTTTGTCTCCCACAAAGGTTAAGTCTGCCCTTAATAAGAAGTAACTGTTAGTTGGTCTGGAGAATGTGTTTCTTAGCACCTCCACAATTTAAGTGGAGGTGCTTTTATTTACTAGATGTTCAAATGTTTTTTACAATGCATTGCTTTGCACCTAAAGCTACGAAAGTGTTAATTGTCTAGATCTTCTTTTTGGCTTTCTTTAAGTGCCTTATTACCCTCTTTGAGGGTTGTTCTGACCCACCAAACTGAAATTCCTGTAATAGCGATGCCTAATGTCATTATTGAAATTATTGTTGAAGTCATTTGTCATAAACCTTAATTGCTTGGGTTGATTTTGCTTTTTTTAAGCAGCTCATCAGATGTCAAAAATTGAAATTCCCAGAGTAAAATATTTTAATTGATGACTCTAGAATAATTTAAGAGAAAGATGAGGATAAATTCACTTGCCATAGGCCTTCTTGATGGTTTATACCGAGATTAATTGAAGAGGAAAACTATGAAACTTCAAACTTCTTTTAGTGTCCCCAGAGAAAATATGGGTGACATAGGTAGAAAACACGAGGCGGTCAAAAGAGGAATGACAGCGATCGCTTCATACTGGGAGAGAGAGTGTGCTTTAAATCCTTCCTCACCTGCATGTCTGATCTTTGAAGAATAGTATTCTATTGAAAAATAAGGAAATATAATTTCCTTGAGCAAATAGTTAATCTTTTACCTCTCAATGAATAGTGTTATCAAAACTTGTTTTGGATTATTTCTTTCCCTATTTTTAGTTGTTAGTTTTTGTTTCCAGGCAGTTGAAGCACAGCCAATGTTGATGACTATGGATGTTGATATTGAAAATGATCAAGGTTCAATGGATTCAAAAAGTATTGATGATCTTTTAGGCCCAGATACAAACTTTCCATTTGATCCAGCAAATCATAGAGACGGGTCTAATCCGATTAAAAGAATTGGCAAAATAAGCGAAGATAATTTGTAAGTAAGTTTCTTTTTATTTTCTAAGCAAAAGTTCTAAACGTTTTTTTTGTTCTTCAAGAGATTCGGTCTTTTCATTTCTTTTTGCTTCCATTCTGTTTTTTATAGATTCATCAGCTTGTCTTGCGATACTTGCTTTCCTAAGGAAGACAAGGATTGAAATAACAGCAAATAGAAGTGCAAGTGAACCCAATGGAACTATTGTTGCGCTCATTTCTTCCATTAGTAATTACAAGCGTTATATAAACGATTAGCTTTCTGTTGATCCTCACATTTTTTTAGTTTCGTTTCTAACTCTTCCATCTCCTTTTGAGCCTGTTTGATTAATTCCAATGACCATTGCCAGTTTCGCTCGTTGCAATGTTGTTTTGCAGAATCCCAGTCCATGTTTGATTTCTTTGATAATGGATGATTTAGTCGAGCAGAACTCTTATGACTCTCAGAGGATAACAAGTTTATGAACTAAATATTGTGATTTTATCTTCTCTTTGAAAACTTTTTTGTATTAACTTTGGGCTTATCAATTTAAACCCAACCTTTGATCCTCATTTTGACTCTGCCTCACTTAAGCTCGAAATATCATTTTTTATTCTATGGAAACAGCTTTTTCTTGGAGCCTTTGCTTGTCTGCCGTTGTTGTTTTGCTTTCAATTGGGCCGCTAACTTATGGCCGAGTCAAAGCTGGATATTCGGCCGAGAATATGAGTGCTCCAAGAGCTTTGTTTGATGAGCTCCCCGATTTTGGGAAAAGAGCTGTTTGGTGTCATCAAAATTGCTGGGAAAGCATAACTCTTCACGCTCCTGCGTGTTTACTATGTTTGATTGCCGGTGTTGCATCTCCTGTAGCAGTGATAGCTGCGTGGGTTCACCCTTTCGTGAGGTTTATTTATATCGGTGCTTATGTTGGTGATATTCCTCTCGCTAGAGGCCTTTGTTGGGCATCGGGCCTTTTATGTTCAACTCTTTTGTATAAAGAGGGTTTAACTGCTTTGCTTTCCTCTTAATTGATCAACGATTAAACTTCTTGGCTTTCCATTCTTAACAGGATTTAACCGATCAAGTGCAACTGCTACTGCTTTAAACCAAGAACTTCCCTCTGGAATATTGGTTTGATTACAAATATGTTTTGGAGCTAGTTCAAGGGAGATATTCGTATCGATTTCTTTGATTACATCTTGATAATGTTTTTCTAAAAGCTCTAGATCCTCTTTATCGAGAATGTTCCCTGAACAATACCAATCTAGTGATGTTTTCCAATCCATTAAACTATTTTACATCTATTGTTTAATAATGTCCCAAGCTTCTGAAGCAGTATCGGCGTATTGAAAGAGAGTCATATGTTCATCTGAAATAAGTCCGTGATCGGAAAGAAATTGAAAGTTGATTACTTTCGACCAATAATCTCTACCAAAAAGAATAATTGGAATTCGATTTTTCATTCCTGTTTGACGAAGAGTCAGTAATTCAAATAGTTCATCAAATGTTCCAAATCCACCTGGGAAAAACACTGCTGCAACAGATCTCATTACAAAATGAAACTTTCGTAAGGCGAAATAATTAAATTTAAAGCAAAGTCCAGGCGTGATATATGAATTGGGATGTTGTTCGTTTGGGAGACTTATATTTAAACCTATGGATTTACAGTCGGCATCAAAAGCTCCTCTATTAGCAGCCTCCATAATCCCTGGGCCACCACCAGTGACAATTACATGTGAATTGCAATGTTCTTTTTGGTTTTGTCTGGAGACAATCTTTGCGAATTCTCTGGCCGAATCGTAGTAATGAGATATCGATTGTAAATTCTTTAGACGTATTATTTCTCTCTGTAAATCAGATGAGCTCGGATCTTTGGTAAGAGAGTTCTTAGCTATTTCAAGTCTGCTATCTATAGAGCTTTTACCGGTAAGGCTCGCTCCTCCAAAGACGATGATTGTTGATAAAATATTTTGTTCTTCTAGAATTTTTTCTGGTTTATTAATTTCTAGAAGCATTCGCACTCCTCTCATTTCATCACTATTGAGTAACTCTCTATCTTCATGGGCTAATTGGTAATTGTTCGAACTAATAATTAATTCAAGGTTTTTCCTGACTAGTTCTAGATCATCACTTCTATTTTGTGTACTCATCAAAATATGCCTCCATGAGTTTTAATGCGGTTAGTAATTAGGTCAATTCATCCATCCATACATGTGTAATGAATGCTGAAGTGGCTGATGTCATTATCTACATTCCCATTGCTCTTCTAAGTTTTGTCGCCTCGTCCATTCCCTCCATGATTGTGAAAGTAGAATTAACTGTCGAGGCTGTACGTAGCTTTAATAGCTCTTGATACTCGCTGGATTCATAAGCCTCTACTGCTACTCGCATAGATGGAAATTCACAAATGACGGCTAGGTTTGAATCTTCAGTATTTTCTTTTCCTATTGGGTCTGTATCTTTCGCAAACACCTCCCCACTATTTTCTTTGAGCCATGGCCCAACTTTTTCGACATATTCATTAAATAATTCTTGATTAATAACCTTTGCAGTTGAGATCCAGTACCCTTTGGCTTCTTTCTTATCCATTACCTTTTAATCAATTATGAATTTAGGATAGATCAGACTTAGCTCAAAAAATAACTTTCAAATCAATGGCCTATAAGTCTCAATAATTTATTTCCATAGACTTCTTTTTTTTATAAGATCTTCGATATTTGGCCATGCTGCAATTAGTTCCTTGAGGGCTTGTCTATTTGGAGTGTATAACACACATGAGAAAGCACTGATGACATAAAAGATAAACCACAATTTATTGATTGAGTAAACAGAGACAAAGGAGAATATAAAACTACCAATGAATACAAAAAAAAGTGATCTATTTATCACTTCAAGTGGAGATCTTATTAATCGTCTAACCAATCTTTTTGTAGATTTTTTCTTTGAGAATCTTTGTGCTTCTATTTCTTCTTCTCTGATTAGTTTTTCATTTTCTTGATCCAAAATTTCATTTGATCTTACAATATCCTCTATTTCTTGACTGGATAAGTTATCTAGAGGCTCTGAGTCATTTTTTGTTGCTGCCATTAGTTCAACAAACTTAAAAGTTAGATGGTTATCTGCATCTACCTTACTAAAGCGAATGTTTGCGTTTTATTAATTGCCTAGGCCAGGTGGGAAAGGAAAAACTTGTTCATCCCCAAAAATATCTTCCATACTCAACTCTTCACTTTGAGAATCCATTCCTACAGCTTCTTCTTCGGATTCCATTCCCATTTCATATGAGTCACCTTCTCCATAATCCTCTGGTGGAACCCAGCCTTGTATTACAGCCTCAGCACTATTTAATCCAGAGAAAACAATGAATAGGAATAAAACTAATTTGATTAGAAAATTTTTCATATGCACATGCTCGCATTACTTAGGCTAATGCTTGATCAGAAGCTTGATTAGCTTTAGGACTTGTAAAAATACCCTTACAATTCTCTTCTTTAGATTGAGGCTTTTTTATTTATTATTAGCAACTGATTTTAATCAGCATTTTGTCTGACAGGTCTCATCATCCCTCCACCATCATCATCATCATCCCCAAAACCAAAAAATAGCCAGGTGATAGCAAATACAGCTAATGCCCCTGATAGCGTCAATGCTTGTAACTCGTTCAAAGCTTTTCGGCTAATTTTTCACGACCTTAGCCTTTATTTCGTTTTTTTGTTGATGAGGAGAGCTTTCTTTCTGGTTATATTGTCGAAACTTAATTTGATTACTAATGGAAGAATTAGCCAAAAGAGTGGAAGAACTTGAGCGTCGAGTCCAGCATTTAGAAGCAGTGCTGCAATACCAAGCAAGAAAAAACAAATAATCTCTGTTGCCATCTAACCAATACCTGGAATGTCAAAAGGGAGTTTGTCCTCCAGTACTACCAAGTATTTTTGGACTGCTGGAATACGAAGAAGAGCTAATGGAACAACAATATTTAGAACAATCCATGCTCCTCCCACTAATGGAGCCCATTTACCAGCTTTTTTAATAAAGCTCATTC
Source organism: Prochlorococcus sp. MIT2308 (assembly GCF_059772345.1). NCBI lineage: Bacteria > Bacillati > Cyanobacteriota > Cyanophyceae > Synechococcales > Prochlorococcaceae > Prochlorococcus > Prochlorococcus sp. MIT2308. The sequence goes on along the minus strand of NZ_CM186283.1, from coordinate 423,803 downwards.
CCTTCTCTTTCTCTGGAGACGAATTCATGTTTTTGATTTATTAATTAGATCCTAGCTTGACCCCAAACTTACTATTTTTGATCAGGTTAAGTTGAAATGCAATGGGCATTAAGGCTGATTGCGTTGAGGTGCGAATAGAGCAAAGATACGTTTGTTGAGCTCAGAGGCACCATTGATGGTCGACACTCCACCTGAGTATTTAAGAGAAGCGAACTGAATTCTGGTTCCTGCTCCAACATTCTCAATGAATAAGTAGGCTATTCGTCTGATGCGACAAGGATCAATGATATAGGTGCGTCAATTCAGTCGAAACTCCTCTGCATCGTTTAGGTGCCCTAATGGAGTCAGAAAGCCTTTCTACTAGACACTTGGCCCCAGGCCACCAATATCCAGAAGCTTCTACAAAGAATCGGTAAATAAAAAGGGTCCCCTGAGGCCCTTTTTAAATGTCTGATTAAAAAAGATTTGATATTTCTACGGTTTCCCTACCTAAGACGTACGGTCCTACAAAACAATTGAAGAAAAGGAAATTTTAGGATTTGTTTACGTCAGGCAATCAATTACCAAGGGCGATAATTGGTTGGCTTCTGGGGGGGAGCACTGACGTTTTTTATTCAAAGAAACAACCTTCTAAAGCTCAGTATAAAAAGAAGGTTGTCCTGAGAAGTCTCAAAAATATAAGAACAAACCACTACCAGCCGTGTAGGAATAATTACTTAAATCATCTTTTTTTATTTTCTCTAAAGATTAATTGCCATCGCAATTTTCATCTTTTGGTAACTGAAGCCATCCACTCGTCCACTTTGAGTATGTTTTTAATTCCGACCATGGAACTCTTATAAGAATTTCGTTGTTGTTAACTGGAAATAGTTCTACCCACCGTTCATCTTTTTTGCCTCCATAGCTTTTAACTTCAAAATGTCGATAACCTTCTCTTTTTACGGCTGAGGTCCAAGCTGCATTCGGTGGCCATCTCATTTAGTTTCCTCTTTTCTTCAAGCCTTCACTCTTTTTTATTTTAGACTAAATTTATACACTTAAACCTAATTTATGTTTTATATTTTTGTAAACATAACATTTTAATCTAGAAAGATTCCTTTAACAGATAAATCTTTTCTCTCACTAGGATCTGGATATGTGTTTTTGTATTGCCTAATAGATATAGATGTACCGATTATTAAGACTAGGATTATTAGAAGATATTTTACTTTGTTTTTCAACTTCTTATTAAAAGGTTGTTTGTTCTATTTGTTGGTTTTCAACCAAGCATCAATCGTATTATGGGTTGTAAATCTACCCCTTCTCACTATCAAAATATATTTGTATTTTGAATTAGTTTTTCACCGTAAGCCCTGTATCAAGTTATATTGATTATATCAAATAGTATTGATCAATGTTAGTACCTTCGCGTCTTATGCTTCCATTGCATTTACGTCGCAGACCTTTGATGAGCTTTGCTAAGAAGAGTATTGTTCTTTCCTCTTTAATTATTCTTGGCTCAGGAGGTAGTGCCCTTGCAGGTGCTCGACTCAGCGGAGCTGGAGCCTCTTTCCCCGCAAAAATCTACACTCGTTGGTTTTCTGATTTAGCTAAAGAGCGTGGACCTCGTGTTAACTATCAGGCTGTTGGTTCAGGTGCTGGCCGTAAAGCTTTCATTGATGAAACCGTTAATTTTGGTGCGTCTGATGACCCGATGAAAGCAACAGATATCGCGAAAGTGTCGCGTGGATTAGTTCAAATCCCAGTGGTTGGTGGCACTATTGCCTTTGGTTATAACTACGATTGCGATCTTAAACTTACTCAAGAGCAAGCTGTTCGTGTTGCTATGGGTAAAATTACAAACTGGAGAGATGTTGGTTGTCCTGAAGGAAAACTTACTTGGGCGCATCGTTCTGATGGCTCGGGTACTACGAAGGCTTTTACAAATTCCATGCAAGCTTTCTCAAAGACCTGGACTCTAGGTTCAGGTAAATCTGTCGCCTGGCCTGCTGGTGTTGGTGGTAAAGGTAATGCTGGTGTTGCTGGTGTTATTCGTAACACTCCTGGTGCAATTGGTTATGTAAACCAGTCATATATTAGAGGTAAGATCAAAGCAGCCGCTCTCCAAAATTTATCAGGAGAGTTCTTACAGCCAACGACTAAGGCTGGTTCGATTGCTCTTAATGTAATTCAACTAGATAAAAATCTAGCCGGTAATAACCCTAACCCTAAGGCAGAGGGTGCATACCCAATCGCAACCCTTACATGGATTCTTGCTTACGAAACTGGTAATGGTAAAAACACTGAAGCCATTAAAGATTCACTTAACTACCTACTAAGTAATAAAGCCCAGGCTAAGGCCCCTTCACTTGGCTTTGTTCCTCTAAAAGGTGATATTCTTTCTAAGTCTCGTGCTGCTGTAAAGCGTATTGGTAAGTAAATTAATTCCTTATAAATTAAAAAGTAGACAATAGCCTCTTTTTAAATGTCTTTTTTGCTATCCAGTAACTTCCCAACTTAAGCTAAAAAAAAGATCTTTAATATGAAAAAAAAAAAAATCAATGAATAATTGGAAGTTAATATTTGGATCACCCATTTGGTGGGTTCCAGTTTCACTACTAGCTTTATTTATTTCAATTGAGGTATTACATCTAGCTGAGCATGGTATAAACTTTAAAACTAAACAGCTTGGATGAGTGAAGTTGGACTTGAATATGAGCGAGAATCAGAGGTTCAGTAGTATTTCTTTGGCATGATATTTAATTTATTTTTAATTGTTATGGGATTCTAGGCTTTTTCAATAGCTTTAGCACTTGAAACTGTCGTAGTCGTAAACTAGTCGACAATGAGATAAATACAACTAGGCCTGAACACCATAAACATAGTTGCATTCCAATAGAGGCATTAGCTCCAAGCATGAATAAAACTCATGATAGGAGAGTACCAATAAGTCTCCCTGCCGCATTTGCCATGTAATAGAAGCCTACGTTTATACTTACGTTTTCCTTGTCCGTATAAGTAAGAACCATATATGAATGTATTGATAAGTTCATTGCAAAATGAACCCAAACAATAACAATCCAGCTGCAATTGCTATTTCTGGAATACGTTGTTGCCATAGTGATATTGCTATTTGCGGAGGTATAGCAGTTAAGACAACACTCCAGAATTGAACATAAGAGGCTCCTGGACTTGTTTTATTTCCCCATAAATTTCTTAAAAGCGGAGCAAAAGCTTGGATAAAGCCACAACCTAAAAAGCACAATCCTAGGAACGCTCAAATCTTAGAAAAAATTCAAATTTAAATACGTATCAAGAAAAACAGGAAGTGCTACTACGAACCATACATCTCTTGCTCCAAAGAGAATAAAACGTGCAAAAGATAGGACTTTGATTCCTTGAAATTTTGAGAAAAAGTCTTTAAAGATGAGTTTGTATTTCATCTTTCCAATATCTCCAGGCAAAATCAAAGTCATAAAAAATGACAGACACTAAACCGATAGACATTAATTCATCTGCTTTATTAAAACCAAAACTGGTAAGCAAAAGTCCACTAATAAAGAAGTCAACTCCTTTTAGTGTATTTTTTGACCAGTAAAGATGGCTACACATTTAAATAATAGAATATTTCCACCGTCTTCTTCTGAGGAGTCTGAAACGTCAGTTTGATGGCACTTTTAGCACTCATCTTATTGAGATCTTTTGCTATACCACTAATTGCTTGGGCAACCATGACAACAAGGACACTCAAAAGTTTCGACCAACCACTTGAAACTGGTATCAACATCAATAAGGCGCCGATTTGTAAAAGAGTTCATAACAAAAGTGTTAGACGTAATCCATATCTTGCTCCTATCGGACCCCCATAAAGATTATTGATGACGCAAATGAACTCATAAAAAAAGGAATAAGAATGCAATTTCTAATGTTGTATATCCAAGGCTATGAAAGTAAAAAATCACTAGCATCCTTAGAGCACCATCTGTCAGTGTGAATGCGTAATAGCTGGTCGTTACGTTCCCAATTGCTGTAATGACGATAATTTCATGCTTTTATTTTTATTCTTTTTCTAGCTTTATTACATGTGATACGAGATCTGCCATTCGACAGCTATACCCATTTTTTTTGTCATACCAAATATAGACTTTCAATTTAGTTTTATTGACCACCATGGTTTAGGGAGCATCAATGATTGATCTCCTTGAGTCATTGACATAATCAATCGAGACAAGTGGTTTTTCTTCGTAACCGAGTATCCCTTTGAGCTCTCCTTCTGAAGCTTCTTTGAATACATGAATAACTTCTTCTTGCGTTACCTCTTTCTCTAATTCAAATACAGCATCAGTAAAAGATGCATTGTGGAGAGGAACGCGAACTGCATGGCTATTTAATTTCCCTTGTAATTCTAGGAAAATCATCCCTATCGCATTTACCGAACCTGTCGTTGTTGGTATTAAACTTTGTGATTCGCTTCTGGCTCTTTTTAAATCCGGCTTAAATGAATCACGATTTCCTGTGTATTTGTTAGGTCATGGAGTGCTGTACTGCATCCATGTTTAATATTAAAGGCTTGGTTAACGACCTTTACGACTGGAGCTAAGCAGTTAGTTGTGCAGGATGCAGCTGTTACTAAGCGATGTTTATTGGGTTCGTATAAATCATGATTAATACCGTAGCCAATATTTCAGCATCCTCTCCCTCTATTTCAACTTTAATAGGACGTGCACGACAACTCTTTTCATTCCAAGTGTTTCAAAATATGGAATTAATGCCAGTTGAGATTTTAATTTTCCTGAACATTCGAGAATTAGATCTGTACCTTTTTCATTCCACGGCACTTTTGTGAAATCACTTTCTTTAGAAAAAGATATTGGGTGATCTTCAATATTCAGGTTGTTTTGGTCGTTGCTTATTGCTTTGTTCCAACGACAGTACTGAATCAAATTCAATTTATGCACAGCTGCCTTTCCATCACCCAATGGATCGTTGAAATGTGTAATCTCGATATTTTATCTACTCCAGAGCGCTCTAAGAGCAAGTCGTCCTATACGACCGAAACCATTAATACCGATTCGCATAACGTGTGATTGAGTTGATTGAGTGAATCAACAAAGGATTAGATTCCTCATATCAATTTTATATAGATATATAGGTTTGTCGGTGCAAGCCTTTTCTGCGGTTTGTTTTATCATGTGATTATATTTTTTCTTCTGTGATGGCCACTGCGACAAAGAGCGAAGTAGTTCTTGAAAATGCAATGGCCAGGAAATTGCTAAAAGCTTTATCTGATCCATTGCGATTGCAAATCATTGAGTCTCTTACAGGAGGAGAACGATGTGTTTGTGACTTGATCAATGAAATTGGATTGGCGCAATCGAAAATATCTTTTCATTTAAAAGTATTAAAAGACGCAGGTTTGATTACCGATAGGCAAACGGGTAGATGGGTTTATTACCAATTGAATATTGACTCATTAAATTCTTTGCAAGATTGGATTGAACTGTTAAAAGAAAGCTCGCAAGAACCATCGAAAGCATGTAATTAAAAGAATTAATTCAAATCTATTTTTCAATTGATTTAGCTCTCTTAATATTTTCTTCTAATAATTTTTAGGCAATTATTTCTACTAGGTATCAATGGATACTCTTTTATGCTTGGATAGTTATCATATTCTTATAAGATCAAGATTTTTTGATATGAGCAAGAAAATCTCTAAAAAAGCCAGTTCTATTAGAACAATTTCTATAGCGGTTGGTTCTCTAAGTCTTTTAGTTATTGCTGTTTCTCAAGTTGCAGGCAATGAGGCCTGCACAAGCAGTGCTTACTCTGTTGAAAATCAAATTCGACTTTCATGATTTAATTTAAATCTGAATATTTATAGTGCTTGATCTTTTTAGGTGAATTTTTCAATAGATATTTTTATTACTAGTTTGATCATTGTGGGATCCTCTTCGATTGTTGGATATTTTTACCAACTGCAAATTGCTGTCGGATATGCATTGTTTAACTTGTTAGTACTGCTTATCTGGTCAAAACTCGCATCTCGCTAAACCTTCATTCATCAAGACTTATACATAAATTATTCTTTGTCTTGTGAAAAATCTGCTAGTTCCATTATTTTTTTAAATTCGTCCATCTTCTCATCCGAAACTCCTGTTTTTTCCTGAAGTTCTTTCAATAAAGCATCTATTTTTATTTTGATATTTTCTTCGCTCAAAATTTTTAATTAATTAGATGACTGATTAGATATTTAATTCACACTTAAACATAGAGACGACATATTTATGTTGTCAATAAGTACAGATTACTTTAGTAGTTAATTCAGGCCTGTGCCCCATCTGCTACACGCATCGTCATTCCTCCATCCATATCATCATCATCATTGTTATCTAGTATTGCTCTACCAACCTCATAAAGAAGATAAGTCCCAACAATAATTAGAACGAAAAGGAAACTAAAATCTCCTGAGTTTGAAGCGTATGTTTGAATTTCACCCATAATTATCCTCTGTTAAATAGCCCTCTTCTTTTTTGTTGTGGTTTTGCTGCTCTAGTTCCACGAGACTGCTGCATTTCAGCTTTGGTAATTGGCTTACGATTTTGGAAAGTATCCCAACCAAGTAAAGCCACAGTTCCGATGGCTCCAAAAAAAAGAACTACACCTGGTATTAAATCCATCTAGTTGAATTAAGTTAAACAAAGTTACTGGAATTGTTATTTAGACCGTGGATAAAAAATATTGCTTCAGCTAATAACCCTGATAACTTTTACTGTGTACGGGTGCCCCCTTTACATTCCTTTACTTTTCCTTTACATTCATGCGCATTATTTGAGTTTAATCTCGTGACTCCAGAAGCAGAAAAGTTTAATGGTTGGATGGCAATGATCGGCTTTATTGCTGCTTTCGGTGCTTACGCAACAACAGGTCAAATCATTCCAGGCATTTTTTAGGTTAATAAATGACTTCCAGTAACACAGTTTCCGATCAATCAATTGATCCAACTGATAATCAATCAGATGGTCAATCAGTTGATCCAACAGTAATCCCTACTTACAGTTCTGCTTCTAACCAGATCATTACTGAATACGGTAAGCAAAACATGTTTGCGACCCAGGTACAAACCCAATTAGTAGAAAACTATTCCAACTATCCTGAAGAAGCAGAAAAGACAAATGGCCGTTGGGCAATGATTGGAATGATTGCTTTACTTGGCGCTTATATCACTACTGGTCAAATAATCCCTGGCATATTTTAAAAAGTTCTAAATTAAATCAATTTTCATATAAATCTAGAGATTTTTCTCTAGATTTTTTTTCAGCTAGGCAATTAATCCATCTTTCAATTTTTTTTAATAAGAGATTTACAAGCAAAAGATTCTAAAAGTAATCATATTAGGAATAATTCCTTTAATCATCTCAGCTTGTCCTTGCAAACTCATTCTTAGGAAATACGATCACTAATCATCCTTATCAATGGGGAGATCGACCCAAATGCAAGCACTGAAAAGATAATAAAAATAATTATTTTTGATTCCCATTTTTCCATTAAAATTGCCTAGCTAATAATCACTTATATATGTGGATTTTTTCTAACCTTAGAAAAAATTAGTAATTTATCATCGATCAATTCTTTTAAACAAAGAGATGATCAGTCTTTACCGGAATTTTTACCAAAACCAGGAATAAAAGGGAAAGCTTGATCATCTCCAAGGTCTGGTGCAGTACTAGTTTTTGAGCCATTCAAATCCTCACTTGATTCTTCGATCACGATACCCATAGAGTTGTCTTCATTAATATCAGAACCGATTTGTGCAGCCTCTACAAGGTTGATTCCCGAGAAAACAGTTGATGAAACAATAAGAACAGACAAAGCAAAAAGACTTGCTACCTTAAATATTTTTTTGAGCATGAATGTAAATTAGTTATATACAATCTAACGTCAGTATTCCCCAAAACGTGTTAGGTCTGATTACTCAATTAATGAGATTCAGTTAGATAATAGGAGTTGTAGCAATTGATGAAACCTCTGAGAAGATTGCAACAGCCATGAATATGTAAGGAACTAATTTCATTTTTTTTTGTATTTGAATTAAGTATATTTGCCCATTATCTAATCAGTGGTAGCTGATTGTACGGTTCTCGCCCCAACTATCATAAGTAAATTTGTTTGTGGCCATAAAAATATCTGATAGGCACTATCAATTGATATCACTGTTTTGTTGGAGCGCTTTTTTAGCAAGATTCTCTAATTGACCAGGTGAAACTGGTGACGTTTTGTTTTTTCCATCTTTTAGTTCTCTAAGTAAAGAAGTAATTATTGCCAGTCCTAAAAATGCACCTAACCCGAACCAAAAAATTCTCTCTACTAATATTGCAGTGGGATTACCAATCGCATCAGTTAATTGTTCCATCTTTTCAATTTGAGAAAAAATAAGCATCACAACAGTTCTAACTAATTTTGCCTTAATCCATCATAAAAATTAAGTGCAGAATTTCATGGCATTAAAAAACCCTCAAAATTTGAGGGAGAACATACTGAGAAATCCCCATCACCCAGCAATTTTTAAATATTACTCGCTTTGTAAATATTACGCAAGCTAATGATTCCAGATATGGGCCTTTTTTTCTGTTTTTTTAATCTTTCTGACACCAGATATGGTAGGGGTTGCAATTTGGATGAAAAACAGTTAAAAATAGGTTCCCCATCACCCAGGCCCGTAGGACACCATACCTAGGGTCTTTTTTATTTAAATTGCTTTTTAGATAGAACTTGGAGTTATTTAACGACTCTGGTGTTGTGGAAAACTTAGACAACTTGAAGTGTTTTTTACACAACTATCGATTAGATAAACATCTACTTCGTACTAACCGTAACACTAAATATTTTTAGATCAGTTAGGTTTGTGCAAACATTTTTCTGATACATGTCTGAGCTTCAGCTAGTTGACTCATTTCCCATCTGGAAAGCTGTTTTATGGTGTTTTTATCCTATGGCTGCTCTAGTACTAGTTGAGCTAATTTCTAGAGCGCTTCCAGATGATGATGATGATTTTGGTGGAGGAAAGATGATTCCTGCTTACCAGCCTGTTCGAGCAAGATAGTTTTCGTAATCTGTCAATTTGATTTTCAGCTACAGTCGAAATCGATAATTAAAGAAATAAGTTATTGACGATATTTATGTGTTGAGTATTTATACTTAAGCATAAAGCTGAGGGATCATGAAAGGATTTAATTCATTTGTTCTAAATTTTAGTGTAACTATTCTTGATCGGGTATATGAAGGAAGACCGATTCAACGATTCTGGGTCCTAGAGGTGATAGCTAGAGCCCCTTACTTTGCATTTTTATCTGTTTTGCATTTACAAGAGTCGCTTGGTTTAAAAACTCCTTTAAGTAACAAGCTTATGAAGGCTCATTTTTACCAAGCAATCAATGAGACGGAGCATTTAGAGGAGATGGAATCACGATGCGGTAATAGATATTGGGTTGATCGATTTCTAGCTAGGCATTTAGTGCTCTTCTATTACTGGATAATGGTTTTTTATTATTTAATATCTCCATCAAATGCATACGATATCAATATAAAAATTGAAGAGCACGCTTATGAAACTTACGCAAAGTATTTAACCGTTAATCCAAATGATCAGAGAATAAGAGAAATTGCTCAGGATGAGATCAATCATGCAAACGAATTGAAAGTTGCAATTTCGTTGCTAGGTTAAGACCCCAATAGCTCACTTGTTTTTATGATAATAATTTTCTTTATTGGTTTTTTTATCTAAAGCAAGCATCTCCTACTACTCTAAGCTTCTCGATACGTGTAAGGTCCTCTCTTTTTAGCAATGTTTTAGGGGAAACAGCCAAGCCTAATCTGATTCTGTTGGGCAATGATTCAATTAATGATTCTATATCTGTTAATTCTTCGTCAGAGGACGCAATGACATTTTTTGTGCATTCCCACCCTTTTGTCGTAATGATTTGAGGCCATACGAACCAAATCCCGCTAAATGTTCCGAGAATAAAAAAAAACAGATTTCTAATCATTATTCAGATTTAATTGAGAATAATTTTTGATTTATTAATTAGATCCTAGCTTGACCCCAAACTTACTATTTTTGATCAGGTTAAGTTGAAATGCAATGGGCATTAAGGCTGATTGCGTTGAGGTGCGAATAGAGCAAAGATACGTTTGTTGAGCTCAGAGGCACCATTGATGGTCGACACTCCACCTGAGTATTTAAGAGAAGCGAACTGAATTCTGGTTCCTGCTCCAACATTCTCAATGAATAAGTAGGCTATTCGTCTGATGCGACAAGGATCAATGATATAGGTGCGTCAATTCAGTCGAAACTCCTCTGCATCGTTTAGGTGCCCTAATGGAGTCAGAAAGCCTTTCTACTAGACACTTGGCCCCAGGCCACCAATATCCAGAAGCTTCTACAAAGAATCGGTAAATAAAAAGGGTCCCCTGAGGCCCTTTTTAAATGTCTGATTAAAAAAAATTTGATATTTCTACGGTTTCCCTACCTAAGACGTACGGTCCTACAAAACAATTGAAGAAAAGGAAATTTTAGGATTTGTTTACGTCAGGCAATCAATTACCAAGGGCGATAATTGGTTGGCTTCTGGGGGGGAGCACTGACGTTTTTTATTCAAAGAAACAACCTTCTAAAGCTCAGTATAAAAAGAAGGTTGTCCTGAGAAGTCTCAAAAATATAAGAACAAACCACTACCAGCCGTGTAAGAATAATTACTTAACGCCTAACTTTTTAAAGATAATTATTTTTTCCCAAATAAAATAGAATTTTTTATTTGGAAATTTACATTTTTAGGCATTACTCCAAAAGCAATTATCCCTATCGGTATTTACGGTCTCAGAGCAAATTAGAAGTAGTTAAGTTAACTTCTGGTTTTATCTTTCTATGTCTAAAGAAACTTACCAAGAAATCAAAAGAATCAGTGGTGAGGAATTAAAAGAACTCCTATCTGACCTGGATAATGTTTTTGACTTAGGTACAGGTACTTTGATGGGTGATGCTTATTTGAGCTCCCCAGATTGTTAGGTTTTATTTATTGCCATCTTATTTGTTTAATTTGTCATTTGAATTTTTTCCTCTACATTTAAAAAAATCACGTTTCTAATGAATCATTTTTTGGCAACCTATGTAGATTTTATTCAAAGCTCTGGATTTATATTTCTTTTGAGCATTGTTTGTTTTGTCTCCAGAAGGCTATTTTTAGACAACAAAAAAGATAATTACATAGAGGCTGTGAAAATTACAGTTGATGAGTGAAATATTTGCTAGAACATAAAAAAAACTAAAAATGCCAAAAGCTTTTGAGGAGTTTAAATTCTCTGATGATCAAAAAAAAGGGGCAGTGTCACTATTTTGGGAGAACGTTCATCTTGCAGCTAAGGCCTTAAAGGAAGATACTAATTGCCCTAACGAGATTATCGCTAGTGGTTTAAGAGCCGTCGCAGCTGAATGGGATTGATTATGTAGCCAATTATAATTTTAGCGTTTTTACTTTTAATCTTGTTTTGGCTTGTTATTTGATTCTGGACTCAGTTTGTCTTCTTCTTCTTTCTTGAATTGCTTCATGGCTTTACTGCCTATTGCATCTTCGATTAATTCAAAAAACCATGTTTTAATAGGATTAGCCATTCTTAGCGAATTAGATAGTTTGTGAATAACCAGATAGCAACGATAAACATAGCGGCTCTTCCGTGAATAACTTCTGATCTGCTTAGACGAGCAAAGATAGTCATTAATTATCGTGCTGATATCTTTTTTATATCAGTACTTCGCTAAATAAGCATGGGTAATTGCTGGGATCTTTCTTTTGTTTACTGTTTTTTACTTTTGCTCCATGCTTTTAAGTTCTTTTGGTCTCAGCCTTTTACACTTTGCACTTTTTCTTTAAATAATTGCTTCTTATCTGTTCGTGTATTTACTTTTAATGTTGTGTAAACACGTGGAGCACCTTTGCTGTGAACCAACTCATGGCAATTCTTTACACATTCAAATACCTCATCCCACTCCCCTTCAATTGCAGTTCCATTTGGACCAAGTTCATACTCGAGCTTATGTTCTTCAATAATCAATAAACATGCCTTTATATAAGGAGACAATGAGACACCTACTCCAACTGGTACCAAGCAAAAATCTATGCTTACCCACATATGAATTTAATAATTAAATGATTTTAAGTAATTCTAGCTTCAAATTTTTTGACTTTCTTTTAAAACAATAGATGTGACCATTAAATTCAGGCTTGGTCGGTTATTACCCATGTATTTTTACTGTTATCCATCTCGTCATAACTGTCTTTTCATTATCTTATAAAAAAAAATGTCTCATGGAAAAAAATCAGATCCAAGTTCTCCCATTTTTTATAATATCTTTTTCAATTTTGATCAGCGGTTTTACAGTCATTTTTACCTGATTTGATATTTTAACCCTCCTGTTAGAATATTTGTTTAAATTAAACGAATATTCTTATGAATACAGCCTCGATTGCAATTATTACTTTAGTTACGACTCTATCTTTTTACTTGATTTTTTTAGTTCTTGGGGTAGGAGGTATAGCTAATAACCGAGCTGCTCAAGGTTTTGATCAAAATCATAAACGTGATTTATAACCGATATAGAAAACATTTGAACATGTATTTTACAGTCTATAAGCAATCTTCTTAACCTTTTCCTTTCTGACAAATACCTATTAGAGTTCTATTTTTTTTTTTGGTGATTTAACTAGATATGTAAGATGTCTTCGATTTATTTTGTAGATATCAATCCATCAAGATTAATTGTTAGATAGCTCGTTTCCCAATCTGGTTTAATCAGAGAACCTCTATTTATCTGATATTTACCTATACATTTAAGAAAAGTTCTTGCGATTTGGTTTGTTGAAAAGGGAGAAAAAGTAGCCCTGTTATCAAAATTAAAATTAACCGAAACTTATTAATTGGAAAGGTTGTAATTCTATTATTGAAATTTGTGATTAACATAGCAATATTTTTTTTCATATTTTTCTTGTATTTGTTTTAATCAGTAACGATTTTAATCGAGATTCAGTTGTTGTTGTTGTTGTTGTTGTTTGTTTAGCGAGTCACAATTTTATTTAAGGTAAAATAATTGAAAAATAACTTAGTCTTCTTTTCCTTTTAAAATTATTTTCAACGGTACATCTACTGTAAACAATATTCCTATGGTTAGTATCGCCAATCAAGTTGGTGAAAGGATCTATACTCCTCCAATGCTTGTGAAGAGTTTTGTGTTGAAAAAAAAATCATTAATTTATTGCGTATGCCCAATGTGTTGATATATTATTTTCTCCAAGATACTTTTGTAATCTTCTTGAATTGATTTTCAATACTATACCGTTTGTTGGATAGCTTTTAAATAATTTACCCTCTTTCCAGCATTGAAGATAGATTTCTATATCTGAAGTAAAGTTTGTAAAATGAGTTTGAGGAATTTCAAAATTTAGTTTTTTTAGTTCATGAAGTGACTGAAAATGATTGATATTGCAATGGAATATTTGAAAAGCACAGAATCTAAGCCTTTTTAACTGCGATTTTATTTTATGAGTTTCTAAAAATTTAGCTTTTTTACATTTGTTTGATGCTTTCTCAACGTCGAATAGCACTCCCCGAATTTCTATTCTATTTTTAATCGGGATGATTCTAGGAATATTTTTTACAGATCTTACAAATTCAGTTATGTCTTGATTATTTTCATTTATTGCTTTGTTTACTTTCCCATTTAAATATTGAATGCCAATATCTGTTCCAATAATTTTTGGTTCTAAAATTATTCTTGTATTTGGAAGAAGTGACTCTAACCATTCATTTACATTGCCTTGTCCTAATGATAAGAGGGTTTTTTTTTCAGATTTGTAATTTATGATAGAATTTTTAAGAGATATTCTCTCAAGATTCTTTATAAGATGATCTGATCCTTTAGTCTCTTCTCTCATTCTTCAGTCCTACATTTAATCAATTTAGTTTGCTTTTCATTACGCTAGCTAGGAATATTTAATGTAGTTAAAAATGTGTTTTGTAAGTTTAGAAATGAGTCGATATTATTGCCCTTTTTGCTCTTCTCGCTATCAATTTAAGAAAACTAGGAGTGATGGAGTTTTGATTTGTGGTCTTTGTGGAGATCCATTAGTAAAAAAACCTTTTCAAATTTCAAGACGGATTTTTGGATTATTTGCTGCATCCGTATTTTTATCTCCCTTATTAATAAGTATTATTTTCATACTTAAAAATTCTACTAAGGAAATACAACCAAGGCCTTCTGACTTATTAGTCCTATTAACTATTGATAAATAATGGGAAATATAAATCTAGACAATCGACTTAACTTTCCTGCGACAACAAGGAATCGTAATTCCATTGCCAGAGTTTTGAGTGATTATATTTCTCCTAACAGCTTGTTTTTAGAGATAGCTAGTGGAAGTGGAGAACATGGAGTGTTCTTCCAAAAAACATTCCCATCAATTATCTGGCAAACTAGCGATCCTGAATTAGCGCATAGGCAAAGTATTACTTCATGGATTAAACATGAAGGCCTTTTTTTTAAAATGCCAAAACCGCTAGATATTAATGTAGAGAAACGACCATGGCCAATAACCAACCAAATAAGATCTTTAATTAAAGGAGTTGTCTGTATAAACATGATTCATATTTCTCCATGGAGTTGTACAAAAGCATTGTTTAATGAATCAAAAAATAATCTAAATCAAAATAATTTTTTGATGATCTATGGACCCTTTATAAGAAAAGATGTACAAACTTCAGATAGTAATTTAAATTTTGACCAATCCTTAAAATTTCAGAATCCACTCTGGGGAATTCGACATTTAGACGAAGTCAATAAAGTTGCCTTTATGAATGGATTCGTTCAAGACAAGGTTATAGAGATGCCAGCAAATAATCTCTCAGTTATTTATCGCTTAAATTAAAGTTTATTAATATAGTTTATTTATGCCAACTATCGGTTGTTGCGAGAGGAAAATAGATTTAATTGCTTTTTTGAAGTGGATTTTTCAGGCCCAGATGCTATTGATAAGGCTATTAAAGCTGGATTAGATCTTGATGGAACTCCTATTCCTTCAGAAATGCTAAACCTCTACACAGAGGTTATGGATAAAGAAAATGCACGCAAGAGAAGTGGGGTGAAAAAATCAATGAGAAATCGAATTGTAAAAACTGGAGCCAAACATTTTGACCAAGATACGCTTAATGCTCGTTTAATTAAAGCTGGTTGGGAAGGATTAAAAACTAAAGAAATTGAATTTTTTTATAGTTGACCTTAAACAAATATTTTACGAGTTCTAAAATAGATAGACAATACATACATCTTTTAAGCTCTTTATCTGATTATCAAAAGATAGTTTTTTACATTATTTTCTTTAAATGCGCCCAAAGCTTCTTTCTCTGCTACCAATTTTGTATCTGTAGTATCTAAATACAGCACCGAGGTGGCAAGCCGTACATTTTTGACTTTACATAGATTAACAATTCATTTACATTTGTTTACATAGTCAATTTTAACTCTCATGACTCCAGAAGCGGAAAAGTTTAACGGTTGGGCAGCAATGCTTGGCTTCGTTGCAGCCTTCGGTGCATACGCAACAACAGGTCAAATCATTCCTGGTATTTTCTAACCCAATAACACATTCATAACAATGCAACCATCTAACAAAACAATCCTAGAAAGAAGCATCGGCAGACCAGCCATGATGGCATTCGTTCTATTAACAGGTATCTACCTAACAACAGGCCAACTTATCCCAGGTGTCGTTTAGTGAAAAATTCAACTGTTGAAACTCCAAGGGTCGAAGAAGGCAAAGTAATTGCTGAAAGACTCAACGGCTACGCAGCATTTGTTGGATGCTGGGCACTCATCGGTGCTTATCTTACAACTGGTCAAATTATCCCTGGTATCGTTTAATGACTACTCGAAACGATAGCAACAGTAGGAAAATTGATCCTGAAAAAGTAACTGCTGAAAGACTTAACGGCTATGCAGCATTATTTGGATGCATTGCTCTAGTCGGTGCCTATGCAACAACCGGTCAAATTATTCCAGGTTTTGTGTAATGGATAAAACAACTAACTACTGGAAAACAGCTGAAATAATGAACGGTCGACTTGCAATGATGGGTCTTCTTGCAGCTGTTATTAATTACGGTTTCA
This sequence comes from Prochlorococcus sp. MIT2308, assembly GCF_059772345.1. Lineage (NCBI taxonomy): Bacteria > Bacillati > Cyanobacteriota > Cyanophyceae > Synechococcales > Prochlorococcaceae > Prochlorococcus > Prochlorococcus sp. MIT2308. The sequence continues at coordinate 407,615 of NZ_CM186283.1, read as the reverse complement.
CTGGCTGGATAGTTCCAGGCTTTATTTAGTTCCACTTCTTATTACAATGTCTCTAAGTTATTGGCTTCGCGCTGAAGTCGACGATCTCTTAAACGAAGACACTTTCTTCGATAGTTCTGATTATTCCAGCCTTTTGGAAGATACTGATTGGGCTTAGATAACAGCTATTTTTGACAATGCAAAATACATTAGTTCATTGTCAACTTTGTAAGGTTTTTCTGTCCGATTCTGTTTATAGAAGGAAAGGTTTAATCCTTTGTAAGCAATGTTTTAAAAAACTAAAACAAGGAAATTAAGCTTGATCCTTTTGAACTCCTTATCTTGAAAAATTCATTGCTTTAATTAATTAACTAATAGATATAAAGCTAAGATGCATTAAAAAACACTTAAAAATATAAAGTTTCGGCACTAAGTGCTCATATGAGTTTTATTTATTAATCAAACGTCAATTAAAATTAACTGTTTCTGATCAACCTCTACTGTGAGAAGATTAACTGCCTTTTCCAGTTCTTCCTCTGTCTGGAAACCTAACACTTCAGCTGGTTCGAGCCCAAGCGAGCTAAAATCTGGCTCAATTCCGAAAGGTTCTATATTTTCTAAGCTCCCAACAATGTCTTCAAGTTCTTCTAATTCAGTCATAATATTTTTTATCAATAATGAGTGGTCTTCTCCATAAATTTATGAGACTTCAAGTTTGAAACCTTTATCTAAAAGTTGTTGATATGTAAGCCTCGCTTGGAAAGCGAGAATTTCAATAGGTTCTTTATCGTCTCTTTGCATAATGAAATAGTGATTGTCATCACCTTTTCTAGCGAAAATTACTATTTCAGATCCTCTTACTAATCTCCAATTTTCAAGAGCCTTATGTTCAGATAATGGTCCTAAATCCCAAGGAGCCTTTTCTGGATACTTCTCTCTTTTTACCCTTGGCATTTACTAAAAGTTTCTATTTCTCTAAGCCTACACTTATGATCTTCAACGTCAAGAATTATTTATTAATCAGGAAAAGGCAGTCAATGAATATCCCTCGTCAAATAACCTTTGGTATGTAAACCTGGCTTCATATTCATTGATAGCCTTTCTGATACCATCATTCTTCTGGATGTAGATATATTTATCGTTTATACGACTCCTTGTAAACGTATAAACGATGTCCGCTTTAGATAGTATCCATTCGATTGACCTGAAGTTGCTTTGCTCGATGTTTAAATCCCAGGGGATATCTTCAGGGTATTTTTCCAATATTGTCATATCTATAGATTATTCTCTATAAAAATATGTGTTAAAAGCTATGGCAACATGAGAATAAATACTGACTTTGCTTCAAATATCCTTCTCTTATATTTTCAATATAATTGTAAAAACATATTTATAGAATCTTAATGTCACCAACTAAGTTTTAATACTCAAGTAATTCCATCTGTAATAGCCCATGAATAAAGTTCATTAATAGGTTATTTGTTTTATATTAAATAATTGATTTCTATATAATAAAATATAAAAGCTAGATATTTTGAATTTTATTTTATTCATTTTTTTTATTATTTATTCTCCATATTTAAATATTGTAAAAACTAGTACATTTTTGATTCCTTAAGAAAAGAGGTTAAAGAAGCGACTTGACATGACATTCTCCTATTGATATGGGTATGAGGTTACTTGGACTGGATAAAAATTGTTTCTCAAGCTGGTGGGCAAAATTACCAGAGGGATCAACTATGGTGGTTCAACCTAAAATTGATGGTTTCGCAATAGGTCTTAGATACAAATACGGTCAATTAGTAGATGCTTTTTCTCGAGAGGATAGTGAAATTATTGAGAATATCAGAACTATCAATGCTATTCCATTGAATATTGATGACTCTCTAAAGGTTGAAGTTGAGCTGGAGGGAGTTTTATTCTCTCATTTTTGTAATTCAAAATTTTCATTTGAGAAACTGTTATCGACCTCAACTCTTGAAAATGCTAATAATTCCGCATTGTCTTTTTTGGCATTTCAAATCTTTAGATCTAACAGGGATGAATTGTCAGATTTGACACAACTTCAAAATTGGGGTTTTGAAGTACCCATAACCTTAAGAACGCATGATCCTAGGCAAGTCAAAACATGGCATTCTCAATGGTTAAGAAATGAATTGTTTTCTAATTTTCCTACTAATGGAATAGTCGCCAAATGCAATTCTTCTTTAACCAAAAATATTTTAGGAGTTAGCAAATACTCGCCTAATTGGGCTTTGGCCTTAACACGATAATTCTTTGATTGTTTTATCTGAGAATTTAATTGAGGACTCATTGATTTTGATTTATAGATTATATTCATTTGTTCTTATCAAGATTGCTAGATAAGCTGAATGAAAATATCCTTGTTTTTTACACCTTGCAATACCAATTATGACCTTTACCGACAAGCAACTGCTTGATGCAATAAAGGGAAATATCGATGTGAAAACTTGTTTTAATAAGATTTCTGACGCATGTAAGGAATTACAAATGAAGACTGGCTGCCCAGATGATGACATTGATCGTTTTCTTGAGTTTGCAATTGGTAAGTGGGACAATTCAGATTGAAACTTCTAAATTTATATGTTTTGGCATTATTTGACGTGTTCTATATTTTTAATGTTCATCTATTATTCTTTGCAGCATAAGATGATTCATGTTTTGTCCTTGTAAATGTTACTTGATGTCTTTTTACCTTTAACTGTTTGAATAGATCTTATTGATTACTTCTCCTGAATTTTCAAAGCAAATATTTTATCCAGATAATATATCCAGGACTTTTACCTTTTTGTATTACTACAATTGCTATTCAGTTAATTCCTATATCCAGGCAAGCTTAGCTTGAATAGGTGCATCAAGAAAACATCTGCGACATTGGGTCAGATAAAAGCTGTACAGAAGATGAATGATGAAACAAGGAAGTTTTATCAGTGATGATATGTAATGGTGCTGTTTTTGAACCAAAAATTAAGACGATAATCAAATAAAGCGTTGGAATTATTCCTAATACATTTTATTTTCATAGAGGTTTAAAATATCAGCTTCTACATATCTTATTTTGATTAAACGGAAAGAATAATTGTTCTCATGGAAAGCTAGATATAATAATTTCTTGTCATACTAGGAATTTAATAGAGTTCCAATTAATCCCGCAAATGCTGAAAGGATGAATACAGATACGATACAAATCGCAAGGATTTTAGAGAGATTCATTTTTTGTTGTAATAAGTAATTATATTCTGATTCATCTCTTAGCAAATATTCAAATATAAAGCTTTATATACCAAACGAACTAATTTTTGGGAAATTTTTATTTGCTCGTACCTGTCTTTATGAAATTCTAGATTTTACGTTATTTATAAAATAATCTTGCTATTGCTAGTGATTGAGCGTTTTCTAATAGATAAATGATCCTTCGAATCATTTATTTTTCAGCTTTCCATACTGGTCGTTTCCTATAAATCAATCCCATTAAGCATGAACAATTTTCCATATAACCTTGGATTCCTGAGTTTAATCTAGATACTTCTCTTCCCATAACTTTTAGCTTTAATGTCTAGGACTAATGTAAATATTGTAAGTTTGTTAATTATAAGTTAGTATTATAAGTACAACCATTTATTTATCATGCTCACTGGTAAGGATTTATTAGCCAAGGTCAAAGACTTGGGAGATGTCTCAAAATCTGATCTTGTTAAAGCTTGTGGATATGTTTCCACCAAGAAAGGAGGCGGAGAGCGTCTTAACTACACTGCCTTTTATGAAGCACTTCTAGAAGCTAAAGGTGTAAACCTAGCAGCTGAAAGTGCTGGTGGTATTGGTAAAGGTGGAAGAAAGCTTAGTTATGTGGCTACCGTCCAAGGAAATGGAAACCTCTTGATAGGAAAGGCCTATACAGCTCTTTTAGATCTCAAACCAGGTGATAATTTTGAGATTAAGATGGGACGAAAAGGATTCCGTTTGGTTCCAGAAGGAGAAGGTTAATTCCTTAAAAACTGAATTAATTCATTTAGATTTAGCCGAGATGCATATCTGCAACTCGGCTTTTTTAATCGCTAAATTATCTTTGATAAATTTGTCTGATTATTAATCTATATTTCATTTACCTACTAAGATCTTTAGTCTCTTATTCATACCGTTTTCTGATTTTCCTCAAGAGAATTCTTTTTTTTTTCACGACCGTTTTTTTTTGTATCTTTCAAATTCGTATTTTTTCCTGAAAAAACTATTCCTTATACCTTATCTATTTTTCGTATTTTATGTTTTTCTTGATTTTCCCCCATCCTTTTTTTAAGTATACTCGATTTGCCTTTTGTCGAATTTCTTCTTGTTAAAATCTATGTTTTTAATTCTTGATCATCCTTTGTATTTGAGATAGATGCTTGTCTAGCATTATTTTTTTAGTCATTACGCTTTTATTTGATAAGGTATATACTCTTTATTTCTCTTGTCTGTAATTATTTATATTCACATCTTCATATCTAAGTTCGTTATCCTTAATAGGTTGTACCGAAAGTAGATTTTTGTTTGATCCCCTCTATGAAGAAATTGTTACTAATACAGCAGATTTAATAATCTATATGGTTAGGCACGTTTTTTTTGAGCTTGTTCTACCTTTGTCTATTTTTGTTGGTGTAATGCTTACTCTGTTTGTGGATTGGAGTTGGATACCTATTTCAAGCATTGATCGTGAAAGGGGTCCTAGTCTTGAGCAAGTTAAAAAAGATATCCTTGAATAAGATATCTTTTTATTATTTTTTTTAACTTACTAGTTCATTAGCCATAGACGTAATTATGTAAATAACTAAAAGTCATTTTATATTTTTAGCTTTTGCTTGAATTCCGAAATATATTGACAAACCAATTAAAAGAATAATTAGTAATGAATTGCTATTCCCAAGGATTTCTATAAGCATATTAACCTTAGATGTATAAAGTCTTATTTTTACATATTTAAACTCATAGTAGGTATAGGGTATATCCTCTTATCAAATGATGTTACAAACAAGAATATCAAGATAATATTCTTAAAAAAAATTATTCTCAACCTTTAACAAAATGTCATTAAAATTTCATTAGTGAATTACATATAGTTAATGCAGGTGATGAATTTTTGCGACTTAATAACCCTTTAATTAATGTAGGTCTTGAAGTTAATCGACAGGAATTAAAAAGGTTGTTTGATTTTGCGTAAATATTAAATTTAAAATTTTTATAAACAGTAAAAAACTTTAGCCCTGGTCGTATAAAAGTATTCAATAAAATTGGACATTTTTATGTACTGGCTTCCAAACCTTACCTTTTACTGCGAGTGATAATCTTCTACCCCATAAAAGAAATGGGAATAAAAAATTTGTCCTCTTGTTTGATGTGAAAATAATCCGGAGTATTTCTAGAAGAGAATCGCTTGGTTCTTTAATTTGAGAGCAAACCCAATTTATCGCTTCAGCACCATGCATGATATTTTCATTATTTATAAGAATTGCTCCATTATCTAAATCGTAGCCTTGTTTATAGAGTTGAGATAGTAGCGGGAGATTTTTTCTTCCATCTAATATTTCAACTTCTTGAAGATTGCTTTTTAATTCAAGTAATTGTGCAAAGTGATTGCAGAATGGACATTCACCATCATATATAAATATGGTTTTTTCTGACATAACAATTAATTATTAAATATATCTTACATACACTTAGTTTGAAAACGTGTCAAATTTATCAAAAAAGGGTAGTAAAATTTAAAAAACAACAAAAATCAGATCTTGTTAAAAGACTTTTCTGGTATTAGTAATATTTTTATTTATATGGTTATCAGATTTAAAAGAGTTCAAATAAATTTATAGTATGTAAATAAATTCTAAGATTGGTTATAAGATCAATCTTAAAATTTATTAAATGTACTAAGATATAATTTTAATTGATAAATTCTCTAGTTTATTATTGGTAGGATTCTATAGTATCAGTTTTTAAAAACACTGCTTTTTACATTCTTTTCTTGGATCTGAGGTCTTAATAAAGACATAGGAAGTGCTGTTACTATTGCAAAAGATAAAACAAGAATCAAATCAGTTGTGAAGTGGCTTATACCTAAATCAGAATGGGCAAGAGCAAAGTTTAGTAATGACATTTTTTGTTAATACAATACGTCTTAATTTTATTTTAGTTTGTATACATATATATATTATGTAGTAAAAATTATTGCTCTAACTCAATAATTTATTTCTTATAATTGATAAGTATATATTCAGTCATGCGTAGATATACTTTTGAATAAGCTTTTGCTCAAAACCTCACTTGTATAAAAAATTCATTAGTATTTAAATGTAATTTCTAGGGAACTCAATTGTTCACAAGGAGAATATGTTGAAAATAGTTGCCTATGTGCGTTATTCCAATGCTTCAATAATGCTTGATTGGAATATCTTTCTAGGTGCTCTTATATTCTTTATAATTTGTGGGATCTTGATATTTCAAAATCAGATTTGGGAACAGGAAGATTACTCTAGAAACAAAAAATGGTACAAGTGGAAAACTTCTGCTATTAAGTCAAATAAAGGTGATTTGTCTAGAATTTACCCAATATCAAAAAAATAAAAATAAAAGTCTTCTTTTTCAGACTCAAATTTCCTTCACTCACTTGAATATTTATTTACAGGAGCCTTATGGGGATTAACATAATTATTGCTTGTCGACGATAAAACGGATAAAAAGGGATAATAGATTGTTTTTCTCTTTTATTCAGATATGAATGAAATCAAATGCCCTGAATGCGGGAGTAAGATTAGCATCGAGGAAGAGAATTACTCAAATATCACTAAGCAGGTAAGAGATCAGCAGTTTGAAGAAGAACTGAGCAAAAGACTTGAACTACTTGAGAAGGATAAACAGAATTCAGTTGAGCTAGCCATTCAAAATATCCGATTCAAAATGCAAGAAGCAGCATTTGTAAATGAAAAAAAAATGCAAGCTCTTGAGTCACAGTTGACTGCTGCTGAGACTGACAAACATATTGCTGTCAGCAAGCTTAAGCATTCCTTCGAAAAAGAGAGAGACACACTTTCTTATTTATTGGAAAAAACGAAAGAAAAGAATGAATATGATAAAAAACTTGCTATTTCTGATGCAATTACAAAATTAAAAGAAGCTTATGAGCAAATAAAAAATAATTTAGACAAAGTTGAACTACAAAAAGAATTATCAGAAAAATCTATAAAAATGAAATATGAGATTCAGCTAAAAGAACGTGATGATGTAATTCAAAGACTTCGAGATTTGAAAATCAAATTGTCTACGAAAATGGTTGGTGAGTCATTGGAACAACATTGCGAAAATGAGTTTAATAGATTACGTTCAACAGCCTTTCCTAATGCTTATTTTGAGAAAGATAATGATACTAGTTTCGGTAGTAAAGGCGATTATATTTTTCGAGATTTTGACAATGAAGGAAACGAGATAGTCTCTATTATGTTTGAAATGAAAAATGAATCTGATAACACCACTTACAAGAAAAAAAATGAGGACTTCCTTAAGGAGCTAAATAAAGATCGCATTGAAAAAAATTGTGAATATGCTGTATTAGTTTCATTATTAGAGTCTGACAATGACTTGTTTAACTCAGGAATTGTTGATTTTTCATATCGATTTCCCAAGATGTATGTTGTCAGACCTCAATGCTTTTTATCTATTATTTCGTTATTAAGAAATGCTTCTCTTAAGGTACTTGAGTATAAGTCGGAATTAGCAGCTATAAAAGAACAAAATATTGATATTACAAATTTTGAAAATAGCCTTGAGCTCTTTAAGGATGCTTTTGGTAAAAACTATGCACTTGCTTCAAAACGTTTTGAATCTGCAATCATGGAGATTGATAAATCTATTAATCATTTGCAAAAAACCAAAGATGCATTGATGGGTGCCGATAGAAATCTGAGGTTGGCTAACGATAAAGCACAAGAAGTTTCTGTTAAAAGATTGACTAGAAATAATCCTACAATGCGAGAAAAATTTAACTCAATAAGAAAGTCTGAGGCAGCATAATTTATATCGATACACAAAAATTATAATATTAAAAGTTGATGAGTGGATGGCTATATTTAATTAGAAATAGAGATATCTACAAGATTGGAATAACTAAAAATTTTAAAAATAGGATGAGGCAACTCAAGCCAGATAGTGTAATTGCTAAATTGTACACAAGTGATTATATAAAATTAGAAAGAGAGTTACACTATCGCTATAAAGAGTATAGGATTCCTCAAACTGAATATTTTCGTTTGGATAATTCTCATCTTAGGCAAATAAAAAAAAGAATTACAAAACTTGATTACAGTATGATAGTTAATTTAATGATTTTAATAAAATCATTGTTAATACTATCAATCATTTTTTCCCTTAGTTTCTTCTTTCTAACTTTAAATATTAACGATCCGAAAATTACAATCATAAACTCAATTTTATGGATTGAAAAAATTTCATTTTACTTTTCATTTCTTTCTTTATTCGTTCCTTCAGGTAAAAACTTTATATTTTTGAATGAATTAAAATACAGATCTGTAAGATTCTTTATATATATAATTTTTGCAATCTTTTTTCGAATTACTTATTTATATTTAACTTGAAATACAACTCAGTTATAATTTTAACAATATACTTAATAAAATAAATATGGATATTTAATCTTCCCACATGTCATTACTCTGTTTCTCCTCTTGCTGTTGTTTTAACAGACCAAGTCTTCTATTAAATTCGATCTCTTCTTGACTTTTTAATTCTAGGTGTGGATTTTTACTGCATTTATGTTTTACTTCCAGGATCTTTTTAGTTAAATCCTCTGAAAAATGATCTTTAATTTCATCCCAAACTTCTTTTTCTTCTGCACTACCTACAGTTCCTTTTACTTGATCGATAATGATCTCCTTAACAAATTCCCTCAAATCGCTTTCAGTCATTGAATCAACCTTACTTGATATATAAATATCTTTAAGATTGTCTAATTCCGTTTTGGTTAGATCCTTATAAGTTAATTCTTCCATTTGTTGTTGTTATTAGTAGAAATTATTTTATATCCATTTAGCTTCTAAAACCTTAGAACTTGGATTAAATAACTGAACATTCCTTTTTGCTTCAATCTGATTATTAGAAATAACTGTCTCGTCGTGAAAATTTTCTAGAACATTAATAAAGCAAACTTTTAATCTCATCGTATTTATATAGATCACTTTATATCTTATTCGAATTTAATTTAAAAACAATTTATCATTCTAAAGTCTTGAAAGCGTAACTTATATATATTTTACTTATTATGTCTATCTATTAGATTATTAAAACACGCTTCAATCAATATTGCTGTAAAAAAGAGACTTAATGAGGGAATAAATACTGGGTACCATAATTTTTGAAATAAACCATATAAATATGAGTTGCCATTAACACTAACCAAAAAACTTACAGCAAGGAATATAGACCCTATTATTAATATATAAAGGTTGTAGATTAATATGTTATCTAAAGCTTTCTTCCATTTGCTTTCACTTTCTTTTTCCATTTTATTTTTGTAACTCTTTAATATGTGTTAATTCAGATTTCTTCATTAAAAATCAAGATCCACCTCTAAAAGAGTATATATTAATTTCATTTGCATTAAGGTAAATAGCACCCCCAATGGCAACTATATTGAGACATAAAATAAACATCCAAACCTTCCATGGCTGCTGATGAGTTTCCATAATATTCAAATTATGTTTTTGTATATTAGATTTTGGCGTCTATTCATAAATTAGATCTTTTGATAAATAAAAATTTTTTAACTCAAAGCGTCAAGATCTCTCCTGTAGTGTTTTGAGCAATTAAAATCTATATTATTCGATTTCCAGTCTGTGTCTTCTAGCAAATCAGAATAATTATTATTGTTTGATGGAAATTTTTTTTCTAATCTCCAACCAGCTTCATTCAGGAAATCTACGTAGTCTTTAGTGAATATGCTCCCATTAATATTTGATGGAACAATTTTCTGTTTTCTGTCGTCAACATTGCCTTCCTTTGTTTGTAATTTCATCCATCAAAATCAACTTGGTATGTTCTAATGTAAAAATTAAAAAGCTGTCATGAACTCCTTGTAGTGTTTACCCTCGTCTCTAAGTAGACACTGGTAGCATTTAAGATGTTTTTACTAAAACGTCCTTAAAGCGAACTCTAACTCTGTCTAATTGCTCCTTACTTCCAAGAAAAATCATAATCATACCTGCTGAGATTGAAAAATTGTCTATCGGGTTACCTGTTAATTTTCCTGAAACTTTAGTTGCTAGAAGCAGAGCCTCACCTTGTTTTGAGAAATTAATAACTATATTTGTTTTGCTTGTAAAATTGTTAATTTTATCTATATTTTCTGTTACTTTGAATTCTTCTATTTCGCAATCTGAGCCTGCTAGTAAATCTATAAAATCAACAGCTATGGGTCTTAATGCAGAGGCGGCCATAGTCCTTCCTGCCGCTACATAAGGACTAACTACTGCATTAGCACCTGCTAGTTTTAATTTATTTGCTGCTTCTTCGTTCGCAGCCCTAGCGATTAATCTGCAATTATCATTAAGTGCTTTTGCACTTAGTACAACATATAAATTAGCTGCATCACTTGGAAGAGTAACAACTAAACTTCGACAATTTTTAATTCCAGCAAGTAAAAGTGATTCGTCCATAGTGGCGTCTGCTAATAAGACGTTGAACCCTTTATCTTCCGCTTCACTCTTTCTTGTAGGGTCAACTTCTATTATTAAAGTAGATATATTCTCAGAGTGTAATTGATCAGCGATTTCTTTTCCTGTACGACCATAACCGCAAATGATTACATGATTTTGCATCCTTCTAATAAACCTCTTTAGTCTAAGCTCCTTTAATTTTATAAAATAGCCTAGTTCAGACAATTGTATAAACCTTTGCAGTGTTAATTGAATAACAAATAGACCTCCTCCGATTATTAAAAAAGTTATTATCCTGCCAGCAGAACTTAAAACTTCGACCTCACCAAAACCTATTGTTGTAACAGTTATCAGTACCATCCATAAACAATCTCCCCAATCCCATCCTTCTGTAATTCGATAACCCAATGCCCCAAATAAAAATAACAAAGTGAGTAATATTATTGGGCCCGCCCACAACTTTAAATAGTTTTTAAATTTAATTGATTTAATAAGATTCAAATTAATCCATTTGTCTCAATTTAATTCTATAGCGATGAATGAAAAAAAAATTTATTCGTTTTTATTTCTATACGTATAAGTTTAGCTGAATAATAATCATCTTTTTCTATCTTTATTCATAGTATGATTAAATCAGAGTAACTTGTAATTATCAAATATGGAAGATCTTACATCGGAAGACAAAAAAGAATTATGCAAGGAGGCTTTCCATGACATATCAGCAATCTTAGCCAATTTGCGAGATCAAGGTTTATCTGATATGGAAATTTTTGAATTTGGTAAGTCATTAATAGATCACTTTGATCCGATCAGGATGGAAAATTTAAAAAAAGATTCGGATTATCAAGACGCATTGTTCAGAGAAGCTAATGATTTATAGATAACTACTTAAACATTCTTTATGTATGAATTAACTAAGTATAATTTATTCATACTTCTGTCTTTTTTCACTATGGGAAGTTGTTTTTATCTCTTGGATATATTGATACTTAATTATCAATAATTCACTCCTTGTATTTTTGAACATGATCAATTATTTTTTTGCATTGCTCTATTGAAAGTGACGATAGAGGTGATGATGCAGGAATTTCTAGAAGAACACATGATGCAATTATCTCAGAGGAATCAATGCTTAGGGCCTCTGCGAGTTCCTTTACTCTCAACTTAGCCACATTAAAATCTACGTTTTTATGATCCTATAACCATTAATGTTTTTATTTCTAGTTTTTATTGCTATGTCTAAGGGGATTAGATTTGTAATTGATTAAATGAATGATGATAATGATTTGAAGTCAACCCTCAATGATGTTGTTTCATATGCTGTGCGGCGAATTGAGTCTGAATCTGATACAAATATCAGAAGATGTATATTTCAAGAATACAGGGAATGGCTAGGAACTTCTATTGATGATTGGGTTTTGGCATTGCCTTGTGATTGGGGGCATTCTAACGAGAATCCATATTAGTTACCTTAAGGAATAGGCTGATGTCTATATCTTTTATTTTTATCTTGTTTCATTAAAGCTTATATGGGCACATAGATAACCTGAATTTTTAACGTCTTTATTTTATCAATAAGTGCTTTGAGTACACTATCACAAAAATTTAATATTTAAAGTTTTTATATAGTCTTAGTGATGAATTAAATAATGCGCTGGAAATACATTCATACATTTGAAGCTCTGGAAATGAGTATAGGGGATTAATTTATAAATATTATAATTGATAATACTAGGAAACTGCATATTTTTATATAGTTTGTTCAACTATACATCTAGTCTTCATAATTTATAATCTTGGCAATAAATAATTTTTTTGTAGTTTATTTTTCATATTTAATACTATAGTTCTATGTTAATATAAAGAAATAAAATGTATTCCATTTTCTGAAATGTCATTAGATCAAATAAGAAATTTCTTGAAGGAAATGCAGAATGATGACTCTTTAAAAGAAGAAGTGCTCTCTTCCTCGACGGCAGATGATGTTGCCCTTATTGCTTTAAAGAAGGGTTATGAATTTTCAGGAGATGAATTGCTAAGATTTTCAGGTAAAAAAGTTGGAAGAATTACAGTTCAAAAAAATGATGTACCAGGAGAATATAATTAAGAATCTATTTTCTTTTTCTTAGCTCTTTAACTATTCCATCCCATTTTTTACCAGCTCTAACATAATAATCTCTCCTTTTCCTATTAATTAAATAATTAAAAATACCAATAGTTAATGGTATTATAATTAAGATTAAAATGATAAAATACATTTCTACATAATTTTAGTACTTATTTATTATATAGAATTTTATATATTGTGTATTGCTTTCAAATAACTTTTCATTTGAATTAAGTGACGATACTCATTTTAACAATAATATGTTCCATTTTTAATCATTTTCATCTATTATGTAATCTAGTTCTAACTAAATTTATGGATATTACATTTATAGCAATAGCTATTTTTATAATTGTTGCAATAGCATTTCTTACGCTTTATTTGTTTAAAAGTATTAATAAAAAATCTTTTACGGCCGAAGATGGTTCTGTTTTTGATAATCAAGCCGATTTAGATCTCTATCAAACGTTATATGACAAGACAAATTCTTTATTTAGCCCTGATGTTGAGAATGGTTCTACTCAGCAAATATTAGGCTTTGAGAAATCATTCATATCTAAACTAAAAAAAGAAGGTTTTCCAGATTTAAAAACCCTTATTATATATCGTAAGCAATTTAAATCATTATCAGATTTAATTAATCCTTAGGCGGTGTTTTTTTTGAGGTTTGAGTATACTAATATAAGAAAATTTTTTATTAGTCACAATGAGTAAAGCTGAGTCTACTGAAGAACAGTTTTCAGAAATGAGAGAAGACGCTTTTGTAAACATTAAGGAAGCCTGCATGAGACTTCAAGAAAGAACAAAGTGTAGAAACGAAGTTGTTATAAAAATGCTAAACGAAGTTTCCCAATTTTATATTATGCAGGAAGAGTAAACTAAGTAATACAATACTAATATCTTTATGCATATTCTCTGATTTGATATTTTCTTAATGGTTCAGGATTAATAAAGTTAGTACTAGTATCTTTAAATAAACTTATATCTTCAACTGATCCATCAACTTTAATAAGATTGTTTATTAATCCCGTAAAAGTAATATCTCCCCCTGTTGTGCTTGCTAAAACTAATTTTGGGTTAAATAGCTTTAATAATTCAGGTAATATAGTTTTACCTTTAATAAATTTACCTGCGATTGGCAATGAAAAATCTAATACTGGTGTTATGACTAAATCTATATTTCTTGGTTTTATTTTCTTATCAAGAAATCCATGTGGCTCAATATAAATAGAATCTTCACCTGATTCAATAATATAGCCATTCTCAATATTTGGTACTGCTGCCCCTGAAGTAGCTTGTATATTTAAATTTCTATCTTTAAAGTTTTCTCCCGGTTTTAGAGAATTTATTTTATTAAAACCTATTTGCCGAACAACATTGCTTCCAGCTTCTGAGGCAATTACAGAAGTACCTTTATCTATGTTATGAAGTGTTGGAGGATGGGCGTGATCCGGTTGGCCTTGTGTTAGTAATAAATAATCAATGTCTTTGGGGATTTCAATTTGTTTGGATAATTCACCTTTTATCAGCCAGTCTCCAGGGGGGAATGTCAAATTTCCATTCAACCAAGGATCTATCAAAATTCTTGTGTGATCAAATTCAATAAGCCAACCATTAGCACCGTAATAAGTTGCTGTTATCGCCATGTGTTTTCCTATTAATCTAACAATTTTTAGTGAATATGGTGGTTTCTAATGTATTTATCTAGTATATAATCTTAAAGTAAGACAATTAAAATTATTATTATTAAAAAAACTAAAATGATTAAAGCTGCAAACTTTTTAATGTATTGTTGAAATTCATATAACCAATCATTTTCCATTTTGTCACTACTTTTATTTTATTCTATACTTTATTCATCATATAATGATTTAATCTAGATATATTGAAAAATTATTTTGTCCCGATTTACATAATACTTCTCTATCATTGAGCTAAATTTTTTAATAAGATGACGATTCGAGATTGGGAGGGTGTTGCACTAATAATTGGAGCTGGGGACATTGGTAGATGTATTTTTGATTATTTGTCGACTGTCGCTCCAAAGCTTGATGTTTTTATATGTGGACGAGATCTTAATAATAATCAAAATTCTATTTATTTAGATTTAGAGAATGAGAATTCATATAATTCATTTGAAAACCAACTTGAGCTTTTTAATGAGCCGCTTCGACTTGTCATAAATACAAGTGGTTTTCTTCATTCAAATCTTGTAAAACCTGAAAAAAGACTATCACATATAAATCGCTCTAATATTATTAAGAATTTTTCGATTAATGCAATTGCTCCTATCTTAATTGCAAAATCAATTGAAAAATTTATAAGAACAGACTGTCCCTTCTCTTATGCAAGTTTAAGCGCCAGAGTTGGTAGTATTGGAGATAATAGGCTAGGTGGTTGGTATTCATACAGAGCCTCTAAGGCTGCTCAAAATCAATTACTGAAAACCCTTAGTATTGAATGGCGTCGAAAATATCCGCTTGCAATTGTATCAATGTTGCATCCAGGTACTTGTGACACTAAATTATCAAAACCATTTCAGACTTCAGTACCTAATGGAAAGCTCTTTACTCCCTCTCAATCTTGTGAGTATTTGATTAATGTTATCTCTGATCAAGAACCATCAGATTCTGGTAAGTTTCTTGCCTGGGACGGGAGTATTATTTGCTGGTAGTAAAGAGTGTTTTATAATTCATATTCTAATTAAAAAACATTTCATTAGTTTTTGTCATAAATATTTTTTATAGTCGTATTATTTGAAAAGTTACACTATAGCTCTTTGAAAAAAAATATTATCGCAATTGGTGGTGGAGGTTTTGGGAGAAGTAATTCACCTTACTTAATCGAAAAATATATTCTTAATCTCTCAGATAAAAATTCCCCAAAAATCTGTTTCATACCAACTGCAACTGGAGACGATGATTCATATATTGTTCGCTTCTATTCGATTTTTACACGCTTAAATTGTGTACCATCTCATATTGAATTTTTCAAAAGAACTATTGATATCCATAATCATATCTTGAATCAGGATGTGGTATTTGTTGGTGGTGGTAATACAAAGAGCATGCTTGCCGTGTGGAATGATTGGGGTATGAGTTCATTACTTAATCATGCATATAATGATGGGGTAATAATGAGTGGAGTAAGTGCTGGCGCTATTTGTTGGTTTACTAATGGAATTACAGATTCATGGGATAATGAATTAAAGACCTTGCCTTGTTTAGATTTTATTAAAGGCACATGCTGTCCTCATTACGATGAAGAGCCTGAACGCATTCCATATGTAAAAAAACTATTACTTGATGAAAAAATAAATAATTGTATTGCGATAGAAGGTGGTTCCGCTATGCATTTTATTGATGGAAAGCCTTTTAAAAATATAAGTTTTAAAAAAGATAAAAATACATATAATGTATTTCTTAAAAATAAAGATATAATTGAGTCTCCTTTCGAGAAAATTCAATTGTAAATAATTTTGTAATCATTTACAATTCTTTTTCACTTTAAGAGATCGTCTATGATTAAAAATATCGTTCTATTTATTATTATCTAAAATGTTTTTATTCTTACTATCATTCTCGGAAATGGGCCTTACTTTACCACTCATAATTGTATTAGTAATTTTTGGTGGTTTTTTTCTTATTAGCTTTTTCATCACAAGTCCTAATATGGATACCAAAGGTTTATTAAGAGTTTTATATTCAAAACCTATAAGGAAGGAGGATGGATCAGTTGAGTATCCAGAAAGTAGAAATAATAAATTTTAGAATATATTAGTATTTTTTATCAATCTTATAGTTATTATTTTGTTAAGGATTAGATTAAATAAAGGCTCTTTAATAACAATTTATTGTTCTATGAGGAAATATTTTTGTGAATATTAGAAATTGCTATAGCCTCATAGGACCATAGAAGGTAACGTCGTATAAGAGCTAATCATGTGATTAAAAAAATTGGAAAAAAGTTTGCTTACTAAATGCGAGATGAACAAAAAAAAAATTATCAAAAATTCGTTCCTTCCCTCTGGACTAAAGGGGAAAGCATTAGAAATTTCACTTAATGATATTCCATCGAGAAAAGATGTTAGAGGGGCTATCCCTAGGCATTGCTTTACTCGCCAGACGAATAGATCACTTTTTTATCTCTGCAGGACGATAGGGATTCAGATATTTGTAGTTCTGCTTGGACTATCTATTCCTCTTACTAAAGAAATGATTCCACTTTGGATTTTATATTCAATACTCTCTGGAACAACATCAATGGGACTTTGGGTCTTAGCTCATGAATGTGGACATGGTGCTTTTTCAGATAATCGTAGATTAGAAACACTTATCGGATATGCCCTTCATTCTTTTTTACTTGTCCCTTACTTTTCATGGCAAAGATCACACGCAGTTCACCATGCCTTTACTAATCACATAACAGATGGTGAGACGCATGTTCCTGTTGTGATTTCCGGGGATGGTAAATCTGAAAAAAAGGGTGGTGAAAATGAAATGGAGTCATCATTATTCCTTGGGAAAATTCTCTATGGCTTCAATCAATTATTCCTTCACTTGATTCTTGGATGGCCAGCGTACTTACTTTTGGGCAAAACAGGTGGACCTAAGTATGGGACAAGCAACCATTTCTGGCCAGCTGCCCCGTTCTCGAAAAAACTATGGCCATCCATATGGGCCAAAAAGGTATGGATCTCAGATTGGGGAATTGTTTTTATGTTGCTGTTATTGACTTCTTGGACTTTATATTTTGGAATAAATTCAATGATTAGTCTTTACCTAGGACCTCTAGTCGTTGTCAATATTTGGCTTGTTATTTATACATGGCTTCACCACACAGACACGGATGTTCCACATCTAGGTTCAAGTCAATTTTCGTACATGAGAGGAGCATTCTTATCTATAGATAGACCTTATGGACGAATTTTAGATTTTCTCCATCACTCAATAGGTTCTACTCACGCTATTCATCATATTGAACCAACAATACCTCACTATCATGCAAGACTTGCAACTAGAATTTTGAAAGAAAAATTTCCAAAAGTATATCTCTACAATCCTACCCCAATCCATAAGTCTCTTTGGCATATAGCTACAAACTGTGTTGCCGTAAAGAAGGAAAAAGCAATCGATAGATATGTTTGGAAACAGCCAAATCACTCACAATCCTAATTATCAAGTTTATTATTTAATAAAATTACCTTCACTTCATTTATATATATATTGTGATAAATCTATTATTTAATAGTCAGATATAAAGTAAAGATGTCGAAAAAAGATTATGAATGTTTCCTATACAAAATTGATCAACTAAATAAGTTGGTTGAACTAATTAAAAACTCTCCAGACAAATATGAATTAATTATTAGATGTCAAACGCATGAAGATGTCGTAGCACTTGCCAAGCAATGGGGATATGAAATTGGAAAAAGATGGGGAGAATACTAGGCGCAATTCGGAGCCGTAAAATGGTGCTATTGGCCACCTCCATTACAGCTCCATACCTTTGAAGGGATTCCTTGTGTATTCTTTCCGTCGATACGAAATGTCTTTGTTATGCAGTCATTTTGTGACTCAGCCCATGTTGAAAGTGGTTCTAAATCAGTTGAAATTTCATTAACTGATTTTGACAGAGAAATAATTGAGATTGACGTGAATACAAGAGATAAGGTGCTTAGACCTGCAAAAATCAAGTATTTATTATTTTCGAATAATTGTTTTAGCATATCTAGAAGTGAGAATTACCATCAACATTAGTTATGATTTAGAGATTTATCAGAATAAGTTAAACTTTGAGAATATTAGAAAGTTACTAGATTTTCGTTTACTGTAAAAGTTTAGTCTTCTATAATTTTCTTATTAAGGAATTTAATTCTTTTTATCCATAAAATCTAAAATCTTTTTTAATCTGTCTGTGTTTTCAAAGTTAGGACTTGCTGTAAGAAATATCACTAAAACTATCATTAGTAAACCGACGCTAGATACACCTAGTAATAGTTGTTGAAAAGGATCTAAGGATTCGAGCATCTATCTTGTTTTAAACATTTGGAATTATATATTAATGATAATCTATCAAAAGGGTCAATAACACTGAGTAAAAATAATGTTTGAGTTCTTAGATAATTCTTTACTTCTTTTTAGTATCTTTAGGCCACCTTGCCCTCAGATTAAGTGGGTTTTTGAGATTTATTTCTATAGGTTTTCCTTGAGCTAATGATATCAAAGCTTTAAAAGTCCACCCACCAAAAATTAATAGTGCTGAAATTAAAAATATATAACTTATATTAGTAAGCATAAATCAAAAAATATTTGGTCTATTTTATGACTTTATTTGCTAGTTTCTTCGAATGTTAATCTAAATTATAAACAACTCTTATATTTTTAATAAATTCTAATTTATTTTAGATATTTCAAATTTTTTTTTTATTACATCTACTACTCGAGAAACAAGATCCCTTCCCTAGAGACTACATCGACTAGTAAAAAATACTTATCCCGTTTGTCTTGAATAATGTTCTTATTTTTTTTTATAACCCCTATATTATTTTTTTTATAACTTTTATTGATTTTTGTGCGATTTGGTATGAATATGAATGTGCAATAGATTTTTTTGATGATCAACACTACGTATTTATATTCATTTTTAATATTATTAGTATGTTGCCTTACATTTTATTTTATTATCAATTATCGACCTGGTAAAAGCGAAACAAATAATAAACTCCTTTTAAAGAAATTGTTAGAAGGTTTAGATATGGAATTGCCTGAAGAATTAAAAGCATTAAAAAACTCATCTAATAATGCTCAGAAATATCGTAATTTCTAATCAGATAAAACCAATGTCCTATTTAAACTTTGATGATACTGAAACTTCAGGTATATGGTGGTCTACTAATGTTTCTATTAGAGATTTATGCCTAGAGCTAAAAGATGATACACGTTGTGATGACAATGAGATAGTAGAGTTACTTAGATCGATAGCAAAATCGATTGAGATTAATGGTTTGTGATTTTAATTTAACCAAAAATTCTTACGAAATTATTTATCCCATTGCAACTTCCATTGAGAAGATTTCCATTGCCTTGTCCATGTATTTTGTCTTTTGTTCTGTTCTTCAAGTTTTCTTTTAAGCCAGTCCTTGAGAGAAGTTGGCACAATATTTAAATCAGCCTGAATCATTTTAAGTTTATTCATATCAGCTCCATAACCTGTTCTTTCGATCCAATCAGCCATCACACCAATATCGTATTCAAGTAACTTCATAGCTACTCTAGGAATCATTACGTAATTTGTTAGAAGTCCTTCTGAAGCAACAAGCCTTTGGAGAATCATTGCCATTTCTAATCCTGTTAGCTCCTCTCCTGCAATATTGATAGATTGATTCTTATATTTCCCAGGCTTCGATAATACACCTCTTACCCATTTACCTACATCTTCAACAGCAATTGTCTGCCACTTAAAATCCTTATTAACGATTCCAGGAAATATCTTTTTAGAGATAGTGTATCCAGGCAATTTGTTTTCAAAATTTTCAAAATAACTAACTGGCCTTAGGACAGTAGTAATTTCTTTAAGATCACATTTTTGTATATATTCCTCGATATCCCATTTACTCGTAAAGTGTCCTGGAGCAGGATCATTTTTTAATGGATCTTTCGCCTTGCTAATTGAGCTGAATATAAAATGACTTAGTTGTCCTTTTTTATAAGCAGCTTTAACTTGATTAATCAAGTTTAAGCCTTGTTCCATTTCGTAAGACCTTACAATACTCCCTCTGAATACTTGCCATCCTTTTGTAGGAGTAGTATTACCAAAAATTGCGTCTACTCCATCAAAAGCTCTACTCAAGCTTTCAGGATCCATTAAATCACCTTTGACCAATTCTACGTTTAAAAGACTCCCTAGCTCAATAGCTTTCGGACTTTTTATGTTTCTTGTTATGGCACGTATTTGATATTTCTTGGTTTTGCTTAATTCTTTAACAACTCCAATACCTTGCCTACTTGTTGCCATAGTTACTGCTATGACTGGTGATCTTGTTACACTTGCATCAACATTTGCCTCTTGTTCAAGCACGGTCCGAAAGTTATTAATAAGGAATGTAAAGCATAGGTGAATTTATGTAAAGTTGTAGATTCTTCTCTGGTCAATAATCTTCTGTCCTTAGTCTATGAATACTCTTTGCATCCATTAGAAGTTTCTTTATTTTAACTATGTGAGCTTTTCGTAAAGGAATGTTTTAATTGCTTTTTTAGTTCCAAAGTGTTGGCTATGAATTTGTTAATACTTAGTTTGATCATTATGGCAAATGAGGTTCTTCAGGAAATTGATCGACAAAAAATCATCTTTGATGTTGTCGACGGCATCCCACTATCAGGAGACGAATCCGATGAAATCAGATGCTTCTATTCTCAAATTGAATCTGATAATTTAATGCTTGAATATTCAGCCGAGGAGTTAGGTTTTAATAATGTTTTGTTTGAGTACTTAAGTCAGGGTTAACTTTTTATTGTTATCAATAAAAGAATTTTAATCTAGGCCCTGGAATAATTCTTTATGGACAGCAAAAGTATGGTAAAGACTGGTCCCGTTTTCTGGTGATAATCGTTCTCCGTCTTTGTCCCAGGCTAGTGAGCAGATAAGGTCTCCATCCCATTTTACTTTATGCTCATTAATTTCTTTAGACCAAACTCTCACCTCATTAAAGTGTTCAGGCATAAATTTGCCAATCTTTCTACATATTTCACACAGCACAGATAAGATGGGAGGCTTGGAATCTAATTTAAGTTCTTTAGTTAGCGACGGTTGTGTAAAAACTCCAACATACCTTATATGATCTATGATTCTTTGTTCTTTATTATCTAATTTAGCTTTTCTACAAGCTTCTTCAAATTCTTCAACAGGCGTTATTGGACGTAAATGTTTGATCACTTAGACATTTTGAACTTATTTTTAATATCTTATATTATATATGTATATTTTAGTTATTAATATTATATCCAATAATTTATAGTTCATTATTGATATTTTTGTTATTGTTATACCGTTTATCCGCAAATATTCCAATTATTACTGTTGCGATGGTTTCCTTACATTGAAAATTCAATATACTGATCTACTTCATGATTCTCTTTCTAAAGCCAGTCATAGCTTACTTTTGCTAGAGCTAAATGTTACAAAGTAAAATATCAATGGTCATATCTCCTGATGACTGGTATTTATATTGGGTCTTACTAAAGAACATGCTTCCTTTAACCTTCGCTGGCCTACTAAGTACACCAGCTCCTACTGCACCAATCGTAGGTATCGCATTTATGGCTCTGTTTGGAATTATGGCTGTCGTAGTTGGTCCAAATTACGATGGTTTTAACGATCCAAACACATCTAAATAACTAGATTATCTAGTCTGAATCAAGTGGGTTAATGTGCTGTGCATTTTTACCCACTTTTTTTGTGCTCCTCAATATTAAAAGAATTTTTGAAGCTAGTTTCAATAATTCTTTTTTAATCTTGTGCTAACTATTAATAAATGATTTTGTATAGAATATCTTACGGCCGTCAAACAATCTTATCTTATCAATGTATAAAATTGTCTATTTTATATTATTTAATTCAAAACCAGTAACTAATTAAATTATTTATTGCATTTTCTGCTATTTATATTTTGCTTTATTTAACTTTCATGGGTAATTTATTAATCGCTGGTCTTACAAGTACACCAGCGCCAACAGCAGTATTGGTTGGAGTTGCATCAATTGCATTATTTGCGATTGTTGGTTTAATGGTTGGACCTGACTATGATGGAATGAATGCTCCTGAGGTAAAAAAATAAATACTTAAATTTACTTTCAAAAATTAATATTAACTAAGAAAAATAGTAATTTTATTTTTCTTAGTTAATTATTAGAAAAAAGTTTATTTATTTTATAAATTAAATTATTATAATTAATTTTATCTGATGTATTTATTTTTATAACTTGATTTTGATTTATATAGCTTTTAATATTTATATAAAATAAATTCCATGAGCTACTAAATCTTTTTATAATCTCATCATGAGATCTACCTCTATTTGATTTATCTCTTTTCAATCTTCTTTCTAAACAGATTTCTTTGTCTTCCTTACAAAGAATATTTACAGTATTTCTATAATTTAAATCAAGTCTATGAGCAAATATTCCCTCCAATATTAAAATTTGATTTTTACCTTTATTATTAATTTTTTTAATTGAAGTACTTGATTTTTTTTTAATAAAATCATATTGTAAGCATTTAATATCACTACTTCTCATATAAATAGATTCTATAGTTTTTTTTAATTCATTTTTGTTGATACTTAAAGGTCTATCATAAATATCAAATAAAAATTTAGATAAAAAACGGATTAATAAATTATCTCTATAATATGAATCTGTTTTTATTAGTATTGAATTTTCATATAGTTTAGATAACTTATTGCTTAAAAAAGACTTTCCAGAGCCAGAAGGGCCTGTAATCACAATGGTTATCACTATTAATTCAATTTGTCATTTTATAAAGTCTAACAATAGATTTATATTAATATAATCTATTATTGCATTTTATTGTAATTAAGTTCTTCTTCAGTCCAGCTTCTTTTGTTAAATCTATTTTCAATAAATCTTAGAACTAGTATTATCAAAGGAATATGGATTAGTCCTCCAATTACAACTGTGACTTGGTTATAGGGCATAATCTTTTTATCCAACTTGCATTAATATACTTTATCAATCATTTGTCATCCCAATATGTATCTTTTAGTCATATAAATATTGATTTAACTAGGTATTAATTACATTAATACTGATAACTCCTTTTCGAAAAACCAATTTATTTGACCATTTTTAAGTTTAACTACTAGGCCAAATTGATTCCCATCTACCATTTTATATCCAACTAATTCTACCGTAGGCTCCTTTTTAATTAATTCTAAAATATTTTGCGGTAAACGATCTTTGACTTCGTTTATTTCAATTCTAAGTATTTGCCCTTTTTGAAGAGTCGAGGAATCTTTTATCATAATTAATCATTTCTACCTATTCAATCATGAGAATAATGCAATTATCCAATTATTGACAGCGATAACTGTTTATCTATTCCACTATATTTTATGTACTCTTGAAATTCAGATGAATTAAAGGCTTTTTGTGCTGCGGCTTTAGATTCAAATTCAACAATAACTCCTAATTGTCCACCATCCCATTCGTTTAGATCTGAATTTTGGTTTACATCTTTCGCAATTATTGTTCCACCAACTGATCTGAGCCATGGGACAACGGTTTTAACGTATTCTATAAATTGTGCAGTGCTTTCAATTTTGGCCTGTTTTAACCAGTAGCCTTTAGCTTCCATCTCATCCCCTTCATGTTTTCTTTAGATTCTCTCACAATTTTCACCGTTTTTGAAGGCAGTTGAAAATTGTTTATTCTTTTTAGTTAGAAGAAATATTTACTAAAATGAATGTTTTTAATAAAAATGCCAGGTTTTGTAAAATTAGTTTTATTTTAATAACTTAATTACTATGAAATAAATAAATTATTTATTACTTTATTGGTTCAATTGATTCTAGTTTAGACTTTAATTGCATTGCTAGATGTTGTCGTCCAACTGCTAATACTTTAAGTGTGTCTTCGTGCATTCTGAGTTGTGCATCAGC
Source organism: Prochlorococcus sp. MIT2308 (assembly GCF_059772345.1). NCBI lineage: Bacteria > Bacillati > Cyanobacteriota > Cyanophyceae > Synechococcales > Prochlorococcaceae > Prochlorococcus > Prochlorococcus sp. MIT2308. Next base: position 383,140 of record NZ_CM186283.1, on the reverse strand, counting down.
GACCTGCATTCCTTTAATAAGCTCTTTTACATCTTTAGGTAGGCTTTTTAAATCATATTTGTTATCCTCAAAAGTAAGTATTGCTTCTTTTTCATTTGAAGGTAAACTTGTCATTAATTTAGTATTAGCTTATTAATAATATAACATTAAATATATTATTAATAAGTCTCTATAAACTGTTTATCGCAAAATTCTTTATATCTACCTTGTTTCTTGATTAAATCATAATGATTACCAACTTCACAAATTCTCCCCTTTTCAATTACTGCTATTTTATTTGCTTTTTGTATCGTCGATAATCTATGAGCAATCACAAGAACAGTTCGATTACTCATTGCTTGTTGAAGCCCTTTTTGAACTGATTCCTCAGCTTCTGCATCTAGTGCACTTGTTGCTTCGTCAAGCAATAAAATTGTGGGATCGCCTAGCAAAGCTCTTGCTATTGATATTCTTTGTAATTGACCTCCTGAAAAATTGCTACCTCTTTCCTCTATGTATGTTTCGTAGCCATTGGGAAGTCTTTCAATAAAGTTATGTGCATTGGCAATTTTTGCAGCATTAACAATATCTTTTCTAGTAGCTGTCCTTCCAAATCTTATAGCTTCAGCTATTGTACCAGAAAAAATAAATGTTTTTTGAGGAACAATAGCAATCAATTTTCTCAAGTAGTCAGTATTGAGTTCATCTAATTTGTGGTCATCAATAAATATAGATCCATTGCTTGGCTCAATGAATTTTAATATCAATGAAAAAATTGTGCTTTTCCCTGCACCTGAAGGCCCAACCAAAGCCAATATTTGTCCGTTATCTACCTCTAAATTTATATCGTTTAATACATTATGTTTATCAATATATGAGAAGAATACATTTTTAAATAATAATTTACCACTTATATTATTAGGTTTAATACCCTTATTGGATGTAGATACCTCTAGTGGATTAGTAGTTATTTCATTTAGTCTTCTTAGTGATGCTTGACCTTGCTTTAACTCGTTGTAGTTGACTGTTATGTGACTTATTGGATCTATTAGCATTATTAATGCTGTAAAATAGCTTCCAAATTCTTCATTTGAAATTCCTCCACTTTGTATTCTATAAGTACCTATTGTAAGTATGCTCAAAATACCAATTATTTCTATTAAACCAACTATTGGGTGCTGAAGTGCAACAAGAGTTAGCATTTTATATTTAGCCTCTTTGTGTAATTTAACTTGTATATCAAAATCTTTTTGCAACCATTCCTCAACTGCAAAAGCTTTAACCATTGGCAAACCTTGTATAGCCTCTGATAGCAAAGAAGCTAAAGAACTTATTTTCTTTTGGCTTTGCTCAGAAGCTTTTAATACTCTTCCTCCAAAATCGCTTACCAATAAGGCAATCAAGGGAGCTAAAATAATAGTTGAAAGTGATAATTTCCAATCAATAAATATCATATAACCAAATACTGCTAATAATTGAAATGCAGATGGTGTCGTATCTTGAATTGATTTATAAATAACCTCACCAACACGATCAACATCCTCAGTAAGTCTGTAGGCGATATCTCCAGATGAGAGTTTTTCAATAAAAAGAATATTTGTTCTCTGAAGTTTTTTAAAGAGTGTCGTTCTTAGATCTTGACCTAGTGCTAATGCTGGTTTAGCTAGAAGACTATCTTGTAGATATTGAGCTGTTTTTTGAATGATAAAAATAATTAATGCTTGTACAATTACTATTAAAACTTGCTTTGTATCCCCTCGACCTATAGCCGGTATTAACTTACCTGATAGCCATGCAAGAATGGGCCAACAAAGAACATATGCAAGCATGCTAATACTACCCAGTATTAATACCTGCGTATGTCCTTTAAGTCTCCTTAAGAGGTAGTTAAGATCTATTTTGATTTTTGGGTTCATTACATCAAAATATCAATATTTAATTTAAAAGCTCGTAAATGAAACTAGATCAATACCTAAAATTTATTGGGATCGTTCAGACTGGAGGTGAAGCGAAAATGGTTATCAGATCAGGGCGAATAAGCGTTAATGGCATTGTAGAGAATAGAAGAGGACGAAAATTAATTGATGGTGATCAAATTATTTTTGCTAATGAAACATACATAGTTCCAAATTCTGATCCTCTAGGCCGTAAGTTGGCAAGAAGCGAAAAATGAGGAGCTAGCAGCGTGCGTAAACCGGTCATTGCAGGGAATTGGAAGATGAACATGACATGCACTGAGGCTATTGAGTACATGCGAGTGTTTATTCCATTATTGAAAGATATACCAAAGAAAGATAGGGAAGTTGTTATCGCACCTCCCTTTACAGCCCTCTACCCTTTGTCTGAGCTTGTTAAAGACAAAAGCGAATTCGTTTCATTATCTAGTCAAAATGTTCACTGGGAGGACAGTGGAGCCTACACAGCTGAGGTCTCCCCTCTAATGCTTAATGAACTTTCTGTTAAATGTGCAATTGTTGGACATAGTGAGCCTAGAAAATACTTTAGTGAAAGTGATGAACAGATAAATAAGAGAGCTCAATCAGCACAAGATCATCAATTAATTCCCATTGTTTGTGTTGGAGAAACTTATCAACAAAGAGAGCTTGGTGAAGCTGAAAGGGTAATTAAAAGGCAAATTGATCAAGGTCTTGAAGGGATAGATGTAAAAAGGTTAATAGTTGCTTATGAGCCAATATGGGCCATTGGAACAGGTAAAACTTGTGAATCCCATGAAGCTAATAGAATTTGCTCACTCATTCGTAAATGGATTGGTTTCGAAGACGTCATTATTCAATATGGTGGATCAGTTAAATCAAATAACATTGATGAGATAATGTCTATGTCAGACATTGATGGTGTATTAGTTGGTGGTGCTTCTTTAGATCCTACAAATTTTGCAAGAATTGCTAACTACGAATCAATTTAATAAATACTTGCCTAAGCATTGGGAAAGAGAAACCCATTTAATGGCAATAGTAAATATCACTAAAGATTCATTTAGTGATGGAGGTCTTTATTTTGACTTACCATCTGCGATTAATCATTCATCAATATGTGTTAAACAAGGAGCACACATCCTGGATATTGGTGCACAGAGCACGCGACCTGGTGCATCTGAGGTTGGAGCCGAAATTGAGATTAAAAGATTGGCTCCATTAATAAAAGAATTAAAATTATTACATCCGAAGGTTCCCATTTCTGTAGATACATTTCACCATTCAGTTGCTAAGAAAGTATTAGATGCAGGAGCCGATTGGATTAATGATATCAGTGGTGGACGTCATGATCCTGAAATATTTAACGTTATAGCTGATAAAGGTTGCCCATATGTATTGACTCATAGTCGTGGTAATAGCAAGACAATGGATTCATTAGCTATATATTCAAACGTTGTTGAAGATGTGAAAAATGAAATATTAAATCAAATCGATTTAGCAGTATCTAAGGGTATAAAAAATGATCAGATTATTGTTGATCCCGGACTAGGTTTTGCGAAGAATGTAGATCATAACTTAACTTTGCTTAAAAATATAGATGAATTTGTATCTATGAAATATCCAATATTAATAGGAGCCTCCAGAAAAAGATTTATCGGGTCTGTTATTAATGAACCTGACGCTACCAAAAGAATATTTGGAACCTCTGCAGTTGCTTCTCGATGCGTGATTGCTGGAGTTGATATTTTAAGAGTTCATGATATTAAAGAAATTTCTCAGGTTATAAAAATGACCAAATCAATAATTTAATACGTATTTAATCCTCTGTATTAACTCCTTCTATACGATCTTCTACTTCTTGATAAAGTTCTTTTAATTGTTCAATATTTTCATCGGATGTTTCCCAATATCCTCGACCATTAACTTCTAGTAATGTACCAACTATTCTTCTGAAACTATGAGGATTCAATTCCATTAATCTTTTCCTCATCTCAGGATCATTTATAAAAGTTTCGTTGGATTCTTCATATACGAAATTATCGACTTGGCCACTAGTTGCACTCCAGCCTAATGTGTAATTAAGTCTATTAGATACCTCTCTCACCCCTTCATATCCTGACTTGAGCATACCTTCGTACCATTTGGGGTTAAGTAATTTCGTTCTAGAATCTAATCTAATAGTTTCACTTAATGATCTAACCTGAGCATTTGCAGTAGTCGTATCAGCTATATAACTACTTGGTGCTTTACCGTCATCTCTAAGGTTTTTGATTAAATTTGTTGGATCAGAATCAAAGTAATGACTTACATCTGTTAGTGATATTTCTGAGGAATCAAGATTTTGGAATGTGACATCTGCAGTTTTCATAACAGATTCAAAAACATCTCTGTTCTGATTCATTTCACCTGGATTATCAGCATTGAAAGCATAGGTCTTCCTTGATAAGTACATTTCTTGTAACTCATTTTCTTCTTCCCAGGTCGAATTCTCTACTGCCAAATTGACATTTGAACTATAACTACCACTCGCATTTGAAAAAACTCTGCTTGCAGATTCCCTAATGCTTTTTCCTTCCTTTTCTGCTTGCTCGAGTGTATGTTTCCTTACAAAATTTTGATCAAGTGGTTCATCGGCCTCTGCAGCCATTTTTACTGCTTGATCAATTAATGCCATTTGATTAATAAACAAATCCCTAAATACACCGGAACAGTTAACAACGACATCGATTCTTGGTCTTCCTAATTCCTCGAGAGAGAGTAGTTCTAATTTGTTCACTCTACCCACTGAGTCTGGCTTTGGTTTTACACCTACAAACCAAAGGATCTGTGCTAGAGATTCTCCATATGTTTTTATGTTATCAGTACCCCAAAGAACGCAGGCAATAGTTTCAGGCCATGCGCCTTGCTCCTCTTTTTGCCTTTCGATAAGCTTGTCTACGACTCCTTTAGCTGATGCAACTGCGGCAACAGTTGGAATCGACTGGGGATCTAATGCATGAATATTTTTACCACTTGGTAATACTCCAGGGTTTCTAATAGGATCACCACCCGGGCCAGGAATAACATAATCTCCATCGAGAGCTTTTAAAAGGCTCTCCATTTCTTTATCAGCACATATTTGTTCTAAACAAAATCTCAAATATTCAAATAATTTATCAAGTGAACTTGCATTTACATTCTCAAAACCTGCTTTCTTTGCTGATGTTTGCCATGGTGATGGGATTGAGAAACCAATACCTCTTAAGAACTCAACAATTAGTGTCCAAATACTCTTCTTCATATTTACTCTCCCATCTCTTCCTGTCAGAGACTTAACCATTGAACCAACTGCCTCTCTTGATGTTTCTGTAATTAATTTATTAAGCTCAACATCTTCTAATTTGCCCTTGTTATTACCCTCATAGACCTCTTCAATTGTTTTTCCTTTTGATTCAGCTAACAAACCTGGTAAGGATCTAATTCCATCATCTTCCCTTTCTATGGATGCAATACTTACTAAGGTTGCAATCGCTTCTTCAGCAGTGGCAGGTTTTCCAATAGTGTGTAAGCCGCAAGGTAATAATCGACTTTCTATTTCCATTAATTGCTTATAAACATTTCCAACCACCAAATCTCTTTCATCAATTTCTAATTCAGAAGCATCTTTTTCAGGTAGTTTTACATCTTCATCAAGATTACATTTTTTTGATGTTTCAACAATTGCATTAACTATTTGAATTCCTCTTCCACTTTCTCTTAATTGCTGATAAGAACCAACTAACTCTCCAAGTTCTTTTAGACCTTTATACAGTCCAGCATTTTCAGCTGGGGGAGTTAGATAACTAATTGTTGAAGCGTATCCTCTTCTTTTTGCGATTGTTGCTTCCGAAGGATTATTTGCTGCGTAGTAGTAAAGATTAGGCAGACCTCCAATTAATGAATCTGGATAACAAGTCTCACTCATACCCATTTGTTTACCGGGCATGAATTCAAGAGATCCATGAGTTCCAAAATGAAGGACAGCATCAGCTTTCCAAACTTTTTCTAAATAAGTGTAATAGGCTGCAAAACCATGATGAGGACTAGCACTTCTGGAATAGAGCAATCTCATAGGATCACCTTCATATCCAAAAGTAGGTTGTACTCCAACAAAAACATTCCCAAATTCTTTTCCGTAGATAAGAAGATTTTGTCCGTCACTATTTAAATTTCCTGGGGGTTTTCCCCAGTTCTCTTCAAGGCGGTCAGAATATGGAGTTAATTTTTCATATTCTTTTACGCTCATTCGATGTGCTATTGAGAGCTCAGGGGATCCTTGTAATGCTTCAGGATCATTAATCAATGACTCCATCAGTTCTTTTGGATTCTTAGGTAAATCTTTTATGTCATAGCCTTTTTCCTTCATTTCTTCTAAAACTCTATAAATAGAGCCAAAGACGTCTAAATAAGCAGCGGTTCCAACATTTCCTTTATCAGGTGGAAAACTAAAAACAGTAATAGCTAATTTCTTCTGCTCACGTTTTTTAATTCTTAATGATGACCATCTAATAGCTCTCTCAGCTATTGCGTCGACTCTGTCCTGAAGTGTGTGGGCTTTGCCAGTTGCATCATCTCTACCAGATAAAACTATTGGCTCGATAGCACCATCCAATTCAGGAATAGCAATCTGAAGTGCAACTTGAACTGGATGAAGACCTAAATCACTACCTTCCCACTCCTGTGTAGTTTGGAAAACCAGTGGAAGTGCAACCATATAAGGTCGATTGAGTTTCTTTAATGCCTCAACTGCTTTTGGATGATCCTGTCTTGCTGGCCCCCCTACAAGTGCAAAACCAGTAAGAGAAACAACACCATCTACAATTGGTTGATCTGGTTTTATTGGGTCGTAATAAAATTCGTTTACTGGCTTTGAAAAATCTAATCCGCCACAAAAAATAGGTATGACAGTTGCTCCGCGATACTCCAGTTCTTGTATTACAGCAACGTAGTGGGCGTCATCTCCAGTAACAATATGACTTCTTTGGAGTACAAGACCAATTACTGGACCTTCTTTCGCCTTATTTGATAAGTCGTCTCTAGAAGCTATCCAATTTAAATATTCTTTTTTATCTTCAAACATGCTTGGAGCTAATGGATGCCAAATTCCCAAATCTGGAAAAACCTCTGGCTCCGCAACTTGAATTTGTTCTTGTTCTAAAGTTAGTTCTGGGAATACATATTTATCTCCAAGCATTAAGAGGAAGTTCCTTAGATTATCTGGAGTACCTCCTAACCAATATTGAAAACTAAGCATAAAACTGCGAGCATCTTGAGCCTTGTCAACAGGCAGATACTTAAGAATTGATGGAAGAGTATTTAGAAGCTTTAACATCGAATCTTGAAAACCAGCCCCGCCTGCTTCTTTCCTCTTCTTCATAAAATCACCAATGATGCTTTTGCTTTGACCTAACTGAGCCATTGAAAAAGTGCCCAATTTGTTCAATCGCATAACCTCAGGCATTGATGGAAATACCACCGCCGCTTTTAGATTTTCCTTATGAGGTTCAACTGCTTCAACGACTTTTTGAGCCAAATCTTCAATAAAAATCAATGAAGCTACGAATAAATCTGCTTTTTCTATATCTTTTTTAAAGCTTTCATAATTGTCTGTATTTCTAAGTTCTTCTATTAAATACCCATTAAGTTCAATACCAATAGGACCATTTTGCTCGTTTAATGAGTTTGCAGCCTGTGTAAGGGCATTTTGATATTGAGGCTCAAGAACCACATAAACAGCCTTCATCACTGCTTTATGGCTGTGATTCTCGACAGGTGAAACTCTGCGATTGGCTGAGCGAACCTGTGTAAACATCTTTTCTTCTATCGGAATTCGACCAAGCCTAGTGTTCAGTGGCCCTTTAGTGTGTTATTTAGTTAATGCGTGTTACAAGCGATATCAAATATGATTGTAAAAAAAAAATCCAATGAGTTCTGCTAATCAATCAATACCAGTTTTAGTCGCAGGAGCTTTAGGTCGAATGGGATCTGAAGTTATAAAAGCAATTAATTCATCCAATGATTATCAACTTGTTGGAGCAATTGATACTCAGAAGGATAAAGAGGGTCAAGACATAGGTTCATTAATAGGTTTGGGGCCATTGGATGTTTTTCTTTCAAGCGATTTTGAAGGCTCATTATGTGCTGCTAGTCAAAACTTCCCAAACGATAATTCAAATAAAGCCGCCGTATTAGTCGATTTCACTCATCCAAAAGTTGCCTATAAGCACACCCGTACATCCATTGCTTATGGAGTCCATCCTGTAATTGGTACAACAGGGATAACACCAGATCAATTAGATGATCTTTCTAAATTTGCAGAAAAAGCATCTCTGGGTTCAGCAATTGTTCCAAACTTCTCAGTTGGTATGGTTTTACTTCAGCAAGCAGCAGCAGCGGCTGCTCGTTTTTATGAGTTCGCGGAACTTACCGAAATGCATCACAACAAAAAGGCTGATGCTCCAAGCGGAACCTGCATAAAAACAGCTGAATTGATAGAGGAGCAAAGATCAACATTTAACAAATCTTTGGTAGATGAAGAAGAATCTCTCGAAGGATCTCGAGGCGGATCCCGTCCTAGTGGTTTGAGACTTCACTCGGTTCGATTACCTGGACTTGTTGCTCATCAACAAGTCATGTTTGGATCCAATGGGGAGACTTATGAGTTAGCTCACAATACTATTGATCGATCTGCTTACATGCCTGGAGTGCTATTAGTCGTCAAAAAAATCAGATCATTCAATAAATTAGTTTATGGACTAGAGAAAATACTTTAGTTATTAATACAAATGTTATTTCCAATTAAGCAAAATGAAATAAATAAATTGATCCCCTCTGTAGCAACAGGGAAACAATTTAATTCAGCCTTGGGTAATCCCCAGAAAATTTTTCAAAGGATTATGATTTCCGCCATTGGAGGTGTAATTACTTTGCTCATTAGCCAAAGTCAAGTAACTAGTCAGTTTTACTCTTTATGGTTGGTACTAGGTGTTGTCTTTCTTTTGTACATATTGTGGGGACCAATACTTGAAGCTAGTAGAAAAAATTCTAAGTTTAAAAGTTTCTCATTCTCAGCTTTAGTTGATGGTTACATTTCTGATGTTTATGTAGAGGATAGGGTCGAACTTGAACAAGAACAAGCAAATAAAGATGGTAGGTTAGAGGTGTTAAAGAAAAAAAGAAAATGGGTGGTTTTGGATATAGAGGATGAAGATGGATTTATAGGTAATATAAGTTTTCCATTTCAAAATAAGTTCAATATACTAACTAAAGGAATGAGAATTAACTGTGTAGTTTTTAGTAATAGAAAAGACTTCGATAGGATTCAAGCAATAAGCGATGCCTGGTGCCCAGAAATTAATCTATGGGTTGGTACTTATCCATTTCTTCTCAGACCTGCATTTGAGGAATTTGTTAATATGAGAATTTTTAACTAATTTTAAATTGTAATAACTGATATAATAAAAATATGAATATAGCAATTATAGGTTCCGGATTAACTGGATCACTAGCAGCAATATCATTAGCAAATGCTGGCTGTAGAGTTGATCTTTATGAAAGATTGTCTGATGATGAACTTGTAAATAGAGATAGAACATACGCGATAACACATTCCTCTAGAAAAATACTATTAAGTCTTGGAATATGGACTCATCTGCAGTCTCATCTAGTCCCTTTTCAATATCTAAATGTTATTGATTATGAATTAAATAAAAAGGTCCAATTTCTAGTAAATGATTTAGATATATATAATCAAAAATATTCAGCTGTAGGATGGGTTGCAGAACACAAAAATCTGATGTTATCAATATTAGATTTTATATCAAAGATTGATAATATTAATAAAATTCCTACATCGGTTATACCTAATACAAATAATTACGATTTAATCGTTGCAGCAGATGGATCAAATTCAGCTATTAAAAAAAAGTTTAAAACTCCATCCTTTAATCATAATTATGATCAAATTTGTATTACTGCTAGGGTTTTATTAAGAGGAGCTAAGTCTAATGAAGCATTTGAAATATTAAACTCAGAAGGCCCATTTGCTGTTTTACCTCTTGGAGGGGACTTATTTCAAATCATATGTAGTCAATCAATAGCAAAAGGTACACTTAATAAGAGTTTATCTAAATCATTATTTTTAGATTATATATCTACAATTCTTCCTTATGGTATTGAGCCAGACACAATAATTGACGAGCTAGGTTATTTTCCTATAAAGTTTGTCTTTAACTATTCATTTTTCTCAGGTAAATATATTTATGTAGGAGAATCTGCACATAAAGTTCACCCTGTAGGTGGCCAAGGGTTAAATCTATGCTGGAGAGATGTTAAGTGCCTCTCAGATATCGTGTCGATACCTTTTTTTAAAAATAATTATTCTTTTATTCCTTTTTTATACTCAATTTCTAGGTTTCTTGATGTATTCATAATTTCTATATTGACAGATAGCTTAGTAAGATATTCAAGGAGTAATGTTAATATCTTTTTTATAGCAAGGAAATTAATTTTTTTGTTTTTAAGAAAATCAAGTTTAATCAGAAAGCAAGTACTTAATCTAATGACAAATGGATTATAATCATCATACATAAAATGATTAATTTTAATAATGAGATTAATCCAGCTTCTGATGAGCTTTGCAACTTTATAATTAATAAACTTGGGATAAGCAAGAGTGCATTGGAACTAGGACTGAAAAGATCTTCTATTAATAATGCTCCACTACCTATTGTTATGTGGAGTTATGGTCTAATCACAATTTCTCAACTTAAGTTGATACTTTTGTGGTTAAACAATAATTAATACTAGATTATACTTTCAATTAGCAAATTAGAATCTAAATTATACCAACCTCTAAGTTCAATAAGTTAAACAAGAAAAGCATATCTAATCAAATCGCCTCCTGCCTTGCTTATAAATTTACCTGCTGCATTTGCAGTTCATCCTGTCACAAGTAAATCATCAATTACAATAATTCTACTATCTTTTTCAAATGATTTTTCTGGATTTCTAATCTATCTTTACCATACTCAAGCTGATAATTAGCACTCAATACCTTACCTGGTAGCTTATTAGCTTTTCTTATAGGAATAAATCCAACCTTTTCTGTAAATGCTAAAGCATATGCTGAAATAAATCCTCTTGATTCAATCCCAGCTATAAAATCTGGTTTAATAGAAGATATCGCCTTTTGTAAAGGCAACATTACTTTATACCATATCTTTGGATGTTTATTTATTGGGTTTATATCTTTGAAGACTATTCCATCTTTTGGAAAATCTTTATTTCATTTATATATTCTTTCAATTTGTCTATGGTTTGAAATTATTCTTGTTCGATTTTTTCAAACTAACAACAAAGCTAGCCAATCAACAATCTCCTGTCATTATTTAAAGTATGAAGAAATCCAATTTAAATTCTACGCATGTCAATAATGGCTCAAAGCATAAAGATAAATCTATTGGTGACCCTTTTTTTAATTGCGTGCTCGCAAGCGATGCATCAAGAAAAGTTGATTTTTTGATTTTGGTTATTGAGACACTTCAAATCAATGCAACTGATTCCCTTTTACTAAAGGCCAAAAATATTGGCTTGTCAGATGATTTCTCGAATAGAGTTCAATTTTGGAAAATGAGATGCACCAATCCTCTAAGGAATACATATACATATTCATCTCTATCTTCTGAGCAAATTGATTCCCTTGTTGAACTTATATCTTCTATGGCAGAAAATCTCTACCCCATTATTAGGCAATTACTTTCTTCAAAAGAGCCAAAGACACTTAATCAAGAGCGTTGGTCTTTATTTAATTCACGTCTTAAGTCACTTATTCGTGAAAGGATGAATGTAAAACGTAGCTATATTGCATCATTGTTAAATGAAGATAAAAATGACCTTTTCCGAGAGTTATTAGTCATACTCTCATTGTCCTGTGGAAAAGGAGGAGCTAATCGTTTGAAAGCCTCTTTGTATCAACAATCATAGAATTTATAAATGATTAATTTGTCTTATAGATTTGATCAAAACTCTTCATCCCTTAAAATATCGGGAATGCCCGATGTATCAAATGGTGACTCGGAAAATACAATCGGAATTTTATCTTCATGGTCATTGAAAATCATAGGATCACCTTTACTTGAGGGAGAAAAGGAACATCTTGATAACTTAATGCAAGTAATATTTCTATACTCAAGATCTTATATCTCTGGTATTAGAAAAACATTTGTCTCTAAAAAAAACATTATCACAATATCTCCATTCGGTATGAGTCATAAATTACTACTTAAAAGTACAAAAGAAGGAGTGAATCCTCTAGAGATTATTTTAGATGACTCTGAATTATCTGACCTAACAAGATGCTTAGATCTTTTAAGATTTGATTCTAGGTTTAGTATTCAATGGGATATTAATCAGGAATTGCCCTTTAGCAAAAAATATATTTCTAATAACTTATCAAATTCTAATACAAATATCAACTTTCTATTTTCAATCATTATATTTTTATTTTCTTGTTCCATACTAGTATATGTCCCAACAAATGATAAGTATGAGATAATAGAAACAACTAAAACCGATCAATCCTTATCAAAACAAAATGAGTAAGACATTTACAGTTTATTTCTAATTATCCTTTTTCATTCTTTTTATGGTACTTCATGACTAAATATATTAAATTTCTTGTATTAATTAATTATTATTTAGATATTTTTTTAACATTGCCATTTTATAAATACTTATTAGCCTATTAATATTCACCGAAAGAATAAAAGTTAGCTAATATAAAAAAAATTTAAAGTAATGAAGCTTTCCTTTAATGATAGAGAGAAAATTGATAATAGTGATGATCAAATCTTTTATCACCAGCCTAGATATGTTCATCACCTTAGCAATTCATTTAGAACTAGACTTACAACCATTTACTCAGAATATCTTCTTAGTCATCACGTAATTTTAGATTTAATGAGTAGTTGGGTTAGTCATTTACCATTAAAAATGAGATATAAAAAAGTTATTGGTCATGGAATGAATGAAGATGAATTGCGTTCAAATAACCGACTTGATAAATTCTGGGTACAAAATTTAAATAAATCACAAAACATGCCAATCGAAGATTCATCAATTGATGCTGGATTAATTGTTGCGGGTTGGCAATATCTTCAATATCCTGAAAAAGTTTCATTAGAACTATCAAGGATAATTAAATCTGATTCATTATTGATAATATCATTCACCAATCGTGCTTTCTGGTCCAAAGCTCCAAATATATGGACATATTCTTCTGAGGAAAATAGAATTGAATACATAAAGAGTGTTCTTACTGATAACGGCTGGAGAGTCGATAAAATATATAATGAAAAGACCTATGAAGATAAGCTGTTTGGGTTTTATTCAGCAGAAGGTGATCCTTTCTTTTCAATTATTGCAAGAAACAATAAGACTAATAACTGAACTAGTTGTTATTAATATGTATGTTTAGTATTAGATCAATATAAATTTTGTTATGTCCTTTTCCCTAATTAAATTTAGTTCCGAAGATTGCGGAACCTGTCACAGGATGAGTTTCTTCGATTCTAAAGTTGCAAATGAATTAGGTATTGAATTTATTAGCGTAAAACTTCAAGATACAGTGGTTTACAGAAAATATAGGCCAATATTATTAAAACAATATCCTACAAAAGAAGGTATGGGATGGCCAACTTATTTGCTAGTTAATGATCCTGAGGGGGAATTCGAAATAATTGGTGAGCTAAAGGGTGGAATTCCTAAAGGTGATTTTAGAGAAAAACTTTCAAACCTGATATCTAAATGAATTTTCGCTAATTAACTGGTTGCATTAATCCACCACTTCCTGAGTCGGAATCATCATCATCGTTCCCTGTGTCAACAGTTAAAAGCGTATATACCCCAATAGCAATGAGACTAATCATTCCACTAAAAAGACTTAGTCCGTATTGGTTAGTACTAATATCTATTACTTCACCCAAGGTAAAAATACTCAAATTTTGGTGACTATAGCAATATTTTCCTTTGAAAGCGTTTTTATCAACCAATTGAAAGATTGACATGCCTAATAACGTGGAATTGATTTAAGAATTTATTAACTATTTATTTGGGAGTTCATTAATTTTAGCCATTCACTCAATTGGTCTAGAAGTTTATCGCTATCCAATATACCCAGACCTCTTATAGTAACTGTCGAGCACCTATCACCTTTTTTATAGATAAATCTTCCGTGAAGATGACTAGCTAATCCATTCCTAAGCACCTTAAAAGCTGGCTCATCCATCATTGTTTCAAGCACAAGATTTGGTTTAGACAACTTAATTCTCGAAAAACCACACTTTTTAGCGATTATTTTTAACTTCATAACTTCAATTAATGATTCAACAGCCTTTGGTAATGCACCATATCTATCAATCAAGTTGCTAGCAAAATGAAGTAAGGCTTCATTGGTTTCACACTGTGTAGCTAACCTATAAGCGTTTATTTTTTCGTCTGGATCTGTTATCCAATCACCAGGGATAAAAGCCGTAACTGGTAAATCAATTTGTGTGTCGTCAACTGTAGGTATATCTTGTCCTTGAATTTCAGCGATTGTTTCCTGCAATAATTCCATATACAAATCGAAACCTATTGTTTCCATTTGCCCGCTTTGCTCAATACCTAAAATATTTCCAACGCCTCTTATTTCCATATCCCTCATTGCTAATTGATAACCGCTTCCTAAGTCACTAAATTCTTTTATGGCCTTCAAGCGCTGTCTTGAAGTTTCATTTAATTTTTCATTGCTTGGGTAAAACAACCATGCGTGTGCTTGTATACCACTACGGCCTACTCTTCCTCTTAATTGATAAAGTTGTGATAGGCCAAATTTATGTGAATCCTCAATCAAAATAGTATTAACTCTAGGAATATCTAATCCACTTTCAACAATTGTTGTACATAGCAAAATATCAGCCTCTCCAGCATTAAAAGCAAGCATTGAATTCTCTAATGCTCCTTCTTCCATTTGACCGTGAGCTATCAATAATTTCACATTTGGAATCATTAGTTTTAATTTTTCTGCTACATCATCTATATTTTTTATTCGAGGAACTATATAAAATATCTGACCACCTCTATCAATCTCTTGTGATATTGCGCTTCTAATTATTTCATTATCGAGTGGTGCTAAATGAGTTTTAATTGGTCTCCGTAATGGTGGTGGTGTTGTAATTAAACTCATTTCCCGTACACCAGAAAGACTCATATAGAGCGTTCGAGGTATTGGGGTTGCCGATAGAGTTAATACATCAACGCTTTTTTTTAACTCTTTGATTTTTTCCTTATGATTAACACCGAATCTTTGTTCTTCATCGATAACGAGAAGACCTAGGTCCTTATAAACTAATTTTTTATTTAAGAGCTGATGTGTCCCAACAACAGCATCAATTTGTCCATTTTTTAATCCATTTATTATTTGCTTTCTTTCACTAATAGTTTTAAATCTATTTAATAGTGAAACTCTTATTGGATAAGGTGCAAATCGATCAGATATAGTTCTCCAATGTTGTTGAGATAATACAGTTGTAGGGGCTAGCAAAGCTATTTGTTTGCCTGAAGTAATAGCTTTAAATATTGCTCTTATTGCTACCTCTGTCTTACCAAATCCAACATCTCCACAGACTAATCTATCCATTGGCTTTTCAGCTTCCATGTCAGCTTTTACTTGTGCTGTTGCTTTTGCCTGATCTGGTGTTAACGCGTATGGGAATGAATCTTCTAATTCACTTTGCCAAGGAGCATCGCTAGGAAACTTAAACCCTTTTTCTTTACTTCTTTCTGCATATAACTTAATTAAATCAAGAGCAACCTTTTTAACAGATCTCTTTGCTTTTTCCTTGATTTTATTCCAATTTGCGCCACCTAGTTTACTGATAGTAGGAGTCTTTGAATTTGAATTTCTATATCTACATAAACTACCAAGTTGATCTGCTGCTACGCTTAATTTCCCATCCATATATTTTATTACCAAATAATCTCTTGACTCACCATTAATGCTTAACTTCTGTATTTTTTGAAATAAGCCTATACCATGGTTTCTATGAACGACATAATCACCAGGGTTCATCTTATTCGGATCGATTTTTTTACTTTGAGATTGTTTCCTTCTACGCACATATCCAGTACTTGAAAAATTATTTTGACCAAAAAATTCCTTATCAGTTAATAAAGCGATTTTCCATGCTGGGAGATAAAATCCCTCTATTTCGCCTTCATTATTATTTTTAATTGCTACAGGTATATTGTCTTTTAAAATGCCGTTAATACCATTAATATCATTATTATTAGCTATAAATTTTGAGATACATTCATGTTCCTCTAGAAGAGAAACTGCACGGCTTGGCTGTGCTGAAATTATCCAAACTGAATATTTATTTTTGATGAAATCATTTAATGATAAACTTATTTTTCCATATTGATTTGGTAACCATTTATGGGTTTTGCTTGAAATATTAAATACATTGCTTTTAGAGTTAGTATCTTCCAAGTCTGTTAAATCAATTCCTTTATAATTATTAAGAGATTCAAAAATTTGATTAAGATCTTTATGAAGGTTTGGTTTAAATATATTATTTATTGATTTTAAACTTTCTAAACCATTAACTTCTTCATTATAACTATCTTCAACTATTTTTATCCAGGCATTTCCATGAGTTAAACATTGTAGCCTTTCTTCAACAATAATAAATGGATTTTCGTCTAAGTAATCTAGTAATGATGATGGATTTTCAAATGCTACACCTAGATATTTTCTTGCAGAAAGTAATTTTTTTGAATTGACTAACTCAGAATACTCATCATCATGAAAAAGTGTTGATATGACATTATCATTTATGGAAATAAGTTTGTTTATAATTAGTGGTTCAAAACCTGTTGGAGTAATACAAATATTATCAATTTTATCTAATGATCTTTGTGATATTGGATCAAATTCTTTAATCTTATCTACTTGGTCACCAAACAACTCCAATCTAATTGGTAATTCACTACTAACTGGATAAATATCAATTATATCTCCACGTCTTGCCCAAGTTCCTTCTTGATCAATATTATTAGTCTTAATATATCCAGACTCACTTAGTCTAGTAGATAAATTACTTAGCGTTATTTCATCTCCTATTTTTAATTTAATACACATAGATTTAAGATATTCATATGGAGGAAGATGTGGTTGTAACGATCTTTCTGTAGCAATTATTGCGATATTCTCATGTTCTTTTAATTCAAATATATCGCTAATAACTTGTAATTGACCCCATATTATCTCTGATGTTACTTGTATTGAATCATATGGAGAAGCTTCACTCGTGGGATATAAGCATGTTTTAGTCCAGCCACAATCTTTAACTAATGGGTACCATCTAGTTGCGTCTTCTAAAGTTGGTACAATTACTAATAATACTTTTGCATCTTTTTTAGCAAGTGAACTAGTGATTAAGGCTTTTGCTGTTCTCGAGGCTCCGGTTAATATTAATCTATCTTTTCTATTTGTTCGTTCAATTAACTCATTTGTTAATGGATGATTTTCTAAAAAACTAGTAATTGACTCTAAAGACACTATTTCTCTTTTACATATATCTTCAAGATTACCTTAACATTTAATCTGTCGTGTTGAGAAGGGCTAATAATTTTAAGATTGATTTCTAATTGATTTTAGCTTTTCGACAAATGATAATAATTGTTCTTCATTTAGTTCTTTTCTAGTTGAAACATTAAATTCCCTTAGTAAATATTCTCTTCCCTGTATATGATCCCACGACAAGTCTCTAAGTATATTGTCAGATTCTCTTATTAAAGTATTAATATTGTCTGCAACAAATTGAGTCTGAGTGGGTTTATCTAACTTCTTTAATAGATTAAGATACTTTACAATATCATTATAATTTGTTATTTTGCCCCGGTTGTTATAACCAAAGGTTTTCTCTAGAAAATTAATTTCATCATCTCTAGACCA
This sequence comes from Prochlorococcus sp. MIT2308, assembly GCF_059772345.1. Taxonomy (NCBI): domain Bacteria; kingdom Bacillati; phylum Cyanobacteriota; class Cyanophyceae; order Synechococcales; family Prochlorococcaceae; genus Prochlorococcus; species Prochlorococcus sp. MIT2308. The sequence goes on along the minus strand of NZ_CM186283.1, from coordinate 365,209 downwards.
TTTTAGGCGTACAATTTCTGCATCTATCGCTGTTAGTTCATCACTCCAATCACTTGGTTCTTTAGAGATATTTGTTTTTTCAATTTTATTACTATTAGGCAATTCTACTCTCAATGGAGTGTTAATTAGATCTTCATTGATATTCTTTAATCCTTGCTCATTAGTTGTCTTTTTATTTAACCTCTTATGTAACCTAGAGATTGCTTTGTCTTCTGCATCCTCTACTGTTAAGCCCTCAGCCAGTGCACTCCCTAGATTTTGATCATTGACCCAACCAGATACTTTAACAATGACTTTAATCTCAGACACGTGACATAGTTTTGATTCAATTCTCATGACCTTTTTGAAATAGCACTAATTAGAAACATTAGAGTTAACATATATCAAACAGACAGTGCTAATAGCTCTTTTTTTGTAATTTAATGGATTCAGCATCTCTTAGATCCTTAACTCCCTTACTTGATGGTATCGATAGATGGGTAGAACTAGCTCCCCTTTTGCCAATTATAATTTCATTAGAGCTTGTGCTTTCTGCTGATAATGCAGTGGCTCTAGCCTCTATAACTAAGAATTTGAATAATATTGAACTTCAAAAAAAAGCACTGAATATTGGGATCTTTATTGCTTTATTATTAAGAATAATTGTAATCCTAACTGCACAATTCTTTTTAAATTTTTGGCCAGTTAAGTTAGTGGGTGGTATATATTTAATATCACTATCTTTATCGAAATTTATTACTATAAATAATAATATCTCAATTAGTAATGAAATAGATAATAATCCCAAATCTATAAGTTCATTATTTAGGGTTATACTTTTATTGGCTGCAACAGATTTGGCATTTTCAATAGACAGTATTACGGCAGCCGTAGCAATAAGCGATCAATTTCTTTTGGTTATTACTGGAGCAATTATTGGAGTTATAGCACTACGGTTTACATCAGGATTGTTTATAAAGTGGCTAGAAATATATATTAATTTAGAAAAAGCTGGTTATATTGCAGTTGGCATTATTGGACTAAAGTTAATTATTCAATTGATTTTATACAAATTAGTCATACCTGAATATTTATTCTTTTTAGTGATGTTATGCGTTTTCCTTTGGGGTTTTTCAAATAAAGAGATTAAAATCGATAATCTTTAGTTTCCTAATATAGTTTTAACTCTTAGGTCAGCCTGAATTGATAAAGTATAGCTATCTGTAGCCCTCTTCCCTTCCAGTTGAGCATAAGTTACTTGGATTGCATAATCATTAGCCATTATCTTTAGTCCATTTTGTTTGTTTATCATAATAATTTCTCCAGGTATATTATTTACCATTGATTCATTATCTGTATTGTTAAAATCAAATTTTTTTTCATTATGAAAAACATTGTTTGCACTTAGTATTTTAATTCTTTTACCATTGTGAAGTGTGTAAGCGTTGGGATATAATCCATTTATTTTCTTTATTATTGTTCTAGCATTTTGATTCCAATCTATTAAGTAATCTTCTTTTTCAATTTGTCTTGCATAAGTAGGATTTAAATTTAATTGTGATTGATCAATAGCGTTTAATTCTTCTAGAATTGTTGATTTGTTTAAACAATTTAATAGAGTTAGCTTTCTTAGAAATTTTACTAATAACTGTGATGAAATTTCGGATAGTTTATTAGTAAGTATTTCAAGATTATCTAAATCATTTATAACCGTGGCCTGCTGTTCAACAATCGGACCTGTGTCTAACCCCTCTTCCATTAACATAATACATATACCTGTCTTTTTATAATCATTTAGAATACTCCACTGAATTGGAGCTGCGCCTCTCAACAAAGGTAATAAGGAGGCGTGACTATTCCAACAACCAAGTTTAGGAATATCTAAAATTTCTTTTGGAAGAATCTGACCAAAAGCTACAACAATATAAATATCTGCTTTCAAACCTATGAGTATGTCCCTTGTATTTTGATCTTTTCTTATGGATGTTGTTGACAGAACACGTATACCTAAATCTATTGCTGTTTGTTTTACTGGAGACGGTATTAATTTTTTTCCGCGTCCACGCTTTCTATCTGGTTGTGTAACTACAGCAATAACTTCGTATCCAGCATTTACTATATTTATTAAATTTTCGGCAGCATATTTAGGTGTTCCCCAAAAAACTATCTTCACGCTTCGCCGGTTATTGACATGTTTTCAACCCAAACATGGGGGCTGATCCCTTGATGGGTAACGATCTGTTCATTTTCAATTTTCACGATGCTCTTTAGAACTTTTAAGATATCACCTGCAATAGTTGCAGCTTCAATGGATGTCTTCTTACCATCATTAACAATCCAACCATCAAAAGGTAAAGAGAATGAACCCTGACTAGCTTTTACTCCAGAATGTATCGCCGATAGTTCATCAATTAATACATATTCTTTGAGTGTATTTTTAACACTTAGAGTTTCATCTTTATCAATTGAATTTTGACTTTTGCTTACAACTAACCAATCTGGAGAAACCGATACCTTAGCTCCTAAACCTGCATGCCCTGTGGGTTTAACACCAAATTTTCTTGCTGTTGCTTCTGAATGAAGTAAGTTAGTTAGTACACCATCAGTTACTAAGTTAATGTTTTGTGTGGGAGTTCCTTCGCCATCAAAGCTAAATGCTCCTACGTTTTCAGGATGAAGGCCCTCGTCGCTTATATTTAAATTAGAGACGGAGATTTTATTACCTATTGAATCTTCACCCATTAAACTAAGTCCATCAATAATTGATCTTGCATTAAACATTGAACTAAACGCACTGATTAATTGAAGAAAGGCATCAGGAGTAAAACAAATCAGATACTTATTTGTCACTATGGGTTTATATTTCAAATGACTAATTAACTTTTCTGATGTTTCACTAATACAAGAATCTATATCAAGTTCTTCTAAATTAGAATTAATTCTGATACCACCCGCACTTCTTGGCTTTTTGTTTCTCTCCTCGGCCTTTGCATATAAATATATAGAAGATTGTGTTAGTTTCATATGCCTTCTAGCTCCCTCACTATTAATATATATTCTTTCCATATAAGTTTCATTTAATCCGTTATATGGAACAGAATTTATTGAATTATGAGTATCGATTAATTGTTTTTCTGCATTTTTAAGGATTTTAAGTAAGTGGTCAATTGAATGAGAATTCGATACTTTTTGTTCAATTTCATTTAATTCTGTTTGTGCTAATGGAGAGAATTCTGGAGATTCTTTTTCGTTACCGAAAAGGCTAGCTTCAATGGCACCTTTCATGGCTTTTTTTATGCCTTCACTCGTCAAGTCAGAAGTGCTTGTAATACCAACCTGATTATTTTTATTCCATACTCTCAATGTCATTGAGTTTCGTTGAGAGCCTTTTAGCTGTTTTGCATTACCTTGCTGAACTTGCACAGAAATATCTCTACTTAATGATGCTCCCAAATCCCATTTTTCTATTACTGTGTTTTGAATGTATTCTTTTAAAATATTATTTAGTAGTTGAGGATTTAATTCAGATCTTTGTTGATTAGTAAGTGATTCAGTCATTTTAGCGCCCTCCCACTGTTATTGAATCAACTTTTATATGAGGTTGCCCTACAGTAACGTTGACACTTCCGCTTACAGATCCACAAAAACCTGCTGCAAGATCAAGGTCATTAGCACACATTGAAATTCTTGGAAGTATCTCTTTTGCCTCACCAATTAAAGTGGCGCCCTTAACAGGTTGGTCAAGCTTTCCATCCTTTATTAAATAACCTTCCTCAACTGAGAAGTTGAATTGACCAGTTGGACCAACACTACCTCCACCCATAGACTTACAATAAAGTCCATTATCAACACTTTTAATTAGTTCTTCAGGAGAATAATTGCCTTCTTTAATGTAAGTATTTCTCATACGACTTGCAGCAGCAAACGAAAAATTTTGTCTCCGACCACTACCAGTTCTAGGATGACCAGTCCTTAGAGAACCAGCTCTATCAGAAAGGAATTGTTTTAATATTCCATTTTCAATTAGTAATGTATTTTGAGGTTCCATGCCTTCATCATCCATAGATATTGAACCAAACGCATGATTTGAAAGTCCTTCGTCTACTGCACTTACTGCCTCGTGAGCAATTAGTTTGTTTATTGAGTCATGAAAAGGTGATGTACCTCTCTCAAGCTGAGTCGTTTCAAGAAGATGACCACAAGCTTCATGGAATATGACACCTCCAAATTTATTTGCAAGGACAACAGGCATTTGACCTGCCTCAACGTATCCAGCATAGAGCATTTTCTGAGCACTCTCGTTTAGTTCATTGGCACTTTGATCGATATTCCAATTTCTTAGATCATCAGGATTACCAGAGCTACCATACCTTCTGGAAGAAGTCGATCTATTTTTATCTTGTTGTGCGATTACGTTCATACCAACGGTTTGATGAAGCCGAATATCCCTGGCAAAAACACCATCAGAGGCAGCAACGAGAACTTCTTGCCAATTTCTTGAGTAACTAGCTCTTCTCACCTGTAGATTTTTATTTCTATGAGAGAGAATTTTAGTAGCTTGCAAAAGTTTATGAGTTGATTCCTTGAGCCCTGGTGAATGAGTTAACCAATCATTCTTTTTTGCCCCAAAATCCTTAAAATCTGCTAAGCCATCGAAACTACGGTTAGTTATTGATCCAGAGACTAGACCTAGCATCCCTAAAGCTTGATTTAAAGCAAAGAGAAGACCAGCTTTGGATAAATCATTAGTACTAACAAAACCATCTTTTTTTCCTAGAAAAACCCTAATACCAGCTCCAATTCCAAATGATGGGCTTACATTAGAAATCTCATCTTGTTCGGCTAGTAGCGAAAGATTGTCTGATTTTTCAAGAAATATTTCTATCAGGTCAGCTCCCGCTGATTTTCCTAGAGATAATAAATCTTCTATTTCTGGTTTTAATGTTGCCTCAAATGTATGAAATAACAAATTTGCATCTTGCTTAGTTAGTAATGAGTTAGTCAATTTTTTTTTTCTTATTATGGCATTTGATTGGCTTAACCGTGTATTTGAAGATTACATAGAAATATTTTTTTTTATTTATTGATCGAAGCTATAAAATAAATTAAGAGTAAATGATATTAACGAGCAAATATTCAGTTCGCGCCGATCCATTTTTGACCATTTAATCTTTGAAGTACTCTAGAAATTAATAATGGTAATGTAGTCTTCTTTTCATCAATCAGAAAAGATTCAACAACGCTTGGATCTGAATTTGATTCTGCTAATAATATAGTCTTATCTGAGGTTAATATTTCTTTATTAAAACAAAGCCAAAATCTTCTTTGTTCCGATATTTCACAAAAAACCATCCAACAATTACCTCCTACGACTGGTCGACTACCTTGTATTAGTTTCAAATCTATTACTGATACACCTTTATTTTCTATAGATGACTTTAAACCAGGAATTAAATGATTATTTATAAACTCATCAAAGGGTTTATCCTCAAGTTTAGGAGGTTTAACTGGTTTTTTCGGAATTGATGATGCTTCTATATTCGATGCCGATGCTGATACCGCATTAGTTACTTCTTTTATGGATTCAATTTTTTGGACTTGTTTGTTGTTTTCCATAACTTTATATTAGCAAAAATCTTAAGATGATTGAAGAGTTATTATTGTTTAAAAATATTTTTGTTTTATCTACCAGCTTGAAAATGAATTATCGTTCCAGTCAGAGAAGTTTTTAGTACCTGGATTATAAGATTCACTTTTCTCATCCCGATCAAAGTTTGATTCTTCATAGTCATTATCAGTATCAGATTTAACTCTATTATGTTTATCAACAGTATCATATCTTTCTATTTTACCAATCACTCTGAATTGAGCATTTACTGTAGGTGACGGATCATTCATATCTCTTTCAATTAAGGTTTTTTCATCAGATTTTTTGAAATATGAATCACTATATTGACTTCTATCGTCGTTAGAATTTTGATACTTATACTCTAATGATTTATTCTTAATAGATTTATTGATATTTGCTAGACTAGTTGTGAATAGATATGAAATTATAAATCCAATTCCTGTCGAGGCTGCAAGATATGTTCCTAAAGAGTATGAAGGAGTATTCCAAATAAGTATTCTTAATTTTGTGTTTTCTTTCTGATTACTATTATATAAAAAAAATATTAATACTAAGGTTGATAGAAATGGTATAGTTTTAGTAAATAATTTTAATTTCATTTATTTGGACCATTCCATCTTTTTATATAATTTAAGTCCTCACCAAGAGAATCAAACAATCTAACCACAATAAAATCTATTAAATCATCAATAGTTTGTGGATTTGTATACCATGCTGGAATTGGTGGCACAATTAATGCACCTGCAGTAGCTAAACGTTTTATATTTTCAATATGAATTAAATTTAATGGAGATTCTCTTGGAGAAATAATTAAAGGTCTGTTTTCCTTTAAATGAACATCGGCACATCTCTCAATTAAATCTAAAGAAAAACCAGAAGCAATTCTACCCAATGTTCCCATTGAACACGGGACAATTACCATCCCCTTTGTCTTGTGACTTCCGCTTGCAATTGAGGCTGAATGGTCATTCCATCTATAACATCTCAACTTTCCTGATTTAACACTAAATAGATTTCTCCAATAATCAGATTGAGCTTTTGGTTCTACTGGAATATTAATGTTACGTTCACTTTTAGCAACTTCATATGCGCCTTTACTGAGTATTAAATCTACAGAGCGATTATTTTCTAATAATAATTGAATTGAGCGCTCCCCTATTTGCATAGCAGAAGCTCCTGTGATTGCAATTACAATACTATTCATTAATTTTAATTTTCAGATTCAGAAAAAACACTGATTTCATTTTTATTAATTGACTGGATATCTTTGGCCTTAACAAGCTCTAAGTCAATTTGATTTTTTAGTATATCTACTTTCAAAACCCTGATATTTACTTTTTGGCCAAGTTGATATGTCTTTTTGCTCTTTCTTCCGACTAAAAGGTTTTGTCTAGATCTATATTCATACCAATCGTCACCAAGAGTACTAACGTGTACTAAACCTTCTGCTGTTAAATCTTCTATTTCAGCAAAAAAACCATAACTTTGTACTCCGGTTATTATCGCCTCTACCTCTTTACCGACAATTCTCTGGGCTTCTCTACCTTGGGCAATTGAAATAAGATTATTTCTAAATGTTTTAGATTTTTTTCTGGTTTCATTTAAATTATGAATTAAACGTATATCTGAATAATTATTAATATTTTCACTAATTTTAGATGATAAAACATCCCAATTTAAATCTTTCCAACTATCTTTTTTCCCTAACTCAATGATATCCTTACTTCTACTTGATGCTTTATTTTTACCATCATTTAAAAGTGAAGTTAATATAAATTGATTAAATATATTCCAATAATTTAATGTTGGGCAGCACCAAGGAGATTCAATATTAATTGTTGTAATCTCAGAATCTAAACCACTTGTTTCTATATTAGAATTAGGTTTGTAAAGTTTTAAATGAATTCCTGGAATTATATGTTTAAGAAGCTTATGAAGGATCTTCTTCTCAGAACTAGATTCGAAGGATTTTATCAATTCTGATGTTGTAACTGAACCATCAATATTAACGTCTATATTATTATCTAAAGCTAGTGCAGATTTAGTTAGTTCGTTAATAGCGGATGAATCAATTTCCTCACGCTCTTTGTAAATAAATGGTAACTTATATCCTAATAGATGCTTGGCCAAAATATTATTAGAGAGCCTAATATATATATCAATAATTGATTGGGGGTCAATGCAATTATATGTTCTAGACCATCCGTGAAAGTCTCTTCCAGGAAATGCTTTATGTAATTCATTTAGTCTTTCTAAATGAGGAATTTTTTCGTCTAATTTGATGGATGAGTGGTTATTTGAATTAATTTGTTTTGATGTATGTAAAATTGTATAGATAACCTCTAGATTGTCTTTAATGTTTTTAAGTGCAATTGGAATTGACTTGGATGTCGCTTTTCTATTAGCAATAGTCTTTAGGTGTTTTGTCGTAATAGTTTTTATTGGCTTAATAATACTGGTGCTAAATTTCCAATCAATTACATGCCCATCACTATTAATATCAACCATTAAAGAAATAGCTTCATTTACCTCATTAAGTTTGAATTTTGAGGCTGACCTTAAAGACTCATTTAGAAAATCAAGCCAATTATTTCCTAAACAAATAATTTCTCCTTTATCTTTAAGAAATTGATCTAGTTTTCCACCTAAATTAATCCTTTCGGAAACTGTAGGAGAATGAATCCAAATTCTATTACCCCCTTCATTTGGCTGCGCAAATATAGCTGGTAATGATGGAGAGTTCTCAGATTCCCAACTTTCAAATAATAATGAAGGTTGAGTAGTTAGGTCTTCTCTACCTTTTATGGGAATTTTCTTAGGAGCTATTTTTGGTGGACTTATTTTTCTAGATATGTTGTTTTTTGAAAGTAATAATTCTATGTCACCTTCTACACCGGCATTTATAGGTAATTCTCTAATTATTGATCCTTTTGCATTAAATTGAGCTATTGGATATTTTATTATATTTATTTCATAAATATAATCTTTACTTGGCTCCCTTTTTTCTTTTTCATTTTCTAACTCAATAATAACTGGAATCCTATCGTCTAAAGGGAAAGCCCTTAAGTCCCCAGTAGATTTATCTAATTCTATCTTTGCAAGCAAAGTATCATTATATCTATTTAATATACATTGGATAGAACCTTCAGGTGCTCTTCTTTTTACACCTTGTTTTGTAATTGATACAATAACAGAATCACCATGCCAGGCATTATTCAAGTTAGCTTCTCTGATGTAAATATCTTCACCTTGATCTTCTCTAACAACAAAACAATACCCCTTACTGCTACAGCGGACTCTCCCTTTTATCAAGCCAATATCACTATTAACCGTTAGCTTATCATCACTAATAAATTCGACTATACCTAGCTTTGAAAGAGCCTTGATTGCTATCTGTAATTTATCTCTATCAGGTTTCTTGGTAAGCTTTAAAGACTTTTCTAACTTAGATACTTCTAATCCACCTTCTCTATCAAGACTGTCTAATATTTGTAAAACTGATGTCATAATAGGATGGCTAATTAATTAATTAAACTTTATTTAGGTCTTTAAAGTAAAAGACTTGCTTATTGAAAAAGAATTGGTTTACTAGCTATCATAACTAAATTCTTTTTTGCTTTTTGCTAGTAGCTTAATACCTATAATTAAGAATACTATTCCAGATAGCAGTTTGAGTATGAATGCAGGAACAAGGTTTGCAATAGAGCCTCCTGCTAAGGCTCCTAAAAGAGTAGCCAATATGAGGGCTAATGAGGATCCTATAAATACTGCTAATGGCTTATTGGTCGTACTACTTAAAGTTATTGTTGTTAATTGTGTTTTGTCACCCATCTCAGCTAGAAACACAGTAACAAAAGTTGTAAAAAGAAGCGTTAGAATCATAAATTTTTTACAAATACTATTTTTGCATAAAGTCAATAAAACCTTGTGTTACCAGGTATATACCCAAACTTAACATAATTACCCCTGAAAGAACTGTAAACCTTTGCCTGGGAAGCTTATTTGCGATCCATCTACCGATAAGAACTCCAAGAAGACTTGTTGTGATAAGTGCAAGTGCAGCACCTATGAAAATAATTAATGGTCTGCCAGACTGAGCAGATAACATTAATGTGGCAAGTTGTGTTTTATCTGCTAACTCAGCCAGAAATATTGTACTAAAAGTGGTTATTAATATACTTAAAAAGGAAGTTGAATCATTTGTGTCAGTTTTTTCGAGTTGAGAGTTTGAATTACCCATTACATCCAATTAAGTGATGTTATCTTTTTTTTATGCTTATCACTAATTCTATATTAGATAGATACTGAAAATGATCAAGCTATTAATAATCTCAGTATGATTAATGTTTTTTTTCAGGGTCAAAGATTACTTTACTAAATTTATGAAAAAATCACTATCAATGTTCTTAGTGCCTCTGCTTATTGTAGTCGGAGAAGGTCCTCAATATCAAAAAATACAACCTGATATGAGTTAAGATCAATATTTTTTAATTATTGTGAAGTAAAGTCTGATTGTTTAGTAAAATATTTTCAGTTTTTTAAATCATCATGGGAAACCTTTTGCCTCTAGTAGCAGTATTTCTTGCAGGACCAGCAATCATCGCATTGATCTTCTACAGAAGAGGTGTATAAATCCCTAGGAAGCTTTGCCAAGTGCAATTTCAGCAAAAGCAAGAATCTTTTTAGCAAACGCTAACTGATTTTTATTAATTTTCGTTGAGTTCATAGAAAAGTCTGAACTGATGCATTCGCCTTTGGTATTAGTTATTAAGACTTCACTATTATCGCTTAATTGACATTTATAAATTCTTTTATGTATTTTTAATTCTATAACTTTAGTATGAGTTTTTATATCGATAATATTTAATTGTAGATTGTTATTTTGTTTCCATTTATTCAACTGAACATAAAAAGCAATATCAATTAATTCATTTTTTTTTAGTTTAGTATTTTCATTCCATTTTATTGCATTAATTGAACTAGTACCATCATTTAAAGTCATCTTTATATGGCCACCATTAAGTTGGGAGATATTTGTAATTTTACATTTCCTTGTCCAAAAAATCGGGGCTGGATTCATAATTCCAAAAGGACCCATCAATAATAACTGTCTATAAAAATCATGGTTAATATCAACAAAACGCATGTAAGCGTCTGGCTTTATAGCCTTATTTAAATCAATATTTTTAAATTCATTTTTAGCTATATTGTCGAGCTTTGCCATCAATTTAACTATATTTTCATCTTTTATTGAAAATCCTGCGGCATCAGAATGTCCACCATGAGCTATTAGAAGATCACTACATTCTTCTAACGCTAGATTTACTTTTAATCGGGAATTAGATCTTATAGAGCCTCTATATATTCCATCACTTGCTAACGCGAGTATGGCAGTAGGTAAATTAAACTTTTCAACAATTCGCGCAGCAACGATTCCAATAATACCTGGGTGCCATTCTCTTTTAGTGAGTACAAGAAACTTGGTACCATTAAAATATTGTGTCTTTGCAATTTCAAGCGCCTCTTCTTCTATTAGGGCAGTAAGTCTTTTTCTTTCTTTATTAATATCAAAACACTTATTAGCAATTCTATCTATAGATTCTTTAGATTTATTTGTAAGAAGATCTATTATTATCTTTGGATCATCAATTCTACCAACGGAATTAATTAATGGAGCAATCTTATAACCTATATCTTCTGATGTTATGTCGTTTTGATTAATTGATAGTTTTTTTATAATAGATTTGACTGCTTTATTATTTGTGCTAGATATTTTGGGCAAAAAGTCTTTAAGCCATTTTCTATTTGCTCCTTTGAGGGGAGCCATATCAGCAACAGTTCCAATACTAAAAAGAACATTTGCGGTTGTGTTGTTGATATCAGAATTTAGCTTATTACATATGTTTTTACCTAATAGGTATGCTATTCCAACACCAGCAAGATATTTATAGGGGGAGTCCTTAGGAGTATTGCTTGGGTGAATTAATGAGTGAATATCTAATTTTTTATCAGGAATTCTATGATGATCTGTAATAATTAAATCAATACCAAATTCTTTTGCCTTTTTAATTGCATCAAAGGCTGAAATACCATTATCAACTGTAATAATCAATTTTATTTGTTTACTATTAATATCAGAGATCATATTTACATTTAAGCCATAACCTTCTTCCTGTCTTGAAGGTATATATGGGGTTACCTTCGCGCCATGTAGAGATAATAATTCAACTAACAGGACAGTACTTGTCATACCATCAGCATCATAGTCTCCGCATATAGCGATTTTATCGTTTCTATTACATGCATCAATTATTCTGTCTGTTGCTTTTTTTAATTCATTGAAGTGAATTTCTGGATTAGGAAGTTCTTTAGGTGTTATGTAGTCATCCAGTTCCTTATTTAAATCAAAACCTCGTCTAATTAATACTTTCTGCAAAATGTAGTTTAAAGAGCAATTATCTTTTTCTTTTTCTTGTACTGGTTTTGGTAATATCCATGTTTTAACTTTATTATGGTCTGTTTTCAAAAGCTTAACCTAGTTTGATTCTTTGCTAGTAAGAATTATATTTGTATTATGCAAAAATAACATGCAAGAGTTAAAAGCTGTCTTTTGGGATGTAGATGGAACAATAGCCGATACTGAGTTGTGTGGGCATAGAGTTGCATTTAATTTAGCCTTTAAAGATTATGAGTTGGATTGGAACTGGAACGAGAAAGAATATTTGGAACTTCTAAAAATTTCAGGAGGTTTAAAAAGAATAATCTACTATCGAAACAAAATACACAGCAAACTGACTGATAGCCAATGTTCAAAAATTCAATCAAGAAAGCGCATACATTACGAGAAATTAATTCGATCTGGAGAGATTAAAGTAAGAGAAGGCGTAATAAGACTAATTAATGAATTAGCCAACTTTAATGTAGGGCAATTCATTGTTACGACCAGCGGTAGACATTCCGTGGAACCTTTTTTAGAGGCTTCGTTGAGTTCGCAATTAAAATTTTTTTCCGGAATAATTACTTATGAAGATGTTAGTAAACACAAACCTTTTCCAGATGCATATAATTTAGCAGTTCAATTAAGCAAGAAATCTAAGGTAAATTGCCTAGCAATTGAAGATTCTACAATTGGTGTTCAGGCTGCCAAGGCAGCAAATCTTAGTTGCCTATTGACACTGCCACCTTGGACAAGCTCTATAAAGAATATATCTAATAAAGCTAATGCTTGTGTTAATTGCCTTGGAAATATAAAAAATCCTTCTAAATTAATTTACGGAGAACGTTTAATTAGTAATAATGTAGATTATGAATATTTGACAGCTATTATTAATAAAAATGCAGAAAACTAAATTCAGGAAAATGATTAATTTTATTTTTACATTTATTAATCCTCTAATATCTGATTCTTGGAGTAAAAGAAGTGTTCTTCTTCTATCTTTACTCTTTGGTTATTATTTTACTAACAGTATACTTTCTTATTTATTAGATAAATCTGTCAATACAATATTGCTTGCAATTCTAATATTAATCATTATGGAGTTATTTATAAGATCATCACTATTGTCAAAATATGGTAATTTATCAGTAATTATAATCTCAATTAATAATTTCAGAATTGGCTCAACCTATGCCCTTCTTCTTGAAGCTTTTAAACTTGGTTCTTAAGTAAATCAATCAGAATCCTCCTCTGATGCCTCATCCATAGGATAAACAAAGCCTTGCGCTCTTCCAGTAAGAACTGATTTCCCTATAGATAAAGCCTTTTCTGCAGCCACAGCAGCTTTGCCTTTCCATGTTGCATGTCTTTGGTTTCTCTTTCCTTTAGAGGTTTTTTTCTTAGGTACCGCCATTTCAACTCAACATTAACAATTTAATATCTTATAACGTCAAGTACCAATTTAACAAAATACCTTTAAACAAAAACCAACGACTTGTCTTTTTTTCTTTAAAAGCTCTAGTTAGTTTAGAATTTGACTATAGTTATATATAAATACTTTTGAATCTATAAATTTAATAATCAAATGATTAATAGTTATAGTAAATTATTAAAGGATATTGAAAGTGGTGAGATAGTATCTATTATTCTAATCCCAAAAAGAAGAGAGGTTATAGTTGAATTTAGAAACTCAGAGAAGAGGGTAATTCCAATATTTTACAATGATCAGAAAATTCTCCGACTATCTGAGGAATATAGTGTTCCACTTACGGTAAAAGATATTAGATCAGAACAGCGTTTAGCCAGTTTTATTACTGGGCTTGGTCTAACATTTATATTTATTTTATCGCTTTCATTTCTAATTAAAAGATCCTCCAAGTTGTTAAATAACATGCAGAGTTTTTCTCGCCGATCCTCTCAAGTTAAAGAAGATGATATCAGAAATATCACGTTTGATGATGTAGCTGGGTTAAATGAAGAATCTGATGAGTTAATAGAAATAGTAACATTTTTAAAAAATCCAAATAAACTCAATGAACTTGGCGCAAAAGCTCCCAAAGGAGTCTTGTTAGTTGGACCACCCGGTAATGGTAAAACTTTATTAGCTCGCGCAATAGCAGGAGAGGCAAATGTTCCATTCTTCTCCATTTCTGCATCAGAATTTGTTGAAATGTTTGTTGGTGTTGGAGCTGGAAGAGTCAGAGATCTTTTTAAAAGTGCAAAATCAAAATCACCATGCATAATTTTCATTGATGAAATTGACTCAATTGGTCGTCAAAGAGGAGCTGGAATCGGAGGGGGGAATGATGAAAGAGAACAAACACTTAACCAATTACTGACAGAGTTGGATGGTTTCAAAACTAATAATGGTGTTATTGTCATTGCAGCGACAAATAGGCCTGATATTCTTGATCAAGCCTTAACAAGGCCTGGAAGATTTGACCGTCGTATCGACATTTCACTACCTGATAGGAAAGCTAGGCATAAAATCTTGTCTGTCCATGCAAGAACGAAACCTCTATGTGATTCTGTTAATCTCATGGAATGGGCAACTAGGACTCCGGGTTTTTCAGGAGCTGATCTACAAAATCTTTTAAATGAGGCTGCAATATATTCCGCCAGAAATAATAAATTAAAAATAAGTTCTATTGATATAGAAAAAGCTCTTGAAAAAGCATGTTTCGGTATATTAGCAAAACCACTTTCAAATAGTGCGAAGAAAAGACAGATTGCATATCAAATTATTGGTAAAACATTAGTAGCTTTATTACTTCCATCTCAGGATAAATTAGAAAAAATATCATTATTTAAGTCTCTTGGTGATATGTATGGAATGACTTATTTCACACCCGATGAGGAGACTATTGATAGTGGACTCCTAACACGACGTTACATTTATAACAAGATTGTAATTTTACTCGGATCGAGAGCTGCCGAAATTGTTGTTTTTGGATCTAAAGAAGTTACGCAAGGTTCGCAAAGGGATCTAGAGAATGTTTACTATTGGGCTAACCAAATGGTTACAAGATTTGGTTTTTCAGACCTTGGTCCAATTGCTTATGATTCTGAAAAAGATTCAATATTTCTAGGAAAAGATATTATGAAAAATATAAAAGAATATTCTCAACATACAAGTAAAGCTATTGACAAGCAAATAATATCAATATCCAAAAAAGCTCTGGATGATGCTATTGATCTGTTATCAGATAAAATTACTTTAATGGATACATTAGTTGATGAATTAATAGTTAATGAAACACTTGAATCTGATTATGTTATCAACTCACTTAACTCCTATCTTTCTGCAAAATAATCAACTATAAAATATTAATTTTAGAGTGCAGAGAAATATTCTTTGCTTCCTTTAGGGTCTTCTTTCATAGTCTTGTCACCAGGAGTCCAGCCTGCAGGACAAACCTCGTCTGGATGAGATTCAACATATTGGTATGCTTGTAAAATTCTTAGAGTTTCATCGATATTTCTACCAACAGGTGCCTTGTTAATGGTTGAATGCATGATGACTCCCTTTGGGTTAATTATAAATAAACCCCTGTCAGCTTCTCCATCCTCATTTAATACATTATAAGATTGGGTAATTTCACGCTTCAAGTCGGATACGAGAGGATAGTTAATATCGCCTATACCTCCCTCATTTCGGGGTGTTTGAATCCAAGCTAGGTGAGAAAATTTACTATCAACAGATACACCTAAAACTTCTGTGTTTTTACTAGCGAAGTCGCTATATCTGTCGCTAAATGCTGTAATTTCAGTGGGACAAACGAAAGTAAAATCTAAAGGGTAGAAAAATAAAACCACATACTTTCCTCTGTACTGAGAAAGAGTAATGTCCTTAAATTCTTGATCAACGACTGCAGTAGCAGCAAAATCTGGTGCTTGCATACCTACCCTTAGGCACTCATTTGTCGTCATGGAACTTGATGCGTATTTTGATTGGTTTGGAGGGTAGAGAACTTCCCCTTTTCCTCCATATAATTTATCATGTTAAGACCAAAGAAACTTTGTCTCTCTAACTAAAGGAGAATATTCAATAAAAATGAATGAACCAATAAGTTGGGATCCATCCCTTGTTAAAAAATTCAGTTCATCAAATCATTTTAAATTGTTAAATCAATTAAGAAGTGAAGTTAAAAAGTATCCCTTAAATAATAAAAAGAATTTAAAAGTAGATCAAACTAGGACGAGTATTCAAGATTTCAAAAATAAACCAAATGTTGAGCAGCACAAAAATACATCAATAGCCAACTACTCCAATAAAAACATTGATAACAATACCAATTACTCTAATGTTAGTTTTAATAATTCAAAGAATTTTTCTATATATAACCAAACCAATGATAATACAACGATTCGACAAAGCGATACTTTCTCAAGTGATCAATCAAATTCAGATGACGGCTCTTCATCTATATCCTTCAAAGAACGTCTTAATCAGATAGACATGAAATAGTAACTATTGTTTAATAACTGATAGTAAAACCAATCTTAATACTACAAATAGAAATAAAAATGCTAGACAAAAAATTAAGCAACATCATTGTTTGATATTTCTTTAATCTAATAATCAAATGTCAGTGGAGAGACTTGAACTCTCGACCTCAGCGTTATGAATGCTGTGCTCTAACCGGCTGAGCTACACTGACTGGGGGATACAACCATAACAAATATGAGATTAACCCTAGCTTTTACAAAGAAAAAAGTTCCTTGAACCAGAGTAATCAAATGTGAACTGATAAGGTATCATTCAACATAATAATTCAGGATGGTCATCTAAGGAAGAAATCTTTAGATCAAATTTTTTTTGAGGTCTTTGAATAAAGAAAAACTATTGAAGCTGACGTTATTGAATTTATTGAAAATCATGTATCCCTTAAGCTGTTGCCCAGGAGAGTTGATTAAAAAGAGAAAAAAGCACTTATTAAAAGTATAAAAAAATTATATATAAAATAGTTAAATAAGCTATATCATAAAATATTGAATTAGGAAAAATAGCTCATATTACTTCTTAAGTTTGTAAAGGAAAGAGACAAGAAATACTAGAAAGTTTATTCTTTGATTACTGTAAAACCTAGAAAAAACATTATTAGAAGGAAAATACAAACCTAAACTTATTAAGAATAGTTTATGTAATCAATCAGAACAATTAATTTATATAATATTAAAAAACCGAAGCTTCATATCTTATTATTGCGATTTTTTATGTTTTTAATGATCTATTAAATGTTGCTATTACTAAAGAAAATTGCTATGTGTATCTAGAGGGTGATCGTAATATAAAGAAGCTTCCCCAACAGCAAGCTTCGTCATCCTCAACTATTTATGGGTTTATACGCTCCTCGATCCATTCATTATTTCTTATCCATCTTCTCCTTATGTGAACTGGGTTACGAAGAACCAATTGATCAACTTGAATTATTTCGATTTTCAAAATAGAAAAATTATTTGATATTTCTTGCTTTGAATTAAATGGTATGTCATTTAATTGTCCAAAGACAAATGGATCCCCAGGACTTGGCCAGTTCCACATTTGCTTGGATTTATCACTTAGTTGATCCCAATGACTAAGATTTTCACTGCTCGATTCAATTGTTGATTTTCCTCGAAACCTAAATTGGCATTTTGATTTAAAAAAAAGCCAACATATTTCAACATTATTATTCAATGCTAATTCATCAAATTTCTGACTTCTATTGTCACTATATATTAACATTTCAAAGGATTTACTCCATCCTCTAAACACTACTGTTCTAACTCTTGGTGTATTGTCTGTTCCTATTGTGGATAATTGAATCCAATTTGAAGAATCAAGTTTTGATTCTTTCCTCTTAGCAGAGCTAAGCAGTGACAACCATGGAGGCATAATAGAGACTTTCGACACTATAGATAAATAATATTAAAATTATATGTTCAGATTAATTTTTTAATTGATACTATTTATTTGCTTTAAATAATAATAAAAGTCTTAATTATTTATTTTTTTTTAAAATTATTTATTAGGATTCTTCATCTTCTTTTCCAACCCTAACTTCCACTCCAACAAAAGTAGCAAATAAAACTATGAATAAGCCAATAATCGATTTCCATAAAACAGTATGACTTACTGGATCAGGAGATTGAAAGAAATCTGGAATCATATCTCAATGATACAACTATTTCTCTTCTTCCCAATCTTCTTCCGCCTTATCGAGAAAATCTTCAACAGTATTATCAAAGGTTTCAGCTACAGACCTCAACATTTTTGAAATAGTTACATCTGGACAAGCTAGATCTTTTTGGATAGCTTCAGCACAGTCTTTGATATCTTCCCATGCATCAACAAGAATTTGAGAATCTTCAGGTTTCCAATCATCTTTCATAGATCAACTCCCCATCAAATATTGATAATAAAATATCTCATCACCAATAAAATTTTAGCTTTATAAAAGCGTGTAAATGTCTTGGTTTCTAGATTTAAATCCAATGCCAAAGCTCAAATGTTAGCTTTTCAGCGATATGAAAAACAAATCAAATCAGATTCATAAGCTTCGTTCAAATGATGACGCTGCATTTACTAATACTGCTCAAGTCCAAAAAGCGTTAGCTCAACTAGAGGCGAACCTCTCTAGAGAAGAAAATCAAAAGGTCACAGAAAAATCCAAAAAAAATAGTTTCCCTTGTGTCAAGAAGTTTCAAACTTATAATTCTTATTTACGAATTTTGAAAAACACCTATAAATAAAATAGACATTAGATTTTTATCATGCTATTGCCTAAGCCAGTTAGACCAGTTGATTCTGAAAAGAAAGGAAAAGACAGTTAGGCTTTATTGAATCTGTTTACTTAATTTTTTCAATTAAAGAACATAGGTAGGAAACATACCTATGTTCTTTTTTATGTACCAAATAATATTAGTATTATATCTTATATATTATTTGAGGAAGAAATCTAAGGATATATTAATTTACACTTACTAATCAATAGTTATAGTCAACTATTGATTAATCAACTGATTTTGATTCTAACTATTGACATCTAGAAAATCTTTGGCAAATTTGTTCTTGTATTCTTCCTATTAGTTCATTAGTTACTTATCTAATGCTTATAAGGAAAAATTCATATTCTCACATTGTCTATGAAAACAGCATCTATAGAACTTCAAAAACTTAGGTCCATGGCTGAGAACTCATTGAATAAAACAGCTGAACTCCAACAGGTTTTGGCCCAAATAGAAGCGAACCTCTCATTGGCCGAATGCCAAAAAGTTAAAGAAAAGACTAATCAAACTTCAAACATCAATAAATAAAAAAATCAATATGCAAAAAAAAAAAAAATATTTTTATATGGTTATAAAATAAGTTATAAATTTAGTTAAATATGAAAATTGAATTGTTTTAAAAAATAAAATACAATAACTATGGATAGAGCTTAGATATTTTTTTGAGTTGACTTTCCCTTTGTCGATTTTTAAACTTACGATTAGTTGCTGAAGTAAAAAGAATTCCAGGTATGATCCAAAAACCAGCAATGATAAATGTCATGAGAACTTGGTTTTCAAATAAAGCTTTTACCATTTTTTATAAATCTAACATCTTCAACAAGTATGGGTGATTTTTGGAGGTAGGGTTTTAACTACTTGATAGTAATCATCTAACTAAAAAATAGTATTTTTAATCTGAATATACATTTTTCTGTCGTTTAATGAAATTATTGTAGAAATAGCAAATCAGAAAGAATAAAAATATAAAATACAATAAAGTAGGAATAGGTTCTTGCCCTAAAACTATTAATATAAAATTACTTACAATTGATATTGACTACGTATTCTAGACAAATTTTATGTATTTTAAGACGAAATCTATTTCTATCTAGTATTACGCTAAAAAAAATGATTTTGCTTAAAAAATCAAAATGCTATTTATTTTCTAATCTCACGCTCTAAAAACTTTCTTATAAACAACTAAACTTTTTTTTTAATGTAATTCAAGCTGTTATTTGATATTAAGTAATAGTTAATGAGGTTAGATCTATATAATAATTGAGTTTCGTTGATAATAAAGATATAAAAATATATTTTTTTATAAATTGTTTTAAATGATTCAATGACTTATAAATGAATGTAGGACTAGTGAAAGCAAAATGCCCGTCCATATTCCTTTAAACCAACTCAAAACAAGCATTTGATAATTGCTTAATCGAAAATGGTTTTGAATTGCAAGTGCGGCTTTTGTGTCAAGACCAATTAATGAGTATTTGTTATTGGACTTTAAATTAAATAGTTTCCTATTCATCTCACTTTGAGATTACGTTATGTATTATAGCATTATCGTGTATAATAAAAATATTCAATAATAAAAGTATTCAATAATAAAAACTATTTATTAATTATCTATAGAGTTTCTGGAAATTATGGTTTGAGGACATCAGAAGAAATTCGAGAATACTTTAGTTAATAATCTTCAATAATCGTTGAAAGAACGATACAAGGAATCCTTAATAATTCCAATGTATAGTTTGTAATCGTAGATTACTGACTCAACAAATCACTCTTAAAAATAATGTATTAATCAAATAGTTTCAAACCCGCAAAGTAAAAAATTCATTGTTTATTAGCATAGCCTAGCTCTTCGCTTAACAGATTTGGTGAGATTATTTAAGCTTTCGATGTTACCCCTAATTAGTAGTAAGAATAGAGATCAGGGGAAAAATGAAGAATTAAATAATACCGATTAGTAACTAAAAAAACAAGAGACTAAACAAAAATTAAATAATAACTTGAAATTTTACTAAATTTAGTTAAATTAAAAAAAAGTTACTTTAATTTTTTATACCTAATAGTTGACCAAAACAACTATTCATCTAAATTCTAGATTTTTTCCTTAAAAATTCTCCAATAATGACTTGCAACTGTCAGCACTGCATCGAAATTAAAAAACAGATTATTAGAGCAGAAAAAAGGCAAGAATTCTTATTTAAAGAAAGGATTTCTAAATTAAATATTAGGTAGAAAATTATTCACTATATGGAAATACAGGTATGGATATTCTTATTTGTTTTTTATCGTCTATCCTTGTTTCTTCCTCATTAAGCTGAATATCAGATTTCTTTATAGATTTATTTTTTTGTTCTTCTATTGTTTCAAGATTTATAAAAAAGAAATACAATACAATTAATAAAAAATAGGGTAAAAGATTTTTAATGTTTTTTAGTATCAAACCTATTAGATTCATATTTTAATCCATTGTTTATATATACTATAATTCATTATCAGAATCTATGCAAAGTTTTATTTAGGTTCGATACTAAATTAATTAAATAGTTTGGTAATAAGATATACAATTAATTATTAATATAAGCTCAACTCAATAAATATTAATATCTATTAAATGGTGATTGATTTAAAAGATATCAATTATAAAAGCTTTAATATCACCAAAAAAAAAATTGGGCAAAATACATTTATTAATGACACTTTTTCGATGGAATAAGCCACGTTCAGAAATAATATTAGTTGTGTAAATAATACATTGATGTTTGATATATTTTCGTTAGCAACAGCACTCTTTTTCACTAATTATGGAAATGCTGCTGTTCCTGGGATCTTATACTTGTGCATTTTATTTTTTCGTAATATTAATACCATTAATAATCATAATTAATGCAGCAAGGAAGTGTGATAGAGAGAATCCCAATATAATTAACGATTAGGATATCAGATTACCGGACTTGTATCCTAGGGCCTAATTCATTACAGATTTATTTAATTTTATTGACAAATAAAACGTCATAATTTTTATCATCGCTTTCAATAGCATCTATCCATTCTTTAAACTCACATTCTAGAGCTTTCTTATTTTTACCTTCTAGAATAGAAAGTCTTTTGATTGCAGAATTAAGAGTCACCTCACAGCTATCAATCAAGCTTGCTTTTGACATTTGAATCACTTTTGCTTTCGTGATTATAATATTTTGACTAAAAAAGGTTAATTAGTAAATCCCGTAATATAATCAAATTTATTGTCAATTCAAAATATACAAGTATTGATTTTATTAAAGACTTTGTAAGCTAATTGATCTAATTTAAATAATTATTACTATGATTTGGCAATGTGTAATAAATGTAACGGAAGCAAGCATATGTATCATTTAAAATATAAGTAGAGATAGTTCACATATGTCCTCAATGCAATCTGGAGCTTTACAAGCAGTTGAGGTAATGCTTAACGGATCACTTAAGCGTCTTAATAGTTTACAAGGTAAGAATAAGGAGTCACTTTATGACGAATATAAAGAATGGATTGAGATAGACGATACTAATGTAATTAATGACGGTGTCCTATATTGTAACTATCTTGGATAAAACAAAAACTATTTACTTAGTAAATCTAATTGCAAACAAGCTGAATAACAAACTATCCCACAAGCAACAGATAAATTCAAACTCCTAACTCCACCAGCTTTTAATTTATTCTCACCACCAGGCATAGGTATACCCGCAACTATTTCACACTTGTTCATAACGTTATCTGGTAAACCTGTGTCCTCTCTTCCAAATAAAAGTATATCTGTTTCTTTATAAATAATATTCGAGATTGAGTTGCCACTTTTTTTAGTCAGAGCAATAATTCTTGAGTTTTTAAAAGAATTTTTATAATCTTCAAATGATTCATATAAATGTACATCGACATAAGGCCAGTAATCTAAACCAGCTCTTTTTAAATATTTATCTTCAAAGCTAAAGCCAGTTGGCTTAATAATATCTAACGACATATCAAAGGCTAAGCATGATCTACCAATTGTTCCTGTGTTCTGTGGAATTCTTGGTTCAAATAAAGCGACTCTTGGTCGAAAACTATTTAATGAATTCATGGTATTAGATCACCAAATTTATCTAAGTCAATAGCTGTGCCATTGACAGCAAGCCACCTTTGTTTTGAATGGCGACTTATCAATGAGGATAAGGTGCTCTGTCGTTCACGAAATAAATGACCAATTGGTGTGGCGGGTACAATTCCCCAGCCAACTTCCTCTGAAACAACAACAATACATAAAATATCTCCTGAAAGGCAGTTAAGAAATTTAATTTGGAAATCATCCCATTGATCGTCATCTTTTATAAGGTGCTGTTCCACTAATCCACCTAATGAGTCAATTAATATTGACTGGTTTCCTTTAATCGATTCAATTGCATTGCTGATGTTTTTTGGATGCTCAATTAGCGTCCAGTTATCAGGTCTTCTCTTCCTGTGAACGTCGATTCTTTTTTTCCAATCTGAATCATTTGGTCTTGGTTTTGATGTTGCTATGTAAGTGACGGGATCTTGCTCCGATATTAAAAATTCAGCTAATTTACTTTTTCCACTTCTTGTCGGTCCTGTAATTGATATGAGTCCTTTATAATTTTTGGCTATTGGTGTGATCATATTCTGAGCTATTGGATAAATCTATTAATTGTATTTTTAATATATTATATCTATAGTGATTAAAGAATAAAGGTAAGCATTGATATGTATAATAAAGAATTAATATATTTATTTAAAATATTGAATAGATAAATGTATAAAGTTTCTACCTTGGTTATAATATTTGGATCTTTTTTACTAATTTTATCAATTATAAATATTGGAACTGCTAATCAAGTTAATCCAACTCTAGTAAGAGCAGAGACAATATCAGGAATTGCATCAATAGCGTTAATAACAATAGGTTATCTATGGACTGAAATTAAACCTAAACAACCTTCTAAGGTTAGCTTGGATGGAAAAGAGGGTTTTGAACTTTGTACTAAATTAACTGACGATCAAAGAAATGAATTGGCGTGGGGAAGTCAGCAAATACTTACTGCAACGGCAGCTAGTACAATATTAATATATTGGGATAATAAAGTAATACTTAGAAGAGGTTTGATATCTGAAAAAATATTTGAACCTGGAGAAATATGTAAAAGATCAATTGATCAAAAACGATTAATCTCATTAGTTAATACTGAATTATTTCCAGGGAGAGATGAGTTTGATGGCGTTCTAAATAATTTGCCTGCAGTGATTGTTTATCCTCTTGAAAATAGAGGCCTTACAATAGTTGGGGGTTGGTCAAAGAGATCATTTACCAATTCAGATGAAAAATGGATATCAGGATGGTCAGATAAGTTATATGTACTACTGAGTAAGTAAGAAGTTAATAGTTGTTTCTACCTGTTTCTCGTTAGATGTAAATACTAAAGTATTATCTTTTTTAAACCATTTTACAAAATCAGAAATAATTTTCACCTGATACTCCTCTTCACCATTTGAATTATATATATATCTATTGAATTGAATATTTTCTATCTTAAGTAGGCTTGCATCAATATTATAAAATCCATTGGATGCATTTATCCTAGTATTATCAAAATTAATATAAACTGGATCATTTATATCAATAATAGAGGTATTTAAATTCCAATCAAACGAATTAGTTTTTATATAGTAATCCTGATTGTCAAGAAATGATATGTTTACACTATTAAAAGCTCTAATAGAATTGTTTAAATTATTTAGAGTTGAATTGCCAGACTTAACTTTAAAGTCTTGACCATTTTTATTAAGTAATTCAATTGAGCTGTCAAATATATCTATATCATTATTTTTTGGGTCAATTATGGCTTTAGGACTAGTGATTCTTACGCTTGTTTGATTATTTGGATTCTCCTGAAGTAGTTCAAAATCGTTAATGTAGCTTTTATTATCTAGCTGAGTAGAAGATTTATTTGATTTTTGACACCCAAAAAAAGGAAAAGTTGAAATTATTAGCAGAAAATAAATCGGTAGATATTTCACTATACAGAATTCTCATAAAATTCAATTTTATCCATTACAGGAGAAGGGTCTTGTAGTCCATTATGAGGATCTAACAAACCCCAATGTAATGATTTTTGGAAATTTATAGTATTGGGATCAATATTTAATTGATTTAATATTCTAATACTTAAATTAGGAACAAAAGGATTTAGCAATATTCCAATAATTCGGCAAGATTCAAGTACAGAATATATATCAAGAGCAACAGTATGTTTATTTGTTATATCTTTAATTAGCTTCCATGGTGCACGATCATTTAAGTATAGATTAGCGCTATTAGAGAGTTCAATAATTGCATTTGCTGCATTTTTAAAATTGCTATCTTTAAATGATTTCATATATTCATTTATTTTTATCTCTGACTGAACTTTAAGAGGAGATTCAGATAAACAAGTATTATCTATTGGAATTTTATCATTAAACCATTTTTTAGACATTGTAATTGTTCTGTTTAACAAATTACCGATGGTATTACTTAAATCACTATTAACAATATCCACAAATCTTCTCATTTGAAAATCACCATCTTCACCAAATTCTATATCTCTTAAAAGATACCATCTCATCGCATCTATACCCCCATATTCCAAGAGTTTAATCGGATCGAGCACGTTACCTAATGATTTACCCATTTTTTGGCCTTCTCGTGTTAAAAACCCATGTCCAAAAACACTTACAGGTGGTTTCATACCAGCAGAGAGAAGCATTGCTGGCCAATAAACGGCATGAAATCTGAGTATATCCTTTCCAATTACATGTATATTTGCAGGCCAGTTACATAACGATTCCTCGCTAAGATCAGGAGAGTTTTGATCACAAAGAGATCCACTAATATAACCTAATAAAGCATCGAACCATACATAAAAAGTGTGATCATTTTTTCCAGGAACTTTTATACCCCATTTTAAGTTTACTCTAGAAATTGAGAAATCCCTTAACCCTTTTGAGACAAAATTGAAAATTTCATTTTTTCGACTTTTAGGAGAAATAAAACCATCAATTTGAATCAATTTTTCAATTTGCTCTTGATATTTTGATAATTTAAAAAATAAATTTTCCTCATCTCTCCATTCTAATTCCTTTTTATGAATAGAACATATTGGACTTTTATCATCCTCAGCTACATCTTTATATTCCTCACATCCAACACAATACCAGCCACTTTGTCTACCCATATAAACATCATCAGATTTCAAAACTTTAGAATAAAATTGATAAACTAATGATGCATGGTCTTCAGAAGTTGTTCTAACAAAGCGATCATAACTAATGTTTAATTTATCCCATAAAAATTTATATTTTTCTGTGATTTCATCACAATGTAGTTGAGGTTGAAGGTTTTTACTTTCTGCGGTTCGCTCTATTTTTTGACCATGTTCGTCAACGCCAGTAAGAAAAAGTACTGTATTTCCACTTAGTCTTTGAAATCGAGCTATTGCATCACAAGCGATTGTTGTATATGAACTACCTAGATGAGGCTTGTCATTAACATAATATAGTGGTGTTGTAATTGTGTATTTCATTTTAATAATATATTCTAATTATTATATTGTATTTTTAAAACTCTTGCACACTTATGATGAACGCTTATTTTGATAATGAAATTAATTCAAAAAATATTAAATCGTTGTTATTACTATTGACTATATTTTCAACCTTAAAGCTCTCGCCGACATTTAAGGATTTTTTTGATTTGAGATTACATATAGTAGAGAAATGATAGTCTAGAAAGTATAAAATACAAATGTTTTTATATCTATTAATCCAATTTAGCAATATAACATTATGTTCCTTAATAGAATTATTTTCGAACCATCTATTTATCCAATATTTTTGATCTTCTCTAAATCTCATAATATTTTCTCTTCCTTGATTATTAATCTTATGAATAATTTGTTCAATATCTTCTTTAGATATAAGGTCTTTATTATTGAGATATCTATTTAATTGGTAGTTAACTAACAAGTCAGCATATCTTCTAATCGGTGAGGTGGCATGCACGTAAGATTTTAATCCCAAACTTGAGTGCGAGATTGGATTTATCGAATAATATGTCTTACCCATTGTTTTCTTAAGTACAAAATTATATAAAACTTTATTATCTGAATCTTGAATATTATCTGTAGAAACTTTATCTATACTTTGTTGGACTCTATATGGAACAGGAATATTATTTACCTTAGTAAAATTTGAAATAAGATTTCCATACAAGATCATTGCTTCACTTATTAATTGTCTCGATAACGTTGGATCTATTATCTTAAGGGAGGGATTATTATCTTCTACAATAATCTTTCCAAATGATTCTAATATTTCCGTGGCACCTGAATTCTGTCTCCAACATTTTCTACTTTGTAAAATTTCAGAGATAATACTTAAATCTTCTTCTTCTTTTGGCGCATAATCTATTAATTCATCAGCTTCAGTATAATTTAATCTGAAGTTTACTTTAATAATACTCTGGACTATTTCTGTAGAGCCAATACTACCGTCTTCATTAAAAATAACACCTAAACTTAATGATACTCTCTTTTCTTTATCACTTAAACTAAAAACATTATTAATTAAAATTTCAGGAAGCATATAATAAGTATTAGTTGATAAATAAACAGTTGAAATAAGCTTCCTTGCCCTCTTATCGATAGCTGACTGATATTCAAAATATGAACTAGGGGAAGCTATATGGATCCATAACTTATGTTGATAAGATATTTTCTCTAAAGAAATGGCATCATCTATTTCAGACGTTTGAGAATCATCTATTGAATATGTTTTAAGATATGTAAGGTCTTTAACAGAAGTATTTACATTATTTGTTTGTTTAAATCTAGAAATTATATTTTTAACTTCATTATCTATAATTTTATTGCACATTCTATTATTAATAGAATATTAACTTACCCTTCTGGATTAACAAAGGGAAGTAAGGCAATAATACGTGCTCTTTTAACTGCTGTGGTTAAGTCTCTTTGTTGCTTAGCTGTTAACCCAGTAAGTCTTCTAGGTAAGATTTTTCCTCTGTCTGTAATAAATTTCTTTAATAATTCTACGTCTTTATAGTCAATAGGATCTCCAGGCTTTATAGGAGAGAGCTTTTGTTTGAATAGTGAATTAGTCATTTTTAATGTGTGTATAAAAAGAAATGATTATTTGATTTCTCTATGAATGGTCATTTTATTTAATTCAGGGCAGAATTTTTTAAGTTCCAGTCTCTCAGTAGTGTTCCTACGATTTTTTTCTGTGGTGTATCTAGATACTCCTGCAGAACGCTTTTCTGAGCTAGGTACAGATCTAGACTCAGTACATTCTAAAGTGACCACTATTCTGGTACCTTTTTTAGCCATATGAACTTAGCTCAACTTTTGTGAGTCTAGGGAACAAAGTACAATCTTACTAGGCTAAGCACCCTTTTTTATAAATTCATTCGAGCACCTATGTTTAACTCCTGTCAGAGCAAATCATGAAGGTATCAGTTTCTTGGCTAAAAGATCTTGTCGAATTTAACAATGATATTGATGATTTGGCTGAAAAGCTTTCAATGACAGGCTTTGAAGTTGAATCAATTGAAGACTTATCAGCCCAAGCGAAGAATGTTGTTATTGGTTATGTTGACGAAATCACAGCACATCCAAATGCCGAAAAGCTCAAAGTTTGTTCAGTAGATGTTGGTTTACCCAAAAAGTTAAGTATTGTTTGTGGCGCACCAAACGTAAAAGCCGGATATCACGTGCTTGTGGCAAAGGTTGGAGCCTATTTATCTTCAAAGTCATTAAACATAAAATTATCTAATTTACGAGGGGTAGACAGCGCAGGAATGATTTGTTCATTGGATGAATTAGGGATTGAAAGTAGTAATGAAGGTATAGAAATACTTGAAGAAAGTAAAAGAAATATCCCCCCAATTGGTTCCAATGCTGTCGATTATCTTGGTTTGAATGACACCATTATTGAATTAGCTATTACTGCTAACAGACCTGATGGTATGTCTATGGCTGGTATAGCAAGAGAAATATCAATAATAACAAATTCAAAATTAACATTACCAACTTTAAATTTCAATAAAGAATTTGAAAAATTTGAGCCACAAATAAGAGAAAAAGAAACAATAGGAGCAGACTTTATTTATTCACTTACGTATATAGATAATATAGACAATACCGGAAAGATAAATAAATCTATATCTAACAAATTAAATTCATTAAGGCAAAATTGTATAAACCCTATTGTAGACATAACAAATTTTTTAATGCTTGAGCAAGGGCAGCCACTACATGCATTTGATGCTGATCTATTAGACAATATAGTTGGTAGAATAGTTATGCAAAATGATTTTGGTATTAGAAATGGTAGGGAAGGTGAATCATTTATTGCACTCGATAAAAAAGAATATAAATTAAATGAAAATATAAAGATAATTACATGCTGCGATATACCAATTGCAATAGCTGGGGTTATCGGAGGAAACAACAGTTCCGTAAGTGCTAAAACCACTAGAGTTTGGTTGGAAGCAGCTGTATTTACTCCTAGATCAGTTAGAAATAGTAGTAGAGAAATAGGGCTCAGAACAGAGGCAAGTAGTAGATACGAAAAGGGGATATCACCCAACATGACAATTGCAGTTTCAATAAGAGCTAGTGATCTTATTTCGCTAGAATTAGGTGGTAATATAATATCGACTCATGTCAATAATGAATTTATTAGAAATGATATTAGTGTCAATCTTAGAATAGACAAAATAAACAAAGTTCTAGGTAAATTGAGATACATAGATAATAATCACTTAAATAATAGTTCTAATAAATTCCATTATCTTAATAAGGATGATATTGAGCCTCTTCTAACAAAACTTGGCTGCCTAATTACATCAAATTCTACTGGCTGGGATGTAGAGATACCTCCTTACAGATCATCTGATTTAACAAGAGAAATCGATTTAATAGAAGATATAGCAAGACTTATTGGATATGATAATTTTGATTCGAATATGCCAGATCCACTTGAGCCAGGAGTACTAAAACCTGAAAATTTGGTTGAAAGACGTTTAAGAAATTCCTTTATCCACAATGGTTTTCAAGAAGTAGTGACTTCATCACTTGTTGGTCCTGATAACACTGATGAAAATACTGTAATAATAAAAAATCCATTACTATCTGAGACTAGTAGATTAAAAACAAATGTATGGGATGAACATCTTAATATTCTTCAGAGAAATGTATCGTTTGGTGCTGAAGGTTGTTGGATCTTTGAAATAGCAAAGACATACAAAAAAGATAACAAAAACTTTTTTGAAACAAATTTATTAGCAGGTACTTTAACTGGTAATAAACGAATCAGTAAGTGGGGCAAATCATCAAAAAAAATATGTTTAGATTATTTTGAAGCAAGAGGAAAACTTCAACAATCTCTTGAAGTTCTAGGAATTGAAACTGTTGACAAGAAACTTACCGACAAAGATTTCATGCATCCGGGTCGAACCTCTGAATTGTTTGTTGAGGGTAAAAGTATCGGCTTCTTTGGACAAATTCACCCTTCTCTCTCTGAGAAATATGATGTAATTAAAGAAACCTACTTATTTATTCTGGACTTTGATTCCTTAATTAAAGCAGCAACAAGGAAAACAAACTGGACAAGAATTTATAAGGATTATCCCACTGTTCCTTTTATGGAAAGAGATATTGCACTTATTCACTCAAAAAAATATAGCTCATTAGAAATAATTAACCTAATAAAGAAATCTGGAAGACCACTCTTAGAGAAAGTTGAATTGATAGACCGCTACGAGGGATCTTCAATTCCCGAGGATTCAGTTAGCCAGGCTTTTAGAATAAAATATAGAGATCCTAAGAAAACTCTAGTAGAAGAAGATATAAATCCAATACACGAAAAAGTAAGAACCGCTCTTAAAGAAAAAATAAACGCCGAACTAAGGAGCTAGTCTCGTTAGTCCAAGAAGAGTCTTATTTAGAGTCCAAGACAGAGACAAATCGAGACAAGCTAGACTTAATTTATTTAATAAAAATTTTAATTATATTTATAATCTATTGGCTTACATAGCAATCATTCTTTTGGTTAAAAAATATTGACTAAATCCAAAAGGCTAAAGGCATAACTCGAAGCTATTCTCAAAACAAAACATTTAAATTAAATTCTTACGAATCTCAGCAAAGAATCTATCTAGGACTCACTTAGAGTCTCACTAGAGACTTTAGAGAAGTGGAATGTTCGACGGTACAACTGAATTCTCTGCTCACCTGTAATTTAAGTCGATTTACTATCAATAATCGTGCATAACTGTCTATTAAGCAGTTATGCACGATTATAAAGCTAGTCATACCAATGCTATTTAAACCAGGAAATTTAAATGGACAAATAATGGACATTTACAGGCGATAGAGATATGAAGAATAGATGAATACTACTTATCAAAAACGCAAACATTCTTGCATTTAAAAATGCACTGAAGGACGTCTCTAGTACTATTGATTTGTTTTTTGCACAAAAGAACCAGCAAATAATTGATGCGAGCGATTCAAGTATCAAAAAACTTGAACCGTACATAAAAAATGGAATTAATTCTATTAAGTCTTACGTGAGTCGATTTATTAGACTAAATATTAGACCAAAACGAGATTCGTTGGAGCTGATTTTTATATAATTTTTTTAGTAGTCGATAAGCATCGTTTAATTTTCTCATGCTTTCGTTTGATCCTCCGGCATCAGAATGAATGAAAACACAATCCAAATAGTCTACAAATTCTTATATGATTCGCTTTATTGGACTAGACTATAGACAGGCATGAGACTAGTGAGAACTAATTTTTGTATAAATCTTTTAGTAGTTGATAAGCCTCGTTTAATTTTCTCATGTTTTCGTTTGATCCTCCAGCATCAGGGTGATTGGAAAGAGCTTTTTCTTTGTATGCGTCTCGGATGAATGACAGAGTCAGAGATGATCCCGCCTTTGTTGGTAAACCCAGTAACTTTAGAGCACCGTGAACAGTCATAGTTGACTCAAGTGTTTGGAACGAAGTCACATTTTGACTACGTTTGAATTTATTCACAAACCTTCGAATAAGAGTGGGAATTCTATTCCTTAAGTTTTTAGTTGAAAAGGGGTCTTCGAGAGCACCTGCCATGATGACAACATGATCAAAAGTTACTGAGTCGATATTCCAATCACGGCAATATGAATTAAGCATTTTACAAGCAGCATTCCAAGTAAAAGGTATGTTTTCTGTACCATCGACATGGGGCCAGATATCTCTTGCAAGCCAAATCATTGATGCCTCAATTACACTATCAGTCGGTTTTTGCCCATAAAGGTATATCCAATGTTTGTCAGCAGCGTCTTTCGCCTTTATCAAATCATCAATATTAATTGTGGTTATTGAAGTATCTTCCATATTTTTAAAAGTTTTATCTTTACTCAAACTTTTTTTCAGGTTTGTCGCTTGCTTTCTTATAAAACCTGGTAATTCAATTCCTGTAGAGACAGTTAGCTTTTGATTAGTTTTTGCATTATTAGTTTTGACATCATTTACAATTACATTTTTTATTTCAATATTTTTATTTCCTACTATCACTAATGCTTTTTCTTCCTTTTTACTATTTTCAATTCCACCTTGATCGCTTATAGAGTCATGAATACCATTATAAGTTAAATCTAATTGTTCATTTTCAATTATTTCTTCATCTAAATCCTTTGGTAAAATAACTTGTAAAAGTCTCTCGAAAACCTGTCCTCTTCTCCTAAATCCCCACTCTTTACGAAGGCGATCGACGCCTTCAATAAGATCAATTGGTAAATCAATTGAAATTCTCTTAATATCTTTTTCTTCACCTTCCGTCACAAGATCCTAAAAACTATTCATATATTAATGCTCTTTTTATTTTCAACACACCTTTAGCTTTGAATTTATATAATTAAACTAATCATGAAATGAATATAATTTAGGATACATTGTTTAAAAACTAGGAAATAGCCACATCGATCAACTCTATTAAGTATTATTTAAAAAAATCAGTAACTTTAGATGGCCTTCTGCACATCCTCCCAAAATTGGAGCGAAAGAAAAAAATTTTTTCAAGCGAGGAAATTAAATTTTTTAATCTCTGTTAAAGAATCCTATGAAAGAAAGCTTGCAGCTATTACTGCATCAATATCAAAGCTGGAAGAACAAATGAATACAAGCAGTTCAGGTATTGAAAGCTAAATCAACTCTGATTTAGTTATTCAATTACATCTTTCAATATTTGCTCTGGACCAAACTTAATAAGTTGATCTACATCAGATCTTTTTGTTCCAAGAAAATATCCTGCAAAACCAAGAGCATTTATACTAAATCCATATGCCCTATCTGTTTTACGCGTTATAAGTGCAATCCATTCTGAAGTAATAATTAAATTATATGGTTTTAAAGGTTTACTATCTAAATCAATATCACCTAATTTCATCTCATGAATCAAAGATTTGTATGAACTATATAAGTCATTTGAATTTGAATATGAGTTATTATTCCTTCGTTTAATTGAAACAGAAGAAGAAATCAGAGATTTTTTACTATTATTACTATTTTTACAATTTAATAATGAGCAGAACCAATCATATCTAGGGCAAATACTCTCATTATTATGTCTTGGTAACAATTGAAAATGTCTATGAGGTTGACTTGCACCTGCTTCCTTACTGCTATTAAAGAACCATAAACCAGTAGTATCATTATCAACATCTTTTATAGCTGCGAAATCATCATTATCAAGCCATCCATTTTGCGGTTTCCATTTATTTGTTATTAACAACATATGTCCAATTTGAACTGGATATTTATTAAGAATTAGTGTATGTTTACGATTTACAGATTTTATTTCGAGTCTGGTATCCCAAGGAATAAACGGGTTTCTTTTTGGACCATATTCAATTAAATACCTTGGAATATGACTAAAAAGAATACGTAACTCATAATCACAATATGATTTATTTGTTTTATATTTTTGGGTTTCTAGAGGAATTACAGCCCCAGAATTAACAGCTTTTCTACTAATTTGAAGAGCTTTAGCCCATATAAGTTGGCTCTTCACTTCAAATAGTCCTTTGATAAAAAATCTTGTTCAATTATATTATTAATATTCAAAAACATAAAGATTAAATAAAAAGCTTAGTAACTACCCACTAATGATCAATTACCAAGTACCTGAAAAATAACATAAACTTCTCTAAATCAGGTAATTTATGCCTATTAAGGCTTCAAAGGTATGAAAGCTGGGATTTTAATCTAGCTGAATGGTTTGGCTCTCTAGGGACGATTTATGGGCATCTACAGGTCGATTTATTCCTGATAAGTTCTTTTTGAAAAATTGTTGTATGAAATTTTATAAAATAAAATTTACCAAAATCAAAAGAAAAAAAGTCATGAATAATCAATTGGTAATTAAATGAGCATAATCCCGAGATCTATTGTACTGGAGAGGTTTTGGGATAAACAAAGAAAATTCAAATTTATCAATTTGCAAAATAGTTTCAGATTATTAGCAAATAAGGTTGACGAAAGCAGGGGGGAAAGAGGTAAAACCTCTTTCAGTAATGTGTCCTCGATGGATTGGGACTTTTCTGAAGACGAAGCTTTTTTGGCTCTTTGCGATGCGTTTCGCGAGAGCGGAGAAACATCTGCCATGGAATTTTTGGCAACAGGTGAAGGTGCTTTTCACTTTCAGGAATTAACTCAAAATGCTGCCGGGGAGGGGATTGATTTGAGTGACTCGGAATCAATGGCTGAGTTTCAGATGGAAGTACTGGAAACTATCGATGAAATGAATAACTAATTTTCTAGATTAATTTATAGATTCAAGAAAATATTTAAATACCAAAGTATTTAGCTACTGGATGTAATGCAACAATAGCTGTTGTACTTTGTTCGGGATGGAGTTGCTCACTTTCATCCATAGAGATATTAATTTTTTCAGCATCAAGCCATAACAATTGTTTTCTAGAATCAGAAACTTCAGGACAAGCTGGATAGCCAAAAGAATAACGGCATCCTCGATATTTAACATCTAAGATATCTTTTATATTATTTGGTTCACAGTCTTTAAATCCACATTCAATCCTAATAACAGAATGTATATATTCAGCAAGTGCTTCCGCCAGCTGGACTGTCAAACCATGAAAGAATAGATAATCTGAGTATGAATCCTGACTAAATAATTTATGTGAATATTCACTAGCTGATCCTCCCATTGTTACAGCTTGCATTGGCAAATAATCTTCAGGCTGATTGTTATTTAAATCATTATAAAAATCTGCTATACAAAATCTTTTTCCGGATCTTTGCCTGGGTAATAAAAAATTACCCAACAGACTTTGGTGATCTTTATCATATATATTTAAAGAATTACCATCTCTACCACAAGGGAAATACCCATAGACTAATGAGGGGTTAATAAGCTTGTCATTGATTATTTTATTCATCCAGTAATCTAATTTCGGTTCTGCCTTCTCTAGTAAAAAATTCTTATAGTCGGATGCAGACATCTCCTTGGAACGTTTCATTTGCCATTGGCCTGCAAATAAAGCATTACGATCTAAGAAAGTATAAACCTTAGTTATATCTATATCTTTTTCTAGTAAAAACTTTGGGCCTATGAATGGTGGTTTAATAGGATCTATTTGAGGAATATTTTTTGATCTTGAGTTATCTTCAATAGGCTTTTCTTTGATTTTATTGATATTAATTTCTTGATATGTATTTGTATTTTTATAATTACCAATAGTAATCCCCTCGGGAGCACCTTCTTTAAAACCTGAGAAATTATCCCAGTTATTTAATTCCTTAGCTTTCATATATGAATCCATAAATTTTAAATCTGTAAAAGCATCTTTACCGTAAATAACCTTCCCTTTATAAACACTTGCACAATCTTGATTAACAAATTTTGGAGTCAGAGCTGCTCCACCAAGAATAATAGGCACAGATATATCCTCTTCATTTAATGCTTTAAGATTATCTTTCATAAAAGCAGTTGATTTAACTAGTAGTCCACTCATTGCAATACAATCAGCGTTATGCTCTTTCTGAGCATTAATTATTGAATTGACTTCTTGCTTAATTCCTAAATTAATAACTTCATAACCGTTATTAGATAAAATTATATCTACTAGATTTTTACCAATATCATGAACATCACCTTTAACTGTAGCGATAATAAATTTTCCTTTTGATTGATTAACCTCAGATTTATCCATAAAATCCTCTAAATATGAAACAGCAAATTTCATTGTTTCCGCAGATTGGAGAACAAAGGGTAATTGCATTTGACCAGACCCAAATAATTCACCAACTACTTTCATGCCATCCAATAAATATTCATTAATTATTATCAAAGGTTTATATTTCTTTAATGCGAAATCAAGATTTGAATGTAAATTGGTTTTTTCACCATCAATAATATGATTTTTTAGTTTTTCTTCTATTGGTAATTTAATATCATCATTATTTGTACTTTTATTTAAAAGTGTCTTTGAATCATCGAAATAACTAGTTAAGGTTGTTAAAGGATCATATGTGCATACTTTATTTTCAAATATTCTTCTATCATAAATAAGATCAAGGCAAATTTTTATCTCTTCATCACTTATTTTGTTTAGAGGTAAAATCTTGGAAGGAGAAACAATTGCAGAATCAAGACCAGCCTTAATTGCTTCACTAAGAAAGATAGAATTAAGAACAATTCTTGCACTAGAAGATAAACCAAAACTTACATTTGAAATTCCAAGGATTAAATGAACTTCTGGAAATTTATCTTTAATTAACTTAATTGCATTTATAGTTTCTAAACCATTCTTTCTATCTTCTTCTAATCCTGTTGAGATAGGTAATGCTAACGGATCATAAAAAAGTTCATAAGATTTTAATCCAGAATCAGTCGCATCCTTATAAGCTCTTGTTGCTATTTCTGCTTTTTTATCAGCAGATCTAGCCATTCCATCTTCGTCAATTGTTCCAATTACGACCGCTGAGCCGTATCGTTTAGCAAGATCAATTACTTTATAGAATCTATCTGGTCCATCCTCATAATTAGTAGAATTTAAAATACATTTTCCGCCAGCATGCTTTAACCCACTCTCCATTTTTTCATAATCTGTTGAATCAAGCATTAAAGGCAAATTAATATTATTAACAAGTCTTTTGACTAACATAGACATATCTTCGATCCCATTTCTTCCAACAAAATCTACATTTACATCTAAAATATGAGCATTTTCCTTCAGTTGAGATTTAGCAATTCCAACAAGTCCGTCCCAATCCTCATCGTTAAGGAGTTCTCTTACTTTTTTAGATCCACTAGCATTTAATCTCTCACCTACGATCAAGAAAGAGTTATCTTGCACATAGGGAATAGACTCATATATTGATGATGCAGCTGGAATTATAGATCTTTCTTTTGAAAGAGTATCAAATCTTTGCTCAGAAGTTAAAAGCTCTTTAGATAAATCTGAAAGTTGCTTAATATGTTCCGGCCTAGTTCCACAACAACCTCCAATTAGTTGAACTCCTAAATCATTAATAAAATGACTAAGTTGGAACTTAAGTTCCATTGGAGTTAATCGATAATGAGCCTTGCCACCTACATTCTCTGGAAGTCCTGCATTTGGTATACAACTTATATGAAATGGTGAATGTTGCGATAAATATTTAATGTGATCTTTCATTTCTTCCGGGCCAGTTGCACAATTAAGGCCCAAAATATCAATATTAAATGGCTCCAGTATTGTTGTAATAGAAGAAATATCACTACCAATAAGCATCTGGCCGGTGGTTTCCATGGTTACCGACACCATTAATGGAATTCTCTTTCCATAACCAATAGCTTCATTTACGCTTTGCAGTGCAGCCTTGATTTGAAGGACATCTTGGCAAGTTTCAATAATAAAAAGATCAATTCCACCTTCAATTAGTGCTTTAGCTTGCTCAAGATAAGAATTTTTTAGCTCATCAAAACTGATATGACCTAGGGTTGGTAGCTTGGTTGTTGGTCCAATAGATCCAGCTACAAATCTTGGTTTTTCATCTGATTGATATTTATTTGCAACATTCCTTGCTATTTGTGCTGCTTTTAAATTGATCTCATAAGCTTTATTTCCAATTCCATATTCATCTAGAACAATTGAAGTAGCACCAAATGTATTTGTTTCGATTACATCACAACCTGCATTTAAAAATGATTCATGTACTTTCTCGACGCTGGAGACTGATGTCAATACAAGGTTTTCATTACAACCTTCTAATGAAGCTCCGCCATAGTCATCTGCATTAAGTTGTTGATCTTGCAGAGACGTGCCGGTAGCGCCATCAAAGACTAATATCGGTCTCTTTTCAGAGTTGAGATAGCCTAAAAAATCAGTCATAAATTATATATTTAACTTATTAGAATGAAAATCATTAATTTAAATAAGTTATATAATGTTATTTTAATCTATGTGTATACGCTTAACCCAATTTTCATATTCAGGAACTAAACCTTCTGTAATTTTAGTCAACTTCGTTCTTAATGAATTCATTATTGGCATATCTTTGCTCATTGATGTAGTTTCAATCATTTTTATAGGGGTAATTTTTGCCGCCGTTCCTGTAAGGAATACCTCATCAGATATAAACAATTCTGTTTTATCAACTGGCCTTTCAATAACTTTTAATCCATCTTTTTTTGCTAGTTCTATAACACTTGAACGAGTTATTCCTTCAAGAATATCTTGATCAACACCAGGTGTAATTAATTCACCATTACGTACTATAAAAATGTTCATACCACTAGCTTCACTGATTTTTCCTTGACTATTTAATAATAGTGCTTCATCAAATCCACTTTTTACTGCTTCAGTTTTGGCTAAGGAGCTAGTGATATAAGCTCCACTAATTTTACCTCTTAATGGAAGTGAGTTGTCTTGCTGACGAGTCCAGCTACTAACGCGACAAGTAACCCCATCAGGTGATAGATAATCACCTAGTTCTATTCCATAAATAAAGAAATTAGTTTCTATATTATGTAACCTTGGCGCAATTCCTAAGTCACTAGTATATACAAATGGTCTGATGTATACAGGTTGAGTCGGTTTGTTTTTAACAAGAAAAGTTTCAAGAGACTTTAATACAAAATCCTCATCTAATTCAGTCATCAAAAATTTAGCACTTTGACATAATCTTTTTGCATGTTTGTCTGCTCTAAATAATAAAAATGATTTACTATTATTTGGATCAGGAATAGCCCGCATTCCTCCAAAAGCTGCAGTTCCATAATGAAGTGCATGAGTAGCTATAGATAGCTTCGCCTCATCAAATGGGATACATTGCCCTTCAAACCAAGCAAATGGAAGAAAATTATGCATTATCAGTCCCAGCTAAGATGAAAACAATCAGCATTTCAGTTTTTACTGCTCTTATTACACATAATAAATGAATGCATAGAATTTCCAGCCTTCAAGGGAATGAACCTCAAGAAGAAAATACATTTATCGAACAGCCATCAGCTCCAGTTGTCTTCCTAACTAGCGCTACATCTGATATAACCTGTTTATCATCAGTATTAAAGCTCCCTGTCAATAATAAGTGGAAAAATAAAATAAGAGCATTACCTATAGCTTATTTATCTTCAAATGCATCAATCGATCATTATATAGCTAATACATGTAATACAGCAGAAATTA
The DNA here is from genome assembly GCF_059772345.1 of Prochlorococcus sp. MIT2308. Classification (NCBI taxonomy): domain Bacteria; kingdom Bacillati; phylum Cyanobacteriota; class Cyanophyceae; order Synechococcales; family Prochlorococcaceae; genus Prochlorococcus; species Prochlorococcus sp. MIT2308. The sequence continues at coordinate 325,635 of NZ_CM186283.1, read as the reverse complement.
TTCTTGTTAGGTTTTTAGGGTCAAGATCATACTGGTCTTATGGCTTTGAACAATTAGGTTTATGGCAATTAGAGAAACCAAATAGACATCTGATAGTAGTCTCGGGAATTGAAAGTACAGCGAATGATGTTCAAGAAATTAGTAGCTTAAATCAAGAGAAAGTTGATTTAATTCAAACACTTTTAAATCAAGGAGGTATAAAAAACTATAATTATATGCTTCAAACCTTAGAGAAAATAATTGCTTATGAAGAAATTAATTTAAATTCAGATTTAATTGAATATAATAATGGGTTAATAAAATGGAAATGGAAAAATAATGGAAATCCATCTATTGCCGTATTTCTCTATAAATCATTATTACAATCGGGTAATACAGAGTTAGCTGATAAAATAAATGAGATATCTAATAAACATAACTTAAATGCCAAAATAATATGGATTACAAGTTTTAAATCTAAAGATATAGAGAATCAAATAATAAGAATATTAGAGAAAGAGAACATAAAAGCAATAATAACTACAACCTCATTTTCATCAGTTGAATATAAGCATGATGATGTGAAAAAAAACTTGTGGGATAGATTAGATATACCTATATATCAATTACTAATATCTAGCTCTTCAATTACTGAGTGGAAAGAATCTACAGTAGGTCTTAACCCCATTGACTTATCAATTCAAGTTGTTTTACCAGAAGTGGATGGACGAATATGTACAATTCCAGTTGCATTTAAAAACCTTACTTATACAGATAAAGAATTATCAATTGCTGTATATAAAACAGAGCCATATGATAAACATATTGAATGGTGCATAAAATATATAAAAAATCTAACTTATCTACAACAAACTAATAATTCAAATAAAAAAATAGCTCTCGTGATAGCAAACTACCCGGTAAAAGACTCAAGAATTGCTAATGGAGTTGGTTTAGATACACCCGAAAGCCTATTAAATATTTTGAACTGGCTTAAAGACGAGGGATATAATCTAGGAAATGAAGATATTCCTGATAATAGTAAAGAATTAATTAACCTTCTATTAAGTTATAGGACAAATTCTGAAGAGACAATCGCAAATGAACCTCAATCATATTTAAATATACAAGATTATTTAATTTATTGGAAAGAACTCGAATCTAACGTTAAAGAAAAGATATCAAATCGATGGGGAGACCCAACTGATTCTTTTCAATTAGAAAAGTCTGGATTTCCTATTAATGGAATAAACTTTGGAAATATAACAGTCTTAATTCAATCAAATAGGGGCTATGAGAGCGATAATTTATCAGATTTACACTCGCCCGACTTACCTCCTACACATAAATATATTGCACAATATTGTTGGCTATATAATATATTTGAAGCGAATGCAATTGTACATCTGGGTAAACATGGAAGTTTGGAATGGTTACCAGGAAAAGGGGTTGGTTTAGGTCATAATTGTTTCCCATTTATTCTTTGCCCTCCTATTCCAAATATATATCCGTTTATTGTAAATGATCCTGGCGAAGGCTCTCAAGCAAAAAGAAGAACACATGCAATCATTATAGATCACTTAACTCCACCACTATCTCATGCCGGTAGTTATAATGACCTGCTAATAATTGAAAATTTAATTGATGAATATTATGAATCTAAATTAATTAACGATAATAGAAATGAATTATTAGAAAAAAAGATATTAGATCTTTTAATTAAAAATTCATGGCCAGGTATTGAATCAAATAAATTAAAAGAAGAAAAAGATAAATTAATTATACAAGATCTAATAGATAATGCAGAGAGTTATTTATGTGAAATTAAGAATTCTCAGATAAGAACTGGTCTTCATGTTTTTGGAGTTAATAATAGTATAGATAAATTATTAGAATTAACACTCACAATTTCTAATGTACCTACAGGAAATATTCTCGGTCTTACACAAGGTTTAGCAGAAGATTTAGGTTTTACGTTAGACCCTTGGAGTGACGAAGAGAGTAAAAACTTAAACCAAGTTGACATTGATTTATTTAAAGACTATACAGATATTAATGCAAGGAAAGTCGGTAAAGTAGTTGACTGGCTGAATGATATCGGGAAATATATAATAGAGTTTCATTGTTTTAAAAAACTTAATTACAAGAATAAATCAAAAAAGAAGATTAAACTTGATAGTAAAATTTTAAATTACCTAGATCATGAAAAACCAAATATTTTTATAAATCATTTACTACATAATATTTTACCGAAACTATTAAATAGTTCAGCTAACGAAAAATCAAATTTTCTCAAGGCTTTAGGCGGTAAAAGAATTCCTAGCGGTCCTTCTGGGGCTCCTACAAGAGGGAAATTAGAAGTTTTACCCACAGGCAAGAATTTCTTTTCGGTTGATATAAGAGCAATACCAACTGAAACAGCTTGGGACTTAGGGAAAAGAAGTGCTGAACAAATAATGGAACTTTACCTTCAAGAAAATGGTGAACATCTTTCACACCTTGCTATTTCAATTTGGGGTACTTCAACAATGAGAAATGGTGGAGAAGATATTTGTCAGCTTTTTGCTCTCATGGGTTTAAGGCCAATATGGGACGGTACTTTAAGAAGAGTAGTTGACGTTGAGGTCATTCCCCTGAGTGTATTGAACAGACCAAGGGTAGACGTAACATTAAGAATTTCTGGTTTATTCAGGGATGCATTTCCGCAGATAATTGAATTGATTAGAAGAGGTCAAAATCTTATTGGAAATTTAAAAGAATCCTCTTCTAATAATCCACTTGCTGAGTCATATAGAAATGGGAATACAAAATCAAGAATATATGGATCTGCCCCAGGATCATACGGAGCAGGATTACAAGAAATAATCAATAGTGGATCTTGGGAGAATCAATCAGAACTCGCTGATGCTTTTATCGAATGGAGTAAATGGAGATATGAAGGTTCAAATAAAATCATAAAAGATAAAGATGGATTAGAAAGTAATTTATCAAAGGTAAAAGTAGTACTTCATAGTCAGGACAATAGAGAACACGACATACTTGATTCAGATGATTACTATCAATTTCAGGGTGGATTAATTTCCGCGATTAAAAAAACTAGTGGAACAAATCCTCAAGCCTATTTTGCAGATAATTCAAAGTATCAACGTCCAAGAATTCATAAACTCTCAAAAGAAATTGATAAAGTCGTTCGTAGCAGATTATTAAACCCTAAATGGATAGAGGGGATTAAAGAACATGGATATAAAGGAGCTTTTGAAATGTCAGCTAGCCTTGACTATTTATTCTCTTATGATGCAACCACAAACTTAGTTCCTAATTGGTGTTATCAATCTATAGTGAATAATTGGTTAATGAATAATAATACGAAAAATTTTATTAGTGAAAACAATCCTTGGGCTTTAAGAGATATCGCTGAAAGATTACTAGAAGCATCTAACAGAAAACTTTGGACAAATGCAACTATTGAAGAAATATCATCTATAAAAAAATTACTATCAGATATAGATAGTAAAATTGAAAACTTTACTTCTAATAATAATTTAAAAATTATTTAACGCCTAAGAAGAGATAGTCCGTGGCTATCGGTACCACAAGTTGATAATAATGAATAAGAGTTTGCGCAATCAAATATTTTATCGCATATAAATTCCGATGGGATCCAATTATGTGCTCTTTCATAGTTATACCAAGTTTCAACAGCATCAAAATTTAGTTTTGATGCCTCTTTAATCAGTAGATCAAATGGAAGCTTATATCTAGCAGGATGAGCCAATACAGTAATTCCATTAGCTTTATGAATCGAATCAACTACAGTAGAAGCTAATAATTCATCGCCAATAGCAGAATTATGGTCAACATAAGGTAATAAGTATTTTGATTTATGATCAAAACCAAGCCCTAAAACATGAACTAAACACCCCTTTAATAGACACGTAATTTCAATTCCAGTCCAAAGTTTAGGAAAATTTGATCTATCTTTATATATAGCGTCAATAGATTTACTTAATTCAACATATGCATCAACTGAATGATGATCTGTAATTGCATAATGTTCAATATTTAGTTCAATTGCTTGTTTATAAATTTCTATAGCAGTCAAACTTCCATCACTATATGTTGAATGCATATGAAAGTTGATTGACTTTGGACAACTATATTTAGTAATTGATTTAATTATTCTAATTAACTTATGATTATCAAAATTAGACATATTAATTAAATCAGAATTTGGATACTGATTCAATTAATTCATCAACCTTTTTGAAATCTGTTAATTCATAAACTTGTGAGATATCCTTAGGTCCATTTGTAATAACCATTATGAATAATATTGCTAATTTATTTGCACAATCAAGGCTAGGATAATCTAGCCTGCCAGCAAAAACTCCTTTGATGGTTGGTTCCCATTGTACTTTTTTAAGAAATTTTATAATATAGGGATTAGTTTCTGGTGTATTTTTTTCGGGTTTCCGGGCAGTGAGATTTAATGAAAAGAAGGCAGTCTTTTTTTTCTTTAATGTTTCTTTATTAGTATTAATAAACTCATAAACATTTTTTCGATGATAACCATATCTTACACTTGCACCAAGAACGATTGCGCTAAAATCATTCAAATTAAATTTAGCGGATTCCTCAAGAGAAGAAATTGTTATCTCCTTATCTTTATTAAGTTTTTCTGACATATATTCACATATGTGTTTTGTATGTCCGTCAACGGTTGAATATAAAATTAAAAGTTTAGACTTTTCTTCAGCCACAGTTAGTTTTTTTGATACTTGCTTATATTTTACTTCTAATTTTCAATAAAAACCTAAATTATCAATTTCTATGAATTATTGATAGTTATATCAATAATTATTAACCATCTCTGATTCGTTATAATTTATAAATCAATTAATCATTTTTCTCTGGATGAAAATATTTTCGGATAACACCCGCAGTAGATGATCCTAAGCCTGGTGTTGATGTGAGCTCGGAAAGAGATGCCATTTGGATAGCCTCAATTGATCTAAAATGCTCCAATAATAATTTAATTCTTTGTGGTCCCAATCCAGGAATCTCATTTAATTGAGAGCGTTTCATACGTTGGCTTCTTTTTTGTCTGTGAAAGGTAATTGCAAACCTATGAGCTTCATCTCTAAGTCTTCTTAACAAAAGCATTCCTGGCTGATTGGGGTCAGTGTCTAATGATTGTTTAACATTTGGAATAAATATCTCTTCATTCTTCTTAGCTAAAGATATAAGATTTATATTTTGATCAAGATTCAATTCCTCTAAAGCCTTTAATACCGAACTTAATTGCCCTTTGCCTCCATCTATTACGACTAAATCAGGCCAGTCATTTAAGTTATACTTATCTAAAACACTAGATTCATTCATTGATAGCTCATTCATATCGCCACCTTCTTCTTTATAACGAGCCCATCTTCTAAATCTCCTAGTAATAACTTCAGCCATTGATTCGAAATCGTCACTATGTCCAAGTTTTATATTTGTACTTTTAATTTTATATTTCCTGTAATGTTGTCTAGCTGCAATACCATCAATAAATACAACCTGAGAAGCTACAGCATCACTACCTTGAATATGACTAATATCGTAACATTCAATTCTTTTTGGAATTTTTATTAGCTCAAGAATATTGGTTAAATCGTCTAGCTCAACTAGATTTTTATCATGAGATTGTTTGATTCTTTGCAACTCCATATTTGCATTCTTTTCTACTAATTTTATAATTTCAGCTTTCTTAGATCTTTTTGGGATTTTAATATTAACTTTTTGTTTTTTTAATTCACTTAACCAGTCTGATATTAATTCTGTATTTTGTAATTGATGTTGAACTAATATTTCTGAAGGTATCTCTACCGGATCAACATTTGAGTAATGATTTTCTACAACTTTTTGAAGTATTTGAGAGGTACTTAGATTATTAGTATCTGAGAAATAGCCAAGTCTTCCTATTAATTTTCCAGAACGCATTTGAAAAATTTGAATAGAACATACATTTTCCTCTGATGCCAATGCGATAATATCTCTGCATACTGATGAATCAGGAATAATCATCTTTTGAGATTCATACAATCTATCTAAACCTTTTAATTGATCTCTGACAGATCCAGCTTCTTCAAACTTCAATGAATCTGAAAAAGAATGCATCTGTTTTTCTAATAATAATCTCAATTCTTCGGTTCTCCCTTGAAATATCATTTCAACTCGTTTTAGTGTATTTTTATAATCTTCTGAACTTATTTCTTCTTGACAAACGCCTGGACATCTTCCAATTGAATAGTTAAGACACGTTCTATCTTTGTAAAGCGGTATTCTTCTTTGTCTAAGAGGAAACAGTTTTTTTATACTAAATAAGGTCTGTCTAAGTAAATAAACATCAACGTATGGACCATAATATTTATCTTTTTTCTGTCTTTCCCGTCTTTTCCTAGTTAAAAAGATTCTTGGATATTTATCACCCCAGGTTATACAAATATAGGGATATTTCTTATCATCTTTTAATAGAACATTAAAATAGGGTTGATTAGATTTTATTAAATTTGACTCTAGAGTTAAGGCTTCACTTTCGGTATCAGTAACTATCAACTCAATATCTACAACTTGCCGAACCATTAAAGAGATTCTTGGACTCAATTCATCACTGGCTCGAAAATAACTTCTAACTCTATTTCTTAACTTTTTTGACTTACCAACATATAACAATCTATCTTCACGATCTTTCATCAAATAACATCCAGGATCGTTTGGTATATCCTTCAAAAAATTCGATAGTCTTGACTTGTCCTTAATTAACGGCGTTAATTCCACCGATCATGTCCCGTTAAATTAGCCGCCATAGTTCCAACCTGTACTCGCTAAATTTAAGGCTGATCCATCTTTATTCAATACTGCACTTTTTACTTCAGCGACAAAGACTGTATGGTCGCCGTGTTCAACCCCTGAAATAACTTCACATTCAACACCCCCTATTACATCTTCGATTAAAGGCATACCAAATTCACCATAAGTGAATTTACATGCTTCAAATCGTCCACCTAATCCTTTTTGTGGCTTAAAGAACACAGCGGCTAGATCTTTTTGATCTTCTCTCAAAACATTGAGAGAAAACATCTTCGTTCTTTGAATAATTCCATGACTAGATCCATCGGCGCGAACAGCCATTACAACTAAAGGAGGCGTAAATGAACCTTGGGTTACCCAGCTAGCAGTAAAACCATTTATTTCATCTCCTTCTCTTACCGCACATATAAATAATCCATGAGGGATTTTGCGCAAGAGAACTTTTTTGGCATCCTGATTAAGAGTCATGCGCTTTGATAGGTTTATAGATATGAGATTCTAAGAAAGAAATGGACTTTTTTAAAGTTAAAAAACCATGAAGGCGCTTTATCCCGGTAGTTTCGACCCTTTAACCTTTGGGCACCTTGATCTAATTCAAAGAGGAAGTGATTTATTTGGAGAAGTAATCATTGCGGTTTTGGAAAATCCCTCAAAAAAGGCAACATTCTCCTGCGAGAGAAGAATAGAGCAAATTAATAATGCCACCAAAGATATACCAGGTTGTAGAACAATAGCTTTTAAAGGTCTAACTGTGGATTGTGCTAGTGAACATAAAGCGGACCTTATTTTAAGAGGCTTAAGAGCCATGAGTGATTTTGAATATGAACTACAGGTTGCTCATACAAATAGGTCATTAAATAATCAATACGAAACAATTTTTCTTGCGACAGAAACACATCATAGTTTTTTAAGTAGTTCTGTAGTCAAAGAAGTTGCAAGATTTGGTGGCGAGATTCGCCACATGGTTCCTGAGTTTATAGCCAAAGATCTGATTGCACTAAATACTAATTAACTACAATTATTAGTATTATCTACTATTGATAATATTTTCATTATATGTTTTGTTGAATCATCCATATTGTTAACTATAATACTAAAAATTTTGCCCTCACCCAAAATAATACCAGAAACGGATCTAACGTTATTAAGTCTTCCAGATTTAGCTAGAATTCTACCCTTAAGGCTTACTGGAGCACTTACATTAGATAATGAGCCCCTAACACCTAAAATTGAAAAAGACGAGAAATAATATTCAGAAAATCTATTAAGCTTCATTCTTCTCAAAAACTGAGATAAACCATAAGTAGTGACTCTATTATTTCTTGATAAACCACTGGCATCTGCAAAAATAAAATTATCTGAATTAAAGTTTTGATCATTTATCCAGTTACTGTATTTTATATTAGGAAAATCATGAGACCAGTTATTTAAAGCATGCCTGAAAATAACCTCAGCAGTAAAATTATGGCTCTCAGAATTAACAAGATTTAGTAAAACAAATAAAGGAGCAGAATTGATAACATTAATCGTTGAAATAAATTCTATAGGATGATTCTCATTTACAACTTTTACAAAATAATTTTTAGATAAGTTCTTTTTTCTTAAAGCTGTCTCTACCTCATAGATAAAATTATCAATAGGATTATTTAAAGAGTTAATACTTGAATTACTAGCTATTGAATACTTAGTAATAGGAGCTCCATATTCTTCATTTCTATCTGCATATGACCAGCTAGAAGGCCACCAATTAACAGCATTACTACTTTTAATAATTATTGGATATTTTAAATTAGGATTATAAAGAAAATTATTAAGACCATTAATTAGCTCCTCTAAATGACTTTTCTCAAAATCAGGATCGCCAGATGCCTCAATAAAGAGGCTACCATCATTTGTCTCTTTTAAAGATGTATTAAGAGTATAATTAGGTCCTAAGATATCTAATGAGAAAGCACTTGAAAGAATTTTCTGATTAGAAGCAGGTATTCTAGGTACTTTGCTATTGATATCTACAATAAAATCGCCAGATTCGTCTAAAACACTAACGCTTATTTTAGAATTAAAGTTATATGTATAATCCGTCAACTTCTTTTGCAAAGGCTCACATATATTAATCTTTTCAGGGGTTATAGAATTAATATTTACCCTTTGTTTTAAGTATAAAAATAATGAAATTATATTGCCATTAATTATATTTGCTGATATAAAAATTAAGCTGCCATATAAACAAAACTTTTTAATCATACAATTATAAATTAAGGATTATAGTTTCATCGTCAGGACGCTTATCGAATGATTTTACGAAAGAATAGCCATTAGAGTTTAATTTAAAAAGCTCCCAATTATTAGGGAATCTTTTTAATAATGCTCCCATAGATAATGGTTGAACAAAATAAAGGACTTTCCATTTTTCAGCAAATCTTTTTCTCATTTCCCTACCTACACTTCCAATTCCTACAATGGGATCTTCCAATTTACCATTTATCATAATGACGGTTGAATTTGTATGGGAACATACCTGCTCAAACATCTCAATATCATATGGTTGAGGGGAACAGACTATTAATACTGAATTCAAATAATCTGTAGAATTATTAAACTCTTTAAATGTAAAAATCTTATTTGCCAAGTCAGGGTTATCCCTTTTAGCTAGAGCGGCTCCACCAGCATCGGCCCACAATAAAATATTATCGAATTTAAATTCAGATAGTTTTTTGGATAAACGAAAAATTATTGGATTGATTCTTAACCCTTCAAATTTTAGGTTAATAGAAAGAAAAGATTGTTCAGAATTACTTAAGAAATAACTTTGAATTGATTCATATATATTTGATTCTGCTTCTCTAAGATCTGAGGGTAGCTTATTGTTCATTTGATAATCATTGCTTTTCGAGTTCTAAAGATTGCAATGATTCATATATTATATTTGAAACTGAATTAATATCATCATTTGAAATCCATGGACCAATAGTTATTCTTAATCCAGATTCTTGAAGTGATTTATCAACATTAATTGCTACCAATATGGGATTTGGTCCTTGACTAGATGAGGAGCAAGCACTACCACTACTTGTATAAACACCATGTTGTGACAATAATCGAACCATTTCTCTACCTTTAATAGGTATCATTGATTTTGTATGACAGAGAAATGAAATATTATTCGGTAGTCGTTCCTTATGTGGACCAATAAAAGTAAGTTGTTTATTCTTAACCAGATTTTTTTTTAACAACTTAGTCATTTTGGAAACATTATTCTCAGGGAATAATGTTTGATTAGCATTAACCTCTATGTATTCATTTAGCAGGTCAATTGCTGTCGCGAACCCTGCAATCAGAGGAACCGATTCAGTGCCAGATCTTATCGAGCCATTCTTAAATCCATAGGAAGGATCATTTATCAATAAATCTCGAACCCCTTTTCGCAACATTAATAATCCAATGCCTTTTGGGCCTTGAAGTTTATGCGCAGAGGCACTGAGCAAATCAACATTTAAATTACTCCAATTAATAAGACCACTAGGGAGGACCTGTGTCGCATCAGTATGAAAAAGTATATTTCGTTTTTTACATTCCATTCCTATAAGATTTATGGGCTGAATGGACCCGATCTCACTTTGCCCCCAGATTATCGAAACAATTTTTGTCGGAGGAGATAACATTTCATCCAACAGATCTAAGTCAATAATTCCATAATTATCTACAGGCCAGTATTTAATATCCCAGCCATCAATACGCAATTGTTTTGCTATTAAGTTAATAGAAGGGTGTTCAACGCTACTTATAACAAGTCTTCCTTTATCAAGATTTTTAGTTACAGATTTAAGAGCAAGATAATTCGATTCAGTTGCTCCAGAAGTGAAAAAAATTTCGTCAGATGAAGCTTTTAATTTATTAGCTATTGATAATCTAGATCTTTCTAAAATATCTCTTGCAATAACCCCAACTTTATGAATACTTGATGGATTCCCCCAGCATTCAGATTGTATATCCTTCAATTTATTAATAACATCTATATGTGGCGGAGTAGTCGCTGATGCATCGAGATAAATATTATTCATATAGAAGAGTAATTAAATATCTATCTCTCCACTAAATACTTTTAAGGCTGGCCCCTGCATTAAAACTGGACCTGCTTGATTGGGCCATTCAATTTCTAACTTTCCACCTGGTAAATAGACATTAGCTTTATTTAAAGTTTTACCTAGATAAGCTGTTACTACAAGACATGCGCAAGCTCCAGTTCCACAAGCCAGTGTAGGACCACATCCTCTCTCCCATACTTTAACTTTAATATTTGATTTATCAATTAATTCTACAAAGTGCACATTGGTATAATGGGGAAATGCATTGTGTTTTTCAAGATATCTTCCCCAATCTTCGAATGGTATATTTTCAATTTTATCAACAAATACGATCATATGAGGATTCCCCATGCTAGCAGCATAAACATTTAAAGTTTGATCATTTATTGTAATCTTTCCATTGGGAATAGTTAAATTATTCATTAACAATTTAGTAGGTATATCTTTAGGAGAAAGGATAGGCTCCCCCATATTCACTTTGATATTTTTATTACCATCAATAGAGGTGATAATTAGACCAGCTTTAGTTTCAATTCGAATCTCAGACTTATCTTTAATTTCAAAGTTATCATTTAAGAAAGCAATCAAACATCTTATTCCATTGCCACACATTTCTGGCTCAGAGCCATCAGAATTAAATATCCTCATTCTCACAAAACATTTATTTTTAGACTCTAATACAAGAATAATTCCATCAGCTCCGATACCAAAATTTCTATTACATAGATGTTCAATAAAATTATCTTTATTTTCAGTAAACAAATTATCTAAGTTATTCCCACGAGCATCAAAGATAATAAAGTCGTTACCAAGTCCTTGATACTTTGAGAAATTATTTTTCATAATTTAATGATTCTTTTACTATGTTGTTAGTAAATTAAGCTTTGTTGGTAGTAATTTCAAAACTATTTGCATATTGGGCATCAATTTATGAGAACATTATCTGATTGGCAAATCAACTACTGAAGGAGATCTTCCTTGAATAATACTACTTCAGAGATTATTGACCAGCGTTACGAGCCAGGGAATGTAGAAGGGTATTGGCAAAAAGAGTGGGCTAAACAAGGGCTTTATAGAACAAAAACGGATGTAAACAAAAATAATACATTTTACGCTTTGTCGATGTTTCCATATCCTTCAGGTTCTTTACATATGGGGCATGTGAGAAATTATGTCATTACAGATGTACTGGCTAGATATAAAAGGATGCAAGGTTATAACGTTCTTCATCCTATGGGATGGGATGCATTCGGCCTACCGGCTGAAAATGCAGCAATAGAAAGACAAACAAGTCCATCTACCTGGACAAATAAAAATATTTCACAAATGAAAGACCAATTAGATCGACTTGGATTATCAATAGATTGGTCTAAAGAAGTTACTACTTGTAAAGAAGATTATTATAAATGGACTCAATATATATTTAATCAATTACATAAAAATAATCTGGCCTATCAAAAAAAAGCGACGGTAAATTGGGATCCAATTGATCAAACCGTGCTTGCTAATGAACAAGTAGATGCGGATGGTAAATCTTGGCGATCTGGAGCAAAAGTTGAGAAAAAAGAATTGAATCAGTGGTTTTTAAGAATTACAAGTTTTGCCGAAGATTTAAATAAGGATCTAGTTAAGCTTAATGACTGGCCAGAAAGAGTCAGGGTTATGCAAAAAAATTGGATTGGTAAATCAATTGGCGCGGAAATAACCTTTGATATAAAAAATCATGATCAAAAAATAACCGCATTTACTACAAGGATAGATACACTTTATGGAGTAAGTTATCTTGTCTTAGCATCAAATCATCCAATAATTGATCAATTAATAAGTGATAAAGATATTGATCAATTAAAAGAATTCAGAAAAAATCAAGAAAAGTTAAGTGATCTAGAACGTAATTCAGATAGTAGACAAAAACTTGGAATGTATTTAGGAAAAAATGCAGTCAATCCTGCAAATAATAAAGAGATCCCTATTTGGATTGGCGATTATGTGATTATGGAATATGGAACTGGAGCTGTCATGGGTGTTCCAGCACATGATAGTAGAGACTATCAGTTTGCTAAATCTTATGATTTACCAATTAATTATGTAATAAAACCCAACAATAATGAAGATGATAATTATTTAAATGCTGAGTATACAGATAAGGGAATAATGATAAATTCTGATATATTCAATGGGATTGAATCTGATATTGCAAAAGCAAAAATACTTGAATTAGGATCCAATGCCAATTGGGCAAAATCTAAAATTACTTATAAGTTAAGGGATTGGCTTATATCTAGACAAAGATACTGGGGTTGCCCAATCCCGATTATTAATTGTAAGAAGTGCGGTCAAGTAAGAGTCCCAGACAAAGATCTCCCTGTTTCTCTTCCTGTTGATATTAAATTAACTGGCAAAGGCAAGTCACCTTTAACTACTAAAACAGAATGGATAAATACTTGTTGTCCTAAATGTGGAATTGAAGCAAAAAGAGAAACTGATACAATGGACACATTTATGTGTTCATCATGGTACTTTCTTAGATATATAAATCCTGAGAATGAAAAAGATCCATTTGTAAAAAGCGAAATTGATAAATGGCTACCAGTTAAACAATACGTTGGTGGTATTGAACACGCAATCCTTCATTTACTTTATTCAAGGTTTTTAACCAAAGCTCTAAAAAGCTGTGGATTATTAAATATTGATGAACCCTTTAAGAAACTATTAACTCAGGGTATGGTCCAAGCTATTACTTTTAAAAATCCAAAAAATAATAAATATTTTTCAAAAGATCAAATCAAAGATATTAATGATCCTAAAGATCCAATTACCGGAGAAAATATTGAAATTATCTATGAAAAGATGTCAAAGTCTAAATATAATGGTGTGAACCCATCATTGGTCATTGATAAATACGGTGCTGACACAGCCAGAATGTTTATTCTTTTTAAGGCTCCTCCTGAAAAAGATTTAGAATGGGATGACTCTGATGTAGAGGGACAATATCGATTTATACAGAGACTCTGGAAATTTGTTATTAATACTTTAAAACTAACAAAGAGTAATTCAAGATTAAAAATCGAAAAAGAAAAGTCTAAAGATGATGAAGCTCTACGTTTAATTAATATTGCTATTAAAGAAATTACTGATGATCTGGACAATCTTCAATTTAATACAGCAATATCTGAACTTATGAAAGCTGTGAATGGGCTAAGTTCAATAGTTAATTACTGTAGTAATGAAACTCTAAATAATGTTATTTCAATATTAGTTAAAATAACCTCTCCATTTTCTCCTCATATTGCAGAGGAGCTATGGAAGGCAATCGGAAATACTCAAAGTATTCATCTTCAGTCATGGCCAAATTTCGATGCAGGCGCAATTGAACAAGATACTTTTAAACTTATGATTCAAATTAATGGAAAAGTTAGAGGATCAATCGATGCAAGTAAAAATCTATCTAAAGACGAATTAGGGGATATAGCTATTAAAAGTGAGGCCGCTCAAAAATGGATAGATGGAAATGAACCTAAGAGAATAATTGTTGTTCCGAATAAACTAGTGAATATAGTTATTTAGAAATCAATTTTTTGAAATAATTAATTGATCTGGATTTGATTGATTGCCATTCATTAAATAATGATCAGAATTTTCCGAAAGTTTCCTCAGAATTAAATAAATCGACTCAGTTGATTCAGTTGACAATGCATCATTAATTTGACTAACAGTTCTTTCCTCTCCATCATCCAAAAGCTCTTCGATTTCTTTTTGAAGATTAATTATGCTTGTAGCAGCTTTTTTTCCAGCTTCAACACCTGGTTGATTGTAAGCATTAACGTTAATCAATTCAGCATATAAACTTACTGATCGCTCAAATAAAGCAATTAAAGCCCCAAGACTTGATTCATCAAATGATTTAAATGTGATTGTCAAATTCTGTCTACCGCCTTCAGTCAATGCTGATCGAGTTCCTTGAAGAAAGCCTGACAAATAGTCTCCTGGTTGTTTATTTTTTACTTCTACTATCTCAGATGGATCCTGAAGAATCTCAATAAAATTAACAAAGAAATTATCAACACCATCTCTTAATTGCTGCACATATGCATGCTGATCTGTAGAACCTTTATTTCCATAAACTGCGATACCTTGATTAACTTGATTACCATCTCTATCTAACTTCTTCCCTAAAGATTCCATTACTAATTGTTGAAGATATCTACTGAAAACTTCTAACCTGTCTCTATATGGAAGTACAACCATATCTCTTAACCCCTTTCCATTTCCGGATTTGTACCAAGCTAAGGATAAAAGTCCTGCTGGATTATTTTTAATGTCTTTTTCTCTTGTTAGAGCATCCATTTGAGATGCACCATCTAAAAACTTATTTATGTCAGCGCCAATTAAGACGGCAGGCAATAATCCAACGGCACCAGTGATACTTGTCCTTCCACCAACCCAATCAGGTAAATCAAAAACATTTAACCAATTTTCATTTACTGCTAAATCATCTAACTTGCTACCTTTTGATGTAATTGCAACAGCTCGAGATGACCAAATCTGGTTGTTATCTTGGACAAACTTAATTGCTTGCTCCATTCCTATCAAAGGTTCAGGAGTGCCACCTGATTTACTAACAACTACAAACAAAGTTGATTCAATACTAGGTAGAATAGAATTTAATTTATGTGAAATCCCCTCGGGGTCAACATTGTCTAGAAAATGAAGATTCAATCCGATTGAGTCTCTCTTAAATGACTCTTTAATAAGTAAGGGACCCAAACCACTACCACCAATTCCTATCCAAAAAACATCAGTATATTTTTTTCCATCACTGTTAGTTATTTCACCATTTAATATTGATGTACCAAACTTTGATATATCTTCAATTTCTTTGGTAATAGAGTCTGAAATTTGTTGAGTTGGAGCAATCTTGGGATTTCGAAGCCAATAATGACCAACTTGTCTATCTTCGTCGATGTTGGCAATCGATCCATTCTCAAGACTTTCTAAAGAATCAAAAGCTTGGGAATAAATGTCCTTAAATTTTTCAAAATCGCTCTTCTCCACATCCATTCTGCTTATATCTAGCCAAAAACCTAATGAATCATCGCAAAATAAAAGATCGCAGTACCTTAACCATTTATCGTTGTTATTCAACTGGAAGATGTCAGTTATTGCCATTATTGATAAGAGAATACTCCTTAATGAGTTCTGTTAGCAGGTATTCTCAAATGAGAACCGCTAACCAAATTGATTTAATTTATATTAGTCAAGATTGGTTTTCAAGTGGCGAATGTTTAGTAATTGACAAATAGGAATAAACTAAGCTTGATAATTATTATTATTATCTAAGTTAGGGATATCTAAGTATTGATTTAGCTTTTATTACTATTAAATATGTCTTTATATTTTGATATTGTTTTTTTTTCTAAAAGTCATATATTAAGTTGTAAATAATCATTATTTGATGAAACAGTATAATAGAGAGTTTAGAGAGAACAATATGTCTTATGATTTAAATGAGCAGAGTATAATTAGTCCATTAGATAAATTAAACAATTCATTTGGTCAGAAGATAAGATTAGGTATCCTGGCGTCTGGGAATGGATCTAATTTTGAGTACATTATTAAATCAATACAAAATAAACAACTTAATGCGAAAATTTCTATATTAATCGTCAATAATCCTAATTGTTCAGCAATAAAAAAGGCAATCAAATACAAAATACCTTATGTAGTTTTAAATCATAGAGATTGTAATTCGAGATCAGAACACGACATGTTGGTTTTGAAAAAACTAGAGGAATTATCCGTAGAACTAGTTGTTATGGCTGGATGGATGAGAATTGTTGGCGAGGAAATAATTAATAGGTTTGAGAGACGACTGATTAATATACATCCATCACTTTTACCATCTTTCAAGGGCGTTGATGCAATACAACAAGCAATGGACAAAAGAGTAACTATTACCGGGTGCACTGTTCACTATGTTCAAAAGGAGGTTGATTCCGGGGCAATAATTATTCAAGCTGCAGTACCCATTAATGAAGAAGATAGTAAAGAGACTTTAAAAAAAAGAATTCAAGATATGGAACATATAATATTACCTTTAGCTATTGCAAAAGTAGCAATGGATATAAGAGCTAGTATCAAGGATAAAAAGTAATCTTGGGAAGACCAATATCTGATTCAAGTCCATGCATAATATTTAAATTTTGAATAGCTTGTCCAGCTTGACCTTTTAATAGATTATCAATAACACTCATAAGCACTATTCTTCCATTACGGTTATCAACTTCTACTGAAATCATAACTTTATTAGTATTTTTGACCCATTTAGTAGCTGGATATGTTCCGACAGGCAAAATATCAATGAATGGTTGATTTTTATAAAAAGCTTCGATTACAATTTTGCAATCTTCTGCCGTTAATCCAGGATCTCTTAATCGAGCATAAACAGTAGATAAAATCCCTCTAACCATTGGCACCAAATGAGGAGTAAATTGTAAATTCACTTCATGACCAGCAAATTGACTAGCGATCCTTTCTATCTCTGCTGTATGCCTGTGGCCAATGACTCCATAGGGCTTAATTGATTCAGAGCATTCTGACAATAAAAGTTGTTCACTTGGATTTCTTCCGCCCCCAGATGTACCAGATTTTGCATCAATAATAATTCCCTCACTTTCTATTAACCCTTGTTTTAAGAATGGAATAAGGACACTAAGAGATGAGGTTGGATAACAACCTGGACAGGCTATTAATCTAGATCTTGAGATTTCATTACTAAATTCTTCTGAAAAGCCATAAACAGCCTCCTCACATAATTCATAGTCATATCTTTGATATTTTGCAGCTTCTTTAGAATATACTTCCTTCCATTTATCTAATGATTTAAATCTATAATCAGCTGATAAATCAAGAACTTTAATACCATTTTCTAATAATGTAGGTGTTAGTTGTGATGACAAACCATTAGGCAGACTCAAAATTGCATAATCTGAGACTTGAGCGATTTCATCAACATTGCTTTTAGCAATGTCTTTATCTAACAAAAGTTTCATAAAGGGATTTATTTCATTCCAGCTTTTACCCGCCGAACGCTCTCCATTTAAAATTGATATCTCAAAGTTTGGATGTTCATTAATTAACTTGACGAGTTGAAGTCCTCCATATCCAGATGCTCCAATAATTGCGATCCTCCCAGTTTTCGATGTGCTAATGGCCATAACATCTAGGTTATTTCGTAGAATGATGAGATATTCATTTGAGAATAATTAGCAGAGAACCATTTCACCACAAACACGAGGAATAAGTTGAAATCAGAAGATTGCTATGAAATTGAATTTGATGAAATAGCGGATGCTCTTGCTGCTATTAGGAACGGTGAGTGTGTTGTTGTAGTTGATGATGAAAAAAGAGAAAACGAAGGTGATCTAATCTGTGCTGCACAATTTGCGACTCCTCAGCAAATAAATTTTATGGCAACAGAGGCTAGAGGTTTAATATGTCTAGCAATGCAAGGGGATCGATTAGACCAGTTAGATCTCCCACTAATGGTTGACAGAAATACCGATTCAAACCAAACAGCCTTCACTGTAAGCATTGATGCAGGTCCTGAATTTGGAGTATCAACTGGTATATCGGCTGAAGATAGAGCCAAGACAATTCAAGTTGCACTTAATAGTCAAACAAGACCAATAGATTTGAGAAGACCGGGGCATATTTTTCCATTAAGAGCAAAAATAGGTGGGGTATTAAAAAGAGCTGGACATACCGAAGCTGCAGTAGACTTATCCTTGTTAGCTGGCTTATCTCCTGCAGGAGTTATTTGTGAAATCCAAAATCAAGATGGATCAATGGCAAGACTGCCGGAATTAAAAACATATGCCAAGAAACGAAATTTAAAACTGATAAGTATTGCAGATTTAATTCATTACAGACTTGAAAATGAGAGATTTGTATATAGACAAGCGGTAGCTAAGCTACCAAGCCTATTTGGAGATTTCAAGGCTATAGGTTACAAGAATGAATTGGATGGATCAGAACATGTAGCAATAATAAAAGGAGAGCCAGAAAATTTAAAAGAGCCAGTATTGGTCCGTATGCATTCCGAGTGTCTTACTGGAGATGCTTTTGGCTCACTAAGGTGTGATTGCAGACCTCAATTAGAAGCTGCCTTATCAAGAATATCTGAAGAAGGAGAAGGAGTTGTTGTATATCTAAGGCAGGAAGGCAGGGGAATAGGCTTAGTTAACAAATTAAAAGCCTATAATTTGCAAGATGGAGGATTAGATACTGTTGAAGCTAATGAGAAGTTGGGTTTTCCTGCTGATCTGAGAAATTATGGGGTAGGTGCACAAATATTGACTGATTTAGGAATAAACAGGCTTAAGTTATTAACTAATAATCCAAGAAAAATTGCAGGACTTGGAGGTTACGGATTACAGGTTGAATCAAGAGTACCTCTGGTGATTTGTCCAGGAGATCATAATGCTGCTTATCTGGAGGTAAAAAGAGAAAAACTTGGTCACTTATTTGATAATAATATCAAGGCGAATTTAAGCAATGAAAGACAAAACATCGTCGTTTATTGGGATGGTAAGGTCAACAATGATGAATTAAAAC
Source organism: Prochlorococcus sp. MIT2308 (assembly GCF_059772345.1). Lineage (NCBI taxonomy): Bacteria > Bacillati > Cyanobacteriota > Cyanophyceae > Synechococcales > Prochlorococcaceae > Prochlorococcus > Prochlorococcus sp. MIT2308. The sequence goes on along the minus strand of NZ_CM186283.1, from coordinate 306,103 downwards.
ATTTTGAAGATAAGGCAAATAAATGGTCAGAAAATCATTTTTTAAATATTTCTATTCAAAACTCTCAAAGGTTAGTAGCACTATGTAAAAACCCATTATTCATTTGGAATGTACGACATAGGGATATTAAAACTCATTTAGAAGGAAGCTTAATAGATAAAAGGTTATTGGAATTACTCCTTAAAGAACTAAGTAATTGGAAAAACACAGACAGAATTGGGATAATTAAAACTGACAATTATGAAAAACTTTTGCATCCCTCTTCAAACTTATTAATTGAAGAGAAGAAAATGAGTGAACTCTCAAGTTTTGAAAATTCACCATTGTTTGATTGGGATTTAAGAGATAAAACAAGTAATATTGAATGGTGCTAAATAAACGAATTAAGATTATATAGTCCTTCTATTTTAGAACACTTACGCTATTAATCTTTGTACCATTAGTTATGGATAGAAGAATTTTCATGTCATCTGTTTTACCAAAAACTGTATGTACTCCATCCAAATGAGGCTGGGGCGCATGAACTAAAAAGAATTGACTACCTCCAGTGTTTTTCCCTGCATGGGCCATAGAAAGAGATCCAGCTACGTGTTTATTTGAATTAATTTCACAATCAATGGAATAACCAGGCCCTCCTGTACCAGGCATCCCTTTTGCTCCTTCTCTAGTATTAGGACATCCGCCCTGAGCCATAAATCCATTAATTACCCTGTGAAAAGAAAGTCCATCATAAAAACCCTCTTTTACTAGCTTCAAAAAATTTTCTACAGTTTTTGGTGCATCATTATCAAATAGGTCAATAGTCAATTGGCCTTTATCTGTGTTCATCAATACTTTGGACATAGCTCAAATGATTTTTTTTTTATAGTAACTGCTTTTAAAATTAAATGCAGAATAATTATTATGTATGTCTAAATTTAAATTTTAAAATAATTCAATCACAACAAACTTTACTAAGTGCTGTTCTTAAGTTTCCCTGAGATTCATCAAGCATTTTCTTTGCATTAATAACATCCATGCCAGACAAAGCAATTAATAAAGATAGTTTTACTGATCCATTTGTTTTGTTTAATAATTCAAGGCCTTCTTCTTTATCAACTGAACCAATATCTAACAGAATACCTAGAGCTCTATCTAATAATTTATTATTAGTTACAGATAAATCAATCATCCTGTTGCCATAAACCTTACCTAATTGAATCATCACAGATGTAGAAATAATGTTTAGAGCCATCTTCGTTGCTGTTCCTGCTTTTAATCTTGTTGAGCCTGCAAGAATCTCTGGTCCCGTAATCAGTCTTATGTCAATATCAGTTGAAATAGCTGAATCACTTAAGGGAACAGATGAAATAGAAATTGATAGTGCATTTATGCTTTTAGAATAATTTAATGCGGCTAGAACATAAGGAGTACTTCCACTCGCAGTTATTCCAATTAAGACATCTTTATTAGAAAACTTTTTATCTTTGAGATCAAAAATAGCAGGCTGAGATAAATCTTCTAGAGATTCAGAACTTCTTGTTAGTGAGGGTTCACCCCCAGCAATTAATCCTTGAATAAGATCTGGTTCTGTACAAAAAGTCGGAGGACATTCAGATGCATCGAGAACACCCAATCTTCCGGATGTACCAGTGCCTATATAAAATAATCTTCCATTTGATTTTAGTCTTAAAGTAATTTCATCAATAGCTTTAACTATCTCTGGAATAGCTTTCTCAACTGCCTTTTGGGGCTCTTTATCAGCGGCGGAAAAAATATTGACTATTTCATAAGTCGATTTAGTATCTAAATCTAATGAAGACAAATTAATCTGCTCAGTTAATATTCGATAATTTTTATTATTTAAATTGTTATTTAAATTTCTCATAAGAGATTTTCTAATCTTTTTTTTATCTCTTCGAGTTGATCATTAGTTGACAACTTATCATCTGTTTTATCCTGATCCTTCCAATTTCCTACTTCTAAATTTGAAAGAGGTGGAGAAATCATTAAACGTTCCTCATCGTTACTTGGAATAAAACCTTTTTCGACATAACGAGCTTCATAACCTGCTTCAACACAAAAAGCCTCTATATCGATCTTCGTCAACAGTTCAACGGATGGTGTAGGAAAATCCTGAGCTTCTAAAAGGCCACAATATCTCTCAGCATCGTCTTTATCTTCGAACATAAGGATTACCGTTTTGCCTTTAAGCTCAAGGGAATGTATGCCCTCATTTTCAGTCCCCGCATCATATAAAAGGACATTAACTAACATAGGAATTAAACAATCAAATACATTATAAATAGATAAAATAAATACACAATATGTTTCTAATAAGACTCTAGTGATATTTCATTTAAACGTTGATACAATGCAAGTTCAGAATCACTTAAATTATCTGGTAATACAATAATTATTTCAACAATTTGGTCACCTCGATATTCTTCATACTTCAATCCACGACCTCTAAGTCTTAACAACCTTCCTGTGGAAGAATTAGGGGGAACTTGTAAGGTTACTGATCCATTTAGAGTTGGTATATCAACTGCACAACCCAACAAAGCATCATGAGGGAATAATTCAAGACGATACATAACTCTTAATCCATCAATTCTTAACCCATCATCGGTTTGAACCTTTAATTGTACAAAATGATCTCGGCAACCAATTGCAGCACCTTCTATTCTTAATCTCCAACCATCTCCAGCAAAAGGAGGCGTTAAGACTTCAACAAGAGTCCCGTCTTGTAACTGAATTTCAAATGTTGAACCATAAAGAGCTTGATCTGGCGTGATTTCTACAACTGATTCTTGGTCTTCATAAATTAATGTTGGTGGTGGTGAAGGATAGCTTGTAGTAGGAACATATTCATTAAAATTAGATTCTTCATAGTCTTCGTATTCATCCTCAGAAAGGTCGGAATATGGATCACTAATATCATCTTTATCATTTTTAAAATTTGTTTTTATACCTAAAACAACATCTAAATATTCCTCATAAGATGGAAATCTATTTTCAAAGATATCTTGACTTTTATTATGTAATTTTTCCCATTCTTTTCTCTTTGTTGGATCACTTAAAATTGCATAGGCTTCATTAATTAATTTGAATCTTTCTTCAGCATTAGCATCATTTTTATTTAAATCAGGGTGCCATTTCCTAGCCTCTTTCCTAAAGGCTAATTTAAGTTCAGTAGCATCACATTCAGGAGAGACACCTAGTAAAGACCAATAGTTAGGATCAACGGTAGTAGTCATTATCCCAAGGATCTATATCCCTTCTTCCATAATTATTTTCACCACTTCTATTTTGACCTCTTTGAGAATAATCCCAAGGATCATCATCCCAGTAATCATCAGAAAATAATTCATCCTTTAAAGATCCAAAAGTATTTTTAATCCCTTGTATTGGATTAGATTCTGTTTTTCTTTCTGCTGATAAACGACGATTCAAACCAAATAATGCCTCTTGAAGAGCACCAACGGCGTATTCAAGTTCTTGTAAATCATCATCTTCTAGTAAATCTTCAACGTCCCTCATCGCAACTTCAACTGATCTTTGTTGTCTTTCTGCACCATAGGGTCCTAATTCAAGAGAAGCATCTCTTAGTCGTCTTTCAGCTTGAGCAACAAGTGTTAAAGCATTGTTCTTTTGATCAATAGAGGCACGCTTCTTTCTATCCTCAGATGCTTTTATTTTTGACTCTTCAATCAATTTATTAACTTCATTTTGATTCAGGTTTGAACCACCAGTAACACTTACGGATTGTTTCCTTCCAGTAGTTCTATCCGTTGCACTAACTTCTAATAAACCATTGGCATCGATATCAAAAGCAACCTGAACTTGAGGCACTCCTCTAGGGGCTGGAGGTATACCAGACAATCTAAATTTACCCAATGATTTGTTATCTGAAGCCATTTGTCTCTCGCCTTGCCATATATGAATTTCTACTGATGATTGATTGGAGGCCGATGTACTAAAAACATCGGATTGTCTAACTGGTATTGAGGTATTACGTGGAATTAAAACCTTCATTAAACCTCCTACGGTTTCAAGCCCTAATGAAAGGGGAGTTACATCATTTAATAGAAGGTCTCTTAACTCTCCTGAAAGGATCCCGCCTTGTATAGCGGCCCCAATAGCGACTACTTCGTCAGGGTTGACAGATTGACAAGGTGGATTTGGAACCAAGGTCTTAACTAATTGCTTTACCATTGGCATACGAGTACTGCCTCCTACAAGCACTACTTCATCAATTTCTTCAGGATTCCATCCTGAATCATCAATAACAGTATTAACAGGATCAAACAATCTATCTAAAAGATCACTGCAAAGACTCTCGTACATTTTTCTAGTAAGAGTCGTCTCTATGTGTAACGGACCGTCTTTGCCTGTAGAAATAAAAGGTAGTGATATTGGCGTTGCTTGTACACCAGAAAGTTCTTGTTTAGCTTTTTCAGATGCTTCAGTAAGTCTTTGTAAAGATTGCCTATCTCTTCTTAGATCAATTTTATTTATTGCTAAAAAATCTTCAGCGAGCCAATCAACAATTCTTTGATCAAAATCATTACCACCTAATTGGGTATCGCCTGAAGTTGCTTTTACGTCAAAGACACCATTTGAAATAGACATTAAAGAGACATCAAATGTTCCACCGCCTAAATCAAAAACCAATACTTTTCTAGAAGAACTCTTGTCAAATCCATAAGCAAGAGCAGCTGAGGTTGGCTCATTCAGAATCCTTTCAACGGATATACCAGCCAATACTGCAGCATCTCGAGTTGCTTGTCTTTGTGAATCGTTGAAATAGGCGGGAACAGTGATAACAGCAGAATCAACATTTTCGCCTAAATAGGTTTCTGCGTCATCTATTAACTTCCTAATAATGTTGCCAATCAATTCTTCCGGGGCATATTCTCTTTTTGTCACTGGAGAGGTAATTCGAACATTACCCTGATCATTTGAGCGAACGCTATAAGGAACAGAGAGACTTGTGTCTTCAAGCTCATCCCATGCTCTACCAACAAATCTTTTTAAATTTGAGAAAGTATTTTTTGGATTAAGAACTAATTGTCTTCTGGCTAGTTGACCCACCAATAATTCAGAGTCCTTAGTAAAGCCAACAACTGATGGAGTAGTTCTGGCACCTTCAGCATTAGAAATTACTACAGGCCTACCAGCCTCTAACACCGCTACAACGGAATTAGTAGTTCCCAAGTCAATGCCAACGATTCTCCCCATGGCAATACTTATTTAAGCCCCACAGTAAATAGCATTCAAGGGTTTTCAATACTTATTATGTACCCTTCAACACTTAAAGCCAATCATTAACCCCCTGTTAATGAAAAATTTGAAATTAGATATAGATTCATTATGTAAATGCTTTTGCAAGTGGAGAAAGCTACTACATCAAAATTTTTGCTGAGAAGAAGGCCAACTTCAGAAAAGTTGGTAGATATAAGCTTTAAAAATTTTGTTGTAGCTATGGCTTCAATGGTAGCTATCATACTTTTTTCGATATTTGCAGTTGTTTACTATGAATCAACCGAATCAATTTCAAGATATGGATTGAGGTTTCTTTTTAGCTCAGCGTGGAATCCTGTTACAGATGAGTATGGAGCATTCACTGCAATATATGGAACTCTTTTTACATCAATAGCTTCTTTATTAATTGCTATTCCATTAGGCGTAGGTACTGCAATATTTATAACTGAAAATATAATCCCTAAAAATATAAGAGATGTTATCGGAATAATGGTTGAGCTTTTAGCTGCTATTCCATCAGTAGTTTTAGGGCTCTGGGCAGTGTTTATTATGGAGCCATTTATGAGACCATTTTTGAACATGGTCCACGAAAAACTTGGTTTTATACCTTTTTTTGGGACTGAACCACTGGGAGCTGGAATGATGCCTGCAATATTAATTTTGGTTGTAATGATATTACCTATAATTACATCTATTTCAAAAGACTCATTAAATCAAATTCCATCAAATCTTAGACAAGCAGCCTATGGAATTGGAGCAACAAGATGGACAACAATTTTTAAAGTAATTATTCCAGCAGCAATTTCTGGAATAACTGGAGGTGTGTTACTAGCTCTCGGTAGAGCCATGGGTGAGACAATGGCAGTAACTATGATTATTGGCAATTCAAATAACTTTAGCTGGTCAATCTTTGCACCTTCTTATACAATTTCATCAATGTTAGCAAATCAATTTGGGGAGGCAGATGGCAGCCAGGTCTCTTCTCTGATGTATGCGGCATTAATCCTTATGATATTAACATTAATGGTAAATGTATTTGCTCAGTGGATCGTTAAAAAACTGAGCTTAAAATATAAATAAATGAAATATAATTCACAAAAAAATCTAACTTATAATCCATCTCTAAATAGAAATATTGGGAACAAAGCCTTAAGTATAATTTCTGCTCTTTTTGCTATAATTTCTGTACTTCCTTTAATACTAGTCATAAGCTATGTGTTAATCAAAGGCGGAAGCTATATAAATTTTGATACATTAATACTTGAACCCGAGCCTCCTGGGGATGATCTTCTATCTGCAGGAGGAATAGGACCCGCAATTACTGGAACTTTTATAATGACATTAATTGCTTCAATAATATCCATACCTGTAGGAGTAGGTGGTGGAATTTATCTTGCTGAATATTCTAAGTCTGGAAAATTTGCAAGCTTTGTTAGGTTTGGATCAAATGTACTTGCAGGAGTACCCTCTATAATTGCTGGAGTATTTATATACGCAATAATTGTTTCTACAAAAATATTATTTGGTTCAATGTTTAGTGGTATTGCAGGTGGTATTTCATTGTCTATTTTAATGTTGCCAACAATAATTAAGACAACTGATGAAGCATTAAAATTAGTTCCAGATAATCTAAGAAGGGCTGCCTTTGGAGTTGGTGCATCTAAATTTACGATGATATATAATATCACTTTGCCATCAGCATTTAGTTCTATATCTACGGGTATACTTTTAGCACTTGCAAGGGCCGCAGGCGAGACAGCTCCATTAATCTTTACAGCATTATTTTCTAGATATTACATAACAAGTTTTGACGATCTTTTTTATGAAATGGGTTCATTATCGGTGCTAATTTATAATTTTGCACTTGAACCATATGAATCACAAAATCAACTAGCTTGGGCCGCATCCTTTATTTTAGTTGTTGTACTATTAAGTCTAAATATTCTCTCAAGATGGATCAATAAACGTGGTGCTTTTTCTAAAAACAAAGTATAATCATGAACATAGTAAATAATAAAATGATTGACAGAATAAGTCCCAAAAACAAAAGAATTAAAAACGACTCATCTATCTCTGTTTCCTTAGATAATGTTTCGATAAAATATGGAAATTCAGTAGCTGTAAAAAATATCTTTTGTGATATAAAAAAACATCAAGTTACATCTTTTATCGGTCCATCAGGATGTGGTAAATCAACGGTTATTAGAGCAATAAATCGTATGAACGATTTAATTGAAGGCTGTGAATTATCAGGAAGTGTTATTTTTGAAGGTACAGATATATATGCAAAAGACATAGATCCAGTAGAAGTTAGAAGAAGAATTGGAATGGTATTTCAGCAACCTAATCCTTTTCCAAAAAGCATTTATGAGAATATTGCATTCGGAGCGAGAGTAAATGGTTTTAGAGGTGACATGGATCAATTAGTAGAGGAATCTCTTATCAAGGCAGCTGTTTGGGATGAATGCAAGGATAAATTAAACGAAAGTGGTTATTCATTATCTGGAGGACAACAACAAAGATTATGTATCGCAAGGACAATTGCAATCGAACCTGATGTGATTTTAATGGACGAGCCTTGTTCAGCACTTGATCCGTTATCTACATTAAAAATTGAAGAGACAATACATGAATTGAAAAGGAATTTTACAATCATTATTGTGACTCACAATATGCAACAAGCTAATAGGGTGAGTGATTTTACAGCCTTTTTTAATACAGAAAAAAAAGGAAATGATCTCGGAGGAAAAGTTGGATTCTTAGTAGAGTTTAGTAAAACAAAAAATATGTTCAATTCACCAAAGCAAAAATCAACTCAAGACTACATCTCTGGAAAATTTGGATAAAAACTAAAGATTTTCATCTAATTGCAACATAAGCAAGCACGGAGAGAGAGGGATTCGAACCCTCGATAGGGTTGCCCCTATACAGCATTTCCAGTGCTGCGCCTTCAACCACTCGGCCACCTCTCCTTAAATTCAGCAATGAAATCCTTTTTCGATTGCTGAATTTAAATATATACCACAAGAGAGCTCTTGTTAAAAATTTAAATGTTGGATTTATTTATTAAATATTTTTATAATAAAATAGGCTCCAGAAATCAGTAATCTATTAGTGAAAATAAATTGATTTAAAGATAAATATAATACTCCAATAAGCGACGATTATTATAAATAAAACAAAATTTATGATTATACCTAGCTGTAAAAGCGCAGCCTTGGATGCAGGGCTAACCAAAGCTGAAATAAATAAATTATTAGAAATTGCGAAACAGGCCGCTGAAAAAGGCGGGGCATCGCTAATGAATAATTATGGCAGGATTAAAACGATAAAATGTAAAGGGACTACTGGAGATCTTGTTACTAATGCGGATATAGAATGTGAAAAGATAGTAATAGATTATTTAGAAAAAGAGACTCCTAACATTTCTATTCTTGCGGAAGAAAGTGGATATAAGTTAAAAGATGGAGAATTAAAATGGTGCATAGACCCTCTTGATGGAACAACAAACTATGCACATGGATATCCATTTTTCGCGACTTCAATAGGTTTAATTTGGAATAGCAATCCAATATTGGGAGCAATATCAGTACCTTCTTTAAATGAAATTTATTATGCCTCTCCAGAGCATGGATCATTTTGTAATGGCGAGAAGATAAATGTTACAGACACAAATTCCTTATCAGATTCGCTCTTAGTTACTGGTTTCGCATATGACAGACGAGAAGTATTAGATAATAATTATTCCGAATTTTGCTGGCTAACACATCGGACTCATGGCGTCAGGAGAGGAGGAGCAGCCGCAGTAGATCTAGCATTTGTAGCCTCAGGCAAAGTAGATGGTTTTTGGGAACGCGGGCTTGCGAAGTGGGATATGGCAGCAGGGGTACCAATAGTTGAAATGGCAGGTGGAATAGTTTCCAATTATCCCTCCGGAGATTTTGATCTTAATACAGGGAGAATTCTTGCTTCTAACCCAGAGATACGAAATCAGCTTCTAACAGAACTTGAAAAAATTAGACCATTAACACCTAACTCTTATGGTGGAAAATAGTCCTGATTTATGTGATCCTTAAGTAATAAAAAGATTCAAATAATGACATTGCAACCTGCCTCGGGTGCGCGCGACTTAAATCCTCAGCAAGTAAGAAAAAACCATCTCATTGCATCTAAACTTTCATCTTTATATCAACTATGGGGATATGAACGAATATCACCACCACATATTGAACGTCTAGACACACTTATGGCAGCTGGTGGAATTTCGAACAATGAAATACTAAAAATTGTTTCTGATGAACCACTCGGATTAAGGCCTGAAATAACAGCATCAATTGTTCGTGCCGCTTCAACTAGATTTAATGAATATGAAAGGCCACTTCGTTTTTGGTCAACAGGAACATCATTTAAATGCAACCAAAGCATTGATGGTGGTATTGATATTGAAGAGTCATTTCAAAGCGGAGTTGAGTTAATAGGAACTAAAGCTATTAATGCAGAGATAGAACTTTTATCTCTTCTGATCGAATCATTAGAAGTAATTGAAATAGATCAGAAATATAAATTGACATTGCTTATTGGAAATACATATCTATTGGAACTTATTTTAAGCTCATTTGATTCAACCAAAATAGACCAAATAAAAAATATACTCTGCGATCTTGATTACATAGCATTGAGTACACTTGATGTAAATGATGAGCAAAGAAAGTTTATAAAGAATATAATGAATATGAGAGGAAAACCAGAAAACATTTTAACTAATCTAAAAAGAATTTATGGCTCGAATTCCCACATTGATAACCTAAAGGAATTATTTACAATTATTGAACCATTAGCTACAGAGAAAAGGATAGAAGTACAACTAGATCCAACATTAGGAACAAAATATAAATTATATAGTGGATTAACATTTTCTCTTGTTTCATCATCAACAAGTGCTCCTGTTATCCTTGCTAAAGGGGGTAGATATGATGAGTTAGTGAAGAAATTTAGTTCAAGCGATAATAATTGCTTCGGAATTGGATTTAGTATTAGCATTGATAAAGTTAGGGAATTAGTATCCTCTAGTAAGGAAACGAAAAGTAATAATGAAAAAGTATTAATAGCATATAAACAAAGAGCAAGTTTATATAAAGCTTTAAAACGCCAGAAAGAATTTCATGTTCAAGGAATTGTTTCCTTGATTTCGCATGAACCCTTAAAGACAAATCATGAAACAGATCGAATTTTAAAGTCCAACAGATGTAATAAAATTGAATGGATAGATTGATATCTATCAACTATATATTTTTAATAATTGTCAGGGATCGAAAACTATTGAGCGTTAATCAATAACTCTTTTGCTTTTAACACCTAAATATAAATTTGTATCGCTATGATGATAAAAATCTAGTTAAGTCATGCCTGTTAAAGAAGAAGGAACTATTCTAATTCACACAGAAAATATATTTCCAATAATAAAGAAAGCAGTCTACTCAGATCATGAAATATTCATTAGGGAGCTTATAAGTAACTCCGTAGATGCAATCAAGAAGAGAAAAATGGCCGCCTTTGCAGGAGATTGTGCTGCATCTGAAGATGAAAAAATAAAAATCTCAATTGACAGAGAAAATAAAACATTGACAATTAGTGACAATGGAATTGGAATGACTAGCAATGAAATCAAGAAATATATTAATCAAGTAGCTTTTTCAAGTGCAGAAGAATTTCTTGAAAAATATAAACAACCTGATGATGGATTCATAGGTCATTTCGGACTCGGTTTTTATTCAAGTTTTATGGTTGCAGAAGAAGTTGAAATAATCACTAAATCAGCAAAAAATGATTCGCAAGCTATTCAATGGAAATGTAATGGTTCACCTCAATATTCACTTAATGAATCAGATAGAGAAGAAATAGGTACAGATGTAATTTTACATTTAATGGAAGAAGAAATTGAATACATTGAACCAAGCAGGATTAAAACATTAATAAAAAAATATTGTGATTTCATGCCGATTGAAATCTCTCTTGAAGAAGAAGTTATAAACAAAATGAATCCACCATGGAGAGAAAACAAACAAAATTTAAAAGATGAAGATTATATTGAACTATATAAGTACCTCTACCCTTTTCAAGGCGATCCTCTTTTATGGGTTCATCTAAACACAGACTATCCATATAATTTGCAAGGTATATTATATTTTCCAAAGATAAGTGGAAGAGCCGATTGGGAGAGTGGTGAAATCAAACTTTTCTGTAATCAGGTATTTGTAAGTGACTCAATTAAAGAAATTGTTCCTAGATACCTATTACCTTTGAGGGGTGTAATTGATTCACCCGACATACCCTTAAATGTAAGCAGAAGCGCATTACAATCAGACAGAAGAGTTAAATCTATTGGCAACTTTATAGCAAAGAAACTAGCCGATAAACTCAAAACATTAAAGAAAGATGAAAGCCAATTTTATGCTGATATTTGGGACTCCATATCTCCTTTTATAAAAATAGGTGCTATGGAAGATGAGAAATTTTCCGAGCAAGTAAAAGAGATAATATTATATTCCACAACTAAAAACATTTCAGAAGATAATAAAGGCGCCGAAGAATTAATAAAATCTGGTCCTAAGACTTTTACCACCCTTGATGGTTATAAAAATAGGCTTACTGATGAGAACAAAAAGGTATTATATTCAACGGATGAAGTCTCTCAATCGACTGCACTCAATATGTGGACTTCACAAGGGAAAGAAGTTTTAAAACTTGATACTGTAATTGATACACAATTTATTCCTTGGCTAGAAGAAAAAAACAAAGACATAAATTTTGTCAGAGTCGATTCAGAACTTGATGAAAGTCTTAAAGATGATTCGCCTGAAATTGCAGATAAAGATGGAAATACAAAGTCAGAAACCCTGAAAAAGATTATTACTTCAGCTCTAAACAATGAAAAAGTGACGGTACAAGTTCAAAGCCTTAAAGGTGAGAATTCACCCCCTTCATTAATATTATTACCAGAGCAAATGAGAAGAATTAATGACATAACAGCATTAATGGAACAGAAACTACCTGGTTTACCTGAATATCACAATTTAATCGTCAATTCAAACCATCCTCTTATTCAAGGATTACTAAAATTAAATTCCAACCCAATAATTATTGAAGGATCTAACAATGCTGAAGAAGGTCAGTTAGCGAATGAAATCGCTATCCATGTTTATGAGATGGCAAAACTGTCAATTGGAGGTCTCGAGAATAAAGATATCGCAGCTTTTCAAACTAGGAATGCTGAGGTTTTAGGAAAATTAATGCAAAAATTCGTTTAAACTCAACCTCATTTGATAGAATACAAACACGCTAAAGCTTGAAAAATGTCTAGGGTTTGCCAACTTACAGGTACTAGAGCTAATAACGGAATGTCAGTAAGCCATTCACATATTAGAACCAAGAAATTGCAGCAAGCAAATTTGCAGCAGCGTAGATTATGGTGGGAAGAAGAAAACAAATGGATAAATATAAGAGTAACCACAAGAGCACTAAAAACTATTCAGAAGAAGGGATTGGGAAACTATGCCAAATCATTAGGGGTAGATTTAAACAAACTTTAAATTTGATTTGTTAATCAAATGAAAAGAAGACAATTTATAAATTCATTTATTTTATTTTCCTGTATTTTATTTATTAAACCTTCAAGGTTATTTGCAAGTATAAATTCAGTTAGGATTGGTCAAAGAGCCCCTCAATTCTTTTTAAATGGTTATAACAAAAACAATCCCAATAAAAAGGAATGGTCTCTAGATGATTTTTCTGGTGAATGGTTAATTTTATATTTTTATCCTAAGGATTTCTCTAGCGGTTGTACATTACAAGCTAAAAATTTTCAAGATAATCTTTCTAAGTTTAAAAAACTTAATTCCTCCATAGTTGGAATCTCTGCTGACAATGAAGAAGAACATGAATCATTTTGTACATCCAAAAAACTTGGGTACACCTTACTTTCAGATACAACAGGAGAAATAAGTAAATCATATGATTCATGGTTGGATCCCTATTCAAAAAGAAATACATTTATGATCAATCCAAAGGGTATAGTTGTATATAAATGGATAGGGGTAAAACCCATTGGTCATTCTCAAGAAGTTTTAGAAGAGCTTATTAAACAAAAGAAAATATATGCATGAACTTTCCTTAGGTACATGGTTTATCCACATTGCAACTCTATTTGAGTGGGGGATTGCAATAATAATAATTGACTATATTTCATCAATATCGAATAACAAAGCATTAGGTTATTTCGCTTTAGCAATGTTGCCAAATTTAGCTAGCGCTATGGCCGCAATCACCTGGCATGTGTTTGACAATAGTATTGAATTAAAAGGATTAGTTGTATTACAGGCAGCTCTTACAACAATAGGAAATATATGTCTGGCTTTTGCTGCATGGAACTTATTTAAATCTGAGTCATCACAACCAAACCAATGAATATTTCAATTCTTAGTCTTGAATCAATTGCACGAATTGATCCTAGTCCATTCTTCATCCTTTCTCTAATTCCTTATCTCGTATTCCTGCGTTACGCTGGCAAATCAAAAGCGATACCAAAAATATCATTCTTAGGTTTTAAGTTAACTCTCTTATTTGTATTCATGACGATAGTTTTTGCAATAATCGCACAAATTTATTTTGGAGATGAATTAACAAATGTAGATGTACTGCACGGACTAGCAGAATCGTTTTTAACGGTTAGCGATGCATTTGTTGTTTACGGTTTTGTTTTGATGCTGCAGTCAATAAAAACTAAAACGGAAGTAAAAAACTCTTAAGAGGTGAGTAACATTTGACGCAAAAGCATTGTTTATGGTCGATAATGAAAACATTCAATAGGTATAAAAGATGTTCACAACATTACTAGCTGCTGCTGATCCTGTGACATTTCAGTGGTCTCCAAAATGTGCCGTTGTGATGATCATTTGCAATTTACTTGCATATGCAATAGCGAGATCAAATATTGAAAAGCCAAACGAAGGTTTTCCTATGCCTAATTCTCAGTTTTATGGTGGACTAAGTCATGGCTCTTTTGTTGCTGCAAATTGCTTAGGTCATGTTTTAGGAATAGGTTCAATTTTGGGTCTAGCAGCTAGAGGCGTTCTATAAAAATATTAAGTTTTTAAATTAAATAAAAAAAAAGGGTTATTAAATAATAATCCTTTTTTTTATTTTTATTATTATGTAATTAATTAAAATTAAATTTATTTCTAATTTGATCAGCCATCATATCGGGTGTTAAACCAAGGGATTCTTTACTTTGCTGTGGAGTTGCATGATCAACTAATTTATCTGGTATTCCAATTCTTAATGTGGGAACAAAAATATCATTGTCATTAAATGATTCAACCACTGCTGAACCAAAACCACCCAACAATGTGCCTTCTTCCATTGTTACTACTTTACCAATCTTTTTAGCAGCCTTGTGAATAGTTTCCTCATCTAATGGTCTTATAAATCGAGCGTTAATAACAGTGCTATTTACACCAAAATCTTTAAGTATTTCTGCTGTTTTTATTGCTGGGCAAACCATAGAACCATAACCAATAATCAATAAATTATCTCCCTCTTCTATTATTTCAGCCTTACCAATTTCTAAGGTCTCCCATCCTTCCTCCATTAATGCGGCCCCTTCTCCAGAACCTCGAGGTATTCTTAAAGCTGATGGACCATTGTGATTAATACATGTAACTAACATTCTCTGTAATTCTGACTCATCTTTTGGAGCCATAACGGTGAAATTAGGTACACATCTTAAATAACTAATGTCATATTGTCCTTGATGAGTAGGCCCATCAGCACCAACTATTCCAGCTCTATCTAATACAAAAGTTACAGGTAAATTCTGTATTCCGATATCGTGTATCAACTGATCATATGCACGTTGTAAAAAAGTACTGTAAATAGCTACCACTGGCTTCAAACCCTCGCAAGCCATTCCTCCAGCAAGAGTTACAGCATGTTGTTCAGCTATTCCAACATCTACATATTGATCTGGAATAGCTTTCTGCAAGAGATTTAAAGCAGTACCTTCAGCCATCGCTGCTGTAATACCTACAATCTTGCTGTCTTGCTCGCAAAGCTTTACTAAAGTTTGACCAAAAACCTTGCTAAAACTAGGAGGTTTAGGAGTTTTAGAAGGGATAGATTTACCTGTCGTTAAATCAAAGGAGGACTGAGCATGGTAACCAACCTGGTCAGCCTCAGCATAGGGATAACCTTTCCCCTTAGTCGTAGCCACATGAACCATTACTGGTCCGCCAACTTTATGCGCTGCATTAAATGTCCTAGTTAATTCAGCAATATCATGTCCATCCACAGGCCCCATATAAGTAAAACCCAATTCTTCAAAAACAGCTCCAACCTTAGGAACTGCTAATCGTCGAACACTACCAGTAAGAGATTTAAATTCTTCTTGAATAGCATCTCCCATAAAAGGGAGATTTTTAACACTTTCTTGAACACTGTCCGAAATGAATTGGACAGGTGGGCTATGCCGCATACGATTTAAATAAGTGGACAATGCACCAACTGGAGGAGAGATTGACATGTCATTGTCATTTAAAACAACCAAAAGTGGGGTATTGGGTAGATGTCCAGCATGATTTATTGCCTCTAAAGCCATTCCACCAGTCAAGGCACCATCACCAATTACAGCTACACACTTATAATCTTCCCCTTTTCGATCTCTAGCGATCGCCATACCAAGAGCAGCTGAAATAGATGTGCTCGCATGCCCCGCTCCGAAATGATCAAACTTACTTTCTGTTCTTTTTAAGTAACCAGCTACTCCTTTTTGCTGCCTAAGCGAATCAAATCGATCATATCTTCCTGTGAGTAACTTGTGAGGATAAGCTTGATGTCCAACATCCCAAATAACTTTATCGACATCTAAATCTAAAGTCTGATAAAGAGCAATTGTTAACTCAACAACACCAAGACCTGGACCTAAGTGCCCACCACTAGTAGAAACAACTTGAAGATGCCTTTCTCTAATTTGGCAAGCAACATCTTCCAATTCACTAATGGCTAAGCCATGAAGCTCATTCGGATGACTTAACTGGCTCAGACGCATACAACTCTGAGATTGAATCTCTCCAATCTACGAGGTCTACCCTACATTTTGATAAAACTTGCACAAGAACAAATGGAATGTAGAAAATACATAAACCAAAAATCGGTGAAAAACTAGATATGGAGGACTATCTACAGAAAATACTAAGAGCTCGTGTTTATGACGTTGCTGAAGAAACACCCCTAGAAAGAGCAAAAAACTTAAGCAAAAAATTTAAAAATGACATCTGGTTAAAGAGAGAAGACCTTCAACCAGTCTTTTCATTCAAATTAAGAGGTGCATTTAATCGCATGTCTCAGTTGTCTAAAAAAGAGCTTTCTAAGGGGGTAATTGCATCAAGCGCTGGGAACCATGCGCAAGGAGTTGCTTTAAGTGCATCATTCCTTAATTGCAGGTCCGTGATTGTAATGCCTTTAACAACTCCCATAATGAAGGTAAAAGCAGTTGAATCACTTAAAGCAGAAGTTATTCTTTTTGGTGAAACATATGATGAATGTTACGAAAAAGCTTTAGAAATATCCAAAAAAGAAAATCTAACTTTTATTCATCCTTTTGATGATCCTGAGGTTATAGCTGGACAGGGAACAATAGGTCTTGAAATACTTAGACAAAGTCATACACCACCTGACGCAATATACATTGCAGTAGGAGGAGGAGGACTCATAGCAGGAGTAAGTGCATACGTAAAAGCAATTTGGCCAGACACAAAGATTATTGGTGTTGAACCTGAAGATGCTTGCGCAATGACACTTTCAATAAAAGAAAACAAAACCGTTGAACTTGAAAGTGTTGGCCTTTTTGCAGACGGTGTTGCTGTAAGGAAGGTAGGAGAAAAGACATTCTCAATTTGCAAAAAGAATGTTGATGAAATGATTACAGTAAATACTGACGAAATATGCGCAGCTATAAAAGATGTTTTTGAGGATACCCGATCAATTCTAGAACCAGCAGGTGCATTATCTGTCGCTGGTTTAAAAAAACATGTTATTAACAATAAGTTAAAGAATAGCAATCTAGTTGCCATTGCTTGTGGTGCGAATATGAACTTTGAAAGACTAAGATTTGTAGCAGAAAGAGCTGAATTAGGAGAAGAAAAGGAAGCAATGATTGCAGTCGGGATTCCTGAAAAAGCAGGAAGTTTAAAACTTTTATGTCAAACACTTGGATCGAGAAGTTTAACTGAATTTAGTTACAGAATGTCAGAAGGTAAAACAGCACAAATATTTATGGGTGTTGAAGTGTCGAACATAAATGACAGGGAACTATTAATAAGTGAAATAAAAAGAAAGGGTTTTGATTGTTGTGATTTAAGTAATGATGAATTGTCTAAGGTTCATCTCAGGCACATGGTCGGGGGCAGGCTACCAAGATCAATAAATCAACTATCAAATGGAGAATATAGAGAATTACTATACAGATTTGAATTTCCGGAAAGACCTGGAGCCTTAATGAGATTTGTCAATTCAATGAGACCAGAATGGACAATAAGCATTTTCCATTATCGAAACCATGGAGCTGATACTGGAAGAATAGTAATAGGAGTGCTTGTCAATGATTCCGACATTCCAGCTTGGAATGAATTTGTTGAAAAAATAGGTTATAAAAGTTGGAAAGAGACAGATAATCCTGCATATAAATTATTTTTAGGTGCACACTTCAATTAGACGCGTTAATTTTGGATATCAAAAAAAATAATTTTTAATTTCAAAGTTATGAGTGAGAACATACAAATTTCTTTACCCGCGAAGATTGAAGCAATCCTTTATCTAAAAGGAAGACCAACATCATCAAAAGAGATGGCTGAATTACTCGAAAAAGATATAGCTGAAATTGAAAAAGCACTCTGGGAACTTAAGGCTGGATATGCTCAGCGCGACACTTCTTTAGAAATAATTGAAAACAAAAATCATTACAGCTTGGAATTAAAACAAGGACTCGGTGAGTTGGTTCAGGATCTTCTCCCAGCAGATTTATCGATTGCGACCCTAAGAACATTGGCTACTGTTGCGCTGAAGAAGAAGATACTTCAATCAGAATTAGTTGATCTTAGAGGATCTGGAGCATACGATCACATTAAAGAACTTGTAGATAAAAATTTCGTGGAAAGAAGACGACAAAAAGATGGTCGTTCTTTCTGGCTAACTCTTTCAGAAAAATTTCATCAAACATTTTCCGTATTACCTGAACCAGATCAAGCAGAAGACAAAAATGCGGCGTAATATAATATAAAAAATTAATTGCCAATGGGTTACGAAATTATTCCAACAATTCTGCTTGTACTTTTAAAAACACTTGGAATTTATTCAACAATATTGATCATTAGGGTTCTACTGACCTGGTTCCCGAATCTTGATATGAGTAATCCCATACTCCTAAATTTATGCGCTATAACCGATCCTTATTTGAATTTTTTCAGAGGAATAATTCCTCCATTAGGAGGCTTAGATTTATCTCCTATTTTAGCCTTTGTAGTAATTAGAGTTGTTCAAGGAATACTTGGAAATGCAGCAGCACTTGCAATGGGAGGATTTCAAATGTATGGATAATTTAAAATTCAACGATTATCGCCGCTGCCTTGAATTTTCCCTCGAGATTTTCGACTGCTCAGCTTCTGCAAGTTTGCATGAGCAACCTCTTCCAATTCATATCCCAATTCGCTAGAGAGTTGTGATATGTACCAAAGAACATCACCAAGTTCAAATTTAATTGCATCCTTACTATCTTTATCAAATACACCTTTTTTATCTCTTATAATTTTTTTAACTTTATCAGCGACCTCACCGGCCTCACCAACCAGACCTAATGTTGGATAAATAGCATTGCTACCGACTTCAGGATAAAGAGCTGTCTTGCGAGATTCTCTTTGATAATCATTTAATTCCATTTTTATTTACTTGAAAAAGCAAAGTTGACAAATAAAACACAACTAGATGTTAGTTTTTTGTTATCACAAGCCAAATAAATGACGATACTCGACCTAGCCCGAAGGACCAAAATCGTTGCCACCATAGGCCCAGCGACTGAAAGTGCGAGTCAAATAACAAAATTGGTAGAGGCAGGTGCTACTACATTTCGTCTAAATTTTAGTCATGGTGACCATGATGAACATGCTGAAAGGATAAAAACAATTAGACAAGTTTCAAATGATCTAGGCATTCACATTGGAATACTCCAAGATCTTCAGGGACCTAAGATTAGACTTGGAAGGTTTAAGAACGGTCCTGTTAATATCAAAAATGGAGATAAGTTTATTCTCACATCAAAAAATATTGAATGTACTAAAGATCAGGCAAATGTCACTTATGACAAATTAGCTCAAGAAGTAAATATAGGAAATAGGATTCTCTTGGATGACGGAAGAGTAGAAATGAAAGTTGAAAAAGTTGAACTAAAAGAACAAAAATTAATTTGCAAAGTAACTGTTGGCGGAGTGCTCTCTAATAACAAAGGAGTTAATTTTCCAGATGTTCAATTATCAATTAGGGCCTTGACAGAAAAAGATAAAAAAGATTTAGCATTTGGTCTTAAGCAAGGTGTTGATTGGGTAGCACTCAGTTTTGTAAGAAATCCATCAGATCTAATTGAAATAAAAGATTTAATTAGAAATCATGGTTTTGATACACCTGTAGTAGCAAAGATTGAAAAATTTGAAGCAATTGATCAAATAGATGCTGTTTTAAAACTTTGTGATGGAGTGATGGTTGCCAGAGGTGACCTTGGTGTTGAGATGCCTGCAGAAGAAGTTCCATTGCTACAAAAACAACTTATCAAAAAGGCCAATAGCCTTGGGATTCCAATCATAACTGCCACACAAATGCTTGATTCAATGGCTTCAAGCCCAAGGCCTACAAGAGCCGAGGTGAGTGATGTTGCAAACGCGATACTTGATGGTACAGATGCTGTGATGCTTTCCAATGAGACTGCTGTTGGCGATTATCCAATTGAGGCTGTAGCAACCATGGCCACTATTGCAAAAAGAATCGAAAGAGATTATCCACAAAAAGCATTAGAAAGTCATCTTCCAAGCACTATTCCAAATGCAATAAGTGCAGCCGTAAGCAGTATTGCCAGACAAATCAACGCAGCCGCAATTATTCCCCTAACAAAAAGCGGCGCCACAGCAAAAAATGTAAGTAAATTTAGACCTGCTACTCCAGTGTTAGCGGTAACGAATGAAAGAAGTGTAGCGAGCACACTTCAACTTGTCTGGGGAGTCACACCACTTTTGATAGAAAATCAAACAAGCACATCAAAAACATTTGATGATGCCATGGCTATGGCAAAAAAAATGAATCTTTTAAAACAAGGTGATCTTGTAGTAGAGACAGCAGGGACATTATCTGGAGTGAGTGGGTCAACTGACCTAGTAAAAGTCGGAATAGTTAGTTCAGATCAAGAAGCTGAAAATTTATTTATCTAAAAAATATGAAAAGGAAACTCCCGCTAACTGAAACATCGGGAATGGCAATAAAAAATCTTAAATCTAATAAGTTTAGATCCCTATTAACAATGCTAGGAATAGTTATTGGTAATGCCTCGGTAATAACGCTTGTTGGGGTGGGCAGAGGCGCTCAAAATCTTGCAGAGAATCAGCTAAGCAACTTGGGAGCAAATGTTTTATTTGTCGTACCAGGCAATAATGACACCAGAAGAAGAGGTGTGGCTTTCCCTAAAAATCTTGTTCTCAAAGATGCAAAAGCGATAGAGCAACAAGTTCCAACTGTTAAAAGAGTAGCTCCTCAAATCTCAACAAATGAAGTCATACAAAGTGGCTCCAAAAGTACAAGTAGTTCTATTTCAGGGATAACAAGTGATTTTTTAATTGTTCGAAGCTTTGAAATTGCTAAAGGTCGTTTTATTAATGATCAAGATACAAAAGGGGCCAAGAATGTAGTAGTTATTGGACCAGACCTTGAAGAGAAGCTATTTAATGAAAGAGAAGGCTTAGGAGAAAAAATAAGAATAAAAGATCAGTCTTTTGAAATTGTTGGAGTCATGAAACCTAAAGGTGCTGTATTTGGAAGCAATCAAGATGAGAATGCATATATTCCTCTATCAACAATGGTCAGCAGAATTACTGGTAAGGATCCAACTTATGGAATTAGTCTCAGTTTCATCAGTGTTGAAGCCATAAATGAAAACTCAACAAAGGCTGCAAAATTTCAAATAACAAACTTATTGAGACAAAGACACAAAATCATTAGAGATGATGACTTTGCTGTTAGATCTCAAAAAGATGCTTTGCAAATAGTATCGACAATTACAGGTGGTTTAACATTAATGCTTGCTGCGATAGGAGGGATATCATTACTAGTTGGGGGAATAGGTATTATGAATATTATGCTGGTATCTGTAAGCGAAAGAACTGAAGAGATAGGGCTTAGAAAAGCTCTAGGAGCAAGAAGATTAGATATTTCAACCCAATTCTTAATAGAATCATTGATTCTTTCCAGTTTAGGTGGAATAGCTGGAACAGGCTTAGGACTTACTACTGTAAAGATAGTAGGTTTATTAACACCTTTACCAGCAACAATTGGATTTGGAACTGTATTCATAACAGTTATCATTTCTGGCACAATAGGTTTAACATTTGGCGTTCTTCCAGCCAAAAGAGCTGCAAAACTAGATCCAATTACGGCATTAAGAAGTTTATGAGAACTAAACTTTTACTAAAAAATAATTTTTTCTAAATTTCAACAGCCAAAAAATATTTTTTGAAAATTTACTAGAAACTGTTTGAATCATCCAACAGAAAGGGGCATTAAACTACTAGAATCTTCCAAAAAGTTTTGAGCTTTATGGATAAGAAATGGAAAGTAATAGCACTTTGGGTTCTTCCCATAACAATAGTAGTTCTTATTACATGGCAAATTCTAGGTTCAGCAACAAATAATCAAGTCAATCAAACCACTTCAACTTCTGCATCAAGAACTGCACCAGTTGGAAAAATTAGTTATGGAAGGTTTCTCGATTATGTTAAGGCTGGAAGAGTCACATCAGTTGACATTTACGAAGGTGGTAGAAATGCGATCGTCGAATCAGTCGATCCTGAAATAGATAACAGAGTTCAAAGATTAAGAGTTGATCTTCCTGGATTAGCTCCTGAATTAGTCTCTTCTTTAAAAGAAGAGGGAATTAGTTTTGATATTCATCCTCCTAAAACAGCTCCTGCTGGTGTTGGAATACTTGGTAATCTCTTATTCCCACTAATTTTAATTGGAGGTCTGATTTTACTATCTAGGAGATCAAATTCAATGCCAGGTGGGCCAGGACAAGCAATGCAATTTGGTAAAACAAAGGCAAGATTTGCTATGGAAGCCGAGACAGGTGTCAAATTCGATGATGTAGCAGGGGTAAATGAAGCGAAGCAAGATTTAGAGGAAGTAGTTACATTTTTAAAGCAGCCTGAGAGATTTACCTCTGTTGGCGCTCAAATTCCAAGAGGGGTTCTTCTAGTTGGGCCTCCAGGAACTGGAAAAACACTATTAGCCAAAGCAATCGCTGGTGAGGCTGGTGTTCCTTTTTTCTCACTTTCAGGATCAGAATTTGTAGAAATGTTTGTTGGTGTGGGAGCTAGTAGAGTTAGGGATTTATTCAAAAGAGCTAAAGAAAACAGCCCTTGCTTAATTTTTATTGATGAAATTGATGCAGTCGGAAGACAGAGAGGGGCTGGAATTGGAGGTGGCAACGATGAAAGAGAACAAACTCTTAATCAACTACTAACCGAAATGGATGGGTTTGAAGGAAATAGTGGAATCATTATCATTGCAGCAACAAATAGACCTGATGTTCTTGACTCAGCATTGATGAGACCAGGAAGATTTGATAGACAGGTGACTGTTGACGCCCCTGATATATCAGGAAGATTATCAATACTCAAAGTTCACTCTAGAAATAAAAAATTAGAAAAAGACTTAACTTTAGAAAGCATCGCAAGAAGAACTCCTGGTTTTACTGGAGCCGATCTAGCGAATTTACTAAATGAAGCTGCGATTCTTACAGCAAGGAGAAGGAAAAATCAGATAGGTCTCTCAGAGATTGATGACGCCGTTGATAGAATTATCGCTGGAATGGAAGGAACCCCTCTTGTTGATGGAAGAAGCAAAAGACTGATTGCATATCACGAGGTTGGTCACGCTTTAATTGGTTCACTAGTCAAAGATCATGATCCTGTTCAAAAAGTCACCGTTATTCCTAGAGGACAGGCACAAGGGTTAACATGGTTCTCTCCTGATGATGATCAAACATTAATTAGTAGAGCGCAATTAAAAGCAAGAATAATGGGAGCGCTAGGTGGACGTGCTGCAGAAGATATCATTTTCGGAAGAGAAGAAGTTACAACTGGTGCTGGAGGTGACGTTCAAATGGTCGCATCAATGGCCAGACAAATGGTTACTAGATTTGGCATGAGTAGCCTTGGACCCGTTTCATTAGAGGGTGATAGTCAAGAAGTATTTGTTGGAAGAAGCTTAATGAATACATCTGACATATCAGACGAAATCTCAAAGCAAATTGATGAACAAGTTAGGTCAATAGTTAAAAAATGCTATGACGAAACACTTGAATTGGTAGCAGAAAATAGATCGGCTATGGATAAATTAGTTGAGATTTTAATCGAGAAAGAAACTATGGATGGAGACGAGTTTTGCAAAATCTTATCAAATTATACTGATATCCCTGAAAAAGACAGGTTTATTCCAGTATTGCCAGACCCAGAAAAGTAAGGCCTAAACTGAATTAATAGGCCTTTTATTAAAAACGTTATCAATAATGCCATATTCGACAGCTTCAGATGGAGACATATAAAAATCTCTGTCTGTATCTTCCCTAATTCTCTCAAGGGGTTGTCCAGTTCTATCTGATAATTCCTTATTCAACTTGTCCTTAATAAATAATATTTCATCTGCTTGAATTCTAATGTCACTAGCCTGCCCTCTCGCTCCTCCAAGTGGTTGGTGAATCATTATTCTTGAATGAAGCAAACTGCTTCTCTTTCCTTTTGCGCCAGCGCATAGCAAAAAAGCCCCCATACTGGCAGCCAGACCAACGCAAACTGTATGTACGTCAGGCTTAACATGTTGCATGGTGTCAAAGATACCAAGGCCGTCATAAACAGATCCTCCTGGTGAGTTGATATAGAGAAAAATATCTTTGTCGGGATCATCCGCTTCTAAGAAAAGCAGTTGAGCGACAATTCGGTTTGCAGAATCACTAGTTACTGGTTCACCCAAAAAAACTATTCTCTCCCTAAGAAGCCTTGAATAAATATCAAAGGCTCTTTCTCCTCTTCCAGATTCTTCAATAACTATTGGAATCATCGAACGATGTGATGGTCGGTTTTCATGATCCTAGCTAAGTCACGGGGTAAGCTAAGGTTCTTAAGAATTATCTAGGTTTGGCATTGAGCGTTAGAGCAACAATTTCAGACAGCAAATCTGATTTCCATAAGGAATTTCCTTATGTCATTCCCTCAATTTATAGAAAACTCGCAGACGAACTGCTTGTTGAACTTCATTTACTAAGTCATCAAAAAAACTTCAAAAATGATGCCATTTTTGCAACTGGATTAAGAGAAATATTCAGTAAGTTCACTAATGGATATAAGCCTAGCGAACACATAGAGAAACTTTTCGACGCGATTTGCAACTGCAATGGCTTTAACCCTGTAGAAATCAAAAATTCTTCTGAACAATTAATAAATAAATCGAAAGAATTCACAAAAGAAGATCTGATAAAGTTTGTATCAACAAAAGAAAATCAAACAAAAGAAATAAACTACTATAGTCGAATAAATGCAATTGGTATATACAAGTTGGTTAATGAGATACCTTCACTTAAGGACTTAAAAGAAGAAGATATAGACAAAGAAATAACAAATATTTCTAATGCACTTGGTTACCAATGCTCAAGAGTTGATAAAGATATAAGTATGTATAAATCAAATATTAAAAAGATGAAACAAGCATTAGAAATTATCGCATTAAACTTAAAATCAAAATAATAATTCTATTAATTATTTTCTTCTTTTATCCTTCCAATCAATATAACTAATGTATATAACACTGATTGTAATAAATGAAAGTAGGAAAATAGATAAAAAAGATAGAAAGCTATAGAAATTAAAGTCTATAGGCATCACAATATCTAAATATCAATAGAACCATCACCATTTCTACCCCAAACAACCATTGCTATAGAAAAAGTGAAAATAGCAGCCAATGAGGCCCAACCCAATGTGAAGATCATTACATTTGTAATTTTATTCAATTATAACTTATTAAATAGGTTTGAATTGTATACCTATAAAAAAACCATAAACAATCAAGAAATTATACGAAAATCATTAAATCCATGGGAAGACTTGTTCAAAACCACAGCACGCACATAAAAGGCTTAATCAAATGGTTGAAAAAGATATCAGAAAGAAATGAGATTAAGACAGTTACCCCTGCTTCGCTGTCAAAAACAAACGGAAGAGGTGAAAAGCTACTGCTAAAAGTTACTGTTAAAACAAGTGAAGGGTATAAGCTCCTAGCAAGAAAGGGTACGCTCGTACAAGAGGTATTTCTTGTAACAAGCTTAGACGAGAGTAAAGTAAAAGAAATAATAGAAGAAACTAATCCGAAGCCTTCTCGGAAAAAGAAAGGTTTTTAGATGAAGATGGGTGAAAATAGGAGTTTTTATTTTGCTTAGAGACAGATTCAGAAAGTTCTCGTATTATTTCTTCTTTGATCATATTCATAGCTGAATCAATTTCGTAAAGGTTATCTGCCATGGAAGGTATAATTTTTCTTAATTTAATTGCATAAACAAAAGAAGCTCTATTTATTAATAAAAAAATTAGATTTATAAAAACTAAACTAAATTTCAAAAAAAATTGTATATGAAACATAATAAATTAGATTTACAGGAAAAATATAACTACCTAAATTTTTATCTAATTATCGACAAATATAATTAAAAAAGAAAATCAGTCAAAAGTTATAAACTAGAGCTCATATTCGTTTTTAAATTTATCCAAATTAGTCAAATAGAGTTGATGAAGGTTAGTAGTTTCATCATTAAAACCTACGTCCTTATACATTTGATCAAGAGACATATAGGCACTCATTACAGGTAAAAAAGCAGATTTATATTCTTCTTGAATATCATCCTCATCTATATCATGAATTATTGCTGTAATCAATTCAATTTGTTTCTTGGCTAATGAAATGTTTTTCTCTAATTCAGGACTAAGTTTACGTCTTTTTTTTGCCATGAATACAATTCATCTTAAAAAAAATAATACACTATTTATATTCGAAAAATCAATGAGAGAAGTCATGGAATGTTAAAACAAGATAAATAAGAGTAAATACTCATAAAACCCATAGAAGAGTGTTCCATTTTTATAAAAATGGTATATATTTTAGTTGGTATAATATAGATGTGATATTTGCCCAAAACATTGTTAGTAAAGGCCTATCTAATCTTACTATCACTATGAAAAGTAATTCAGATAAAAATCAAACTAAACTGCCATGGTGGGTCGAACTTTTGTTTGTTCAAATCGGGTTACCTGATTCATGGCTTTCAAAATATCTCAAGAAGAAAAAACAAACATTGAATTTTATCGATCTAAATAAGAAATATATAGCTTATTCTGCCTTATTAATTGCAGGGGTATTGTATATATACCCAATAGTAAGATACACATCATCAAGTGCTTCATGCATAGATAAAACCACAAAATATCTAAAATCAAGCAGAGTAAATAAATCTCAAAATGAAATGGATATAAATTCTATAGCAGTTGGATATTGTCATGGTGGTTCCTTACCAGAATAATTAGTTTTTAAATTTCTTTTCACCATCAATATCATATGTTGGCTTATTTTCAGGAGTCTTTCCTTCAAGTAAAGGTATTAAACCCGAAATCAACCTACCAAATACTGGCACCCAAATGTTCTTGTAAGCATTTTTAAGTAGCTTATTCATTTTTTTTTAATTTTATAGATAATAGAATATTATTTACTAACATTTATCAATAAGAACTGATTGTCAAATTTTTTAATAGATTTGAACAAAGGTTTAATATTTAAAGAATTTAAACTATTGATATCTGAAGTAATTAAATATTTATAATTAGTAATATCATCAAACTTTTGAAGGACTTGGGAGGAAGGCAAATAAAATGATAACAAAGTCTGGATTTTGCTTTCAACTTCAAATAAATAAATAGTGTTTGAGCTGATAATCGAAGATACAAGCTTATCTCTTAAAAATAATTTTGTACTTAAGTTTGGACTACCAAGTATACCAAAGTTAAACAGCAACAAGAGAGAAACATATTGCGGTGTAATTATACTATAAAAGAAATTAATTAAGTTTTGTCGTAAATCACCTATATTAAAAAGAAGTTGAATTGATCTAATATAAGATAGTATTAAAAATAAAGATACTAAATATATTAACATCTTATTTCCATTAGACTGATCTATTATAAAATCATTGTAATTAACAATAAAGATTATTATAATAGAAGTTATTAATATAATTACCAAGGATGATAGATATTTAATGCTAGTTTTAGAAAATGAGTATCTTAATGCATTTGATGTGAGGAAGATGGCAAACAAAATTGATAAAGACGGTAGTAGAAAAAGGTAATAATGTGGATATGTAGTCGACATGGACAATAAAATCAATAAAGAGATAAGAGGGTAAAAATAGATTAATAATGGATATTTTAATTTTTTGCTTGGTCTTGTAAAAACAAGAAGAAGAACAAATAAAATTCCTACTGGAAAAGTTAAATAAAGAAAATTAAAAGGTACAAGTAAAAAATTGCTTAAGTCAAAGTCTCCTATGGCTTGTTTCTTTACAAAATCAAAGAGAGATGTAATTCCATTGATTCCGAACTTTTGAAATGAAAAAAATAGATTAAGGTAAGTAGGGATAGAGCCAATTAAAATTCCAGTAGCATAAAGTATTTTTAAAAAATTTTCCTTTTTATTTAAATTATAAAAAATAAAAGGTGAGAGTCCTATCAAAGGAACAAATGTCATATAACTTCTAAGAAAAAAAGAGCTAGAAATAAAAAAACCAGAAAGTAATATATACAAACACCGTCTTGTGTATTGCGAAGAATCTAGAAATTCAAGAAAAAATAGAATTGCCAATAGGATACATAAAACAAATGGAATATCTGGACTCGCATATCTTGAATATTGAATCCATAATGGCATTGATGAAAGTGAGAATAAAGAAATCAATGCAGACTTTTTATCTGTAATTTTTAATGCAATTAGGTACCAGCAAATCAAGCAAAGAAATGAAGAAATGATACTTGGAATTCTTAGAGCTAGTTCACTAGTTCCAAACAACCTAATGGCTAATGCTATAAACCAATAACTTCCTAATGTCTTATGGTGAGGTGATGGGAATGGAGGAGAAAACCAGTTGTCAGAGTTTTCAATCAACCTTGCTCTTCTAGCGTAAAGCCCCTCATCATGAGCAACGAGGCTTTGAGTAGAGGGGTCGATAAAAAAATAAAGTAAAATACAAGAAATAACAACAAGTATTGGTAAAATAATTCTTTTATTCTTTGAGAAAAAGTTAATAACTCCTACTTTAATATTGATATAGCTAATAACATTAGAAGGAAGAAATTGCATTTTCGAATATGATTAAAAGTTCATACGTTCAATTTTAATGAACCATACTTTAAATTAAATTATATCCTTAGTAATTTGATTTGGGAATCTATCAGGCTGTGAATTAATAACATCATGTATAATAATGGAAATTTTAAGACATAAGAAAGATGGCAACCGCAAAGGAAAAGAAGGAAGAAGTAAAAGCGTCTCTGAAGATTTTACGCTCAGAACTAAGAAAAATGCATTTAGGCGTAACAGAAGAGTTATCACTCCCCGAGCCAACAGAAGTTAAAAAATTAATGACTCAAATGGAAGAGCTATTATTAGTGATTGAACCTAAGTCATCTCGGAAGGCAAAAAAGTAAGATAACAGTCAAATTATTTTTATTAGAAGTTAGAACTGAATGTATATAGCTCGAATAAAAATAAATTATTTTTTATTCGAGCTTTTTTTATTCTTATTAAAAAGAATAGGGCTAGAAATTAATATTGTGATGGCAAGAGGGTGTTCAAAAATAGTATAAAAGAAAGTAGAGAAAGTGAAAAAATCTATTAATATCCTGAGGTCTGTTCTTAAATCATAAATTGAAAGTAAAATCAGAATAATTTGTAACCAATTATATTTTATATAAACAAATAGTTTATCTATAGATATGAAGAACATATTCAATCATTCAAGCTGTTTGTTACTGGTTATTGATAACAATGATGGAGCTAAAGCTATACTCGACCAAGAACCGGCTATAACACCTATTAATAAAGCAAATGCGAACCAATATAATGATGCCCCCCCCCAAATCAATATACATATTAAAGGTAGTAGTGTGGTAAGACTTGTATATAGAGTCCTCGTTAATGTTGCACTAACAGCTTTGTCAATTTGATACTTAAAACTTAATTGTTTCTCTACTAAACTTTTTTCTCTGATCCTATCAAAAACAACAACTGTATTGTTTACTGAATAACCTGCAATTGTCAAAAGAGAAACAGCGAACAAAGAGTCGACCTCTACATTATAGAAATACCCGAGCCATGCAAATACTCCGCAAACAATAAGTATGTCATGCAAAAGAGCAAATAAAGCTAGGACTGAGTATCTTCGATCATATCTAAAGTTAATATATAAAGCTATTCCAAGAAAAGCAAAGAGAAGAGAAATTAAACTACTTTTAAGTAACTGCTTCCCAAGACTTGGTCCAATAATTTCAACTGAAGTATTTTCATTGTTAAACGGGCCAAAAGATTTATTAATCACTGCCACTACAGACTCAGATTGAGCTGCAGATAAAAATGGAAGCCTGATCGATATTAACTTTGAATTATCGAGTAATTGTATTTGTGATCCAGTTAAATTAGGAGATGTATTTGAAATAAAGTTTTTATCTAGATTTTTTAAATCTGTTATCTTATTAGATATGTCACTTGTATTTAAAGTAATACATTCATCAGTACAACTCCTCTCTAAGGTTATTTGAGTTCCACCGGTATAATCTAAACCAAGATTTAAAGGTGCCTTAATAGAATTAGTTTTAAGGCAAATTAACATCCCGATTATTGATATTAAACATAAAGAAAATGAAACAAGCCAAACATTTTTTCTATTTTTATAGAGTTGAACATTAAAATTAGCTTTCATAATTTAATTGATTTGAATTAGTTGTTATTGAACGTTGGTAGATGGTGATGAAATCTGATTAGGGTTAATAAAGTTAGAAATTTTTCTAAGGCCTTGATAACTCATTAGGAACTTCAATATTGCTTTTGTACATGTTAAGGCCGTAAACAAGCTCAAGACAACACCAATACCCAAGGTAGCTGCAAAACCTTTTACAAATCCAGTACCCAAATAAAATAATGCTATACAGCTTATTAAAGTGGTTAAATGACCATCAATTATTGATGAAAAAGCGTTTTTAAAACTTGCGTCTATTGAGCGAATCAATGTATTTCCATTGCGTAATTCTTCCTTTAATCTCTCAAAAATAAGAACATTAGCGTCAACAGCCATTCCTATGCTTAAGATAAACCCAGCTATACCTGGAAGAGTAAGAGTGACTGGGAGTAGTGCATAAATAGAGAGGGTGAATAGCGAGTAAAAAGACAATGCCAAGACAGCCACAAATCCAGCTAGTTTATAGATAAAGATCATAAAAATACCTACAAAAAGTAAGCCTGTGAGGGCAGCAAAAAGACTAAGACGTATATTTTGAGTCCCTAGAGAAGGACCTATTGTTCTTATCTGAATAATCTCAATAGGTAGAGGCAAAGCTCCTCCCCTTAATTGAACTTCTAAAGTTCTAGCATCATCAGCAGTAAAATTGCCGCTTATTGTTGCTGCACCACCAGTAATGCCGGCAGTTTCAAATTGCTTACCAACACTTGCTTCGCTATATGAAATACCATCAATAATAATTCCAAGCAATCTAGGGGTGCCAGCGATAGATTTTGTGATGTCTGCAAATAATTCACCTCCTTCATTATTGAAGCTTAAAGTAACTTCCCAATTATTAGTATTTTGATCTTGTCGTCTGCCTGCATTTGTAAGATATTGTCCAGTTAATGATGTTGGTTCAAACAGAGCTGCAATGTCAGTGCTTATTTTATCCCTTAAAAGATTAAACTGATCTAAATCTAATATCTGATCGGATTGAATATTATATTTTTCGAATAATTGATTAATTTCCTTATTAATATTGATCTCCTTTATTAATTGGGCTGAATTATTATTCTCTTCTAATAATTTGATAATAGATTCAACGCTATTTCGTTGATTTTGTAAGTCTCTTAACAGCGCCTCTGTCCCATTTTTCTGAATTCTGAATTCCAATAGAGCAGTTTCTCCTAATACCTTCGCTGCACCGGAGGGATCTTGCTCTCCAGGAAGTTCTAATAACAATTGGTTTGTTCCTACAGTTTGAAGTTGTGAATCTGAAACTCCTAATCCGTTGACCCTCTTATCAAGAACAGCTTTAACTCCTTCAATTTCGTTAGGGGTTATTTTTGTGATTTCCTCAGTAGGTTGAATCTCTAGAGTAAGTTGACTACCTCCACGTAGATCCAATCCTAATTGGAAAGGTATATTGCTGCATATAAAAATACTTAATACTGCAAAAATGATAACTACAAAAAACCAATAGTTCTTTCTACCCATTATTAATCAACTCCACCATTATTAATAATTTTTTCTGCAGCATCTACTATTTGATGAGGTTGAATAATAGTTAAGTTTTCTAAGTTTCCATTATAAGGAGTTGGAATATCCTGACTGCTTAAACGAACAGGAGGAGAATCTAAATCATCGAAGCAATTCTCAGTAATCAATGACATCAACTCAGCGGCAATACCACCTGTTTTCATACACTCTTCAACAATAATTACTCTATGAGTTTTTCTTATAGATTTAGATATGGTTTCCATATCAAAAGGCTTAAGGCTAATTAAATCAATCAATTCAACATCAATTCCTTTCCCTTCAAGAAGCTCAACTGCTTTCAAGCAGTGGTGACGCATTCTCGAATAAGTCAAAATCGTAATGTCACTTCCTTGCTTTACAAGATCGGCTTGATCTAAGGCACAGACATAATCACCCTCAGGAAGCTCTTCAGTAAGGTTGTAAAGAAGAACATGTTCAAAGAAAAGAACAGGATTATTGTCTCTAATAGCAGCCTTCATTAGACCTTTAGCATTCGTGGGAGTACTACAAGCCACAATTTTGATACCAGGAACTGCATGAAAATAGGCTTCAAGTCTTTGACTGTGTTCAGCACCTAATTGCCTTCCAACTCCACCAGGACCTCTAACAACTGTTGGAATAGTAAAATTTCCACCGCTCGTGTATCTAAGCATTCCCATATTGTTGGATATTTGGTTAAACGCAAGCAACAAAAATCCCATATTCATCCCTTCCACAATTGGTCTTAACCCTGTCATAGCAGCACCAACAGCCATACCAGTAAAACTATTTTCAGCAATTGGTGTATCTAAGACTCTGAACTCTCCGTATTTTTCATACAGATCTTTCGTAACTTTATAAGAGCCGCCATATTGTCCAACATCCTCGCCCATTACACAGACCATAGGATCTCTGTCCATTTCTTCATCAATTGCTTCACGAAGAGCATTAAATAAAAGAGTCCCTTTCACAGAATTAACAGATCGTCCGGATTACCGGTTTGTTATTCCAAACTATCTCAATCAGTGCCTAATTACCCACCTGCTGCAAAAGTCGATAACAGCAATATGGAGAGCAACATTCCAGGAGAGAGTAATAAAACGAGAAGTCCTAAATCATGAAGAGTCATAGAAACATCTAAATATGACAATTTAATAGTTAAATGCTAGTCAGTTTTGTCCTTGTTGCCTTCAATCAAACTTCGAATAAATACTAAAAACAAACCAAGTCCAATAAAACCAAAGGTAAAAGTTGCAAGAAAACTAATTCCAATGATTAGTGTTTTAAAACCAGAAGCAATACTCTGGGCAATTTGCGAAGAATAATTCGGTGTATGAATCGAAAAATATAAAACTATTTTTTTGCTTATAAAGAGGCTTAAAAAGCTAAAAGATAAACTGGTAATAGAACCTGAGAGAAAGCTTAAGGGACCTTTCTTTGGTTCAGAACTAGCCGAAGCTATTGAACTTGCTGATGAATTAGCTAAATCATCAGATTCATTTTTAAACCCATTACTAGGTGAATTCATTTCTTAATTGAACTCCATTAGATTTCATTGAACATGCCCAAGCGGATAGACCAGCTTTATCAAATTCATTAACATGTTCTTTTAGTACTTTATTTGCTTGCTTATAATTTTCAAACAAGGCAAAACAACTTGGACCAGAACCGCTCATTGAAACAAGACGGGAATCAGGTAACCGAGACAATATATTTAAAGACTTTTCAACCTCTGGTGTCATAGGGCAAACAACTTTTTGCAAATCATTTTGTACTTCTTTTCGATTATCTAAAAGCGACTGATCCGACCAGTTTATTGATCTGACAATATTTCTTTTGATTTCAAAATCCCTATCATTTTCAAGATATCTATTCCCAAACTCTTGTTTATATTTTTTATATGCAACTGGTGTAGAAACTTGTATAGAAGGATCTTTAACTAAAATGAGACCCAAATCAAAATGATCAAGATTTAATCTTTCTAAAATTTCTCCTCGACCAAAACATATCTGTCTACCTCCTGATACGCAAAAAGGTATATCAGATCCAATTTCTTTTGATAACTTCTCTAATTCAGAACACTCAAGATTTAAATTCCAGAGCTTATTTAATCCAACTAATGTTGCAGCCGCATCAGCTGATCCACCTGCTAATCCTGCTCCAATAGGAATATTTTTTACTAGTTCAATATCAACGCCTAATTGAGTATTTCCAACTTTATTTCTCAACAGCCTTGCAGCTTTTATTATTAAATTATCTTCACCATTACTAATCTCATTAGTATTTGTTTTTAGAGTAATATTATTATCTTCATTCTTTATCATCCTCAACTGATCACTTAAATTAATACTTTGCATAACCATTGCCAATTCATGAAAACCATCGGCCCTAATCCCTAAAACCTCTAAATGTAGATTAATTTTTGCATGTGCTTCTGCAATAAGAACATCTTCATTTGCTTTGGGAGGAACCATTTTCAATAACACAAGTTTCTTTTAAAGCTTTTGCCAAGGCGAACCAATTGGAAGGTGAAATTTCCTGTGGTCTCTGATCAAGACTAATACCTCTATAGGCGAAAAATTCCTTTATCTGATCATTGGGAGTAACAAAACTTCCAATCGTGTTTCTTAATTTCTTTCTTCTACCACTAAATGCATGTTTCAAAAGTTTCTCTAATAAATTTCCTATCTCATAAAAATCTGGCTCACTAGATACAAAGGGCTTAATCATGACTACTTTGGAATCTACCTTTGGTGCCGGTTGAAAACATTTAGAGGGCACGTCGCAAACGTTCTGACATTTTGCTAGGAGCTGAATACGTACGCTTAAAGCGCTAAAATTACTAGTTCCTGGCAAAGCGACAAGTCTTTGTGCAACTTCTTTTTGCATAAGTAAAACTAAAGTTTCAAAACGGTTGTCAGGGGCTTTTCTTAATTCACCAATCAATCTTTTTAATAGAGGGCCCGTAATGTTGTATGGAATATTAGCGACCACTTTGTTAATAATCAGTCCATTTTCAGCTTCTAGTGGAACATATAGAACATCCCCCTCTCTCAAGCCAAATTTATTTTGATGACTAAAACGTTTTTTCAAACCAAAGACCAAATCTCTATCTAACTCAATTGCTTGGATGAATTTCGCTTGGGATTCAATTAATTTTTCAGTTAAAGCACCTTTACCTGGACCAACCTCTAATACGCAATCTTCGGAATTCAATTCAGCAGCCTTAACTATTTGATCCAAGACATCTTGATCATTCAACCAATGCTGCCCAAAACGTTTTCTAGGAATATGCCTAAAATCATTCAAAGAGTTATCACCCATACGAACAATCCCAAAACCTTATTAGAAAAGATCACATGTTTTACCCAAGTAAAAATAAATTATTTAAAATATACTCACAAAAAGATCTCCTATCAATAAACATTTTCCAAAATGACTTTTGATAGCCATAGCCTTGAACGCTTAAAACAACTTGGACGAAAACTTCCTAAAGAGATATCAAAACCTGAATCAAATGATTTAAAAAGTCAAAAAGAAGCAAAAAACCAAAAGTTACACCCAGTTGAAATTGAAACCAACCCTGAACAACTCTTTCGAGAGTTGATGGAAATAAGTCCAGATGGAAACGTACCGCCTCATTTACTAGAAAGGCTGAAAAAACTTGAATCAAAAAATCTGAATATTTCTGCCTATACAGATCCAGATATTAATAAAAATTCTAAAGATCTTTCCAGCGAAGATTCACTAAATCTTTATACTCAATTTCAACAATTTCTACTCGAAGATGATATCGATTAGAAATATCTATTTTATGATTAATATTTCACGCTACAAAATCATTGCTGTTGGAAAAATAAAGAAAAAGTGGATTCAAGAAGGTATAGATATTTACTTAAAAAGATTACCTGGATTAGAAGTTATAGAAATTAAAGACAACAACCAAACAAAAGAAGAAAATACGATCAGAGAAATCATTAACAAAAATGAAATTCTCGTAATTCTCAATGAAAATGGTCAATCTTTCACATCAAAGCAACTAGCAACAAAACTTCTAAACTCTCATAATCAAAATATTAGTTTTGTTATTGGAGGCGCATCAGGTCTTGCACCTTCCCTAAATAATTTTGCCTCTTGGCAACTAAGCCTTTCACCTTTAACTTTTCCGCATGAAGTAGCTCGTCTTTTACTAATAGAACAACTCTACCGCGCAAAAACAATAGCCCAAGGCGGGCCATACCATAAAGAATAAAAGGAACATTAGTACAGTCAAAGTAGTTCATCTGTACTATACTGGCTGTACTGGTCTAGGCCTATGTATTCAAAGAGTTCATACTATCCCTCAAAGGAGGACTCATCGACACTATTAATTCCATTAGCAACAGAAACTATTTCTGCAGGCTTCCCTTCTCCTGCGGAAGACTACATAGAACTCGGGATCGATCTCAATAAATACTTAATCAAAAATCCAATAAGTACTTTCTTTCTACGTGTAAGCGGTAGTTCAATGAATAACGCAGGAATTTATAACAATGATTTATTAATAATAGATCGCAGTATAAATCCAAAGCCTGGACATATTGTAGTTGCTCTCTTGGATGGAGAATTTACTTTAAAAAGACTTATAAAAAAGCAAGATAATTATTATCTAAGAGCAGATAAAGAAAATTATCCAGCAATAAACTTATATGAATATATAGATATACAAATATGGGGGATAGTCACTTATTCGATACATGCATTAGAAAAAACAAAAGTCTAATTATGTCCAAAGTAATACTTCAGATTGATGGGAATAATTTCTATGCCTCGTGTGAACAATTAGTCGATCCATCTACAAGAGGAAAAGGCTTAGTTGTACTTTCAAATAATGATGGATGCATAATAGCTCGAAATTCAGAGGCTAGAAAAATGGGAATTCGTATGGGAGAACCTTATTTCAAATTAAAGAATAAGCTAAGTCAATTAAATATAAATGTGAGAAGTTCGAATTACGAGCTTTACGGTGATATAAGTAATCGATTAATGCAGCTACTAAGAAAAAATTGTGAAGAACTGGAAATCTACTCTATAGATGAAGCATTTGGAACGATAAAACGTCCTAAAGAAAAGTGCTTATATCAATGGGGAAAGGATTTAAGAGCTTTAGTTTACCAAAATATCGGAATACCAATAACTATCGGTATTGGGGAGACAAAAGTTTTATCAAAAATTTCTAATCATCTAGCAAAAAAAATAGAAAATAATTCAGGTATATTTGATATAGGTATCATTGAAAATAAAGACCCTTATCTTAATCTAATTAAAGTAGATCAAGTTTGGGGGATAGGTAAAAGAATGTCCATATGGCTAAAAGAAAAAGGGATCTCTAATGCCCTAGAATTTAAAGATATGTCAAGTAGCCAAATCAAAGAAAAATATGGTGTGGTTGGTCTACGCATTCAAAATGAATTAAAAGGAAACCTCTGTATCCCAATAAAAGAAACATCATCAAATAGAAAACAAATCTGTGTAAGCAGGAGTCTTTCATATCCAATAGATAGCTTAGAAGAGTTGCGGCAGATAATCATTAAATATGTTTTAATCGCAAGCGCAAAACTTCGAAAATACAATCAATTATCTTCAGCTATTACAATATTCACGAATACAAATATTCATTCTAAAGACTTTTATAAAAGCGAAGCAACAGGAAAAATAAATGTCCCAACATCTGATTCAAGAATTATACTTAAAACAAGTTTAGAATTAACACAGAAAATATTTAGACCATATAAAAGGTTAATAAAAGCAGGTGTAATATTACATAAATTACAAAGTAATCAATATGAACAAAAACAATTGTTAAATCAACAATCTATTGAAAAAGAGTTATCTCAACAAAGACTAAATTATGTAATAGATGAAATCAACAATAGAAATGGTAGAGATACAATAAATTGGGGATCATCTGTCATTGAAAAGGAATGGAGCCCGCGCAGGGAAAAAGTATCTCTTATAAAGACAACAAACATAGAAAATATTCCAACAATATATGCTAATTAATATTTAATATTATACTTAAACTAAGAATGATTATTGTCACAATAAATGGAATAGAAAGTCATGGTAGAGTAGGATAAATAAAAATCATAAGCATTAAAATAATAATGGAATTCGTAGATTTTCTAGATAGAACAGAACTAGAAATAGTAAAGTTAGTTGAACAAGCTGGTTACAAAACAACAGAGAATACACAACTATGCTTAACAAGTGATAACTATGTAGGTTTCTTAAATAAGAGGAAGAAAGTAATTATAGTTTGCACCAATAATGCTAAGAAGAGAGAAGGCTATACGAATTTAAGGAAGAAAGATAAGGATACTTTTGAAAGGACAGCATTACATATAAAAAAAGCTTTAAGACATGAAGCAGTTCATGTTGCACAAGAATGCAATGATGGAAAGTTATTAAACATAGATCAAAAGTTTTCAATAAGTCCCTCAAAGATAAAAGCTTTAAAGGAATCTATAAGAATATCAGGAGAGGAAGAGAAAGAAAGACAAGCGTATATATTAGAAAATAAACCAAAATTAGTAGTAAAAGAATTGAAAAAATATTGTTTATAGTAGTTGAATAAAATTAATTTTCTCTAAGTAGTTGAATAGCTTTTGTTTTACCACTGAAAATCAAAACGCTTCCTGGATCCAAATAAGAAAAACCAATATAAGTCTTAACAGCATTGGCATCAACCAGGGCCGTTCCACATGTATCAAGAAAAAGGACAGGTATAGTTAAATTAGATCCCTGCATTCTCTGAAGATCGAGAGACTGACGTATAGCTAATTTTGCTTTTATGAAACCAATTTTATTAATAAAGTCTGGCCATAGATCATTAGATAAATAACATTCATCTAAATTAAAAGAAGAGGAATTTAGCACGGTTAAATATAACTATAGAAGATTATTTGTAACATCGCTGTTGATCTAAACTTAATATATGCTTCCTTTCAGCGTAATAAAGTTGCTGAAAATTTATAGCATCATTATTTAACTCTTCAAACATGCTAATCACTTTCTTTTCCATATCAGATGAATTACTAGGCTTAGAGGATTCCTGAACAATAAGAGAGGCAATACAGTTCTCAAGAGTTTGTAATCGTTGAGAACTCCAGGCTTCAATTAGATGTCTACAACGTTTTAAAGATTTTTGCTTTTCAAGAGCAGCTAGTGATCCACGAATGAGCGATTCTGGATCAGTTAGTGTTGCCAAACGAAGTTCATCAGCCTCTAGTAAGGGAGTAAGTTTAGGAAGATGTTCATTGTTACTAACGAGGAAGTTATCTAACAAGTTTTTAATTAAATCGACATCGGCTAGAATATTTGAATCATTAGAACGATTTATCTTCTCAACAGTTTCAGAACCGAACTTATTCTCCTCAATATTACATATAGTTGACCATATAGCTCGATGATGATTAATTGCAAAATCGTCTAATTCTCTTAATCGCAATTCATAACGAATATAAGATCGATAATTAGGACAATGAATATAAGTAAAGAGTATATCTGCTTCGCTTCTTTCTCTTAGACTAACTTCTTGAGGTTTTTCATACTTTTTAGAACGTCCGTGCCATCTTTGACCACTAATTTGATTACGTAAATCTTCCTCTAGTTGGAGAGCGAATCTAGCTTGACCTCCACTAAGTCGCTGAGCGACCTTCTGTAAATAATGGGTTCTGATCGCTGTTTGAGGTAGTTTGCCAAGAAGACTTACTAGAGTACTAACAGCTTCCTGAAATTGATCAGATTTATTTAAATCTAAATCCTTCAATGATTGATCTATTTGCCAATCCATCCAAAGAGGAGATTTAGCTGCTAATGCTTCATACTCAGAGGGTGAATTATCCTTAAGAAACTCATCTGGATCTTTACCTAAAGGTAATTGAAGAACTCTTAAATCTAGCTGACCTTGAATAGCAAGGTTTTCAACCTCACTAATAGCGCGATTAGCCGCTCGAATTCCAGCATTATCTGAATCAAAATTTAAAAGAATTTTTTTACTATCGGTAGAACGAGATAGCAGCGTTATTTGATTACTACTTAATGCGGTTCCCAACGAGGCGACAACATTTGTAATACCAGAATCATGAAGTGCCATCACATCAAAATATCCTTCAACTACAACTGCATAATCTTTTTTCCTAATTGAAATAGCTGATTTATCTAAACCAAAAAGATTTTTGCCTTTTTCAAAGATTTCAGTCTCAGGTGAATTTAAATACTTAGGCTCTGACCCATCAAGACTTCTTCCTCCAAAACCAATAACTCTTTTTTGCCTATCATGTATGGGAACAATAATACGATTACGAAATCGATCATAAAAACCATTACCACCCTTTCGAGGTACGATTAAACCAGCAGATTCAAGGATCTCAACACTGACTTTTTCTATATCTACAAAATAATGGAGTAATGAATCCCAATTATCTGGGGCAAAACCGAGCTCAAACTTGATTAAAGTACCATCACTCAAGTGACGTTTATTTTTAAGATAATTAAGAGCATTTTCTCCACTAGGAGAATTTAATTGATTTCTAAACCAACCTGTAGCCAGTTTCAAAACACGATAAAGCGTATCTCTACGTGAGATCTGTTGCTTTAGTCTTTCTTGTTGCGGTCCTTCAACTGTATCGATTGGCACTTGATATTTTTTAGCCAGCTCAAGAACAACTTCACTAAAACTTTGTCTCTGAAACTCCATTAAAAATTTAATGGCATTTCCACCAGCTCCACATGAAAAACAATAATAAAATTGCTTACCAGGGATTACTGACATTGAAGGCTTACTATCATCATGAAAAGGACATATTCCAACATATTCTTTACCTTTTTTCTTTAAAACAACATGTTCACCAACTACATCAACAATATCTACACGCTCTTTTACAGACTCAATTGTTCTAGGATGTAGTCGAGCATAAGCCATATGATAATTTTAATTGATGTTTAAATATTTAGTTAAGAGATTTAGAAATTGAGAGAAAAAAAACTTACCAGTGAATTTAATATTGGAAAAAATCTAGAAGGGATCAAATTTTTAATAGGAAGTGGCTTAGCATTTAGCCTTATGAGTGTATGCGTTAAAGCGATTGGAGGGAGGATACCTATTTCAGAACTTGTTTTTGCTAGGGCTAGCATAAGTATAATAATAACAAGATTTTTCTTATATAAAAATAAAATCAACCCCTGGGGATATCAGAAAAGATTATTAATCATAAGGGGTTTGCTAGGAACAGCAGCATTATTTTGTATATTCAAGGCCTTAACAATATTACCAATAGCAACAGCAACAGTAATTCAATACACTTACCCTACATTTACAGTGATATGTGCATACATATTTTTAAAAGAATTTATATTAAAGAGAATAGTTTATTCAATCATTATTGGTTGGATAGGAATTCTTTTAGTTAGTCAACCAGAATTCAACTCCAATAGTAATATTCAAGAAACAATATTAGCACTTATCATTGCAATATTAGGCGCTTTGATGACATCATTAGCTTATATATGTGTAAGAAAACTTTCTTATAAAGAACACCCACTTGTAATTATTTTCTACTTTCCTTTGGTTTCTATTCCCTTATCTATTCCTTTTGTAATTAATGATTTTATATTACCAACCGGAGCAGAATGGCTTTGGATAGCAGGTATTGGTATTTTCACACAAATTGGTCAACTCTGTATAACGGAGGGTTTAAGACTACTACCAGCTGGCCAAGCAACCTCATTAAATTATTCACAGGTTATATTTGCAAGTATATGGGGAATATTAATTTTCCAAGAATCAATAACAAGTTCAATTTACTTGGGTGGTTTTTGTGTACTAATTTCCACTATTATTAGTGCATCCATAACCTCGCAAACAAAAATATGAAATATAAACCAATGATTTTTTCGATAGTTCTTATTTGCACTGGATCAACATCGATTCTTGCAGATAATTATCAGCGAGGTTACTCCTCAAGTAGAACTTGTACGAGAAACGAATATAGAGAAGAATATGTTCCAGGGACAAGAAAGGATCCTGGATATGTAAAAAAATGGGAGGAAACGGTTGAAGTCCCCTGCCCAGGTATTGGCTCAACAAACAAAAACAGTGAATTTGATAACAATGATTGCTCTGAAGGCAAAGTCGCAGGTGGTATTTTAGGTGCTGGCTTCGCTACAGCAATATCCAGAGGGAAAGATCGTTGGTGGGCAATCCCTGCTGGTTTAGTAGGTGGATCAATGGTTGGATGTCAGATTGATGGTGGTTGAGTTTTAAACTTTTGCAGGAACTTAATCAGAATAAGTAATGATTAGTTGGTTAAAAGGTGAAATAGTACATAAGTGGAAAACATCCACCAAAAAAGGTCTTGTACTAAATGTTGGTGGCATTGGTTATGAAATACAAGTATTGCCAAAACACTTAGAAGAGCTTGAAATCTTTAATGAGATTGAATTATGGATTCACCAAATAGATCGTGAAGATGGTACAAGCTTATATGGTTTTATAGAGGTTAATCAAAGAGATTTATTTAGAGAAATCATCAATGTAAATGGCATAGGTCCGCAAATTGGCATAGCTATGTTAGAGAACTTTGAAGTTGCTCAATTAGTTAATGCAATAGAAAATAAAGACTCTAATTTATTAACAAAAACTCAAGGGATAGGTAAACGTATAGCAGAGAGATTAATAGTTGAGCTAAGAAACAAACTTCAAAGATTTATAGATAGTAATGAAACAAATCATAACAATAAAAAAGACAAAGAGCCTAATCAGTTTTCTAAACATATTGATGAAATATATCTAATTCTGAATTCACTTGGCTATGTGGATAATGAAATAAAAGATTCAATAAAAATCATAACAACCAACGAAAAAGAAAATTCTTTATTACTCAACTCTCTATCATCAGAAGAGAAAGCAAAGCTGATGGATAAACATCTCAAAGAAATTCTTATGAAATTGAGTGAAAAGAGTACTTGATAGAAGGCTAGGGATTAAATTAAACTTGGTAAGTTAGAAAAAGCTAAACCAAATGTCACTAGGCACAGAAGAGAAACAAAAGCTAATCAACACCCATCAAGTACACGCAACTGATACGGGTTCAGTAGAAGTCCAAGTGGCGATGCTTACTACAAGAATCTCAAAATTAAGCAAACATCTTCAGGGGAACATACATGATTTCTCCTCAAGACAAGGATTGCTTAAAATGATTGGTCAGCGTAAAAGACTTTTAGGTTATGTACGGACTAAAAGTGAAAAAAGATATACAGAGCTTATTGAAAAATTAGCAATTAGAGGATAATGACCTGTATTGCATTGCTAGAAGCTAATGAAAGGTGAAAAAAAAAACAAAAAGGAACAACCTAAAGAAGTAAAAATAGGATTCTCTAGTAATAACTCAGCTCCAAAAATAGTTTCAAAGAAATCTTCAAAAAGTACTAATAAGAATTCAGGTATTCCAAGCTATGTGGCAAATAGAATGGCAAGGAGAATAGCTTTTACGACAGGTATTCCAACATTAAGTGGTATGGGAGTTTTTATTGGAAGTTATTTTTTAATAAGCAAAGGTATTGCTGATATATCTCCAACACTCACTCTAGTCAGTTCAGCGATATGTTTTCTCATTGGCTTGTTAGGATTAAGTTATGGAATACTTTCTGCGAGTTGGGATTTTAATCCAGGAAGTTTTCTTGGTTTTGAAAATATAAAACCAAACATCAATAGGATGAAAGACGCATTCAAAACAAGTCAAAAAGATATTACTAGTTAAAAATGAAATTTAAATTACAAGACTTTGACTTGTTCTCGCCACAAAGGAATTCTTAGACAAAGAATCTAAAGCCAAGTCAGTATCTTTTACACAGAATTGATCGCCTAACCTTACATACCTAGTATTATCATTGTCCTTAAGGCAGGCCACGACGGGGATACGAACGCCTAATTCATTTCTAGCGGGTCTAATATTTGAAAGACATTCTCTTAATTT
This sequence comes from Prochlorococcus sp. MIT2308, assembly GCF_059772345.1. Classification (NCBI taxonomy): domain Bacteria; kingdom Bacillati; phylum Cyanobacteriota; class Cyanophyceae; order Synechococcales; family Prochlorococcaceae; genus Prochlorococcus; species Prochlorococcus sp. MIT2308. The sequence goes on along the minus strand of NZ_CM186283.1, from coordinate 261,928 downwards.
ATGCTGAACATTGATATCAGCAGCTTGCTCAGGGCGTAGATCTATCAGAAGAAATCTTAAATCATCAATTTCACGACAATCATCAATAATCAATTGAACTTTTTCATCTCTCCTATCTACGCTGCCCCAAATCAATAATCTAGTTTCAACCATCAAATGATCAGATAATCTTTCATAACTTTTGGGGAAGACAACCGCTTCACAAGAACCAGTTAAATCCTCTAGCTGAATAATCGCCATTCTGTCACCTTTTCTAGTTGTGACTTGTCTCATCTCTGGAATCATTGCTATTACACTAACCTTTGACTTATCCTTCTGCTCTTCTAAAGAGCCAAGGCTGATTGGAGCAATCAATTTCGCAGGTTCTGAAAGTTGCTTCAAAGGATGATCCGATAGATAGAAGCCAACATGCTCTTTTTCTAATTTAAGCTTCTCTGAGGGAGGGTAATCTTTAACTGGATTTGCCTTTGGAGCAGATAAATAATCATCAGTCGATGATGATTCATTATTTATAGAAGATGAGAGATCAAAAAGGTTTCCTTGGCCGCTAATTCTATCTTTTGCCCTTGAAGAAGCCCATTCAATAGTTAAATCCAAATCAGCAATAAGCTGACCGCGATTTGCATTTTCTTCAAGACAATCAAGAGCTCCTGAATGTATCAAAGCCTCAAGACCTCTTCGGTTAATAGCACTCAGTGAAATTCGGTCACAGAATTCTGCTAATGAACTAAATTCGCCATCTTCATCTCTAGAGGTAATAATTTTTCTAATTGCACCATCACCCAAATTTTTGACCGCTGAAAAACCAAAAAGAATTGAATTGTCATTTGGAGTAAAATCAATCCCAGAGGTATTTATATTTGGAGGCATTACGTTTATGCCCATTGAATTACAGTTAGAAATGTATCTTTGAACCTTGTCAGCCGAGCCAGCATTAACAGTAAGTAATGCCGCCATGTAGGCGACAGGATAATGTGCTTTCAAATAAGCAGTTTGATAAGTAACCGCTCCATAAGCAGTTGAATGACTTTTGTTAAAGCAATATTCAGCAAATAAAACCATTTGATCAAATAACTGTTCAGCAACAATGACAGAAACGCCATTCTTAACTGCACCATCAACAAAGAGTGTTCTATGACGCTGCATTTCAGATACTTTTTTCTTACCCATTGCCCTTCTTAATAAATCTGCTTGACCAAGCGAATATCCTGCTAAATCTTGAGCGATCTTCATTATCTGCTCTTGATAGACCATGATTCCATAAGTTTCACTTAAAATAGGTTCAAGTGATTGATGCTGAAAATCAATACTTTCCTTACCATGTTTTCTATTTATAAATTTAGGAATTAATCCTGCATCAAGAGGTCCAGGACGGTAAAGCGCAAGAATTGAAGAAATATCCTCCAGAGATGATGGCTTTAGATCTTTTACTATTTGTCTCATTCCACTAGATTCAAGTTGAAAGATTCCTTCTAAATCGCCCCTAGAAAGTAATTCAAATGTTTTTTCATCTGTAAAAGGCAATGAATCAGGATCTAATCTCTCACCAATTGATTTCTCAACTAAATTAATTGTCTTTTCTATCATTGTAAGATTTCTAAGTCCTAAAAAGTCCATCTTCAAAAGGCCAAGTGATTCAATATCTTCCATAAAATATTGAGTAATTATTTGTCCATCATTATTTCGTTGAAGAGGAACTAAATTATCAAGTGAATTAGCCGCTATAACTACACCTGCTGCATGCACACCAAAAGTCTTATTTGTTCCTTCTATCCTCATTGCCATATCAACCCATTTCTTTACTTTTGAATCATTGTTGTATTTTTCATAGAATTCCTTATTTGGCGATTCCTTTGAAATCATTGATGACAATTTTGCAGGTTTACCCCTTACAACTGGAATTAATTTCGCCAAACAATCTGCATCTCCATAGGGTATGTCAAGTACACGAGCAACATCTTTCAAAACAGCCTTAGATGTCATTCTGTTAAATGTAATTATCTGTGCAACTTTGTCTTCACCATACTTACTAGTAACATAATCGATAACTTCTCCACGTCTTTCAATACAAAAGTCAGTATCAATATCAGGCATAGACTTCCTCTCAGGATTCAGAAATCTTTCAAATAACAACCCATTTTCAACTGGATCAATATTAGTTATGTGAAGAGAAAAAGCTACTAAAGAACCTGCTGCTGATCCTCTACCAGGACCTACAGGAATATTTTGTTCTCTTGCAAATCTTATATAATCCCAGACAACAAGAAAATATGTGGGGAACCCCATTTGTTCAATCACTTTTAGCTCATACTCAAGTCTTTCCTTATAAACATTTGGGAAATTATCAAATTCTGAAATATCTAATATTTCTCTCAAACCATTGATAGTTATCTCTTTAAGATATTCGATTGGTTTATATCCATTGGGTATAGGAAAATTAGGCATCTTATAGGTGCCTAATATCGTATATTCTTCAACCTTGTCTGATAGTTTAACTGTATTTTCTATTGCACTGTTTATTACTTTCTTCTCTAAATGATCAGTAAATAAACATCTCATTTCCTCCTCAGACTTAATATATTCTGTACCTGTATATCTTAATCTTTTATGATCACTAATTAATTTTCCAGTCAAAACACAAATCAGTGCGTCATGAGCTTCAATATCATTCTTTGATACATAATGTGCGTCATTGGTAGCAATAATTTGGATATCAAGTTCTTTAGATATTTTGACTATTTCACTATTAACAATTCTATCCTCAATAGATCCATGGTCTTGAATTTCAAGGTAAAAATCATCACCCAAAATTTCTTTATACCAAGAAGCTACTTCCCTAGCTACATCATTTCTACCTTTTAATATCGCTTGTGGAATTTCACCGCCTAGACAAGCTGTTGAACAAATTAAACCCTCACTATATTTTTTAAATAAAGCCTTATCTATGCATGGCCTTGAAAATATACCTCTACCCCTTACACCATTCAAATGACTAAGCGTTGTTAATTTTACAAGATTTTCATAACCTATCTGGTTTTTCGCAACAACCACAAGATGATATCTTTTCTCTTTTTTTGGTTGAGGGTCATCAATTGAACCGTTAATGACGTACATCTCATTGCCTATAATTGGCTTTATATTTGCTGCCTTACATAACTTCAATAATTCAATAGCTCCATACATTACCCCATGATCGGTAAGGGCTAAAGCTGGCATACCCAATTCCTTTGCCCTTTGTACCATCAAAGGGAGTTGACTAGCTCCATCAAGAAGGCTGTAATCACTATGATTATGTATCGGAACAAAAGCCATTAATATCCTACAGAGCTACACTGCATATAGTGTAGCGACAATTATATACTCCACATAAAGTGGTTTAATCTTTACAACGTGAAATCCGTCTTAGGTCTATTTTTATAAACCGCAGCAGCGTCTTCAAATTGACTAGCGACTTGAAGCAGCTTCGCTTCTTCAAAAACATTACCTATTAGCTGCAAGCCTATTGGAAGACCAGATTTATCAAACCCGCATGGCAAGCTTATAGCTGGTAACCCAGCCAGATTTGCTGGAATAGTTAATAAATCTGATAAATACATTGCCATCGGGTTGTCAATATTTTCTCCAGAGCCAAAAGCAGTAGTGGGGGCCGTGGGAGCCAACAAAATGTCTACTTTTTTGAAAGCATCATCAAAGTCTCTACGTATCAAAGTTCGAACTTGCTGAGCTTTCTTGTAGTAAGCATCGACATAACCTGCAGAAAGAGCATAAGTTCCTATAAGAATTCTTCGTTTAACTTCACTTCCAAAACCAAGCGCTCGACTTTTGGAGGTCATTTCTATAAGAGATTGTTCATCATCAGTGCGGAATCCATATTTGACACCGTCATATCTAGCTAAATTCGCTGAAGCTTCAGATGGGGCAATAACGTAATAGGTAGCAATTCCATCATTAAAGCGAGGGCAAGAAACATTGATAATCTCGGCACCTAAGTTTTCAAGCAGCGAGGCAGATGCAAGAACAGATTCCTTAACATCAGTCGACAAACCTTCATGATCAAAGCAGTTGTCAATCAAACCTATTTTTAGACCCTTAATTGACTTAGAAAGGGTTTCTAAATAATTGGGAACAGGAATATCAACAGTAGTTGAATCAAACTCATCTTTACCAGAAATTACTTGCAAAATTTCAGCTGCATCTACAACGTTATTTGCAAATGGGCCAACTTGATCTAAAGAGCTTGCAAAAGCTATTAATCCCCATCGACTCACACGCCCATAAGTTGGTTTCATTCCAACAACCCCGCAAAATGCTGCTGGTTGTCGAATTGAACCACCAGTATCTGAACCAAGTGAGCCATAACACAATCCAGCAGCAACAGAAGCCGCGCTACCACCAGAGCTACCTCCAGGAACTTTTGTTATGTTCCATGGATTTAAAGTAGGACCAAATGCAGAGGTTTCTGTAGAACTCCCCATAGCAAATTCATCCATATTTGTCTTGCCTATCATTATTGCTCCAGCTTTCAAAAGCCTTTTGGTGACTGTGGACTCATATGGGGGAACAAAATTACCAAGGATCTTGCTTGCGCAAGTTGTTTTAATGCCTTTAGTACAAAGGTTATCTTTGATGGCCAATGGTATACCCGATAAAATCGGGAGAGAATCGCCGGAGGCAATTTGTTTATCTACATGGTTAGCATCACATAATGCCTGATCGACATTAACCGTTAGAAAGGAATTCAGAGTTGTATCTAATTTCTTTATTCGATTTATTTTTTCTTGAACAAGCTCTTTGCAAGAGACTTCACCACTTTTCAATTTCTGGCGTAAGTCTGCAAAAGTCATTATTAAATTATGAAAAAAATATTTTTAAGCTTATGACGTTAGAGGCTCATTACGGCGACACCTAATTAAACTATGACTTATTTTCTGAGGTGACTCTGCAGAAAGATCTTCGACAAATCCATTTAATCTGACTTTCAAGCTACGACGAGTAAGAAATGGACCAAACCAATAAGTTACCTCAGGTTGAATTGTCTCAACCTTGGCCCACCAGGCCAAGCCAAAACTATTACCTAAGCTTCGAAGAGCCCTAATGGGACCCATAAGTAGACTGCGTTTAAATTAGTATAGTTTCTTAACGTGATTTTTATCAAAAAAAAAAGGAATATTATGTTCACTTGATGATGAAACATTTATTAGAAGCAAAAAAATATTGAGTATAAAAAGCTGTGGGTAATATAATTAATTATATAACTTGATAATGAAGTATTAAAAATTATAGTAAAACTATAAAAAATATTTTCTCCTTTTCAAGATTAAAATAAAAGCTATTAGTTATTAGTTTCAATAGAAAACTGAGGCTTTTGTAATCTAGGTGATGGGTCTTGTCCTGATAGTGCTCGCATCCATCTTGATCTAGCTACTTCATATAAGAAAATAGACGTAGCAACTGATGCATTGAGGCTTGTAGTCACTCCTTTAAGAGGAATCCTTACCAAATGATCACACAACCTTCTTGTTATGAGGGAAATTCCTTTATCTTCAGACCCAACTACGACTACTAATGGCCCTTGGTATTTAATTTCAGACAAAGTTGAAGGTCCTTCCTCTGCGAGGCCTACTACGGTATAACCTGCATCTTTCAATTTCTCCAAAGCCCTATTTAAATTTACAACTCTTGCAACAGGAAGATGTTCCAAAGCTCCGGCAGCAACTTTTGCCACTGATCCAGTTAAACCAGCACTGCGTCTTTGTGGAAGTATTAAACCTTGAGCACCCAAGGCCTCTGCAGATCGAATTATTGCCCCAAGATTCTGAGGATCAGTTAACCCATCTAAAGCTAGAAGCAATGATGAGTCTCCAAAAGCTTTGCATGCATCAATTAAATTTTTCAAATCATGTGTTTTTGATGCAGCAATTTGTAAAACTATCCCTTGATGAACTGCTCCATTAGTGAGTTGACCAAGCCTGGACCAAGAAACTTCTTCAACCAAGACGCCAGAAGCTTTCGAGTCTTTGAGAAGCTGAAAAAACTTTGGAGCACTACGTAATTCTGAGGTACACCAAATTCTATGAATTGCCCTGCCAGCCAAAAGAGCTGCCTCGGTTGAATGACGACCCCAAATCAAATCATCACTTAAAGTTTTGGTAAAACTTTCCGAATATGAAAGAGGGTCTTTATTTTCGACTCTTCTAGAATTATAAGTTCCACGAGTATTTTGATTTCCATATGAGGGGTTAGCCAATTTTCTCTCGAATCGGTTAGATCCTCGGTAACTGTTATTTTCTTGCGTATTTTGATTTCTGTATGAAGAGTTCGTCGATTTTCTATCAAATCGTTTAGATCCTTTAAATGTATAGTTTGACTGATTACTTCTTCTTGATCGTTCAGAAGATTCTTTATCTGATGAATATTGATTTACTTGATCGGAGGGAAGACGATTAATTTTATTATTTGTTCTTCTGCGATCTTTAAAGTTTGATTTCTTAGCATCATTATCCTGACGATAATAATTACCACTTCGTTTATCAAATGAAGAGTTTGTGGAATTCCTAGTGTCTTTATTGAAACGATAACTCATTTTACAAGAACTATTTTCTAGTTAATAGGTCGATCAAGAAGATCAAATAAATCTGCAAGCCGGTTTGGATTTTTTAAAAACAACCATCCAACAATAGTCTCAAATCCGGTAGCAATTGCATATGTGGCTGCATCTACATTTTTAGGACCTCTTCCAGCCTTGTTTCTGCCTTTTCTAAGAAAATCCTTTTCAATATCAGTAAGATATGGCTCTATTTCTCTAATTGCCCTGGCTTGACTGGATGCATTTACCTCTTTGACGACAGCATTATGAAGATCCTTTGATCGCATTGGACTACTGCAATATCGCAACCTTTGATGCATCTCCCATACTGCATCCCCTAGCCATGCAAGTTGCAAAGGGCCCAATCCATCAGGAGTAATGGATGATTTGCAAGAGCGAATCCAATTAGTCAAGCTGATAACTTACTAATTGCAGTATTCAAATCTGGTACTAAATGTAGGAATTCTTCTAGGCGAACAAGTTTAATCGTTTGAATAACTCGCGGGTTCCCTACAACATTAAAGGCTCTTTTCGATTGTGAACATTTTTTAGCAGCTTGAACCATTGCCCCTAGTCCACAAGAATCAATGAAATCAATATTAGTTAAATCAATAACTACTGATAGTTGATTTGAACCTAAAACTTCATTGATATATGTAGTGAATTGCTTCTCTGAATAGGCATCCAGTTGACCAGTGAAATTTAACACCAAACAACCATTTTGTTGGTTGTGACCACCTCTAAGAGAAACAGTAAGTCGTTGTAATTCAGCTATGGGATTAGTCCCCTATGACTTCTTGATGGAAGTGTAGTGATAGAAACCAAATTAATCCACGATTCATCGTCGTTCTTCTATTAAGGTTACGAAATGATTAAAATGGTAATCAGCGTCATGAGGGCCAGGGCTTGCCTCAGGGTGATATTGAATACCAAAGAAAGGCCTATCTATTACTGAAATAGCGGCGACTGTTTGGTCATTTAAATTGAATCGGGTAATTTTTACTTTTTCGGAATTTAAAGATTCAGAATTAAGAGCGAAGCCATGATTTTGACTTGTAATTTCAACTTTTCCATTCAATCCACACGGGTGATTCAGTCCTCTGTGTCCATAAGAAAGTTTAAAAGTTTTCCCACCAAGAGCCAATCCTAGAATTTGATGGCCTAAGCAGATTCCAAAAACAGGAAGTTTTTCGTATTCAATTAAATTCTTAGCAAGTTCAATACCACAAACAACTGAGGATGGATCACCAGGGCCATTGGAAAGGAAAACACCCTCAGGAGACAAAGATAAAACGTCGGAAATTGAAGAATTTGATGGCAATACAGTCACTTCACAACCGTGAGCTACTAATCGATCCAAAATCGATTGCTTTATTCCAAAATCTATAGCTACAACATTATATGGTTTGTTTTTTATATTTTTAATCCTCTTATCGAATGAAACAAGACAAGATGAATTAACTTTATAAGTGTTCTTAGTTGTTACTTTATCTACAAGATTTAAACCACTCATAGAGGGTGATTTTTTTAAAATTGAAAACAATTCAGCAATCGAAAGGTTGGACTCTGATGAAATGATTCCATTCAAAGAACCAGACTCTCTGAGATGCCTTACTAATGCTCTTGTATCTACACCATGAATTCCAATAACATTTTCGTCATTCAACCATTTCTCAAACAAATTTTTTTGCCTCCAGTTACTAGAAGTAGTTGATATTTGTCTAGTAATAACACCTTTGACAGAAGGATGTGCTGATTCATTATCCTCAGAATTAACTCCTGTATTGCCGATCTCTGGGTACGTAAATGTAATTAGTTGTCCGTAATAGCTCGGATCAGTAATAACCTCTTGATATCCTGTCATACCAGTATTGAATACCACTTCGCCAGAAATAGTTCCTACTGCACCAAAAGATATTCCTTCAAAATAGGTACCATCCTCTAGTAATAATATTGCAGAGCAATCAGTATCAATAAACATAATTAATAGAGTTTATGAGGTTAAAAGAATTAGGTGACTAAAAAATCTTTTAACTTATTAAAGAGAAGCCATGATTTATCTGTGTTCAAACAATCTAAAGATCGTTTAACACCTAAAAGCAAATCATCTTCAGCTCCAGAGACCCATAAAACAAGAGCTGTATTTAATGCTACGACTTCTTTATGATATTTGTTTCCTTCTCCTTTAAGTAAAGAAATTAAAATTTTAGAATTAGTTTCCAAATCATCACCTTTTAAACATTCATTAGAAATTTCAGTAAGTTCAAGAGAACTAGGGTTAATAGTTTCAGATCTAATTATACCTTTATCTAAGAAACGAAATTGATTAGGCCCAGCTAGTGAAGCCTCATCAAGCCCACCAGCACCATGTACCACTACAGCTCGTTTGAGTCCCAGACCTTTCAAAGCTATAGATATTGGATCAAGCAAATCAGCTTTAGCTACTCCTAGTACTTGTGACTTAGGCCTAAACGGGTTAACTAATGGGCCCAACAGATTAAAAACGGTTCTAACTCCTAAGCTTTTCCTCAAAGGAGCAAGGTTTACCAATGAGGGATGCCAAGAAGGAGCAAAAAGAAATGTAATTCCAAAATTATTTAAAGCTTCAACGACTTTTTCCGAGGAGACATTTAGAGGTAATCCCAATTTTTCTAATACGTCAGCTGATCCAACTTTTCCACTTGCACTACGATTTCCGTGTTTTGCAATTTTCACTCCTAAAGCAGCTGAGACAAAAGCAACCGCTGTGGAAATATTGAATGTATTAGCCCCATCTCCGCCAGTTCCACACGTATCAACCAAATCGAAAGAAGGAAGCTCTGATGGGGTTATTGATGCATTTCTAAGGATTTTTGCCATTGCTGAAAGTTCATCACCAGAAGCCCCCTTTGCTCTAAATGCAGCTAATAATGCACCTGTTTGAACTGGTTCAATTTTATTTTCAAGCCAAGAATTCATTAAATAATTAGATTGCTCTTCATTTAAATCATTGGCTGAAAGAAGTGATTCAAGAATTACTGAAAAAGTTATAGGATTTAATGGGTTCATTTATTTGAAAAATGCCAGGGCGCTATTCAATCCAGGCAAAATATTTTTTATAACTTAATCATTAATATATCCATTATCGAAGTTATTTGAATAAAAAAATAATTTCCTAACATTAAGATTGGGAGGAATCTGAAGTATCAAAGCCAGATCCAACGTTATCAGGACTTGAGTGACTTGTAGGACGAAATCCTTCCGACCAGATTTTTCTTGTTATTTCCTCTAATTCATCTCGTTTAATACTCCATTTTTTTAATAATTTATCCATATCAGAATTAAGATCTTCGGCACCTATGAAATCTTGATAGCGAATTATTAGTCTTGCCAACTCAACATAGTTATTAGAAGTTGGGGAATCTATGGCACATAAACGATCAAGATTTTCTCGGTCTGTTGTATACAGCGGATGATTTTGAGCCTCGTTCATAAATTAGTTAAATTCAATTTTGCTCACGTCCATAGACTTATATTGCCTAGGCTACTGAGTATATCAATAAAATAATGGCTGCATTAAGACTAGATCTAGTAAAAAACTATTTGAGACCACATAGGAAGAGGTTAATACTAGGCGCTTTTTGTCTGATTTTTGTAAATATTTTAAGTGTTGTCATACCTATGGAAGTTAGAAATATTGTTGATGATCTAAAAGAAGGATTTACATTTTCATATGTTTTCAATAAGTCGACATGGTTAATACTCTTAGCGACAGTAATGGGAGGAGCAAGGTTATTATCACGGCAACTAGTATTTGGAGTTGGGAGACAAGTAGAAGTTTCTTTAAGACAAAAATTATTTGATCGCATGCTGGAACAAGATCCAGGATGGGTTCAAACCATTGGGACTGGAGAAGTAATAACAAGAGCCACCAGCGATCTAGAAAACATTCGAAGATTGCTTGGTTTTACGGTTCTTAGTCTTACAAACACTTTTTTGGCATACACTTTCACATTGCCAGCAATGTTGAGCATAGATCCGCTTTTAACCTTTTTTGCAATATCTGTGTATCCAGTTTTGCTTGGCACCGTAGGATTATTCGGTGGAAGAATGGTTAAACAAAGAAAGAAGCAACAAAAAGCTTTATCAGAATTAAGTGAATTAATCCAAGAAGATCTATCTGGGATTAGCGCCATTAAAATTTATGGTCAAGAAGAAGCTGAACAAAAAGAATTTAAGAAATTAAATACTAGATACAGAGATGCTGCAATTAATCTAGCTAGAACTGCAAGTACTTTATTTCCACTTCTTCAAGGTTTATCGTCAATCTCCTTGCTTTTACTGATTGCGATTGGGAGTGGTCGATTAAACAGCGGAAGTCTAACAGTAGGTGGGTTAGTAGCTTTAATTCTCTATGTAGAAAGACTAGTTTTCCCAACGGCCCTATTAGGTTTTACACTTAATACTTTTCAATTGGGGCAAGTAAGTTTAGAAAGAGTAGAAGAACTTTTAAAGCATGAACCAACAATTAAAGACAAAGATAATACGGTCAATTTATCTAAACCTATTTTAGGCAAATTAGAAGCTAGAAATCTATCAATAAAGTATGAAGATTCTCCTAGGAAAATACTTAATGAAATTTCTTTTAAAATAAATCCAGGAGAAATAGTTGCATTAGTAGGACCTGTAGGTTGCGGAAAAACCACATTGGCAAGAGCTTTAGGAAGAATGATAAATATTAAAGAAGGGACATTATTTTTGGATGACAATGATGTCACTGATTTAAAGCTAAAGCAGCTAAGAAGCAATATTGCTTTGGTGCCTCAAGAGGGATATCTTTTTACAGAAACACTCACAGATAATATTAGATATGGAAATCCAAATGCTTCAATATCGAGAGTCCAGGAATCAGCATATGAAGCACGAATGACAGAAGACATAAAAGGTTTTCCTGATGGTTTTAAAACTCTTGTCGGAGAAAGGGGGATAACTCTCAGCGGTGGGCAAAGACAACGAACAGCACTGAGTAGAGCATTACTGGTAAATTCAAAAATAATCGTTCTTGATGATGCCTTAGCAAGTGTCGACAACAAAACTGCCTCAGCAATACTTCAAACAATAAAAAACCAATACAATAAAACTGTCTTAATGATTAGTCATCAACTTTCAGCTGCTGCATCGTGTGATCGCATATTAGTAATGCAGGAAGGGAGAATTGTTCAGGAAGGTACTCATAAAGACTTAATTATTAAAGAGGGTCTGTATAAAAGCATGTGGGAAAGAGAAAAAGCTAAAGAGCAACTTCAGTCAGATGATTAATCATTACTTATTATATTTTTTTAATTAATCTAAATTAATTTAGATATAAGATATGAGAACTATTTCAAAGAAATAATTATTTAATCATGAGCGCGTTAACAAAATATAAACTTATTTGCGATCTTGCATTTGGTGATATTTATATACAAATCCTTGCATGGATGGGTGTGATTTTTGTAAGTCTAGCTGCAGGCCTTGCATTAATGGGCTCATCAAGACCTATTTTTGCTCTCCTGGGTGTTGGCTTAATCCTTGTATTAAGCCTTCCTTTCTTATTATTTGCATTTGTTACTACATTAATTAATCATATAAAAATAGAAACTATAAATTAAGATTATGATTAAAAAAATCGGTGAATATTTAAAATTAATAATTGGGAAGCTATATTCCAAAAGAAATATAGAAATACAAAATAAGAAAGTGCTTCATACAATATTAAAAGCTGATCTATACGCACAAGCAAAACAAAGTGAGGAAGAAATACTTTTTGGATGCGGCTGTTTTTGGGGGGCAGAGAAAGGTTTCTGGAGGCTGCCAGGTGTAGTAAATACTGCCGTTGGCTATGCTGGGGGAGTGAGGGAAAATCCGAACTATAGAGAAGTATGTTCTGGTCTAACAGGTCACACTGAAGTCGTGAGAGTTGTTTGGAATAATAATAAAATTGATCTAAGCGATCTACTAAAACTATTCTGGGAATGCCATGATCCAACACAAGGCAATCGTCAAGGTAATGATTGTGGAAGCCAATATAGATCTGCTATTTATACAACAAGCAAAGAACAACTAAATAAAGTAACAGAAAGCAAAAATAGTTATCAAAAAGAGTTAGAAAACAATGGATTTGGAGAAATCACTACAGAGATTCAGAATGGAATTAAGTTTTATTTTGCTGAGGATTATCATCAACAATATCTAGCAAAGCCTGGCAGCAGACCATATTGCTCAGCTATGCCAACCAAGGTAAAATTTAAAACCTTTACTGGGGCAAACTTTAAACTAAATGAAAAAGTTTGGACCAATTATAATTGGGATATAAGTCATTGTATTCTTAGAGGCGATAATACACCGATCGAATCAAATTTATAATGAATGATCAATTACCTGACAAAACGGTTTTGCTAATAATATTTGCAACGTTGTTGTTAGTATTTTTCTTAGTTTTTAGCTTCAAATCTCCAAAAATTGAACAAGAAAACACAATTCAATGGATGGATAGTTCACTAAATACTGAATTAGTTAATCCAAAATAAAGAAAATTATATTTAACCTTAATTATATTATCTTAGAAATATGAAAAATAATAAATTAGAAAAAAATTTAGAAAGAGCCAGGATAAATATATACAATATTCTTGCAATTTTAATTGTAATTATTCCAGAATATTTTGCAGAATTAATCTATTCAATCGAAGCATCGCAACATAAAGATATTTTGCCAAATGAGGGGGATGCCTGGGAAAACGATACTGAATTAATACTCTCAAAAATGAATATCTACGAGTTAAGATCAATGGCTAAAAGACTATCTATTCATGGATATTCTAATGAAAATAGGAATTCACTCATTAGACGAATAAATAGAAAGACTAAAAATAGAATTAAATGGAAATCATTAAAAAATGGAACTATCAGCAAGACCTTGTGATAATTTAAAAAAAACGGGACGTAGCGCAGCTTGGTAGCGCACCACTTTGGGGTAGTGGGGGTCGTGGGTTCAAATCCCGCCGTTCCGATAGACTAAAAAAATGTATTACTAATCAGTTTCGTTGACTAAAGATTGGATTAATTTAGTTGTACTAATCAAAACTGCCAAAAAAACAAATAGACTTAAAAAAATAATTAATGCAAAGAGATATGGTGGTATATCAATCTCCCCAAAAGAAACAATGAATAAATTAGTTAAAAACTTCATCATGAACAAATCAATATCATAAATCAATATTAAACCAACGAATATAGAAAATTTAAATTTATAAAGCTGATAATATAAAAACACCAAAAGCTAAACGATAATAGACAAAAATAAAAGTATTATTTTTAGCTAAGAACTTCAGAAGCAGGTCCATAGCAAATAATGAAGAAAAGAAGGATGAAATAATACCAAGAACTGTAGGTAGAAGATCTGTTGCAGATAATGTTCTAAATAAAGTAAAAAATTCAACTAGTCCGGAAATTGAAATAGCTGGGATCCCAACCAGAAAAGAAAGTCGAGCTGCAGTTTTTCTTTCAATTCCTGAAAATAAAGCTGAGGTCAAAGTAATACCAGATCTCGATACTCCAGGTATTACAGCAAGTGATTGAGCAAGGCCTAAAAACATAATATCTTTTAAATTAATATCATTAAGTTGCTTTGTTCTTTTACCATAAATTTCCGAAAGTGCTAAGAAAGATCCCATTAAAATAGATATAATAGCTATGGAAAATAAACCTCTTAAGTTCGAATCAGAAAAATAGGGCCAATATAATTTGATAAAAAAACCCAAAATACATATTGGAATGTTGGCTATAAAGATAAAAGTAGCAAGTCTAGTATTATCGTCCTTGAAAACTTTAAGCTGATTAAAATTCAAAAGAAAGGGAACAATAATTGAACTAATCTGATCTCGAAAATAATAAATAATAGCAACTGCACTTCCTAATTGAATGGAAGCTGAGAAAGAGACGCCAGGATCATTCCATCCAAAAAAATAAGGAACAACTTTTAAATGAGCTGTACTACTAATTGGAAGAAACTCAGTAAGACCTTGAATAATGCCTAAGAAAATTGATTTAAGGTAAATAAATAAATAAGGACTAATGTCTACGTGCATATTATGAAAATAAAAAGAGGAACTCGCTAATTCTCTTCTAATTTTCAATTAGTATAGATATAATTTCAAGAATAAATCATGGGTAAAAAATTTATATTCTCATTAATTCTTGTTCTAACATCATTGGCTGGATTACAAGGAAAGGCAAAAGCAGATTACTGGTTGGTAATAGGCAGCTATAGACAAGGTCCTGGAGGAAAACCACAAGTAAGTGGGATCACAAGTCCCTCATTATTTGCTATTCCTATTGGGTCCGAAAGGATGTGTATGGAAGCTGGAAAGAAAATCGAGAATGATATCTACAAACCTGTATGGCAATTTGACAGCAAATGGACATGCATCAAAAATTCAAGTAATTAAAGGAAATCGCAACAATGGCTATGAAGGTGGGTAAAATTATCATCTCTGTACATCATGAGCACATCCATCTCCTTCATAATCATCGCTATTGTAATAACCATTCTTAGTGCCAAAAAAAACTGCAGAGACAACGAAAGGTACTGCTACAAAAATTAAAAAATTAGATAAATTCAAATCAATCTAAACAATTTATTTAGGTTAATCTAACAAGAAAATCAATTTTTTTTACATTAAAAATCTTTATAAATAATAAATCTATTAAAAAAGTACCTATTAGCTAAACCTATTAAGTATTGGATCTACTGCAAACTCAATAATAATAAACGTTAGTGTCAACCAAGAAAGGATAAAGAATATAACTAAACTTGGACCTTTGAGAAAAGGTTGAAAATAATTATTAGATCCATCTCCATCAAGGAGAGACTTGCATTCTTTTACCTGTGAATTAGCAAGTCGATAGTAATCTGAACCAGGTAATCTGTTATCAACATATGTTTTCCTAAGATTTTTAATAATCGGTTCAGGTTTTTCGGTAATTAAGAAAGCGATCAATTCTCCAGGTCTTAAATCAATTCTAGTGCGTTCAAGGTTGTTAGTAAAACCAATATTGAATAAATCACCGTTTTGAATCAAATAGATATATGAAGCCATTTTATCGGCATGTGTAAGTTTATATTTAATGATAATAGTGTGTAAGTAGATTAAAAGATAAAAGTTTAACAAAAGATAAAAAGAGTAAACAAAATAATAAAAATCTAAGCAAACACTAATTAATATATATTAATAATATTAGAAATGATATTTAGTTGAATTTAATTTTTTAATGCGACGATTTTGATTGATTTCAACTGACGTATCTGAATTAATAAATGATAAAGATTGTTGTGGAATTGCGGTTTGAATCATACGTATAAAATTAGATAAATTATTACCTTTTAAACCTGATCCTTTTAATTTAATCATTTCATTTTCTTGATTAGATTTCCACAGGACTATATTATTAAATTCAGAAGATTTAAGATGCCATATTTTATGAAATTTTTTCCAGATTTCACTATATTCTAACAGTGATTCTTGAATCAACGCACGATAATCCTTTTCAGACTGGCTCAAGGACAGATTAAATTCATCTTGATCCAAATAATCAATTTTAAATAAATTTGAAACGGGAACACAACCAACAAACCATCCTTCTAAGATTAAAACTTTAGGTTGATAGTCACACCAACCTGATCTATCTCCTTTTCCGTCTCTTAAAGACTTATCAAAAGTAGGACTGCTTAAAACACCTGTTTCTAAAAAAGTGTCTAATGATTGATGCAATAAATCTAAAGAATGACTACCTGGAAAACCTCTAGGAACATTCCATGGATTACCCTCCATTGCAAAATCCATTTCTTGGGAAGGCAAATAAAAATCATCCAAAGATATAACTTTAATATCTAAAGAAAGCTCTCTAGCTACATTATCAATCCAAAATCCAAGAGTGGACTTTCCAGATCCAGGTAGCCCAGAAAAACCTATTATTACTGGTTTATTAATAGTATTTATATAATTTTCTAAAAGAGAAAAAAATGGAAATGATAAAGACCATTTCCAATCTGATTTTTGATTTGGTTTCCAATATTTATCAATATTGGATTGAACATTAACATCAGACCATTTTTGATAAAAGAGTGAAGGATTAATAGATAATCCTTCAAGAAATAAACCATAAGTATCAAGGGAAAAAAGAAAGTCTTTCGTTAAATCCTTAGGAAAAATATGATTTAGATCATAATTAATACCGTTTGCTTTCATAAAACCTTAAATTCATTAATGACATCCTCAACACTATTTGACCAGCCCTGTGCGTGAGGAGCATTCGCTAATCGAAAAGAACCGTTATCAATACCATTCTGTAAATACTTATTTGGTCCATCTTTACCAGGAATAACAATAGAGATATCAGCATATTCAAGCAAAGGGAGATCATTTTGCGAATCACCAAGTCCAATAATCTTTACATCATTGTTATGTAGATAAACTTTTAGTTTATTAACGGCCTGGCCTTTGTGACTTTCACTGGAAAGCAAATGACTCATCCTATTTCCTTTAAAAACATGAACGTTATGAGAATCACAAATAAGCTTTACTTTTTCAAAAATATCATCAGGAGGATTTAAGAAAGGAACACTCCAACGCCTATCAAGAGCTCTGGTAATACCTTGATCAGATAAACCAGTGAGTTCAAATATTTGATTTATACTTAAATCATTTAATGGGGTTAAGTGGTAGTTAACTTTCTTAGATATATTAAATAATATAATTTTTAATTCCTTGTAGCTTTTTCCTAATATCAATTCCCATTCTGATGTATTTTGTTCATAATATCCATAAATAGCCGCTCCATTTTCTACAATAAAAGGATCTGTCAATGCATTCTCTTTTCGAAAATATCTAACTTCAGAAGCAGTTTTACTTGTACAAGGTATTACAGGAATATTCAATTCAGCCAACATTTTCAATGTTTTTTTTGCTGGAGAAATATCGTAGTCTTCATCCATTAATGTCCCATCTAGATCTGTAACTATCCAATATTTAGAATTATTTTTCATAAGGCTAATCAGCTAATGTAAGCCAGGCTACTTGATAAGGATTAAGAGTGAAAGTATCAGTATTCAAATGAGAACCTGTAATATTATCTAGTAAACGCTTTTGAGGACTTAAATCTATTAAATTAAGTTCATTTAATGGAGAAATACTTAAAAATTCGCGAGACATATTACAGACAACATAAACACTTTCTTCAGCCAAACCTCTTTGAAGAATAATACAATTAGCTGTTTTTGTAGAGATACATTTCATACTCGACTCCGGATGAAAAGCTTTAAGCCTTGACCTGACTTTAACTATATGAGTGAGGTATGAAATATTTTTACTAGCTGGAGAATCAAAGTTTTTAAGTGTCACAAGTAATTTGTTTGCTTCAAATTTTTCTCTATTTAAATCTCTTCTTTGACCTGTTTTTCTAAAAGAATCAAGATCATTAGGGGAGGCTAAAACAGCTGGAAGATAAAAAGCTGGAACACCTTTTATAGATAAGGTAAAAAGCTGACTTAACAAAAAACGTTCAAATTGAAATACCGTATTATCAGGACCTTCGTTAGACATCGCACTCCACCAACTAATATTTAATTCATAAGGTTGATCTTGTCCATTAGACAGCCGGCGATGACTAACTAATCCTCCGCGTTTCTCTGATTCAACCAATAGATTATGAACTCTATTATCGTCCATAATTCCCTCTAATGCTCTCAATCCAATCCCATCATGTGAAGAAGTGAAGTTGAGTAGAGATGTATCCCTTGGCAACTCATTCCAATTAGATAACCAATTATTCAATAAATCAGTTTTACCAGTATAAATAGCTTCTAATAATAAAGGAGGCAACGTAAAATTATAAGCAAGGTTGGCTTCATTACCATCAACCAAATAAGAAAGATTTTCTTTTTCTGGAACATTAGTCTCTGTAATTAATACAGCAGAAGGTTTAATAATTTTCAAGCATTTATTTAAAAGCTTAACTATTGAATGTACTGGGTCTAAATGTAAACAAGTCGTATATGGCTCCTTCCAAACGAATGCAATTGCATCAAGTCGAATCCATTCAACCCCACTAGATATATATCTAACTAATAGTTTCAGAAACTCAAGAAAAACATGTGGATTTCTCCAATCAACATCAATTTGATCTGGTCCAAATGTTGTCCAAACCTTCCTAAAGCCTTTTCTAGTATTGACGTTAGTGAAGAGAGATGAATTTCTAGGCCTTATAACTTTCTCCCAAATATCAGTCTCAGAAGGGGCAACTATATACGACTTACCAGGATCCTCAGATTTTATAAATTGATGCACCCATGGATGAGAAGAAGAGACATGATTTAAAACAAGATCTGCCATTATTTTGTGCTTATTTGATAAATTCTTTAAATCATTCCAATTACCAAAAGCATCTTCAATTTTTTCATGATTTGAGACAGCAAATCCTCCATCACTTGTAGAAGGAAGAAAAGGTAAAACATGTATGACTGACGAAAGACCACTTAATCTATTTTTTACGAATTCAGTTAATGTTTTTAAAGTTGATTCATCTTTCCTATAAATTGAATCTGGGTAAGTAATCAAAACTACACTTGAAGAATCCCAAATTGATTTGATCTCTAATTCTTTAATCTCCTGATTAACACGAAATGGAGCGAGTATCTGCAACAATTGTGACCACACTGAATTGATTTCTTGTTCAGAGTGGTCAGGATAAATTTCTCTGAGAGACAATCTCAGCTCAGCTAATTCACTATCCAACTCAGACACTCTTTAAAGGAAAACAATCTTCTCTACCTCATCGTAGCTCTCACCTTGAATCTGTAAAACTTTTATCTTGAATGGACTTTCAGCAGGGTTTAATCACAACTATTCATGAGTACGGATTAGCAAAAGATCCAGTAACTCAACTAAATAAAGACCTCTTAAAACGACCAACATCAATACTTATTCCATGCCTATTTGAAGAGTTCAGTAGGCCAGCCTTAAAACTTATAAGATCTACGTTAAAAGAGTTAAAAAATTTAAATCAGCTTGTCGTTGCACTATCTGCTAGTAATCGCGACGAGGTCGAGAACGCAAGAGATTTCTTTAAAGAAATGCCATATCCAGTTCACGTCCAATGGACAAATAGTCCATTGGTTATTGAATTACTAAAAGACCAAGAAAAGAATGGACTAGATCTATTAGGTGTTCCAGGAAAAGGATGGGCAGTATGGCAAGGAGTTGGTGTTGCCACGAAAAGTTCAGAAGTCGTAGCACTTTTCGATGCTGATATCAGAACATTCAACTCTAATTATCCAGCAAGGATGTTGGGTCCTTTACTAGAAAAATCTAATGGGATTTCATATGTAAA
Source organism: Prochlorococcus sp. MIT2308 (assembly GCF_059772345.1). Classification (NCBI taxonomy): domain Bacteria; kingdom Bacillati; phylum Cyanobacteriota; class Cyanophyceae; order Synechococcales; family Prochlorococcaceae; genus Prochlorococcus; species Prochlorococcus sp. MIT2308. The sequence continues at coordinate 241,936 of NZ_CM186283.1, read as the reverse complement.
AGCTTTTTACAGCCGCCTATCTCTTGAGACAAATGCACTTCAAGGGAGAGCCACGAGATTATTTGTAGGTCCACTTCTATCAAGTTTGGAGCAATTGATGGGGAATGCTCCATTCCTTCAATATTTACAATCATTTAGATATCCACTGGCTGGAGAGTTTGCTTTTACTACAGACTTAGCAATGAATTTAAGAATTCCTTGTGATTGGGGGTTAGAGATAGGCCTTCTATCAGAGGTTTATAAAAACGTAAGGATATCAAGAATCGCACAAGTTGATCTGGGTATTTTCGACCACAAACATAAAGAAATAGGTTCAAAGGCTAACGAGGGTCTACAAAAAATGTCTACGGAAATTCTTTCCAGCGTTTTAAGAGGATTGATGGAACATGAAGCAAGAACACTTACAAGTTCTCAATTAGCAAACTTGGAGGTTTTATATCGAAGAGCAGGTGAAGATAGAGTTAAACAATTTAGTTTAGATTCATCAGTAAACCAATTGCCTTACAGTCGACATAAAGAAGAAATAGCAGTTCATACTTTTGGAAAACTATTAAGACCGGCAATAAATAAATTCCTTGAATCACCTGTTAAGCAGCAATTACCTTGCTGGGCAAGAGTTTTAGACTGTGAAAGTAAATTACAAGATGATTTAGGAAAGGCTGGGTGCGCATAAAAAACCATTATCAAATAAATACTCATAAAAAAGCTTTAATTAGTAATGAAATTCCTACAGAAAAAGAAACTAATTCAAAAATAACTTTAATAAATTTGGACCCTTTAATTATTGAAAAATAAGCACCAAAATAGCCACCTAGAAGTGAACCTAGGATCAAGACAGGTATATAGCTCCAAATAATATTTCCCCTTAATCCTAAAGAAAGTGCACCAATGCCATTCCAAAAAATTCCAACAAAAATCAAGGTATAAGCAACCGCCACTGAAAAAGTTAAATCAAATACTGTTATCATCCAAATCGTTACAAAAAGTCCAGTACCAGAAGATAGATAGCCATTGAAAAAACCAATAGTAAAAAGGCCTAATGAGCCAATTATTATTCTTAACTTATTAATTTGAATTTTTTTATTTGAACTTCCCAGTTTTTTCTGCTTTATTGAGTAAAAGCTAAGAAACAAAGTCAAAAAACCTAATAAGGTAGTAGAAAAATTATTGGGTAAAATAGAGGAAGTATATGCCCCTAATAAAACGCCAGGTAACCCAGAAATTAATATTAAAAAAGCATATTTTATTTGTAAGTCATTTTTCTTTAAGTGTGGGACCGAAGCCCCGATACCAAGAGCAACACTAGCCACTTTATGAGTTGCCAAAGCTTTTGAGAAAGGTAGACCAAAAAATATGAGCGCTGGAAGTTGTATTAAGCCTGCTCCACCACCAGATAAAGCAGAAATGAAATTAGATAAAAATGATATAAATCCCAAAAAGATTTGAGAAATAACATCATTATTTAACATATAAATCTAAATTATATATTTTATACAAAAAATTAGTTCTGGTGAAATAATCTAAATATTGTTAATCATTTCTCTTCTAATAAGGTCAATACAATTTGGGTGTTCATGAATATACCTATTAAATTCCATCGCAAGTAATCTTGCCTCGTATGCATCACATGCATAAAAGCAATTCTCAAGACGCTGATTATCACAGTTTCTATAATGAACTGTATAGGGCCTTAAGCTTGAAAGTGGGATTTTAAATTGAGTTTGATCCATTTTCAATTTATATTCCTATTTCAGTTATGCATCCTTTAGAAAAATTTTTCTACAGATGTCTTGTAACCAATATAAATTAAAATTTATTTAGAATTTGTATTCAAATTTAAATTTTGTTTTATAAAAGATTAAATAAATTAGTAAATTGATTCACATGATAAAATTATCTGAAATAGATCTAGGATCAACCCTATTATCAACTTTTATATTAATTGGATTTATAGCTACGGCTTTTGTGTTTATAAGACTAACGATAATTGGAATTAACTATATTAAAATTAATTATTCAAAAGAAGAAGGAGAGGAAAGCGTGAAAAAGGTAGACAAAAACAAGATCAAAGGTTTTTAAAGAGAAAAAAATAGGCTTTCCAACACATTAAAGAATGATTAGTAGATGGATAATTAATTCATTGATACGAAAAATATGTTAATTTAGTCAAATCTAAAGTTAATCATAATGGAAGTAAATCCACTAATACCAATTGGAGCAAAGATAAAAGTAGATAAGTCGAAAATAGAAAATCTATTACCAAATAAATTATTGGATGACTTACCGCAAATGATAAATGGAGAAATTGTGGATTATAAAATGACAGATGGGATGGGTATTGGCTATGTATTAATGACTGAAGATAATCTAAAAATTTGGATTTTCAACACGGAATTAAATGAACAAACAAGAAAAGAATATAGCTTGAAAGAGACTAAGAAATTCAATAATACCGAAAATAGAGATCTAATACTAGGAAAATATAAAGTGACTTATATGATAAATGGTAATAGAAATATTAAAACGATAGCAAATCCAATAAATCTAATTAATTGGTTAATATTTACGATGAAAGATATTTTTTAAACTACTAATCAACTTGCCTTTTCATAATAAGAAATAACATATTACCAATTTTAATTGTTTCTGAAAGTTCCCATCTATCCAGACCCTTTTTATTTAGAAATTTACTTAGTTGAATAGCAGGATGCTCGGAACCTTCATTTTCCTGGTACTGTTCTGGAAATTGATCTTTAAGAAAGTCTGGACTCAGTGAGCCTTTAAGTTTTTCGCTCGCCACCTCAGGATTGCTTGCTTCTTTGTGATTGACTGATGTATCATCGACGTTTAGGTGTACCACATGATATTCCCACTTCATAAATATAATTTAAGATAATATTTATTATACATAATTCAACTATAAGCGAATTTGATATATTCAGATTTCAAAAAAGTTAAAATTCAGGATTTGAATCAAAAAAATATTAATATGGATAAAATCAATTAAAATCATAGTGGAAGGATTTGACCCAGCGATAAATTATGGTCCGAATGATGCTGGCATATCAGCAATAACAATAATTCTAGGTATTGTTTGCCTAATTGCTATTTCATGGTTGTTTGGGAAAATATACGCACAAATTGCCAAAATATTCGAAAGCGATAATAAAAATAATTAGTAGATAATATTAAATTCAAAATATTTATATCTACAAAATAAACAAATTTAAAAAAGAAAACTTATTTAATAACTTAATAAGGATGTGAATTATTGCAAACTAAAATAACAAAACAATATTATATGTAGTATTTTAAGACTTATCTATTAATCCCTAATTATGTTGGCTTCCTTGATGGTTCATGAATGGGCAACACCATTAAATCTATCAGCTCCAATAGCTGGAATAATAACTATAGGTGGCTTTATGGGCTATTACAGTTTATCTAGGAAGTTTTAGAAGTAATCAATTTAGAGTAAATAATAAATAAATGATAAAGTTAAAGTTGATATTTTTTGATTAATACATATATTCAATATAAATTCGTTTCAAAAATAAAAAATTTGATGGTTTTATGGATTTCCCCAGGATTATGTCTTGCGTTGCACTAAGTCATTCAATAGGACTTCTCTTATTAGACAAGCCTAAAAATTATTCTCAGATAGTTGATGATATTTAAAATACAGGACATACACTTGAGTAAATAAAGCATATAAAGGGTTAAGAAGCTCATGTATGGATAAGCAAAAAACAACACACATTGTGGAATAGCTTTAAATACATCAAAATTAATGAATGGATAATATTTCCTTGGGAAAATATAATTGCGGATGACAAAGATAGAGAGATATATTACCAATCTAGATATTAAAATTTTACCACATTAATTCATTATTTCTATCTTTTTTATATGAGGAATTACAAGGTTTGAAATTGAGTAATTCTTCTAATTTCATAGCAAAGTCAAAAGTATCTCCTTTTAATCCTATGTTAATATAATTATTTTTTGTTTTAATTTTTTTTCTAAAGTTCAATATACCAATATATTTTTTCCATATAATTTGATTATTATAATTATATGCCCATAGATCAAAGATATCTTCAATGAGGTTAAGGGGAATCTCAGAAGAATAAGCTGTATTTGAACTATCTAATTTAAATCGTTCTAATTGGGAATAGAAAGAGAGAATATCTAAGGTTGTATTAATTGCTTCCTTAACTTCAACTGCTCCTTCAAGACCAAATAACTCCTTTCTATAACACTCAAGTAATTTAGTCCCAAGAGAATTGTAAATATCATCCTCCTCAGTAAAGTTAACGAGCCAAAATCCCTTGCCTTCACTTACACCTGAAGCTAAATATAGATTTACTGATTTAGTCATTATAAAAAGTCTAGAGAAGCTAGACAACAAATAGAATTTAGAAAAAGCTATTTTAATAAAAAGATATCCTCCTACAAAATAATAATCTTTATGTACTTAAATTGAAAAAATTATTTTTTTTGCAAAAATAAAATAACTTCTAAAAAATATGGAAAAAGTAGTTCCAAGTAATTCCAATGGTTATAGAAAAAGTCTTGGCCCTGGAATCCTTTTAGCTGCAGCATGCATAGGCGGGTCTCATCTGATGTCATCGACTACAGCGGGAGCTAAATTTGGATTTTCGCTAATTGGACTAATCTTATTAACAAATTTAGTCAAATATCCATTTTTACTTGTCGGTACAAGATTTACAGCTGTTACTGGACTATCGCTTTTAGAGGGCTTTCAAAAACGTAATAAATTTTATTTGCCATTATATTTAATAGTTGGATTAATTACTGGTACATTTACTATTTCCGCAGTTAGTTTTGTTACCGGTCTTCTATTAAAAAATATAGTAATTTTTTCATCCTTTCCTGCTTTAGATTTAGCTATAGGTATTTTAATAGTATGTTCATTAATATTATTTATAGGTCAATATAAAGCCCTTGATAGGATTTCCAAGATTCTTGTATTTATGCTTACATTATTAACATTTTTTGCTGTTATATCCTTACTAATAAAAGGACCTGCAGGAGATATCAATCTTTCAATATTAAATAGCAATCCCTCTCCATGGACCCTCTCTAACTTGGGATTTTTAATTCCCTTGATGGGTTGGATGCCTGGACCAGTAGAACTTTGTATATGGCCTTCACTATGGATGTTTTCTAGAGCTAAAGAGACTGAACATACCGCTACTTTGAAAGAAGCAGAATTTGATTTCAATCTTGGATATTTCATCACAGTAATAACTGCTATTTTCTTTCTAACTCTTGGTGCCTACACAATGTACGGCACTGGCGATGAGATGCTGACAGGTTCAGGTGTTAGTTTTGCTCAGAATTTAATACGTTTATACACAGAATCCATTGGTGGATGGGCAAAGTGGATAATTGTTCCTGCAGCCTTTGCAGCCATGTTTAGTACTACGCTTACATGCCTAGACGCATATCCAAGAAGCATTTCATCAGCTCATGGGTTGATAACTCGCTCAGACAAGGGGAATGGCACTACTTTGACAGAAAAGAAACGTCTAAAAAAATGGATCATATTTCATGTGTTTGCATCACTTTGTGCTCTTTTGATTGCCAAATCTGGCGGGATTGGAGTTAAAGACTATGTATTTGGGGCTATGACCGGTAGTTTTCTATCAGCTCCTCTCTTTGCCTGGATGGCTATGGATACAATGAATAGTCCATTAGTAAAAAATCAATTTCGTTATGGCCATGTTCTAAAAACAATCTGTTGGTTTGGAATTTCATTCCTCACAATCTTTAGTTTATTATTCGTAATCAATACATTCTTTGGTATTGGACAATAAATCAATCATTAAATTATGAATACAATTAAAAATAAAATATATTTACTTTAATTAACTTGAAGCAGAAGTATAGTGTTTAAGAGCAAATTTCCAGAATAATCTACTAAGAATAAAAAACAAACTACTTAATAATAAACCAAATAATATTATATTTAATTTCAGATCTCCTAAAATTGCTTCAGCTGGGAAAGTGGTTAAAAAGGCTACAGGTAAAACCAACGTAAATATAAATCTCAAAATAACTGGGTAAGCTGAAATGGGATATCTACCTGCAGCCAACAAAGCTCTAAGTACTTCTGTTGCATTCCATGTCTTAACAAACCAGATACTAGATGCAGCAATTAGGAACCAGACTGAATAAAGAATAACAAAACCAATGAATAAGGAAATAATGAATACATATAGGGAGTAAATTGAAAAAGAGGAGCCAGTTTGAATAGACGCCCAAAAAACAATAGAAAGTCCCAAAATGATTTCAGGTAACCCTGCAAAAGAAAATTTTTTAACTGATAACCAAAATTGACTATCAATAGGTTTTAGTAAAACATAATCTAAAGTACCCTCTCTAACATAATTAACTATTTCGGTTAAATTTGGTCGTAAAAGAGCATTTGTTAAACCATCTAAAAAGGTATAAACACCTTGAATAACTAAAGCCGATTCCCAAGTCCAATCTCCTAATTGTCTTCCTCCAGTAAAGAAAAGAGATAATATAAACACACTTCCCAAGAGTGTACCCAACATAGCTAGCAACTCAATTAAAAAATTTAATTGATATTCAAGTTGAGATGCAAAAGCTGTAGACCAAAATAATCTAATTGTTTTAAAATAACGATACATGTTATGCTCCCATAGCTGTATATCTTTTTACACCAAGTTTCCAAAGAATATTAACTGAAGGAATGAGAATTGAGATCCAAAAAATTTGAGCTAAAAAACCATTAAAGATATCAACTGGCATGCCTGATAAAATCTTTGCTGGGAAATTAATTAGATAAGGAAATGGCGTTAGCATTGCAACTTTTAGAACATTAGAAGGAAAAGCTGATAAGGGTACTAATAAACCAGAGAGAAAAAGATAAGGAACAAATATTAATCTCTCTAGAGAACTAGATTTTTCAGTCCAAAAACAAAGAGCAGCAACTAAACTTTGAAGAAGAAATGCGATAGAAAAAGCCAAATGAGTTGATAAGTATGCAAGAAAAACTTTAGATAATGAAGGAATCCAAAAAGATGAAGGATTTAGTATGAAAAAAGTTATGGCGATAGCTATTGCGAAAGGAAGTCTTGTTGCCTGCTCTGCTAAGTGAGCCGCTACATATCTCAAAAGAGGATGCAGAGGCTGAAGCAAATACGGTGATAATCGACCGGAGAGTGAGTCTTCTTCAAAAGAAAAAACAACCCATACGACAGAAAACTGCCTAACCAGAAAAGCACTCAAAAAATATCTTGCCAAGCTAATATCATTTAAACCAAAAGTATTACCAACATCATTTTGACTCCAAAGGGAAAACATTATAAAAGGAAGCACCCCCGAAAGAGCCCACAAAGCAATTTCGATGCGATATTCCAACATGTATGCATATTGTGTTGTAAGTAAAGTCTTAATAACCTTGAAAGACAATCCAAATATTCTCAATTGACTTCTCCTTTTTTAAATAATTCTCCGATCAATTGATCAATAGGAGGGTCACTAATCTCTAAATCTATAATATCAAAATCAGTTAAAAGATTACTTACCATTTCTGTTAATTTATCCCTTGAAACTAACAAAGATATAAAACGATCATTCAAATATTGAATCTCACCATATTTAACAAATTGATCTCTTATACATGGATTTTTCAATTCAACTTTTACCTCTCTTGAGGGTGATAATGAATTAGCAAGCGAATCAAGATCGCCATCGTAAAAAAGCTTCCCTTTGTGAATACAAATTACTCTTGGACATAACGCTGTAATATCAGCCATGTAGTGACTAGTCAGTAAAATTGTCGCGCCAGTTCTTTTATTGTATTCGGATAAAAAGCTACGAACTCTTGCTTGAGCATTAACGTCTAGTCCCAGGGTAGGTTCATCTAGAAAAAGAACAGATGGCTTATGTAGTAAGGCAACAAGTATTTCAGCTTTCATTCTTTGTCCTAAAGATAACTTTCTTACAGGTCTTGTAAGCTCTTCTCCAAGTTCGAGCATATCGGCCAATTCATTTATTCTTTCTTTTGCTTCGTAGTCAGACAAACCATACACAGCAGCATTTACATACAAAGAGTCCATTGGAGGAAGGTCCCAAATCAACTGTTGCTTTTGACCCATCACCAAAGTTATCTCATTCAAAAAAGCCGTTTGCCTTCGTTGAGGAGAAAAACCACAGACATCAACCAATCCTCTCGAGGGATGAATAAGACCACACATCATTTTTAATAATGTGGTTTTACCTGCTCCATTGGCTCCAAGAAATCCAACTATTTCTCCTCGAGTGATTTTGAAACTAATATCAGTAACAGCAGGAACATCATTAGTCTTTCGATCAAAAAAATGCTTAAGAGTGCCTTTAAACCCCGGCTGTTTGTTTGCAACTCGATAATATTTACTCAGCTGATCTACAAGGATCAAGTTACTTGGATTCTTAGGCAATTAAATGTCAAATGCTTCAACATTAAGATAAAACATTTTTGCGTTGATAGCAGATAAAATCAAATCATTGAAAAATTGATAGGTTTTAAAACTAAATGGAAGAACAAAAATATTTAATAGCGATTGCTCTTGCAGAACAAAATAATAAAAGGTTAATGCCTATTGGAGGAAAAACTTTTACTGGAGTAGATTCTGAAAATCAACCTCCAACAAAAGAAGCTGAAAAGATACTACTTGATTTATTGCTTAGGTTATTTAAAAGAACTAATGAAGGTAATTTAAAAATCTCAAATGATGAAACAGGATTATTATTAGCAGAAATTAGTTTTGAAAGTATGCAAAATAACCTCCCCTTAATCAAATCAGATTGGATTAACGAAGGGAATACAGATACTTTAATAGACAAATTAAAATCAATATCCTCAAACCTTTGGAGAATTAAATACAAAAAACATGAAGGGATAATATTTGATGACTTAATAAATTAAGAAATTATCCAGAGATTTTTGATTGAGCTTTTTCAGCCTTACGAATAATCTTCCTGGCTTCATCACGAGACAAGCAAGACTCGGCTTTAGTTTGCAACTTTATTAGTTTTGCGTGCTGCTTTCCCAAATTCATAACCTAGCTCTAACATTTCAATAATCATTTTCTATTATAACATGCTTAACTAAGATTGTAAACAAATAAGTAATCAAAGTCTATCTATCACAGTTATTCTTGTCTTATTTTTTTATTAATGAGATGTATCTATGAAGAACAGCAACATCAAGTTCACCTAGACCGATTTGAATTAGCTTTTGCTCCATTTCTTTCACTCTAGATGCAATTGGTAGATCAATGTTTATAGATTTAGCTAGATCAATAGCAATAGATAAATCTTTATTATGCAGCTCTAATTTAAATCCCAAGGGATGTTTATTAATCAACATTGCTTTTGATCTATTTTCTAATGGCCAGGAATTAGCTGCTCCAACTTTTAAAGCATCAATTACATCATCCATTGGCAACTCAAGCAATTTACCTAATTCCATTGCCTCAGCAACTGCTGCATATGTTCCTGCAACAAGTATCTGATTAAGAGCTTTGACTTGTTGGCCTTTACCAACGCCATTAAAGTAATTTATTGATTTACCTAGAACTTGAAATATATGTTCAAAAGATAAACATTCTTCTTTACTTGCACCAATAAACAAAGACAATGAACCTTCAGAAGCTCCCTCTGTACCACCAGAAACAGGGCAGTCAACATAGAAAATATTTTGTTGAGCTAATCTTTTATGTATTGAGATAGATTTATTAGGACTTATTGTAGAGAAATCGATAACAAATGAATTAGGCTTTAATGAGCCTGATACACCATTAGCGCCAAATAGAACAGATTCAACTGCATCGTCATCAGTAACGCAAATCAAAAGGCCATCACATTCAATTACAGCTTCTATAGGATCAATAAAATATTTTCTTTTATCGTCATTATTAAGTTTTTTTCTCTTATATAAATTCAAATCATAGCCGTTATTAATTAGGCGCTGAGACATGGGCTTCCCAATAGATCCAAGACCAATAAAAGCTAGTTTCATTAAAATAAGATTTTCTTACAAAACGAACTAAGAGTAATAATTACGACAAAGGTTTGAACTATTACTATAAAAAATTAATATGATGCCAAATTAAGAAAATATGATGCGATAATCAATTCATTGAATACTTAAGAAATTGACTAATTTTACAGATTCCAAGAATGCGACTCACCATTGGTATCCATTCTTGAAGTATCAAGAGGAATGTGAAGCCGCTGGGAAGGAAGCTACTGTAAATGATTGGATGAGAGCTTCAGGGCAACTACAAAACAGAATTGATTTTGAAGAAGCAAAAAAAGCAGCTGAAGCTGAAGCTCTTAAAACAAAGGCTGAGGCACCTAAAAAAGAGGCTTAAATAATTAATTATCAATTAAGGAACTATATTTACTTCTTTTAAATAATTTGAAAGCTAAGTAAAGGAAACAAAGAAATCTTGTGAAGATCTATCAAACCATTTGCATCAATGCAAGTCATTTTACTAAAGTTATTTAATTAAGGTCCTAGGAAATACATAACCTAAGATCAAACTTTTTCTGATCCTTAATATATGTCAGAGACCAAAGCCCTAAACGTACTACTTGCACCAGAGGGGCAATTACAGGGTAATGGACAACTAAGAGAATCTTTTCATGAGAGAAGGGATCGTAAAGGATCTGATTATCCTATGTGGTTTTTAAATTCATCATTGGTTGTTAAATTTAATATCTCAGACAAAGAAGGATATGAGGCTGTTGTTGCAGAAGAATCCTCAACAATAGCTTGGCTAAAGCTTCGTTTTGGTGGAGAGAAGTTCACAAAAACACTTAATACTGAAGAGCTTTGGGAACATGCAAGCTTGCCACCTGAACCACCAGAAATAAAAGACATATCGACACAAGAGTAAATATTTTTATGAAACCAGTTCACAAAATAACAATTCACCATAAGCAAGAAGGTAAAACATATACCTTTGAGGTTCCAGAAGGAGAATATATTTTGAGAAATTTCGAGTCAAAAGATGAAAATGGTCAAATAATCGGTGATAAACTCCCATTCTCATGCCGAAACGGTTGTTGCTCAGAATGCGCAGTTAAAATAATTTCAGGTGAAATGGATCAACAAGCTTGCATTGGCTTGTCAAAAGAGCTGCGAGATCAGGGATTTGGATTATTATGCGTTTCCAAAGCAATAGGTCCATTGGAATGCGAAACGCAAGAAGAGGACGAAGTTTATAACGCTCAATTTGGGAAATACTTCAAAGGATTGGATACACAAGCAGGAAATCCCTTTGATATTTAAATTCCCCAAAAAATCTTATTTATCAGTCCAGAAATTCAAAATATCACCACCAGTAAAATTAACATCCTTGTCGTATCTCAATGCATTAGTTTTTTCCATTGGCAATGCAAATTGCCTAAAAATTAAAGATACAAATTTCAGGAACTTAACTGGCTTTGTTAACCCTTTTGTCGAAACAAATGCCCTAAAAGATTCAATAATTTGGTTTCTCAAGTCCCAAAACTTTTCGTCTTCAAGATTGAATACCCAAGGAAAAGCATTTTTAGAGGTGTGATTTGTTCTTTTGATAACTTCCTCATCAAATTCTTTAGGCTCAATGCCCAATAATTCATAAAATTCTCCTCTCTCACAAACTGTCAAAGTATGAGTTAGAAATACACTCCAAAGGAAAAAACGACTTAACAACTTACCTCTCCAACCTTTAGTAATTCCAGGCCAACATCTCATCATTACAGTAAAACAGTCTCCATGCCTGTTCTCGTCTTGACACCATGGTTCGAAAAAGTCAAACAAAGGAGCAAAGGCTTCTCCTGGATTAGCTTTAAGGTGCCTATCCATCAAGATATATCTCCAATAACCAATTTTTTCTGACAGGTATACAGAATAAATAACCCAACTTATTGGGAACCAAGTTGCTGCTCTTTTCCCACCTAAATGAGGTAGATCAACCTCAATACCCTCAGCGACAAGAGCTCTACTGAGAAATCCTGCATGTCTAGCTTCATCCCTGGCTAAAAACTGAAATAGTTTTCCAAGATCTCTATTTCCTTCTTTCTTTAAACGATTAGAAATTTCCTTAAAAAGTAAGAACCCTGAAAACTCAGAGATAACAGATCTTACTAAATAACTTTCATAGACCTCTTTTGACTTCTGCGGTAATTCTTGCAGCCTATCTAAACTTGCTTTTCTATCGAAATGAGTGCAATTATAATCAGCCTTCATCTCTGAAAGCATCGCTTCAAACTCTTCACGAGCATCAGTTAATTCTGTCTTGGCAGCTTTCTTAAATTCGGTTACATAAAAACGAGGTGTTAAAAGGTTTTCATCTAAATGGGGCGGCAACTCGTTAGTTCCGCGTGTATCAACTCTTAGTTTTGGTGAAGAAGAAGCTGTAGCGGTCATTCAAATTATCAAGCAAGAAGATAATTGTATGTCTTAATTAGAAAAAAAGGTGAATTTTTAATGAGGTAGTAATAGAGCTTTGCGTAAAACGACAAAAAAAGGAACTAAAAAAAAATATACAAAATTACTATTTAAGGATTTACAGAAAAAAATCAACAGAGTAAATAATATTTAGAATAGAAATATTACTATTAATTAAATAACCTTTCAAGCGAAATATCGCTTAGGAATGAATATCTTGTAAGGCTGAAACGGATAAGACTTGATTCTGCAATGCCTCAATCCCCTTCACTGCAGCACTAGCTCCTTTTAAGGTCGTCAATGTTGGGACTGAATAGTCAAGAGCTGCTTTCCTAAGGTATTTATCATCATAAATTGCTTGACGTCCAATCGGAGTATTTATTACCAACTGAACCTTTCCAGATCGAATCATATCCTCGATATTTGGTCTTCCTTCATGAACCTTAAGAACCCTTTCAACCTTCAAATCAAATTTCTCGAGATACTTGGAAGTGCCAGATGTTGCCAAAACTGAAAAACCTAATTCAATTAATTTTTTTGCTACGGGAATCAATGCTGGTTTATCTCGATCATGAGTAGATAAGAAAACAAAACCAGAAGTAGGTAATCCCTCACCGGCAGCGAGTTCGGATTTTGCATAGGCCATTCCAAAAGTATTTGCAGATCCCATCACCTCACCTGTTGAACGCATTTCTGGTCCTAAAACACTGTCTGATCCGGGAAAACGTCTAAAAGGCATAACCGCCTCTTTTATTGATTGAAGAGGTGGAATTGGTTCTTGATTTAAACCAATATCCTTGAGGTTTTTACTCAAAAGCAGCTGAGTTGCAATTTTTGCAAGAGGTATTCCAGTAGCTTTAGAAACGAAAGGAACAGTTCTTGAAGCCCTTGGATTAGCCTCAATAATGTAAACAATCTCATTACCTTCATCATCTCTTTTAACAGCAAATTGAAGATTAATTAGACCTACGACATCTAGCTCAATAGCTAAAGATTTTGTCCAACGCTTGATTGTTTTAATTGAGTCACTAGAAAGCGTTATGGAGGGGAGGCAGCACGCTGAATCGCCAGAATGAATTCCAGCAGGCTCAATATGCTCCATCAATCCTCCAATCACAACATCGTTACTGACATCACATAAAGCATCAACATCGACCTCAATTGCATTCTCTAAATATTGATCAATAAGGATTGGATGTTCAGGTTCAACATTTACTGCTTCCTTTATGTATCTTTCCAACTCATCTTGCTCATAAACAATTTCCATAGCTCTACCACCTAGAACATATGAGGGCCTAACGACTAAGGGATAGCCAACTTTATTAGCGACATCCAAAGATTCTTCGAAAGTTCTAGCGATTCCATTCTTAGGTTGCCTAATATTTAACTTTCTCAAAACCTTATCAAATTGCTCTCTATCTTCAGCTAAGTCAATTGAAAACGGGGATGTTCCTAATACTTTTGTTCTTAACTTTGTGTTTTCGGGTTTTTTCAACCAATTGGCTATTGGTAAAGAAAGTTTTAAAGGGGTTTGCCCTCCAAATTGAACAATTATCCCATAGGGTTCCTCAAATTCAATAACATTCAGAACATCTTCTAGAGTTAAAGGCTCAAAATAAAGTATGTCGCTTGTGTCATAATCAGTTGAGACCGTTTCGGGGTTACTATTTATCATTATTGTTGTATATTCTTCCTCTTGAGCTTGATAAGAAGCATGGCAACAACAATAATCAAATTCTATGCCTTGCCCAATACGATTTGGTCCTCCACCAAGAATCAAAATTTTATTTTTATTATCTTTTTTAATTTCACTTAGATTAAGATTTTTGATTATATTTCCATCTTTATCAATGGTTCGAACTGGTCTTTCATATGTAGAATAATGATATGGTGTTTTTGAGGAAAATTCAGAGGCGCATGTGTCTACTGTTTTATAAACAGGTAATATTTTAAGAGAAGTTCTTATAGATCTAATTGATAGTTCATCAGTATTTAGAGCAAATGCAATCTGACGATCAGAGAAACCTATTTGTTTAAGTTTGAATAAGAAATTAGGCTCTAAATCGTTAATATTTTTATACTTAAGTAATTTCTCCTCTGCATTTACTATATTCCTCAATTTTGACAAAAACCAAGGATCTATTTTAGAGAAAGAAAATATATCATTATCACTACGACCGTTCTTCATAGCTAATCGTACATACATTATTCTTTCAGGGGAAGGAGTCCTTAATTGTCTTTCTAAGTCAACAGATGAAAGCTTTTCATCATCACGATCACACCCCCAACCACTGAATCCAGTCTCAAGAGATCTTATTGCTTTTTGAAAAGATTCTTCAAAACATCTTCCTATTGCCATAGCCTCTCCAACTGACTTCATCGAGGTAGTAAGTATTGAGGAACTTCCTGAGAATTTTTCGAATGCAAAACGAGGAATTTTAGTAACAACATAATCAATTGAAGGTTCAAAACATGCGGGGGTTTTACCAGTAATATCATTAATAATCTCATCTAATCTATAACCAACGGCCAAAAGAGCAGCAATTTTTGCTATTGGAAAACCTGTAGCTTTACTTGCCAAAGCTGACGATCTGCTAACACGAGGGTTCATTTCAATTACTATAACTTCACCATCAATTGGATTGATTGCAAATTGGATATTGCTTCCACCAGTAGCAACACCAATTTCTCTAATTATTGAGATTGAATAATCTCGTAAACGTTGATATTCTCTGTCAGTTAGAGTTTGAGCAGGCGCTACTGTAATAGAATCTCCAGTATGAACTCCCATAGGATCAACATTCTCAATACTGCATATAATCACAACATTATCTGATAAATCTCTCATAACTTCTAGTTCAAATTCTTTCCAACCTAAAAGAGATTTTTCAATAAGTATTTGAGAAACAGGGCTAGCATCTAAACCTGTTTTGCATAATTCTAAAAATTCATCCTGGTTATAAGCAATACCTCCTCCACTTCCGCCTAGTGTGAAAGCAGGTCTGATAATTTTGGGAAATGAAGAAATTTTATTTCCTACTATTTCAGCTTCTTGAAGATTAGAAGCAATGCCAGATGGGCATACGTTAACCCCAATATTATTCATCGCTATTTTAAATAAATTCCTATCCTCCGCTTTCTTAATTGCATTTAGATCAGCACCAATTAATTCAATGTTGTACTTATCTAAAATTCCAGACTCTGCTAATTCAACTGAAATATTCAATGCAGTTTGGCCTCCCATAGTTGGCAAAAGAGCATCAGGTAGTTCTTTTTCTATGATTTGTTCAACAACTGAAGCTGTGAGAGGTTCTACATATGTCCTATTTGCCGTTTCGGGGTCGGTCATTATTGAAGCTGGATTTGAATTAACTAAAATGACTTCAAAGCCCTCGCTTCTAAGGGCTTTACATGCCTGGGTACCGGAATAATCGAATTCACAGGCCTGACCAATAACAATAGGTCCAGAGCCTAGTATCAAAATCCGACGTATATCTTTACGCCGTGGCATTTGAATCTCTTGTAAACTTCATTTATGTCACGCATTCTAGGTATCTGTTTATCATCTACTGTCTAGATCGGCAAACTACCACTAAAGTTTAACTAACTATCCGAACAAGAAACAAAGAGTATGAGCGAACTACAGCGCCTAAAAGGGCTGCTGCCACCAGAAAACCAAAGCTGGGTATTTATTGAAGCCGCGGCAGCAATAGATCCTCCCTTAATCACGCTCGAAGAAATTGGGCGAGATGAAGTGGAAATTCAAGTTGATCTCGAGCAATGGGATTACCTAGCTCAAGATCATAGAAATTTATTGTTTTGGCATGAGGTGGGACGCATTCAGAATGACACCATCCCTAGAGACGGTTGGGAAATGGCCGCTCTCGCAATAGGCTTAGGTGGTGCAATTGGAGAATTATGGGTACAAGATGGACTGCTTCTACTAATGGCTCTTGGATTGTCAGGGTTTGCGGGCTACAGATTATATTTAAAAAACAATTCAGAGAAACGTTTACAAGACGCAATCGCAGCTGATGAAAGAGCTATTGATTTAGCTTGTCGTTTCGGGTATAGCGTTCCAAATGCTTATAAAAGTCTTGGTGGTGCATTAAAAGATTTAGTAGAAAAATCTAGAAAGAAAAAAAAGAGAACATTTTACGAAGACAGATTAGAAGCCTTGAGGAAAAGTGCTGAAAGAGCAAGAGCAGAAATGGCATCTCAAGAAGGCTCTAAAAAATCAGTTACAAGTGAAAATGTTTATGGATAATAGTAGATTAATTGAACTAGCTGCAGGAGCTTGCGATGATAGAAAAGCTGGGGATATAAAACTTTTAAAGGTTGATCAAGTTTCTAGTATTGCCGATTGGATATTAATTACAGAAGGTCTTTCCGATGTTCAAGTAAGGGCAATAGTTAACAATGTGGAAAAGACTTTAAAAGAAGAAGCTGATCTACTCCCTCTCAGAAAGGAAGGAATTAATGAAGCAAAATGGGCATTATTAGATTACGGAGATCTGATAATTAATGTTTTTCAACCTTATGAAAGAAAATTCTATGATTTAGAATCATTTTGGAGCAATGGAATCTTTCATGGTTTTACTAATAATCAATTAATCGTATTAAAAGATGGATAATACAATATGTCCTGTTCCTTCAAATCAAAGACCATTAAATGAATTTAATAGTATTAGAAATTCTTGGATAATCTCCTGGCCTTTTTTAAAAAGAAGTATTTTCTATAGGAAATTAGTACTAAGTTGGTTTTTGATTACACCAATTAGCTTTACAATATCTTATGGAAGCGATTACCTGAAAAATAATATTTTTGACCTTACTTTTGTAAGTTTCACTGCCTCTCTTCTTTTCCCTATATTATTATTAATTAGGCAATGGTTAAGTTGGGTATATATATATAATAGACTAAATTCTGAAACCATTGAATATGAAGAATCTGGTTGGTATGACGGTCAAATCTGGGAAAAACCAATTGAGTGGAGATCGAAGGATTTACTTATAGCTCAGCACCAAGTTAAACCTATCCTAAATCATCTAGAAATAATAATAATAATACTACTTTTCTCAATTACTTTATTTTCATTGTTATTTATAGTTTTAGAAATGAATTAAAACATGAATATACAAAGAAAATTAGAAAGTAACAACTTAAATTCTATGAAAGTCCTCGTAAAAAGAGGTTCAAGCGTTGAATCAATTCATAGAGCTCACGCCTCAATTTGTGATACGAAAGGCAGGATATTAATGAAAGCAGGTTCGAGTGAATATGAAACTTTTATAAGGTCAGCATTGAAACCTTTCCAGGCATTGCCATTTCTTACGAGTGGAACTTCAGAAAAATTCAACTTAGATAATAGAACCTTGGCTCTTGCATGTGGTTCACATTGTGGAACTGCTAATCAAGCTAGAACAGCTTTCAAACTCTTATGGAATGCTGACATAGATATAGAAGAACTCAAATGCCCCATCCCTCAAGATAAAAAAAGCAGGCTTCAACACAACTGTTCAGGAAAACATTCGGCATTTCTGGCAACTTGCAAGAAAATGAACTGGGATCTAGATAGCTATTTAATGGGACATCATCCCCTTCAGAAAGAAATATTCAGAAGAGTTTCTGATTTATTGAAAATACCAGTTGAGGAATTAATTGCGGAAAGAGATGATTGTGGAGCGCCAACATTACTTTTACGTTTGTCACAGATGGCTATTTTATATGCACATTTATCCAGATCAGACCAGCCAGAATTTGAAAAAATAACTCGCGCAATGACTCAGAACCCAGACCTAGTAGCTGGGGAAGGATATTTTGATTCTGAATTAATAAAAAGAGGTCATAAGAAAATAATAAGCAAAGGAGGAAGTGAAGGTATTCAATGTATAGGCCTATTGGGTGAAGGAATTGGACTCTCTATAAAGGTAGAAGATGGATCGAAAAGAGCAAAGCATGCAGTAGCCATTCATCTCCTTCGTCAGCTTGAATGGATCACCCCATCAGCGATAGAGGAACTTGATGAGATCACTCTCCAAAAAAAACCTGGAATATATTTCGAAGTTGAAGGAAAATTAAAGATCCCTTAACTCAAACAAATCGATCTTTTTAGTCGCATAAAGATGTATGCTTTAAAAGCTACGCGGGGTAGAGCAGTCTGGTAGCTCGTCGGGCTCATAACCCGAAGGTCGGAAGTTCAAATCTTCCCCCCGCCACCAATTAAGAAGCCAGTCTTTGACTGGTTTTTTTAATGCTATTTTTTATGCTTAATAAGAAAAAAATTATAAAGAAAAGGAAACGGAAGATTGCAGTTATAGCTTAATTCATTTTTTTAGTCCAAACACACTCAAGGATACAGACAAATGACTAACCAGTTATTGCGATGAATCTATTAAAAATATCTACCGACTCACAACACGAAGGTCGGAAGATCAGACCTTCCCCACTCGCAATTAAATAAAGCCTGAGAAGACAGTATTTATGAATATCGCTGAAACCTTAGCAAGTACATCTATCTTACACTTAAACAATAGTAAAATGCATATATAAAAATTCAGGATTTTCTAGAGGACTAATAAAAAAGACACAATAAATGGCCATCCAAGCGAGCTAATTATTAACAAAGGTAGTAAGAAAAGATAATTGGCTTATAGACATTTTAAGAACTCCTATACATAATCCATTCGAGCCTGAAAGTAGCTATAAAAAAGCCCTTTGAAGAAAATAGAATTTACAAAAAACATAAAAATATTTATATATAATACAGAACTGTTATTATAATTTACGGATTATAATACAAAACAAATTGAAATCATCAAGAAATCAAATGAAAAGATAAATAATATATTGTGTAGAAAGGCTAAATAGAAAAATCATGAAATAATCACTTTCAAAAATACTATTTAGGTGAAAAAGGGGATAATCATTTAAACATGAGATGGAAAATAAATTTAAAGAAATATTTGATTGCTACAATCATACAAAAGGTGAAAAATATAGAGAAGAAAAGGGTTATGACTTTACTTTTTATTGGATATAAATACGAGTCGAGAAGGAAAATAAAATCTAATTAAAAAATTTAAGAAATTTTTTAATTAGATTTATAAAGAGATAAACTGATTTCATTAAATTAAAAAAAGACAAGGTTACAAAAATCATTCTAGTATTTATTCTATAAATTATTAAAATAATTTTTTTTTGGATTTTAGTATCAAAAATTATTCTTGTTAATAAACTATAAATGATATATATTCAATAATAGGAATTATACAATTATTTATTTTTGATAAATTTATAAATAAAGTTAACCAATCAATCAGAAAAAGAACTTACTATAATATAAAGAAGTCTAAACCCAATCTATATTTATGAAAAAAGATAATCTAAAGAGAATCATCAAACAGCTCGAGACCTTGCTAGAAGAGTTGAAAAGTGAAGTCTACTCTGACAAAGATTCATATGTTCATCCATGGGATGAACATATGAAAAACACCCCTAGAATTGTCAATACAGAAGACGATGACGGTTACGCGGATTAGTCGAAACAAACAGGCAAAAATAAAAAAAAGATAAAGAACAATCTGTATTCCCTTTTTTGGTACAACTACCTATTGCTCTAGAGGAATTTCAAAAGCAAATTATGGGAAAGTGAAAAAATTTAATGCCTACTTTACCTCAACTTGTAAAAGCCACCCCGCAGGGAGGCACTATTCATAAATATCAACTTTCTGGAGGAAAAAGTTCTTTTATGAGATATCTAGGTTGCTACCTTGGCACATGTAAATTCTGCAATGATATTGAAGAAGCATCTGAATTTGTATCAAGCATAGAGCTTTCTCCCAAAACCCTTTGAGCAATAGATTTTTATAAAACAGAAAAGACCCAACCGTACGTGCTTGAACGTTGAAAATACGTTCAAGTTTTTTTATGTAAATTTAATCGATACTCGAAGGCATTAGGTGCTATTTTTTTTGAGTCTTTAAGCACATAAGGAGAATACTCTTTTAATGAGACAATTTTCATCTCACTAGAAGATCTACTCGGTTATGAAAGAAGAAAAAGGAAAAGATAATAATTCATTTGAATATGAGACTAATAATCTCATTAGATCTACTTTTAATGAGAAAGAAAATGTTAATGAATTAGAAAATATTGCTTCAAAACCCTCCAATCAATTAACGAATGGACTTTTAGGTTGGTATTCAGTATCTAGTAGCGAGTCGATAAAAGATGGAAAATTAAATCACTTCACGATTTATAACGAGCCACTCGTTTTGTATCGTGATAGAGAGGGTATTGTTAGATGTGTAAAGGATGTATGCCCTCATAGAGGAGCTTCTTTTTTAGGCGGTGAAGTTATAAACGGTCAACTTGTTTGCCCTTATCATGGTGCTAGATTCTCATCTCAAGGGAGTTGTACAAATTTAGACAGAATAACTTGTCAGCATATTATTGATTCTAATTATGATAACTATGCAAAAAGCATAAAACTTTTTCAATATCCATGTGTTGAAAAAGAAGGTTATATCTACATTTATTACACGGGAACACCACTTGCTAACATTGAAGACTTCGAAATAAAGTATTCAATAAATAGCTTACTTCCTGATTCTTATGGATTTCCTTCTTTGGAATATGAATATGAAGAGGTATATGTAGATTTTAAAGCGGATTGGGCTAGAATTATTGAAAATCACTTAGATATATTACATGTATTCTGGATGCACGGAGACACAATCCCCGACAAAAATGTAAACAGAGATACTATAACAAGTTTTAATCAAAAAATTAAACGAGATAATAGGCAAATAGAAAGTATCTACTCATACAAAACAAACGGTCAAGAAGAGTTTATAAGAATAAAGTTTGTGCCTCCAGGCAGAATTTTTATATATAAGGGGTCGCCAGAAAGCACAAGATATATTCAGGTTCTTGATCATATTCCACTAGGAAACAATAAAGCGAGAGTGATAGTTAGACATTACAGGAAATTTTTAAAAAACAAACTGTTTACAACCTTAGTTTTATTTAGCAATCTACAAAGAAGGACATTTTATAAAATCTTTTCAGAAGATTATCTAGTATTGAAAACCCAAACATTTAATGAGCAAATGGGTTATATACAAAAAGATAATGTTAAGTTATTAGGTGAAGATAAGATGGTTCAATATTACTGGGATTGGCTCCAAAATGCATTAAACAAGGAAAAGCCATGGGATTTACATCCAACTAATTCATTAACAAATTCAGTTCATGAAGACAGAGGCATGCTATATCCACCAGAAAATCCTAATATGGCTATAAAGAATAATAGAAAATTAATTATCAAGCTTTTAACTAGATTATTATTCCCAATAAGTTTTATTCTGTTATTCATTTAATAGAGGTGAATTATAACTTTAAATACTATATAAATGGGAGTTGATTCTAAAAAAAATTTATTAGCCTGGGCTAGTTTTAAAAATATTAATGTACATATTGATCAAACAGAAATACTGTCGAATATAAATCTAAATCTAAACTATGGTGAAAATACATTAATCTTAGGCCCAAATGGTTCCGGTAAATCAACCTTTTTAAAGTTATTAAATAGATCCATTTATCCAATTTCTAGAAAAGAAAGCTCGTTAAAACTCTTCAGCATGGAAAACATAAATATTTGGGATGTAAGAAAAAGAATTGGATTTCTATTCAAAGAAATGGAGCAAAGAGTAAATAATGGAGTTAATCTTTATGATGTAATCATATCAGGATTTTCTGGGACATTTAATTCCAGATATTCAAAATTTCTTACAGAAACACAAAGAATTAAAGTAGAAAATCTAATAAATGAATGGGAACTAGATAATATTATTAACAATGATTTTATTACATTATCTGATGGACAGAAAAGAAGGGCTTTACTAGCTAGAGCTCTTGTTTACGAACCAATTATATTAGTTCTAGATGAGCCATTTTGTAATTTAGATATAAAGTCAAATTTTTTATTAAATAAAAACTTAAATAAATTAATCAAAAACTCAGTAAATATAGTTTATGTTACACATAACTTAGAATCAATTCTACCTAAAACTAATAGAGTTATTCTAATAAAAAAAGGAAAGATCATCAAAGAAGGTGACCCAAATGACATAATAAATTCAAAAATAATTAGTGATCTTTTTGAAATATCAATAAATATAGTTAAACAAAATGGATACTGGAGAGGCATTCCTCTAGATAACTAAATTATCACAAGAATAAAAGAAACAATTAATATGCAAATAAAGAAAAAATACTTATTTCTAAACAAAGGAATATCAAAATTATTTATTTTATTATTTCCTGATCTTCTAACGCCAAAGGGTGTTCCACATGAATTACATACCAATCTTCCAGACAATGAACGATCAGCCCTCAAATTATAGCTTCCACAAACTAAGCATTTATTTGATATCATTAGTTTTTTTTTTTAAGTCAAATTTTTATCTAAGAATGATAATGGCGAATTCATATTACTTGAATAGCCTAATAAACTCTCAGATACAAAGTTATATATAATCTCATCTTTTTCATTGAAAAATATTGTTGCCCCTCTCTGTGTTAAAAAAGACGGGTCAGGAACGTATATATTCCAATTTGAAAGAATTTCAACCATATTCATAAGTCGCCTGGTGGCAAGCTCAAAAGGACGTAAATTTTGTTTTTTAGAAAAGATATCAAACATTTTGCCTTTAAATAAATAAAAAGGTCCTATTTTTATATCCTCATCATAGTTAAATAAGCTCTTAGAATTTCTATCACCCAAGTAACCTCTTAAAACCTCCTTAATTGTACCTTTGGAATTTATACCAGCACACATGATCAATAAATTAATTATTGAAGGAAGTTGCGAGACAAATCCAACATTGAGATTTAGTTTTTTATGAAGGTCTGCATTCCTTAAGGCAATAACATTTTCAGTATCTATCTTATTGAACCTACAAAAAAACTCTTTAGACTTTTCACTACCAATACCAACCAACATTAAATCAACCGAATTCTCATTCAGTCTCTTTACTTGACCAGATAATTGTTGCGCATATTCAAAACTGTCAAAATCAGCAAAAGAGCCTAGTAAAACTATAAGGGTTTTTCTTTTATCGAGAAAAATATTTTCACTTTCAAGAAACTCTTCGATGATATTTTTGTAATTCATGGATTTGTCTTTGTTTTCAAAATAACAAAGTTTGAAGGTTAAACATGAAATTTAACCTTCACTATAGGCAAACATCATAGTGACTATAGGGACTTTGCATACAAAATCGACCCATAACACGAAGATCATATTAAGTAGCAGATGTTCTTGAAATATGTACAAAACCTACAATTTCAATAAGCAATGTGAAGGGATATGGAACTTAAAGACCTATAAATATATCCTCTTACTGTTCTTTGTTTATTTCTCGTGCAGACCTACGGGAATCCTAGCGTTACCTATGACTGGTACGCGGGTAATTCAGGGACGGCCAATCGCTCCGGAAAATTCATCGCTGCGCATGCTGCCCATGCTGGTTTGATGATGTTCTGGGCAGGTGCGTTCACTTTATTTGAGCTAGCTCGTTATGACTCATCCGTCGCGATGGGTAATCAAAACTTGATTTGCTTGCCTCACCTTGCACAACTTGGAATAGGTGGAATCGAAAACGGAGTAATAACTGAGCCTTATGGTTGCACAGTTATTGCTGTACTTCACCTGATTTTCTCTGGTGTTCTTGGTGCTGGTGGAATTCTTCACTCAACAAGATATGACGGTGATTTAGGAAATTATCCTGAAGGAAGTCGTCCTAAAAAGTTTGACTTCGAGTGGGACGATCCAGACAAACTTACATTTATTCTTGGTCACCACCTTATTTTCCTAGGTTTGGCAAACATTCAATTCGTTGAATGGGCTCAATATCATGGTATTTGGGATACTGCTTTAGGAGCTACTCGTACAGTTTCTTACAACCTAGATTTGGGAATGATCTGGAATCACCAAGCTGATTTCCTTCAAATCACAAGTCTAGAAGATGTTATGGGTGGCCATGCTTTCCTAGCATTTTTCCAAATAATTGGTGGTGCATTCCACATCATCACTAAGCAATTTGGTGAGTACACAGAATTCAAAGGTAAAGGACTTCTTTCAGCAGAAGCAGTTCTTTCTTACTCACTAGCTGGTGTTGGCTACTGTGCTCTTGTTGCAGCTTTCTGGAGTTCAACAAACACAACAGTTTATTCAACAGAATTTTTTGGAGATGTACTTCAACTGAAGTTTGATTTCGCTCCTTATTTTGTTGACACCGACGCATCACTTGCAACTGGGGCTCATACAGCAAGAGCTTGGTTGGCAAACGTTCACTTCTATCTTGGCTTCTTCTTCATACAGGGACATCTCTGGCATGCATTAAGAGCTATGGGATTTGACTTCAGACGTGTTGGTAAAGCGTTCGACAATATGGAAAACGCAAAAATTACTAATGGCTAATCATTGATTTGATTTCATTAACGAAAAAAGACCCGCAAGCGGGTCTTTTTTTTATGCAATCTGGTAGTAGAAATAAATACAAGCCTCATCACACTTATGTCACAATTGACTAACTGAAGACTAAAAAAGTGAAAAATTAACTTCGTTTTGATGTGACTTTTTATACATACAGTCACGAAAACTCGCAAGAGCTTGTTGCTATTGAGAATCGGTTGCAAAAAGCATCTTTTCCTGTGTAAGTTAGGTATCAATTCAAGCTCCTTTAAAAATTCAATGAGCTTTAGAAGCTACTCAGAGCCACCATCATCAGCGGTTAGGATGGCTACCGGTCAATCGGTGCTTATAGACCCATCCTCAAGAAGAGGAGATACATGCCTAGAAGTTATAGACGGTATAGCTCGTGTTTACTGTCCTTGCGAAGAGACAGAAGGAATGACTCTGGCTTTCTTACAGTCAGGTGACCAATTAAGAACTGACCGTTTATGCAGTGAAGGAGTATGCGTGGAAGCTTTAACCCCTCTTTGCTTTATTAGTGACGCTGAAACATCAACAGAATCAGGAGGTTATGATCCAGTTAATGAGTGGACTCTGCAACTACTCAGAATTAGACACTTAGGTAATGCTGAACAAAGACTTCAAGCCTTGTTTGCTTTACTAGTTAATCGACTAGGAAGAAGATGTGGAGACTGGTGCAAGTTACCTTTCAGGCTTACACATGAAAGAATTGGAGAATTAATTGGATCTACCAGAGTCACTTCTACTCGTTTAATCTCAAGGCTTAGAACTGCTGAATTACTAAAAGCACCATCAGGTGATCCAACACTAAGTCTTTCGCCAGAGTTTATTGAGACAGCACCTTTAACTGCTTAGATATAATGAATCAATATTTATACTCTTATTCTGAGTCTATTGTTCTATCACTTTGCAAAGAGATAGAGTTTATAAGAAGTAGATCAAAAAATATAAACAACTCTCTAAAAACTTGTCACAACAAAATTCTCTCAAGAAGGTTAATTTTGGAACTTGAGAAGTTGAACAAAAATAGATTAAAAATTTTAAAAATTTCTGAAAATATGTTCAAAAAAAATTCAAATGATTTATCTTTTCAATTTTTGTTAGAAATAACAAAAAGGTCAGATTTGATTCAACAAATATGAAACTAGAAGATAAGTTTATTTAGTTTATTTTACATTTAATTCATTATCAATAATGAACAATGCAGAAGGATCATTGTTAGAGAATTTGACTTTACCTAGCAAATAAGCCATTTCATCTTCTGATTTAATTTGTTCTTCTATTACAGGATCAAGGAATACAGTTGTACGAGTATCATTAGATCTCTCAGCTAAAGAATAAAGTTGTTGAACAGAGGTTGTTACGTCAGCCTCCATTTGGAAAGACAAAGTTACTAATTCTTCAACAGTGTTCCATTCTTGTATTGGCTTAGTCACTTCTTCAAGTTCAACAGTTTGACCACGAGCAATCATATATTTGGCGAAGTTAAATCCATGCTCTTGCTCAGATAGAGACTCTCTTTTAAAAAATGAAGCAAACCCTCTAAGTTCTCTCTCAAGGAACCAAAGGGACATAGCAAGATATTGTGCACTTGAAACCCTTTCAAGAGAGGTATGTTGACAAAGAGCCTCAAGAAGATCAACATCCATCGGCTGCGCAATGGCACGACCGGAAGGACCCACGCGAAGACCTAGTGAACTGGATGTAGCTGCTTGCATCACAAAAAAGCAAAGTCAGGAGACAAAAAATTAATTTTTCCCCAAATAAATGATAGCTCCTTTTGTATCATTTTGTTGTCACTAATATAAAATTTAATTTTTTATTATTTGATAATGAATCTCAATTGCGAAAAAAGTTTGAATGTAATCATCCGAATATTAAATCTATTTAGAAATTAGATTTAATATTTTCTGGAAGAATTAAAAAATTTTTTTCATGAATTGTTTCAACTTTGCATTTATCTCCAATAGATAAATATACATCCAAGCTCATTTCCGACCTTAACTTTAGACCATTACTAATCACAGTATAGACAAAACAATTGATACGATATTCTCTTGATATAACGGTAAAAACACCATTGATGCAAGCTTTAATTCTGATAGAATTTTGATCGAAGACACAAACTGAATTTAATGAGATCGATGTATCCGAAGGAAAATTCAATTTACCAATACATGTAGAATAGGAATCATCAAAGTATCGAATTGGCAAGATATTTTTTTGCAATACAAACTGTGCTACAAAATCATTTGATGGACTTGAAACCATCTCAAGGGGTGTTGCGTATTGTTGAATTTCACCATTTCTTAATACAGCAACACGATCACAAATAGCCAATGCTTCATGTGGGTCATGAGTTACTAAAAGCGCAGATGCTGAGCAGGATTTTAAAACAGAAGATAGTTCTGACCTCAATCTAGATCTAACTTCAACATCTAAAGAACAAAAAGGTTCATCCAACAAAACCAAAGAAGTACCAGGAGCTAGGGCACGAGCCAACGCAACTCTTTGACTCTGCCCACCAGAGAGTTCGTGTGGATATCTTTTTTTAAACTCATAAATATCCAATAAATTTAATAGCCAGTTGGCCCTTTTAATAGATTGTTCTTTCTTGTTAATGCCAAAGCAAACATTATCCCAAACATTTAAATGAGGGAAAAGCGCATAGTCTTGAAAAACCATACCTATTTGTCTTCTCTCAGGAGAAAGGACATACTGGTTAGTTGATATTGTTTGCCCATTTTTTTTTATTGATCCGCGTCTAGGCTTATCAAAACCTGCTATCAATCTAAGAAGGGTAGTTTTTCCACAGCCCGAGGGACCTAACAATCCAATCATTTCTCCAGGTCTCAGAGATAAATTAATATCTTTTAAAACCCAATTATCATTTTTATCAGGTTTAAACTCATGCCATAAATTTTGAATTTCTAATTCAGTATTCACCAAAACTATTTTTTGTCTATTCTATTCATAAGAAAACTATTAAAAACAAACTGACCACAAAAGGAAAAATTATTGAACAAAAAATATAGGGCCAAGTATAAAATGATACTTATTTTCTCTTATCAGAGTCTGCGGCTTCGATCCAAAGGTTTTTAATTAGTTAACTTTAAAACACAATTTTATTAATACTGCCATGAGAAAAGATGAAAGGGTAAAAATAATAATTAAGAGACTTGAAGAATTATATCCTGAAACACCTATACCCTTAGATCATCGAAATGGTTTCACACTACTCGTAGCAGTTGTATTAAGTGCACAATCAACCGACAAGAAAGTCAATGAATTAACTAAAGATCTTTTCAAGGTTGCCAGCTCTGCTGAAGAAATGTATAAATTAGGTGAACAGAAAATATATAATTATATAAAACAACTAGGTCTTGCAAAAACCAAAGCAAAAAATACTTATAACTTATCAAAGATTATTTATGAAAACTTCGATAATAGAGTTCCAAATTCATTTCAGGAACTTGAATCACTACCTGGTGTTGGGCATAAGACAGCTAGTGTTGTTATGTCTCAAGTCTTTAATGTCCCATCATTTCCTGTCGATACACATATACACAGATTATCTCAGCGTTGGGGATTAACCTCAGGTAAAAATGTTATCCAAACCGAAATGGATCTTAAAAAATTATTTCCAAAGAATCTTTGGAATAAGTTACATTTACAAATTATTTTTTACGGAAGAGAATATTGCTCAGCGAGAGGATGTAACGGTAAAATCTGTAACTTGTGCAGGGAACTTTACCCAAATAGAAAGAAACCAATTATTTGTTCAAAGGCTTAATAATTATCTATTAATTTTACTATCTCAACAAAAAGGACTATTTCTTGCTAGAAACATATCAAAGAAATTCAATTCAAATGAAATTAGCCATAACAGGAGCTTCAGGTAAAACAGGTTTTAGAGTGGCAGAGGAAGCAATATCATCTGGATATCAGGTGAGATTAATAGTTAGATCTCAATCTGAAATACCTGAATCAATAGAAGGTTGTGAAAGGTACGTTTTATCTGACACTAATGGAATCACACTTGATTATGCATTACAAGGTTGTGAAAGTCTTGTTATCGCAACAGGTGCGAGGCCATCTATAGATTTAACAGGTCCAGCAAAAGTAGATTACTTAAATATCAAAAAACAAATTGAAAGCTGCAAGAGGCAAAAGTTAAGACGGGTTGTTCTTGTTAGTTCACTTTGTGCAGGCAAATTGATACACCCTCTAAATTTATTTGGTCTCATACTTATATGGAAAAAATTAGGTGAAAGATCTCTACAAAAAAGTGGGCTAGATTGGACTGTTATACGACCTGGAGGCTTGAATGAGAATGAAACTAATTTAAAAAATCAGAACATTTTGTTTTCTGGTGAAAAAACTCAAGAAGAAGGCTCGATTCCCAGAAGACTAGTTGCCAAAGTATGTATTGAAGCTTTAAAAACAAAAGATTCAATAGAAAAAATCATAGAGATTACTAGTAGCGAAGAGAATCCCAAAACAAATATGAGTAAGGCAATAAAGACGTTTAATATTTAGCTATCAAAACCTAAATTCACCATGAACACCAACGCTAAAATTGATGCGTTGCAGCTAATGCTAACTGATCTAAGAACAAGGAACGAATCAATAAGACATAAAGCTGCTTTCAGAGGTTGCCAACCAGAATTCCAATCATTAGTTACGGCACTTATTGATCAATTGGAAACACAATTGAATGAAGAGAAGCAAATTCACAGAGGAAAATCAAACACTATTGGATAAAAAAAGTCTTAACCTAACTCCAAACAAGCCAAACCATATACATCGCTCATTGAAACAGGAGGTTGAGAACCTCTATACATCCTGAAAGTTTCAGATTCTGATTTAAAACCTAAATTTTCAAATACTTCAGAAGCTGACTTATTTAGTCCAGGTGAATCGATAATTACTAAACCAGGATGACTCTCTATTAATTTCTTCAACAAAATTCTTAAGAGGTCAGGAGTATCAGCCATTAAAGGACCAATTCTCCATCCAACTCCATTTTGCAAAAGACATGGTCTGATTCGACCAAAACCATGACATTGTTTTTCTTTATCAATAACTGCTATTACTTTTCCAGCTGGATGATTAAGCCAATTTGATAAAAAATGAGGTCTAGGAGTTGTTTCTCTTTTTTCGTCGAATTTCTCTACGGCATCTTGTGGAATTAAGGAACCTTCAACAAAACTAAAATGATCTAAATCACCATTCCTATAACTATCTTCAAGTAATTTACCGTCACCCAACCATTGCCATCTGGTTGTTTTCGAGGAAATTGTAAAGCCCCATTTTGAATAATCAGCGATTCTCTCTGGAGCCGCCTCTAGACCAACACAAGGTAAATCACTTAAATGACTTAAAGCCTTTTTCCAAAGCTGGACACCAAAACCTCTACCCCTATACTTCTCAATTACCAGAAACAATCCAAGGAATCCATAATCTTGATTATATCTAACACCAGCAATGCACCCAATAGGATTGCCATTCAACCAACCAACCCAAAGTCCCTGTTTGTCTGTATTTTGATAAATACCTAAATCACCAACTCCTGGTGCAAAACCTTCCTTTCTAGATATTTCAGTAACAAAATCAATATCTGAATTACATAAAGGTTTAATAGACAAAAGATCGCCCATAAAATATATTTTTCTAATAATAATAAATCTAATGTAATTAGATAATAAATCTATAAATATGAGCAAAAAAACATCTAATTAGAAATATATATAATATCTATAAATAAAAAAATATTTAAAATAATAAAGAAATATTGAATAAAGATTTACAATAAAATTAGGAAATAATTTTCAACAAATCGCCTCTTACAGACATGTTTGAAAGTTCAGAATAACCACCAATAAACTGATTATCTATAAATATTTGTGGGTAAAATGAAATAGATTTTTTTATTACAAATATTTTGTATTGTTGATCTTTGTAATTACATAAGAGTTGTATTTTATACTAAAAAGTCTAGAAGCTTAAGAGCTCTCTCTGACCAAGGACAATCAGGAAGGAAATAAATATCAACTCTTGTAGGATTATATTTTGAACTATTGATGTCTTGCTAAGATCAGACATGTCTCCAATCAAGAAATTTAAGATTTGAGAACAATTGTTCCAGGGGGCAAGTGCCCACCAAATACACTACAATTTTCATCAGACACACTTATGTGAAGATGAGACTTGGATAATCTTACATAACCACTTAAGGTTATTATCTCTAACTTCTTTTCAAAAAGTACCGGTTAATAATTAAAAGGTCATTTTAATGAAACTCTTGAAAGATCACAAACAGAGTTTATTAAAAAGAATGTATTATTATGTCTTCAATGCAACTAAATTAATGAATTATAAATATCTACTTCTTTAGAAAAATTATAAAAATAATGTTGCATAATATTTATGTTATTCTTGATCTAATTTTCTCACGATAAATGCCATTGCTCCTAATGATAAAAAAAACATAAAAATAAGAAATGTAGTCATGGCTCTACTATATCGATAGCCAGTATAATACAATAGAGTCTAAGCAAGTCATACTTAAGGATTTTTAAATAAACCTAATTCCCAATATTCAAAATAGAATGGACAAGAAAATTATTAATTTCAAAAGATTTATCACTTGGCCCATAATCATAAATGGACTGACAATTTCAAGGTTATTGCTAGGATTACCAATAATTATTTCACTTAAAAGTGGTAATAATTATATCTTTATTCTTCTAATTCTTATAGCGGGTCTCACTGATTTTCTTGACGGTTATTTTGCACGTAAATATGATCACAAATCTGTTTTTGGCGCGAAGTTAGATCCTCTAGCAGACAAGATACTTCTAATTGGACCAATGATATGGTTGGTCCATGAGGGTCTAGTACCATTATGGACTATATGGTTAATAATATCTAGAGAACTTTTAATAACTAGTTGGCGTTCCGATAAAACCTCAGGTGCTCCAGCCTCAATTCAAGGTAAATATAAAACCACATTTCAATTTACCAGTATAATCCTATTACTATGGCCAAAAAGTTGGGGTACAGTTTATATCCTATATATTATTAATACAATTGGCTATATTTTATTTTGGATAGCATTATTTCTTACTTTAAGCTCTGCCATAAAGTATGTTGTCAATCAAAAAGAAGTTCATCAGAACTAAAATCAACTTCTTCATTATTAGCTAAAAGATAATCATTCTTATAGCTATCAATTAAACCATTTAACAAATCGAATTTAGGCTCCCAAGATAAATCTTTTTTTATTTTAGAAGTGTCCGTAAAGAAATTAGTTAATCTTAGAGGAAAAAGTTTTCTCGCCTTAGGATCAAGTTTTGAAGGATCAAAAGAACGTAAATGAAAATCATCGACTTTATTTCCGGTAGCTTTAATTGCTGTTTCAATTAAACCTTTGAAAGTTACGGCCTTACTTCCTGAACAATTATAAATTTGATTAATCGCTTTATCTGTCTCAAGAGATTTAGAAATAGCTTCGGCCAAATCAGAAACATGTCCTAATTGCGTGATAATTTGACCATCAAAAGGAACAGGAATAGATCGGCCATAAGTTATTCGATCAAAAAACCATTTTTCAATAGGGTTGTAGTTACCCGGGCCATATATATATGTTGGACGAAAACTCGTAAAAGGAATACCTTCAATCTTAAGCCAATGCTCTGTTTTTGCTTTACCTATATGACGACTTTCAAGATCTATTAAACTCTCTTCACTAACAGGAAATAATTGTGTGTTGTCATATACTCCTGCAGAACTTATATAGATAAATCTAAAACCAGGAAGGCCAGAAAATTTAAGAAATCTTTGTGTATCCTCCAACTTGCGTCCAGAACTGTCAACAATAAGGTCAAAAGAATGACCAGATAGTTTTTTTAAATCCTCATCATCTGACCTGTCCCCCCTTATGTGATTTATATTTTTTGGTACAGGTAGATTTCCACGCGTAAAAACAAATATCTCATGTCCTTTTGATAGAAGGCTAGAGACAAGAGCTTTTCCAACAAACCTAGTTCCACCGAAAAAAAGAACTTTCAAGATACATTATTAAAAAAATTATATTAAAGCCTATAGATAATCTCCCAGAGCTACATAAATGATGTTAGATGAATAGTAATAATTTTATTCTTGATGGAAATCATACCTGCAATAGATCTACTGAATGGAAAATGTGTTCGGCTAAATCAAGGAAATTACAATCAAGTTACTAAGTTCAATAGTGATCCAGTAAGACAAGCTCAGGCTTGGGAAAGCCAGGGAGCAAAACGACTACATCTTGTAGATCTTGATGGGGCCAGGACTGGTGAACCCATAAATGATCGAACAATAAAAGAAATAAAAAAATCCATTACGATACCCATTCAGCTTGGTGGTGGTATCAGGAGCATTAATAGAGCAAAAGAATTATTTGGGATAGGGATAGACAGAGTTATTTTAGGTACAATTGCGATAGAGAACCTGAATTTAGTTAAAGATCTATCTAGAGAATATCCAAAAAAAGTTGCAGTAGGGATTGATGCTAAAGAGGGAATGGTAGCTACTCGAGGTTGGCTAAAACAAAGCGAAATATCTTCTTTAGCCTTAGCTAAACAACTTAACGATCTTGAATTAGCTGCAATCATATCAACCGATATTGCAACTGATGGCACTCTAGAAGGACCAAATATAAAAGCCTTAAGTGAAATAGCTGAGGCAAGTATTAATCCAGTAATTGCCTCAGGAGGGGTAGGTTCAATAGCTGATTTAATTTCCCTTGCAGATTTAGAGAATGAAGGTATTGAAGGAATAATCGTAGGCAGAGCACTATATGACGGCTCAATAGATTTAAAAGAGGCAATACTAACATTAAAAAATCTTCTTATTCAAGATTCATTAAATGATAAAGATAAATTTCTTGTCTAACATTTAAAAAAATTATTGGTCCTTTCGATTTATTTAATAGGACTGGAACTATTCTTAAATCAAGTTATCTTAAAAAGGACAGGCTCTTAAATTTAAATTGATCGAAGGAAGACCAAAACAAATTTTAATGATAGCGCCTTCACTTCTGGGCGAATCTTTGGCTTTGCAACTAACATCGCAGGATAATAATTTAGAAATAATCCTAGACAAAAAAGATATAATTGGATTCCCAAAACTTATTCTATTTTGCCTTGAAGAAGTAGAACTCTCAAACTCAATCAAACTAGAAATCTTTAAGTTAAAAGAAAAATGGGATCAAGCTCCTATTTTAATTGTAATACCAAAAAACATTAAATTATCATCTGCAGATTTGATGACTTTTGGTAGTGAAGGAATTATTCAAGATCCTACTATTGAACTTTTAAGAGATACAATCAATATTTTACTTGGAGGAGGAAGAGTATTTAAAATCAATAATGAATCGAATTACAATGCAGACTCAATTTCTAATTCATATGGATTAGGACATTGGTTATTAACTAGTGGTATATCACAAATAAATAAAGATCTACACACGATAAACCAGATGATAGCTAACAAATCAATAAATACATTTTATCTTTTAATATTAATAGGTAGAAGAAGGGAGCTATTAACAGCGAAGAGATTAATCATCTGGTTATGGGGGCCTCTAGAGGTATTAATAGAGTCTCCAATCAAAACTAATAGCAAGAAAAATATAAATCTAATTAATAAATATAGTACTGACATAACAATTAAAAACCCCTCAACTAATGAGTTATGGAATGCAATACACAAGCGGGTAAAGGAGAGACTTCAAGGTGACCTGACTAATTCTACAGATGAACTAACAGCTCTTTATTCGTTAAATAAAAGCAAAAGAACTAATCTTTTGAAAACTCTTTTACAAGAATTTTCAATTGTTATCAAAAAACTTGATTCTAAAAATAATCTTAAAGAAGAACTTGAAGAGATTTTAGAATCTATCACTCCTGAATTACGCTCTAATACATTACGCAATTTCATTGATTCATATGATCGTCTTCATAAGAATGGTGATGATGTTTTCATTTCGGACTTTCTAGTAAATAATACAGAGCTTGGAATACTTGATGATGAACTACCTTCAATTGCTTTAATAATAGATCCAATATTAAATAATAAGCCGATGCTTATCGATGGAGAGTATTTATCAATAGAAGACCCTCGATCTATTATTCAACTAGAAACTTTGATTCTAAATTGGATATTCAGGACAGCTGAAATAGTTAGTGAAGAAATTATATCTTCATGTTCTGAATGGCCAGAATTGCGTAAATACTTTTTAAATAAGGAATTGGTTTCAACAAGAGAACTCGAACGTAAAAGAAATCATATCAATACAAATAATCAACTTCAAAGTCTATTCAAAAAGCCAGTTAGATTATACGAAAGCAAAAGATTATATTATACAGTAAAAAATAATAAGATTGAAAAGATTATCATACTTGAACCTAGAGATGATGAATTAAAGAAATTAGACTGGGCCCAAAGACAAATAGCATTTATAATAGAGCTAAGAGATGCATTGGCTCCACAAGTACAAGCAATAATTCAATACTTAGGTGATTTAATAGTTCTAATTCTCACAAAAGTTGTTGGAAGATCTATTGGTTTAATTGGTAGAGGTATAGCTCAAGGTATGGGGAGAAACCTATCTAAAGGATAATTTATTTATTAATAAATATAGCTATATTAGCTTTAAGACTTTAGAATTTAAATAACATATTACTTTACATTGACATTGTTAAGAATATTCTACTCACTGCTAATACTTTTTTTTCTATTTGTAAATCCAGTATATTCTGCGAGGGATACTGATAGTTATGATGGAAATATATATCCAATTTATGCTGGTAACGGATCATTAGTTCCACCATCAAGCACATTATCAGAATCATTAAAGAACGAAAGAACAAGTGTTTTAGTTTTCTATCTAGACGATAGTGCTGTTAGTAAACAATATGCACCAGTAGTCTCAGGTATTAAATTATTGTGGAGTTCATCTGTTGATTTAATTCCTCTATCAATTGACGAATTAGACAATGATGATCAAAAAACTTTCAAGGATCCTGGTTATTACTGGCATGGAAAGATACCTCAAACTGTGATTATTGACGGAAAAGGTAATGTTCTCCTAGACGAAGAAGGGCAAGTTTCGTTCGAAGACATTAACGATGCAATAACCAGAGGGACAGGTCTAAAGAAACCTGATTTTGATCTAACAGTCAAAAGCTTTAACGAATATAATAGCGAGCCTTCTAAAGATGGTTACACCAGTCCTAGAGGCAGCTAAAATGAAATAGGGTAACTAAATATAATATTTAAATTATCAAATATCTTTTTTAAAAAATGTTATCAAACTATCTTTTTCTCATAATAATAACTTTTCTTTTGATCGAAATAAATCATTATTTCAGACAAAATTCGCCCTTAGTTCTTAAGCCCAAAGAATTCAAAAGAATCATACAAGCTTCTACTCAGAAATATATTGCCTGGGTTGAGATTAAGAATTTGCATAAAAGAATGGAGGTTATGATTCCTTCTTTAAAAGTAAATCCTCAATTAATAGGTATATCAAAAACCGAAATACTAAAGATTAATACAAATATCACACCTCTTCACCCTGATGAAGAAGACGAGAAAAAAAATGACTACTGGTCTGCATATATAATAAAAAGTCAAAAATCAACATTTATCAGAATTGAAGTTGAATTTGAGATTGAGAATTCGGCAATAGAGAATCTCAAATGTTTATGGATTGATATTGAATGGGGTAATTATGGACCATTCGGTTTTTTTAAAAAATATGATGGTTTCGTCTTACCTAATTATATAGAGTCACATAAAGAAATTTCCTCTAATAGTAATTTAGTTGATCCAATTAAAACTCATATCCTTGGTACTTTAGATGATCCTATAAGCATATTAAAATCCTATATACCTAAAAATTACCTAGCCACAGATATTCTTACAATTGGAGAATCACCCTTAGCGATTATGCAAGGGAAATATATAGACTATAGAAACGTAAATGCAAGTCTGCTTTCAAGGTTACTTTGCAAAGGATTTCATCCAACAAGCAGCTTAGCAAGTGCATGCGGAATGCAAACCCTAATAAATATTTCTAGTCCAACTCGGATAATAATTTCGTGGTTAATAGCAGGAATATTAAAACTTTTTGGCGTTAAAGGTATGTTTTATCGTTTAGCAGGTGAGCAAGCAAGATTGATTGATGACATTACTGGTACTACACCACCCTATGATAAAAGTATAGTTTTAGGACCTAAAGATACAAAGACCTTTTGTATCGAAGCCTCAAAAGAATTATGCATTGATGTGGCTGTTGTAGATGTAAATGATCTAGGAAGAGTTAAAGTCTTATCAACAAATAATATTGAAAATACTAAAATAATCAAAAAAGCACTAACATCCAATCCAGCTGGCAATGCTAACCAACAAACTCCAATAGTAATGATCAGAACAGATAAAATAATTTCGAAGTCACATGATAATTAAAAATATAATAAAATAATTAAATGCAAAAAGATGAAGCTTTACCTTCAGATTTATTAATCGAGCCACTTCAGCTCAAGCATTTATCAATGCTTAAGAAAGAAAACAATTCTAAGTACCTCGGTGTATTTCAAATACTATTGTGCAAAAAATGGTTTTCTTTATTAGAATCAAATCTCACAAATTTAATACCAACTAGAAACTCAAAATGCATTGTTGCAGTTGAAAGAAACAATATAATTGCATATATTTTAGCAACTCCAATCAACAGAAGAGGTAC
The DNA here is from genome assembly GCF_059772345.1 of Prochlorococcus sp. MIT2308. NCBI lineage: Bacteria > Bacillati > Cyanobacteriota > Cyanophyceae > Synechococcales > Prochlorococcaceae > Prochlorococcus > Prochlorococcus sp. MIT2308. The sequence continues at coordinate 204,159 of NZ_CM186283.1, read as the reverse complement.
ATGTTGGTCTATTTCAGAACCATACTTTATCGGAGAATCAATATCATATAGCCGTTATAATTTATTGCAGAATCTACTACGAAAAGTTCTCTATGAATGCAATATTAATACACAAAGTTTTTTGATTTCTATAAATTCAAATGACAATCAGAATTTATCAGTAATAAGACAATCGGGATTTCAGCCGTTAAGAATAATAAATTATTGGAAGAAAAAAGAAAGTATAAAATACCAAAAGAACGAAACCATAGATAATTTTATCTGGGAAAAACTAACAGAAGAGAATAGTCAACAAATATGGAGACTTGAACAAGCCAGAGAGTCAATCAACTTTCGTTCAATATTTGATAGGCAATGGCAAGATATTTACGAAAAAAGGAATAATTTAACATGTGTTATTAAGTCTAAAGAAAATAATGTTATCGCGGGATTAATACCATCTATTTGCCCTAAATATGAATATACACTAGAATTGATTAGAGGGTTAGCATGGGATGAAAGACTCAATCAATCAATTCCACAAAGAATTAATAATATAAAAATTGGCAAAAATAAATGTTATATAGAAACAACAAGTGAAGATAAAAAGTTAATTGAAATATTAAGTAGAAGCAGTTGGGAAATAACAGAAGAGCGGGTCCTTCTTGGAAGAAGTGTATGGAAGAGACAAAATGGATACAAATTAAAGTCTCTAGAAACTGAGCTAATAAATAGTCTTGTTGGAAATTTACAACAACAACCTGAACTACCCTCAACCATTCAAATTGGAAAAAACAAATGATTCAGCCAAACCCTTGTTCGGTTTTAAGTCTTGATATTGGAAATAAAAGAATAGGTGTTGCGGGTTGTGATTCACTTGGGATATCAATAACTCATCTCCCTGCAATTTTCAGAAGAAGCTTTGAAGAGGATCTTACAGAATTCTCAAAGATATGCTCCAGCCGAAAAGTTGAAGGTCTCATTATTGGGAATCCTCTTGATATGCACGGCAAAGAGACTAATCAGTCTTTTCGATGTAAAAAATATGGGATTAAATTAGCGAAATGCCTAAAACTTCCCGTAGCTTTTATAAATGAACATTGCTCAACCGTCGAGGCTAAAGAGAAATTCTCTATAAAATCAGACAAGACAGGGAGAATAGACAGTGCTGCTGCCGCTATACTTTTACAACAATGGCTTATTGAGGGACCTGATCTAGATGACTCAAATTAAATTTTGAATATGATGTAAAAAACACTATCAAATAAAACTAAATACTGACTAATAAAAACTCACCTATGTCAACCACAAATAAAAACGACGAAGTACCTACACTTTTAGTTAAAGATTCTCAAGGTTCGGATCTCTTATGTTTTCTTGAACAAGTAGTTCCTCTAGAAGGTAATGAATATGCACTGTTAACACCTGTAGACACTCCGGTATCTCTCTTTCAATTAATTGATGATCAAGATCCAAAGCTAATCGAGACAATTGAAAAGAATGAACCAATACTCGAGGTGGCTGATGTTGTCCTTCAAGAACATGATCTTAGACTTGTTCGCTCAGCTATCACCCTTACAGTCTCAGGCGAACTAGATGAGCCAGAACCAGAAGAAATTGAAGAAGAGGACATTGATGATGAGTCAGAAACCTATGAACTTCTTGTAAATTTTAGAGTGGACAACAATGAATATGGTCTATATATACCGCTTGATCCTTTCTTCATAGTTGGGAAACTAGAAGAGGGTGAAATAAAGCTTGTTGAAGGCGAAGAGTTTGACAAGATACAATCTGGAATTGAAGCTGAACTTGAGGAGAGGGGATTATCAGAATAAAAATACAAAAATTACTTAAACCCCATTGGAAAGTAAACGACAAAATTTCAAAGATTTCGATGAATGTATTGTTATCGAAAAATGTAAAAGCATTAATACTTGATGTAGATGGAACATTAACTTCTGGGAAAACACCAGTAATTTCAAATGATATAAAAAATTGGGTGATCAACTCTAAGAAATTGTTTTATACGTATTTATTCAGCAATAACCCATCTAGAAGTAGAATCAAACAAATTGCTGATCAATTAGATTTAGAATTCACACATTCAGGAGGAAAACCAAGTAAAAAAAGATTAAAAAAGATTTTAGATACCATTCCTTATTCAACAAATGAAATAGCAATTATTGGAGATAGAGTTTTTACAGATATTTTGGTAGGCAACAGATTAGGAATGTATACAATATTAGTAGATTCAGTAGATTATTATGGAAAAAAAATTGAGAGAAATAAATTTCAATCAATAGAAAGATTTTTGGCTAAAATTATAAGTGGAGATTTGATATGACAACTTGGGTAATAAAGATTGGCACAAGCCTTTTGAGAGGAGGCGATAAATATACAACTTTTGACATCATTAATGATTATTGTTTATACATATCAAAAGCACAAGAAAATGGGGATAAAATTATATTGGTCTCAAGTGGTGCTGTAGGTCTCGGATGTCATAAAATGAACTTCAAGTTAAGACCTAAAGAAATTATTTCTCTCCAGGCTTCTGCAGCAATAGGACAACTTCATTTAATGGCTTTGTATGAAAAGGCCATGAGTAGGTTTGGATATAAAGTTGCACAAATACTATTAACCAGGTCAGAATTGGGTTCAAGAGATAGTTATAAGTCTGCCTCGCATACACTAAAAAAATTGATTGAATGGAATGTTATACCAATAGTAAATGAAAATGATATTACCTCAGATGAAGAATTAAAATATGGAGATAATGACACTTTATCTGCATTAGTGGCAACAGCGATATCTGCCGATCAACTAATATTGTTAACTGATATCGATCATCTTTACTCCTCTGATCCAAAAACAAATAGCAAAGCCAAGCCTATTAAAGATATTAATAATTCAATTGAATTAAATAAATTAGAGCTAGCAAATGTACAAACATCTTGGGGAACCGGAGGAATAAAAACCAAACTAATTGCGGCAAAGATAGCCACTGAAAGCGGGATAAAAGTTCAATTAGCAGATGGTAGAGATCCAAAAACATTAGGTGAATTACTTAATGGAAAAAAAATAGGAACTGTTTTCCACCCTCATCCCAATCCAATAGGAAATAGAAAAAGTTGGTTATCACATGCGATCAAACCAGTAGGGGAAATTCATCTAGATGATGGTGCAAGTGAAGCCATCAAAAATAAAGGAGCTTCACTACTACTAGTTGGAGTAAAAAAAGTTAATGGGAATTTTATTTCTAATCAACCTGTAAAAGTTATCAACACCAAAGGAGAAGAAATTGCTAAGGGGATTTGCTCAATGAGCAGTGATGCTATAAAAATAGGAATCAAATCTAAATCCAAAGCAACAGGATCTCCCCTTGTTATTCACAGAGATGTTCTGGTTCTGACCAGTGAATAACTCAAATAAAAATAGTAACTTTCACTCCCCAATTAAATCATGCAATTCAAGGAAATTGTCGAAAATCTGAAGCAAGGTCAATCCGGTGTGGTTGACTTTAAGATTCAAAACAATCCAGTTATTTTAAATGCATCTTCTTTAGAAAAAGCCGAGAAAAATGAAATCAGTTTTCTAGACAACAATAGTCCAATAAATCTTAGAAATCTCATCAAGACTTCAAAAGCCTCTGCTCTATTACTACCAGCAAACGATACTTATATTGTTGAAATAGCAAAGAAGATTTCAGTTGATTGGATAATACTTAAAGAGCCAAAGATTGCTTTTGCTGAAACCTTAGAATTTCTTTATCCTTCTGAGATAAAAAGTGAAGGCATACATCAAAGTGCAATCATCGGAGAGAATGTAAAAATCGGTGTAGATGTTTCAATCGGAGCCAATGCTTACATTGGAGATAATTCAGAAATTGGGGACGAAACTTTTATTCATCCAGGCGTTGTTGTCTATAAAAACGTAAGCATTGGTGCTAAGAATTTAATTCACGCAAATAGTGTTATTCATTCAGGATCTAAAATTGGAAACGAATGTGTAATTAATGCTAATGCCGTTATTGGTGGTGAAGGTTTTGGATTCGTGCCAACATCAAATGGATGGAAAAAAATGCCTCAAGTGGGAATAGTTATTTTAAGAAACAAAGTAGAAGTTGGTAGTGGATCAACAATTGATAGACCTTCAGTAGGAGAAACCATAATTGGTGAAGATACAAAAATTGATAACCTAGTTCAAATTGGTCACGGAGTATCAACAGGTAAGGGATGTGCTATGGCTGCCCAAGTAGGTATTGCTGGAGGAGCTCAGATTGGAGACGCAGTCATCCTTGCTGGACAAGTAGGAGTAGGTAATAAAGTCAAAATCGGAGATAGAGTTATAGCCAGCTCAAAAACAGGAATCGTATCTGATATTGAGACTGGAAAAGTTGTTAGTGGATTCCCAGCTATTCCCAATAAACTATGGCTAAGGTGCTCTGCTAATTTCAAAAAACTACCTGAGATAGCAAAAACCATTCGTAAATTAGATCGAAAAAACTCCAGGTAAGTTTTTCCTTTAATTAACATGAAAAAATGAAGTCTTACAAAATAACATTATTGCCAGGCGATGGAATTGGTCCAGAGATAACTAACGTCACTCAAAAAATCCTTGACCTTGTCTCAAGGAAATTTGGTTTTGAGCTCAAATTCAAAGAAATGCCTTTTGGTGGATCGGCAATAAGTTCAGAGGGTGTTCCCTTTCCAGATAGAACCCTTCAAGAATGTAAAAACTCTGATGCTGTTTTATTAGCAGCTATAGGAGACCCAAAGTATGACAAATTGCCAAGGGAGAAAAGACCTGAGACAGGTTTACTTAATCTCAGATCTTCTTTAGATCTTTTCGCAAATATAAGGCCAGTGAAAATAATTCCCTCCTTAACAAAAGCAAGCAGCTTAAAAGAGGAGTTTGTTAAAGAAGTTGATCTAGTAGTAGTTAGAGAACTTACCAGCGGGATTTACTTTGGTGAACCAAAAGGAAGGATAAAAACAGAAAAGGGAGCAAGGGCATTTAATACGATGACCTACACCTCAGAGGAGGTCAATCGAATAGCAGAAATTGCTTTTAAATTAGCCAAACAAAGAAATTACAAAGTTTGCTCAGTCGATAAAGCTAATGTTCTAGATGTAAGTCAGTTATGGAGAGATGAAACAATATTGGTATCTAAAAATTACAAAGAAGTAGAGCTAACTCATCAATATGTGGATAATGCAGCGATGCAACTTGTTAGAAATCCAAGCCAATTTGATGTGATGCTTACAAGCAATTTATTTGGAGACATTCTTAGCGACATTGCAGCCATGCTTACTGGATCAATTGGCATGCTTCCCTCTGCGTCGTTAACCACTAATGGTCCAGGTGTCTTTGAACCTGTTCATGGTTCAGCTCCTGACATAGCAGGTAAAGACATAGCTAATCCAATAGCAATGCTTTTATCTGCTGCAATGATGTTAAAAATTGCCTTTAATGAAACACAAGCAGGGAATTATTTAGAAAATGCAATTAACGAGCTACTGACTGAAGGTTATAGAACTTCCGACTTGATGGGCAATGAGACAGCGAAACAGGTTAGTTGTTCCCAAATGGGGGAACTTTTAGCAAAAAAATTAAATAATTAATTCACAAATTTAAAAACTCTTTGAATAGATTCCCTTTGATGGTCAGTCGACCTGTAAAAATAAAAAGTCAATACATAAGCGTCGATGTCAAAGCTTCACCCAGTAGTAGCTGTAACTGGTTCATCAGGTGCCGGAACAAGCACAGTTAAAAGAGCTTTTGAGCATATCTTTGCCCGCGAAAAGATTGTTCCTGCAGTTGTTGAAGGGGATAGTTATCACCGTTTCGAAAGAATGCCTATGAAGAAGGCAATGTCTGAGGCACTTTCAAGGGGTGAAAACTTTTCACACTTTGGACCAGAGGCAAATTTATTCGATAAATTGGAAGACCTCTTTAGTCAATATGGCAAAACTGGTGGAGGCCAGAAAAGATATTATTTGCATAGCCCTGAAGAAGCAGAGGAGCATAACACCCGTTTAGGAACCAAATTAGATCCAGGCCAATTCACTCCCTGGGAAGACATTCCAACAGGAACAGACCTATTATTTTATGAGGGTCTCCATGGTGGCGTTGTAGGAAAAGATTATGATGTAGCTTCATTTGCTGATTTACTTGTTGGTGTAGTACCAATTACAAATCTAGAGTGGATACAAAAAATTCACCGAGATAATGCAGAAAGGGGTTACTCAGCCGAGACGATCGTTGATACGATTCTGAGAAGAATGCCTGATTACATTAATCACATATGTCCCCAATTTAGTCGTACAGATATTAACTTCCAAAGAGTTCCGACAATTGATACGTCAAACCCATTTATTTGCAGAAACATTCCAACACCTGACGAAAGTTTTGTAATTATTCATTTTAGAAAAGGTTCAAGAGAAAAATGGGGAATTGACTTCCAATACTTATTAGGTATGATACACGATTCTTTCATGTCAAGTCCCACAAGTATTGTTGTTAACGGAGGAAAAATGGGATTTGCGATGGAACTTATTCTGACACCTATTATTCATAAAATGATAGAAGAGAAAAAAGCTGCAGGATAACAAATCAAATCAATTTAAACTAAATAAATTAAGCTAATAAATAATCTTGATTAGTATATTCTTTACTTTGATACTATTATATTTCTTGTCTTCTATTTCTATAGAAGACAAAAATACATTACTAATAAGTGAAAATAAATTAATATTATTCTCTATTTCAGGTATTCTTTATTTGTTATGCATTGGCATCACAAATAAAGAGATAGATATTAAATGGTTATTAATAAATAATTCTTTATCAATGATTATTATCTTTCTAATTATGTATTTTATCAGTTGTATAAGTTATAAAATTTTAGGAGTAAATTCATTAGGGATGGGTGATATAAAACTCTCTTCTTTTAGTACAATATGGCTTGGTATTGAATTGAGTTTTTTATCATTATGCATTTCATTCCTACTCTCAGCTATATATAGTTTGAGTGGAAAACTTGCAAAAAGATTTAAGCCATTACAGCAGTATCCGTTTGCACCATTCCTCTCAATTGGGATATTTTGCTCTTGGATTATAGATAAGATTTAAACTTTCTAATACCTTTAATGGGACTTAGGGTACTAAATTAAATTCAATCACTAAATAGCTGTGTCATTATTCGACTGGTTTGCTGATAGAAGAAAAGGGCAATTTGTTGGCAAAGTAACTCAGGAATCTGAAGAAAGTGATGGACTATGGGAAAAATGTCCAGAATGTGGACAAGTTGTATATAGAAAAGATTTAATAGATAATTGTAGTGTCTGTAGCAACTGCAATCACCACAATCGGATAGATAGCGAAGAGAGAATAAGACTAATCACTGATCCAAGCACATTTAAATCAATCAATAATCATATAACTCCCGTTGATCCTCTTGGGTTTAAAGATCGAAGAGCTTACGCAGACAGACTGAGAGAAAGTCAAGCAAGTACTGGACTCAAAGATGGTGTACTTACAGGTACATGCGAGGTAGATTCTATTCCCATGGCATTAGCCGTAATGGATTTCAGGTTCATGGGTGGTTCAATGGGATCTGTTGTGGGAGAGAAAATTACACGGCTCATCGAACATTCAACCAAAGAAAAATTACCATTACTAATTGTTTGTGCATCTGGTGGTGCTCGAATGCAAGAAGGGATGCTAAGCCTGATGCAAATGGCAAAGATTTCAGGAGCACTAGAAAGACATAGAGATGCTCAATTGCTTTATATGCCTTTACTTACCCATCCCACCACTGGGGGAGTTACCGCTAGTTTTGCCATGCTTGGAGATTTAATCCTTGCTGAGCCAAAAGCACTGATTGGATTTGCAGGGAGAAGAGTAATTGAACAAACATTGAGAGAAAAACTGCCTGATAATTTCCAAACCGCAGAATATCTTCAAGATCATGGTTTCGTAGATACCATCGTACCTAGAACAGAACTTAAAGAAACTTTGGCAAAGATACTTCGACTACATAAGACAAAAAAAGCAAAGTTACAAACTAATGGTTAAAACACATCAAAAGATAAAAAATAAAATTGGTTTTCTCTTGAAAACATTAGTGCTAATGTTAATAATTTTATTCAATAAAACAAATATAGTATACGGAGCCAATATTAATTGGGTTGAAGTGAGTAAAACGCCTGCAGGAGTACAATATTTAGATAGAGACAATATTCATATAAAAGGAAAAGGAATAATAGAATTAACCACAAAATACCTAAAAATCGATCCTTCTACGTCAAAGGAAATAGAAGAGAATATTTATATAATGAACATCAATTGTTTAACTAATAAATTTAAAGATGTTTCAGTTAATGGTAAAAAGAAATTTACCCCAAAATGGGAAGACCCCAATGGGGATAAACTACTTGATGATTTGATTTCAGATAGATGCGAAAATGTTTAAACTAATTAATCATTTAAAAGAATGATCAATTCAGATCATCCTCTCCGCATAGCTATTGCAGGACTAGGTTTCGGTGAAAGTGTTCATATTCCTGCGTCATTGTCTAACAAGAATATAGAGCTAGTGGGGTTGTGGCATCCTCGGCCAGAAAGGCTTGAAGAAGCATGCAATAAGAACAATCTTCGTGCTTATGAGACCTGGGAAGATCTAGTCAATGATTCCGAAATAGATGGAATAATAATAGCTACGCCACCAGCACCCAGATATCAGCTGGCACTTGAGGCAATTAAAGCTGGAAAACATCTTTTACTAGAAAAGCCAACTTGCTTAAACTCTGAGGAGGTAAAAGAGCTTCAAAGAAATGCGCTTCAAAGAAATCTAAAAATAGCTGTCGATTACGAATATCGAGCGGTTCCTCTGTTCATGCAAGCAAAGCGGATGATTAACGATAAGAAATTAGATGAACCTTATTTTGTAAAACTAGATTGGCTAATGAGTAGTAGAGCCAACCCCGATAGGCCTTGGAATTGGTATTCAGATAAAGATTCTGGTGGAGGGGTCTTGGGCGCTTTAGGTACCCATGCTTTTGACATGATTCATTGGCTAATTGGTCCAACGCATTCTTTGAGCGCAATAAATTCAACTTCAATCAAAGAGAGAGTTTGTACACAATCAAAAACCACTAGGAAAGTGACAAGTGAAGATGTAAGTATTTCTCAACTACAAATCAAAAGTATTAATAACAATTTGATTCCAGTCCAGGTAAATCTCTCTGCAGTTACAAAACAAAGCAGGGGTTTTAGTCTAGAGATATATGGGAGTAATGGAACTCTTGTGCTTAGCAGCGACAACCAGAACGATTATGTCCATGGATTTGGTTTGTGGTACTCAAACAAAGGAGAAGTTCTTAAAAATATTCAACCAGATTCAGATCTTTCCTTTTCAAAAACTTGGACTGATGGACGTATTGCTCCAGTAGCAAGAATACAAAGCTGGTGGGCTCAAAGCATAAAAGACGGTACACCTGTTATCCCAGGGTTAGCTGAGGGATTAGCCAGCCAAAAAGTTTGCGACAAGGTCAAAGAATCAAACTCAATTGGTATGAAGCTTGAAATCAATTAAAGAGATTCACTAAAAAAACAAAAAACAATTTTTTAGATGTAATAAGCCACAAAAAGGGCCGTTGATATGGAATAATCTTAAGGAAATTTTTGTTGCATAAATGGCACTCTCGTACTACGCAGAAGAACTAAAGAAAACAGCAAGTGCCATAGCCCAGCCAGGCAAAGGGATTCTTGCTGTTGACGAATCAACCAAAACAGTAGGGAAAAGACTTGCTTCAATAGGTGTTGAGAACACTGAGGACAACAGAAAAGCATATAGAGGTATGCTTTTCACCACAGAAGGTCTTGGAAACTTCATAAGTGGTGCAATTCTTTTTGAAGAGACTCTTTTCCAGAATCATCCAGATGGTGAGCCAATGGTTAGAAAACTTGAGAAGCTTGGAATAATCCCAGGAATCAAGGTTGATAAAGGTCTAAGACCATTAGCTGGTGGACACGATGTAGAAACTTTTTGTTCAGGTTTAGACGGCCTTGTTGAAAGAGCTGCTGATTATTACGAGCAAGGTGCAAGATTTGCTAAGTGGAGAGCAGTGCTTCAAATTACAGATGATGGTTGTCCTTCTAAACTTTCTATAAGAGAAAATGCTTGGGGGTTAGCAAGATACGCTAGATCAGTACAAGAATCTGGATTGGTCCCAATTATTGAACCAGAAATCCTTATGGATGGTTCACATTCAATCGAAAAGACAGCAGCAGTTCAAGAAGAAGTAATTAAAGAGGTTTATTTGGCTTGCCAGGTTAACGGTGTACTTCTAGAAGGAACTCTTCTTAAGCCATCCATGACAGTACAGGGTGCTGACAGCTCAACAAAAGCTGATCCACAGCAAGTTGCTGAAATGACAATCCGCACAATGGAACGCTGTGTCCCAGCGAGTGTCCCTGGGATTACTTTCCTTTCAGGTGGCTTGAGCGAGGAAGCTGCATCAGTTTATTTAAATCTGATGAATAAAATCGACAGAAAAGCTAAGTGGAATGTTTCATTCTCATATGGTCGTGCTTTACAACATTCATGTCTAAAAGCATGGAAAGGCTCAAATACTGCTGATGGACAAAAAGCACTCATAGCAAGAGCTCAAGCAAACTCTGAGGCATCAAAAGGATTATATGTTGCTGGTTCTCAGCCTTCTTCTGACGAACAACTATTTGTAGCGGGATACAAGTACTAAGCAAAAGGCTAATAAAAAGCTGCTATCACTCGTTTTGATAGCAGCTTTTTTAATGTCTTGATTTATAAGTTTAAGAAAGAAGCGTACCAAGAATTGATTTACCATCAATATTCCCTAAAGCCTCATCACAAGCTCTTTCAGGGTGTGGCATCATCCCCAAAACATTTCCCTTTTTATTTGTAATTCCAGCAATATCATAGATTGATCCATTTGGATTTTCCGCGTATCTAAGAGCCACCGAATCATCATCCTGCAATTTTTTCAAAACGTCTGAGCTACATTGATATCTCCCTTCTCCATGAGCTATAGGCAGTGAAATAGAATCATGTTTTTTATAATTTTTCATCCAAGTTGATTTTGTACTTTCAATAGATAGATTTGCTCTATCACAAATAAAATGAAGATTTTTATTTCTTGTCAAAGCTCCTTGTAGGAGACCAAGTTCAGTAAGTATTTGAAAACCATTACAAATACCAAGAACTTTTCCTCCTTTGTCAACAAAAGGTATTAAAGAATTTAAAACAGGTGCAAATCTTGCTATTGCTCCACAACGTAAATAATCTCCATAACTAAACCCCCCTGGAATGACAATTGCGTCATAACCGTTCAAATCAGTAGTTTCATGCCACAGAAAACTTGTAGAAATACCAAGACAACCTTCAGTAGCCCATCTGACATCCCTGTCGCAGTTAGAGCCAGGAAAAACAATTATTCCGATATTCATTTTTTTAATTAGTAGCTAATTTCTGTTCATCCTTAAACTCCAACGTCCAATCCTCAATTACGGGATTTGCAAGCAATCGATCACTCATTAATTCAATCTTCGATCGTGCATCTTCCTTATTTGCAGCTTCGATTTCAAGTTCAATAGATTTACCAATTCTTAGCTGCGTAACACCATCAATTCCTAATCTCTTAGTAGCTGACCTAGTAGCCTCTCCCGCAGGATCTAAAACTGAAGGTCTTAAATGAACAAAAACTCTTGCTTTAAATAGAGACACTTTTAAAAATTAATGGAATTTTCCTTCTTCTTGGTTAACCCAAGGGAAAAGGCTAGAAATTTATTGTAGATAATATCTGAAAAATTTTCTAATTGATATTTTCTTTTTGTTCACTTATTAGTCCCTTGCCTAAGCATGTCAGACAAGTGTGATAACAATTTGGGCTAGATTTCATATAACCATTACCACCACATTTATTGCAGGTACTTATCTTCAAAGTATTGGGAAGACTCTGAACATGATTATTCTTGGTGGTGGAAACTGCAGTACTCACAACAAAAAATCGGACTAGAAACTCTTAAAATTTGATATAAGAGAATTATCTCTTAACTCTCAAAGAATCGCGGAAATACACAAAAAAACAACCTATTTTTAATATAAATATAATAATTTGAACCGATTGATTAAAAGGAGCCCTCAATAGCTTTTTCAACTCCGCCTTTAAGACTCAGACAGACCAAATCAAACCCAGACCTAGAAGGTCTCCAAGAATCATCATTCGAGCTTTCAAACCATGAATTAAATCTAGATCCAACCATTTGGATCTGAAGAGGCAAAGCTTTACCCTCTATCCAGCATCTCCCTTTTAATCGAAGGATTTGATATTCCGGAACAAGTTTTACAAGTAGTTTTCTCAATACATCATGCTCAATTGGGAATTCAAATCTTAAATGCTCACTGATTACATCAACGTGGTCATGGTCATGGTCATGGTCATTTTGATTAAGACGGGAAATATCATATTGATCACTGCTAAGGCCGAGAATCAATGAAGGTTCAATTTCCCCATTAGATATTGGAAGGATATTAGTAAAATGATTTCCCTGCTTTTTAACCTCATTCCTAACCGAAGAAAAATCTTTTGCAGAGAGCAAATCAGACCTACTAATCAGAACGAGATCAGCAGAAATCAATTGGTCCCTAAAAAGCTCATATATTGGAGTTAAGTGGTCAACACTATTATCATTCAATATTTGTTCATTAATACTTTTTATATCACCTACAGGACTACCATTTGAGATTGCATATCCATCAACCAATGTTACAACTCCGTTAATAAAAACCTTACTTCTTATTGCAGGCCAATTTAGAGCCTGCAATAAAGGCTTTGGCAATGCAAGACCACTGGTTTCAATAATGATTCCATCAAGCTGATTTGATCTAAGGAGCAAAGCTTCCATTGCAGGAAGGAAGTCCTCTTGAACAGTGCAACATAAACAGCCATTATTCAATTCAACTATTCTTTCATCTACTTCATCATCAGGGCAAAAACCACAGTTTTTAAGAAGGTCTCCATCTAAGCCTACTGTCCCGAATTCATTAACAACTACTGCTAGACGTTGATTACCTTCACTTAAAAGATGTCTCAAGAGTGTTGTTTTGCCAGAGCCTAAGAATCCTGTAACTACCGTAACTGGCAGACGACTACCACTCATTTTTATTTTTTTAAATATCAACAACCAAGACTATAGCTGGTATCCTCGCCAGTCTTTGAATTTGCTCCGGAAGCCATAGAACATAATTCTTTTTGCTGTATTCGACTAATTACTGCATCAGTAAAATCAGCTCCGTCTATAAGTGCATCTGTGAAGGTGCTTTCCATCAATAATGCACCATTGAAGTCGACATCCCTTAAGTCAGCACCCTCAAAATCAGTTGCATACGCCAATGCGTCATTAAGCTGCGCACCATGCAAATCTGCTCCATTTAATTTACTATTATTAAAAACTGCTCCAGTAAGGTTGGATTCACTAAAATTTATTCCTTTCAGATCTAGTTTTACGAAATCATTTCCACTTAAGTCCTGGCTAGACATATCTTGAGAAATATTGAGTTCTTCTTGATTGCGAATCTCAGCAGGCGTTCTAGCGAACACACTTTCAGCAGGGAATATAAAAACAAAGATAAGTAATACAGCAAAAACAATTGCTTTAAAATCAGAGGTGAAAGAAGTTTTTTTGTTCATTGGAGCTTAAAAGGACTTTTAACAGGTAATTTAATTATTCACGTTATGGCAAATAAGGCCAAGAATGAATCATGTCAATGAGCTTAAGAGTAATAGTTCCTCCTCACCCACTCATATCACATTGGTTAACTATTTTAAGGAACCCTACTACCCCAGAAATCCTATATGCAACAGGCCTGGAACAACTTGGCACCTGGCTCACTTATGAAGCTCTGAGAGATTGGATCCCAAGCAAAAAAGAACAGATCACTACCTCAACAGGATCCACTGAATGCTCGATTATTGATCCCAACATTCCTATTTTAGCAATTCCATACTTGCCTGCAGGGCTTGAGCTCTTTAGAGGTGCTAGGAATTTAATTCCGAATTCAAATTTATGTATCGGCGGGCTACCTAAAGAAATTGAAGAAAATGCAGGGATTATATTTTATATAGATCAAATAACAACCGGTAAACAACTTTTAGAAGATTTAAATCTTATTAAAAAAAATAAAATTGATTCAAGAAGGATAAGAGTGATTACAGTATTAGCCGCTAATCAAGGTCTTAAAGAAATCGGCGAAAATATTCAAGATTTAAATATTTATTGTGCTTGTATAGATCCTGAATTAATATCGGAAAGTGAACTATCGCCTGGAATTGGTGACCCATCATTACGTATCAAAACCAGAGTCACCTCATCGGACTAGCATTTAAAGAAGTTATTCAAAGTTATGAGCCAATACCGAGATTCAAATTCAGGAAGTTTGGCATCATTAATTAGTGGTGCCGTACTAGGAGCTGCAGGCCTAGCTTGGTGGTTACTTTCTGAAGCCGAAAAAAGGCAAGAAACTAGAAAGCAAAAAGCAATGCTTTATGCACCAAGAATTCAAGATGGCTCTGAGGCAACTGAATTAGAATCAAATATTCTAGGGAATCAAAGTAATGAGCACCTTGAGCAACGTGTAGAACAGCTTAATTCGGCCATAGCAGACGTGCGTAAACAATTAGAAGAGCTGGGATCTTCTAATTAATTCTAATTTTTAAACAATAATATAAAAATCAAATGCTTCGATCAAATGCGATAACACAGGGTATTCAACGGTCACCGAACAGAGCAATGCTCAGAGCGGTTGGGTTTGACGATAATGACTTTAACAAGCCAATCATTGGAATAGCTAATGGTCACAGCACAATAACCCCATGCAATATGGGATTAATGGACCTGGCTAATAGAGCAGAAGCAGCTTTAAAAGATGCTGGTGCAATGCCTCAAACATTCGGGACCATAACTGTTAGTGACGGCATCTCTATGGGAACAGAAGGAATGAAATATTCATTGGTTTCGAGAGAAGTTATTGCAGATGCAATTGAGACAGCTTGCAATGCTCAAAGCATGGATGGTGTATTAGCAATTGGTGGATGCGACAAAAATATGCCGGGCGCAATGTTGTCAATGGCAAGAATGAACATACCTTCAATTTTTGTATATGGAGGAACAATTAAGCCTGGGAAATTAGACGGTTGCGACCTAACCGTAGTTAGTTCTTTTGAAGCCGTCGGTCAATTAACAAGTGGAAAAATAGATGAAGAACGGTTAATAGCAGTTGAAAAGAATGCCATCCCAGGCCCAGGTAGTTGTGGTGGCATGTTTACTGCAAACACCATGTCTGCGGCAATTGAAACGATGGGTTTTAGTTTGCCATTCAGCTCTACTATGGCAGCTGTAGATGATGAAAAAGCAGAAAGCGCTGCTAAAAGTGCTCAGGTACTTGTCAATGCAGTTAAGGACAACATAAGGCCGTTAGATTTACTCACAAAAAAAGCCTTTGAGAATGCAATCAGTGTCATCATGGCTGTTGGTGGCTCAACAAATTCTGTCCTTCACTTACTTGCTATTGCGAAGACTGCAGGAGTTAATTTAACAATCGATGACTTTGAACGTATAAGACAAATTGTTCCTGTAATTTGCGACCTCAAGCCAAGCGGTAAATATGTAACTGTAGATCTACATCAAGCTGGGGGGATACCTCAAGTAATGAAATTACTTCTCGAGGCAGGAATGCTCCATGGAGAATGCAAAACTATTGAAGGTAAAACAATTGAAGAAATTCTTTCTGATATCCCCTCAAAGCCCAAAGAGAATCAAGATGTTATTAGACCAATATCAAACCCTATTTATAAAAAAGGACATTTAGCTATTCTTAAAGGAAATTTAGCTAGTGAAGGAAGTGTCGCGAAAATAAGTGGTGTAAAGACTCCTGTCTTAACAGGCCCCGCAAGGGTTTTTGAGAGTGAAGAAGAATGCTTAAGTGCAATCCTAGACAATAAAGTTAAAGCTGGAGATGTAGTAGTCGTTAGATATGAAGGGCCTGTAGGAGGACCAGGAATGAGGGAAATGCTCTCTCCAACTTCAGCAATTGTGGGTCAAGGCTTGGGAGAGAAAGTTGCACTAATTACTGACGGCCGATTTAGTGGCGGATCATATGGATTAGTGGTTGGCCACGTTGCTCCAGAAGCAGCCGTTGGGGGAACAATTGGATTAGTAGAGGAAGGAGACAGTATTACCGTTGACGCTAATAAATTGTTAATTCAATTGAATGTCGAAGAGAGAGAACTAGCTAGAAGGAGAGAGAATTGGGAGAAACCAAAGCCTAGATATAAGACAGGCATTCTTGGAAAGTATTCAAGATTAGTAAGTTCATCAAGCCAAGGAGCCACAACCGATCAAATATAATTAGTTCAAGTCAATGAAGTCTTAAAAACCGTCCTAAGTCTTCTTGCAAGGGCCTCAAAAAGTTTTCCATATGAAGGCGTTTCGCATTGAACACCAGAAGAACTGTCCATCCAAATAGCATGTTTACCTTGCCATAGAATTGGCCTATCAATTTGAGATTTCCAAGCAATAGTCATATTTACCTCATTACCGCTTTTATACACTTCAAGTTCAATATCCATAGATTCTTCTCTTTCGCCGTCTATATTTCTACATTGAATTTTAAAAATCAATTCATCAAGCTCATTATCATCATTTAATTGATTTTCTAAAAAGACAGAATGAACATACGGCTTCATGCAAAGGTCTGCCGCTTTGGCGACTTCAGATATCAAGCTATCTTTCAAATCAGGAGTATGCACTAATTGACTTAATTAAGACTTTGATAGGACCAGCAAAAAATCCTGAGTTCATTTTGCCTGGCTGTCCAAATTTTGAATGAAGTATTTGAAATCGATTAATACATGTTGAATCAAAAATAAGAGGTAGTCGAACAGGCTTTGCTCGACGAGCCGGTTCCAAATCTTTGAAAGGTATTTTAACTGTACTAGCTCCATTTTTCTTTGTAGGTATTGATGCAACCCAGCGGATATCACCTTTTAAAAAATTTGATAGTGATAAAGGTTTCTTTTCACAAGCAATCGCAAGTTTCAACGTTCTCCCTTCTCCTTCAACATTAAGAATTAATCCAGAATATTTGGAAAGATCAAAAGGTTTCTCAAAAATTGGAGAGCGGCAACTAACAAAGCCTCCTCCCTCTTCAACCAAGTTCCCCTCAAGAAATAAGCCTTTATCTGATGAACGACAATTTGCAAGACTTGATCCACCCATAATTGTGTCATTCAGAGATTTCCAATCTGAAAATTCTGAACCCTGTATGAGAGGAGTTATTGAAATTTCAGTCGGTGGTAAATCAGAAATCAATTTTAAAGTACTTCTCTACTCATATAACAATCTACCTAGAAAGATGGGCAAGCATCTTTATCAGCCAAAATAATAATTTCAGAATGTGGTGCGACTAATTTTGCAGGAGTACGTTCCCATGATTCTGACTGATCAAGCAGACGCTTAAGAGCCGTTTGTTTGGCAGATCCGCTGATTAGGAAGACAACATTATTTGCTGAACTGAGCAATTTACTGGTAAAGGTAATTCTTTTATGACCTTTACCTTCGCCAACAGTTATCAAGCTATCTCTTTCAAACAATGCATCCGAGCCAGGGAAGAGGGAGGCTGTATGACCATCATCTCCCAAGCCCAATAAAATCAAATCAAATTTTGGTGGATACTCATCAAAATTGTTTTTTAAAATCTTTTCATAATCTTTAGCGCTATCTTCAGGCGTGGCTAATTCAACAGTTGAGACACTAAAAAATGATGCCTCTAGAGAAGGATTACCTTCTATAAACAATGAATTATTCAATAAAAAGCAATTACTATCTTGCGATACACTGTCAACCCATCTTTCATCTCCGAGAAACAAATCGACTTTCTTCCAATCAATATTTTTTTTACCTAATAAAGAATAAGCAGCTTTTGGGGTGGATCCGCCACAAAGAGCAATTTTAGCCCTAGTTTTATTTTTCAAGGTTGAGTCAATGAACTGAGCAATCAAATCAGAAGCGGCAAGAGCAAGAGCGCTTTTGTCTACTGAAACTTGGATTTCATATTTAGTCATTGATATCAGTCAATCCATTCAGTATGGAAAGATCCCGCTTTGTCTACACGCTCATAGGTATGGGAACCAAAGCAGTCTCTCATAGCCTGGACCAAGTTCTGAGGGAGCCTAGAAGTTCTAAAACTGTTTAAATAATCAAGTGTACTACTAAGACAAGGCACCGGAATACCCGCATTAGCAGCCGCAGAAACCACCTGTGTTAAACCAGAGAGACGATTATTCACCTGATCAGCAAACCAACTATCTAGAATAAGATTGCTTAACTTAGGATCCTTTTTAAATGCAACCTGTATACGACTCAAAAGGGTAGATCTTATTATGCAACCACCTTTCCATATTTGAGCTATGGAGGGCATATCAAGATCGTAATCATATTCATCAGAAGCGAGTCGTAAAATGTCCATTCCTTGTGCATAGCTCGCAATTGTAGCCAATACAACTGAATCCATTAGCAAAGGCATGCCATCAGAAGGCTTTCCAAAATCAACAAAAGAAGGCTTATTCCCAATCAAAATTGTTTCCGCATAATTTCGTTGATCTTTCATCGAGCTCATAACCCTTCCATTCAAAGAGGCATAGATAGTTGGCACAGAAGCTCCAAGTTCAAGTGCGCTAACGACTGTCCATAAGCCAGTACCTTTTTGACCCGCCTTATCCATTATCTTTTCAACAAGATCGGAACTGTCTTCCGGATCCTTAACTCGTAAACAGGCCTCAGTAATTTCAACAAGATAGGAGGAAAGTTCTTCGGTTTTATTCCAATAGCCCATAACAGATGCCATCTCATCACCGTTCATACCACATACTCTCTTCATCAAGTCATATGCCTCAGCCAAAATCTGTTCGATACCATATTCAATTCCATTGTGAACTGTCTTGACAAAATGTCCTGAGCCCCCTGGGCCGATATAAGTCACGCAAGCCCCATCGTCAACCTGAGCCGCCATTTTGTTCAACAAACTCTCTATTGCGTCGTAAGAAGTCTTTGTCCCACCAGGCATCATACTAGGTCCTTCCAATGCTCCTTTTGCTCCACCTGAAACACCCATCCCGATATATCCAAAACTCTTGCTCTCAAGTTCTTTTACTCTTCTTTCGGTATCCATAAATTGGGCATTTCCACCATCAATGAGTAAATCACCTTCCTCGAGGAAAGGCGAAATTTGATTAATGACAGCATCAGTAGCTCCACCCGCTTTGACCATCATTAATACCCTCCTGGGACGTTCCAGTTTTGATACAAATTCTTGAAGATCCTTCGCTCCTTGAATTGATTTATTTAAACCTCTACCTCGAAGAAAATCTTCAGTTTTTTGATAAGTACGGTTATAGACCACACTAGAAAAACCATTTCGCTCTGCATTCAGGACAAGGTTCTCACCCATTACTCCAAGACCGACTAATCCAAAATGTGCCTTGGTCATTAAGTTAATAAATTTCTACTTGAGTTAGTGTGACGACTGTGGAATCATTTCGCTGCATTAAAGAGCTTAATGTCAGGGATGAAGGATTCTTTAAAAAAAAATTTGACGATAGAATGTTAAAGATTAGGCATATTGAATTTCTAGGACATTAAATAAAAATCAAATTATGGTTCCATCTGGAATTGTTGCATTTTTAACGATAACAACAATTCCATTACGAATATAAAAACCTTGATCTGCCCGATCAGCTTCTTCAACGTTGTCTTTATTGACTATTGTCACATTGTCACCTATTCGAGCGTTTTTATCGAGAATTGCTCTTTTAACAGTTGTTCCTTGTCCTACACCTAGGGGGATCCCCCCCCCATTTCGTAAAGCTATTCTCTCTTCATAAGACTCATAAAAATCAGAGCCCATTACCAGAGTTTCATTTAGCACAACGTCACTTTCAATACGACTCCTTACTCCCAAGACACAGTGGTGAATACTACATGATTTAAGTATTGATCCCTCAGAAACTATTGAATCGGTTATTTGGGTATCTACAATTTTTGAAGGTGGCAAATATCTTGGCCTTGTATAAATAGGGAACTTCTCATCATAAAAACTAAATGGCGGGGTTGGCTGCTGTGTTAAAGCTAAATTCGATTCAAAGAATGCACCAATAGTTCCTATATCTTCCCAGTAATCATTAAAAACATAACTTTTAAGTTTGTCTCCTCTACCTAAAGCCTCCGGAATAATTTCTTTTCCAAAATCTGTATAAGAAGGAAATTTATTTAACAAATCAAAAAGGGTGGCACGACTAAAAACATATATTCCCATAGAAGCCAAATAAGGTTTTTCCTTTGCCTCCGTTTTTTCCAATCCAAACCTTGAAGTATCTACAGCCATTGCTTTCAATGAATCACCAGTTGGTTTTTCACGAAATTCTTTAATATTTCCAGATTCATCAGTACGCATCAAACCAAATGCCTCAGCTTGCGCGGAGTCAACTGGCAAAGCTGCAACAGTTAAATCAGCTCCTGTTTTTCTATGCTGTTCAACAAATAAGCTGTAATCCATTCGATAAAGCTGATCTCCAGAAAGAATCAAATATTCATCAACATCCCACTCTTGAAAAAGCCATTGATATTTTCTAACAGCATCAGCAGTACCCTCAAACCAAGATGGTGTTTCGGGTGTTTGCTGAGCTGCTAAAACTTCAACAAAACCTTGACCAAAAGGTCCGCTAAGATTATAAGTCTGTGCAATATGCCTGTTAAGTGATGCACTATTGAATTGCGTAAGAACATACATTTTACTGATGTCCGAATTAATGCAATTACTTATGGGAATATCTATTAGTCGATATTTACCCGCTAGTGGGACGGCGGGTTTTGCTCTCATTTTTGTTAATGGATATAGGCGTGATCCTTTCCCACCGCCAAGAATGATGGCAAGTACTCTCTTCATGAAGGCACTATTAATCGGCTATTCGGAGCAAACCTACTGGATAGAGTGCTCATTAATCTAGTAAAAAGTGATATGTAGTAAAAATTTCAAAAGTAAATAACAATATCAGTTGTTTTTGGGCTTGTTTAAAGAACTAGAAACATCAAGATTAAAAAGTTTTTCAATCACGTCAAGAGAATCTCTACGATCACTCCTTGATTGAGGTGCTCTTAATTTGGTTACGGGAGTATGAAGTATTTTGTTAATAATACCCTTGCTTAATGCCTCAACAACTTTTCGTTCTCTAGCGGAGAAATCAGGACCCATTCGGCTTAATGCCTTCTGAAGTTCTTCTTTTCTGATTGACTCCAAACCAGATCTAAGGCAGTTAATAGTAGGTACAGCAGCTAAAGAATCCCACCATTCTAGGAAGATACGACATTCCTCATCTATCAATCCTTCTGCTTCTAAAGCGAGCTTTTGTCTTGCTTCTTGATTTCTTGAAACCACTTCTTGAAGGTCATCTACATCATGAGATTCAATCCCAGAAACTGATTTTGCATCAGAAGAAATATTTCTTGGAACTCCTATATCAATAAGTCTGAGCAAAGGTTTTCTATCAATTTTAGTCAATTTCTCAGCATCAATAATTGGCTCATTAGCAGCTGTACTAGTAAAAACAAGTGTACTTAGAGAAAGACAAGTATCAAGTTGATCTATTAATTGACAATCAATTTGAATATCGGGAAATGCTGCTGATAGCTCCTCAGCCCTTTTTTTTGTTCTATTTAGAAGAGTCAGGGAACAACATCCTTTTGATTGGAGATGCTGAAGCAATAAACGGCTCATTCTTCCGGCTCCAACAACTGCAACCTTTTCAGTTTCTAAACTCATTAATTGATCTCTTCCATGTGCTTGCCCAAGTTTTAACTGGGCTAGTTCTACAGCCGCAGAACTTATAGAAACTGCTCCAGTGCCTAGATTTGTTTCGCTTCTTACTCTTTTACCAGTACTAACAGCCTGTGTTAATAATCTATTCAAAATAGGACCTAAACTTTGATGGTCTTGGCCAAGTCGGACCATTTTCTTTACCTGAGAAAGAATTTGTCCCTCTCCTAAAACCAAACTATCCAAACCGGCAGAGACCTTCATCACATGAGAAACAGCTTTCTCTTGGACAAAGTTAAATAAATGTGGTGAAAGAATTTCATCTTCAAGACCCGAAAATTCTAGAAGAAAAGATTTAATTGCTTCTATTCCCAATTTCGGGTCCTTAACTAAGCTATAAATTTCAAGTCTGTTGCATGTGCTCAAGATAGAAACTTCTAGTATTTGATCAATTTTCTTTAAATTATCAAATGATTTTTCGATTAGTTCTTCTGGGATACTTAGCTTTTCACGCACTTCGACTGGGGCCGTGCGATGGCTAAGACCGACGACAGCAATATGCATAAATAGCCCCTTAGATCATTTACTTAAATCTCACTTCAAAGAGATGCTTTGAGCACCATCTTTGATGTGAACTGTATTGGTAAATCTTGCTGTTTGATCAAGCGTACTAATCACAAGACTACTAGTTCTGATGTAATCTTTTTCAAATTTAACTCCATCAAAAAGCAATCCATCTGTGATTCCACTACCAGCAAAAGCAACATTTTCTCCTGAGGCAAGTTCATTTGCTTCATAGATCTTGTCAATATCAGTTATGCCCATTTCGTTCAATCTTTTTATATTTCCCTCTTTTGTATAGTCTGCCCATTCTGATGTTTGAGCTATTGCAGGATCATAAACAAGTTGCCCCTGAAAATGCCCACCAAGCGCTCTCATTGCTGCCGCTGAAATAACCCCCTCAGGAGCAGCACCAATACCCATCAAACAATGCGTGCCAGTCCCCTCAAATCCACATGCTATGGCTGCCTGGACATCTCCATCAGAGATGGGCTGAATCCTGGCACCAGTAGACCTGATCTCGGAAACTAAATTTTTGTGCCTAGCTCTATCCATAACAACAATAGTTAAATCGCTTATTGCGATACCAAGGCAATCACTCAAGATTCTTATGTTTTCTGTAGGAGTTTTCCTGATATCAACTTTCCCCTTAGCTGCTGGAGGAGCAGCTAATTTATTCATATAAAAATCTGGAGCATTAAACAAACCACCCCTATCTGAGGCCGCCAAAACAGCCATCGATCCACGTTGGCTGTTTGCACATAAATTTGTTCCTTCGCAAGGATCTACAGCGAAATCAACTCCAGGGCCTGAGCCTGATCCAACTTCTTCACCTATGTAAAGCATCGGAGCTTCATCTCTTTCTCCTTCTCCAATAACGATCCTTCCTTGCATCTGAATGGTTCCCATTCTCTTTCGCATTGCCTCAACGGCTGCGGCATCAGCCTCATCTTTTTGACCCAAACCAGTCAATTGAGCCGAAGCAATTGCAGCTTGCTCAACTACTTCAAGAATTTCTTGGACGAGAGTACGATCCACTTTTTGCAGCTAGGTAAAGAAATTTACGCCTTAAGGCAGACAATATTGTAAGTAATTGAGGGCATTGAAAAATGCTCAGAAAAAAGTACTCACAAAAAACTTATTATCTGTTGATAAGCAATAATTACTGTATCAGTGCATGGTCACACTAGAACTTGGGACCATGAATTAATAGAATCTTCGCCAAAAGACAAAAACAATGATCCAATCCATTTCGTCAGCAATTTTTTCTGAGCACCGTCCAGTTCAAATAATCCCTTCGGTCCTGCCAGCAGACTGGGCAAATATGGGGCAATGCGTAAAAGACCTTGAATTAGCAGGTGTAGACAGAATTCAATTTGATGTAATGGATGGAAACTTTGTTCCAAATCTCACATTCGGACCAGATATGATCTCCGCCTGCCGAAAATATTGCAAAGTTCCATTTGAGACTCAGCTAATGGTTAGTCAATACAATTGTGAAACGATGCTTGAGGGATATGTAGAAGCAAGTAAGGGTGCAAACGGAGAGCCAGGGGTTGTAATTGCTCATGCTGAAGCAAATGTTCATCTTCATCGAATCCTTGGAAAAATTCGTCAACTAGGAGGATCACCCTCAGTAGCACTTAATCCTCATACTCCGATGGATATGGTGAAGGATGTTCTTGACATGGTTGATCACGTATTAGTAATGACAGTTAATCCTGGATTTGGTGGACAAGCTTACATACCAACAATGCTCAACAAAATAACTCAATTAAGAAAAATGATTTTAGAAAATGGATTCAACGTAGATATAGAAGTTGATGGAGGTATAAAAGCAGATTGGTCATTATCTCAATGCTGCGCTGCAGGGGCAAATTGTTTTATTGCAGGTAGTGGTATGTTTGCTTATCCAACACTCAAAGAAGGATGTGATGCTCTAAGAAAAGTTGCGAATGATGCACAAAATGGAATAATCTTAGAAAAATAATTAAGTAATTATCAACCACTACGCATCAAAGAACCAGCCATAGCTGTGCAAGCCGACCCCTAGAAGATTGACTCCAATATAGCAAATAATAATAACAAAAAAGCCTGCAATAGCAACCAATGCAGGCTTTTTTCCCTCCCATCCTTTTGTTATTCTTGTATGCAAATAAGCAGCGTAGACCAACCAACATATTAAAGCCCAAGTCTCTTTAGGATCCCAACTCCACCAACTACCCCAAGCCTCGTTAGCCCAAACAGCACCACTAATAAGACCAACTGTAAGTAATAAAAATCCAGCAGTTATAGATCTGTAACTTAAAGAATCAAGTTGCTCAGCATTTGTAAATTCAACCGGGTGTATTGAATTTAAGTTCTCATTTTTGTCATTTAAATATAATTCAGAACTTTTCCTAAATGAACCCGACCCAAAAGAGCTATTTCGCATATTAAATTGCTTATTCCAGTCAACAAGAAATACACCAAAAGACAAAATCGAACCTACTAGTAATGCCGCGTATGAACACATAATTACACTGACATGCATTACCAACCAACTAGAACGTAGTGCTGGAACTAAAGGAGCCGAAGATTGCAAATTCTCTGGCAAAACAAAGCTAGCAAAACCTATTGAAAGCAATGAGATAGGAGTCGCAACCGCAGAGACAATTGGAGACTTCCATGACCTTTCGACAAAAAGTTGAGTCAACGTACAACCCCAAGTCAAAAAGCAAAGTGATTCATAGAGATTACTAATTGGAAAATGTCCTGACTGCCACCATCTAAGTATCAATTGACTAGTTAGAAAAAGATTTGCTACTGCAACTAAAAATTTAGATTTGGTAGAATTACTGCTCCCAGCAACTGACCAAAAAGAAATAGGCAAAGCTATTAATAAAGAAAAGAAAGCTATAAATCCGAGCAGAATAACAGGATCAAAAGAAAAAATATTTAGAAGAAAATCAAGCATTTATAAAAGCTACTAGGTTTTGATAATGACCAGATCATTTGCTTGCTTGTTTTAACAAAAAACCTCCTCCTAGCATAGACAAAAAAACAGGGGCCCAAGCAGCCAGGAAAGGATTTATTATTCCTTTGACTCCTAGTGAGCTAAAACTAAAACTTAGGATGTAATAAATAAGTATCAAAATAATACTTAATCCAAAACTTTGACTCCTGCCTCCTCCACTCTTTTGCATTACCCCAAAGCTACAGCCGATCAAAGCAAAAACCGTGCAAGCAATTGGCAAAGTAAATTTTTCTTGAATTCTTACCCTCATTTTTCTTGCCTCTTTAATATTGCCACTTCTTTGATATAGCTTCATGGCAGTATTAGCCTCTCCAAGGTTCATGTCATTAGCATCTTTAGGCAATTGTGCAATATTTGTAAGTTCAGCGCCTAATGGATACAAAAAGCTCATAAATTTAGTTCTTGTGTTACTACCATCAGGAATTAAAGTCAAAATATTTCCCTCAAAAAATTCCCAATTTTTTTTGTCACGATTCCAGATTCCTTTTTTCGCCTTAAGCATTTGAGTAAAACCTCGTTTAGAGAAATCAATTACTGTGACATCCAACATCTGTCCGTCAAAAAACCTCCTAGCATAAAAAAGATGAGTAACTCCTCTTTTCTTGTAGCTTGAATATGGATCTATAATTTCGCCTTTTTTTGAAAAAATAATATCCTCTCCCTGTTCATTCGCAAAAGATCTTCCTAAAGAATTAGACAAGACTATTTCAGCATTTTTATTTGCAATTGGAACAATATTGTTATTAAATACAAAAGTCATATATGACATAAATATTGATAGAATTAATCCTGGCAATACAAGTCTATAAATTGAAATACCAATACTTTTTAAAGCCTTAATTTCACTATTATCATTTAGACTTCCATAAGCTAACAATGTTGAAAGTAGCATAGCCATTGGAAAAGATATAACAATAAAGCTAGGGAGCCTTAGCATTAAAATCTTAATAGCAATAGATATCGGAAGCCCAATCTCAACTATTTTCCTTATTAGATCGAAAATAACTCCTAAAGAAAGAGAAACAACAGTAAAAGCAGCAATCGAAAAAAACAAAGGTGGTAATAATTCAAAAAAAATCCATCTATCTAACAACGGAATTACTTTCAACTTTCTTTCTAATAAGTTATGAAATCTAGTTAAAAAAAATGTTTTTTTTAGCATAGTAATTATTCAAATGAATTGCCAAGATAATTCTCTTTTACTACTTGATTCCTCTTGAGCTTTTCAGAAGATCCATCAGCAAGGATTTCCCCTTTGTTAAGAATATAAGAGCGGTTTGTTATCGCCAACGTTGCTCTAACATTGTGATCAGTAATTAATATTCCTATATTTTTGTTTTTTAATTTCCCAATTAAATTCTGTAGATCATTAATAGCAATAGGATCTACTCCCGCAAAAGGCTCATCTAAAAGTAAGTATTTGGGACCTAATCTTCCTACAGCTAAAGCTCTGGCTACTTCACATCTGCGTCTTTCTCCACCTGAAAGTTGATGGCCAAAACGATAAAGAAAAGATACTAAATTAAATTCCTCGATCAATTCTTCACGTTTTTTCCTATGCAAAGATATTGATAAGTTAGATTGAGAAAGAGCAATATCCAAATTCTCAAAAACTGTAAGGTTTCTGAAAACACTTGGTTCTTGGGGTAAATAGCCAATACCAAATTGAACTCTTTTTGTCATTGAGAAGTTTTTTATACTCTTTCCCTCCAAGTAAATATTGCCTTTGTTTGGCTTAATCAACCCCACAATCATATTAAAAGTACTTGTCTTACCTGCGCCATTTGGGCCCAAAAGACCAACCACCTCACCACGATTAACATTCAAAGTGACGTCTTTTACAATATTTCTCTTGGATAAGGTTAAATCCAAACTCTCAATAACTAGAGTCATTTCATTAAAACCTATCAGGGAAAAGCTTATACATAAGAATTATCTGATAATAAATTATACCTAACATCTACAAAATTAATCAATAATCCTTTCAACCCAATACAAGTAGAATCTCTCTGAATCATGAAAAGAATTTTCAAATTTAGAATCGGCAATTACACTAAATTCATCAAAATAAAGAGATTCACCTGGCTCCAGATTACTAATAGCTGATTCCTTACTTAAAAGTAATAATAATTTATTTACATTGGGGAATTTATCTAAATAAACTTGAACTGCATCTAGTGTCTTATTTCTTTCTAATTTAACCCTATTAGCCCACTTTGCATAACTACCTAATCCATTCAACTCAGGCAAATAGAATTCTCTAGAAAGGTATCCTGATACAGTCGCCACTTCAACATCTCTCGTAGCAAATATTGGGAAATCCTGCCATCCTTTATCTTGTATATATTCAGCGGTTGCCTTTCCACCTGAATAAGGCAAAAGAAAATCATTTAAGACCATATGCACACCAACAACCATATGAATGGTTAAACAAAAAGTTAGCAACCTTGGGAAATACAATAAATTACCCTTAGTAAAAAGATTTTGATTACTTGAAGAGTTAAATTGTTGCTCTTGATTAGATTGTGATAACCAGACTGATGAGATAATCAAAAGGAAGTAATATCCATAATGTCTTGATCCAATACCAAAATATAAAAAATAGTTAAAAAGAAATAAAAAAACTAAACCACTAAAAAAATAAATCAAAGCCTGGGGATAATGTTTAATAAAAGTAGTTGTACTTACCAGTAAAAACAAAGTAATTAAGGCACAGATAATTAGATCCAAAAACCTACTTGAATCAGGGATAATAAGTACATACCCACCAAAAAGCTGTCCTATTACTCTTAAAAAATGACGAAAATCGATTACGGAAGAAACTAATTTAATGGAATCTTTTACTTGGAAAAGACTAAAAGCTCCAAAACACAATAAAACGAAAGAAATAGCGGCACTTGAAATCAAATCATAAATCCATTTTTTATTTCTCATATAATTTTCTCTTTGAATAGGGTTTACAAACCAATCAAATACAAGAGTCATTCCAATTGCAAATGCTAATGACCAGGAATAAGCTTGTGTATTAGCCAAAAGGCCAATACATAAAGCAAATGGAATATAGGTTTTTTGTTTTAAATGATAAATAGAACAAAAAATAAATATTATTAATTCTGCAATTACATAATGACGACATACAAAGTAATATTCCCAAAAAGGGAAATATCCAAAAGTAAATAAAGATTTAGTCAATAAACTAAAAGGGCTAAATCTCCAAAAAAGTAAAATTGCTAAACTACCTAAAACCCAATGCAAAAGTTGCATACTTATCGGTGTACCAGTAATATTTTTCGTAAAATAAACTAATAGTGACCAGAGGATAGGATGCCCAGATGGTGCGTTATTTCTCCATAAATCTATCAAAGTATCGCTTTGCCAAGCTACCAGCCATCCTTGCATCTCATCTCTCCAAAGTGCATGATTAAATGCACCGAATAAACCTATTATTATAAACAAACAAGGTAAAAATATCTCATAAAATTTCTTACTAGATAATTGAACTTGATTGATTATTTTAAATTCCATTTTAATTAACGAGGGATGTGTTCTATATATTTAAATTAATCAAAATTTTTATTTTTATTTTATTAATTAAAACAAAGCTAAAAATATAGCAATAAAATTATATTAACTCATCTCACTTTTAATAGCAAAAGAGTAAGAGGCCTAACAAGGTTTTTATAAGAAATAGAGAACTGGCAAGCTGCAACTAGCTAAGTCATTACCAACTTGAAGAAATTCCAATCTCCTGCTGATGCATTTACAAAGTCCTACAATATCTAATCCTAAATTATTTAATTGATATCTTTTTAACCTACCCAATGCTTCTCCATAAAGTATTGTTGCACCATTGGTATTACTATTTTCTAAATGCACTTGTGCAACAGCAACTTGCAATATGCCCTGTATCAACTGTCTTTCAGGTCCTCCAGTCTCATGCCATATCTCTTCAAAGACATCATGAGCTTGATACCATTGACAAGAATTAAATAATTTCATTCCTATTTCAAAACGAGAATCATTTATAAATAAATCATCCTGTTTATCTATTAGGATCATTATTTTTTCAAATTTTTCTTTGCATTAATTTTTCTCAACCTTATAGATTCTGGTGTAACTTCCAACATTTCTCCTGGTCCAATATATTCAAGTGCTCTTTCTAATGTCATTTCAATTGGGGATTGCAATTGATCTAACTCATCTGCACCAGCTGATCTCATATTGGTAAGTTGTTTAGCCTTGCAAATATTTAATTCAAGATCTTGTGGGCGATTATTCTCCCCAATAATCATTCCTTTATAAACTTTAGCTCCAGGAGTAATAAAAAATTGTCCACGGTCTTCTGCATTTTTTAAGGAATAAAAAGTAGCTACACCCTCCTCAAATGAAATAAGTACTCCATTTCTCCTTTGTTCAAAATCTCCAACAGATGGCCTGTATTCAAAAAATGAATGGCTCATAATCCCTTCACCCCTGGTTGCACGAATAAATTCACCCCTAAATCCAATTAAGCCTCTTGATGGAATAACAAATTCAAGTTGGGTTCTATGATCCGTGCCCGTTTCCATATTTTGCATTTCACCTTTTCTTACACCAAGGCTTTCAATACAAGCGCCAACGGAAGCTTCTGGGACATCAAGGACAAGGGTCTCAACAGGTTCGCATTTAATTTCATCAATGGTCCGAAAAATTACTTGTGGTTGAGAAACTTGAAATTCATAACCCTCTCTTCTCATGGTCTCGATCAGAATTCCTAGATGTAACTCTCCTCTTCCGCTTACAGAAAAGCGATCAGGTGAATCTGTATCCTCTACCCTTAATGCAACATTAGTAAGAAGTTCTTTGTTTAAACGATCCCTTAGCTGACGACTGGTAACAAACTTGCCCTCTTTCCCTGCAAATGGAGAATCATTTACAACAAAAGTCATCTGCAATGTTGGCTCATCTACCTTTATTAGAGGTAAAGGCTTCGGTTCATCAGGACAAGCTACAGTTTCTCCAATAGAAACATCCTCAAATCCAGCCAAGGCAACTATATCGCCAGCATTTGCTTCATCTATTTCAATTCTTTTTAATCCTTTAAATCCTAATAGTTTGTTAATCCTTCCTTTCTTTAGGCTCCCATCTTCTTTTATCAAGCATGTCCTTTGACCATTTTTAATTACACCATTATGTACTCTCCCAATAATAATTGTTCCTAAAAAATCTGAGTAATCAAGAGTAGTGACTTGTAATTGTAAAGGCTTATTCTGATCCCCAACAGGAGGAGGGACCTGCCTAATAATTGCATCAAATAAAGGTTTCATATTATCGCTTTCACTTTTTACTTCAGTCTTTGCAAAACCGCCCAATCCACTCCCAAACAAATAAGGGAAATCACACTGATCATCATCAGCTCCTAATTCCAAAAATAGATCTAAAACTTTATCTACCGCGGTTTCAGGCTCTACTCTTGCACGATCAATTTTATTCACAAAAACAATAGGTCTTAAGCCCTGCTCTAAAGCTTTTTTCAGAACAAATCGGGTTTGCGGCATTGGCCCCTCGTTCGCATCAACCACAAGAAGACAGCCATCTACCATACCCAAAACCCTCTCGACCTCGCCTCCAAAATCAGCGTGACCTGGCGTGTCGACAATGTTTATCCGGGTATCGTTGTATGTAACAGCTGTGTTTTTCGAAAGAATAGTTATTCCTCTTTCACGTTCCAAATCGTTTGAATCCATAGCACAAGTTGGGACTTCCTCATTATCTCGAAAAGTTCCAGATTGATTTAAAAGTGCATCAACCAAAGTTGTCTTACCGTGATCAACATGAGCAATTATTGCGATATTCCTTATGGCTTGTATATCAAAACTCATAATTTAAAAAAATTAAAAATTCTTTGATTAATAGAGACATAAAGAATATCTCACCGTGACTTCATTTAGCTGTTTTAAATGCCAATTAAAATATCGAATATAAAATTGGAAGTAAAAAAAATTAAGTCAAAATTATTTGAATTTTGTAATTTTATTGGCATCCTCAAATTTCCTCAAAGCATTAACAGTCCCTTCAAATCTCCAATGCCATGGCTCATAAGTTACTCCTTGTTTGTTGTTGGGTGGAAAAGAAAGAACGAAATGATATTTGGGAGCAAACCTCTTCATCCATTTAAAAGCAGGGGTTTGTTCAAATTCAACCTCAAAATGAGTCTCTGGGAAATTCCCATCACCAACATCAATTGCATACCCTGTGCTGTGTTCAGAATAGCCAGGAGGAGCTGAATCCATTGAGCGCTCAACTGCAGTTTGATTTCTAATAGATTTATTTTCATAAAAAATTTCTCTTTGCAAATCTATTGATCTAAAACCACTTAATAGTTGTAGAGAAATCCCTCTTTGGGCCGCCATAAATTGCATTTCCTTAAAATTTTCATAAATTTCTTTATGTACGTAAATACCTGAAGAGAAAAGAATTAAATCATTTTTTGAAGCCTCAGGATAAGGAAGATGGCCCAACAAACTTTTATTTTGATTTGTCTCAGTAGAGTTAATCGAATCATCTAAAGATTTTGTTTGGCTTAAAAATGATTTATCAGCTAAAAACGTTAAGGATATGCCAAGTCCTACGAATAGAAGTCCGAAACGCAAAAAAGACTTACTAGTAATGGTTTTGATGGATCTAATCCTTTTGGCAAGCGGGATTTCATCTTGATAATTCATATGATCTTCTTATGGTCAAAACAATTGGAATTCACAAAAATGATGTTTCGATAGTAACGAGTATCTCCAATCTTTATACTTTCTATGAGATAAGGATGTAAGTTTTATATATAGAGAACTAAATTTTTCATCCAAAGATGTTAAGAGTTGCTGTTATTGGTGGTGGTCCAAGTGGATCATGCGCTGCAGAGATTTTAGCCAAAGCGGGAATTAAAACTTGGATTTTCGAGAGAAAGCTTGATAATGCAAAACCATGTGGAGGGGCGATTCCATTGTGTATGGTTTCTGAATTTGAGCTTCCTGAATCAATTATTGATAGGAAAGTCAGGAACATGAAAATGATATCCCCATCAAACAGAGAAGTAGATATTATCCTGGATGATATTTATCCTGGAAGTGATAAAGAGTATATAGGCATGTTGAGGCGTGAAGTAATGGATTCATTTATGAGAAATCGCGCCGCAGAACTTGGCGCTACATTAGTAAATGGATTGGTATCAAAAATAGAAACTGGTACAAACAAACAAGGTCCATATACCCTTCATTACACCGAAATCCTTAACGACCAAACTGAAGAGAAAGGTAAGCAACTTGAGGTGGATTTAATTATTGGGGCAGATGGTGCGACAAGCAGAGTTGCAAAAGCAATGGATGCCGGTGATTATAACTATGCAGTAGCAATTCAAGAAAGAATAAAACTTCCTAAAGAGGAAATGAAGTATTACGAAGACAGGGCTGAGATGTATGTAGGCACTGATGTATCGCCAGATTTCTATGGTTGGGTCTTTCCAAAATACGACCATGTTGCTGCTGGAACAGGAACAATGAAACAAAATGGTGGTTTAATAAAAAGCCTTCAGATTGGTGTCAGAGAAAGAGCAAAGAAGAGACTCGTAAACGGAGAAGTAATCAAAGTAGAGGCTCATCCAATCCCTGAACATCCCAGGCCAAGAAGAGTTGTGGGGAGGATGGCTCTAGTTGGTGATGCCGCAGGTTATGTAACAAAAAGCTCAGGAGAGGGGATTTATTTTGCCGCCAAAAGCGGAAGAATGTGTGCCGAGCAGATTGTTGAATCAAGTCAAAATGGAAAAATTATACCCACAGAAAATGATCTCAAAAAATATTTAAAGAAATGGGATAAAAAGTATGGAACTACTTATACAGTTTTAGATATTCTCCAAAGAATTTTCTACACAAGTGATGGAGCAAGGGAAGCCTTTGTTGAAATGTGTGGTGACATGGATGTTCAAAGACTTACATTTGATAGTTATCTATACAAAACTGTAGTTGCAATGAAGCCGCTTCAACAATTAAAACTCACTCTACTAACAATTGGTTCCGTTTTAAGAGGAAAGGCCTTAGCACCAAGCACGTACAAGCCAGTACCTAGTGCAGTTAGAGATGATAAAGAAGTTAATAAAATGTTGGCAGTAAGTTCAATTAAAGGTGGTATAAAAACCAGTAAGAAATAATATAGATAATTAACTAAGCTTGCTAAAGTCAGCGAGCTTCAAAGACTGATTTCGAAGGATCGTTAGTAGATTAAGCCTATTATTTCTTAAATTAATATCATCGGTCATAACCATTACACTGTCATCTCCATCAAAAAAGTTGGCCAAGGTTTCAGTACTTGATACTAGACCTTCAGCCAACAATTTATATTTTAAACGATCACAATTAGTGGCTAAAGGTTTTAATTTCTCTAATATATCTAACATTTCGCTTTCGGAACCCTTTTCAAATAATGACTTATCGACAAACCCTAGAGGATCTATCACATCATTGGCTATTGAACTTTTTTCTGCCAACTTAGAGGCCCTAGACACTACAGCTTGCAATAAATTAAGTGTATTATTTTTCCGCATATCCATTAATAATGAAGCACGAAAATCAACATCTGTTGGATCATCTAATAATTTTGATGTTGAAGTTTTATCTCCCGAAATTGCCTGAATAATATCAAAGTCTATATCTTTCTCTTCTAATAAACTAATTATTCTTTGACGAAAGAATTCCTTCAGCTCATCCGTAAGACTATTTATTTCAAAAGAAAGAGAAGGAAAAACCTGCTTCCAATATATTAGTGAATCATTTATTATTTCATTAATATTTAATTGCCAATCTTTATTCCACAAAATCAACAATATTCCATTAGCTGCCCTCCTCAAGGCATAAGGATCAGATGATCCAGAAGGTCTTTCGCCTTTAGCATAAATGCTGAAAAGCAATTCAAAACGTTCAGCCAATGAAACGGCATTCCCAAGATTATTTGAGGGAAGAGAGTCTGAACTTCCTTTGGGTTTGTAATGTTCTAAAACTCCAAGACATACATCTCTAGATTCACCCTCATGAAGTAAGTACTTAGATCCAATAATTCCTTGCAACTCTGGAAATTCGTCAACCATGTTACTAACTAAATCATGTTTACAAAAATGTGCAACTTTAACAGATTTATCAATATCCTCTTGAACAAATCTAAGTTTTGATGTCAATAATTTAGTAAGCCATTCGATCCGATTTACACGGTCATATAAAGAACCTAATCCTTGAGCAAAAGTTACATCTTTTAATTTATCAATACGCGACGAGCTATTTATTAATAAATCTGATTTTATAAAAAATGATGCATCAGAAAACCTTGCTTTTAATACTTTTTCATTTCCTAAAATAATATTTTCTTTTGCTGAAGATAATCCATTGCTAATACAAAAAAAGCTAGGCAATAATACGTCTCTAGAGTCAAGTGACAATGGATCAGAATTAACATTTACTTTATATATTGGTATGTATCTTTGATGAACCTTCATCACTGTGGACAAAACCTCAGGAGGCAAATCGAGGTAAGACTCATCGAACCCCCCAGTCACAAGCAAAGGAGATTCAACTAAATCTGTAAGTTCTTTTAAAAGAGGTTCAGTAAGATCTGCCTTAACTTTTTTTTGAATTTCTTGATTGAGAACTAAATCATTGATTTGGGAAAGACGAGTATTCCTATCAACTGTGACTCCAACATCCTTCAATTGAACAAAATAAGTTTTCGCATTCTTTATGGTTAATTCTGATCCATGTAACCTATGTGGTCTTGTGGTATTGCTAACTTGAATTTCCGGATCGCAACCAGAAAGAGTAAAAGGTAAAACCTCTGAATCAATCAAAGAAACAATCCAACGTATAGGTCTGGAAAAGCGGAAATCACCTTTTCCCCATCTCATAAACCTTCTTCCCTGAATTTTAGTGATCCAACCAGGTAAAGATTCAGCCAACAATTTCTCAACAGGCTTGCCTTTTTCAATTAAATTAGCGAAAACGAATGAACCCTTTGGCGTTTCTCGAATCTCTAGGTTTTCAGGTGCCAGACCATATCTTTTAGCAAAACCAATAGCTGCTTTTGTAGGTTTACCATCATGAAAAGCTTGAGAAAAAGGGGGGCCTTTTCGATCTGCAATATTATCCTCAGAGAATGGAGCAATCCCTTCAATTGTTAATGCGATTCTTCTTGGAGTAGTAGTAACTCTTATTTCACTAAATTTTATTGGATAAGAATTCAAGTCATTATTTACATTTAATTCAAGCTGAGAAATAACAGATTCAGCCAAATCTGCTGGCAATTCCTCAGTACCGATTTCTAAAAGGTAAGTAGACAAAAAATTTCCTTATATTCATAACAAGATTAGATCTAAATCTGAATTACTTCTACATTCTGTGTCCTAGAAAAAATTTAATATTCAATAAATGGAGCTTTGATCACTAATAGCTTTATTTGAACAATTAGGCAC
This sequence comes from Prochlorococcus sp. MIT2308, assembly GCF_059772345.1. Taxonomy (NCBI): domain Bacteria; kingdom Bacillati; phylum Cyanobacteriota; class Cyanophyceae; order Synechococcales; family Prochlorococcaceae; genus Prochlorococcus; species Prochlorococcus sp. MIT2308. Next base: position 168,213 of record NZ_CM186283.1, on the reverse strand, counting down.
TAATCAACACGGAAAATGATACACTGTAGGTACCGTTGTAGGTACCATTGCCTAAGATAATTCAAATACCTGGAAGATCGGGTTTTTACCTCAGGGTTGCTGTACCGAGAGGTAAATTAAGGGATGCCTTTGGAACATGTGATGTAGTAAAAAAAATTGGTAACACAAAAGAGGAAGCCGAGGAGAACATAAACTCAGCAGTAAAAGCTATTCAAGAAAAATTTGATGAAAAGCTCAGAGAAGAAGAGGCTAAACAGATAAACAAATCCTTGCCCAAGGGAATAAAACTAGAGGCTGTCAAAAACAGTAATTCAAATGAATCTCCAAAAAACATAGAAAAAGACTTAAAAGAGGCTGGTTTTAGTAAAGCAGCTATAGAAGCTCTGATGAATTTTGAAGAACAGGAAAGTAAACATGATCAAGGAATAGAAAAAACTGTTCCTTCCCCCTGCATAGCAAATAATTCTCCCCGAGCGAAATTTGAACAATTTAAAGCCGATAGTAATTACTTACAAGAACCTCTACAAAGTGAATTATCAAACGACAGCGATCACTTTACGAACGACGCAGTACAACTTTTAAAATTTCATGGTAGCTATCAACAAGATGATCGGGAACATAGAAAGAGAGGAGGCACAGGCAAAGACTGGCAAATGATGCTAAGGCTAAGAAATCCAGCAGGTTTTGTCCCAGGTCCACTTTTTGTTGCCTTAGATGATCTCTCTGATCGACTAGGTAACAAAACGCTTAGAGCTACTACTCGGCAATGCTTTCAAATGCATGGAATAAAAAAAGGGAATATTAAAGAAGTAATAGGAACGATAGTGAAGTCAATGGGATCTACCCTAGCGGCCTGTGGAGACGTCAACAGAAATGTAATGGCTCCAGCAGCACCGTACGAAAAGGGATCTTACCCTGCTGCTAGAAAATTAGCTAATGATATTGCCGATATTTTATCGCCTCAAAAAGCTGAGAAAACATACCTTGATTTATGGGTTGATGGCGAGATGAAATATGCTATTAAGCCATCTTCCGAAGTCAAAAACAAAAGGAAGCTGCAACCAAATTCAGGCGTTTTTAGTGGGGACAAAAATGAACCTTTGTATGGTGCAACCTACTTACCAAGAAAATTCAAATGTGCAACTACAGTACCAGGAGATAATTCTGTGGATATCCTTACCCATGATATAGGTCTAGTGACGTTCACGAATTCAAAAGGAATACTAGAAGGATGTAATGTCTACGTAGGAGGAGGTATGGGTAGAACACACAATTTAGATACGACATTTGCGAGGGTAGCAGATCCAATTGGTTTTGTAGAAGGGGAATACATACTAGAACTTGTTCAATCTATTCTCGCACTTCAAAGAGATTATGGAGATAGAAAAACAAGAAGACATTCTAGACTTAAATATGTTCTGCATGACATGGGTGTCGATTGGTTTAAGAAACAGTTAACAAAAAAATATTTCACAAAAAAGATTGGCACCTTAAGAAACGAAGGGGATACAAAACTTGAAGATTATCTAGGCTGGCATAGACAATCTGAGAAATTATGGTTTGTTGGTCTACCACTATTATCAGGTAGGCTTAACGGAGAAACAAAGAAAGAGTTAAGAAAAATAGTTGAAAAATATGCATTGGATGTACGTTTAACTCCCAACCAAGATCTACTATTGTGTAATATTGGTAATTATCAAAAAGTCAGTGTAAATAATGATCTGATTAATATTGGTTTTAATAATCCAAAAAGCCCTGACCCAATAGCCAGACATGCAATGGCTTGTCCAGCCCTACCATTATGTGGACTTGCTATGACTGAAGCAGAGAGATTTTTACCAGATCTCATAGAACGATTAAACAATCAATTAAAAAGATTAGAGATCAGTAAGTCAATATTAGTAAGAGTTACAGGCTGTCCAAATGGATGTGCCCGCCCATACATGGCAGAATTAGCTCTGGTTGGTAGTGGTTTAAATCAATATCAATTATGGCTTGGTGGTAGTACAAATTTACAAAGATTGGCTACTCCTTATCTACAAAAAATGCCTATCAATGAATTGGAGAAGACATTAGAGCCTTTATTCCTTAGCTGGAAAGATACTGGCTCCTCATCAAGTCTTGGAGATCATGTTACCAAACTTGGTTCTGAAATGGTAATGTCTTTACTGACTTCAAGTGCAGCTCCATAAATAGCATACCCTTTCTTACTTAACCAAGACCACAATTGATCTCCATAGCTAAAATGCCACCATTCGTTTGGATGTTGAACAAATCCAGCCCTTTCCATAACTGCAAATAATAGAGACCTTCTATATTGAAAAACTTGATGTTTTGAACAAGGTCTCTTGGAATAGTCTTTCTTATAAAAGTCAGGTGATGATTCAGCCCCAATAAAATCAATTTCCCCGCCAAGATCTAGTATTTTTCCTGTCATATCAGCTAGAGTCAAATCTATCGCGCCACCAGTACTATGAGGAGGAGGCGTAAGGGGATTAGAAGACGGTTTCGCCCAGAACTGGGCTACTTCAGCAACAACATTAATTATGTCTACATTATCAGAGATATTATTAATATCAATTCCTCTTGACCTACAAATTTCTTGCATGGTGTAATCAAACATAAACTTTTGAACAGAAATAGGCCTCCAAGCATCAAACAAAGCCAACTGTAATTGAGGATTAATCTCTGAAAGATATTGTTGTGCTTGTATCAATCTTCTTAAAACACTACTACGTAAAACCCATGGATCTGTGCCAGTCAAATATGGAGCACCTAAAGACATATAAGGATGAGGTGTTAATCGAAATATAGATTGTGGAATAGAAATTAAAGGCTCTTTACATTCATTTATTTTTAAATTACTCCAAGGTTTCATCTTCATAATTTGTAGAAAATGTAAATAAAAAATCTCATTCTTGTAAAAATTTATTAAATTTTAGCTTTAAAATTAAATGAATTCAATAGTTATTTAACCAAAATATTAATTTAGTTTATTAGCAATTTTAAGTTTGTCCCACTGTTCTTTTATTAACAACCGAAGTATAGAGTTGTTTTTAAGCTCAGAATCGTTATCTAAAATCTGACGAGCCTCATTGCGCGCAAGTTCAAGCACGTCTGCATCATCGGCTAATGATGCCAGTGCAAAATCAGGTAAACCTGATTGTTTTGTACCTAAGACTTGTCCAGGTCCGCGAAAACGCAAGTCAATTTCTGAAATTTCAAATCCATCATTGGAATTAGCAAGAACTTCCAATCTTTGTCGAGATGTTTTATTTTTATTTTGATGACTCAGGAGGCAGTATGACTTGGAAGCTCCCCTTCCAACTCGACCCCTTAATTGATGCAATTGAGCAAGACCAAAACGATCAGAATCCTCAATTAGCATTACACTTGCATTTGGTACGTCAACACCTACTTCTATAACCGTAGTAGAAACCAGTATGTCACATTTTTTGTTGATAAAATTCTGTATGACCTCTTGTTTTTCAACACTCTTCATTTTGCCATGAAGTAAGTCAACAACAAAATCTGGGAAGACCTCTGTAGACAACTGATGATATACATCAATTGCCGAACTAATTTCTAGTTTCTCAGATTCTTCAATCAAAGGTAGAACAACATAAATCTGATGTCCTTTATTAATTTCAGTCCTGATTAATTCATATGCATAATTCTTTTCTTTTGGTGTAATCAGCTTAGTATCTATCGGAGTTCGACCAGGTGGAAGCTCATCTAATTGACTAACATCGAGATCACCATGCAAAGTAAGTGCAAGTGTTCTCGGAATGGGCGTAGCCGTCATCGTAAGTAAGTGAGGTTGCAAACCTTTATTCAAAAGTTTGTTCCTCTGTTTGACACCAAAGCGATGCTGCTCATCTACAACTACAAGACCAAGTCGTTCAAAGATGACGTTGTCTTCAAATATTGCATGAGTTCCTACCAGAATCTTAGTAGAACCATTTACTAAATCTGTAAAAATTTGTTTACGTCGAGACTTGGCTGTAGAACCAGTTAACAAATCTACGTTCACCTCAAGTTGAGGGATCCATTTACTTAGTGTTTGATAGTGTTGAGTAGCAAGCACCTCGGTGGGTGCCATAAGAGCTCCTTGCCATCCAGATTGGACAGCACTGAGTAGTGCTGCTATGGCGATAACAGTCTTTCCACTACCAACATCGCCTTGTAATAGGCGAGACATTGGCTCGGCTTTGACTATGTCTGATTCAATTTCCTCCAAAACTCTTGTTTGAGCATTTGTTAGAGAGAAAGGAAGAATACTCAAGAATTTCCTTACAAGGCTATTACTACTGAGTTCAATACTTAGTTGAGGAGAATTACGTTTCTTATGCAGATCACGTCTTAAAAGCAGACTTAACTGTAATAACAGAAACTCTTCGAATACAATTCTTCTCTTTGCTTTAGCTAAAATTTTTGCATTCTCAGGGTTATGGATATGAAAAAAAGCTTCTTTCTTAGTTAATAGATCTAGTCTATTTACAGTTTCTTTCGGAAGTGGGTCCTTAATATCAGATGTTAAATAAAGAATAGACTGGATTAGATCTCTGAATTTGTCTGCAGTAACACCTTCAGTTAATGAATAAATAGGGAATATCTGACCAATAGTTCTAGATTTCAAATAACTGGTAGGACTATCGATAATTTCTATCAAAGGATCGTTTAATGATTTGCCATATTTACTTTCTTTAACTAGCCCACTTACCGCAACAGTCGAACCAACAGTATACAAACTTTGTTGAGATTTTACATAGGCAATACTTCTACCACGACTACCTGCAAAAAATCTTGTAACTTTAATCCTCCCAGTCCTATCTTTTAAAAACAGTTCAAGAATAGAAAGATTTGGATTTTTAGGACTTTTAAATGAACTGCATCGTCTAACTTTAGCAACGATCGTTACATTTTGACCTGCATGAGTTTTATCTATAGTTTTCAATGAGGTGTAATCAACATAATCACGAGGGAAATAATTTAAGAGATCACGGATTAAAAAAAGTCCCAGTCTTGATAATCTTTCTGCTTGTTTTGGTCCAACACCCTTAACGGCTGAAATCGAACTTCTTAAATTTAATAACTCAGTCGAAGAACTTTTCGTAGAACCAACAGAATCGTACACACTTCTTATTTTTAATTTTTTTGGCTCTGTTTTTTCTTTATTTTCTTGATATGTATATAGATTATGAAGAGTCTGTCTTGTCTTGACTATTATTCTTCGCCTATCATCAATGGACAAAGATGGATATTTTTCATAATCCAGAGCTAATTTCTTTAATTTAGAAAGATCAGATTCTTGAACAACTATAGAGGGTAAGTTTAATAAATACCCACTTACAAAAGAAGAAAATTTATTAGTTCTACCTTGAATATTATTACAACCGTGATCAACTTCAACTGTTAATGCTTGTTGTAAAGGTCGAACCCATGTTACTAGTTCAGCTGATTTGCTACCAGGAGTAGGTATTGAATCATTACTACTTAAATTTTGGTTGTGTCCTTCCACCATTCTTTATTAACCTCTTCTGCTAATGAGCGACCTTGCCAATAACGTTGCTGTTTAATCATACCCAAAAGTACATTTTGATAATGTTTAATGTTAGTTCTATTTTTTCTAAGTCTTGGATTATCAAATTCCATATCCGAGGGAGTAATAAGCAAGCAATCAATATCTAAACCTCCAGAAGGAACTAATGGATTATTGGTTGGCAATTTAAAAGTTAGAATATTGGATACAGATTTAGAAGAAATTAATTGACCAGACAAAGCCGCATCTAAAATATTTATTGGTATCAGAGTATTTACAATACCTGATTTTAAAAGCTCAGTGTTAATGGAATCTGAGAGGTCACGCAATCGTCGAATCAAAGCTGTATCTATAGAAATAATCCACTCATATAGTCCAATTGGGGATTGTGGAAGAAATCTATTGTTTGTGACATCATCACTAGAGGAGGACACATGAGAAGAATCCTCTCTGTTGGAATCGAAATCTGTTGAATTAGATTCTTCGGTCAATGCAAATATTGACTGCAAAACTTCAATATCTTTACTTTTTAAATTAAAAGTATCGGTAATCTTTTCATCTTCATTTAATTTCTTATAATCCTTATTTTTATTTTTAATTCGCAACTCATTTTCAGATTTTGTACTTTTCATATAAATTTCTTTATTATCTATAGCGTATGGAGCTTTTAGTTCGCCATTCCAACCTTCAGTAATTGATAAATTTTCCAATGGCGGTATTGAACTTATATGAATTGAATTAACAGTGCTAAATGATTCGGATTTTTCAGAATCATTTTTCAAATTTAGTGCATTTGACATTTCATCTTTAACATTATTTAAATGACGAATATTTTCTTGATCAATTTTCTTAGCCAGCTCAATTAAATGTTCAATTGTTATGAGAGAAATATTATCTGAAACTAATTTGTCAATTTTCAACTGAAATAACTTTCTTGAACTAAATGTTGAGAAACCAAAATCATCTCCAGGCCGATCAGTGATTAGAGAGAATAATGTGGTTCTTATAGTTTGAGGTAGCAAATTCCTCAGCTCCTCAAGATAAACAGAAGTGACTCTATAAATAATAGGCGATATGTTATTACATTTTTCCTTTAACAGACCTATTTGATCTAAAGGATCAAACTTAGAATCCAAAAAATGCTTATTTTTAGACAAAATTAATCAGATGTCATTGATGCAACCTCTTCTGCAAAATCAGACTCTTTAACATCAATTCCCTCGCCAAGAGTGTATCTAGTAAATCTACGAACCTTTATGTTCTCTCCTATTTTACCAGCAACTTGTTTTACAAGCTCTTCAACATTTATTGAACTATCCTTTATGAATGGTTGTTCTAAAAGAGCCATCTCTTTTAATCTCTTTCCTATTCGTCCTTCTACAATTTTTTCTTTTATTTGATCGGGCTTACCTGAGAGGTCATCTCTTCCCATCTCAATTTCCTTCTCCTTGCTTGCAATAGCTTCTGGAATTTGATCAACGCTTACATACTCAACACTTGGACAAGCGGCAACTTGCATTGAAAGATCTCTCAAAAGACCTTGAAATAAATCTCCTCTAGCTACGAAGTCTGTCTCGCAGTTCAACTCTAAAAGGACACCAACTCGAGAACCTGTATGTATGTAACTCCCGATCGCTCCCTCGGCGGCGACTCTACCTGATTTCTTTTCAGCACTGGCTATACCTTTTTGTCTTAACCATTCAATAGATTTTTCCATATCACCCTTGTTCTCAATTAGGGCTTTCTTGCAATCCATCATTCCAGCAGATGTTTTGTCTCGAAGTTTTTTAACGAGTTTTGCTGTTATCTCCGACATTTTATGTAGGTGTAGTAAAGAATTAGATTAAGTTAAGAATTTATAATTAAGTATAATAGCTAATCATTAGTGCCATGTCTCCCTTCATTTATAGCATCAGCTAATCTGCCCAAAACGAGTTGAACAGATCGGACTGCATCATCATTACATGGTATTGGGATTTCGCATAGATCGGGATCGCAATTAGTATCAAGCATTGATACTAGGGGAATATCAAGCTTTCTAGCCTCTAGAACAGCATTTGTTTCCCGCCTCTGATCTACTAAAACTACAACATCAGGTAGACGTCTCATTCCTTTTAGCCCACCAAGATATTTTTGCAATCGTTCTAATTCTCTACGCAACACGGCACCTTCTTTCTTTGGGCGCATTGCAATAGCACCACTAGATTCCATTCTTTCAAGATCTTTTAGTCGATCGATTCTCGCTTTCATTGTTGTCCAATTTGTAAGCATCCCTCCAAGCCATCTTTGATTAACGTAGGATGCACCGCATCTAATGGCTTCTTGAGCAACGACTTCGGAAGCTTGTTTTTTAGTTCCTACAAAAAGGAATCTTTTACCGCTTCTTGCAGCTCCTCTAGTCCATTTATAAGCACTATTCATACAAACAGCGGTCTTGACTAGATCAATAATATGAACCCCATTGCGAGCGGAGTAGATGTAGCGGGACATCTTGGGATTCCATCTTCTTGTCTGATGCCCGAAGTGAGCACCAGCTTCCATCATCTCTGAAAGAGAAACTACAGCCATTTTTTTAGTAAGTTCCGGGTTCGCCTCCACCCAACAGGGATAAATTAAATAGTGATTAATAAATCAATATTTATTCATCACCCGAAACAGTCAGGTGTGCGGTTTTGAGTTTGCATTGTTAATAATAACAAATGATTGCTCAGCGAAGTCCCAATAATGATGCTTCTCTAAAAATTTGTCTCACTCCAATCAAATTAAGAGGAAGTCTTAACAATTCCATAGCTAAACCAGATCGACCATTCTTGATTAGAAAAGCCAAGAGAGGTCTGAGTGTCTTTGTGTTAATTAGTCCGCCAAAAGTTAAAAGTTCCCACAGGCAACGATGAAAGAAAGTGTATTGAATTATAAATTTCACTCTCAAAGTTGGATGCTTACGATAAAAAACTAATCCCATTTTTGATCTCTCTTTTTCAATTCGAATCAAATGAGGAATTTGATCAAGTGCTAATGCTGGATGCCAATGAAATCCAATAGCTCTTGGACATTTGATAAGTTTAACGCCCATATTTCTTAATCTTTCTCCTAGTTCCAAATCTTCCCAACCATATAGCCGAAAAGATGTGTCAAAAAGTCCTGATTTTTCTAAAACATTTTTATCAATAGCAACATTTCCAGTAGCAAAGTAGGCCCAGGACAAGTCTTGAAATTTAAAAGGCTCAGAATTTGGATTATTAAAATTAGAAGTATTTATGACAGATCCATAGGTAAAACATTTTCTATTACCAAGTTTTTTCCAAGCTTTGAGCAGAGCATCAACATGGCTCATTAGAAAATATCTATCTACAACAAGATCACTGTCTATAAAAACAATTAGTTCTCCCCTTGACTTTTCAACTCCAAGATTTCTTCCTAAAGCTGGCCCTCCATGAGATTGTTCAAAAAGTCTTAAATGAGGATAAGTCTCAGCATTATTTCTCAGCCAATCAACCGTCCCATCCGTTGATCCATCATCGACTATTACAATTTCAAAATTTTGAATTTCATTATTTAAAATTTGTTTTTCTAATGCATCTAGACACTTTTTCAGTATCGGAAGTCTGTTGTAGGTGGGTATAACAACGCTTACTAACATCCTTCATTAAAAAATAAAATCAAAAAAATTGTCTTTAAACACTTTAAAATAAAGGACTAAAAAAAGATTATCTGATTTGAATAGCGGTTTATTAATCAGCAGCCCCACCGTTATTTGCTGTTCCAGTAACACCATTACCTGCTCCTTCTCCTCTGCCATCATTACGAAGCTTACGTTTCTTAAATTTCCTTGCATAAGCTCGATTTCTCTCTTGCTTCTCTTTCTTAAGATTTCGTCTTTTGGACATACTAGGTTCCTAGATTTTTTATATATAACCAATTTACTAAACTGAGGGCAATATTTGGCCATCTTCCATTCGCAAGAGACGATCTGCTACATCCAATATTCTCGGATCATGAGTAACCATCAACACCGAGCACGATTGTTCTGAGGCTAATTTTTTCAATAAATCAACTATTTCTCTACCAGTTGAACTATCCAATGCAGATGTTGGTTCATCCGCTAATAGTAATTTTGGTCTAGCCGCAAGAGCTCTGGCAATTGCAACTCGTTGTTTTTGCCCACCTGATAAGTCATGGGGCAGCTTAGATAAGTGTTCTTCTAATCCAACAGCTCTCAGCCACTCTCTAGCCTGAGCTCTACGAGCTTTGTACGAAAATCCATTTAAAAGGTCAGCTCCCATTTGAACATTTTGCTCAGCGGTAAGACATCTCAAAAGATTATGTCCCTGAAAAATCATTCCAATATTTTTTCTAAGATTCTGCCTAGTTTTCCTGCTCGCTCCAAAAAGTTGTTTACCAAACACTTTAAGGTCCCCATCTTGAACTTTGCGAAGAGCTCCAATCAAAGTTAAAAGAGTAGTCTTTCCACATCCTGAAGGTCCTGTCAGTAAAACAACCTCACCAGGAGAAATTTCCATTGAGACAGACTGAAGAACATGCCTTCTCATTTCTCCATGACCATACCAATGATTCAAAGAAACAATCTTTAGAGTATTGTTGTTTATATTTTTCATAAATTATTTAATCAATCATTAGATTATTCATTAAAATATTTCAGCAGGATCGGCATCTGCCAATTTCTTCATGGCTGCCAATGCTGATCCCATACACATAAAAAGTATTAAGCAAAATATAATTGATGCTCTGCCAAAACTCATTTCAACAGGTAATTTAGTTGATGATCTAACTAAAGCATATAAAGCTTGTCCTGAAACATAAGCAGGAATATATCCAATTATTGATAAGATTAATCCTTCTCTAGCTACTACTCCTAAAAGGCTTCTTAAGTTATACCCCATGGCCATTAATGTTGCATATTCAGGCAAATGATCACTAACATCACTATAAAGAATTTGATAAACAATTACACAACCGACAATAAATCCCATTGCAGCACCTAATGTAAAAATAAATCCAATCGATGTACTACTTTTCCAATAATTCTTTTCAAAATCTATAAATGATTTTAAAGACATAACTTTAACGTCACTAGGTAAACTTAAATTCAATGAGCGAACCACATTATCAATATTAGATCCCTTCTTTAACCTTACTAAACCAATTTCAATACTTCCTTTGGGATTACCTGGAGATAGTTCTAAGTATGTCTCACTGCTTGTTATTAAATTCCCATCTGCACCAAAGGAGGGACCTAAACTAACTATTCCAGAGACTCTAACTCTTTTACCTGCGACTTCAGTTTCAACTAAACGCCCTGCTTTAAACCATTTAGAGATTGGGCCAAACTCATCCCTGGAAAGATCATCAAATAAAACTCTTCCTTTATTCTTTAAAGTTTCTGCCTTACTTTCAAAATCAGACTCAATTAATAGTGGCTTACTTGGCTCAAAACCTAAAGCAAGAATAGATCTTGTGGATAAATTTTCAGGATTTCGCCAAAGAAGAAAATTCCAATTAACAGCAGTTGTTCCAGTGACGTCTCTATGGGCCATTGCCTGAATTAATCTTCTTCGAGGAAACCCACTCATACTTATTGAACTTTTTGAGCGAGGACTAATTAATACCAGATCTGCATCAAATAACTTATGAACAGTAACACTTGCGTCAAACAATCCATCTCTAAAGCCTAGTTGCATAAACATCAAAATCCCAGCAAATGCTATTCCTGCAATAGCCACCAATATCCTTAAAGGTTGTCTTGTCAGCAAAAGCCAGGCAAGAGGTATTTTTCTATTTTTTAAAAAATTATTTATTTCCACTAGGGCTGAAACCGAGCAATGACTTTCATCCCCGTTAAATGAGAAACCTTTTGAGCAGATGTATTATCAAGTTTGACTCTGACCTCGATAATTCTAGAGTCAGCATCGCCGGTTGGATCAGTTGCAAGCACTCTTCTTTGCCTGACTTGTGGGCTGATCAAACTAACTTGACCTCTTAAAGACCCATTAAACCCTCCATTCTCACTAATTAAATCGACAGACTGACCCACTTGAACTCTGTCTATATCGGATTCATAGACTTCAATAAGAGCTTCCATTAATTGATTAGCGCCCACACTAATTACACCAGACGAATTCGGCCTCTCTCCCTCACGAATCAAGATTTGAAGAACAATCCCATCAATTGGACTTTTTAATTGTGTTTGCTCTAAATCGACTTTAATTGCATCTATGGCAGATTGAAGCTTTGAAATTCTAGTCTCAGAAATGAACAAATCATCTTTCATCTTGTCTAAAACAATTAACGCAACTGCGCCTTTATCTACAAGAGATTGATATCTATTGATTTCCCTATTTTTTATCCTAATTTCACTGATTAATATATTTAAATTTGCTTGTGCAGATTTCAAGTCAGCTTCAAGTTTCGGACGATTATCAAAAACAGCTAATATTTGATCCTTAATAATAGAGTCACCCTCTCGAACTAATAATTTAGATAATCTTGGAGTACCACCCTTGCCACTGGTTGGAGCTGCTAATTTTCTTATTTCTCCAAGAGGATTTAATTGGCCTAATGCTGCAACACCATCAATCCTATCAACCACTTCATTATCTATAAGAGATTGATTTACTTCTAAATCTTTATTATTACATCCGCTAATTAAAAGCATGCACAAGGGTGTTATGCCTATAAAATAAAAGATTTTAAAAGATACGTATTTAAACATTACTAACATTCAAAAAGGATTTTGTTAATGTATTCATCTGCCCAAGATGAACCAAAAAATTTAGTTAGAATAGCCCTGGTCTTATCATTAAGTTTTTGATTAGAGCAATATCTTTTTTGATAATTAAGTCTATTCATTGTATCTGACGAATTAATTTCGTCTTCCTTGCCCCTAACCAATAAAGATAAGAGTAGTGATAAATATTGGTCAATGAGTTTTAAAAATAGTTTTTCTTCGAACAAATCAACTGGACGGATAAAGCAAACATATGGAGAGAAGATAGATCCCCACTTAGGCAGCTTCCCAGGTTCCTTAAATTTAGGAATTTGTAATGATCTCATTTGAGAAACGAGGTAATCAGGCAGGTGCTCCCCAACAGGTGACAAGTCAACAATGGCAGCAGAAATATTATTTGAATTAACTACCAAATCAGCTCCAAATATTGGAAGTTCAAAGCATGGGTCAGGAAAAAAGACACAATGGAGTATTTCAAATTTATTGCCAAGCTTTGCAACCTCCAAATGAATTTTTCTAAATCCTTTTGCTTGATAAAACTCGTTACTGATAAATAATTCCTCCTTATTAAGATTGGCATAAATCCTTTTGGACTTAGAGTCAATATTTAGAGGTTCAACATCAGTCAAAGAAATGATTTTGTTCTTGATAAGTTCGAAAGCTTCAAACAAAAGAGGATTCAATTTACTTTGAGTGCAAAAAACTGACTTCAAAACTAATAACTCAAACTAAAAGGGATGGCTAAGAATCATAGATAAGGTTTATTTAAAAATATTCTCAAACAATATTATATGATTATCAAGAAAAAAAAAAGGACTGACAGGAGATTTTTATGCAAAGTAGAGTTAAATAAGGAGCAAGGGTAGAATGATTGAATTTAGTAAAAGAATAAAAAGCAACAAAACAAGGATAATTTAATTATAAATAAAATTTAGACATAAAAAGTAGATAACTATTAAAAAAATCTTTTATAGTTTAAAAGATTTGAACCATCTTATTTAAAATCACAGATATTTTATGCATGGATTGAGATAGCATAAAAATTTAGCGTACTATAAGATATTAAGAATGAAAGTAAATCATTGGTCATTGCCTAATGGTGCTACCTGTGTCGTAGCTGATATAGAACAATCAACACTCACTTGTATTGACTTTTGGTGCAAAGGAGGAAGTCTTTATGAAAAGAAAGATGAAGAAGGAATTGCACATTTCTTAGAGCATATGATATTTAAAGGGAGTAAAAACCTTAAAGAAGGCGAATTCGATTTAAGAATTGAATCTCTTGGTGGAAGTAGTAATGCCGCGACTGGGTTGGACGATGTTCATTATCACGTTCTAGTACCACCAGAGAAGATAGAACAAGGACTAAATCTGATATTAGAATTATTATTATTTCCTAAAATTGAAAAAGAAGCATTTGAGGTGGAGAAAGAAGTAGTTTTAGAGGAAATCGCACAAAATATTGAGCAACCAGATGAAATTATTTATATGAAATTATTAAAGGGATGCTTAACACCACATAGATACTCAAAGCCAATACTGGGTGACGAAAAAACTGTAAAAAGTATAAATCCTAGACAAATGAAACAATTTCATAAAAATCATTATGTAGCTAAAAACTGTACACTTTCTATAGCAGGAGAATTACCAAAAGAAATTATTTCAATCGTTAGCAATAGTAAACTTAATGAATTAAAAAAAATTACAAAGGAAACAAATATTTGTACAAAAACCACTTTTAATACGGGCTACAAGAAAGAAACTATTCCTAGGCTTGAGGGAGGAAGAATATTGAAAGCCTGGAAACTTCCCCCTGCAAAAGAACAAATATTAATTTTAGGAGCAGAAATTGCTGCCACAATTTTATGCGAAGGTAAAAGTAGTATTATTGTTAAAAAGTTAAGAGAAGAAAAAAGAATTATAGAATCAATAGATATAGATTTACAAATTCTGGAAGAAGGTGGATTAATTCTTCTAGACGTCAGTTGCCAAAAGGAGAATCTTAAACTGGCTGAAAGTGAAATAAACAGTATTCTCAAAAGATTAAACAGGGATTTAGTTGCTGATAAAGATCTAGAACGTGCAAAAAGATTAGTTGTAAATAATATTTATTTTGGCCTTGAGTTGAGCACTCAAATTGCCTCAACTTTAGGTAATCAAGCTCTATGGGGACGTCACCAATCAGTATTAAAATCAATAGATGATATTTCATATTGGACAAATTCACGTTTAAATGAATTAATTTTTCCATTATTTAATCCAGAAAATGCATTTACATTAATTGCCGAACCTGAGAAATAAATATGAACATAATCCTAGACACAATTAATAGCAAAAAAATAATGTCCGCAAAATTATGGATAGAGAATGGTAGCAGAAATGATCCAAAAAATCAGAAGGGGATTCATCAAATTTTAAGCTCAACAATGCTTAGAGGGTGTGGTCCATACAACAATAATCAAATTGCTGAAATCGTGGAAAGTTCTGGTGCAAATTTAAGCTGTGATACATTTGAAGATGGTCTTCTAATAAGTCTTAAATGTATCGAGAGTGATGCTTATAAACTTCTTCCTTTAATTGGTTGGATGATTACGAAACCTAAACTTCAGCTAGATCAGATTCAATTAGAAAAAGATTTAACAATAAAAGCAATTAAAAGACAAAAAGAAAGTACTTATCAATTAGCTTTTGATGGCTGGAGAAAGATGGTATACCGTGACGGACCATATGGACATGACCCACTAGGATCAATCAATGATATAAATAAAATTAATAAAGAACATATATTGCCAATTTCAAGATCATTAATTCATAGAAAAAAGAACTTAGTAATTTCAGGAAAGTTTCCTATTAACGTAGAAAATTATATAAAAAATTCAATTTCTTTTAAGGGAATTAGTGAAAATTTTACTAATCAAAATGAAATATCAAAGATAAACAGTTTTACTAGAGATCAAATCGTAGATAACAAAAAAACTAGCTTTTGTGCACACTCATTAAATACAAATCAAGTTATTCTACTATTAGGCAAAGCAACAATTAGATATGATAATGAATCTGACATTTTGCTTAGATTGTTATCATGTTACTTAGGCTATGGAATGTCAAGTTTATTATTTAAGGTTCTCAGAGAAAAGCATGGAGTAGTTTATGAAGCAGGAGTTTATCACCCTATTAGAGAGAATCAAACGCCATTTATTATGCACGCCTCTACAACTGAAGATAAGGCAATTCTAACTCTCCAGTTACTGAAAGAATGTTGGAGAAAAATTCTAAATAGTGAAATATCTCCAGAAGAATTAGATCTTGTAAAGATAAAATATCGAGGACAAGTGGCCCATTCATTGCAAAGTGTTAGTCAAAGAGCTGAGCATAAAGCTCATCTTTTAGGAATTGGTTTAACAAAAGATCACGATAAAGAAGTACTACTAAGCCTTGATAATATTAGTAGTAAAGAAATCAAAGATGCTGCCAATAAATATTTACAGGAACCACTGCTTAGCGTTTGTAGCAACAAAGAAGTTATACGGAAAATCAGTAAATTCTGGCAAGCGTAATTTGATTTTCAGTTACCATCTTTTAGAATCTTAAGTCTTTCAGAAGGAATCAAGAAATTGCCCCTTCTAAATTTTACTTCTAATACATCTTTTGACCTTATACCAATAATTACGCCAACCTCATCAAGAGATACTAGATCTGGAGGTCTTAACATTGAAATAGAATCTGCTGTCTTCAAATAGGGCAGAGGAACTTGTAAGGATACTTTTTCTCCAATTGAAAATTTCATTATGATTAAATAGCCCTAAATTATCTTATTGACATATCAAGCAATTTGTAAATAATTAATGTATGAGATCTGCTCATTAAATTCATTGCAAAAATTTAGCAGCGGGTTAAAAGCAATAACAGGCGTAATGTTAATCATAATATTCGCAATGTTACCATCATCTATAATTTTTCTTCAAGAGGACCTATCTCTCTCAATTATTCCACTTCATAGCAATTGGCAAATTCAAGGGCTTCTTTTAACTTCATTGCTTTGCGGACCTCAAATAGGAACAATTTCTGCAATTTCCTATCTGATTATAGGTTTATTCTATTTACCTGTATTTCATGGAGGGGGGAGTGTTGGTTATATCTTAACTCATGAATTTGGTTACTTGTTAGGATTTATTCCTGCTGCTTGGATATCTGGTTTTTTAGCAAAAAAAGATTCTAAAGCTAATTTAATTAATTATTCACTTTATACATTACTATCATTATGCATTTTGCATTTTATAGGTATTATTTATTTAATTTTAGGTAAAATATTTGGAAATTGGTCAGATAAATTATTCGATCTTATTTTGATAAATACTATTGTACCTTTCCCAACTCAATTATTACTATGCATATCGATTTGTCTATTATCAATATTACTAAAACGTATATTAATAGTAAGATGAATCAATTAAAGAGTAGAAGCATGAAAATCATTATATACTCTTTTTTCATTGTTTTATTAGATCAAGTTAGTAAGTTTTTAATGTTAAGTATATTAGGCTTTGAAAGATCAAAAAATATTATTCCTAATTTATTAAATTTCACACTAGTAAAAAACAAAGGCGCTGCATTTAGTATTTTCAGCAATTCAACAAATATTCTCACTATCATAAGTATTCTAGCCACTTTAATACTAATTATTATCATATTAAAATTTCCACCAAAATCTTTTTGGAATTTTATTGGACTTACATACCTTTTAGGTGGGACTGTAGGTAATGGAATTGATAGATTATTCAAAGGCTATGTTTTAGATTTTTTTGAGTTAGTTCCAATTAATTTTCCTATTTTTAATGTAGCAGACATATCAATAAACATTGCTATATTATGTTTTTTAATTGATATAATTAAAACTAAAGATAAATCAAGTCAAAAGTATTCAAAAAAAATAAAATGATAGTTATCATATGAAAATATATAATTCAAAAAAAATAATATTTTATATATTCATAGTATTCATTAGCTTGATACTTGTAGGCTTGGTCGGGGCAATAATTAGATTAATAAATATTCCTGCAATATTTATTACAGTTTTCATAATAGGTAGTTTAATTTATACAAAAAAAATAGATAATTTTAAAGACATTTTTAAATCTATCTTCAAAAATAATAAGGAAGAGAAATTATTAGACCTATCAGTCATAAGCAAGAAAGAGGCTGCAGGAAAGTCACTAAAGACACTTGATCAGTTAATCATGTTAATTAATGACAAAGTAAAGGCAAAGGCACTAATGGATGAAAAAAATAGAGTTTCATTAGAATTAGATAGAGGCGATATTATTTTAGTAGTTTTTGGAATCGGCTCCAGTGGCAAAACATCATTAATAAGATCTCTGCTAAAAAGAATAGTAGGTAAAGTTAGTCCTGAAATGGGCTCAACAAAATCACAAGAGACCTATAGGCTCAAGCTCAAAGGGCTTAAAAGAGGAATTAAAATAATCGATACTCCAGGGATACTAGAAGCAGGGGAAAGAGGAAGAGAAAGGGAAAAGAATGCGTTAATAGAAGCACGTAAATCTGATTTAATGTTAGTAGTAATAGAAGGGGATTTACGTTCTACCGAAACAAGAACAATTAGAACTTTATCTAAATTAGGGAAAAGACTTATACTAGTATTAAATAAAATAGACTTAAGAGGAGAAAATGAGGAGAAAAGATTAATTGAAATTCTTAATTCTAGATGTTGTGATTTTATTGAATCAAAAGATATTATTTGTACATCAGCATCACCTCAGACAATTGCAATCCCTGGAGAAAAACCTTATCAGCCAGAGCCTGAAGTCAGTAGTTTAATTAGAAGACTAGCAAATATATTACACGAAGAAGGTGAAGAGTTGATAGCAGATAATATATTACTTCAATGCAGTAATCTTGGTAAAGAAGGGAAAAGGTTATTAGTTAAGCAGAGAAGTCAATCAGCTAAAAAATGTATTGATAAGTATGGTTGGCTTAGTAGCGGAGTATTAATATTAACACCATTACCATTCATAGATATGATCGCTGCTGCTGCGGTGAATGCACAAATGGTTATTGAAATTGCAAAAATTTATGGTGTTGAAATCACAAAAGAAAAAGCAAAAAACTTAGCATTTTCGGTCGGTAAAATACTTGCAACTATGGGTTTAGTTAAAGGGGGAGTTTCTCTAATAAGCTCCACATTAAGTTTATCGCTTCCAACATTAGTTGTTAGTAAAGTAATTCAAGGAGTAAGTGTCTCCTGGCTAACAAGGGTTGCTGGAGCAAGTTTTATAACTTATTTCCAGCAAGACCAAAGCTGGGGAGATGGTGGGATCCAAGAAGTTGTTGAATATCATTACAACTTAAACAAAAGAGATGAGTATTTCAAAAGTTTTATTCGCAGAGCTTATGAGAGAGTTATTGATCCTTTAGTTGAAAAAAAATTCAAAAAACTACCACCGCGATCAAGGCCTCCGAGGGGGGAGGACTCATTGGACCTCTAAAGTCTAAAGCAAACACAATTGCCAAATAAATCAGGCCAATCAAAATTGATATAAATGCTGTTGTTAAAGCTAAAATATTTTTTTTATTAAAAAAATCATTATTCATTTTAAAATCAAATAATTGAATGATTAATAAGATTAGCTAAAAGTTTTAAATCATCAAATTTAGTATTAGGGTTACCCATAACAGCCTTTAAATAATAAGTATCCTCGTACATTGGTCTGGAAAGCATAAACTTATTGGCTAACAAAGAGTTTCTAGTTTTTATAGACCATTTGGACGCTTCAGAAGAAGTACAATTTAACGGTGTTAATGCCATCAGATGAAGAGGTCCTGATATTATTTTAAATTTTGACGAATCAATTATTGATTCTAAATAACATCTTTTTTTAATAGACTCCAAAAGTATTTTATCAATACCATCTTCGCCCAATTGTCTTAAACCAATCCACAATTTCAATGACTCGGCGGATCTGGTTCCTTGAATTCCAAGTTCTCCTCCATGAAAGTCATTACCGATACTTGGTTCGGCATAAGGTAACCCAGTTGAAAATGTAGAAGAAAGATGGTTTTTATTAGCTACAAGTAAAAGAGAAGAAGTTTTTGCGATTCCCAATATTTTTTGTGGGTTAACGGTTAAGGAGTCAGCTGAACCTAACCCCTTAACAATTTCTGAGGTAATTGGAGATAGACCAAAAATTCCACCTATTGCGGCATCAACATGAAGCCAAACTTTCTCTTTTTGACAAAATTGAGCAATTTCAAACAGTGGATCAATAGCTCCTCTGACAGTAGTTCCTGCTGTAGCGACTACAGCAAAGCATTTCTTCCCTTGAGATTTAATTTTATTTAAACTTGAACGTAAACAAGAAATTTTTAATTCACCATTTTCATCTGTAGGAATTCTTTGTAGAGATTCCTTTTTTAAACCCATAATCCTTAGAGCTTTCAAGAATGAAACATGACAATCGTCACTAGCAAAAAAGACAGCACTAGGATCGCTTTCTAAACCAGCAATATTTCTTGCCATTACTAAAGCCATTAAATTACTTAAACTTCCTCCGCTAGCTGCTACACCTCCAGACGAATTACCCAAACCCAATCTCTGACAAAACCATTTGCAAAGGTTTCTTTCCAAGGATGACAAGCTGGGCGATAATTCTTCTGCTAAAAGATTATTGTTTAAACCTGCACAAATCAGTTCTCCTACTATTGAAGCTGATAGAGGGGGTGGGTCCAAATGAGCAAGCGATCCTGGATGGGATGGTCGATAGGAACCATTCATTAACAATTTAAGTTCGCTCAACAAAACATTATTAGAGACGCCTTCTCTCCCTGGATAAACATCAGGCAATTCAACGGAGTCAGGAAATGGAGATTGACTACCCGACTCAGCAAACCAATCACAAAGATTACTTGAGGCTTGTGCAAGTAAAGATTGCAATTCTCTATCTAAATTGTGAGGAGATGCGAAAGGGTCCAAAGAAAATAAGTCTCTATTTGTGGTATTGGATAATCAAGTTCAAACCAAAAAAATGATTAATCTGTAGATAAGTATTTTATTTGATAATTCTCCAAAGACCTAAAAAATTGTCAAACCCAATCGCTCTGAGTCAGGAAGAAAAAATAAAGTGGATGACAAGATTGCTAACCAAAGCAAACCTTGTAGGAGAGAAAGGTGAAGTCCCTATTGCTGCAATTATTCTCGACAAAAGAGGAAGGTGTATTGGCTATGGGGGCAATAGAAGGGAAAAGATGAAAGATCCTTTAGGTCATGCTGAGTTAGTAGCCCTCCGACAAGCTTCTTGGATAATTAGTGATTGGAGATTTAATGACTGTACATTGATAGTAAATCTAGAGCCATGTCCAATGTGCGCAGGCGCTTTAATACAAGCAAGGATGGGAAAGATAATCTTTGGATCGGAAGACCCAAAAAGAGGAGCACTAGGTGGAACTATAAATCTAGCGGAACATAAAAGTGCTCATCACAAAATGATTATCGAGAGAGGTCTAATGGAAGAAGAATCAAGAAAGATTATCGTAGATTGGTTCAAAGATAAAAGAATCTACCAAAGAAAATATATTATCTAAACTTAGGTAGTTCAGTTTCGAAAATATTTAATATTCTATCTACATTTGTAGAAGTCGAGTTATATCCCATTAAACCTATTCTCCATACTTTTCCAGCCAGATCACCAAGACCACCTCCTATCTCAATACCAAAGTTACTTAGTAAATGATTAGTAAAAGCCTTGCCATCAACACCATTAGGTATTTTCACAGTAGTAAGAGTAGGTAAGCGTAATTCTTCTTCAACATGTAACTCTAAGCCAATATTTTCTAAAGAATTCCAAAGCGATTTTGCATTCTTTCTATGTCTATCCCATGAAACTTCCAATCCTTCTTTAGCTAACAATCTAAGCGCTTCTCGAATACCAAAATTCATGTTTACAGGAGCAGTGTGATGATACACACGATCACTACCCCAATATTTGTTAAGTAAAGACACATCTAAATACCAGTTAGGAACCTTATCTTTTCTGTTGCTCATTTTATTTTCAGCCCTCTCATTCATTGAAAAAGGTCCTAATCCTGGCGGGCAACTTAATCCTTTTTGACTGCAACTGTAAGCCAGATCAATTTTCCACTTATCCAAATAAAGAGGAACGCCTCCCAGAGAAGTTACAGTATCTACAAGAAGTAAACAATTATATTTTCTGCATAAATCACCAATTCCATCCATGGGTTGACAAACACCTGTGGAAGTTTCGGCATGAACAATTGCTAAAACTGCTGGATTATGTTTTTTCAGTGCATCTTCTATTTCATCAAGTGAAAAAGCATTACCCCAATCTTTATGAATGGTTTCTACATTTGCCTTATATCTGCCTGCCATATCAGCAAGACGATGGCCAAAATATCCTTTTATGGCTACTAAAACCGTATCCTCTGGCTCGACAACATTTGCCAGTGTTGCCTCCATCGCGGCGCTTCCTGTCCCACTCATAGGGAGTGTTAATCGATTGCTGGTTTGCCACGCATATCGAAGTAACTCTTGCACCTCACTCATCAAGGCCACATAAAAAGGATCTAAATGACCAATTGGTGGCTGAGAGAGCGCTTTCAAAACAGCAGGATCTGCATTTGATGGGCCTGGCCCAAGTAATAACCTTTCAGGGGAAACAGTTGGACCAAAATCTTTACGATGTTGATTATCAACAGAAGGAAGAATTTGAGTGGCCAAGAAAACAGATCGGTTTATATACCTTTGAGCCTAAAAGGCGATAGGCAAAGTCGGGGTGTTTTTTTTAGGGATTGCAATAGGAATTTGCTAGATATGCCCTAGAACCCAAAAAAACAATCATATTTTTCTGTTAAAAATCTAAAAAAAGTGCTTCTTGATACAAAAAGAGATGCAACCGCTTATTACGTTCATAATTGATTAACTATTTTGTAAATCAAATTAATCATGAGCAAGACCTCTCAAGATGTTCTTCGTCAAATTAAGGATGAGGGCATTGAGCTAATAGATCTAAAATTCACTGACTTACATGGCAAATGGCAACATTTAACCGTAACTTCAGATCTTATTGAAGAGAGCTCTTTCTCAGAGGGTCTCGCTTTTGATGGTTCTTCTATTCGCGGATGGAAAGCAATAAACGAATCAGATATGGCAATGGTTCCAGATCCATCAACAAGCTGGATAGACCCTTTCTACCATCACAAAACTCTTAGCTTAATTTGTTCAATTCAGGAGCCAAGAAGTGGAGAACCATATTCCAGATGTCCAAGAGCTTTGGCACAAAAAGCATTGGATTATTTAGCAAGCACTAGTGTCGCAGATGCTGCATTCTTTGGCCCTGAACCAGAATTCTTTATTTTTGATGACGTTCGATACAATTCAGGGGAAGGCGGGAGTTTTTATAGCGTAGACACCATTGAAGCTCCCTGGAACACAGGTAGAGTTGAGGAGGGTGGCAACCTTGGATACAAGATTCAACTCAAAGAAGGATATTTCCCTGTCTCTCCAAATGACACCGCTCAAGACATGAGGTCTGAAATGCTTCTTTTGATGGGTGAACTAGGAATACCTATTGAAAAACATCACCATGAAGTAGCAGGAGCTGGGCAGCATGAACTAGGGATGAAATTCGCACCCCTAATCAACGCTGCAGACAATGTGATGATTTATAAATATATCGTTAGAAATGTGGCCAAGAAATATGGCAAGACCGCAACTTTCATGCCTAAGCCAGTTTTCAATGATAATGGAACAGGAATGCATGTCCATCAAAGTTTATGGAAAAGTGGTCAGCCTTTATTCTTCGGAGAAGGTACTTATGCCAATTTATCTCAAACAGCTAAATGGTACATAGGAGGGATCCTGAAACATGCGCCTTCATTCCTTGCATTTACAAACCCAACTACCAACAGTTACAAAAGATTAGTTCCTGGTTTTGAAGCACCTGTTAATTTAGTTTATTCGCAGGGCAATAGATCAGCGGCTGTCAGAATTCCTTTGACTGGGCCAAGTCCAAAAGCAAAGAGACTTGAATTCCGATCCGGTGATGCGTTAGCCAACCCTTATATTGCTTTCTCTGCAATGATGATGGCAGGTATTGATGGGATCAAAAATCAAATCGATCCTGGTGATGGAGTTGATGTTGACCTTTTCGAACTTCCTTCAGAAGAATTATCAAAAATAGATACTGTTCCATCCTCGTTGAATGATGCATTAGAGGCATTGAAAAGTGACAACAAATATTTAACTGAAGGAGGAGTATTTACTAACGATTTCATTGACAATTGGATAGATCTTAAATACGAAGAGGTTCAACAGTTAAGGCAAAGGCCTCACCCTCATGAATTCACTATGTACTACGACGCCTAAAACAAACTCTTAACTATAAAATTAGAGCTAAAAAAATTAGGGACAAAGCAAGAATTTTGCATTGTCCTTAATTTTTTTTTTGGTTAACTGGTCACTAATCAATCGAATCTGTTAGATAATAAAAAAAATTAATCAACGGTTTATGGCAAAGCCAAGCCTTAAAAAATTTGCTTATTACACTCTTCAACAGGGGAAAACACTGGCTGGCTTAGCTCACAAAGAGTTGAGTACTAAATTAATGGAAGTTTTTGCACCAGAAGTTGTCCCAGATAATTTTCCAATCGATCAAGAGTTATTAAAAGAAGTTAGAAGATCGATGGAACGACTTGAAAAAGTTGATTGGCAAGAAGCAGAGGCAGGAATTTACCCAAAATCTCAACTTTTCGAAGCACCTTGGTTGGAATGGGCAAAAAAATATCCTTTAATTTGGCTTGATATGCCCAAGACCTGGGAAAGACGTAAAAAGAATAAAACGAGAGAAATTCCGCGAAATGTTAATGAGGAAGATTACCCAAGTTACTATTTACAAAATTTTCATCATCAAACAGATGGATATTTAAGTGATCATTCCGCTGAAATTTACGACTTACAAGTTGAAATACTTTTTAACGGAACAGCCGATGCTATGCGAAGAAGAATTTTATCTCCTTTAAAAAGTGGTCTAAAAAAATATTTATCTGAAAGCTCAAAAAAAGTAAAAGTTTTAGATATTGCGACTGGGACAGGAAGAACTCTCCAGCAAATACAAAGTGCTTTACCTGAAGTAGAACTGTATGGTCTGGACTTATCAGGTTCATACCTAAAACAGGCTAGTAAATATCTAAGTTCGAGAAGTGGTGATCTCGTCCAACTTACTAAAGGAAATGCAGAAAATATGCCTTACTCATCAAACAGTTTTCAAGCATTAACTTGTGTTTTCCTTTTTCATGAGCTTCCTAGAGATGCACGACAGAATGTTTTGAATGAATGCTTTAGGTTGTTAGAACCTGGAGGAACTCTTGTTCTTGCTGACTCCATACAGATAGAGGATTCTCCAAAATTCACTTCAATTATGGAAAACTTTCATAAAATATTTCATGAACCTTATTACAGGGACTACATAATAGACGACATTCATTTAAGATTAAATGAAAGTGGGTTTTCATCAATAACTTCTGAATCGCATTTCATGACTAAAGTATGGAAAGCTAATAAACCAATTTAATTTTATAAAAAAAGTATCTAAAAACACCTTTAAACCAACTTAATATTATGGTCAAAAAAAATAAATGCATCTGGTCAGAGAAAGCCAAATCTTTAGCTAAAGATCTTCACAAGGAAATTAGTATAAATAATTATAATTGGCATGAACTCAGGGGAAATAAAAGAAGGAGAAGTGCTGAGTTGATTATTTCTGCAATATCACAATTAATTAATGATGGAGACGAAATAGAAATAGAAAACCTACTCAATCAAGCAATATTATGGATAAAAGAAGAGGTAAGAGATACAGGATGTAAAAACCACTAAAGCATTACTTTTTTAGTGATAGTTGCAATCTATTGCCTTTGTTACTCCATCTAACATCATCAAAACATTTATGAATTAAATAAATTCCTCTTCCACTATTTGCATCAATTTCTTGAGGTAAAGAATTTAGCCTTTTGTTTTTAACTATGCCTATTCCTTCATCTTGAATTTGCCATACAAACCATTTAGGAGTAAGTATTCTTCTAACTCGAACGACTTTATTAGGATTAGATAAGTTTCCGTGAACAACAGCATTAACAAGAGCCTCATGCAAACCCAATTCAACTTTTTGTGCAGTTTCTTTGCATATTACAGGCTCTAAAAGAGTCTCAACAAATGATGCTAGTTGTAAAGTAGAGGGTTGAATAAATACAGCCCAGTTTTTAGAAGGCTCCACAATTAATTAAAACATCTTTAGTAAATTAATTTTCTGAACAAAGAATTAGTATATAAATAAAATTCATAAATTAAATTTAGGTCATAAATAGTATTAAGTGATGAAAATTTAAACATTCATAATTAAATGGTTAGGTTTGATCTTTTAACGCTTGATGATTTAGCAAGGCATCCATCAATCGAACTCCTCTAAGCTGGTTAACTAATGGCATATGACCGTTTGGTGCTTCGATGGACCAATTAAATGCTTTGGGATATCTAGTCCAAACCCCATCTTTTTTCCATCCTATTCGAGGCCAAAGTTTGTCATATCTTCCATCTACGGAATCTAGTATTTTTGCTTGAACTGTAAAACCAAATTTCCCTCTAGAATAGACAATCCACAATTTATTCAAAGTTGATAAATCAATAGTAGGTATTAATTCAACCTCAGAAAAATAAACATATCCTCTTTTTACAGCCTTTTCCCCTGCAAGCTCTCTAAGTTTCGAGCTTGTAAAACGGTCAGCATCCTCAAAACTTTCATTTAATAAATATTGCTGTAAAGGTGAATAATCAAACCCAACTTCTGAAGATGCTGTGAACCAAGAAAAGTCCTCGCAATTAAGAGTATTTTTTATAAAATCATTATCAGTTTTATGAATTAGTTGCAAAATAAAACCAGCAACCCAGTCACAGGAACAGGGATCAAATCTAGACATTAAAGACGATCCTAGGGAAAGAAGCTCCTCAACTCGTTCTTCTAAAACATTCAACAAGCCTAGCTGCTTTCTTTCTGAAGCCATTCTGAAAGACTCCAAGAACTCCTCTATGCTTTCTTTATTTGGATGTGATTTTTCTTCAGTCATAATCTACTGCCGGCCTAAAATGACCTAAGCACTAATACTATGTCAGAGAAACCTACCAATTCAGGTTATCCCGTAACGGATTTTCGGAATTTAACCAGCCCAATAGTTGATGTAAGAAGTCCTAACGAATTTTCTCAAGGTCATTGGCCAGGCGCTATCAATATTCCTTTGTTTTCTGATTTGGAAAGAGAAATGATAGGGAAAAGCTATAAAAGAGAGAGTCGCTTAAAAGCAGTCCTTAATGGTTTAAAAGTTACACTCCCAAGTACTTCAAAACTACTGGACGTAATGATAAAAACAATTACAGAAAAGAAGGGGGGAGATAACTCATTAAGAATTTATTGCTGGAGAGGTGGAATGAGATCTGGAGCTTTTGCATGGCTTGCAAGAACAATTGGAATTAAGACCTATTTATTAGAAGGTGGATATAAAAGTTATAGGAAATGGGTTTTAGATCAGTTTGAGGCTGATTTACCCATAAGACTAATAGGAGGTAAAACAGGTACAAGAAAAACAGATTTACTCAATTACATCAATAAAGAAGATATATATGTCATTGACTTAGAGGGAATTGCCAATCATAGAGGAAGTAGTTTTGGTTCATTAGGCATGAAGAAGCAACCTACAACTCAACAATTTGAAAACATCCTCGCAGAGTCTCTTGATGAATTTCACAAAAATAACAAAGCTATTGAAATATGGATAGAGGCTGAAAGTTCTAATTTAGGTAAATGTCGCATACCAAATATGTTGTATTTAAAAATGAAGAAAGCACCAATTCTTGAAATAATAAAAACTAAGAATGAGCGTATAGAAAATTTAGTCAATCTTTATGGTCAAAACTCTCAAAATGAATTAGAAGAAGCTGTAGAGAGAATACAAAAAAGATTAGGTCCACAAAGAACAAAAGAAGCACTACTTGCGATCAGGCGAAAAGAATGGCCAAAAGCCTGTGAAGCAATGCTGGATTATTACGATAAATGCTATGAATACGAACTTAAAAAAAGAAAAAATATAGACTCCATTGATCTTAGCGGCCTAAGTCTAAAATCATCTTTAACTAAAATCTTAAAGAAGAACCTCAATCCCTTATAGTTTCATACAAGAGGATAACTATCAATAACATCTAAAGGAGAGATGAAAGAAATCCAGAAGACTGTTTCAATTCAATTCGTCAAAGGAGAAAGCGAAAAAGGTCGTCCTGAAATACGTATGTTCAGAGACTTGGATGGCAAAAAAGGTAAAGCGGTATATAAATTTTTCACCCCTAAAACAATCACATTAGAAAACTTCAAATCGATAAAAAAAATGTATTTAATCGATCAAGAAGGTGAGCTTTTAACAAAAAATGTTGATTTGTATATTTCAGGAAATTATATTAAAGAAGTAACGTCAACATATAGCTGGAATTCAGAAAAAGAATTTGAAAGATTCATGCGTTTTTCTATAAGATATGCAAATTCATTGACTAATAATTAAATTCCAAAATTGAAACTCACTAACTTACTATCTTTTACATCATTAATCATTTCTTTATTAATTTTATGGAGCTTAAGAGAAATAATTATACTATTTTTTGCTTCGATAGTTATAGCAATGGCGCTATGCACTATTACTGGCAAAATTCGTGAATTTTTTCATATACCAAGATGGATTTCTTTAGGAATAACAATAATATCTATGGTAGTAATATCAAGTGTTTTAATAGTTTTAATAATACCTCAGTTCACCAGTGAATTTCAGGAGCTAATAAATCAGATACCATCAGCAGCAAGCAAGCTAAGGGAGCTTATAATAAATTCTTTTTTTAATTTTGCAGAAATCATATATAAAGATAGTATTCCAAACCTAACTGATAGGACATTATTATCGAATCAGCTTAGTATTATCCCAGACAGTGCAACCCTTGCCAGTGGTGTAACAGATAGCATTACAAAGTTAATAAATTTAGTAAGTAATGTTGGCATAGGAATTATTCAACTATTATTCATAGTCTCTGTTGGATTAATGATAGCTTTACAGCCAAATTCATATAGAGAAGTTGCTATATTGTTAGTTCCTTCATTTTACAGAAGGCGAGCAAGAACAATTTTATCGACATGTGGTAATGCCTTAAGTAGTTGGATGGCTGGTGTTGTCCTTAGCTCAATCTGTGTAGCGATACTTGCTTCTATTGGACTGTATTTATTGGGAATAAAATTAGTAATTGCTAATGCTTTAATCGCAGGTATTTTAAATGTTATTCCAAATGTAGGGCCAACAATTAGTACCATTTTCCCTCTTTCTGTTGCTTTACTAGATACCCCATGGAAATCATTTGCTGTTTTAGGCCTATACATCGTAATTCAAAATATTGAAAGCTATTTAATAACACCCTCAATAATGCACAAACAAGTTAAGTTACTGCCGGGACTAACAATTACCGCGCAATTTATATTTACTATCCTTTTTGGACCAATAGGTTTGTTATTAGCAATACCAATGGCTGTTGTAATCCAAGTATTTGTGAAAGAAGTAATTGTTAATGACATTTTAGAAAGAAATTATTCTTCTAACTAAGCCTAAAAAAGATAGAAACGATTGTTATACCCCTCAAGGAGCAGTCCATAAAGAAGTTTCTTTTGCTAAAATTTCAGATGAATTTCTTTTCTCAAATCCATTTATTCACAACACCAGGAGTTCAAAAGCTATGCCTGAGATGACTTTTAGGGACCATATCAATCAATCTGATTGATATGGTTTTCAATCATTCCACCTATACTGATTTTTAAAGTTTCTCCAGTCATTAGCTTGATTGATTACCTTGTTTGTATATTGTTAGTAGTTCTTTTTTTTTTGCAAGCCCAAATATATAATGTTAATTACATAAATTTAAAAATAATCTATTAATCCACTAAGAAATAATTCAAAATACCAATTGTTAACTAGTTAATTTTATTAATCATCAAATTCAGGTTTGGGTTTCTTTTTAACTTTACCTGAAAGCAATTGATGTAAAGCATCCAAGGAATTATATACCTCTTTAAGCTCTGACAACTCAGGCAACAAGCCGTATTGACCAAGCATTTGATCCAAGTCTCTTAGTTCCTGCCTGATATAACGCAAATGAGAACTAACTTCCTCTCTCTTACTAGTAGACATTATAAAATAGATTAAATTGCTTCAATATTTTGATTTTAGCTTAAGATAAGTATGATAAGCATCTGCATTTTTACAAAGTTTATAAAGTTCGACTAAATCAAGATTATTCAAACACACTTAATTATTTATAAAATATTGATTATGGAAAATTTACCAGAATCAACTTCTCTATATGCGAGCCCGATTAATTTAAAACACTATAAAGAAAGCGTGATTCCTAATTTGTAAAAAAATAAAAACTATACTGGGCTATTCGTAATAGATGGTTAAGAATATATATATGGATTATAAAAAAAGAAAAGAACTCAATCTGAGAATAGGCAATCTAATAATTGCAATATTCCTAGCTACTGTACCCACTGCCATAACTTATGGAACTTTGAGCATTCATGGACTTAATATTTGCAGAACCTTGAGCTCAAAAGTTACAAGTACTAGAGAAATCAAAGAAAGTTGTTATGAAGCTTCATGGGAAACTACAAGAAGTTATATATTTTTAATTGGCTTTTTTATTACTTTACCTACTTGGATGTGGTTTTACTTGTCAATGAAAAAAAGAGAAAATAATGTAAAATAATAAAAATTTACTTAAGATGACAAGAAACTAGAGAAAGGAAATTCAAAAAATTTGTCTTGCTTTGGTTTTTTATCAATATTTTTAGTTTTACTAGGCTTACTATTCTGAATTGGTTTCTTATTAGACGTTACTCCGATAGGGTTTGTTTTATTTATAAAAACTTCATTAATCAAATAATCAGCTGAGAATTTTCCAGGTCCTAAGCAAATTATTGAAATAGCAGAAGAGAAATAGAGAGCAAGTAGCTCTAACAAATAAATATTAAAACCTGAGGTGACCAAAGCATGATAGATGGCCACACTCATTGTACCTAAAATTGCAGTAGCCCCTAACCTTGTACCAAGGCCAATTATCAATGACCAACTTCCAACAATCTCGGAAGCAGCAGCCACGTAAGAGAGAGTAATAGGAAAAGGCAAATGAAGAGGACGCACAAATGCATCAGCAAAGTTATTTATGTCATTTAATTTTTCAAATCCATGGTGAATGAGCAAGGCACCAGTAAAAACTCTCAAAACAAGGATTGCTAAATCCTTAAGTATGGTTTTATAGATGATGGAACTAAGCAATTTGACCTAAATTCGCTAAAATGAACTTTAATTGCAGACGCATGCAAAGTGTGGATACGAGGAACCTCAAAAAAGATGATAAGTATTAATACTTATCGAGGTTCTGATGTATTTCTGTTCAAAACCCTAATAATTTGAAACCAATGAACACATGAATTTAGGATTCAAATTTTGAAAAAGTCTAATCAAAGAAATATTCTATCAAGAGTTCAAAGTCTCTCAGATGTAGAGTAAATAATTACCTTGAAAAGTATTAATACTCACAACAAGATTTTGATTGGGGTATTAAAATTTTTCAAAATTTATGAGTACTCGTGAGCACATCTCTTCTTGCGGCTACAGCATCCATAGGAATTATCATAATTGCGATACCAGCTTTGATTGCTTCACTTAGCTAAATTTATCGCATAAAATCAAATCACGGTTTGATTCATTTAACCGAAATTCCATTTCCTGCTACCCAAGCACTTGTCCAACAATGCTGGAAGTTGAAACCACCCGTAACACCATCAATATTTAATACCTCGCCTGCAAAAAATAAACCCTCACAAATCTTACTTTCCATGGTTTTAAAATTAATTTCATCTAGAGATACCCCACCAGCTGTTACAAATTCTTCTCCATAAGGACCACGACTATTTATTAGATAATTATTCATTATTAAACATTTTACTATCGAATATATTTGGCTTTTAGATAAATCTGCCCATCTTAATTTACTCTCAATGTTTAAGGTTAAAAGAAGTGCTCGCCATAGGCCTCTTGGCAAATTATGAAAGGGTTTATTATTAATTACTACCTTCTTACCATTTTCTAATTTATACAAATCAAGTTTTTTCCTAACATCGTTTTCACTCATACAAAGCCAATTTATTCTTAGTTCACCTTTATATTTATTTAAATATAAATTTCTAGCACTAAATGCAGAAAGGCGTAAAACAACAGGGCCACTAAAGCCTTTATGGGTAATCAGGATAGAACCTGTCTCAGCATACTTTTTTTTGTTAACGGTAAGTTCAGCATTAACATTTAAAGTTATCCCTGAACAAGAAGTTAATGATTTTTCAGAGGTTGATAATGAAAAAAGAGATGGCACAGGCTGAACAATTGAGTGACCAAGGCTTAAAGCAAGTCTGCGCCCACTGGGATGGCTCCCAGTGCAAATTAAAATATTTTTAGCTTCAAAGTAATTATTACCTTTAACTAATAAATTAAAACAATTTTTTTTTTTTGTTATTTTCTTCACATGAGAATTAGTAATTATCTTTACGCCAGATTTTTTTGCAACTGCTGTTAAACATTTTATTACGTCTTCAGAAGAATCAGAACTAGGAAATACACGTCCGTCCTTCTCTATCTTAAGACTAAGTCCTTTTTTTTGAAACCAAGCAAATGCTTCGACTGTAGAAAATCTATTAAACAAGCCTATTAGTTGTTTTTCTCCTCTAGGATAATTATTTACCAAATTAGAAATATCCCAACATGAGTTCGTTAAATTACATCTACCTCCACCACTAATTCTAACTTTCTCAAGAACTTTTGAGGTACCTTCTAGTACAACAACAGAACCAAGGCCCTTATTAATAGCTGTAATTGCTCCCATAAAGCCAGAAGCGCCACCACCAATAATGACAAGATCTGATACGACCAAACGATAGACTCCAGTAAATTATAGTTTAAATAAATAATATACATTTTATTTAAATCAAACTTTTATTCAATAAATAAAAGATATTTTTAAATAAAATCATAAAAGAAGTTGACTTCATTTAAATTAAACAGAAGATTTTACCAACAAACACATTGTCTTGATACGCAGTTGAAATCTTAATTCAGTTCTTTTTTGTTGTATCTTTTCAAAAAATAAAAAAATATGGCTGGCCCTAAAAGAGATGAAGCAAAATCTATTCTCTCGTATGTACGACAAGAGCTTAGATACATGGATGAAGATCTGAGGAACGATGGTCTACTTCCCGAGTTGTCATCACTAAGATCAGTATACGAGCAACTTTCAACTTTACTAGAGCTTTCAGACGGTAGGAGAAAAAAGAAAGAGAAGCCTGAATTTCCTGAAGACAAAAAACTTTAAAAAGCCAAACAAATTAATAAATCCATTGCTTGAAGAATAAAAACTTAAAAAATATATTCACCTCTTTTTTGTTTCCATATAAGTGACACGTAGTAGTCTATTCTAATAATGAAGTTAACTAACTATATAGCTCAAATAAAAAAATACCTATTTTTTGTTGAACTAATGCCAAAAAATCATACAAATTCTAGTGGTGAATCTAATCTTCTAAGCCCTATGAGTGGGATTACTTTTTGGGAAAAAGGAGAGATGGCATTTACAGCGCTAAGAAGAATTAATGAGCATAAAGCAAACAATGAACTGGAAAAAGCCCAAATAATGATAGATGAATGGATTTTATAAGAAATAATAAGTAAAAGATTAATAAAATATTTTAAATTTAACGGATTAGTAAAGTAAATCAAATTTTTTGTTCTAAATAAATCTACTTCTCCTTCATAAAAAAAGGAATGGCTATCTTTGCTAGAGAATGCTTATAAGATGATAACTATAATTTCAAGCAAAAGAAAAAACAATCAAACAAAGGTATTAGGTATATCAATTGAGGAAGCCTTGATTGCTATGAATTAATTTGATATTATATTTTCTAATAATTTGATAATAAAAAACTTTTAAAGTGAAAAATAATCTAAATAGATCATCTTTCAAACATAGAGATCATTATGAATTGATATCAGACATAGATTTAATTATAAGATCCAAGATAAAACTATAATCAATAGCTATTTCAACAGTTTCAGCAGTTCATTATGTTTCAAAAAATATTCTAAATAAATAATAAGAGTAGTTTAAAATTATTGATAAAATTAACCCGATTAAAGAAAAGAAAACAGGAAGGTATTCAAAAGAATGCAGAGATCAACAAAAATCACGCATAAATCAAATCAATGGATTAGAAAGTAGTCGTATTAGTTCTTCTAAGGATCACCCAAAAAGTTTTTTTTATAAGAAATTTTAAATATAAACATGACAGTAACAACTCGCCCAAAATCAAACTCCTCTAATCTCCTTGAAGAAGCATTAAATCAGCCTCCAATTGGAGAGACAGCTAATTTCGCATGGAATGCAACTCCACTGGGAATTGCAGCGATTTATAAAGGAATTTCTCCTTCAAAACCTCCATATGAGCAAGCAATTAAAGAAGGGGAGGAATTATCTATGGATTTAAGTCGTGAAGAGAGAGAATTTCATCTCACCCAAAAAGGACTTACGCTTATTTTCTATTCTTAGAAATAAATCAAAAATTTATCAAATCATAGCTAAAAATGTTGTACTCAAAAATTCAGTTATCTTCGACTGATGAGTCTATTACCCATTCTTCAGGCAATCCAAGCAGAACGAGAGCTTTATCCTCCCAATCTGTATCGATTGACCAATCGTAAGGGACTTCAAAAGACAACTTTATCTCATTTTTATTTTTAATGTATGTTTTACTTTTAGGGAAAGCTTTGTTAGCAATATTATTTTCACAAATATACAAATCGTCTGAGTTGACGTATTCAACATAACCTAAACTCTTTATATTCTCTTCAAACTTCAGTTCCAGTCTTACATTAAAGCAATGAGCCTCATCCCAGTCAGAATAGTGAGAAAAATATTTATCCCAAGAATTTGACATTCAAAAATAAAGACTCCAAACCAGATTACTAGATAAAAACAGATATGAATCAGAAATACAATAGAGAACAGCTAAATATACAAAGTACTTTTGTTAGTCACAGTAGATATAGGAACTCTAAATTATTAATTGGTGAAGGTGAGAAAATTAAAATCATTGAGTACCCAAGTACCTAAAGTAAGAAGTCCAAATCCAGCGATGAACATCATCAATGCAACAACCTTGTAGCGAGTAGCTTCGGAGCCTCTCCTCAATAAAAAGGTCTCAGCAGCAAAAGAATTTGATTGAGGAACGATCTTTTGTACTTTGTTTTTTCGTGATGAAAACATTTTTTCATATCGCTTTATAATAAATTAATGGAATTTTGCTTCGACCGCGAAGAACGGCTGAACTAAAAATAAGTTCAAGGGAAGCAAAAGAGGTGATAGGTATTAAAAGAAAAACCATAAAGACATAGCTAAATTCGATAATAAAAAAACGCAGGTATACTCGTATTGAAATACCTAAAGGAAGTATCGATATCAACTGCTATCAAAGAAAAAATATTATCTATCATCAAAAAGATAAGAGTAATGAAAAAGACAAAAGGATTCATTCCTTTAAACCAATCACCAATTTTTTAAAAAATTCAAGAGAACACGATCTCTTCATCCAATCAAAGGACTTAATATAAAAATAAAAGGAAATATATAACTTGACCAGCAAGAACAATAGAGAAAAGATAAATTTTTTTAATAGATGAGAATGATATTCATATTTTGGTAATATTTTTAAGTTATTACTAAGATTTATTTAGAAAGTTATTATTTAATGTTTTAAAATGATCATCCGAAAGAATCATAGTTTCAATTATTGGATAGATCATATTCTGTTTATAGATTAATAATATATCTTTCACTACGCTGTTGGCAAAGTCTAATGATTCTAAGAATTCAGTAGAACAATATACTCCTTTCCACGGCCTGTACTTAAATCTAGCTAGAAATTGCTTTGAAGGAATTAAAATACTCCCAAAAAACTTAATATTTGAATTCTTAAATTTATTTTTCATAGTATTATTTACAATATTTTTTAATATTTTAATTCTGTTTTGTAGAAGTTTATGATCTGTACCAAATTGAATCCAGACTGAGCCCACTAAACCAGATTCAAGTTTCTTTTCCAGTCTAATAATCTCTTCTTCAAACAAAAAAGTAGGCAAATAAGGATTGAATGCTACTCCAATAGATAAGTCTTTAGTATGAGATACGGGATTATCCTTAAGAAAGGATAAAGCAGCAACAGAATCTAAAGTCGACCTTTTTTGAGAACCAGATACAAGAAGTATTTGCTTACAGCCCAAATATTTTACAATCTGTAGAAATTTAATAAACGAATCCTGAGTATTTTGTCTATTTCTTCTGAATTCATGGAGAATACTAAAATGAGGGACAATATCAACATTCGGAAACTCTTCTTTTGCTATTTTAATGGACTTTAATAGAAAATCTTTTTTTAAATTGTTTTTACAAGGTATATTAATTTTATTAAGGTTGTTTCTTTGATAAAAAGATAAAATTCCGCGAAGTTCATCAACTGATTTAAAAGATATTTCTGTCCTTATATTATTCAAGTTAAATAATATATTATTCATTTGCTGTAGATGCAAATAGATTGTTTTTTACAATCTAACATAATTATTAAAAAAAGAGGATTAAATCTAGATTAATTAGTAAGTGTATATTTAAGATGTACTTAATTAGTTGAAATATTATAAATAGATTTTTAAAATTCAAACATATCTAGAGAGCTAGCATGGATATCATTGAAAAGTAAGATTGAGTAGTGAGAACAGCCATTTGTCATAGTCTAGATTTTAGAGAAAAGTAAAATGAAAAGAAAATACTTGAATATAATTCCAGAAAGGGCAAGATATTTTTTCATCTTTTAATAAATTGAAAACAAATAGTTACTAAAAAATAAATATTGGTGTTTTCATTTATCAATAAAATTTGAAAGATCTAAATTATTTATCTATTTTCGTTGATTTGTACATTAAATAAGTCTTTATCATTCTCAGAAAAACGTTGATTGGCATCTTTCAACAAAAAAATAGACAAATCCTTTACATTGTACATAAAATTCTTTTGATTTAGATAAATTTTATTTATTAATTCCTTAATTTCTAAATTAAATGTTGAATTAGACAACAAAACAATTGATGTCCACGAGGAAATTACAGCTGAAAATATGATACA
Source organism: Prochlorococcus sp. MIT2308 (assembly GCF_059772345.1). Lineage (NCBI taxonomy): Bacteria > Bacillati > Cyanobacteriota > Cyanophyceae > Synechococcales > Prochlorococcaceae > Prochlorococcus > Prochlorococcus sp. MIT2308. The sequence goes on along the minus strand of NZ_CM186283.1, from coordinate 131,547 downwards.
TAGCTTGAAAATTTTATTGAACATATATAGCAATTTTAAACCCATAAAATAACCAAATTGATAATAACTAGTAAACAGAATAATGTAAAATCTTAATTTTGTTTCATGCTGTCTTGGTCGTTTTGCAATCAAATTCAACCCAATTGGAATCAATCAATTGCTGCCAAGTCTTTTGAGAGTCCTGTTTTGTGACCTTTCTTCTACTTTTAAACTTCATAGGTTTTCCGTTTGGAACAACTCCCCACATATCTATAGTGAAATCTGTATTGTTGATTTCCTTTTCATTTGATCCCTTTTTAAAATCAAAATGAATGGCCCATTTATTGTGAGGATCTATAAGCCAACCAATAGGAGCTTCTAAGTTTTCTACTTTTGCCATCAAAAAATAAAGTCTTATTTGTGTTTTTAAATAAAAAAATAGGTTTCGTCAAGCCTCAGAATCTAAAGTGAAGATGAAGAAGTAAAAAAAAAAAATATTTAAAAAGGTTGAAAAATAGTTATAATAATTTCATAGAATCAACATAATAAGATGTCCTCCGAAGCTGGCAGCCCCCAATGTAGAGGTTTGATAGAAGCTAAAGAAAGCCTTCTAAAAGCGATGAACTCGATTAGAGCAATAGAGAAGACAGAGCAAATACAACAAACATTACGTGATATCTATAATGAACTGGAAATACTCCATGAATCTAGAAGGAGAAAAGAATCGAACAATCTAAATTGAATAGGTGGCTATATAGATTCCAATAATTAATTGAAGAACATTCTTATAAAAAAGAATTTTTTTCTTAGATACAAGAATTGATGTATTTTAGATTAGACACTGTTAATAAATTTAATTAGAATAACTTGAATTAAATAAACATAAAATTAGTATTAACCAATTAAATAATAGCAAATATGAGATGTAGCTGATAAAATATCTAAAATCTAAATATAAATGTCAAATAGAGATCTTAAAATATGCAAATTAGAAGATCTTGATAAATTGAGATCAGCTCCTACATTAAATAAAAAACAATCAACGATACTTCTTAATGAACTTAGGAATCTTGTTAAAAAGTCAGATTGGATAACTATCGGAATTATGGCACCTTCGTTACAAAAAGGAATTAATGCAATTAGAAGCTTAGAAGAAAAATTTAAATACAAAGCGATGAAATGCATTACATTTCCAAGTTCTGAAGGCCCAGTCTTCTTAAAAGCGAATCAAAAAACAGGTGAAATTCACGCAAGAATTGAATATGGATTGGGAGAAGGGATATTAATTAGCTGTCAAAATTATGATAATTCATTGAGTTCAAAAACTATTGGTCCCTTTCCATTAGATTTCTTTGAATAAAAAAATTATAATTAATTAGTCAGAATACAATGTAAATACTTCAAAGAATTGAATCTAAAAACAAACAAAAAATAGATTCCTGACAAAAGAAATGCTATTGTAATGATGATAATTCAAAAACATTTTTTAATACATTACAAAACACTAAAATACAATGATAAGTTAATGAAGCAAATGCTTAGCCACGTAAAACCTATTAGAGAAGATTTAATAGAATCTTTTTTCAGTATAAATGGATAAAGAAAGAGTAAAATTCTATCAGTCTGGTGATGGCTCTTATTTTTATTCCGCTGATGATGCATCCAAATGGGATCTTCTTGATAGGGTTGGGCAATTAAATCTATTACACGTATTAAAAAAAGAATGGGAACCTGAGGAAACAAGTCAAAGTAAATTAAGGAAAGTACTTCAAGAAATAAATATCGATGAGTTCGAGGATTTCATGGCAGATATACTAGGCATATGTGAGTCATTCGAAGAAATGGTATATGAATTTGAAGGCAATATAAATCTAAGTCCCGAATATTTAGAGAGGTTTTACCCAGAAGAGAAAGAAAGTCTAGAGAAGTTAAAAAAGCAGATAAAAGAACACAAAGAATGGAAGGAAAAGCATCAAGCTTCATATCCATTTCTAACTAGAAAACTATTAGAAAAGCATGAAAAAGACAATAACGAAAATAATTCTTAACTGCTTATAGATAGATAATCCACTCTAGAACAACAACTAGCAAGTTAATCTTTACATAGCATTACAGGATTGATTTATCGATTTTATATTTTAATATCATCTAATAATTCATTAAATAACCATACCCTGTAAAATCATGTTAACGAAGATTAGGCCTTCAATGAGACACTTTATTTCCTATATTTACTCTTAAGTATTAACTTCAAAACCTGATTTATATATTTAAGCTTTAAAGCAAAAGAAGTGAGCCAATAAGACAGCATTTAAAACACCTAATTAAACATAATAGTTGAACACTAATATCTCTTGAATAAGCTTGCTATCAATCATTTCAGGATTAACAGAGAAAATCGGGCTTTCTTGAAAATTCAAATAAATTCTCGATAAACACAAAATTTCTGCTGCCACAACAAAAACTTTGATGAAAATCATAATCAAGTGATTTTACCTACACGATCAGCAAAAAAATCTATTATGATCTTTACAAATGTTTACACAAGATGCTTTCTTCTTGAACTCATCGGACATCTCATGAGATTAATTTCGACTTATTTCCCACAAGCAACTCCATCCTTGTAAGGAATTTTTTAAACAAGGTTTCAAATTTAATCTCAAAGCATCAAATTTACATAAAACTATGACTTCTACCAATCCAAAATCTACAAATTTGATTAACAGAGATGATGTAAATGAAATGATCGAGAACGCCATAAGAAGGCATAACAGAAGATCTACTATCATTTCGGCAATACTTGGTTGGATTCTTATCGGTGGATACTCATTTGGCTTGTTTCACGTAGTTCAGAACATCTAATTAATTACAGTTAGTTAGATCTACGAGAGCAACATATTCTTTCTTAATTATAAATTTAACAAATTAAAAAATGTAGAAAAACCCATAAGATCTTTAACTATATTTTTAAATAAAAAGAGTATATTTAGAATATTCTGAAGTAATTTTTATCCAACACGGCTCCATTTATCCTGATAAGGTAGTTGATAATCTTCCTTACTCATTGGGATCCAACTCCAATCGGTGCATATAGATATTTGATAACAAATTACGTACAAAGCTAGAATTGCATTTAATGAATTGATATGCGAAATAGGTGTATCCATGATCTGATAGTTTATAAATACATTGTAGCTATAATATTTTTAGAATTGAACTCCCAATCAAAAAAGTGGCCATTAACATATAAATTAGTATGAATTAATAATTAACTATTAAAAAATCCAATTATATTTAATAAACATTAGAAATTTAATATTCCCGAAATAAGTATTTACTTACTATTAATAATTGGAACTGTAGGATGATCATATGGATCATCATTTAAAATAGGTGCACATACTTGACGACAAGACTTTCCCTGCTCATCCTCAATACAAACTTCTAAACATTCAAAATATCTGTCTTGTGCCGTTTTCATATTTTTTTTTAATCAGAAGTATTTAAATATACTATTGAACGATTAAATTTCTCGATAAGTTAACAAAACTTTTTTAGGTAAATGCACTTATTAACGGTCTTTTAAGTGAAATAATATCTCTGAAGATCTTTTATTAGCATCACACGCTAATGCACATTCTGTTAATTCTTTGTTAGCAAGAAGTTGAATTATTCTGGTCATATCAACAGAAGATAATTCTCCATCAGGACTCCATTTAAGCGTGGTTTTTCTTTGAATGGGTTTGGTCATATCACTCAAATGAAACTAAGGTATATTTGCACAGTTTTTAAAATCTTAATTTTTTTTTAGATTATTTTTATTTTTTAAAAGAAGAAATTTAATAAGTGTAAATACCAATTCAATTATTACCCGACAGGTATTACTTTAATAATTATCTTAAAAGAGAACGATAATTTTTTAATTAAAAATATCTATCAAATTTTTATAGATACCCAATACAGGAAACACTTATAAAAAATTGTTGTATCGGCAATTGAGGAAAAAAGATAAAGTTTTAACTGGAGGAAGAAGAGCTTAATTCAGAAATTTCAGATTTTTCACTCTGATATTTATGTGTTTTAATTTTTAGGTCTTTAATAAAGAACTTAGCGAATTGTTGAGTTTCGTTTTTTGGCATCGAAGATAATTTTACTAAATGTTTTTTAAACTAAAGAGATGTTTTAGCTCCATATAAGATAGCGAAAAGAAATGAATACCGTGTGTGAAAACCGAACAGAGATTTATTGAAGGTTTGATTAATTTTTTACTTCTAAGGTTGATGGATTTCTTATAAACCCTTATATGGGTAGAAAAAAATTAATTAAGAGCCCGAAAAATATCATATATACAATTTAAATCCGTCTAATAAAAAATATTTAATCTTATCGTTTAATTTTAGTTGGTAGATCTTGTCCAATTTTTTCTAACCTTAGTTTTTTTATCGCCTCTAAGTACAAAAAGCATTAGCAGTGGCGCAATTCCCATCAATGGTACTATGAGATTCATAGCATAGTTATGGGTTTCTTCCATTTTAAAATATTGATAATTATAAATTCTAGTAAAATTTTAAAATGTGTTAATGCGTAGAAATCCTTATTAGGGTTAATAGACCATTTAAATACAGTGCAATAAATTTAGATTTTAAAAATGAATGATATTCCTGCTTTTTCTATTTTTTGTAGATAGAATAAAATGAATGATTTTTGGCGTAATAGAAATGAGCGTTAATTCTTTTAATATTAACTATTTATCTCCTACAGGATTCATTGGTTTTTGGATCTTATTCATAGGATTAATCTTTACAGGTGTTTTGTTCTATTTTGTCTTCTTTAGGCTTAATGAAGATGAAGATTCATACAAGGATAAGGAAAGGAAAAAACTAGAAATAGAAAATCAAAAACAAAGGATAGCTAGGCTTTACCCAAAATAAAACACTATCAATTGAAATGTATTAAGCCATAAAGTTTAGTCCTGTTTAAACAAAATAGATTAATATTGGGAACCTAAAAAAGCATAATTAACTTTTAAATTTTTGATCTCTTTTTAAAAAGTCATAAGACTTAAATCTCATGAAAAGTCGAAAAGAGCTCAAAAGATGAGAAGTAAGTTTTTAAAGCAGACTGATCAAGCTTCTATTACATCTCGTTTTTCTTCTGGAGATTTTGGTTTTTTGGGCTAATAAAAAGAGATAATAGGATGATAAAAATAAGGCTTCTGTTTAATGGGAGGCTATTTTAATTAAATCTATGGCTTCGAATCAAGGAAACACTGGTATTGGCATGAATGAAAAATCCCCATTTTCATCAGCCGAGAAGCAGGTTCCCGCAGCTTTAACAATGATGGTCGACTCAATGACGAGCATGGTAGAAAGAGCAAAAATTGATTTAGAGAATGCTGATCAACGAGCTAGAGCTGATTTGGAAAACATAGATCAAAGGGCAAGAAAAGACGTTGCACTTCTCGATCAAAGAGCAAGAGAGGATCTACAAAAAGTTGATCAAAAAGCCAGAAGGGACATTGCCATTCTTGATAAAAGGGCACGAGAAGATCATGAGTTACTTAGAAAGGTTCGCCAAGCTAAAGGATTGGCCTCTTGATATCGATTGTTCATATGTCCCAAACGCAAGATAAAAAATAAAAATATTTTTGTATGTTTGATTAATTTTTTTCTAAAAATACTTGGATTAGGGCAGGGAGAAGAAAGCCTAACTTTAATTTGATAAAAAAACTTTGGAACAATATTTTTAAATAGCTATAAAGCTGCTGGCCTAAAATCTTCTTCCAAAATTGTATACAACCAATTACATTAATTCATTACTACATAAAATATTTAAATAATTAAAATAAAACACAAGGAGCAAACATCAGATAAAGCCTAATATCAAGGAGAAAAGTAATTCAGGCTAAAGAATGATTTATTTCTTTAGCGATCAGTCCTTTAATTATCACATCAATCTGTCGATTGTTCAATTCACATAGTGGAATTAAATGTTTGATACTGCAAATGGATAAACACTTTGGTAGAGCAAACCCGATATGTCAACTCAAGGAAACTGCTAAGGCCAACTATGGAAGTTGATTAAGGAATTAGTACCGCTTTGCCGTAAAGCCCAAGAAGCATCGACCTGGAAGAACCAGAGGGGGAATCAAAGTGAGGCTTCGTTTCCAGAACCAGCTGGTATACGTTGCTTTCACGACAGCTTCCCCAAATCGAAAGAGAGTCAGATCAGAGCACTTTAAAAGGCTTTTACCAACAAAGCAGTACTAGAACAATCTAAAACAAATCTCATCAAGAAGTAGGCCATATTGACCTTATGGTTTTTAAGACATCTAATGCTTCTTTTTTTCTAGACAAGGCATCTTTATGATTCAAGAGATAGGTAACGTGTCCAAGCTTCCTTCCTTTTTTTTCTTCTTCTTTTTCATACCAATGAAGATACACACCAGGAATAGCCCGTAAATTATCCAACCTCTGAGCGAGTGTTATTGGATAGTCAGCTTGCAAGCCAAGCAAGTTTGCCATTAAGGCGCCATTCACAAGCATTTCAGGCGTAGGCACATCAATACCATAAGTGACACATATTTGCTGATCAAACTGGCTGCTAGAACAAGCATCTATCGAAAAATGACCTGAGTTATGAGTCCTCGGAGCTATTTCATTTACAAGTAATCCTTCAGATCCATAGAAAAATTCAATAGCAAGAACTCCAACATAGTCCAACTCAGCCAACAAGGAAGATACGATATTTTTCACCATAAGATCAACGTCATGATTTATATCTGCTGGAGCCAGGACCCAGTCACATACTTGTTTGGATTGGTATGTCTCTACGATTGGCAAACTTCGAACAATTCCTTTTGAATCCCTACTAGAAACAATTGATAATTCTTTATCGAAAGAGACCCATTTTTCTAACATCCATTGCTCCTCCTTTTGAACCAGAAAAAATTCTTGAAGTTGTTTTAAATTTTTAATAATTTTAGTTCCTTTCCCGTCATATCCGCCTTTGGCAGCTTTTGCCATCAATGGAAATTCCCAATCGGAAGGGATTTCCAGTTTCGATGATTTTTCTAAAGGTATAGGAAACCAATCAGGACAAGGAATATCAAGACTGTTTAACAACTCTCTTTGAGTTATTTTATTAATTAAAGGTTTTATTGATTGAAGCCTGGGGACAAAAGAAACTCCATTATTTTGAAGAGAAAGTAAACTTGGTATATCAATCCACTCATTTTCAAAAGTAATCAAGCGAGTCTTTTCCGCAAGAAGTTTTGTACCATCTGCATTAGTAGGATTAAGAAGAACTACTTGATTTGTTTTTTTGGCAGCAGGATCAGTTTGAGCTGCCGTCTGAACAACGACATCAACATCTCTTTTTTTTCCAGCCTCAACAAGAAGCATTGCCAACTGTCCTCCACCCACAACCCCAATCATTAGTTCAAGACCTCATTTTTAAAGCTTTGTGCACTTGTAAACAAACATCAAAAATTTCGTACTAACAAAAACAAATAAGTACGAATTTTGATTTTAATAAAAACATCCTTTATTCACAACCTAAAGAATATTCCACTGTGTGATTATTATGATCCCAAAATAAATACTTAATGCATACGAACATATATCATTGGTTTATGAATTATGTTTATCAACTATAAAGTTACTTCCATCTTTTGGTGGTTTAGCCTTGATAAGTCATCAAAAAAGAATCTTACATCCTTACAATTGTGAATAAAGACAACCTCCATATAAAAGTCTCTTTAACTAGCAACCCATACGAGATAGTGATAGGAGAAAATAGTCTTGAATGCTTAGGAGATGAGCTGCGTAAAATTGGTTTTAACGATGGGCTAAAAATATTAGTCGTTTCTAATAAGGAAGTCTCAGATCATTACAGTGATTGCATAATTAAAAGTCTAATTAAAAATAAATTCAAACCAAGACTTCTAATATTAAAAGCAGGCGAAGATCAAAAAAATCAACTTTCTATAGATTTAATCCACGACGCGGCTTATGAAGCCAGGTTAGAGAGAGGATCATTAATGATTGCGCTTGGAGGTGGTGTAATTGGAGACATGACTGGATTTGCAGCTGCTACTTGGTTGCGTGGAATACATGTAGTCCAAATCCCATCAACTTTACTTGCCATGGTTGATGCATCAATTGGCGGTAAAACAGGCATAAATCATTCAAAAGGTAAAAATCTCATAGGTGCTTTTCATCAACCTAAATTGGTGTTGATAGACCCCAATACATTATTTACTCTCCCAGCCAGAGAATTCAAAGCAGGTATGGCCGAAATAATAAAGTACGGAATCATATCAGACCTAGAACTATTCGAACTTCTAGAGAAGGAAGACAATATATCTGATCTTTCAAGAATAAATGAGAGGCTGCTAATAGAGATAATTAAGCGTTCTGCAAAATCCAAGGCAGAAATTGTTGTAAAAGATGAAAAGGAAAGTGGAGTTAGAGCATTCTTAAATTATGGACATACATTTGGCCACGTAATAGAAAATCTATGTGGTTATGGGAAATGGCTTCATGGTGAGGCTGTAGCAATGGGAATGGTTGCCGTGGGTCAACTAGCTCTTCAAAGGGGACTATGGGAAAAGATTGACGCAAACAGGCAAAAAAGATTAATAGAGAAAGCAGGTTTACCAACAAAGTGGCCTGGGCTTGAACTAGAAAGTGTTCTAAGTTCACTTCAAGGAGATAAGAAAGTCAAAAACGGCAAAGTGAGTTTCGTTATGCCCTTAAAAATTGGTGAAGTAAGTTTATTTAATGATATCTCTAATCAAGAAATACATGAATGCTTGCAAAACCTTAGTTAATTGGCTCTTCAAGAAAACGATTACTTAAAGCCAGATCATAACTATTCTCCTTTTGGAAAGCTAACCACCTAAATTCCCCCAGTCCCGTTGGATCAACGAGCCTCAACAATGACTCCCTTCGATTTAAAGCGGCCGATAAATCTTGACTACTCATATTTTGAAGAGAAAAAAGAAATTTTGAAAGTCCTAATGCCAATAGAGCCTGTCCCTGCCTAGTCTCACCCATAAACTTCCATCCGTTGGTAATGGCATAATTAATAGTTGATTCAATACATAAATGAGCTGTTAAATCACTTAAACCAGGGTCTTTCAAAATATCTGAATTTGCTTTTTGATTCCTGTAAGAAATAAGAGTACCGTCCTTTCTAATTGCGCTGTAATATCGCCTCGATTCCATCGCATAATCGACAACTAATAAAGAGCCATTGATTAATATCTTAGATAATCTTTCAAACAAATTAGGCAAATCACAATGCCATTCAGTAATCCATCTGTCACAAATACCCTTTGGTGGAAACTCAATGTTTAAAAGACTATTCGAATTCTGCAAAAATTTCATAATTTCTGAAGTCGGTCTGAGGTCAACAAACTCCAATAGATATTCATCATTTACTTTTTTCAAAGAAACTCCTTGTCTAAAAACATTATTCTCGGTAAAGACTAATCTCTCTACTGGTAAAGCATCTAAAACCTCATTTGCAATAACTACCCCTGTCACTGGCCTTAAAATAAGATCTTCTATGTTGCTCCACCGAAGATTAATTCCCTCTAAGTTATTAACTACTTTTTCTTGTCGTTTTTTCATACCTAAATTTAACTCAATTAAAACAAGCTCAATTCTACTGATTAAAGCAGGTGAAATTTCAGCAATAGCGACTATTAAGTCTCTCGATAAAGTTCCTTCTCCTGGTCCAATCTCAACAAGAGAAAGTAATTCGGCTTTGGTTCCTGATTTTTCTAAATCTAAAAACCAATCAACAATTTGAATAGCTAACAAACGTGCAAAATCATTACCCAAAGATGGTGAGGTGCAAAAATCTCCATCCCTTCCAATATTCAATCTCCCAGTTGAATAAAATCCATTTTCAGGATCATTTAAAACTAAATCCATATACTCGTGGAAACTTATTGAGCCACCACAATCAACAATCCGTTCGATCAACCACTTTGGGCATCTCGCAGTCGGGTCAATCATGATGGAGAATATGTTTAAAGAGAATTAAGCACATGCTAAAAAAATCATTTAAGAAAGTCATAATTTTCTGCCTGGGACTAGTGATAATGTTTTCAATGGGAGAAGGCACATTTGCTTACGATAATCCTGAACTCTTACCAAAAGAACAAACACCAATAATCGATCTTGCAAAGGCTCTCAGTCAGAAACAACGATTAGATTTAGAAACCTCACTTAATACTTATGAACAAGAGACTGGATGGAAAATAAGAGTTTTGTCGCAATATGAACAAACTCCTGGTTTGGCTGTCAAAGACTATTGGGATCTTGATGAGACAAGCTTACTCATAATTGCCGACCCTAGAGGAGGGAATTTGCTTAGTTTTAATGTTGGGGATGCATATTTTGCACTAATGCCCAGAATTTTTTGGGTGGAATTACAAACAAGATTTGGAAACCAATTTTATGTAAGAGATAACGGTGAGGATGGTGCAATATTAGCTTCAATCAAAGCAGTTGAAACCTGTTTAGATCGTGGTGGTTGCGAAGTGGTACCTGGCCTACCTCAGGAACAATGGCAATGGACATTGTTAACCTCTCTCTTGGGTGGAATCATTGCAGGTTTCGCTGCTTCTCCAAGAAAAGGTGATGAATCATTTTCATTAGGCTGGCTATTGCTCCTCTCACCTCTTTGGATAATGCTATTTGGAATTTTTGGCATTGCTCCTGTAGTAACAAGAACTAATGATGTTTTGCCTTTAATGAGAAATGTTCTGGGATTTATTGGTTCTGCTGTTGGTGCTTATTTGATTGCAGAAAAAAAATTTAAGGATCCTGATTTAAATGAGCAAATTAAGTGAAAACGTTTAGCCACAATTTAAATTAAATCAACACTAATTGTTTTGATTCAATAAAATCTCTTTATAAGCTAATGATGCATCATTCCTGAACCATCTATGGGATACATGCATCAGCTTGCCGTTCGAAAACTCAACCCAAGAGAAATGACATAAATTTTCTCCTGCGGAATCAATACCTCTTCTGGGAACACAAGCTGCATTTAAATATGATGTACCCCATAGATCTTGAGTAAAAGTTTTTCTTGTACGATTTCCCCCAATTCTTAATTGATGATGCGTGTGACCGAACACGACTAATTCTGGGACCCTAAATTTACGAATTTGATCTATTGCGATGCCAAGATCTTTATCGCCCCAATCCATTGATGGCAATTTCCAATCTCTGCCACAAAGGCTTGATGACTCTGACCCAAGCCCAACTGGTCCTGAATGAGCAAGTATTAATAAAGGGGAATCTAATGGTGCAGACTTGGCAGCAGTAACGATCCTATAGACAGATTGATCAAGGCTTACCTCCCCGAACACAGACTTAACTTCTTGTGTTAAGAAAAAACCACCACCACCACTGCAAGGTCTGGCTCCAACGACTGACAACTCACTTAATTTCCATTTAGACAATTTCCAGGCACAATTCTTATCACCTAACAAATCCAGTTGTGCTTTTAAGATTTCGCCAGACCCGTCTTTCCCTCTATCGTGATTTCCAAGTATTACTGATGTGGGAATAGAAATTTTACTTATTGCCCGAACAATTCTTAAATCACCATCTGACAAGTCGCCAACAAATAAAACCCCATCAGGATTTAACGCCAAAAGCAAATCCAGATCATCCTGACTCCATGACCCATGCAAATCCCCGGCGATAGCAATTCGGATATCTGACAGATTATTTAGGAAATTAACCTCTATACTGCCCCAACACGTTCATTTGGAAACTAATTACCACTGTTTCCTATTACAAGACTGATACATCAGTCTCAAATAAAAGCAATAATCTCATTGATGAGATCAATTCTTTGCGTAAAAAAAGAAATGCAATAATTCTTGCTCATTACTATCAAGAGCCTGAGATACAAGACATAGCTGATTTCATCGGAGATTCTCTTGAGTTATCTAGAAAAGCCTCGGAGACAAATGCTGATGTAATTGTTTTTTGTGGCGTTCACTTTATGGCTGAAACAGCAAAAATCTTATGTCCAAATAAAACTGTTCTTCTTCCTGACTTTGATGCTGGGTGCACACTTGCAGACGACTGCCAGCCAGATGACTTCCAGAAATTTTTAGATAAACATCCAAATCATTTTGCAATTAGTTACATAAATTGCAGCGCCGCTGTAAAAGCAAAAAGCGATTTAATTTGTACAAGCAGTAATGCTGTTGATCTTGTAAAACAATTACCCAAAGATTTACCAATTTTATTTTCCCCAGACAGGAATCTTGGTAGATGGGTTGAACGTCAAAGTGGCCGAAAGTTAACCTTATGGCCTGGAAGATGTCTCGTACATGAAACTTTTAACGAAGAATCTCTTTTAAAGTTAAAAATAAAGAACCCAACAGCAGAGGTACTTGCCCACCCAGAATGTCAAGAGAACCTATTAGATTTGGCAGATTTCATAGGTTCAACAAGCAAATTACTGAATTACTCTAAAGATAGCGAGAATGATAAATTTATCGTTCTCACTGAGCCAGGAATAATTCATCAAATGAGATTAACAGACCCTTTAAAGACCTATATAGAAGTACCTGGACTAGATGGGTGTAGTTGCAATGAATGTCCATACATGAGAATGAATACATTAGAAAAAGTATTAAATTGTCTAAAAGAAATGAAACCAGAATTACACATGGACGAACAAATCAGATCAATGGCCTTCAAGCCACTGAAAAAGATGCTGGATATGAGTAATTAAATTAACTTATGAATTTATCCCTTTTTATTGTTGTATTAGGGGGAAGATGCTTAAAAAGCAATATAGAAATACACGATGTAAGGTGGGTTCTAGGTAAAACAATAGAGGATACATTTACTGAGCTTAGAAAACAATGGGTGGGGAAGAGAAGTGGACTTCACATTGATAGTTATAAGTGTGTTAAATATGTTGATGGATATGAAATAGTCATATCTAAATCCAATAAAGATAGTTTAATTCGTCAACCAATAGAAGATTTTTCACTTTGGTTTGTTAATTTAGGCGGATACAATCCAAAAAAGATGTATGAAGAACATGAATTCAATTTAATTGTCGCAAAAAAAGCTATTGAGGCAAAGAGAAAAGCCAAAAAAATTTGGGTATCAAATTTAGATTTAAAACATAATGATGATTACTCAGGTATTCATTATTTAAAAAGTATTGACGATTTACATCCTATAAAAATAAAGAATTGGGAAATAAATTTAATCCCAGATCCAGAAAAAAGAAGTGATAAGCTGATTCCAGACTGGTATGGATATAAAAGAATTGATAAGTTTTAGCTATTTTTTCAGGGCGAATCCTAAATTAGATTTTAAGGGGTTATAAGAATTTTTATCACCTTCAAACTTATACTTTTTAAGCAATATATCCTCAGCCGCAACATATTGACTATCTTTTAAAGTTCCTAGATCTGAATTTGTTAATTTATTTTTATCATTCAACAAAAGATCTACTCTAATATCAGGTTCAATTCCATTTTTATTAATATCTTTGCCACTTGGTGTTAAATATTTAGCGACTGTAACTGTTAGTCCAGAGCCATCAGATAGAGATCTAACAGATTGAACTAGTCCCTTACCAAAAGTCTTCTTCCCAACCAATACTCCTCTTTTGTTATCTTTAATTGCTCCAGAAAGAATCTCGCTAGCACTCGCAGATCCTTCATCGATTAAAACTACCACTGGTCTTTTAGTTAGAGCTCTACTTTTTGCTTTTCTAATATCAGTAATACCATCTTTTGTTTTAGTACTAACAATAATTCCTGTGTTTATCCATTGTCTAGCTATTTCAATACTTGCCTCAAGTAAACCACCAGGGTTACTTCTAAGATCTAACACATAACCAAAAGGTTGTTGTTTTTCTAATTTATTAATCGATAAACTCATTTCTTTTGGAGATTTTGCATTAAATTGTTTCAACCTTAGATAACCAATTTTTGCTCCTATAACTGTATTATTAATTCGACTATCAACCACATTAATTTCAATTCTATCTCTTATTAATGAGACATTTAATAACTCTTCGTCTCTAATAATACCTAGTTCAACTTTCGTTCCTTTTTTACCTCGAATAAGTTTAACGGTACTATCTATACTCAGACCTTCGATAGGATTACCGTCGATAGATACAATTATATCCTTTGGTTTAATTCCTGCTTGAAAAGCTGGAGTTCCTTCTATTGGCGAGACAACAACAATTTGATTAGTAACTTCATCTAGAGAAATTTGAATACCTACTCCCATCAACTCACCCGTTGTATCTATTCTCATTTCATTGAATTCTTTAGGATCTAAAAATCTTGTATAAGGATCATCTAATCCCTTCAACATGTCTTTTATGGCAATATATGCATCTGCATTATCAAAATATTTAGTTGTTAGTATCTCCTTTCTTAATTTAATCCAATCTTCTGGATTATATTTTCCTGAATAGTCCAAAAAGTCGCGATATATAATTTGCCATACCTGATCAATAATCTCTTTTGGATTATTAGTAATCAAAGTAGAAGAATTAGCCTGGAAGGGAAAAGATGGCGAAGGGAAAATAGCTATTAATAAAAATATTTTTAAAAATCTATTCAACATAATTATTAAATAATTTTTCTAAGAATAAAACAATTAAAATATATTTTCTATTTTTATGGGTCTACCCATTTACCATCTTCTTTAATTAAATCAACCAAGGCCTGAACACCTTCATCCTCAGGTACCCTCTTGATTTCATCTCTATTTCTATAAAGGGCAATGGTTCCAACCCCCTTACCTACATAACCATAGTCAGCATCTGCCATCTCTCCAGGTCCATTAACAATACAACCCATAACTGCTATATCTAGTCCTGTCAAATGAACAGTAGCTGCTCTTACTTTCGCCACAACTTCTTCTAAGTTAAACAATGTTCTACCGCAGCTAGGACAACTAATATATTCAACCATGGTTTTTCTAAGTCCAACTGCTTGCAAAATCGAATAGGCAACCGGTATTTCCTTCTCAGGTGCCTCAGTAAGGGAAACTCTTATTGTGTCGCCAATCCCCTCCGATAATAACGTTCCTATTCCAGCTGTACTTTTTATTCTTCCATAATCTCCATCACCAGCTTCAGTTACACCCAAATGCAAAGGATAATTAAATCCCTCTTTATCCATAGTGTCGGCCATCATTCTATAAGCAGCGAGCATGACTGGAGGTCGCGAAGCCTTCATTGAAACTACAATATTGTGAAAATCTAATGAATCACAAATTCTTATAAATTCCATTGCTGATTCAACCATCCCATAAGGTGTATCTCCATACGCAAATAACATTCTCTCTGCTAATGATCCATGATTAACTCCTATTCTAAGTGCCTTGTTTTGCTCTTTTAAAGTATTAACAATTGGTTCAAATTTTTGAATAATCTTCTTTTTAACTGCTTTTATTTCATCATCTGTAAATTCAGTTCTATTTGGATCAGGTCTTTCAAAGACAAATAATCCTGGATTAATACGAACTTTATCAACATGCTTTGCAACCTCTAAAGCTATTTTCATTCCATTGTGGTGAACATCCGCTACCAATGGAACTGGTTGATAAGTACTAGCTAAGAGTTTCTTGATTTCTCCAACAGCTTTTGCGCTTGCAAGAGTTGGGACCGTTAATCTGACAATCTCACATCCTATTTCATGCAATCTTCTTATAGCAGCAGTAGAACCCTCAATATCCATCGTATCTTCATTAATCATTGACTGAACACGAACTGGATTATCCCCTCCGATGCCAATATCTCCAACCATTACAGGTCTAGTATCTCTACGAATAATTCTGGTGCTATAACGCTGTGAAACATTATTTTCTTTCTTATCTTTTTCCAGGGTCGCAATCATGAGTTAACAATTGAGCCTCTTTAATAAACAAGAATGACATATCTGAGGGCTATTTTAAAGTATCAATTTTTTCTTTGATTTTTAAAAAATCCGATTTAGTTAACCTCATTGGAGAACCATCCTCTTTTGATTGATTTCTGAGTAAATAAGCTGGATGAAAAATAGGCATAACAAGTCTTCCATCCCAATTAATCCATTTACCCCTGAGAATGCTTATTGGGGACTTATTTTTTAAAATTGCTTCTAATGCTGTAGACCCAACAAGAGCTATGATTTCTGGATTTATAAGTTTGATTTGTTGATACAACCAGGGAAGGTTTTCTTGAATTTCAACCTTTGTTGGGCGTCTATTTTTTGGCGGTCTACATTTGACCACGTTGCAAAAATAAACATCTTGGCTGATATCAATCCCCGCATTTTGAAGCAATTGATCTAGTAACTTTCCAGATCTTCCGACAAAAGGCTCTCCTAACTCCTCCTCCTTTGCGCCCGGAGCCTCTCCCACAATCATCAACTTAGCTAAGGGGGTTCCTCTTGATACAACGATTTTGTTTATGGGATTGCCTAAATTAAGAACATCAGAAATATCCTTATCAGGGTGGATGTTATTACTCATATTAAAGCCTCCATATCTGATCTACTTGAACGATATGGCACCAAAATTAAGAATTGATTTTTTTCTGGATCAAGCATCCATTGCTCAGAACCAAAGTTTGCCAATTTTGCGATTCCCTTAGCTCTACCCCCTATTTTCAAGATCTCAGATTTCCAGCTTTCTATGATTTTTGAAGGATCTTTGCAAGGTTCGCGTTGAAAACACAGTGAAGTTGAGTTTCCTTTCCTTTGCCATTCGTAATTTTCATTAGGTAGATAAAAATGTATTTTGGATCGATTACTTAATGAAATAAAATAATGAGTTTCATTGAAACCTTTATTCACCTTGTCAGAGTTGATCTTGGCATAAAATCCCGACAATTCTTTTGGGTTTTTAGAAGCGATTAGGAAGTTTATGTTCATCAAAGGCATGCAAGTATCTAATTAAGTAGTAAATTTGTAATTACATCAATTCACTTTAAAAGTGAATCTAAGAAATACATTTTGAAGTTATGCTTCGAAGATGACTGAAAAATCACAGATATCTAAAAGAGCTCTCTCTATAAAACCTTCTCTAACTCTTGAGATCAGCGCAAAAGCTAAGGCTTTAAAAGCTGAAGGGAAAAACATTTGCAGTTTAAGCGCTGGAGAACCTGATTTCGATACCCCAGAATTTATTATCGATGCCACTTTAAAAGCATTAAAAGATGGAAAAACTCGTTATGGACCTGCTGCTGGAGATCCAGAATTAAGAGAAGCAATTGCCCAAAAGCAATCAGATATTAATAAAGTTCCCACAAAAAAAGACAATGTTTTGGTAACAAATGGAGGGAAGCAAGCAATATATAATTTATTTCAAGTAGTACTTAATCCTGGAGATGAAGTCCTTATACCTGCACCATATTGGCTTAGTTATCCAGAGATAACCCTTTTAGCTGGTGCCAAGCCAATTAAAATTAAATCTTCAACTAAAGATAATTTCAAAATAGATATCAATTCTCTAGAAGAAAACGTAACTGAAAAAACAAGGTTATTAATTATTAACTCTCCAAGTAATCCAACAGGCTGCGTTTTAACCGAGCAAGAAATGAATATTATTTCTGAGTTTTTAAGAAGACATCCAAGAATTTTTTTAATGAGTGATGAAATTTATGAATTTCTTATTTCTCCAAATCAAGTTCATCACAGTTTCGCCAAAATAGCACCAGATTTAAAAAATAGAATTTTCACAGTCAACGGTTTTGCCAAGGCTTGGGCAATGACTGGCTGGAGGATTGGATACCTAACAGGAAATACAGAGGTAGTAAAGAAAGCCATTGCTTTACAAAGTCAAAGTACAAGCAATGTATGTAGTTTTGCTCAAAAAGGAGCCATTGCCGCACTTCAGGGCTCAAAAGATTGCGTTCATGAAATGGCAGAAATTTATAACAAAAGGAGGTTATTGATAACCGAAAGACTAAAAAAAATAAAAAATATTTCTTTTGTTCCTCCCACTGGAGCCTTCTATGTTTTCCCAGAAATTAATCTAGAGGGAATAGATTCAATAAGTTTCTGTAAATTGGCGCTAGAGAAGGTTGGCCTAGCGATAGTTCCAGGGATTGCTTTCGGAGATGACAAATGCATAAGAATCTCATATGCATCTTCAATTAAAATGATCAACGATGGAGTTGATAGGTTGGAAAAACTATTAAATGATTTTTAAATAACTAAAAAAAATGAATCAAGCAGAAAGAACAATAAAGTTCACTAAAGTATTGTTTGCCCTTTTATCAATACTTAATCTATCTAATGTTGGGTCATTAAAAGCAGAGGAAATACTTCGCATTGGGGCGATACCAGATCAAAACCCAGAGCACCTGAATCGTTTATATAAAGTATTATCCTCTGAATTAAGCGAGCAGCTCAATGTTCAAGTCCGTTATTTACCAGTTACTAACTATGCTGCAGCCGTAACAGCTTTTAGGACCGGGAATTTGGATTTAGTATGGTTTGGTGCTTTAACGGGTGTACAGGCAAGACTTCAAAGCAAAGGATCCAAGGTAATAGCACAAAGAGATATTGATAAGAATTTCCATAGTGTTTTTATTGCAAACAGTAAAAGTTCAATCAAAAAAATAAATAACATAAATGACTTAAAAATACTAAAAGGCAAGCGTTTTACTTTTGGCTCTGAAAGTTCAACATCAGGAAGATTGATGCCACAATATTTTTTAAACAAAGCAGGAGTTCAACTTAAAGATTTCAAAGGTGCAAGCCCTGGCTTTAGTGGTAGCCACGATGCAACATTAATGCTCGTGCAAAGTGGTTCATATGAGGCAGGTGCTCTTAGCGAAGAAGTGTGGAAGAGAAATCTTGCGAAAGGACGCGTGGATCCCTCAAAAGTCTTTGTAATTTGGAAGACTCCTTCTTATCATAATTATCATTGGCTTGCTCAAAGAAACCTAGATAAAAAGTTCAAAAGAGATTTTACGAAACAGCTTACAAATGTATTTTTAGGTTTCAATGAAAAGTCAAAAAAACAAAAACAAATTCTCGAATTATTTAGCGCAAAAAAATTTATAATATCAAAAAACGAGAATTATAATAAAATAGAAGAAGTAGGTAGAAAAATTGGAAAGATTAAGTGACTAAGTTACTAGAATTAAAGAATATAAGCCATAGCAGTAAAGAAATTATTAGATTAAAAGATATTAATTTAACAATAAATCAAGGTGAGAAGATAGCGCTTATTGGCAAGAGTGGTTCTGGCAAAAGTACATTAATCTCGATTGCAAATGGATCACTAATACCAAACGAAGGGAATGTAATATGGAAAGGTTCTCACATTAACAGTATCTCAGATATTGAGTCGTCAAAAATAGGAACTATATGGCAGGATTTATCTTTGATAGAAGAGCTAAATGTCGCACAAAATATAAACTGCGGTGCACTAGGCAAACACAATTTCATATGGGCATTTAAAAATCTCCTGGGAGTCTTAGATAAAGGTTTATGCCAAGAGTGCCTAGCAGCAGTCTCTCTCCCTAAAGAAACTATTTATTCCTATATAAATAAACTTTCTGGTGGGCAAAAAAAAAGAATAGCAATTGCTCGTCTTTTAAGACAAGAACCAGAGATTCTTCTTGGAGACGAACCTTTCTCAAATTTAGACCCGCTATTATCAAAAAATATATTAAATTTATTAATTAATCAAAAAAATTATCTTAGAATTAAAATCCCTGAGACCATACTTATAAGTCTTCATCAAATAAATTTAATAAATAATTTCAATAGAGTTATTGCGTTAAAACATGGAGAGATTGTAATAGATAGAGAAATTCATAATATTAATCAATCAGAGCTTGATTGGCTATTTTAATTCATGATGAAATTAATAAAACCAGTATCAACTTTATTAACATTAATCCCATCAATCGCCTACATTCCCATTCTAATAGAAATCATCAAAGGATTTCATTTTGGGGGCCTATATATCATATTTCTTTTTATAAGATCAGCTATAAAACCATCGTTCAATCAAGAAGTAGTTAAAAGCGCATTGGAAGGACTTCAAATAACAATTGCTACTGCTTTAACTAGCTGGGTTATCAGCATGCTTTTTGGAATTCTTTTAGGTTTACTATCTACAGATTTATTTTGGAAAAGTATTCCTAAATTTTCTTTTTTAGGTAAATTTATAAAATACTCATTAGCAATTCCAAGATCAATACATGAAGTAGTTTGGGGCTTGCTATTTATACAAATTTTAGGTTTGAATATTTGGGTGGCAATTATATCTATAGTCATTCCCTATTCAGCCTTAACCGCAAGAGTAATTTCAGAGCAACTAGATAGTTTTAACATAGAACCTCTAGTAGCAATTAAGCAAACAGGATCTAATTTTATGGGCTCATTTATAACTATTATACTTCCAAAGTTAACACCTATCGTATTTACATATGGAAGTTACAGATTTGAATGTGCAATTAGAGGTGTAACATTACTTGGAATATTTGGATTAGGAGGTATAGGAACAGAACTATATTTAACCTTAAAGTCCTTTGAGTTCAATGAAATGTGGACTTGTTTGTGGATGCTTTGGTTAGTAATAATTTTATTAGAGAAATGTATAAGATTTTTAAGAAGTTATATATCTAAAAATATTAGTTTTAAGAATTCTCTCTTAATTTTAATCTCAATATTTTCACTATCTCTATCTTTAGGCATTAGTTTGCTTTATAAGCTAAATTTTGAGATATTTACTCCATTAAGCTTTTTCTATTTGAATTTACCTTCCTTCTTAGAAATAAGAAATGGATTTAATACCTTACCTCTGTTTAAACTAATCATTACAACAATTTTAATAACTTTTTTCGCATCTGGTATTGCAATAGGGACACCTCCACTTTTACTAGTATTATTCCCAGGTAAATTCTCTTTAAAAGTTCAAAATTTTATTTGGATCTTCTTTAGATTGATACCTCCTCCATTGACCACTATACTTATTCTTCTTTTTACTAATCCTAATATATCTGTAGCCGCATTATCACTAGGAATTACACATATGGGTGTCATGGGAAGATTACTTACAGATAACATACTAAATCAAGAAAAAAGTATTTATCGAGCAATTAAAAGCAATGGTTCAAAAAAGAAATCAGCAACACTTTATGGAATATTAGTCCCCCAAAGTAATAGTTACTTAGCTTATGGAGCATATAGAAGTGACGTAATCCTAAAGGAAACAGCAATTATAGGTGCAGTTGGAGGAGTAGGATTAGGGTGGCAATTACAGGAATCACTAAGCTCATTCGATTGGGCTCAAGTCATCATAATAACTGCTACTTTCTCTTTATTAACAATTTCAGGGGAGTTTTTATTTAACACTTCTCAAAATTATTGGTTAAAGAATTCAACCAACAATTTCATTAATTAGTTATTTTATTCAACATATGTACTTATGAATAAATATCAGAAAAAATTAATCATAATTGGAGATAGTGGGGTTTACGGATGGGGAGATCTAGAGGGAGGGGGTTGGTCTGAGAGATTAAGACAAAACTGGTTAAATTTAGATGGTGCTCCTATAATTTATTCTCTTGGAGTAAGAGGAGATGGATTAGAGAAAGTTGCTATAAGATATAAGAATGAGTGGGCAACAAGGGGAGAGTTAAGGAGAAAAGTTCCTGAAGGTATTTTGTTATCAATTGGATTAAATGATACCGCTAGGATTGGAAGAAAAGATGGCAGGCCCCAACTTTCCGAAGATGCTTTTAAATTTGGCTTAAAACAATTAGTAAACGAAATTAAGAATGAAGTAAATATAATGGTTACTGGATTAACACCTGTTAATGAAGACTCAATGCCTTTTGCAGAATGTCTTTGGTATTCAAACCAAGCTTGTTCTAAGTATGAAAATAAAATTGAAGAAACTTGCTTAGAATTAAATGTCCCATTTTTATCTATTCATGAAAAAATGATCAATTTATTATTTTATAAAGAACTACTCTCATCAGACGGAATACATCTGAATACTAAGGGTCATAAATGGATTTACGAACAAATTAGTGAATGGCCAGCATTAAAGAGTTGGGCTGATTTAAGATGAATATTTAAACAAAATTCAAGTATAAAAAGATAGAAATAATAGCTGCTATAGATGTTTGTATAGAGTTCACTAATTCATTAGTCATCCAATCAATCTGATTTTGCACCACTGCTCCAATATAACTCTCCAGAAAAGTTGCCAAATAGCCAGATAAGAAAACTATAAAAGCAACTGATAATCCAGAAATGATGGATAGATTAAACATAACCAGGGTCATGATAAGACTTCCCAACAACCCTGCCATCGAACCTTCGATGCTTATTGCCCCTTCTGTCCCTGGTGATACAGGCTTTAAGGTCGTAATAAGAAAAGTTCTTTTACCAAATCTTTTGCCAATTTCACTTGAAAATGTGTCTGAAAGTTTTGCACTAAAACTGGAAGCAAAACCTACCATGAATAAATTTAAAAAATTTGGCCAAAGACAACTTAATAAGGCGAGCGAGCAACCTGTGGCTGCAGACCCCCATACATTTTCAGGCCCTCGTTGACCACCTCTTGCTTCAGCAATCCCTCGGGAAGCTTTATTTTTGTATCCAATTTTTGTAACTAAAGTTCCCAACAAGAGATATACACAAACTGATATCCAACCATTCCAACCAACAGATCCTAATAAAAGTGTTCCAAGTATTCCAGCATGAATCCAACCTTTCTTAGTTAAAAATGGAAGCCTATGTCCTAAAAATATCAACAAGAAATTTACCAAAAAAGCATTAAACCAAATACCGCTTATAAAAGAGAAGTTAGCCATAGTTTCTAATCAGCATGCCTATTTCTAAACAATAGACGGTTTTATGTTCAAAAATTTTCAATCTTAAAGGGATGATTTAACTCTTCTCCATGAAGTCATTAACTGACAGGCACTTACAGCAGCTGTTGATGTCCTCAAAATAGTTGCCCCCATAGACACCCCAGATAAGCCAGATTCAAAAGCTAATCCCTCTTCATCTTTATTCCAGCCTCCCTCTGGGCCAACTACCACCCAAACTTGATTGACTTTATTTGGTGTTTCTTTTAACCAATTCACACATTCTTGTAAGTTTTGAATGCGTGTTGTGGCAAATCCAATTTGAGCGTCGGAAGGCAAATCATTTATCCAATGGGGGAATGTCAATGCGTGCATTAGTTCTGGACTCCAGAGTCTTTCAGATTGCTCAACGGCTTCATGAATAATTTTTTGAAATCTAATAAATTTTTCGTTGTTGCATTCTTTAACTACTGATCGTTTTGAAAATAATGGTTGAATAATGTCAACACCTATCTCACAACTCATTTGCAAAAAGTTTTCAAACCCTTTTTTAGGAATAACTACAGCAATGCCTATTAATGGAATCTCTCTTGAAACGACTTGAATAGGTTTATCAAAACCATTAGTAAGTTTTATAGTTTTTTTTTCAACAATTTTTGCGTTCCAAAGATGACCTTTTCCATCAACAACCTCTAAAAGATCTTCCGATCTCATCCTCATAACCCTAGATAAATAATGTGATTCATTGGAGGTCAATATCAACTCTCCATTTGAATCGATTTCATCACTTAATCGATTTGGATTTATAAATAATCTTCTTTTCTCAGCCATAGAAATCTAATCTGTTGAAGAAAAAATTGCATCAGGATGTTCTTCTACTGGCCAATCTTCATTTACTCCTCCGATAATTAGCTCCTCTATTTTTACAACATCAACATCCATTTGTTTAAGTACATTTATCAAAACATCTATTGCGATGAGGTCAGAAGTACCTAAATCGACCCAACATCTAGCCCAACACTCGTTAAATTCAAATTCTCCAAGATTATGCATTAATGATGGAAGACTAGAAGATGTATCTTCATTTTCATAGCTCATCCAACTGACATCAGAACCAATTTCATGCGTTTGCAAATTTTCAGAATTAAATCCCCCAAGTCTCCCTAGCACATACCAAGAATCAAAAATACCATCAACGTATTCTTTTTCTCCCTTACTTGGGACCTCTGAATATCTAAGCCATATCCAACAATTGAAAGGATCAACTTCACGAAATCGAACTTCCATAAACAATAGATCTTAAAAAAGAAAAACTAAAAGATATCAAACACAATCTAATGTAAATTGATTAAAGAAAATCAAAAAATCTTTATTTAATTGATCAAAACCTCAGTAAAAAAGAATGCTTTGTTTAAAAAATATTTATTACCATCCCTCAACATCAGAGAAACCAATCCTTAGAGATTTGTGTTTAAAAACAAATACTGGAAAAATAACAATAGTTAGAGGACCCAGTGGAAGTGGAAAAACTACACTAGTAGAAATCATTAGCGGTCTATCTGGATATCGAAAAGGGGAAATAACATGGTTCGACAAAACTCTAAATGCACGTCAGCGAAGGTCATTATGTGGATTAGTTTTCCAATTTCCAGAAAGATATTTTCTTGGATTATCGGTAGCTCAAGAATTACGACTTGGACATAAGAGGTTAACAACAGAAGAACAAATTTCAGCTCTTACAAAAGTGGGTTTAATCAATTTAGATTTAAAGAAGCCGCCAGAATCTCTTAGTGGAGGACAACAACGCCGACTAGCTATTGCTGTTCAATTATTAAGGAGTCCAAAAGTACTTTTATTGGACGAGCCAACAGCAGGTTTAGATTGGTCAGTAAAAAACGGAATTATAGAATTACTCGCAAAGCTTAAAAACAAGCAAACTATCTTAATAGTTACACATGAACCAGAACTTTTTAAAAATTTGATTACCGAAAATTATGAGTTGCAAAATGGTCAACTTATCCCTGAGTAAACAATTAAATTAATCAATGACAGATTCACTAGTTAGAGCTACTGCTGCGAAAGGAGGGATCAGGCTAGTCGCCGTATCAACAACTGAATCAACAAAAGAAGCAAAAGAAAGACATTCTCTTTCATATTTAACTTCTGCAATTGTAGGTAGGGCAATGAGTGCAAGCCTCTTACTTGCAAGCTCAATGAAGGTAAATCATGGAAGGGTGACTTTGAGGGTAAGTTCAAATGGACCACTAAAAGGATTAACTATTGATGCAGGTAGAGATGGAAGTGTGAGAGGTTACGTTGGCAACCCAAGTCTTGAATTAGACCTAATTAAAAATAAAAGCAATCAATATACATTTGATTTTAAAAAAGCCACAGGCATTGGCTATCTTCACGTTATTAGAGATGATGGTAAAGGTGAACCGCACAACAGCACAGTTGAATTAATTAATGGAGGGATAGGTGAAGACATAGCCTCCTATTTACTACATTCTGAACAAACTCCATCAGCCGTGTTTGTTGGAGAGAGAATTAATCAGGATGGAATAGTTTGTAGTGGAGGCCTTTTAGCGCAAATACTACCAAAAGCTGAACGAGACTATTCATTAATAGCCCTACTCGAAGATAGATGTAAAGAAATCAACTCTTTTAGTCAATTATTAAACAAAAAAGGGACAAACCTTATTTCCCTAATTGAAGAAATTTTTCCTGATCTTGATCAATCACATTCAGATATTATTAGCACATCTCAAGAAGTTCATTTTAAATGTAGATGCTCAAGAGAAAGAAGCCTATCAGCATTGAAGATATTGGGGAAAAAAGAGCTTCAAGAAATGATAAAACAGGATGGGAAAGCAGAACTTACATGTCAATTCTGCAAAAATATTTATCTTATTAACGAAGATGAATTGTTATCTTTAATCGATTAGAGGATTAATCAAGGAAAATCACTCCTAACCAAAGTAAAAATACTGCGGGTATCGCCTCAAATTTATCTGAAGACAATGATCCAGCGTTGTCAATAAATGATTCCGCACCACCCAAAAGTAATGCACCAGATAGAAGTCCAATACTAAGAAGAAGAATGCACCAGAGGATAGAGGAAAAGAAAGGCCTACCTCTGCGAGACTGACTAATGAATAAGCCTATTGTTGAGAATGAAAGTATTAATTCAACGCTTTCAGAAGGCACAATTAAAACAAGTAAAAAAGCCAATATTCCAAAAGAAATTCTTATATTTAATTCTTGTCCAGAGGGCAACTCTAAGCTTGGTAAAAAATTAGATGTTGACGCCTCATATTTAGGAAGATTGAAATTTTTCAACCTAGTGAGAAGCGAACCAGGTCCTATGTCACCAACTTTCTTTGCTTCATTTTCTTTCTTTGATGCAGTTATTGCCTCGTTACTTGCATTACCAAGTTGTCTCGACTTAAGACTTACCATTAGCAATGAATCGTAAGCAGCTTCTATTTTTGCTTTAGTGATTTGGTCTTGTCCTGCCTCTATTAATTTTTTGTCCCTTGCTTCTTGAATAGCATCAAAACTTGCACCTTCACTTATTCCAAGTATCAAATATGGATCTTGTGAATTTGAATTTGATTGTGAATTAGTACCAGGATCCATAGATTTTCAAAAATGATTTATGAACTCTCTTTATTAGTTGGATACTAATCTATTTTAAAGGGAAACAGGATCAACACCACTGACAACCGGAGCAACTGAATTTAATTCCATTTCAGGATGATCTTCCTTTAACTGATTTAAATTCCATTCATTTTTAAAAAGCAGTACTGGTCTAAGCCAAGCATCCTGAACAATTTTGCAATTAAAAATCCTACCAACCTCCTCTAAAACAGGCCATCCTCCTTTTACCCATCTAGCAACTTGGAAACCCATTGGTTCAAGCCTAGTTTCCACTCCATATTCACTAGCAAGTCGATGTTGTACCACCTCAAGCTGAAGCTGACCAACTGCGGCCAAAATTGGATCTCTTTTGCTTTGATCTTTATCGTAAAGAATTTGGACTGCTCCCTCCTCTCTCAATTCATTAACACCTTTTCTAAAGTTCTTAAAAGCTGAAGGATTTGGATTTCGTAGCCAGCTAAATATCTCGGGGCTAAAACAAGGAATTCCCTCAAATTCAACTCTAGATCCAATAAATAATGTATCTCCAATAGAAAACATCCCTGGATTATTCAAACCAATAACATCACCAGGGTAAGCATCATCAACAACGGCTCTATCTTGTCCAAAAATCTTTTGGGGCCTTGAAAGTCTGATTTGTTTACCCGTCCTAGCGTGTTGAACTGTCATATCTTTTTTAAACCTCCCACTACATACCCGCACGAAAGCAACTCTATCTCTATGTTTTGGATCCATATTGGCTTGTAATTTAAATACAAATCCACTAAATGATTCTCTTGTAGGAGAGATTGGTCCATCAAAGCTATTTCGAGCAACGGGTCCCTGAGATAGCTCAAGAAAATTATCTAAAAACGGCCTAACTCCGAAGTTGGTCATTGCAGATCCAAAAAATACAGGAGTTAATTCACCAGATGATATTAATTCTTTATCTAAGTCAAAACCAGCCTCATCAAGTATCTCAATCTCTTCAAGTGCTTTTGTCAATAGTTCTTCTTCTACTAAATTTTTAAGTTCAGGATCATTAACTTTCAACCTTATTTCACTAGATTGCTTTCCTCTTTCCGCTCGAGAGAATAAAACAACCTCGTTTGTTGCACGCTCAACAACACCTCTAAAAAGCTCACCACTTCCTATTGGCCAATTGACTGCAAAGGTTGATAACCCTAATTCAGACTCAATCTCATCTAATAATTCCAGCGGTTCTTGACCTGGCCTATCCATCTTATTGATAAAGGTAAAAATTGGAATTTGACGCATTCTGCAAACCTCAAAAAGCTTTCTTGTTTGTGGTTCAAGTCCTTTCGCTGCATCCTCAAGCATCACAGCATTATCAGCAGCGGCAAGTGTCCTATACGTATCTTCCGAAAAATCTTGGTGACCAGGGGTATCTAATAAATTAATAGTCTTATCCTTATATGCAAATTGTAAAACAGTTGATGTAATTGATATGCCTCTTTGTTTTTCAAGCTCCATCCAATCAGAAGTGACTTTTCTCTGTTCTCCTCTAGCTTTTACTGCTCCTGCTTGTTGAATAGCTCCGCCATAAAGTAAAAGTTTTTCTGTCAAAGTGGTTTTCCCTGCATCAGGGTGGGAAATAATCGCAAAATTTCTTCTTTTAGCAACCTCCGTACTTAAAGGTATAGTTACTTCTTGTTCTAAAATGTGATCTAAATTAGTTTTGTCTTGAGGAGTTGATTTCATTATTGTTTTTGGTTGTTCAATTGTTCAGAGAAAAGATTAAATACACCCAATAATCTCAAAATAAAGCTCATCAATTTGAAAAACCTCTAAATGAGACAGCCCTGCATCAACAAGCTGTTGAGATACTTCCTCAACTGTAAATGATGCCTTGAGAGATGCATAAAAATCCTTTTTTAGAATTTCTGGAGAATTTGAAAGTTGTTTTTCTTTTAGCTCAAATGCTTTCTCCAGAGAAGAAGGCCTTATTAAATCACGATGAATATGAATAGACTTTGTTTTACCAAGTTTTTTTAATGCATACCAAAAACAATAAGGATCGTGAAAATGATGCAGAGCACTATTACTGACTAGGACATCAGCTTTGTAAGGAAGATTTATATCACCTGAGGCTATCGAATTGATGTCAATCAATTTATAAGAAAGATTCTTAGTGAGATTGCCGGAAAGTCTGTTTTCTGCTTCATTCAACATTTCCTTTGAGCCATCAATCCCAACAACATTTACAAAAGGCCAATTTTTGGCAATTCTCTCTGCAATATTTCCTGGCCCACACGCCATATCAAAAATCAAATCATTTTTGTTAAGAGTTCTTCCTGCTTTTTTTAAATATTCTTCAAGCGATTTAACAACCATAGAATCACTCCTTGAGAAGTCCGCATCCGCATAAGCCCTTACCTGCGAAGGGATTTGCATAAGTTCTGGTTCTGGTGTTCTCTTCATTACTAAAAGAAAAAAATTTGTTTTTCCCTTGGAGCCCTGTAGATGGTGTTAAAAAAACTTGCTAACGCTATACATGGCGTTACCGTAGTACTTACCCAAGGGATACAAAGATTTTGACAATCGCAACAAGCCAGCCCGAAACCAATAATTCAGAATCGGGTAAAAAAAATGTCACAACTGATTTTCCAATAACTGCACCTGCAGCCAATCCTGTCTTTTACAGAACTTATAGCAGGAAACTTCCAGCAGGTCGCGAAAGCTGGGAACAAGTAAATACACGAAATCTCGATGGTCTAAAGAAACTTGGAGGATTAAACGAAGCAGAAATAAATTTAATGCAAAGAATGCAACAGGAGAAAAAAGCTCTTCCCTCAGGTCGATGGCTTTGGATAGGCGGAACAGAATGGATTGAGAAAGAGAAGAATTTTTCTGGAGCCTACAATTGCACCTCAACAAATCTTGTTGATTGGCAAGCCTTCGGACTTATGATGGATTTAGCGATGATGGGTTGTGGGACGGGTGCAATAATTGAGCCTCATTTGATTGATCAACTGCCAGAGGTTAAAAATACAATTAATATTCAAAATGTTTCAGACATTGGGTTAACCCCTTCTGAAGAGAGAAATGAAAACACTACATTCTCCATTCAAGACAATAATGTACTCATCAAAGTTGGTGATAGTAGACGTGGATGGGTGGATAGCTATCAAAAGATCCTAGAACTGAGTAGTGACATTAGTTTCAATTCTAAAATTATTAATATATCTATTGATTTAAAAGATGTAAGGCCAGCGGGTGAATCACTGAAAGGTTTTGGAGGCATGGCAAACCCTGTAAAACTGAAAGATTTATACCCTCGCATAGCAAATCTTTTAAATAAAGCCGTAGGCAGGAAACTAACTTCAATTGAATGTTGTCTACTAATCGACGAAGCAGCGGTCACAATAGTTGCTGGCAATATCAGAAGAAGTGCAGGTATGCGTCAATTTTCATCTAACGATTTAGAAGCTGCTGGTGCTAAAGAAAATTTATGGAAGCAAGACTCAGATGGGAATTGGAGCATCGACCCAGAAAAGGATGCCTTAAGGATGGCTAATCATACTCGTGTTTACCACACCAAACCCGAATTAAGTGTTCTTATCGAAGCCGTTACTAAGCAATTTCATTCAGGAGAAGGTGCTATTCAATTTGCACCAGAAGCAATTGCTCGCTCTAATGCAGACATCCTTTCAACAGTTGAACTAAGGAATGAATTTATAAATATCTATTGTGATCAAGGCAAAGAAGAGGCCTCTAAATGGATTCAATCAAATTACGGTCCATTTGATGAAAAAGAACTCTTTCACAGACTCAGTAGATATGGTCTTAATCCATGCGGTGAAATTTTAGGCTCAGATTTCCACTGTAATCTTGCGGAGATCCATCTTAATCAAATTGATCCATTAGATATAAATCAACAAGAAGATGCCTTCAAAGCAGCAGCTTTGTCAGTTGCATGTCTTCTAAACCATCGATTTGAAGTAGAGCGATACAGAAAAAGTCGTGAATGGGATCCAATTGTTGGGGTAAGCTTCACAGGACTTTTTGACTTTTTTGTTCATGCATTTGGGACACCCTGGTTGAAATGGTGGGAAGCCGGACGACCTGAGACAAAAGAAGGTCAAGATTTTAAAATTAAAGAAGCTACTTTTTTGAGTCGATGGAGAAAAATCGTCAACGATACAGTATTTGATTATTGTGATAGACATAATATACGTCGTCCAAGTCGTTGCACAACAGTTCAACCAGCTGGTACAAAGAGCCTTCTAACTGGGGCTTCCCCAGGATGGCATCCTCCAAAAGCGCAGCGTTTTATAAGAAGAATTACTTTTCGTAAGAACGATCCAGTCGCACTAGCTTGTATGGATTATGGATATACGATTGTTCCTTCTCAGTCAGATAAAGATGAGAATGGAAAGCTACTAGACAACCCATTTGATCCAAAATGTACTGAGTGGCTAGTTGAAATTCCAACTGAGGTAAGTTGGGCAAATATACCTGGCGCAGATCAAATAGATATAAATAACTTCTCAGCTCTTGCACAATTTGATTTTTATATGCAAGTTCAAACCAACTACACTGACCACAACACCTCAGCCACAATTGAATTCAGAGAAAATGAGATAGGGGATTTAGCCAAAGCTCTTCATAGCTCCATAAATGAAAACAAAGGTTATATTTCAGCAGCTTTGCTGGCAAGATTTGATGCGAATGCAACCTTTCCTAGACTTCCTTTTGAGCCTATTGATGAAGAATGCTACACAAAGCTGCAAGCAGAGGTCATAGAAAGAAGAGAAGATTGTGATTTCTTTGATGCTCTTAGTAGATATGATCAAGGTGAACTTACTGAGGCAGGTCCAGCCGGGTGCGATTCTGATAAGTGCTTACTTCCACTTGCTAAACCCTCCTAAGACCAGTTCCTCAATCGTTAATGCGGCCGATGTCTTTATCTAAACCAAATCAAGCAATTGGTTAAATAAAATAATTTTTTTCATAGAAGTTCTGAAGATAATTGTCCAAATGAAAAATTGTGGCTAACTATTAGATAGGTATTGTGTTTCTTAAAATTTAAATGACTACGATCAATAAACCATTAAATAGAAGTAACAAAAGTGCTAATGATGCACTTATCGACCAACTGAGAGCTTGTCAAAACCCTGAGGAAATACTGAAATTCGAAAAATGGTTTAATTCAAATATCGAATCTGAAAAACTTTATAAAAAGATCTGCCAACTACTGAAAAACAGAAGTATCTCTAGAGCATTAGGTTCAAAATGGCTACTGACACTTATTGAAGATAGAGAAAATACTATAAGTAAGTTGTCAGTTAAATAATCTTTAATTTACTCTATTAATAAAAAACAGTACCGTATCTCTTTCTTTTAGAAAGGGAATGGTCCTGATGCACCGCTAGAAGCAGTAAATCCTGACAATGCCCAAATACCAAACGAAAACAGAGCGCATCCAATAAAGAACATCAAGTGAGCGACATAGCGATATTTCTCTTTTTGACTAATGCCACCTTCCATAGGAAGGTCTCCAAGGAAACGAGATTGCGGGCTCTTGTTGCTTGCCATGAATGTGTTTTACCAATGTCTGAAATTATCGCACAAATAATATCATTGGTATTTATGCGTATAAAGAATCTATAGGTTCTGAAATTTTTTTTAGAAAAAAGGATTTACACTAAAAATGAACTAATTGCTTAAAGGGTGGAAGATGTTATTTGAGTAATTTATTGAAATTTTCAGAAGTTAATAAGGTAAAATTTAAAGTGGAGAGTTGGTCGAGTGGTTTATGGCTCTAGTCTTGAAAACTAGCATGGGGGCAACTCCATCGGGGGTTCGAATCCCCCACTCTCCGTTCTTACTTTGGAGAGTGTGGAATCCGTAAACATTTATTTGCCGATTGATACATTGCAAAAGATAAGAGAAATTTTTAATTTAAAAAACAAGCTCCAAGACTCAAAGATGTGGTCCAAAGCCAAATCTTATTAAATTTTATTTATTCTTAACTCTACTAATATAAGAAAATCAAATATCTGATTTAGACAAGAATCCTGAAATTCCCATGATTTTTTTATTTTTTCGTTAATGTATTTTTGAATTTGGTTTTTTTGATTTTTAAGAAACTGATCTAATATCAATTTAAGCAAATAAATAAATCTCAAAGAGTTAGTTATTTGTTTTTTCTAAAAAAATTAAGAAAGCCATACATTACTAAATCAAATCAAAATGAGAGAAGAGCGCTACCTAAAAGACAGAGAGGCTATTGTAAGAGCTGACATTTGGAAAGAAATCACGTCATCATGCAAAGGATTAAGAACTGAGCTGGGCTATACAAACATTCAAATAGTAGAGTTTTTAAAAGAAATAACAAAGACATTTGAAAGAGATCAACTTTAAATTCGACAATAATTTATCTACATTATTGAGTTATTGATTATTTTTTACTTACTCATCATTTCTCAAGCTTCAAAAAGATATTTTTGTATTTTATCTATAAGCTTTGTCAGCCATTAAGCATAATTCTCATTAATTAATTACAAATCCATGCATTAACTACATCCCAAGATGCACTAGTTGTGAGGTCTTTTCTAAAGCAATATTTCCAAATTTTCTTACTAGCGAAATGATTCATAGAAACTATTTGATAAAATTTATAGAAGATATAATCAAGTTTTTCACTCTTAAAATATGAATCTAGAATTATTTAATAACATAAAAGAGGACCAGTAAGTAGTGTTTTCTTTTAGTAAACGTGACTTCGCAAGTCTAATTTTTATAGCATTTGTTGGAATAATCCTTTTCTTTTGGGGGCTGGGAGCTACTGGATTGATAGACGAAACACCCGCAAAATTTGCTGCGGCAGGACGTTCAATGAGTGTATCCGGAAATTGGCTAACACCCGTTTCCAATGGAATACCGAGATTTGATAAACCACCCCTAATTTATTGGTTAATGGGATTGATTTATTCAATACCCAATCAATCTTCCTGGGATCCTTTAGGATCTTTTGCAGCTCGATTTCCCTCGGCTATTTCTTCTCTCTTATTGATGACAATCTTGGGAGAGACATTGTTGAAATGGCCTCAAAAGAAAAACATTAATCAAAGAAGAACTGCTGTATTAACTGCTCTTACATTTGCTCTTTCTCCATTTGTAATGATATGGAGTCGTACGGCAGTATCAGATGCTTTACTCTGCGGGACATTTGGTTTAAGCATGCTTTTGCAATGGCGTTGTTATGTAAAACCTAGACAAAATTCATGGGTGTATGGATGGATAATTTTAGGTTTTTCGATACTTACAAAAGGGCCAGTAGCAGTTGTACTAATGATGTTTTCACTATTTCTCTTTGGACTTTTTCAAAATGATTTTAGTCGATTAAGAAATCATATAAAGCCTGGTTATGGACTTTTAGTTGCGATGATTGTAAGTATGCCATGGTTCATTATTGAATATATTTTAGAAGGGAATAAATTTCTAAAAAGTTTTTTTGGGTATCACAATTTTCAAAGATACACAAGCATTGTAAATTCACATCAAGAAGGAATTTTCTTTTTTGTTTTAATGTTTATCATAGCCTCCTTACCTTTTACTCCTCTTTTAATTCTAGGGATTATCCAAGGCACAAAAGAGATAAAAAGAAATTTCCTTAAGCAGACTCTTCAACCATCTAATTCCTTATTGGTTTATTCCATATCTTGGCTTTTATCTGTCTTTATATTCTTTACTTTATCCGGCACGAAACTTCCAAGTTATTGGCTACCTGCAATACCAGCAGCCGCAATAATTATAGGACAGGCTGAAAATTTCGAGATTAATCAAGGCAACAATAAAAGTAAACTATTTAATACTTGTTGGTGGCTATCTATTTTATTCTTATTTTTGATCGCTATTGTTTTTTTATTGCCAGTATTGATACCTAATTTGAGTCTTTTAAATAAAATAAATGATAATGAAATGAATAATTTGTCAACCCAACTTATTAGCAGTGGAATATTAACAAGAGGGGGGATATCTTTATTGGTTTCTGGGATTCTGGGGATTGTCTCGAAAAAATCATTAAAAGTTAATTTATTAAGCCTTCAAATTCCTATTATATTCTTTCAATTACTAGCTATTAATCCTTTATTTAAATTAATTGATTTTAATAGACAATTACCATTAAGAGAAGCATCTAAGTTTATAACCAGTTCAAGAAAGCCTAATGAGGCAATTGCAATGGTGGGAATCAAAAAACCATCTATTCACTTTTATACAAATGAGGTAATTTTATATGAATCCAATACAAATGTTAATGTAATTAATTTATCAGAAAGGTTATATCTTGAAAAAAGAATCGGATGGGAAGGATATCAAATTGGCGATCCTAAAGCCTCAGAAAGCCTATTAATTCTAATAGATAATGCGACTTCAAAATTAAGTCACTGGAAATTGCTTGATCCAGAAAAATTGGGTAGATTTGGAATTTATAATGTATGGCGTGTTGACATATCAAGGCTGCAATATATAGCTGATAAGTTTAAGAAAGAAAATAAACTAAAATCTTCATGGACAGAATACGATCCTGAAAGATATTAGCTGTAATGTATTAAATTGATTATTAAATTATTTAAACAGATTTATTACATTTTATTGTTTAAAAAAGAATTTGTTATTGATTTAGCCATAATTTCTGATATTCCTTCAACAGTCCTTCTTCCATAAATTTGTTGGTTTTGATTTTCATTTAAAAAATCAACCTGACAATTTCTCTCTAACAAATTAAGAATCAATTTGCAGGTTGAAAGCATATATTTATCCTCTTGAACTGACCCATCAGCACAAAACACACTTGGACCTAGTAACCTTCTCTGTGCTTCAGCAAAGGATGCGTTAAACTGCGGGCCTTTTCCTTCTATCTGAACAATTAACTTTCCTAGAAGCGCTGCTTGTTCAGTAGCAGTTCCAGCCATACTAATTAAAACATTACTGCTTTGAACAACTTTGACAAATGAATCCCTATAGACATTAACGGTTGAATTATTTTTTATTATTTTCAATGGATGGTCTTTGTTAGTTGGAAAACACAATCTCCATCCATCCAAAGTTATTAGGTTTTTTAAAGAATAGTCATCCAATGTGTGGACCAATGCAACATCAAAACTTATATCAGTATTTTCAACCTTTAAATTCGTGACATTTTCAATAACTTTAAGGATTAAACATAAATTCTCTCCTACTTCAGGCATTCTGCTGCCAGGCAATATTCCCAAACGCATATTATGTTTTGGCAAACTTTGATGTCTAGTTAAAAATGGGTCCATAAAAGGGTTGCCAATAAATTCAACTTTGCCAAATATTTTTTTTTTCAAATCATCTGCAGTAAGTTTATCTCTCGTATAAACTTTTAAAAATTTATCGCTAGACAAACAATCAGAACAAGGCCAAGGTAACTTTAACTTTCCTTCATAATGACTTGAATACGCGACCAGATAAGTTATCACTGGCAATCTTGTCAACCATGCAACCGTAACAGGGAGCACATCCCCTACGACAACCAACAAATCATATTTGGATGAAATCAAAAATAAAAGGTAAATTCGTTTTATTAGATAAATGATCTGCCCTTGGATTAATTCAAGAATTCGACCTTTCAGACTTGTATATCCCATTCCACCTGTACTAAACGATTTGGTCTTCCCAAGGACTTTTATCCCTGCCTTCAAGTAAGATTCACCATTGCCAACAAGTGGTAAGGCCTTTACTTCATGTCCAAGCTTCTTAAATGCATCTCCCATAAGAGACCCTGAAAGGTCTTCTCCGTGCCCATTACTTAGGAAAAGGATTTTTGACAATTAAAAACTAAAATGTCTGAAAAACTAATAAATCAATATTAGACTCAAAACAACTAAACTGAAGTAAAGAAACTATTTGGTACTAGAATTTTGAAATAAAGTATTATTTTTCTAAATTTATATTAGACAAAAAAATAAAAATTATCTTAGTATAATAACATATTTAATGTAGCTTTATAAATTACTAATAAGTTAAATACTCTATGAAAGGTAATTAGAATTTATAATAAGGTTAAAATATTCAAAAGCTAATATGATCTCAATTCTTAAGTACCTAAATCCATTTGCCATCAGCAAGCCGAAAATCATTTACACAAGTTGGGGAAATATTGAGCCTAGTGTAGATATTTTCCCTGTCTTTTATCTATTATTTATTTACGGTTTTATATATATATTTCCTTATGGCAGAGACGTCGTAGGTATGAGCTGGTTTGATTGGTTTAGAAGCGAAGATGGACCTTTAGAGTGGATCCAGTTTATGGGATATTTTTTAGGTTTTGTATGTTCAAGTCTTATCCTTTTTAAACGCAGAAGAATAGGAATCAATAAAAGATGGATAGCTTGGTTGATTTTAGCTTTGGTTTGTTTTTTTGTCGCTGGAGAAGAAATAAGTTGGGGAGAGCGTATAACGGGGCTAGGAATAAATTCTATTAGAGCAATAAATAGTCAAGGTGAGACCAGCATTCATAATATTCACTTTTTTCATCATTATCTATTAGATCCATCTTTCGAGATTTCTTGTCTCTTTCTTGGATGGATTGGTTGGAGAACATGGCCCTCAATTGATGCTCTCCCTCCAAAAAGATATAGTCTTTATTTCCTATTTGTAGCTTTATTTTATTTCTATTTTGACATCTCTCAGGCATCGACAATAAGTCAAATTCGAAATGATCAGGAAATATTTGAAGTACTAATGTCTCTTGGTTTGGCTTCTCATTGC
Source organism: Prochlorococcus sp. MIT2308 (assembly GCF_059772345.1). Lineage (NCBI taxonomy): Bacteria > Bacillati > Cyanobacteriota > Cyanophyceae > Synechococcales > Prochlorococcaceae > Prochlorococcus > Prochlorococcus sp. MIT2308. Next base: position 94,317 of record NZ_CM186283.1, on the reverse strand, counting down.
TGGAATAAAGCATTTCAAAAATGACAGACAGAGACTAAGAATCTATCTTTATAATGAGTAGATAATTAAAATGACAATGCCAATTAAATATTTTGATTTAATTTACAACTATTTTAAATAATACAGGCATAATATATATATATAAATATATAAAAAGAATTAGTAAATTATTAAAACAAACAAAACCCATAACATGTCTTTAAGAGCATTATCGTACGTGTTAAAAATCGTTATTTTCACTAACAATCCAATGATTCACTTGTTTTTTTATTAGTAACGCTATTTGTCCCATCTGCTATAACACACAAGTTTTTCTTAACATCATTAGCAATTAAAACATCAGTAAAATCGGCACCATCAATAATAACGTTTTCGAATTTAGCATTATAAGCAAAAGCACCTTCTAACACGCTATTTGAAAGGTTTGCGCCATTAAGGATGGCCGCATCCATTGTCACATCTCTCATATTTGTATTACTTAAGTTAGCGTTTTCAAGCTTTGCATCAAAAAAGCTAGCTCCTTGAAGATCACTGCCTGAAAAGTCAGCATCCTGGAGATCACTTAAATAAAAAGTGGCCCCTTTTAGATCAATGTTAGAAAAATCAGCGCCTATCAAGGTTTGCTTTCCATAGTCCAAAGCAGCAAAAACTGGAAGAGAGCAATAGAAAACCAGGAATGAGCTTACAAAAACGAGAAGAAGTTTAAACATAAATTTCTTAAAACTACTATTGATTATATTTTAATTCCAAATGGATATAAAAGATATCAATATTGAATTTAATATTTATTAGATAAAAAAATAATTCTATAATCTCCTAAACCTTAGCAAAAAATATTTACTTTGCATTTATTTTAAGTCAATCTAATCATCTAAATCCCCATATTATATAATTTAAAATTATATAATATGGGGATTTCCCATACTAGAGTTGTTTTAGTGCCAACAAAAAAGATATAACTTAATAAAAATTTCTAACTATCTAGCAAAATTTATTTATTTTAATATATATTTTCTATATAAAGAAAAATTTATTAGCTAAATTTGCCAAATCTAAAATATCAATTTCCCCATAAATGATTAAGATTAACTATCCATATGAAGTCATAATTATTGGTTCTGGTGCAACCGGAGGTATGGCTGCTTTAACAATGGCTAAGGCAGGAGTAAGAGTATTAGTAATTGAAAGAGGGCCTGAACTTGAAATAAAGAGAGCAAACGGAACAGAGCCTTGCAATATGATTCGGAGACTAATAGGAGTTACAACCGGCAATTATCAAAACCAACCTCAACATCCAGGTTTTTGGAAATCAAATCCATTGTTGTATGCCAACAAAAAAACAAACCCATACACCCACCCACCGAGAGCTCCTTTCATGTGGACTCAAGGAAATCAAGTTGGAGGAAGAAGTCTTACATGGGGAGGAATAACTTTAAGATTAGCCAAAGAAGATTTTGAAGCCTCAAAAGAGAAAGAATACAATCTTGAATGGCCTATTAGTTATAAAGATCTTGAGACACATTACTCAGATGTAGAGAATTTTCTAGGGGTATTTGGAAATAAAGACGATCTAAATCAACTGCCTAATGGTGAATATATTGGCAAACTTCCATTCACAAAAAGCGAAGAACGATTCGCCTCCAATATAAAAGAAAAATTGAATCTTCCTTTCATACACTCCAGAGGGTTTGGGGCCAATGAAGATAAAACGAAATGGCCCAAATATAGTAGTCTAGGTAGTACATTAAAAGAAGCAATTAGATTAGACAAAGTAGAAATACTATCAAATCATATTGTAGAGAAATTAGTATTAAATAAGGATAGAAAGTCTGCAAAGAGTGTTATTGTTGTCAACCAAAGGAATGGAGAAAGAAGTGAAATAGAAAGTAAATTAATCATATTATGTTCATCAACAATCCAAACAATTAGAATTCTACTTAGTTCCGAAGAGAGCAATAATCACAACGGTCTAATAGATCCATCTCAATCATTGGGAAGAAACTTAATGGATCACATATCAACTTGCAGATTTTTTACTGTCCCAATTGATAAGAATTTGAGGAATTATTCTAACAAAAATCATAAAGATCTTTTAACAGGCGCTGGTAGCTTCTTTATTCCAATAGGCAGAGGAAAATCAACTAAAAAAAGCTTTGTTGGTGGATATGGAATCTGGGGAGGAATCGATAGATTTGAACCACCAGATTTCTTAAAAAAATACAATAATACCAAAACAGGATTTCTTATTGGTCACGGTGAAGTACTCCCTAATATTAATAACACTGTTTCTCTTTCAAAAAGCACAGATCAATACGATATTGCTATTCCACACATATCCATAGTTTGGCGTGAAAATGAAAAACGAATGGTCAAAGAAATGAATAGGATGATTGAACTAATTATCAATTCTGGCAATGGAACCATTATCCCAGCGAATGAAATAGTAAATATTCCTTTTGCTAAACAAATTTTAAATAAATCTGTTGCCGTTAATAAGGATGCACCACCTCCAGGTTATTACATCCATGAGGTAGGAGGTGCACCAATGGGAAATAACAAAGAAAAGAGTGTTTTAGATAATTGGAATCGTCTCTGGGAATGCCGCAATGTATTAGTAGTTGACGGAGCTTGCTGGCCAACTTCTTCTTGGCAAAGCCCAACCTTAACTATGATGGCAATAACTAAAAGAGCTTGTGAAAAGGCAATTTTTGACTTTAAAGGTTAAAAATATCATTTAAGTATTTTTCAGTAACGGCCCTATCTTCAGAACCATTTTGAAAAAGAAAATTTGCGATGGCTGAGCTAATTAGCTTGGACTGATCCCACTTCTCATTTCCATTAATAAAATCCTTCATGCCAATATATAGAGCTTCAGGCACTTCAGCCTCAAGACTTATAGACATAAGGTCCAATTCATTTTCACAACATTTAACCTCATCGGTTTTTATTTCTTCAACACGGGTTTCAATTTGATTAAACTCCATTTCCTTTTAAAAGTTCAATATCTATGAGATAAGGATCTTAAATTTTCAATAAAACGTCAAAGATAAAGAAAAGCTATATAAAGAAAACGAGACAGAGCTAGACTCATTTATCAAAAGGGTTTTTCGGGGAATAATCTCAAAAAGAATAGGTTTATCTATTGAACGTATCTAAGTGTAAATGACTATTAAAATTTTCAACGAATCCCACAAGTCCTTCATTAAAGCTAGGGTCTTAGTATTTTGCAGTGGAAAACTACACACTTGCTGTGGAAATCACTTGAGGAAAAGAGCTGAAAGTAAACATTAAAAAAATATATAGATAACGAGTCCATTGCGTCGCAGCTAAGAAAGAGACAAATGAGTCTTCAATTTAAACCTATTTTTTTTATATTTGGCTTTTATTTAAAGAGCGAAGCGTGACAGGTCCTAAAGGATGTTGAGCATGTGGATAAGGAAAATGTTCGTGTGAGTGCTCGTGTGTTTTATTCTCTGAGAAATTTTTTTTCTTATTTTTGCCCTCATCGCCGAAATTAGGTTGAATATCTAGACAGCCTTCAACATGATCATGATGACTTTTCTGCTCATATCCAACCTCACTCTCAAAGCCTAATAAATTCGAGCGGTATTTACATAAGGCGCAATTCATAAAATTCTCTCCACTCAAAACTTCTTGAATCCTTTCTATGAAGGTATCAATAACCAAATCTTGATCTGATAGGTAACTTGCATTTAGAAACTGTACGTCAGGATTATCATTTGAAACTTTTAAAGAATGAACTCTAACTCGACTTACCAAAACCCCAGAAAAAAGGAAATAAGGTAAAAGAATTACTCTTTTAAAACCCAATTTAAGAGCATGTCTCAAACCAGGTTCAACAAGAGGAAATGTTACTCCTGAAAAAACGGTTTCACCCCATCCAAAACCAAAACCTTCCACAAGCATCCTTGTGATTTTGCAAACATTTGAATTAGCATCTGGATCTGAGGAACCTCTCCCGGCTACAACAAGCAATGTTTGAGAAAGAGGGAAAATTGGATTACTGTCAATTGTTTCTCTAAGTCTTGCGCCTGCTGCTCCAATCATTAACGAATTTAGGCCAAGCTCCCTGCCGTATTGAATAGGAATTCCACTTTCAGCAGAATATTTATTTAAAACTGCAGGGATATCATTTTTAGTATGTCCAGCAGCAAATAACATTGCTGGCAAAGCAATTATTCTTCTTATTCCCATATTTCTAAGTTGATCTAACGCTTCACTGATGATCGGACGATTAAACTCTAGGAAACCAAAAACAACAGGAATATCAGGTATTCTAGCTTTTATTTTGTCTACAACATTAATAAACTCTTTTACTGCTTGAGAATCTCTACTCCCATGCCCGCATAAAACAATCCCAATATCAGATGGATATTGGTATTTAATTGAAGCTGAGGAAACCAAAATGATTTAGCAAAAGACTACTTAAATTGATTATGTTTTTATAAAATATAATCAATTTAAGAAACTCATTATAGAAAAAGGAGCAAATTATTAAAGATTTAATATCACTACAAAATCAAAATTCTAATGACAGTGATGTCCTTGGCGTTTTTGAAGCTGTCAATGCAGAATTATTCCAATCCCTAAAAGGATCTGAACAAAAGTCCAATCCTTTTTTAGTTTCTAGTGGAGGTACTACAAGTAGAGCTGCAGCAGATAATCATTGGATATTAGATCTTAGGAAAAACTACCAAAACATATCTTTCGATCTAGACAAAAAGCATGTAGAAATTGAAGCTGGAGTAACTATGGGCGAGTTATCCGGTTTTTTAAAAAATCATAATAGAAGTTTTCCAATTGGTTTATCAGGGAAAACAGGAATAGGATATGTTTTGACCGGTGGAATAAGTCCACTTAGTAGAAGCAGAGGATTAGCAATTGATCAGATCGTTGAAATTACAGGGTTTTGGGGAAATGGGAAGGAGTTTCATTTATTTCAACCAAACACACAAAAAGAATCATTCTTCGAATGGAAAGCCCTTTGCGGAGCCGCTATATTTCTAGGAATAATTACAAAAGTCAAGCTAAAGACTCAGCCATTAAGACCACTATTAAGTTGGACAGCAAACCTTTCATTTGCTCAACTATCAGAATGTATTAATCAAGCCGAAAGTTGGCCTAATTCACTTAGCTTTCAATGGATTTGTGGAGATGACATTTTTGCTCATGCAATTGGTGAAGTTATAAATGCTGATGATGAGTCCATCTTAATTAAGCTATTAGAGAAATTGCCATACTCGCGAAATAGAATTATAAATAAAGTCAACGATATGAATTCTTTACCAAATCTAAGCTTAGGAAAGACTAAAAATAATAATTCAAAGCACTCTGAAGTATTAGGTTTACTTGGTCCTGCTTGGCAAAAGAATAATTCAAAAGTATTAAAAATTATTCGTGACCTAATAAATAAAAGGCCTAACAAAAGTTGTTATATAGCTTCTCAACAATTAGGAGGCATAACACATATAAATAATAAAGATACTTCATTTATTCATCGTGAAGCGACATGGAAACCTTGGATTAATGGAGCTTGGGATGCCTTCGATCAATCAAAAAGAAAAAGAACGCTCGAATGGATGGAGGAGGCTTGGAATAACCTAGAATTCATATGCCCTGGTGTCCACCTTGCTCAAATACACCCCCACTTAGATTGGCATCAAAGAGAATTATCCTCAGCATTCAAAGAATGGCTTCCGACATTACAAGAAATCAAAGGGATTTATGATCCAAGAAATTTAATGCCCCCTTTAAAATAGTTCACTACATTTATCGAAGATAATCACTTCCCTAACAAAGTTAATAAAGTCAATTACTTAGGCTTACACGTTGATAACAGAACCACAACCATTGTTGAAATAATAAGTTTCTATGTGATCGCCACGAAGTGTTTGATTTAGTCAAATCAAAGTTTTCTGGAGGAGGGACATCACCTCTTTTTTTATCTCTTTCCATCTCAGATTTCAATCTATCAACGTTATATTCTGGATGCCCTAAATGCATTAATTGCCTTTGGTCAGGTGTTTCAAAAATTGTATAACCTACTTTTTCCCCATGCGCCAATAATCTAAGTTTGCCATTCTTTTCTGCTTTTTCCATTTCAATATCTGACAAGCCAGCATGTCTACTTTGTGGGCAAAGGAACTCATCATCTTGTGTACCCATTAAAGAGTGGCCAGGCACAAGACTCCTCATTGGATATACACCAAATAGCTTTTTATTAAAATTATTTTTCTCAACTCCAGCCATATATGCCATTGCGAAACCAGCCCAACATAACCCTAGGGTACTTGCACATTTTAATTTTGATTCCTCGATTAGACTTACTAATTCTTTCCAATAATTAACCTTTTCGAAAGGGAGATGCTCCACAGGAGCTCCAGTAATAATCAAGCCATCGAGATGCATTGGAGACATTGCCTCCTCCCAATAGACATATAAGTTTTTTAGATGTTCTAAATCCCATGTTTTATATGAATGGGATTTCAACCTTATCCAAATAGGTTCTATTTGCAGAGGAGACAGTCCCAAGGGGTGCAATAAATTAAATTCATATTGTTTTCCCAATGGCATAATATTTAATATCCCAATCCTAAGAGGTCTAATATCCTGCCTTTCTGCTAGTTCGGGCTCAATCCATGAAATATGATTTTTTTCAATTGAGGATATTTTATGATAACTACGTGGAAGTATTAAAGCCATATCTATATAACTACTTTGAGGTCAAATTAAATTTAAGGCCTGCTCAAAGTCATCTAAAATATCGTCAATATGCTCAATTCCAACTGATACCCTTACCATAGTAGGAGTAACGCCTGCAGACAACTGTTCCTCAGGAGATAATTGTTGATGAGTTGTTGAAGCAGGATGAATTACTAATGTTTTAGCATCGCCTACATTTGCTAAATGACTAGAAAGTTTCAGAGAATTTATAAAAGTTACAGCATCATCAAAGCCACCTTTCAGAGAGAAAATCAACATGGAACCTTTTCCTCTATTGGTCGTATAAGTAGAGGCTCTTGAATGGTATTTGTCGGTAGGCAATCCTGGATAACTAACATTATCAACTTTTGAATGATCCTCTAACCACTTAGCCAATGAAAGAGCATTAGAACAATGTCTTTCTATTCTTAAACTTAAAGTTTCTAATCCTTGAAGTAATAAAAACGAGTTAAAAGGACTAATTGCAGGCCCCCAATCTCTTAACCCCTCAAGCCGGGCTCTTAAAGCAAAAGCAATATTTCGATCGGCAGGGACTCCAAGCATTCCGCAAATATCACTACCAAATCCAAAAGCATCCCAATGAACTAAACCATGATAAGCCGCACTGGGTTGACTCATCAAAGGGTATTTTCCATTTCCCCAATCAAAAGTTCCTGCATCAACAATTACGCCTCCAAGGCTAGTGCCATGACCTCCTATCCATTTTGTAGCACTTTGAACAACCACATCAGCCCCATGCTCAATAGGACGGATCAAAGCCCCAGCAGCTCCAAGAGTGTTATCAACAATTAAAGGTATGTTTTTCGATTTTGCTAACTTCGAAAGTCCCTCAAAATCAGGGATATTAAATCTAGGATTCCCCATTGATTCCACATAAATTGCTTTTGTGGATGAATCAATTTGTTCTTCAAAGCTCTCGGCATCATCCCCATCAGCAAACTTGACATTAATTCCTAAGCGTGGGAATTGGACTTTAAATTGGTTATAACTACCACCATACAAAAACGAAGTTGATACAAAACTATCTCCAGCAGTAAGGAAATTGGTAATTGCGATAAATTGTGCAGACTGTCCCGATGCTGTAGCTAAAGCAGCGACTCCTCCCTCAAGAGCAGCAATTCTTTTCTCAAAAACATCAGTTGTAGGATTCATCAAACGGGTATAGATATTTCCGAATTCCTTTAAGCCGAATAAGTTCGCACCATGATCAACATCGTTAAAAACATATGAACTTGTCTGATAGATAGGAACCGCCCTTGAGTTGGTAGCAGGATCTGGCACTTGGCCTGCATGCAATTGAAGCGTTTCAAAACGTTGGGAAGTCAAAGAATTAATTATCTCTATTTTCTTTTTAGCCACATAAGTCGAAAAATGCCTACTTAATTAATCCAATCATTAGGAGGTAAAGATTTATCCGACTCGGCTAGTGATGGTAAATTATCTTTAATAAATGTCAAAAGTTTTTCATTCACTATTTTACGAAATTCAAGAACACTTGCTTTATTAAGAATTTGATAATCTTGATTGCCTTCATGATCACCATCTCGAAGAGATCTCCAACTAGCGTTTTCACCAGTTGATTTTGCACTAGCCAAAGCACCTTGGAAATCAAATTGTTTGGTTATGAATGAGTCTTTATATATTTCCAAAGCTGTTTTTACTAAATCCTCTCTAATAGGACCAATTAATTTAGCTTTTATAGTATCTGGCAAGCCTAGTACTGGCTCAAAATAATCAATAACACGGAGTTCCTCTTCTAGAAAAATTGGCCAAACCCCTCTCATACCCTCATCAAGATCTTCATTTAATTCAAAATTATTCATTTCATTCAAGAAAAACTGAATCCAACAATAATATGACTTTTCCTTAAGAGGTTTTTTAACTGAAACTTTGTTTTTAGCAATTTCAGGTAATAAAGATTCTGCTTTTCTCAGAAACAATCTATCTTCTCTCTCTAAATTGATAGAGCCCCACCTTTGTCTGTAATCCCATAATTCAATATATTTATACAAATCTTCCTGATTCCAACCTAACTGTTTAAGCTCATCAGCCCTATGGGTTAATTCCTTTGCCACAAGAAAAAATAGATATCAATTTTACTTTAGTGACAAGATGGGGTATGTGAAAACCCTAAACAATTTTTTGTACATCTGAGACAAAAGTTTGGTTTGAGAAAATCCCAATTTCATGTAGTAAATTTGACAAAATAGGAATTTGAGCAACGAAACTTGAAAGTAATCTGTATTGAACCTCTGCTCTGTATAGATTTTGAGTTTGGTATTTTATTTTAAAGTACGTATTTGATTGCAAAAAGTCGTTCAAAAATCTAATTGTTAATTCAATTATGATCAAATAAATAAATTCGGGAAGGAATTCAAAATAGTGATTACCGTTTTGATTTGATACTGAGAAATATCCTTCAAGAAAATACTTACAAGCATTAATATCAAAGCATACATTCTCTATATTTTCTGGATCTCCGCCTGCTAGATTACAAATTGAACGAATACAGTCAGCCAAATCAGTAAGAAGATAACCAGAAGAGACAGTATCTAGATCAATCAAAGAAACAACATATTTTGAGTTAATATCAAAAAGAAAATTACTAAGTTTAGGATCACCATGTATAACTGTAGGGTCTATTGATTTTTTCTCTATAGATCTTAGGATTGAACTAGCATATAATATGTGACTAGATAGACTAAAAATTAATTTTTGAACCCTTTTATTTACTTTATAATCTAACTTGAGAAAGTTATAATCTTTAAGATTTATCATATACTGATCTATATAGTACTTAGTATTATGGAAATTTTTTATACTAATTCCTAATTTTGAAGAATCCAAATCAGAGCAATTTATATGAAACTTAGCAAGACCAAGACCAGCTTGATAAGCCGTTTTTTTATCTTCTAAAGTATCTAAGCTATAAGTATCATCTATATATAACATTGCTCGCCAAAATTCAGAACCAAATTGGAACGCAAGAAGGTTATTAGCTCTACAACTAATCAAGGCTGGAACTTCCCATCTTTGACAATCAATATCAAGATAATTTTTATTAATATTTTTTCTTATGTGATCTGTTATTAATTTATGATTCATATTAACTATCTCATGTGATTCAAATATATTACTTAGGCACTGTAAAATAAATTTAGACTTTACCCCATCTATAGAATGATGAATAATATAGGTTTTATTGATAAGCCCAAAATCTATCAAATCTATCTTTAACACTTTACTATTATTGAAAAAATTATTTGTAATCAGTTTTATTTTTTGAAAATCCATAGGAATTAGTTTATAAATCAGTTTCTATTAAGTTAGTTTCAATATAATCAATGACCTTGTTATAAGTTGCCTTATTCTCTGACTTAAATGGATCATAAAAATCAATCGAATTCAAATCAAAAAATAGTCGACTCTCATCAGTTAGTGACTTAGTTATAAAATCAATAGAAGTTTTCAAATGGAAATTATCTAGCGAATCAGATATCTTCTTACTCTGAAATGACTTAACAGATTCTTGACAATAGTTAGTCAATTCAGGACTCTTTGTCATGACAGTAAAAATATCTTTTTTAATCCCAGCAGGTCCCATAATACACATATATAAAAGATTTATCATTGAAGAATTACTTAAAGGTATTTCATATTTCCTCAATATATGTGGCCAATAATTTAAAGAATTTATTCCTTCTAAAGCTCCACGTTTAAGACCAGATTTTTCGCACCATTCTATAAATTCATCTACCCCTTTTGGACATCTTTTTAACTCAATCATCCTCTCAGCAAGGACTTCACCAGCCTGAAAGTTCCTTGTTGGATTACCACTTACAGGCAACATCATGCTCCCTCTGACATCAGCAACCATAGCTGTCAACTGACTAAAAGTATGATCTCTTACCGGGACGAAGTCTCCATCCTTAAGGAAGGATGCATCTATACGTTGGACGATATATCCAAGCTCTGTAATTGGAAAAGGTTGTTTTGTATATAACTTCTCTCTATCAGCGCGACGCATAGAAACATAAGCAGCCTGATCTAGGCATTGATCTAATAAAAGAGTTAATAAAGTTGGAAGCAATCCAGGATTATTCTTATGAAAAGCATGACCAAAACCCGCTAAAATAGAAGATATATTTTTAGCAGCTTTTATATATTGACCTTCGACGTTATGAACACCTGCAGAAACTTGGATATTTGGGGAAATTTTATTTAATAATTTTGAACCTAATATTGCATTCATAGCATCTGGATGACAAAAATTAGCAGTAAAACTATCTAATGGATTTCGAAGAGCGCCGTGTCGATGGAAACCAGAAAAGAAAGCTAAATTGTTGAGTTTTTCACACAATACAAAAGATTCATTCTTTTCTTCATCATGACAAAATGATCCCACTAAGCATGCAATTAAAACATTATCTCGATTAAGCTTTTTTCTAAGCTTAAATGCTAAGTCAACATCGTTTATTATATGCTTACTATTTGAGCCTAAAACAACCAATTCACAGTTAATTATCAAATCTTCAAGCGTATTATATTTTCCGGTATTATCAACATTGGAAACTGCCATAGATTCAATTTTAGTTTTTATACCGTTATCCATTTCTGAAAGATCAACATCAGAAAAAGCCCCAAAGAGTTCTCTTCCTTCTCTAGGAGCTAAAAGAATGTTTAATCCTTGATTATGCAATGCACAATTATAGGCAAGAGAGGCAGGATATAAACCAACGCTATAAAATCCAACTTTTCCGTTCAAAACCTCACTAATTCTTTTAGCTATAGGCTCACTTGAATAAGGTTCAGTAAAGAAGCTATTAGTTAAATTCCTCTCAAACACAGTTTATTTGCATTCAATTGCATTATATACAAAAAGAAGAAATTTTTAAAAAAGAGTTTTTATAATACTGAATATATCTATATACTTATTTAAGGATAAGAACTACAAGAAAGAGTATATTTATTTGAAATATACTAAACAAAATTTTAAAGCTTCTTTTATGAATATTCGTAAAACAAAAGAAGAAATTATTAACACAATAACAAATGAAGAAAATATTCTAATAGTTCAGGATCTTGACGGCGTATGTATACCCCTTGTTCAAGACCCTCTAAAAAGAGAGCTCGAAAGAGAATATGTGGAGGACGTTTCAAAATTAAGAGAGAAGTTTTCAGTTCTAACCTGTGGCGAGCATGATGGTAGAAGAGGTGTTAATCGTTTAGTAGAAAAGGCACTTAATTCAAGAACAAAAGCAAAAGAAAATGGCTTATACTTACCCGGCCTTGCGGCCTGTGGAGTTGAGTTTCAAGATAGATTTAGCAATTCATCCTATCCAGGGCTTAATGATAATGAGATTGATTTTTTAACAAAAGTGCCAAAGATGATGCGATTAATGTTAACTGATGAACTAAAGAAATTTTTACCAAATCTTTCAAATGACTTAAGAACCAAATTAATTGATGTAGCTGTATGTGATACACGTTTCACTCCCACTCTTAATTTCAATGAAATCTTTACCTTGGTTAAAAATGATTTTAAAAAAGTAAAAAGTTTGCAATTGGTAATGGAAAAAATAATGAATAATTTACTAGAAAGTTCTAAAAGTATTGGATTAGAAAACTCTTTTCATCTGCATTTAATGCCAAATTTAGGGGTAAAAAATGGAAAAGAAATTATGAAATATGCGTCTCAAAATGATTTCGGAACAACAGATATACAATTTATTATCAATGGTGCAATAAAAGAGGCAGGTCTTTTATTGTTATTAAATAAATATATTTCAAACAAAACAGGTGTCTATCCTTTTGGCGCAAGCTTCAATGTTAGAAATGCTCCAAAGACACTTAATAAATTAATAGACCTATGCAGAGATAAAATTCCTCGTGATCAAATGCCTCTGCTTGTAGGTATTGGTGATACAGTTACTTCAGTCAAAGATGATAAAAAAAATTCATGGTTAAGAGGTGGAAGTGACAGAGGCTTCTTAACCTTGATACAACGGCTAGGAGAATCATATAAGAAAGATAATCAAGTTATATTTGTAAATAGCTGCAATGATCAAGTATCAAGACCAAGAGTTAATGGAACTGACATGAAAGGCATTAGTGACCCTAATGATGATTTAAAATTTAATATGATTATCAATGATGGTCCACAGGAATATATAAAATGGTTTAGACAATTAGCTAGCAAATTCTAGATTATTAATAAAATATCTTCACACAAATAAAGATTTAAACTATAATGTAAATAGATTAATCATGTATATTTTTTATGGAAATAACTAAAACAAAGTTCCCAAAAATCAAAAGAGATAATCTCGATACTTTACAAATAAATATAGGATATAAATGTAATCAAGCTTGTAGTCATTGTCACGTTGATGCAAGCCCAAACAGGACAGAAATGATGAGTGATGATATTATAGAACTTATCCCGAAAGTCATAAAAGCTAATAACATTAAGCTATTAGACATTACCGGAGGAGCTCCCGAGCTTCATCCTAAATTTAAACAATTAGTAAAAGAAGTTCGTAGTCTTAATGTTGAAGTAATGGACAGATGTAATTTAACAATACTCACAGAACCAGATCATGAAAACTTAGCAAGTTTTTTATCATCAAATAAAGTTCAAATAACAGCATCCCTTCCTTGTTATCTCGAAGAAAATGTTGACAAACAAAGGGGAAAAGGTGTTTTTAAAAAAAGTATATTAGGTCTTAAACAGCTTAATTCTTATGGATACGGTATTAAAGATAGTGATCTAATTTTAAATCTTGTTTATAATCCCAGCGGCCCACAACTGCCACCATCACAAATAGAACTAGAAGATACTTATAGAAGAGAACTTAAAGAAAGGCACGGTATTTATTTTTCAAATTTATTTGTTTTAGCGAATATGCCAATTAATAGATACGAAAAATACTTACAACTAATTGGAAAACTAAACGAATATAATAAATTACTTAAAGACAATCATAACCCCGTCAATCTTGGTTCAGTAATGTGTAGGACGACATTGAGTGTTGATTGGGAAGGTTATCTATATGATTGTGATTTCAACCAACAACTTGGGATGAGGAGAGATGGTGAAATAAAGCACTTAGGTGATCTATTAATTCCATTGGTTTCCTTGAAGAACAATCCTATTTCAATAGGAAATCATTGTTTTGGCTGTACTGCTGGAGCTGGTTCTAGTTGTGGAGGAGAATTAACTTAAAAAAAGGTTTATTTGTTAAGACACATCGGACATAATGCTCTTACATTTAGCGATGATTCTAATAATTTAAATCCAAATTTTTTAGCTGCTGCTTTACCAGCATTAATAACTTCATTATTTTCAAACTCTTCTGTCCTGCCACAGCGAATACAAATCAAATGATGATGATCGGGATGATCGTGACTAAGCAATTCAAACCTATTTCCGCCCTCACTTAAATCAAGTTCATTAAGAAAAGTCATCTTGACCAAGAGTCTTAAAGTTCTGTAAATAGTCGCAAGAGAAACTTTTTCCCCAGAAATTGTCAGTTTGGAATGCACCTCCTCCGCACTGAGATGTATTCCGGATCCGATCTCCTCAAATAAAGAAAGAACTTTTTTCCTTTGAGGAGTCATTCTTTTACCATCTGATCGAAGACCCGATTCAAAAGGAGAAGGATGAGTACGATAAGAAGAAGGAGAAATCAATATCAGCTTTATTTTCTCAATAGCTTAGCGTAATGAGAACCGCCTGCAACACAAATGATATGCAACAAAGTGTTTTTGTTGTAAATGATGTCTATTTTTTATTAAATGATTTATATTTAATTTATACAAAAATATCCTAAAATGGATCAGTTTTCAAGAAAGACTCCTACCTTAAATAGATTAAATAATAATAGGCAAGTAATCTTAGAGGATGAAACATTACTACTTATTATGGATATGCAAGAAAAGCTTATTAATAATATTAAAGGGAATCAACTACTAATATTTAACATAAAAAAACTAATAGATGCATGCAATTTACTAAATGTTCGTATCGCCATTACGGAACAAAATCCATTAAAGCTAGGCATGACTTTAGAATCAGTTTTAGAAAACAATAAATATCCTAAATTTGAAAAAATGGAATTCAGTTGTAGCAAGAACGATCGGTTTATAAATTACATTGAAAAATATGATTTTAAAAATATAATAGTTTGTGGAATTGAGAGTCATATATGTATTCTACAAACATCGATTGATCTTTTATCAAAAGGTTTTAACATCCTTATCCCAAGAGATGCTATCGGGAGTAGAAGTGATATAGATAATGATACTGCTTTTTTACGCCTCATATCTTCTGGAGCAGTTGCATCAACTACTGAAAGTCTAATATGTGAATTATGTAAGAGCTCTAATAGAAAAGAATTTAGGGAGATTAGTAAAATTTTAAAAAATTCATTTTCAAATTAAATAATAAGAAAATAGCTAGACAAATTTTTTTTTTCAGGCAATCTGAAATAAAAGTAATCTGCCATCATGGATGATTTTTATAAAAACATAATTATCTCATTACTTACTTTTAGTGTAGGTTGCATTATTTCCCTAGTAAGTCCAAAAGTCCTAAAAAAGGTTTTAAGAAGAATAACCTCTGCGACACAAAGCAAAACAGATGACTACATAGCTACTCTTTTAATTGAAACTATTAAGCCTTTAGGCTTTATCTTAAGTTTCATTGTCGCATGGAAAGTTTTACTCATTGGTGGAATAGTAGACAAGACATTGATTGGAATAAGCAAGTTTTTATGCCTTATATATATAGTCAGATTTGTAAATAGAGTCTTTTTAAAAATAATTCAAAGATGGGCGTCCAAAATCAATGATCAATCTATCAGTGAAATGATTCGTTCTCTCAGTCCAATGGTTGGTGCATCTGTTTGGAGTCTGGGAGTAATTTTTTATCTTCAAAATATGGGCGTACAAATGGCAGCTATTTGGGCTCTATTAAGTGCAGGGGGTATAGGAGCCGGACTCGCCTTAAAGGAACCCGTTCAAGAATTCTTCGAATACATAACTATCCTCCTTGACAAACCATTTCAAAGTGGTCAGTTTATACATATTGATGGAATTTGGGCAAAAGTTGAGAGTGTAGGTGTTAGATCAACACGTTTAAGGAGTATTAATGGAGAAGCAATAGTTATGAGTAATAGCAGACTCACGAATGGAGTAATCTCAAATTATGCTGAGATGAAAAAAAGAAGACTGGTTCATAAATTGGGGGTGGTCTATGAAACCACATACGAACAAACAAAAAACATACCTGAAATGATCAAAAGTATCGTTGACAATACTGAAAATGCAAT
The DNA here is from genome assembly GCF_059772345.1 of Prochlorococcus sp. MIT2308. Lineage (NCBI taxonomy): Bacteria > Bacillati > Cyanobacteriota > Cyanophyceae > Synechococcales > Prochlorococcaceae > Prochlorococcus > Prochlorococcus sp. MIT2308. The sequence continues at coordinate 78,241 of NZ_CM186283.1, read as the reverse complement.
CTTCGATCGGTGTCATTTTATCGAATTCGCTAATAGCAGTCTTGATTTTGAACTTGTTTATTACATTCCCACAAGTGATTATCTTCAAGCAATGTCAGCTCAACAAGAGATTAATCTAGAAATAATGAAGAAGTTCCAACATGAAAATATTAGCTTTGCATACCCAACCCAAACAATTCATGTTAATAAATAAAGTGTGTTTATCTAAGTTTTTTATCAATTATTAATTTAGATAATTCCCATAATTTATCAGCTAAATCTTCTCTCTGTGCATCATTACTTATATTCGTTTTCTCAAAAATAAATTTACCTGGCGAAACAATTTTATTACTATAGTAATTAAAACCAGGTTTCTTATATTTAGTTGAACAAGCTAAATCACACAGAAGTAACCCTGCTTGTTTATTTGAGGTAGTTATTCTTAAAATATCTCTGGCTAAAAAGGCAAATAATACCTGACCTAATTGATTATATTTTCTACTATACCTAAAAAAACCTTGACTATCTCTAGAGATAACCAGGCCTGGTGCCCATGCAATAACTGGGATTGATAAGTTTTTTTTTCTCAAATTAGCACTTAATTTTTTTGCAAAAAGAATATTACATAATTTACTATCCTTATATGCTTTATCAGCATTAAATTTACTTCCATCAATCATCTCAAATCCGACACCTAATGCTAATCCTTCTAAGTTTCCTAAGCTGGCCTTAGCTCCTACTCTCCCTCCACCACTGTTGGGATTATGAACCTCTGATGAGGTAATAATTATTTTTGGATTATTACTTTTATCTATCAATGGGAAAATCTTTTGTGTGAGATAGAAATGTGATAAATGATTAACGGCAAAAGTTAATTCCATTCCCTGAGTTGACCATCTAGGTTTTTTTGATCCTGTATATTGAAGGCCCGCATTCATAATTAGAATATCGATCTTCAATCGTCTTTTCTTAATTTCTAAACATAAAGAGTCAATACTTTTCAAATCAGATAGATCCATTACAGGAGTATATATTTCTCCTTTTCTAGATAATTTAGCTGGAAATTGATTGAAAATATTAGTTAATAATTCATTCGCTCTATAAATATTTTTGCATGGTAAAATTAGATTATGGCCAAGAGAAATTAATTTTAAAGCTGCTTGATAACCAATACCTGATGAGCCACCGGTGATAAAAATAGTTAAAGGTTTATACTTTTTCAAATCATCTGATTTACTTGCCATGAATTTGTAGTTTTAATATTTAAATGATTTTGGATTTAAATTCAATTGTTTATTAGTTCATTTTTTAATCAAAAAGTCTTCATATATACTTAAAAACAAAATAAAATCATTAAGTTGATAAAAAACATTAATACTATTCATTGTTAATGCCATCACCAGCTATTGTTGATTCTATAGGCAGAGGTGATTAAAGTGGAAATTCAAAGAGGCAAACAAATAACTAAATATTATTACAAGAATTTTACCTCTATTTTTCGACCCCAACCAAACGGCAATGTTCCTCAAGAGGAACAATGAAGACTAGTGCATTAAAAGATGCTCTAATACTAGGTTCAGGCCCAGGTGCACTATCAATTGCGGCAGCATTAGCAAGTGAAAAATTAAATGTTGAAATCTTATCGGAACAATCTCCAAAGGAGCCATGGCCCTTCACATATGGTATTTGGGGTGAAGAGGTTGACGAGCTTGGACTAAGTCATTTGCTAGAACATCGATGGATTAACACCATTAGTTATTTTGGAGAAGGCGACAAGGATCCAAATTCGAAGAAAAATGAAGTTACAAAGCACAATCGAGATTATGGTCTTTTTGATAAAAATAAATTACAAGCGTATTGGTTACAACAATGCAATAAAGCTGAAATAGAATGGCATAAAGGATCAGCAATCAACTTAGAAACCAATCATTTAATTAGCACAGTTAAGACTTCTAATGGTAAAGAACTAAATGCTCGATTAGTAATTGACGCAACGGGTTACAAACCAGTTTTTATTAAAGCTCCTAACCAAGGGCCAGTAGCAGTTCAAACTTGCTATGGAATTGTAGGAGAGTTCAATACCCCACCCGTTGAAAAAGGTCAATTTGTACTAATGGATTATCGTTGTGACCATTTGGATCCAGAAGAAAGAAAAGAAGCTCCAACATTTTTGTACGCTATGGACATGGGAGATGGAAAGTTTTTCTTAGAAGAAACATCCCTAGGTCTTTTCCCACCAGTCTCACTTGATGAGTTAAAAAGAAGACTGGAAAAAAGATTAGAGACCAGAGGTATAAAAATAAAAAGTCTTGAGCATGAGGAGCACGGATCATATTTGCCAATGAACATGCCTATCCCTGACTTAACGCAACCGGTCCTTGGCTTTGGAGGTTCTGCTGGAATGGTTCATCCTGCATCGGGATATATGGTTGGCAGTCTATTAAGAAGGGCTCCTAAAGTTGCTAAAGCCCTTTCATTGGCAATGAAAGATCAAAAAGCATCCTCAGCCTCACTTGCTAAGAAAGGCTGGCAAGTATTATGGCCATCGGAACTTAGAAGAAAGCAGGCTATTTATAAATTTGGATTAGAAAAATTAATGCGATTTGAAGAGAAGTTACTTAGAGGATTTTTTGTTGAGTTTTTTAGTTTGCCTAATAAACAATGGTATGGATTCCTTACAAATACACTTAGCCTTAAAGAATTAATATCTGCTATGTGGAAAATGTTTAGAAAATCACCTTGGTCTATAAAACAAGGCTTGATGAACATGCATGGTAGAGAATTAAATTTATTATTAAAAGCATTACTAATTAATAATAAATGAGAAAGATTCTTATAAGTGGATCAAGTAGAGGAATAGGTAAAGCGATAGCTTTAAAATTACTTAAGGAAGGACATTACATAAGTTTAGGAGTAAGAAAGAAAGAAGATTTAATCAATACAAAATTAGACCCAAAGTTAAATAAATCAAATAGGTTGATTATAAACAGCTACGATGCAACAAATGAAAATTCATCAAAGGAATGGATAGAAAGAACAGTAAAAGTTTTTAAAAATATTGACACTATAATTCATTGCGCAGGAATTTTTAAAAGAACAAGTCTTATTTTTAAAGATAATGATAAAGAAGATATTGAAAATTTATGGAAAGTTAATGTAATGGGACCTTGGATATTAACAAAAGATTCATGGAAGTACTTATCAAGCAATAATTCAGGACGAATAATTGTATTGGTGTCGATGAGTGGAAAACGATCAAAAGGCAACTTGGCTGGTTATTCAATGAGCAAATTCGCTTTAATGAGTCTATGCCAAACGATGCGAAATGAAGGATGGGAGAAAGGTATTAGAGTTACTGCTATTTGCCCAGGATGGGTAAATACAGACATGGCTAAAGAAATAAATCATTTTCCGAAAAAAGATATGACACAAGCAAATGATATTGCGAATATATGTTCAAATTTACTTGATTTACCAAACAGTGCTGTTCCCTTTGAAATCGCCATAAATTGTCAACTTGAAAAAGCAATTTAGAACAAAAGGTTTCTTTCCCTAAATAGGATTAGTAGTTTTCTTGAATGTGTTCAAGACTCCCAGAATTGCCTTACGGAGATACTTATGAAAGTAATTTCTATAAAAACTTCCAATTGCTTTACCTACAGAATATGTTCGTTGTATGAGACCAACTATAAAATTAAAAAGCCACAAACATAGCAAAACAGTGATAGCCAAAGAAGCGATAGAGTAGACCTTATTAAGCTGTTCTTGTATTGGTTCTAAAAACTGAAGGTAATCAGAAATGTTCATATTTTCTAAAGAACCTTAGCTATTAAGTATCTTTATAGCCTTAATTCAATTATCAAGCAAGAAATTATAAATTATATGTATAGAAACAAAATGGCCTCAGATCAAAATGCAATTGAAAAATGGGAAAGAGTATATAGTACATACGCGGATGAAGTCATCGAAATAGCAATCAAAAAGCCATTTAATCTGTTTGAAACCGTCGAGAAAAGCGGAAGATCATCAACATCGTAGCCACCAAAGCTACCAAAAATTGCAAGTGACCACATAGGAAGAGAGGAAAATAATATTGAAAGAAAAAAACTAAAAATCAACATATTATTTATTAGAAATGAAATCAAAAAAGCTATAGCTGCAAATAACAAAGACCCATTTAAACCTATTCTTAACTCTTCATTTAAAGTTTTTGGTAATTTACTTTTACCTTCTAAATGTTTTCTACAATTATCAACTTCTGATTCGGACAAACGAAAATAGTTCGTATCTGGGATTCTTTTTTTCTTATAAAGTCTTAGCAATCTCGCCTGAAAGGATTTGGGATCATTAGTTTTGAAAGAGGATATTATTTCACAAGATTTCATTTTTCTAGCCTCACTTTTCAAATCAGAAGTGCATCCGAGTTTATATAAATCACCATTTTTCATTAAATAAACAAATTCTGACATAATTTAATTTTCTTGAGAAATGATGCGATTGAAATATAAAAACAATGGATTATATATTTATAGTAAAATATAATTTCCAAGGAAAAACATAAAGGATATGCTTATGAAGCATATCCTTTATGTTTTATAAGATTCACTAAACATATATTGGAATAGGTCACAAGATGATTTTAACAGGAAAATTATGAAGCACAATATTCTATATAGCTTTAGACGATGTCCTTACGCCATTAGAGCTAGATGGGCTTTAGTAAATACAAATCAGACAGTGGAGTTAAGAGAGGTCATACTAAAGAATAAACCTATTGAATTAATTCAAATCTCAAAGAAAGCAACTGTACCTGTATTGAAAACTAGTTTAAATAAAGTAATTGATGAGAGTCTAGACATAATGATCTGGAGTATTGAAAGATCAAATATGCATGCATTGCTTGGTAAAAATAGTGCTAAATCACAAGAAATATATAGTCTCATAGAAACAAATGATAAAATATTTAAATATCACTTGGATCGATATAAATATGCATCTAGATTCAATTTAGAGGAATCAGAAACTCATCGAACTGCTGGCATGAAAATACTTTTATCTTTAAACAATAGATTAAAAGAATTTTCAAATAAAGGCAAACCGCTATTTCTTGTTGATGCAAAAGAAACTCTAGCGGATTGGGCTATCTGGCCATTTGTAAGGCAATTTAGAATTGCGGAAATCCAAAAGTTTGATCAAAACCATGAAATCAAGTTCTTAAGAAGTTGGTTAAATTATTATTTAACTCACAAAAAGTATTCAGTAGTCATGAAAAAGAATGAACCTTGGTGCAAGCAAAATGATCCCATTATCTTTGGAGAATAAAGTAGAAAGTCATTCTGAGGCCCTTCTTTTATCAATGATTCTTGATAGTTCTAAGAAATAGCCAGCTGTGCAAAATTTACCTAAATTTCTATCTCTGTTTCCTATATCGCTCCTAAACTCGGCAGTCTCTGCCATAACTAAATCCAACTGATCCTGAGGCAACTCATAAAGTTCTCTTAATTCAACCTCTTTCCCTAGAAGGTGACTTTTAAACCATTTTTCTTTTAATTCTTGTGGAGGAATATCTTTGTAAATTTGTCGGTTCATATAAAAGGGGGGAGAAATAGTTTATTAAAACTAACATTTTTTTAAGTTTTGACTTCTCTTAAGTGTATTAATTGTCATGCTGAGGCTTTAATAAATTTGGACTGCAAAGATATTGCGACTGCGCATAAAGATAATGAAATTACTCCACAAAATTCTGTCCACTCCCTAAGCCCAAAATTACTAATAAACAAAGGTGCTATTACAGTAATTAATCCTCCAGAAAGAAGCGGTTGAAGAAATAATTGCTTAACAGAAAATACAGGTAAAGTATTAGTAGAATTTCTTGGATCAGCCAATCTCAAAAGCAATAGTCCACTGGCTGCAACCCCCGTTGAATTTCCAAACTCTGCTATCGCTCTTTCAAACCATTCTTCTTTAAAAAATAATTTAGAAAAAATCAACATCCCTGCAAGATTCCAAACTAACCCCCCAATGGCTAAAATAGTTATGGGTAACCAGTAGTCAATCAATAAAGGTAAATTCAATCCCGCCATAGCAGTAATGATAAGCAAATCTGTTGAGAGTATCCCAATCTCACGTTGAAAAAGTGATGAGATAAATTTTGTATTCCCAGTTTTTTCTAATGAAAATCTTATAAGAAATGAACCAATTAAAGCCAATGGAAACACAGGGAAAGCTAATATCACCTGCTTACTTATATCTCCTAAGTATTGAGAAGATAGTCTTAAAGAATAGAGTAAAAAGATACCAACTAATACCGCTAATCCTGCCAGAGCAAAGTTATACAGAAGCAACTTAAATTGTTCAATTGGTTTAAATTCTAAATTTATATCATTTAAATCATTTCTGATCTCTTCTTCAGCAGGTACTAGCCATCCAAAGAACCTACCTAGCACAACCAAACCGCTCCCTAATAAAGTTGAAGATAGTAAGCCTACAGTTGCCATAGCAAAACCTAGATCTAAGCCCTCTGGGAAACCTAACTTCCTAAAACTGTCTCCCATGATTGCGGCAGCCCCATGTCCTCCTTCAAAACCAACCTCTATAATGCATCCCATCAGTGGATCTACCCCTAAATAAGGAAGTAGAAATGTCAATACAATTATCCCACCAACAACATATTGGCCAAAACCCAGAACAAGTCCCAACAATGCCTGCGAGGCAACTGGTTTCCATAAAACGCTGATTCTTGGAATAGGTCTCCCTAACATTAAAGTCGCAAAAACCAAGGTAAGCAAAGGAGTCGGCAATTGCATCCATGTACTCAAAACCCTTTCGGGCAATAATGAAAAAGGTCCATAAGGACCAATTAAAAAGCCTAATGCTCCAACTAAAAGGGCTATTGGAATACCAAATCTTTCTAACTTCATTGCAGAATCCAATCTTCTACCCAGGGTTAAAAGAATCCCTATGATTCCAAGCAACCCCAAGGAAAGGACTAATGTTGGGATTGCATTAATTTTATATAGGTCATCAAAACCAAGGATCAACTGGCTCATCTATTAGTTCACTTACGAAATAAATAAAACCTAAAAAAATAATATCCCATATGAATATTTAATATCCAAATCAAATTTTGTTCTTATTATATCTCAACCAACTCTTTTAATTCCCCCTAATTTTTAGTAAATATCTGATTAAGCATGAATTAGCTCATGATTAAGTAAATTTATTTATAATAAAAATAAAATTCCATATATACTTAAGTAATAAAAAAATATCTGCATTTGAAATGAGCTCAGGAAAACCAATTTTTAATATTAAATCTAATTAATTGCTTTTTTAGGTATTTATAAATTATAACTTTCTAGTTATAAGTTTAAATAAATCATTCAATTAACATTGTCCATTACTCAAGCATCAAGCAATAAAAAATGACGCTACTCAATAAAAAAGACCCTCATAAAGAGTGGCCTTTTTTATTGAGTTAATTTTATTTAACTACTTTAATGATACAGAAGCAGTATCAAGATTACTCAAAGCATTTGTTACTCGTTTGAAATCGAATCCCATTGCCCTTAGAGCATGCCAAAGATGACCTTGGATAAAGAAGAACCCAAAGTAATAATGAACGTTAGAAAGCCATGCACGAGATGTATGAGCCCCGTTAGGTAGATCAACAGTATCTATCCAGTAAGGAGAAATGCCAAACTTAAGTGCTAATGGTTCACCGAACCATTCAACCGGATAGACAGTAGTATTTTGCGCGCACCAGAATGCTGCAACAACTGCCATCCAGCCAATACCAGCTAGAGACCAAGAAAGAATAGCTTCTGCGGAAAGAAGACCAGCTCCTTTGAACTTCGTATATTCTCCAACTTGCTTAGTAGCGATATGGAAGGCTCCACCAGTAATTTCCAAGAAAGCCAAGAAAGCATGACCTCCCATAACATCTTCCAAACTATCAATTGTAAGGAAGTCAAACTGGTGATCCCAAATATGACTCAAATTAAGGTCATATTCAACCTGGCGAATAGCACCAACAGCAGGATCATAAATTCCATGAATTCTGGCCCATTCAACGAACCAAATACAAGCAACACCAAAGAAAATCAAATGATGTCCAAGGATGAAAGTCTGGTTGTCAGGGTTATCCCATTCAAGTTTAAATTTCCTAGCTTGAACTACTGAGGAGTCCTGCATATCGCTAGAGAAAAGCAATGAATGCATTAATCCACCAGCGCCATAAACCATGGACAAAACTAAGTGAACGACTGCAATTGAAACGACTGCAGTACCACCCACAAAAGTACCTGTCTCATCAAAACCTAAACCTAGAGCTGCTAAATGAGGAAGCGCAATTAAAGGCTGATGACCCATTGGTACAGATGGGTCAAAACGAGCCAATTCAAATAACGTGAAGGCACCAGCCCAGAAAGCAATCAAGCCGGTATGAGCGGCATGTGCAGCAATAAATTTGCCTGAGCGGTTGGTGACCCCTGAGTTGCCAGCCCACCACCCGTAGGTGACACCTGGATTTCCATAGGTCTGCATTAGAAGTGCAATTTTTTCAAAACCGATCGGAGATTACTGCAAATTCACGAAATAAACATGCAAGAGAAAGAATCTGTAAATTTTTTTTATTATTTAAATCCCACAGAACTAAAAAAATTATCAGAAAAATAATTTTTGAAATAGAAAAAACAGAACGCAGAGTATTAATTACATATGAAACCATGCATTCCCTCAAACTAAGAATCTTTTAATTAAAGAATTGTTTGATACATAAAAAACATTTATATCAGGCATTCGAAACCAATCAAGGGAAAAAATCAATACAATCACACTCAAATATGTAATTAATATAAAAGATCAATTTGCTGTCTTTATTTACAACTATTAAATAATTAAATACATTTATGTTAAAGCCATGGTTTTGAAACGATTTAATGGCCTAGAGATGGAGACAGAGGATCACTATAGAGAAAAAGCGAATTCCTATAGAACTTCCCCTCAATATGGGAAAATGATTTCTCTTTATCCAGTTCTTGAGTCTACTATCAAAGAATGTAAAGGAGAAAATCTAGTAGCTTAAAACACAGTATAAAAAAAACTACTCATTGAAATCTTTTATTGGTTAAGCAGCTATATGCTGAACCGAAACATGATTTTCTTTCCAATTTTCAACAACTTCTTTACATCGACTTATACGATAAAAAGGTTTTGGTTTCCATGGCAATTGATCTGGATCAGTCGAACTTCTCCAATGAAAGCCAGGTTTCAAATATCCTTCTTCTCTCAAAGACTCTAACGTTTGCTCATTAACTTTTAAAAAAGCACTAGCATCTTTTTTTGACAACCAATTAGAAGGCTCTATCATCTTTAGTAAATCTTTCTCTTTTTTTAACGTAAAGATCTCAAAAAAGAAAGATTATGTATTGCGAAACCAGGGTCTAATGAAATCCTTGGTTATGGGTATTGTTAAGCCAGAATCAATAGATAGATGAGTAAAGGTATCAGTTATTTTCTCAATGCTATTAATACCCTCAAAATTCTTTGAACAATTTCTTTCATTCCATCCACATTCCCAATAAGATGAATCAATTAATTGAGACCAAGAAACTTTCACAACCAAGCTCGATTCAAGAACAGAAATCAAGATAACCCATCTATCCTCGAGTGTGCCTCCATAACTAATAGCGACAAAATGTGTCTGTCCTTCAATTAAAAATTTACTAGTCCATGCTTTTAAAGGAGGCCAAATCATAAAAAGGTAAATTTTTTATTGCAATTTTAAAGTATCAATCTTTTTGATTTAATAAGTCAAAATTATTTTTTATTATTCTTTAATTTGATATATTCTTTTCTAATTGATTTCAATAATTCTTTTTTCTTTTTCATTGATTCGTCCTTTTCTTTAGAATCTATTTCTAGCCTTTCTTCTTTGGATAGATCCATCCATCCATATATATTAGAAGTAGATTTAATTTCTTTCTGATTTTTTTTTCTCTGTCTTTTAAAAATAAATTGAAGGATCATCTTTTTGTAAAAATAAATTAATTAAAAACTATACATATTTTTTAATTTAAGAATAAATAAAAAAATACAGTTTGTTTCAACTAATTTTAACTCCCTTCACCTAGCTTCCAGAGATTTATGTCTGTATTCTCGATTTCTTGTCGATTGACAACAGATCTAGTATCAAAAATCCAAGCTGGTGATCTCATTAAAGAAGCTAAATAATTCCAATCAAGTCCAAAGAATTCATCCCATGCTGTAAGAATTAAAACAGCATCAACATTTTTCAATGCTTCTGGAATGGAATTGGCCATTTTCCAAATCCCTTGATTATTTAATGAAAATTTTTCTAAATCTTCTTCTATTCTCTCAAATGAGACCTTTGGGTCATAAATTGATAAAATAGCACCTTCTTCGAGCAAATCGCCAGAAATACTTATTGCAGGAGACTCTCGAGTATCGTTTGTATTTGCTTTAAAGGAAAATCCAAGTATTGCTATGTTCTTTCCATTAACTGTACCGAAAAGCTTCTCAAGAACAATTTTATAGATCCTATCTTGCTGCCAAGTATTTAGTTCCACAACTTGACTCCAGTATTTTGCGACCTCTGGCAACCCAAAATATCCACTTAAATAAACTAAATTCAAAATGTCCTTTTTAAAGCAACTTCCTCCAAAACCTGGGCCTGCACTAAGAAACTGATTACCTATCCTTTTATCTGTTCCTATTGCTTTCGCAACCTCAGTAACATCAGCCCCAGTAGCTTCACAAAAAGCGGAAATAGAATTTATGGAACTAATTCTTTGAGCAAGAAATGCATTAGCAGCTAATTTTGAAAGCTCGCTACTCCATAAATTCGTACAAATAATCTTTTCATGAGGAACCCAATTCAAATAAATATTAACTAGCGCATCCACAGCCTCAGGATCTTCTCCTCCAATTAAAACCCTATCGGGATTTTCCAAGTCATTAATAGCTGTTCCCTCAGCCAAAAATTCAGGGTTCGATAAGACAGAGAAAGTTTTTGATATTTCATTTTTTTTATTATCTCTATTTGTTGTCTTAAGTATCTCTTTTATTGCTTGTGCAGTACGGACTGGAAGAGTACTTTTTTCTATTACTATTGTGTGCCCTTTTGAATATTTAGCTACTTGCCTGGCGCTAGCTTCTACCCAACTAAGATCACTAGCTTGTCCAGCCCCAAGACCTTTTGTTTTTGTTGGAGTGTTAACTGAAATAAAAACCATATCAGCATCAGATATTGCCTTTTCCATTTCCGAACTAAAGGAAAGGTTTCGTCCTCTCGTTCGTGAAATTATTCGATCTAGTCCAGGTTCAAATATTGGCAATTTATTGAGATCTGAATCATTCCATGCATCAATTCGTTCTTTATTGATATCAACAACCCTAACTTCTAAATCTGTACATTTATCTGCAATAACAGACATAGTTGGCCCCCCTACATAACCAGCACCAATACAACATATTTTTTGAATTTTAATAGAGCTCATTTAAAACAATCCCTCATTTTATTAATCAATCAATTTTTTAATTAACTGATCTAGATCCTCCTTTAAAAAAATATATTCATTATTCTCGACATCCTTTGATTTATCTCTTAATTTCTTCATCAATAATTGACCTTTTGATGCTTCATCCTCCCCTATAGTTATTGCCCATTTTGCCCTGCTCTTATCTGCACGCTTAAATTGTTTAGAGAAAGATGAGCCTGAGTAGTCCAATTCAATTTTCATGTTAAATGATCTTAACTGACAAGTAATTTCCAAAGCAAGTTGCGCAGCTTTTTCACCTCTATGAATGACATAAATATCTGGAGATTTAGATTCTAAAATTTTTTCTCCAGCAAGAATTATTAGCCTTTCCATCCCAATAGCCCATCCAATTGAGGGAGTTTGAGGGCCTCCCAATTCGCTTATTAGCCCATCGTAACGACCTCCACCACATACAGTCGCTTGAGAGCCTAAGTGATCGCTTGTGATTTCAAAGGCTGTATGAGAATAATAATCAAGTCCTCTTACCAAATTATTGTTGATTTTGTATGGGATCTTTAGCTTATCAAGTAGATCCAATAAAGAATCAAATCTAATTTTACTCTTTTTCGATAAAAAGTCGTTTAAAGAAGGAGCTTCAAATAAAAGTTCTTTCGTGGAATTATTTTTACTATCTAATATTCTCAGGGGATTAACATTTATTCTTTTCTGGGAATCTTCATCCAACAAATCAAATCTCTGACTAAGCCAGTTCTTTAACTCTTCTTTGAAAATACTTCGGTCTACATTACTTCCAAGACTATTAATTTCTAAAGTCAAATCAACTAGACCAACGTCCTTTAAAAAGTCCCAAGCAATTGAAATAACCTCAGCGTCGCTCATAACAGAAGACAATCCAACAAATTCAACTCCAATCTGATGGAACTGCCTTTGTCTTCCTGCTTGAGGTCGCTCGTATCGAAACATTGGACCTCTATACCAAAGTCTTTGAGGCCCATTATTTAATAATCCATGTTGAACTATTGACCTCGCAACAGAAGCTGTTCCTTCAGGCCTCAAAGTGCAAGAACGACCACCTCTATCATCAAAGCTGTACATTTCTTTGCCCACAACATCAGTATTTTCTCCAATTCCCCTTGAAAACAATTCTGTTTGCTCGATAATCGGTGTTCTAATTTCATTAATCCCAGCTCGACTAAAATGTTTTACTGCAATTGATTCGACCTTTTGCCAACCCTGACTCTGAGCAGGCAAAAGATCTACCATCCCTCTTAAATTCTTGAAATTGGTCAAAGTAGCTTCAGCAAAATTATTTGTTGTTTGTTCAATAGTAATTGAATACCTAAACTATTAAATAATATTTAACAAGTGATTTTGCTAAACCAAATTGGTAAGACTAAATTTCGAAAGGGCTTTGAGTCTAATCCTCTAGTCGGGTAGCGCCTGAGTATTTTACCAACCAATAATTAACTCTTCTTCTCACATTAAAAGGCATTTCATTTTGGAGTTGAATTAACTCAATAGCTCCAAGTCGTTTTAGTTCTTTTGACTCAAGACTCCACATTTTTTCCGCTTCACAAATCAAACGAGCCCAACTTCTTGAATGCTGCCATTGCCTGAGACGCTTTTTTAATTCATTACCGTCAGTCTTACTTTTAACAAGACGAAACTGACCAACTATATTTTCCTTAGTGAAATATTTTCTCATAAATCAATCATGGAGAAAACTCTAAAAAAACTCATTTATCAATACATTAAACATATAGCAAAGATTTGAAATGAGTACTTTATGAAAAATCCGCTTCAATCATAAAAATCAACAACCTGTACGGGGAATTCTAATTTTTCCATATCCCTACGACTCATTTTTCTCGACCAGGAACCCTTAATTGCATCATTCCATCTAAAGCCAGCGTTTTTTGCTAGATGCCTTTTCTCATAGGAGATCTCAGCACGAAGCAAAACTTTTGGTTCTAACGCTCTAATCAACAATTTTTCAAGTTCACCACATCTTTTGAAGACCTCTGCCAAATATATGCAATCTGTCAAAGCTCTGTGTGCATTCCAAACTGGTACACCATAAGCCAATGCAAGATCCCTTACTGATGGGCGAGCCTTCAATTGTCTATCAGCTGGCCAAGTTATATCATCCATAGAGCAAATCCATTTTTTTTCAATTTGAGGCAATTTTTTAAAACCAAACCATTTCATATCAAATTCTGCATTGTGAGCAACAACTACATCTGATACTCGAACTAAAGATTCGAAATATTTAATCGCTTCAGATACAGGTTGAGGCAATCTAGTAATTTCAGCAGGAATATTATTTATTTTTTCCGCTTTGTTGATTTCAACGGGTAAAAGGAAGGATTGCTGCGCTAACACAGATCTACTTTTGACATTAAAAAGGATCGAACCTACCTCAAGACAATCATCTTTTTCATTATCGAGGCCTGTGGTTTCTGTATCCAAAATCAGGATATTCTCAAGTGAACTCTCTTTCTTTAAAATTCCAAGCCGTTCTTCGTTTAATTTCGAAGACTTTTTTTCTCCTAGATCTTTCTCTTTCTTATTGGCAATTTTTTTTGTTTTTCCATTTAGAAAGTCAAGCTGCTCACTCTCTTTCTGATGATTTTGCTCTTCTTTCACATTAAAATTAATTAGTCATGCTTCTATTATTATCAAAAAAATAGAGTTGAATAAAAACATAGCAGAACATTAAAAGAAAAGATACTTATATTTAATTTATAATCGTTGTCTATATTTCTTTAAAGAGTGATTATTCATCGATGAGTACTATTAGACGTATAAATAATATTTCATGTCATTGGCCATATAGGCCAGTTGGTCTTATAGAAATAATTGGAGGTAGCTATATTTCAATAAAGCCAGAAGTTACATATAAAAAACTTATTTCTGGTTTTTTGCAAAGAAATTTTGCAGTACATTTATGGAGCTATGTACCTAACTTTGACCATCAACTTCAATCGAATCAAGCCTGGAAACAATTCCGTAAATCTCAAAAAGTTCTTCAGAGAAGAGTCGGCTTGATACCAAAATCAATAAGGTTGGGTCATAGTCTTGGTTGCAAATTACATTTACTAGCACCTGATGGAGGGAGGAATTGCGATGGTTTAGTAGCTATAAGCTTTAATAATTTCAAGGCAGCTAAATCTATCCCTATGCTTAGGGAAGTATCACAAAGGATAAATTTCCAAACTGAATTCAGTCCAAGTCCTGCCGAGACATTCAATCTTATTAGAGAACACTATGAGCAAAAAAATAATCTATTAATAAAATTCAAAAATGATAATCTAGATCAAAATAATTTGTTACTTAAATTACTAAAGGATAGAAATTCAGATAAGTCTGAACTAATTCGACTTGAGGGTAATCATCTAACCCCAGTAAGCCTTGGTATTAGAGAAAAGTTCCTCAAATCTAATTCCCAGAAATTTTCAAAATACAAAAAAATTGATTTCATAGTCGATCAAATAACAAATTGGGAACTTTAATATTAACTTCTTAATTTGTCTAAAACTGATCTATCTTCAAGAGTACTTGTATCGCCGCTTATTTCATCTCCCGAAGCCAGTGCCCTCAAAATTCTGCGCATTATTTTTCCACTTCTTGTTTTAGGAAGAGAATCAGTGAATTTAATTTCATCAGGTTTGGCAATGGGTCCTATTTCATTAACAACGTGCTTTTTTAATTGTGCATCAATATTTTCATTTCCTTCTACTCCTGTTTTCAAAGTGACAAAGGCTACTATTGATTCCCCTTTTAAATCATCGGGTCTACCAACAACTGCAGCTTCTGAGACGAACTCATGGCTAACCAAGGCTGATTCTATTTCCATTGTTCCAAGCCTGTGACCAGAGACATTTATAACATCATCAACTCGACCCATAACCCAAAAATAACCTTCTTCATCTTTTCGAGCGCCATCTCCAGCAAAATATATATAGCTATTGTCTGAAGGCTTTAAATACTCCCAGTAACTCTCTCTGAATCTTTTTTCATCTCCATAAACATTTCTCATCATTCCAGGCCATGGTCTTTTAACTACTAAATATCCACCCTCATTATTAGCAACAGAATCCCCGTCTGAATTGACCACATCGGCTTCAATCCCAGGCAAAGGGAAAGTTGCTGATCCAGGCTTGGTTGAAGTCGCTCCGGGAAGAGGACTAATCATTACTCCACCAGTTTCTGTTTGCCACCATGTATCAACTATTGGGCACCTCCCTCCTCCTATGACATCTCGATACCAAATCCAAGCCTCAGGATTGATGGGTTCTCCAACAGTTCCCAAAAGTCTCAAACTTGATAAATCGTATTGATTAGGAATCTTTTCTCCCGCTTTCATAAAGGCCCTTATGGCGGTTGGAGCAGTATAAAATATCGAAATTTTATGCTTTTGAATTACATCCCAAAAAGCCCCTGGATTTGATGGCCTAGGAACTCCCTCATACATAACAGTAGTTGCCCCGTTAGATAGTGGGCCGTAAACGATATAACTATGTCCAGTTATCCATCCCACATCAGCTGTGCACCAATAAACATCATTTTCACGAATATCAAAAATCCATTTAAAGGTTAAATGAGCCCAAAGGTTATACCCAGCAGTTGTATGAACCACTCCCTTCGGCTTACCTGTAGAACCTGAGGTATATAGAACAAATAAGCAATCCTCACTATCCATGTGCTCTGGCAAACATTCTTCAGATTGACTATCTACAATTTCATGCCACCAATGATCTCTAACATCATCCATGACAATATTTTTTTTAGTCCGTTGAACAACAATTACTGATTCGACCTTTGGACAGACACCACCTTCCAATGCTGAGTCAACAGCATCTTTAAGAGGAATTACCTTATCTTTTCTAAAGCCGCCATCAGCTGTAATTATTGCTTTTGCTTCTCCATTAATTAGTCGGTCTCTGAGTGCCTCAGAGGAAAAGCCTCCAAACACCACTGAATGTGGAGCTCCAATTCTTGCACAAGCAAGCATTGCTATTGCGGCTTCAGGCACCATAGGCATATACAAAGCCACAAGATCTCCTTTGCCTATACCTATAGATTTGAGTGCATTAGCTGCTTTGCAAACTTCCTTGTGTAGCTGTTTATAAGTATATTTTCTTTGATCACCTGGCTCGCCCTCCCAAATCAATGCGACTTTGTCTGCTGTTGGAGTATTTAAATGGCGATCTAAACAATTAAAAGAAATATTAATCTTGCCTCCATCGAACCATTTTGCGAATGGTGGTTTAGACCATTCGAGTACCTTATCAAAAGGTTTAAACCAATTTAATTCTTCTTTAGCCGCATCACCCCAAAACTTATTTGGATCTGATTTAGCCATTTGCGACATTTTTAAATACTGAGAAAAAGATGAGATTCTACTTTTACTGGCAAAGTCTTCAGAAGGAGGGAAAACTCTCTGTTCGTGAAGAACAGACTCAATAGAGTTAGAATTGTCTGAATTCATGAAAGATAAAAACAACTTTTCATTTATTGCATTCAAGCTATTTCTGAGCAAAAGGCTTGGATAGTGAAACTCTTATTTAAAACAAATTCACAATGAAGAAAGATTGGAATTTTCCTAAAGCATTTTTATTTGATCTTGATGGAGTTTTAATTAATTCAGAACCCTTACATGGACAGGCATGGAAAGAAACAGCTGCGTTTTTTGATCTAAATTTAACTCAAAGCCAATTAAAACTCCTAAGAGGCCGAAGAAGAATTGATTGTGCGAATGAATTGCTTAAATTGATTCCTAAGAAAGTCAAAGTAGAAGACTTACTGAAACTACATAAACCCATTTCAAAGAAACTCATTCTTAAAGCGCAAGCAATGCCTGGAGGAGAGAGTTTAGTCAAAAGGTGTTATGAACACAATATCCCAATGGCATTAGTGACAAGTAGCAGCAATGAATCTGTCGAAATTAAAACTTCCCCACATAAATGGATGAATCTATTTTCTATAAGGATTCTTGGTGATGACGAACAACTATACAAAGGGAAACCTGCTCCTGATCCATATCTTTTAGCTGCTGAAAAATTAAATATTGCGCCTCAAGAATGCTGGGCTATTGAAGATTCAATCTCCGGAGTATCTTCAGCACTTGAAGCAGGATGTTTTGTTTTCTTTTTAAAAGAGAACAATAATGACCTTCCGAAACAAGAAATTTTTCAACAAAACAAAAATTTAAGCGAAATAAATCATCTAAAAGAAATTGAGAAAATATTAAATGACTTTCTAATTAATAAAGCCTGCTAATAACGAATTCAGGCAATTCAAGCAATGCTTTTTTTGATGGTGATTCTGGTAACCAAGAAATTGAATCTTTAGACTCAGAAGCAAATTTCTCTGCTAATTCTCTTGATTTCCTAATCGCACTTGAATCCCTTACTAGAGAAAGAGCCTTATCAAGATCATCTTTTTGGGAGAATTTAGCATTAATAAGTTCGCCAAGAGTTGGATTCTCCTCCAACGCATAGAAAACAGGCGCAGTAAGGTAACCACTTTGCAGATCACTTGCCGCTGGTTTCCCTAGCTGTTCATCATTACCAGTAAAATCGAGAATGTCATCAACCACTTGAAAAGCTAATCCTAACTGTCTTCCATAGAAATAGAGCGAATCCAAGCTCTCCTGATCTACATCGGATAAAACACCAATCGCCTTTGAGCTATTAGCAATAAGGGAAGCAGTTTTACAATAACTTTTCTCTAAATAACCCTCAAATGATTGACTAGAGTCAAATCTATTTAGGCCCTGTTTTATTTCTCCTTCAGCTAGATCCATAATTACCCTGCTTAACAATTTAACAACATCTAAATTTTCAAGATTTGCTAAATGCCAACTCGCTTGTGCAAACAGAAAATCCCCTGCAAGTACAGCTATCCTTGGATCAAATCGGCTGTGTACGGTTTCAACACCTCTTCGGATATCTGCTTCATCAACAACGTCATCGTGCACCAGGGAAGCGGTATGAATCATCTCCGTGATTTGGGCTAATTTTCTATGCTTCAAAGGAAGATCCTTTTCAGTAGTCAAGGCTCTTGAAATCAATAGCACAATTCCGGGTCTTAAACGTTTTCCCCCTGCGCTAAATAGGTGTTCTGCAGCCGCCTGCAAAATAGGGTGTCCAGCACCTATAAGGCTGCGTAGATCCAAAAGCAAAGCTTCTAGATCAAGTTCTACAGGTTGAAGAATTTCCGTGGCTGTGGTCATAGAAGCGCTCTGCTTTTTGATATTAAGAGACACAACCCTTCTTCTGCAGTGAAACGAGATTAACTTCAGGAAACACGTTTAACCAATGCTTGGCTTTAAGAAGAAAATGCTTTTGATCGGAGGTCACATAAAACTTTGATTCAACTAAAAATTGTTTCTTTGAAAAATTGCTCATTTTTGAATCAATAAACAACTTTAATTTCAAAGAAAGAGCTTCAGCAGGGTCTATCAATTTAACACTGGAAGGTAATATCTTAGTGAGTAAAGGGGTAATTAGAGGATAATGACTACATCCAAGAATTAAAGTATCAATTTTCTGATTTAAGAGAGGTTGTAAATATCTAATTGCAACATTAGTAATATCCTCTGAATTAATATTATCCATTTCAATCATTGGCACAAATTCCGGACATGGTTGCTCAATCACAAAAGTTTTTGGCTTATATTTTAAAATCGCATTTGTATAAGCCTTTGTTCTCACTGTAGAGGGTGTAGCGATAACACCCACCCTTGATTCTTGGATAGTTGAAGCTGCAGAGCCAATCAAGTCAAAAACAGGAACATCTAAATTCTTCTTGAGCAAATCCAATGCTATTGCATTAGTTGTGTTGCAAGCAACCAAAAAAGCATCGATATTTTGCTGACTAAACCAAGACGATATTTCTTCAGCAATTTGCATGATCTCATCAGGTGTCTTCAATCCATAAGGAAGTCTTGCCGTATCAGCCAAATATATAAATGAAGAATTTGGACATAATTGAATCACCTTTTTTAAAACCGTGAAGCCCCCAACACCACTATCGAATAATCCAAGACGCATACCTAATTCGAAACTTTGAGATAATTCAGTATTCCCTTTGCAATAGCAAAAGACATTTTATCTCTGTAACCTTTTTGACGTAACAAATCTGCATCATACATACCAGTAACAAATCCAATCTCTACTAAAGCTGCAGGCATAGAAGTTTTTCTAATCACATAAAAGCGAGATCTACGAACCCCCCTATCAGGGCTTTGAGGAGAAAAAATTAAGATCTGTTTTTGAATATTTTTTGCTAGAGAATAGCCTCTAAAACCAGAGTAATAATAAGTCTCTAAACCATTTACATCTTTCCGCCTTCCTCTTGTTGCATTTGCATGAATACTTACAAAAGCATCTGCTTTTGAATTATTGGCTTTAGTAACTCTTGGTTGTAAGTCTAATGTTCTCTCATAGTTCCTAGTGAGTAATGTTTTAACCCCTTTCTTTGATAGGAATACTGAAACACTCTTCGAGACCTCTAAAACAATATCAGTCTCTCGTAACCCATTTATTCCAACAGCTCCAGGGTCTGTTCCACCATGACCTGGATCTAAAACAACTTTATACTTTCCATAAGGAACATTAGGTAAGGAGGAAATATCTAAATCTTCATTCTTTATTACTTCATAAGTTCTCTTTATGGAATTTCTTAAGATATTACCCTCTTCTATAGAACGAAAAGAATTACTTTCTAAACCAATTAATTTCAACTCCCAATTGTTTGGTGAAGTGCCAATTAATTGTAATTTTGAGTGTTCTAATTCAACTGATGGATTGAATTCTATAACAAGCCTTGTTTTACCCTTTGAAGGCTTTCCTAGTCTAATTTCCTTAACTGATCCATTGCCTTTAATAGTTCTAGGTCTGCTTAATTCTCCGGGAAAGTCAATCCATACTCTTTCACCTATATCTGTAGTTGATGATTGATAAAAAGCATCTAAGTTAGTTCCAGAAGAAGTTCTTAATTTCAGGCTTCCATTACTGGTCAAAGCCCAAGCTGCAAGCGCACTAGCAGATCTTATTGGTAAAGGAATAAAAAGATTGGAACAAAAAACAAATCCTGCAAAAAATACCAATTTTGACTTTAAAGATTGATCTTTAAACATCAAATAAAAAGCTCTGTTTTTCGATGTTTTAGACTAGGCATTTGTCCTCTAATTCTCTCAACTCTTTTTTGGTCAGCAGGTGCTATTGCAGCTCCCTGAACAACCCCTGCATCTGCAAGGACTGTTCCCCATGGATCAATGACCATCGCATGCCCATGACTTTGTCTTCTGCCATAGTGGCGACCAGTTTGGGCTGGTGCAACAACATAAGCAGTATTTTCTATGGCTCTTGCTTGAAGTAATACTTGCCAGTGATCTTTACCAGTAAAAGCAGTGAAAGCAGCGGGAATCATTAATAAATCTGCACCCTTATTGACCAAATCTCGATAAAGCTCAGGGAATCTAACGTCATAACAAATAGACAATCCGATTTTGCAAAGACCTGGAACATCTACAACAGGTGGAGATTGATCTCCAGACAAAATGGTTTCAGATTCTCTGTACGTGTTACCTTCAGGAAGATCAACGTCAAACAAATGAATCTTGTCATATCTAGCTAAGGATTGACCATCTTTTCCAAATAATTCTGCTCTGTTTAAAGTTCTTTCTCCATCACCAGCAGGGACAGGAAAACCACCTCCAAGCAAAACAACCTGATATCTCCTGGCCATTGTGACTAAAAAGCTATTACATTTTTCATAGATTGATGATGCAATTTTTAGTTTTTTTTGATCCTCACCCAAAAAAGCAAAGTTTTCAGGAAGCCCAACAAGATCGGCCCCACGCCTCGACGCTAACTCAATTTGTTCTTCTGCCGCATTGAGGTTTGCATCTATATCTGAGGTACTGGTTAACTGTAGGGCCGCAGCCAAAAAATCTGACACTGAGTTAAAAAAAAAATAATTTAAAAGTTAGTTTGAGCGAAGTACGCCCATCTCAGTCTGTTTGGGAATAACAGAAAGATTGTCCAAAGAGGCACAACAAGCGAAATCATCATCATGATTACCTATTCCTGCAAGTCTTTGTCCATGACTTGCAATACGTAAACATCCTTCAACATCATTCTCCCAAGTTTTCCACAATGCGATAGAGGCCATTAGTTCATCATTCAATACTTGTACGGACTCTAATTGATTGATTAAAAGAGAGGCTAAAGCTCCGGCGGCCAAAGAATCTTCAAGAGAGTAAGAGCCTTCCCATCCACTACCCACAATCCAAACTTCACTTGGATTGTCACTTTTCAATCTTTCAGCAATAGCTTTTCTGTTCGGAAGTGCCATTGTGTACAAACTTTTGGATTCCCTAACACGATGAAGTGATCTTGTTCCATTAGTAGTGCTCATAAAAACTCTTTTTCCTCTTACATTTTCAGTTGAAACTCCTAATGGAGAATTTCCCAAGTCAAACCCCTCTAATTTTTTTCCTCCTCTCTCTCCTACAAGAATTTTATCCTTTTCTGAGAAAGACTTTGCCTCATTTTTAAGTTCATCAACATCTGCAAATACTTGTACTGAATCGGCACCATTTTCTAGAGCCCAAGCAATTGTTGTTGTTGCTCTGAGCACATCGATTACTACAGAAGATTCAGGGATAATTCCACTTGGCACATCTGCTGCTACAGAAAAATAAGAAAGTTTCATTTCCACAAACGCTGAGAACTTGCGTCACAGTAACTAGATAATTAGATTAATCGTGCAGACCTTCATGAAATTATTTCGTCAAGAACCTCTTACACGTGACATCAGAGATTTTCTCTCTCTTTTGGAAAGCAAAGGTCAATTAAAGAGAATAAGCAGTGAAGTTGATAGTGATTTGGAAATAGCGGCAATAAGTGATCGAGTCCTGGGGATGGGAGGACCTGCTCTTCTTTTTGAAAACGTAAAAGGTTCATCAATGCCTGTCGCTGTCAATCTACTTGGGACGATGGAGCGTGTTGTATGGAGTATGGGATTGGAAAAGCAAGAAGAATTGGAGGATTTAGGAAAAAAATTAGCACTTCTTCAACAGCCAAGGCCTCCAAAAGGATTTAAAGAAACCAAAGCTTTTGCCTCAGTTGCTTGGGATCTACTCAAAGCACGTCCTGATATTGATCTCTTACCACCATGTCATCAAAAAGTCATAGGTGAAAAAGATTTGGATCTAAATCATTTACCACTTTTACGACCATGGCCTGAGGATGCAGGAGGAGCTATTACATTGGGTCTGGTCATCACCAAAGATCCTGAGACAGGCGTACCTAACGTTGGCGTTTACCGGCTCCAAAGACAATCAGGTAAGAGCATGACAGTTCATTGGTTAAGTGTAAGAGGAGGAGCCAGGCATCTTCGCAAAGCTGCTGCCATGAACAAGAAACTAGAAGTTGCAGTTGCTATTGGAGTACATCCACTTCTTGTTATGGCTGCAGCCACTCCAATTCCAGTGCAGCTTAGTGAATGGCTTTTTGCGGGTTTATATGCAGGAGAGGGTGTTCGATTAACGAAATGCAAAACCATCGATCTTCAGGTACCAAGTCACAGTGAAATAGTTTTAGAAGGATCAATATCTCCTGGAGAAGAAATGATAGATGGTCCTTTTGGAGACCATATGGGATTCTATGGAGGAGCTGAGTCTTCACCCTTAATAAGATTCCACTGCATGACCCAAAGAAAAAAACCAATATTTTTAACAACGTTCAGTGGTAGGCCTCCAAAAGAAGAGGCGATGCTAGCAATAGCCTTAAATCGAATTTATACACCAATACTTAAGCAACAAATCCCTGAAATTGTTGATTTCTTCCTTCCAATGGAAGCCTTGAGTTATAAATTAGCCGTTATCTCAATTGATAAGGCGTATCCAGGACAAGCTAAAAGAGCTGCAATGGCCTTTTGGAGTGCATTACCCCAATTCACTTATACAAAATTTGTCGTTGTTGTCGACTCAACTATCAATGTAAGAGATCCTAGACAAGTTGTTTGGGTCTTATCCAGTCAGGTTGATCCTCAAAGAGATTTATTCATTCTCGAAAATACTCCTTTTGATTCCCTTGACTTCGCAAGTGAGAACATTGGCTTAGGAGGAAGATTAGCAATTGATGCAACGACAAAGATTGGGCCAGAAAAAAATCATGAGTGGGGAAAACCATTAACAAGGCCGAAAGAACTTGAAGACAAAGTTGATGAAAGATGGGCGGAGCTAGGATTATCCGAGATAGAAAACACCCAACCCAGTCCTGAATTATTTGGTTACGTCATCGATGAACTAATGCGTCAAAAACAAATAAACAATTCATAAATAGGAAATTAAGCATATCGATAAATAAAATAAAGAAAATTGATTGTTTTTTAATTGAAAGTTCCCACGAAAGATCAGTCTTTAAGAAATCTTCAAAAAGGAGGGGAACTCTTTGGGAAAGTAAAAGTACCTGGAGATAAATCCATATCACATCGTGCTCTTTTATTTGGTGCTATTGCTAAAGGGAAAACAATAATTGAGGGCCTATTACCTGCAGAAGATCCCATTAGCACCGCTGAATGCTTGAGGTCAATGGGTGTAAATATTAGTCAAATTAAAAAAGGAGAAATTGTTGAAGTCAATGGTGTTGGCTTAAATGGTTTTAAAGAACCACAAGATATTTTGAATTGTGGAAACTCAGGAACAACCATGAGATTAATAATGGGATTATTAGCTGGCCAAGAAAATCATCATTTCATTCTTACAGGAGATAAATCGCTCCGAAGCAGGCCAATGAAAAGGGTAGGACAGCCGTTAAAAATGATGGGGGCCAATATTTCTGGGAGACGTGGGGGAGACCTCGCTCCTCTATCAATTATTGGAAGGAAATTAAGAGGTGCCGTAATCGGCACTCCAGTAGCAAGTGCTCAGATAAAATCTGCTATCCTACTTGCTGCTCTTAATGCAGAAGGTTCAACTACTGTTATTGAACCTGCAAGATCAAGAGATCATAGCGAAAGAATGTTAAAAGCCTTTGGAGCCAACCTAGAAGTAGGTGGTGAAATGGGTAGACATATAACTGTTTCACCGGGGAAAGATCTAAAAGGTCAATCAATTATAGTCCCAGGTGACATTAGCTCTGCCGCGTTTTGGCTCGTTGCAGCTAGTATCATACCCGGATCAGAATTAATCATTGAAAATGTTGGTCTAAATCCAACAAGAACTGGAATACTTGACGTATTAGAAACAATGGGAGCAAATATCAATGTAATAAACAAAAGAGATGTAGCCGGTGAACCTGTAGGAGACATTGAAGTTTGTTACAAAGAAAACTTGAAGCCATTTAAAATTGATGAAGAGATAATGCCTCGACTAGTAGACGAAATACCAATATTATCTGTAGCAGCATGTTTTTGTAACGGTATTAGTCAAATAAAAGGAGCAAGTGAATTGAGAGTCAAAGAGACTGATCGTTTAGCAGTAATGGCCAGGCAATTACAAAGAATGGGAGCAAAAGTAGATGAACATCAAGACGGGTTAACTATTTATGGAGGGAATAATTTAAAAGGATGCGAGCTTGATAGCGAAGATGATCACCGTATTGCCATGAGTTTAGCTATTGCATCGATAATGGCTAATTCTAATTCGACATTAAGGCGTAGTGACGCTGCAGCAATCTCATACCCCGATTTTTGGAATGATCTTATGAGACTTCAACAAAAAAATTAGCATTTCATAGAATTGAATGATTTTAAAATACTTCCAACAAAAGATGGTAGTTTAAGTCTTTACAGCTTGAACTATGAAGAAGGGTTTCATGATAAAGACGGAGCGCTGAGAGAGTCAATCGCCAAATATTTATTACCAGCTCAATTAGAAAATTTTTCCACCACAAAAAAGATAGTTATTTTAGATGTTTGCTTGGGATTGGGTTATAACACTGGATGTATTCTCGAAAAATTATTTCAAAGTAACATACAGACTGAATGGCATGGGCTCGAGATTGATCAAAGGCCTCTAAGTCTTGCTCTTAATGAAAAAAAATTTCAGAGGATTTGGTCTCTAAAAGTATTGCATTTTTTTAATTGCCTAAAAAAATCAGGTAAATGGACTGACGGTTTTAGCGAGGGAAGTATTCATTGGGGAGATGCAAGACAAAAGATTTATGAAATACGAGATTCTTTAAGGTTTGATTTAATTCTTCTTGATCCTTTTTCTCCACAAAAGTGTCCCGAGCTATGGAGTGAGGAATTCATCTCTTTATTAACCGAGAGGTTATCTGTAAAAGGACGCTTGATCACATATTCAACTGCTGCCTCCATTAGAGCGACCTTCATAAGAGCTGGTTTAAAAATCTATTCGATAGCTCCCTCAATCGATGACCAACACAAATGGAGCTCAGGGACAGTTGCCATGAAAAAGAAAATAGAACAACATAATATTTCAGGAAATTGTCATTTCAAAGACTTAAGTACCAGGGAAATAGAACACCTTGCCACTCGTTCATCAATTCCTTATAGAGATCCAACAGGGAAAGGAAGCTGTAAAGAAATTATTTCAACAAGAGAAATAGAACAATCTAAAAGTCAATTAATAAGCACTTCCTCATGGAGAAAACGGTGGAATACTGCGCAATAGTTATAAAGCGATTAGATTTCTTCAAAAAAGGACTCTAATGCTTGCCATCGCAATTTTAGCGGCTGGGAAAGGTACGCGAATGAAAAGTAATCTGCCTAAAGTTCTTCACCCTTTAGCTGGGAAATCACTTATTGATAGGGTTTTGTCTTGCACTCAAGGGCTCAAGCCAAACCACAAATTAATAGTCGTAGGACATCAGGCCGACTTAGTAGAGGACTCCTTAAAAAATCATAAGGATTTAGATTTTGTTCTTCAGCAACCTCAAAATGGTACTGGACACGCGATCCAACAATTAAGACCTAGGTTAGAGGGATTTAATGGAGAACTTTTAGTATTGAATGGCGATGTTCCACTGCTAAAAGAAAAAACTCTAAGTTCGCTCTTAAAACTTCACAAAGAGTCTAATGCGAGTGTAACTTTTTTATCTGCAAATTTAGACTCTCCAAAAGGATATGGGCGAGTATTCACAGATGAATCTGGACTGGTGAAACGTATCATCGAAGAGAGAGATTGCACCAATGAACAGCGAAAAAATAAATTAATAAATGCGGGTATTTATTGTTTTGATTGGCGGGAATTATTAGATGTTTTAAACTTATTATCTAACAAAAACAGTCAAAATGAAATATACCTTACAGACACAATAAGTTTACTCAAAAAAGCATTGCATTTTGAGGTAGATAATCCATTTGAAATCAAAGGGATTAATGATAGAATTCAACTATCTGAATGCGAACACTTCATCCAAAAAAAACTTAAATCCTCATGGATGAGAAAAGGAGTTACATTCGTTGATCCTATTAGCTGTTCGCTGAGCGAGGATACGACCTTTGGCACAGACGTAATTATTGAGCCACAAACACATCTTCGTGGTAAATGTAATATTGGCAATGGATGTCATCTAGGACCAGGTAGTGTTATAACAAATTCAACACTTGCGGAAAATGTTTTTGCCATTCACTCATTCATCAATGAAGCCAAGATTGGAAACAATACATCTATAGGTCCTTTCGCTCACATAAGGCCAGAATCAAAAATAAGTGATAATTCTAAAATAGGGAACTTTGTAGAAATAAAAAAAAGTTTTATTGGTGAAGGAACAAAAATCAATCATTTAAGCTATTTAGGTGATTCAACTCTCGGAAAGAATATTAATATTGGAGCAGGGACTATTACAGCTAATTTTGATGGCAAGAATAAACATAAAACAATTATTGATGATTATTCAAAAACAGGTGCTAATTCAGTCCTAGTTGCACCAATCAAGATAGGATCACACGTAACCATAGGTGCAGGATCAACCATAAGCAAAGATGTTCCTGATAAAAGCTTAGTCGTTGAAAGGTCAAAAGCAATTATTAGAACTAAGACTAATTAACAACAACGACATTATTGATGTAAAAATGGTAATACTTTTTCCAATTCTAACTTACGACTACCTTTAATTAAAATATTATCTCCCGGTAAAAGCCACGATAATAGTGAGTTGGCAGCATCTTTTGGCGTTCTAACAACACTATGATTTGGTAATTCTTTGATTGTATTTTCTATGATAGTAGTCTCCTCATCACAAGAGACAAAAACAATTCCCGTAAGACCTAATTCAATAGCTCTTTTAAGAACTTTCTGATGAAGTAAAGCACTCTCAGAGCCCAATTCAAGCATCGTACCTAAAACTGCAAAATGTCTACCAGGCTTGCTTACTAATAACTCTAAAGAAGCCAGAACAGATTCAGGAGATGCATTATAAGTCTCATCTAAAACTAAATATTGACCACAATCAACCAAGCTATTTCTTCCCATGGGCATATTTAATTTTAATTGATCAATATTCTTTATTGATAGTCCTAATTCTCTTGCAACGGTCAATGCCATAAAAAAATTCATAGCATTGTGTCTTCCTTCAAGGGGCAATTTAAATTTACTTCCTTCAAAAAGCATTGAATTATTTTGCATATCAACTTGAGCAATATAATCTGGCTCAATATCTTGAGAAGGGAAATAGTCATCATTATAATCCAACCAATTCATAGAAAAGCCCTCTATTGCTAGGCGAACAATACGTCCTGACCATTTTTCTAATAAAGCTTTTTCTAAAAGTTTGTCACCGAAAGGAATAATCACAACACCATCTGGACTTAGGCTTGAGGTGATTTCCGACTTCGCTTTTGCAATATTTTCTCTACTTCCAAGAATACCAATATGAGCTTGTCCTATATTGGTAATTACAGCAATATCAGGTTCAGAAGCACGAGAGAGACGTTGAATTTGGCCGAAACCACGCATACCCATTTCAAGAACAAATGCAGCATCTGTTACAGAACCTCTAAGCAGTGTTTTTGGAACGCCTACATCATTATTTTCATTCCCTCTGCTTGAAACAATTTCACCAAGAGGAGACAGTGTTGCCCTAATCAATTCTCTTGTAGTTGTTTTACCAACAGAACCAGTAACAGCAACTACCGGAAGATTTAAATTTCTCCGATGCAGCAATGCGATCTGTTGATAGGCGTACAAAGTATCTGGGACTACCCAGTGAGGCAGGTCATTTGGAACCAAACCATGAAATTGTTCTGAAACTATAGCTCCCTGTATACCAATATCAAAAGCCATATCCAAGTAATCATGGCCATCAAATGAAGTCCCTACTAAAGGGACAAAGAAATCACCTTTCTCAGTCGTCCTCGAATCAGTAGATATACGACCAACTGGCAAATCAAGATCTGTTTCTTTTTGATTAGCTGGCATCCCCCATAGTTCTGTTAAATCCTTAAAAGTAATATCCATGCAAAAATGAACAGAAGAAAAATAATCTAAATCCTCAAAATTACTATAATTTTATTTTTTTCCCTTTTCTTGAAGGATCAGCTTCTTGGCCATAAGAAAACTTTTCAACCTCTGCTGCATCTGGAGAAGGCTCCTTAATTCCACAAACATCTTTATACATTAATTCATATTCCTTCGCCGATCTATCCCAACTATATTTATTTGACATTGCTCTTACTTGTAACTCCTTCCAACTTTTTTGATGCCTATATGCTTCCCAGGAACGAACCAATGCTGTATAGAAGTCAATTGGTTCATACCTATCAAAGCAAAATCCGGAACCTGTTTCGTTCATCGGATTGTAGGGCTCTACTGTATCAACCAAACCACCTACTTTTCTAACAATCGGAATAGCACCATAACGCATAGCTAACAATTGACTAATTCCACATGGCTCAAAACGACTAGGCATTAGGAATGCATCAGCGCCTCCGTAAATTAGCCGTGATAATGCATCATCATAAGTAAGAAAAACAGAAAAACGACCGGGATACTCAATTGCAAGTTGCCACAAAGCTGATTCTAAATATCGATCACCTGTGCCAAGAACAACGATCTGAGAGTCAGTATAAGAAAGAAGCCTATTAGCCACCTGTAGTAAAAGGTCAATACCTTTTTGATCAACAAGTCTACCAACCATTCCCATAAGATATTTATCTGGGTTCACTTCAAGTCCCATTCTTTCTTGAAGGACTTTTTTATTAATTGCTCTACCAGAAAGATTATCTACACTAAATTTAGCTGGCAATGAATTATCCGTTTCTGGATTCCACTCATCTAAATCAACTCCATTTAATATTCCACGTAATTTTCCAGAAATATAATTTAAAAGTCCCTCTAATTTTTCTCCATATTCAGAAGTTCTTATTTCCCTTGAATAAGTTGGAGAAACCGCGTTCACCCTATCGGCATACAACATAGCTGATGCCATGGTGTGGTCACCATGCATATACCAAGGGCACCAAGTTATCTGATCAAGTTTCCATCTCCATGGTCCTTGATACTTGAGATTATGAATGGTAAATACCGTGCTGATTTCAGGGTCTTGATGCATCCAAACTGGGATCATTCCAGTATGCCAATCATGGCAATGGAGGACTTGTGGTTTCCATGAATTCCAAGAAAATTCGGATACTGCACTGGCAAAAAAAGTAAATCTCCAATCTTCATCTTCTCCTCCGTAAATACGCTCAGAATCAAAACATGGGTGTCCAACCAAATAAATTGGCAACCCATTAGAGGGATGCCTTGTTTCAAAAACAGCGAAGTCAACACCCATTGTGTTGGCCCGAAAAATAGGTTCTGGAGCAATATCCATCAAAGCCCATAGTTTTCCATACCCTGGAATTATTAATCGAACATCATGTCCAAGTTTTTTAAGCGCAGGAGGCAATGAACCAACAACATCACCCATACCTCCAACCTTTATCATTGGAGCGCATTCAGCAGCAGCAAAAAGTATTCGCATTTAATTCATGAAAAAAGAAAGATTTATCCTTTGGATAAACCAAATAAAATCATGGAAGCCATTTTGATTCGGAGAAATCAGGATCCCTCTTCTCCATAAAAGCATTTCTACCCTCCTTTGACTCATCAGTAGTATAAAAAAGATGTGTTGCCTGGCCAGCAAGCTCTTGGATACCTGCTAATCCATCAGTATCAGCATTAAAAGAAAATTTCAAACACTTTATTGCAGTTGGACTGTTTTGAAGTATTTCTCTAGCCCATTTAACCCCTTCTGACTCGAGTAAATTAATTGGTGAAATGGAATTTATCAACCCCATATCTAATGCTTCCTTCGCCCCATATTTCCTGCATAGAAACCAAATTTCTCTAGCCTTCTTTTGACCTACAACCCTTGCTAAGTAACTTGAACCAAACCCTGCGTCAAAGCTTCCAACTTTAGGTCCTGTTTGGCCGAATATTGCATTATCTGCAGCCAAACTCAAATCACAGATCAAATGTAAAACATGTCCCCCCCCGATTGCGAAGCCAGGAACAAGGGCAATAACTACTTTAGGAAGGCTCCTAATTATACGTTGCAAATCAAGAACATTTAAACGCGGGATTCCATCATCACCGAGGTATCCTCCACTTCCGCGTATGGCCTGATCACCGCCAGAACAAAAAGCGAACTTTCCATCTTTGGAAGGCCCTGCCCCTGTGAATAAAACCACTCCTATTTTTGGATCTTCTCTTATTCTGATAAATGCATCACAAAGCTCTGAAATTGTTTGAGGTCGAAAAGCATTTCTTTTGTCAGGACGATTTATCGCAACGCGAGCAATTCCTTCAGGACTAATGTCTAGCAGGATATCTTTATATTCACCAACAGCTTTCCATGAGGTAATAATTTCACCAGGAAGAACTCTTCTAGAGATAGAGATATTTTTAGGGGTAGCAGGTTCTAAAGTCATTGTTTAAATAAAAATAGTCAAAAGTTGATAATTTCAGATAATGTTTTTTTTAGATCATCTCGTAAACTTACTCTTAATTTATGGTCTTCAGCAGAGTTAGTACAAACTCTTATTAATACATTTGTTGACAAAGAAAAACTCCATTCAATTGCTTGTTCTAAATCATCCAAACAAGCAACTTGTTTATATTTCAATCCATAGGCTTTAGCAAGTGTAAGATGACAAACTTGCTGAGGCATAAGAAAAATTTCTTCAAAATCTCCTTCTTGAATTTTTTCTATATTTAGTTGATTAAATATTCCTCCACCACCATTATCAATCATGATTACGATTAAACTAATATTTTTATCCTTTGAGAACAACCAACCATTTGTATCATGAAGAAGTGCTAAATCACCTGTTACTAAAACCATTCTTCCCATTATTATCGATAATCCCATACCCATTGAGAGTGTCCCATCAATTCCTGATGCCCCTCTAAATCCAAAGCACCTTCTCAGGGAAGCCCCCTCTCCCGAATAACTTAACCAATCTCTTATTGGACTACTTGAAGCAAGCATCACGGGGGTAGAAGTTGGCAACAAGCGAGGAAGTAATCTCGCCAATGCGGGTTCAGTAATTAACCCATTCCTGAATAACCTTTTATCAAGCCAATCATGGATAAATAAATCATATTTTATAAGCTCTTTAGTAAACTTTTGATTAACATTTTTTTTATCTATTGGTGACTTTGTCTGAATACTCTGAAGTAATTTATCAACCCAACAAAAAAAACCTTCACTAAATTGAGTTGAGACACCTATCGGATCAAGGTTTCGAGAATCTCCCTCAGTAATGAGTAGTTGAACTTTTCCAGGTTTTTCAAGCCAAGTTTGTAATTGTCTACTTGGTGGTATAGGACCCAAGCGTAAAACTTGAATATCTTTAATTTTTTCAAATAAACCTGTTGAAAAAAAAAGATCCCAGTGATTTATTAAGCCCTCTTGATCATTTTCAACACCAGAAAGCGGGTCAGCAAGAATTGGCCATCCAGTTAATTTTTGCCATTTTTTTAGTGCGCACCTAAAGGAAACAAGTTGTTCTGCTTTGCCTCTCCATGGTCCAACAATAATTATTCCCAAAGAAAACGGGTCTAAAGTTGGTAGTGCAAAAGAGGAAAATTTTTTAACATCCTCAATCTTCTGTGAAGTAACTTTATCCTTAAAAAATCCTTCAACAACCCATCCATCAAGAACTTTTTTCTGATCAATTTCGGAAGGATGCAAAGGTTCTTCATAAGCAAGGTTAATATGGACTGGGCCAGGCTTATTGGTAGACATTTTGAATGCATTTTCTACCAGAAAGTTGAGTCTTTGCCTAGAAATCAAATGGATACCTTCTTTTGGAGATTCATCAAAATGTCTACAAACAGGTCTCAAAAAATCCTGTTGATTAACTGCTTGATTCGCTCCACATTCTTTTAAACGAAGAGGTCTATCTGCAGTCAAAAATAAAAGAGGATGACATGATCTATCTGCCTCAACAGCAGCCGGCAAAAGATTTGCGACGGCACTTCCAGAAGTTGTAACAACAGCACTTACTTTTCCACTTGCAGCACTAATTCCCAAGGCAAGGAATGCCGCAGACCTTTCATCAACTGATGTTATGAGAGTCAATTTTTTTCTTCTAGAGAGACTTGCTGCTGCCAAGGCAAGAGGGCCTGATCTACTACCAGGGCAAAGGACAAAATGCTTCACCCCCTTTGCTACAAGAGTTTTAAGGAGCTCTAAACTAATAAAAAAGTTGTAACGTGCTATTGAAATTGCCAAAAGAAAAGCTACTTCGATTTTTGTAAAATACTTTCCAACGAGAAACTAAAAACAAAAAGATTCATGACATCAACAGGATCAAAAAAGGATCAGAACCAAAATAGTTGGAAAGGATTGTTTGTTTGGATATTAATTGCGTTTTTATTAAGATGGCAAGCACTTGAACCGAGGTGGATCCCCTCTGGATCAATGATTCCAACCTTACAAATTCAGGACCGAATTTTGGTAGAAAAAATAACTCCAAGAATTAATCATAAACTGAAAAAACATCTAAATTTAAATACTATTGTTATTTTCAAACCTCCGAAAATTCTTACGGAGACAGGATATAGTGATGGCTCAGCGCTTATAAAAAGAATCGTTGGACTACCTGGTGACAAAATAGAAGTTACAAATGGAAAGCTCTACAGAAATGAGAAGGAAATCAATGAACCATGGATTCAAGAACCTATCCAATATGAAATGAAGGCGATTTACGTACCTAACTATTCACTTTGGGTGTTAGGAGATAACCGAAATAACAGTTTAGACTCACACATATGGGGAGCTCTCCCAGAAAAAAATCTCATAGGTACTGCACTTGCAAGGTACTGGCCATTAAAAAAAATAGGACCTATTCGGTTCCCATAACCTAAATTAAATTTTATCGGAGTACTTTTTGCGATAGTGTATATTTAATTGAAAAAGCTGGATGTTTAATCCTGAATTTTTAGCTACTGACAATAATGAGGGTCATGAGGCAAATGCTCTAATCCAGTACTTACAAGATCAACCTGCAGACGTTCTTCAAAGAGTTGCAAAATCTGCCAGCCCTGAAATCCAAGAAATAATAAGACATAACGTTCAAGGCTTACTTGGAATGCTTCCTGGAGAGCAGTTTGAGGTAAAAGTAACTTCTAGCAAGGACAATTTGGCAAGTTTATTAGCTTCTGCCATGATGACTGGCTATTTCTTAAGACAAATGGAGCAAAGAAAACAGTTAGAGGAAACACTCTTGTCTGATGAAGAGATGTCTGTTGACCCAGATGCAGTTTAATCACTAAAATTTTTTAAGAGGGTCTTTAGGTACAACGCCTACTCTCAACAAAAATTGATCTAAAGAACTTAAAAATTCAAAATCTCCTTCATCATTAGCCCATTGATATTTATTAATTTTATTTTTCAACTCTTTTATCTCATTTCTTGAGAATCTAACTTTCTCACTGTAATGAGCAGAAATCAACCATGAAATACCTTTTAAAGATTCAACTTTATTTAACCAAATCATAAAAGCTTTTTTTGCTCTAGGAAAAACCAGTCTTTCTATTACTGGAGCAATTTGTATTAAAGGAGTGTTTTTCCCAACAAGTTTTTTTGCAGACAACTCCCAGCCTTTCTGCCAAGAAAAAGGATATATCCCAAAATGTGCCCTTTTGTTTCTTAAATTTCGCTTGAAAGAATTTCCAAAAATTTCTTTAATCTTGGGGATCTCCAATTTTTCAGGTCTTAGGTAAGAGGCAAAAAGGACCAAACGAAGCCATCCTTTTTTTCTTGCACTTGGCGTATCAATAAGCTCTTCAGTACCTTTCTCTCTTGAATGAAACAACAAAGGGGTAGGATCTAAATCAAAAAGCTTTGGGGGGGTCTCTTCAATACCCACAAGTGCATCAGTAACTAATAAAGATTTTGATGGCTTATGAAAACAACAAATCTCTTGAAAACGTGCAAGTCCAATATCAATAGGGCCTAACGAAATCCATTCACAGTCATCAGCATAAGGGAATCCATCTGCTAATAAAATATTTGTTCTATTAGATGGAATTCCTAGCCAATCGAAAGGAAGTTGAAAAGGAAAACTGAATTGTCCAGGACATACCCATAATTTCGCATTAGGAAAAGCTCTTGCTAAAGCTGGAAGACCAATTTTATGCTCTAAGCCGGAAGCCGTAGGTAAGACAATCGTTTTTACAGGTCCTATTTTTTTTTCAAGCAAATCTATATCCCTTAGCAATTCTTTTGTAGGAGGAAGAGGATTAATTATCATCAATTCATTCTTTACCCTTACAACTAATAACCTCACTGGGACAGCAACATAATAAATACCTTGAAGTTGTTCAAAGCTCCAAATCTGGTTAGGAACTAATTCACGGAATAATGTTCTTTTTCTTCCGTAAGGATACAGCGGTAAAAGTGGCCACCAACTCCATTTTTGATCAGAAGAGAGGCTACTCATAATTGTAAAAAATCAATCATTATTAATTAAAGATTTGTTTTTAAATATCCCATATCTTGGAGCAAATAAGAACGCAATTAGAAAGATTAATGTTTGCACTAAAACAATAGAACCTCCTGTTTCAATATCTGACCAATAACTAATATAAACGCCTAAAATGCTTGAGAAAGAGCTGCTAATTACAGCTAATAAAGTCATTCTGTCAAAACGATCGGTCAACAAATATGCAGTTGCGCCAGGAGTAATAAGCATCGCTACTACTAGAATAATACCAACAGTTTGCAAGCCTACTACTGCGGATAAAGATAATAAAGTTAATAATAAATAATGAAGTATACCTGTATTTATTCCTATAGAACGCGCGTGCTTAGCATCAAAACAATACAACATTAAATCTTTTCTAAAGATAAGCAAAATAAATATGACTATAAAGGAAATTATCAAAGTCTGATTAACATCTGAACGAGAAATCCCTAGTGGACTCCCAAAAAGAATCTGCATAAGATCAATATTACTTTTTATTTTGGAAACCAATACAATACCTAAAGCAAAAAAACCCGTAAAAACAAGACCTATCACTGTGTCTTCTTTAATCCTAGATTTCTGTTTAACAAATCCAATAAGAGCAACTGAACCCACACCAAAAACAAAAGCACCCACAGAGAAAGGAAGACCTAAGGCATAAGCAACCACTACTCCTGGCATGACAGCATGAGAAACAGCATCACCCATTAAGGCCCAACCTTTTAAGGTCATGTAACAAGATAAAAGGCCGCAAACACTGCCAACTAGGGCACTAACCATTAATGCTCTTCTCATGAAGTCATGAGCTAGTGGATCCAAAAGCCAATTGGTTGGCGTGATGGATATCAAAAGTTCATTCATTTAGAAAATCTTTACTCGACTGGGGACCTGATAAAGGATTTGGCGGCGTTCCTCCAAATGTTTTTTGAATGTTCTCCGATGTAAAGACTTCCGAGGTTTTTCCATACGCAAGAACTGTCTTATTTATTAGAACTACAAAATCACAAAAATCTCTGACGTGATTCAAATCATGAGTAGATATCAAAATAGTGTGACCTTCCTGACGAAACTGAAGAAATAACTCAGCCATAAGCTTTTCAGTGGGTACATCAACTCCAGAGAAAGGCTCATCCAAAAGAAGTACCGATGCCCGTTGAGCAATTGCCCTTGCAAGAAAAGCTCTTTTGCGTTGTCCTCCAGATAAAGATCCAATTGGCCTTTCCATAAGATCCAAAAGATCAACTCTTTCAAGAGCATGAAGAACTGCTCTTTTATCAGACTCTCGAGGTATTCGAAAAATATTCATTGAGCCATATCTCCCCATCATCACAACATCCCAAACACTTACGGGAAATGAATAATCTATTCCTTCGTTTTGTGGAACATAGGCAACCGTTTGCTCCTTCTGCGCTTGATTAACTTTAATTCCATTAATCCTTATTTTTCCCCTTGACGGCCTAATAAAACCCATCAGGGCTTTGAAGAAAGTTGATTTACCTGCACCATTCATCCCAACAAGGCCGCATATAGATCCAGCTTTTAAGTTCAAACTTGCGTCATAAAGTGCGACTGTACCGTTGTAGTCAACGCAAACCTGTTCTGCTTCAATACGCATAAAATCTTTTTCGTGACTTTTATAAATTGGATTCATTATTTTTTCGCTCCGGAGAGAGATAAGCCCTCAGTAATTAATTCAACATTGTGTCTAAGTAAATCTATATAAGTTGGAGCAGGTCCATTTAAGTCTGAGAGCGAATCAACGTAGAACGTACCTCCAAAAACAGCTCCACTTGATTTTGCAACTTCTATTTGTGCTTCTGAACTCACAGTGCTTTCACAAAAAATCGTAGGGACTTTTTTATCTTTAATAGTTTTTATTAAATTAACCATGCGTCTGGGGGTTACTTGACTTTCAGAATTAACAGGCCACAAATAACCTTCTTCCATTCCATAATCTCTGGCCAAGTAAGTAAATGCTCCTTCACATGTCACCAAAAATCTTCTTTCTTTAGGAATTAAGGATAAAGAATCTCTTAGCTCTTTATCAAGCAATTCAAGTTTAGCTTTATAGGTTGAAGCGTTCGATTTATATTCAAAACCTCCCTCCGGATCGATCTTGATAAAAGCATCAGCTATTTTATCTACATAATTCATAGCTCTTTTTGGTGACATCCAGGCATGTGGATTTGGTTTTCCTGCATAAACATCTCCTTCTATCAACAATGGCTTTATTCCATCTGTTAATTTGATTTTGGGAATGTCTCCCGCACTCATCATGAATTTCGTAATCCAAGCTTCAAGACCTAAACCATTTTGAATAATCAGTTTTGCTCCTTTGGTTTTAACAATATCACTGGGTGTAAATTGATAACTATGGATTTCTGCTCCTGGTTTTGTAATTGACTCAACTAAAATTCTATCCCCAGCAACATTTCTTGCGAGATCTGCCAAAATTGTAAAAGTGGTCAACACATAAGGCTTGTCATAATTGGGTATATCCCCCTTTTTATTGGCACATGCTGTCAAGAATAAAATATTAAAAGAAAGGAAAATAGAGAGGCTAAATAATTTATTTTTATTGTAAATAAACTTAGAAAAAGTATTTATTTTTTTATCAATCATGTGTTGAGAATAAGAAAATATTTATATTCTTTTTAAATATAAATCAGAAATATACTAGATAGAAAGTTATAAGATCAAACTGATTTAACTTTGTAATTATTAGATTGAGACTGAATCCACTCTTTTGATTGCTTTAAAAAAGCTACCCAATCAACTCTCTCTAGCTCAGCGGCTTTTGATACTATTTGAGGAGCTTGTTGCTTAATAAGTTCTAAATCAGGCTGAGTAACTCCATTATTGAGAGCCATCCAATCGGCCATAGATCTTCCAACTACTCTTGTTAAGTAAGCAGCACTCAAGGCCTGAATTGTTCCAGCTGCCACCCAAGAAGAACCATCAAGCTTTGCCAAACTCAACAAGGACTGTCCACTCCATTCAACAACTCCTTGACCAATTGCAGCCATTGCTAGCTGTCTTGATACTGCCTCAAGTAATTCTGGCTTCATTTTGGAAGACCATATTTTTGACATTTCTTTGATCATCAAGCCATTAACAA
This sequence comes from Prochlorococcus sp. MIT2308, assembly GCF_059772345.1. NCBI lineage: Bacteria > Bacillati > Cyanobacteriota > Cyanophyceae > Synechococcales > Prochlorococcaceae > Prochlorococcus > Prochlorococcus sp. MIT2308. Next base: position 39,682 of record NZ_CM186283.1, on the reverse strand, counting down.
CTGCAACTGCAAGCAAATCAGTTGAAGCGACAGGGGAGGCGAAAACAATCCCAGCCACAATCCACTGTGATCTTGTTTGAATAACCTTGAATTTTTCCCTTCTTAATTTCTCTAAATCTTTTTGCCAGGAAGTATGTAATCGAGATAAAAGTCTTTGCTTGGTGATGTCAGTATTTTTCTTTGGATTTTCAAGAAGTTTTTTAATTGGAGAGAGAACCGTTTCCATTTCTGCTTGAGATCCATTCCATTTCAATACTCTATTATTCCATCTATCTGGCAATTGGGCCTCTAATGCATTTCGTTCATCAGACCAGTCAGTAGATTCTTTACTTGTAACCATTAGCCAGGCCGGCTGATCAGTAGGGATATTTTTAATCCACAAAAGATCAGCTGCACTCATTGGAAGTGACAAAGAATAAACAATAAAATCTTGTTCTTGGATTAAATCAGGCAAAATCCAATTGGGATCTCTTACAGGAAGAGCTGGTGGTAAAGAAACCTTTATTTGTTTTTTGACTAATAAAACTTTTTCTAATTGCTCTTTATCAGGTAATTTTACGCCCTTTGTTTTCAGGAAACCAATGTTTTGAATTTCGCTTCTGTCAATAATTTTTTGCAAGGAATTTATTCTTTCTTTTTTTAGTTCACTTTGCTCCCCATCTTCAAGTAAGTACTCAAAATTCTCTAAAACGTCATGGCATCTTCTTACCCATCCATGAACAGTGGAGGGAGCATCAAATGAAACTTTCCCTGGTTTTAAAAAATAAAAAATCAAAGCAAGTCCTAATAGCAAACCCAATCCACCTCCAGGTATGTGGGCCACATCACTCAAAACCCATTGACCGGTGATTGTTAGCCCAATAAAAAGACTAATTTTCGGAATAGAAAAAGAAGTCAAGGTAAGAGGCGATTTTGTTAATGAATGATTTTCCATATTTCAATAATTACAGTTTCTTCTTAGCTAACTTTCATTTTAAAGCAAACTTTCCCTTAATAACCGCAAAGAAAGAAGGTTTTACGTTTTTAAAAAGATAAATTTATACCTAAAGAAAATCGAGTTTTTCTACTGGTATCAATCTTATAAGATGTGAAAGTGCTAATCAAGATATTCAAATTTGTCGCAAAAGTACCGGCTATGCGTCACACTTGCCCCTATTGGCAAATATGTTCATGGGTGACTCTTACACCAATAATCAGTCAGGTGGTGGCGATTTCCAAAACCAAAGACAAAATGGCCGTAATAATTTCAGAGGTGGCCGAGGTCCTAACAATAGGGAGGGAGGCTTTCGCATTCGCTTAAGTGATAATGAAATGCGAGCAGCCAGATCGTTGCAAGAAGCCTTCAATCTTCGTTCTACTGTCGCAGTGCTTGGTTTCGCAGTAAGAACTCTTGCACAAATGCTTGAAGATGGAAATCTTGAAAATTTAGTAAACGAATATAGATCTCAAGCTCCCTCCAATAACCAAAGGAGAGGCAGAGGAAACTATAACGGTGAAGATAACAACTCAGTAAACTCTAAGCCCAACCCTTTTGCAAGACCAGAAAAACCAGTTAAAGAACAAGAGGTCGCTGATACTGATCAGGCGAACAATGTTGCTCAAGATCCTAAAGAAAAAAATAACGATCAAGCTACAGAAGCAAGTTCAAATGAAGATGATTCCACAAATACAAGCGAGCAAGGATAAGTGAATCAGAAGCGAGTCTTATCTGGTGTTCAACCCACTGGAGACGTTCATATTGGTAATTGGCTTGGAGCAATAAAAAATTGGGTTGAATTACAACAAAATTACGAAACATTTGTCTGCGTTGTTGATCTTCATGCGATAACCACTCCGCATGACCCAAAATCTCTCTATCAAAATTCTTTATCTACAGCGGCTTTGTATATCGCTTGTGGGATGGACCCTAATAAATGCTCAATATTCATTCAAAGTCAGATAAGTGCTCATAGCGAGCTTTGCTGGATATTAAATTGCTTAACTCCTTTAAACTGGATGGAGAGAATGATTCAGTTCAAGGAAAAGTCAATTAAACAAGGTGACAATGTATCTATTGGATTATTAGATTATCCAGTCCTTATGGCAGCGGATATTCTTCTATATGATGCTGATTTGGTTCCTGTTGGAGAAGATCAAAAGCAGCATCTAGAGCTTGCAAGAGATATCGCTTCTCAAAGAGTTAATTCAAAATTCGGAACAAAAGAGAATCCGATACTTAAAGTTCCAAATCCCTTAATTTTGAAAGAGTGTTCCAAAGTCATGAGCCTGACAGATGGAACAAAGAAAATGAGTAAAAGCGACCCAAACGTGAATAGTAGGATTACTTTATTAGACAGTCCAGATGTAATTACTAAAAAAATAAAACGTGCAAAAACCGACTCAAAATTAGGATTAGAATTCGGAAATCATTTAAGGCCTGAAGCTGATAATCTTTTAACAATTTATTCTATAATTTCAGGACTAGGCAGAGAAAAAGCAGCTGAGTATTGCGCAGAAATGGGCTGGGGTAAATTCAAACCAGAATTTACAGAGGCAATGATTAACGTTCTCAAGCCTATTCAAGAAAAATATAAAGAACTAATGAATGAACCAGAAGAGTTAAAAAGAATACTAAATAAAGGGAAACTTACTGCAGAGGAAGTTTCTAAGTTAACATTAAAGAGAGTTAAAGATGCTCTAGGATTTTATCCAAATTTGTAGAAAATTATGCCAATAATTACATTACCTGATGGAACTGAAAAAAAATATGATTCCGCTGTCACAATTGATCAAATAGCAACAGAAATTGGACCCGGTTTGGCAAAAGCAGCGTTAGCGGGGAGAGTAAACGGGGAATTAATCGATACTTGTATTCCTATAACTCAAAATTCTCACATACAAATCATTACATCTAAAGATGATGAAGGAATAGAAATCATTAGACATTCATTCGCTCATCTTCTTGGACATGCTGTAAAACAATTATACCCTGAAGCAAAAATGGCAATAGGGCCAGTAATTGAAGATGGTTTTTATTATGATATTTCTTACAAAGATACATTCACTCCTGATGATCTTCTCAAAATTGAAGAAAGAATGAAAGAGTTAGTTAATAGAGATTATAATGTTATTGTTGAAATAGTTAGTCCAGAGAAAGCAACGGAAGTTTTTACTGATAGAGGTGAATCTTTCAAGTTAGAAATAGTTAAAAGTATACCTAACAATGAAACCATAAAGTTATACAAGCATCAAGAATATATTGATATGTGCAGAGGCCCTCATGTTCCAAATACAAGACATTTAAGAGTATTTAAGCTAATGCAAGTATCCGGAGCTTATTGGCGCGGAGACTCTAAAAATGAAATGCTACAAAGAATATATGGAACAGCTTGGAAAAGCTCTAAAGAATTAAAAGAATATATCTCCAGAATTGAAGAAGCTGAGAAAAGAGATCATAGAAAGTTAGGGAAAAAGTATTCACTTTTCCACTCGCAAGAGGAAGCACCCGGTATGGTTTTTTGGCATCCTAAAGGATGGACTATTTATAGAATTTTAGAAGATTTTATTCGGGAAACAATTACAAAATATGATTATCAAGAAGTTAAATCTCCGCAAGTAGTTGATAGGAGTCTTTGGGAGAAATCAGGCCATTGGGAGAAGTTTAAAGAAGATATGTTTACCACAACTTCAGAGAACAGGGAATATGCAATAAAACCTATGAATTGTCCATGCCACATACAAATATTCAATCAAGGTTTAAAAAGCTATCGAGATCTTCCTATTAGACTTTCTGAATTTGGCTCTTGTCATCGCAATGAGCCTTCTGGTGCACTGCATGGCTTAATGAGGGTAAGAAATTTTGTTCAAGATGATGCACACATATTTTGTACAGACGAACAAATCCAAGAAGAAGTACAAAATTTTATTGATTTGGTATTTGAGGTTTATAAAACCTTTGGCTTTGATTCAATCCTTATTAAGCTCTCAACAAGACCAGAGAAAAGGGTTGGGAGTGATGATATCTGGGACAAATCAGAAAAGGCCTTATCTGATGCACTTGATTCAAAAGGATTGGATTGGTCACTACTCCCTGGAGAGGGTGCCTTCTACGGTCCAAAAATAGAATTCTCTTTAAAAGATTGTCTCAACAGAGTATGGCAGTGCGGAACAATTCAAGTTGATTTCTCCATGCCTCAAAGGCTTAATGCAAGTTATATAGATATTACGGGGAGGAAACAAACACCTGTAATGCTTCACAGAGCTATTTTAGGTTCTTTTGAAAGATTTATTGGGATTTTAATTGAGAATTATTCAGGAAATTTTCCTACATGGTTATCACCTATTCAAATAATGATTATGGGCATAACCGATAGAAATAATGAAGCATGTTTTAGTACTAAGGATAAATTAGTTGACCTTGGTTTCAGAGCTGAAATTGATATCAGAAATGAAAAAGTCGGTTTCAAAATACGAGAACATACAATGCAAAGAATACCTTTCTTGATAATTATCGGAGATAAAGAAGAAGAGAAAAATGAAATCTCAGTAAGAACAAGAGAAGGTAAAGATCTTGGAAATATGACTATAGACAAGTTTAAATTAATAATTGACGAATCAATAAGCAAAAAAGGTCTACAAGTTAATCAATCCTAAATTAAATACAATTTTTATAACTTATGAATTTACTTGCTGGTGACCTTGGTGGGACTAAAACAATATTAGCTGTTTATTCAAACGAGAACTATCCACAAAAATTATTTGAAAAGTACTATATTTCCTCAGAATGGAAATCTTTATACTCAATATTTGAAGATTTTATTAAACATTTACCAGAACATATATCACTCCCTGAATATGGATGTATTGGAGTAGCAGGACAAATAAAAGGTGAAAAAGTGAAGGTTACAAATCTTGGATGGGATATCGAAACAGAAAAATTATCTCAGCTTTCAAAAATAAATAATATTGAATTAATAAATGATTTCTCAGTTTTGATATATGGAATACCATTTTTCAAAAAATCCCAATATGAAGTAATCCAAGGAACATTAAATTCTGAGTACAAAACTAATCAGAAATTAATCGCAATTATTGGAGCTGGTACTGGCTTAGGAATGTCCAGAGGATTAATTACACCTAAAAGCATTTTTATATTTCCAAGTGAAGGGGGCCACGGAGAATTTTCCCCGAGAACAGAAAACGAATGGGAATTAGTTAAATGGCTAAAAAAGAAGTTAAATATTCAAAGAATATCAATTGAAAAAATAGTTAGTGGGACGGGCCTTGGGATGATTGCTAGATGGAAATTGGATGATTCCAAAAATGAAAACCATCCACTTCAAATAACTTTAAAAAAAATGGATAATGACAAATCAGATTTTGTAGATTTACCTGCACTTGTTTGGGAAGAAGCAAATAAAGGCGACAAATTAATGTCTGAAGCTTTGCAACTATGGCTGAATGCATATGGATCTGCGGCTGGAGATCTTGCTTTACAAGAACTTTGCTCTTCAGGCTTATGGATTTCAGGTGGAACAGCTGCAAAAAACCTCGATGGAATAAACTCTTCTAACTTCCTTAATGCATTTAGTAATAAGGGTCGCTTTCAATCTTATTTAAAGGAAATCCCATTGATTGTTCTTAAAGATCCAGAAGCGACATTATTCAGTTCAGCTTGCAGAGCACGCTTAAGTGCCGAATCAAATGGGAGACTTAGCTAAAGGATAAAAACATGGGGCCGCCAAAAATAGGACAAACTGTCGTGGTAGAGGTTCCTTCTACTACTGCCAATATTGGTCCAGGTTTTGATTGCCTTGGTGCAGCATTAGATCTTTCCAATCAGTTCACAATTAAAAGAATTGAGGGTAATGCTGAAAGGTTTGAATTAATAATGGAAAGTACTGAGGGCAATCATTTAAGAGGCGGCCCTGAGAATCTTTTTTATCGAGCCGCACAACGAGTGTGGAGAACTGCAGGTGTTGAACCTGTCGCACTTGAAGCAAGAGTAAAATTAGCCGTTCCTCCTGCAAGAGGCCTTGGAAGCAGTGCTACTGCGATCGTTGCAGGCCTGGTTGGAGCGAATGCACTTGCTGGATACCCTTTGCCAAAGGAAAAATTGCTAGAACTAGCAATAGATATAGAAGGGCATCCAGACAATGTTGTTCCATCATTAATAGGAGGTCTTTGCGTAACAGCTAAAACCGCAAACGACAGGTGGCGCGTAGTCCGCTGTGATTGGGATCAATCAATAAAAGCGGTAGTAGCAATTCCATCCATTCGCCTTAGTACAAGTGAAGCAAGACGTGTAATGCCTGAGAACATTCCAGTTAATGATGCAGTAATCAATTTAGGTGCCCTCACGCTTCTACTTCAAGGGCTGAGAACAGGTAATGAGGATTTAATTGCGGATGGTATGCATGACAAGCTTCATGAACCCTACAGATGGGGATTGATCAAAGGTGGGTTAGAGGTAAGAGAAGCAGCAAAGGCTGCTGGAGCCCTAGGATGTGCAATTAGTGGAGCAGGCCCAAGCATTCTTGCCTTGTGCAAAGCGACTAGAGGCCGAGAAGTCAGTGTCGCAATGGTCAAAGCCTGGGAAGCTGCTGGTGTAGCAAGTCGTGCCCCTTTGATGAGCCTTCAACTGAGAGGTAGCGAATGTATTTCAAACACCTTTGGGTAGTTCTTTTCATGAAAACAAACAAAAACTGATAGCTTTATGGCTGACTTGCCCCAAATTATGGATGCCAATCTGCCTATGAGTATTGATTCTCAGACAGTATTTCCATGGCTTTCACTCATTGTGCTCCTACCCATAGCTGGAGCGTTGATAATGCCTTTCCTCCCAAAAGAAGAAAGTAAAAATTCTAATCTGCCTAGAAACATAGCTCTAGTTATTTTATTAGCCGATTTTTTAATTATTGTATTGGCTTTTGCCAACTTGTTTGATCCAAGCAGCGAAAATTTGCAGTTAGTAGAAAGACTTCAATGGCTTCCTTCCATAGGACTTGAATGGTCATTAGGAGTAGATGGAATATCTGCACCGCTAGTAGTTCTTAGCGGGCTAATTACTTTTTTGTCTGCAGCTGCAAGTTGGAAAGTAAAACAAAAAACAAGGCTTTACTTTGCTTTATTATTGATTCAAGCTTCAGCCCAAGCTTTAGTTTTTCTATCACAAGATTTCCTACTATTCTTTTTAGCTTGGGAACTTGAGCTTGTTCCTGTTTATCTACTAATTGCTATTTGGGGAGGAAAAAGGAAACTTTATGCAGCGACAAAATTCATTCTCTACACCGCACTTGCTTCCCTTTTGATACTACTTAGTGGTCTTGCCTTAGCTCTTTCCGGAGATCAATTCACCTTCAATTTAAGTGAAATCGCAGCCAAATCTTTTTCTGGTAATTTTGGCATATTTTGTTATTTAGGTTTCTTAATTGGTTTTGGAGTAAAGCTTCCTATCTTTCCACTTCATACCTGGCTGCCCGATGCTCATGGAGAGGCAAATGCACCGGTCTCAATGTTGCTAGCTGGTGTTTTATTAAAAATGGGAGGTTACGCTCTAATAAGATTCAATGTACAAATTTTACCGGATGCTCATCTAATACTCGCTCCAGCTCTGATCATCATTGGAATAGTAAATATTATTTATGGAGCTCTAAATGCTTTTGCCCAAGACAATGTAAAAAGGCGCATTGCCTGCAGTTCTGTAAGTCATATGGGTTTTGTACTTGTTGGAATTGGTGCTGTTAATGCACTTGGGATAAGTGGAGCGATGCTCCAGATGATTAGCCATGGACTTATTGCTGCTGCAATGTTCTTTGTTACTGGAAGTTTTTATGAAAGAACCAACACTCTTTCAATCCCAAACATGGGCGGTCTAGCGAAAGCTTTGCCAATTACTTTTGCATTTTTCTTAGCCAGTTCTTTAGCTTCACTTGCCTTGCCAGGAATGAGTGGATTTATAAGTGAAATCACAGTTTTTCTAGGTATAACTAGTCAAGAAGGATTCACTTCTTTATTTAGAGCAATAACAATTCTTTTGGCAGCCATTGGACTGGTTTTAACTCCCATATACCTTCTTTCAATGTGCAGAAGAGTATTCTTTGGCCCTAGAATACCCGCTCTATCTATAGTTAAAGAAATGGATGCTAGAGAGCTTTCCATAGGTTTAAGTCTCTTAGTTCCTACATTAGTAATAGGTTTTTGGCCAAGAATAGCTATTGATTTATATGAGGTATCAACAAATGCTCTCGCACAATCATTAATTACCAATAACCTTGTACCTATAAGTTAGTTTTTGAACCTAAAAAATGACTTCAATTAAGCCATCAGCACTTTTAGAAGGTCAAGGTCTTCCTGATTACAATAAAATCACCCCTGATGAGATCAATAAAAATATTCCAAAACTGATAAAAGAACTAAATGAAAACTTAAACAAGTTAGAAGAACAACTCGATGAACAATTAACAACCAATAAATCCTTGAGCTGGGAAGATGTAATGCCTCAGCTTTATGAAATAGGCGAAAAGCTTCGTTGGAGTTGGGGGGTTGTAAGTCATCTTAATGCTGTATGCAATACAACTGAACTGCGTGAAGTTCATTCAAATCAACAACCTAAAATCGTTAGATTTAGTAATCAGATTGCTCAAAGCGAAGTAATTTTTAAGGCACTCTTAAATTTAAAAGAGCATGGAAACATAAAAGATGAAACTCAAATAAGAATAATTGAGACAGAACTGATAACAATGAAGAACAAAGGAATTGGTCTTGAAACTGATGAAAAAGCTTTATTTAATGCTCGTAGTGAGAGATTAGCTGAATTATCAACGACTTTTAGCAATAACGTATTAGATGCGACCAAGAACTGGAGTCTTTTATTAAGAAACAAGTCTGAAGTCGAGGGCCTACCTGAAAGAGCCCGAGAAACATTGTCTCTTGCCGCAAAGGAGGCGGGTGACAAAGATGAAGAAGGTAATGATCCTTCACCATCAAACGGACCATGGAGAGTTGGCTTGGATTTACCTAGCTACATTCCTTTGCAAACTTATGCAAAAGATAGACGTATCAGAGAAAAAGTTTATAGAGCCTTTGTAAGCAGAGCTAGCGATGGGAAGATGAATAACAAAAAAATAATTGAAGAAATTCTAACCATCAGAAACAAGCAGGCAAAACTATTGGGATATAAAAACTGGTGTGAAATTAGTTTGGCAACAAAGATGGCCGATAATGAAGAAGCTGTCGAGATATTACTAGAAGAACTACGATCAGCTGCAATGCCTCATGCTGAAAAAGAAGTTATACATCTTCGTGAGTGTGCCATAAGAAATGGAGAAAGCGAAGATTTTGAGCTATCTCCATGGGATGTAAGCTTTTGGGCTGAAGTTCTACGCAAAGAGAAATTCGACCTTGACCAAGAGAAACTAAGGCCATGGTTTCCTTTAGATCAAGTTCTTAATGGTCTATTTAACTTGTGCAAAAGACTTTTTGAAATTGAAATTGAAGAAGCGAGTAATACAGCACCTTTATGGCATGAAGATGTCCGTTTCTTCAATGTTAAAAATTTAGATGGTCAGAAAATTGCATCTTTCTATCTAGATCCATTCAGTCGTCCTGCGACAAAAAGAGGAGGTGCTTGGATGGATGAATGTTTGTGCCGAAATCAAAAAACGAAAGATGATATTGTTCTCCCTGTAGCCTATTTAGTCTGCAATCAAACGCCTCCTACTGCTGACAAACCCAGTTTGATGAGCTTCGAAGAAGTAGAAACCCTTTTCCATGAATTTGGTCATGGTCTACAACACATGCTTACAACTGTAAGCTACCCACAAGCAGCCGGAATTAATAACGTTGAATGGGATGCTGTCGAATTAGCAAGTCAATTTATGGAAAATTGGTGCTTAGAAGATCAAACAATTTCTGAAATAGCAATTCATTGGGAAAACAAAGAGTCATTACCAAAATCCGAAATCAATAAATTGAGATTGAGCAGAACATTTAATACTGGTCTTGCGACTTTAAGACAAATACATTTTGCTCTTACTGATCTAAAGCTCCATAGTCAATGGGATGAAGATTCAGAAATTTCCCCAGATGAATTGCGGAGACAAATCGCAGAGAATACAACCGTGATGACTCCCATTCCAGAAGATCAATTCCTATGTGCCTTCAGTCATATTTTTGCTGGTGGCTATGCTGCAGGATACTACTCTTATAAATGGGCTGAGGTGCTCAGTTCTGATGCCTTTGCCGCTTTTGAGGAGGCAGGACTTAGTAATATTGCTGAAGTTAGAAAAATTGGCAAAAAATATCGCGATTCAATTCTAAGTCTTGGGGGTAGTCGTTCCCCCAGCAAGGTCTTCGAACAATTTAGAGGTAGACTTCCCTCTACTGAAGCTTTAATACGACATAGTGGGCTTAATTAGCGATCATTAAAAATCTTTTTGACTAAAATATCTATAGAACTAGAATTGGTAATCAATTCTTTATGTGTTAATACAGGTAAGTGATAAGATTCACCCATAGAGAGTTTTGACTGCCAGCCTGGGAATGACATCAAGTCCCATTTTGTGAAAAAACTAGTACATTCAACTTTTTCTAAATAAGACTGATCGTTATTTAATTGAGATAAAAAACTACTTCCTCTTTTCATCTCTGCAATACCCGGCATCAAAAATGAAGGGATCATTTGAGCTGTGTAAGTACCAAAATGCGGCGTACCAATACTAAAGAAACGTTTAGTTCGTAAAAAACCATCATGATTTTGCAACCAACACCTACTAACTAATCCACCCATTGAAAAACCAACAATATCTATTTCAATTTCAGACCCCACTAGTTCCTCAATCTTAGAATCAAGATCTCGAGCTAGACGCCTAAGAGATGTTTTTCCATACTTGTGTGGCAAATGTGGTCTATACAATTCATAATCATCTTCATTTATTTTTTTAATTAATTTTTCAAATAATTTAGGATTGTTCCATAAACCATGAATAAAAAAAATTGGTCTTGCGTTTGTGTCCAATTAATTAATAGGCAATGAGAAATTTCTTTTTTTTTCGACAAGAACACTGCCAGTAAATCCATGTATTGGTGGAGAGCATTTTGTCAGAAGAATATGAATTGGAACTGGACCATATAGAGACTCAAGAAGATTCAAAATTTGATCACTAAAATATTCTATCGTCAAGCATTTGATCTCAAATGAAAGTTTTTTAATTGCTTGAATTGCTTCGCTATAGTCAATTGATTTATCTAATTGATCAAGCTTAGATGACTCATCCAAATCCAACCAAAAACTTATATCAAGAAGAAAGCTTTGACCATGTATTCGCTCACTTTCTAAAACACCTACATGAGCCCAAAGATCTAAGTCTTTTATATGAATTGCGCTTAAATTATTAAATTGGCTCATAATGGTAGATCAGTATGAGAAAAGCTTCTATCTCCAGAAGCGAAATCCTTAACAAGATCACCATCACCTCTGAGATAATAGCGATAGGTAACTAAACCTTCCAATCCAACTGGTCCTCTTGGTGGAAGAGTCTGAGTACTTATACCAACTTCAGCTCCAAACCCATATCGAAAACCATCAGCAAATCGAGTAGAGCAATTATGATAAACACCTGCGCTATCAACCGAACTTAAGAATTTTTCAGCAACTTCCTTATTATCAGTAACTATCGCCTCTGTGTGACGAGAGCTATATTTACGAATATGTTCAATAGCTTCATCTGCATTACAAACAATTTTTATTGAAAGAATTAAATCAAGATATTCAGTAGACCAGTCCACTTCATCAGCCTTATTTTTTACCCCTAAAGATTGACTCCTTGCATCACCCTTAAGAGTTACTCCTGCATTGGAAAAAATTGGCAAGGCTTTTTTCAAAAATATCTCAGCAATATCTTCATGAATTAATAATGTCTCAATTGCATTACAAGCAGCAGGATATTGAATCTTACTATCTAAAGCTATGCTTATAGCTTTATCAATATCTATAGAATTATCCACATATAAATGACAAATCCCATCCGCGTGCCCTAGGACAGGGATACGTGTATTTTCTTGAATAAATTGGACTAACTCATTACTACCTCTAGGTATTATCAAATTCACAAACCGATCTAAACGAAGTAAGCCTAAGCTTTCTTGACGTGTAGTGAGTAAAGACAACGCACCTGAACCAACATCTGATTTTTTTAACCCCTTGTCGAGAGAATTCATTATTGCTTGATTTGTAGCTTTTGCTTCACTTCCTCCTTTTAATAAGGCTCCATTTCCAGAACGAACAGCAAGAGATGCTATTTGTATCAATGCATCTGGTCTCGATTCAAATATCACTCCTAATACTCCTAATGGAACTGTTACTCTCTCAAGAATAAGGTTTTCATCCAATTTCCTATGAAGTTGTCTTTTACCTATTGGATCTGCAAGATTTGAAACTTTTAAAACCCCTTCAATACACCCTTTGAGTTTCGTTTTTGTTAACTGCAGTCTTGATAAAAGTGAATTATTCAACCCTTCTTTTTCTGATCTTTCAAGATCTTGACTATTAGCTCTCAATATATCCTCGGCATTATTATTCAAAGCATTTGCCATTTCAGTCAAAGCCTCACACCTCTTTTCGTTAGTGGATTGACCAAGCAAGATAGAAGCTTCTTTTGCACTCTCAGCAACTTTTATTAGCTGAGGCGTAGGTTCAGGAACTAAAAAGTTTGTACTCATTTGATTTGGATAAACTATTTAATCGAAGATAAATTTTGACTATCTTTAAAATATTCCTTTAATGGCGAATCAAGCAATAAAAGAAGATAAAAATCTATCTAATTGAAAAATATTAGTTAAGTCATTTGTATTCAACTATTCATTTATTTAATATCTAAAATAGAGTTGGATCTGACTTTGCCAATTCCCATTCTTATCAAACGAGCCAAGTAGACCTACATTAGGATTCATTTGAAAAGTAATATTTCCTTTTGGTGGAATATCCTGTCGGTTGGGAGCAGCCTGAACTGAAAAATTAATCTTATCATTAATGTCGACTCCTATTTCTGTCACCCATGCCTGTTGACCTGGCAAATTTGTATCTTCCTGATCACTACTTGAAGAACTGCTATCACTGGCATCACTCTCTGAATCTGATCCACCTACATATGCAGGATACAAAGATATTTGAAGCCTATCACTTAAAAAACCATTAATATTACCTTGAAGATAGGAAGCAAAAGATCTATTCAGAAAACTAGTGAGAGCATCTCCATTACCTCCACTACTTATTAAAGTTGCAAGAGAATTACCTCCTATGAGTCCTAACAATTCACTTCTTCCCAATGATGGATTACTTCTTAATTGAAAGTTTTCACTAATTCGATCTGAAGGTCCAGAAGCTGTTACTTCGACATTTACGAAACGAGATCCTCCAATGCCAAATGATGCCATGCCATTGGAGGAAAAATTACTGACATCTCTAACATTATCTGGGACACGGCTCTTCAAAGTCACGTCAACATATGGAATCAATCCCATAGAGGGGACAAACACGGCTACATTAGGTTCACTTTGATCTAGATTAAAAGTAGTCGTAAAGAGGTTAACGTAACCACTAACAAGTTTAATGACGCCACTAACTTCAAGTGTCTCGTCAAAAGCGCCATTTAAGAAAAGAAATCCATTCGTTTCAAAACTTGCCAAGGGTTGAGAAACTAATCTCAATGAGGGGCCAAGTACAAGCTTAAAATCTTCAAAGCTAATGGCTTCCAATCCACTAGGCAAACCAGCACTTACTATTCGGCTTGCAGGAGCATCTTCATCTTGAATGAATAAAACCAAAGGTTCTACCTGGCTCCAGTTTTGTTCAGGGAAGCTAGGAATACTTTTAAACTTAGAATCTTTAGGACCAGATTTATCAGATGTGTTCTTGTCAGGATTATTAGCTCTTTTTGCAAAAATAGAGCCTTCTGAAACAAAGACTTCGCCTGCCAATTTAGGTTTAATAATAGAACCTTTAACAATAATCTTGGATGAAGCTCTGATATCAGTAAATGCTGTTTTGATACGTGTTTTCTCTATAGAAAACGCCAATGGTTCAATTTCTCTTAATTGAGAATCAAATAACGAAATTCCACCTTTACTCTTAACAAGACCGTTTGGTCCAATATTTGCTGTTAGTTCACGAACTTCAAGTCTATTAAAATCAAAAACTACTGTGCTATTCAAATTATTAATTTCTCTATTTTGAAAAAGTAGATCACTGTTGTTTAAAACAAAAAAACCATTCGCTACTGGTTTTTTTGGCGTTCCACTAATTAGCAAGCTCAGATCAGCAGAACCCGAAGTCCAAGATACATTTCCTTTTGTTAGACCTGTTAAAAAAATCAATCCATCTCCATGACTTTCGACTTTTAGATCGATAGGGTAAGAATTATTTAATGGATAGATTCCACTTAATTCAACTGGGTTTATCGTAGATTGATCCCTCAGAGCAATATCAAATTCAAGATAATTATCTTTATAGAAAATAGTTCCTTTATCTAAAATAATTTTTCTATCATCAATTTTTGTGTCCTTGATAATTAGATCAGAAGTTATTTGTGGGGTACCATTAGTCAAACTATATTTACCACTTAAACCAAAGTATCCATTAACTGTCGATGGAATTGGCGCAAGTAACGATAATAATGAAAAATTGAAGTCAAGTAATGAAAAGTTTCCATTGCCTGATCCTAGATTTCCATTAAAAAATGCTTTAAAAGGTCTTATATTTTTTGAATTTATAATCTTCAGTTTGTTTGTCCAAACCCTTCCAAATGCTTTAGCTTCTAACTTTAAATCAGATAGGTTTGGACCGCTTAATTTAATATCTGCATCAACATTTCCATTTAGATCATAAGGATTAATAATACTCTTATTATTTATCTTATTTATCTCTTCTTTATATAAATCCTTAGATCTAGCTAAAGCTTCTAATTGAGTATCTAAAGAACTATTATTATCACCAATCTTCAATCTCCCTAAATCTTCTGCTTCACCCAATGCCTCTGAGTACTTCAACCCTAACTTAGGAAACTCTAAAGCAGTAGCAGCGATCCAACTAGAGCTAACATCTTTAACTTTAGCTAACAAAGAAAATTCAGATCCATTATTAATATCAAACTTTATCTTTCCATTTTTAGATGTAATTAATTCACCTTTTAGATTAGTTTCTGAATTTTTAATTTTTCCATTAATACGTGCCTTTTTTAATTTGAAACCTAACAATCTGAAATAATCTAAATTTACATAACCATTAAGAAATAGTGGATCAAGAGAAAATATTCCATTACCTGATACTTCCCCAAATATACGTTTAAAACTCTTCTCTGGCGGGAAAGCAACTTCTATTCTATCTAATCTAAACTTATCAGCATCCCATTCAAAAGCATTTAATTTAGAGTTTATACTTATTTTACCTCCCAATCTATTTAAGCTTAAATCATTGAAATTACCATTTCTATTGAAGTTAATTTGAAGATCAGCAGGGGTAGAAGCCCCTTCGGATTTGATTCTCAAACTACCCCATTTCTTTTCATCTGGTATTCGAGTAAAGGAACCTCTCCACTTTTCTCTTAAGCGAATACCATTAGCCTGTGGATTATCCAAAGAAAGGTCAATAGAAGAATTTAATGCAGTCAGGGGCCCATAGAAGTCACCAGTAGTATTTAATTTCCCAGATAATGATGCATTTAATATTGGATTTAATGCACCTAAAGGAAAAGATTCTAAATTTAAATTTGCTTTTAAATCTCCAGGTATAAGGCGTCTTTCAACTATTGAAATTGGCAGTTTAAATTTCAATTCAAGAGGTTTATGCTCATAGTCTTTTATTTTTATATAGGCTAGAGATTTTATATGTGTTAAATCTTTTTTATAAAATGGGATTTCAACTAAAGTAGATATATTCCAATAACCATATTGCCAATTTGTATCTGTTATTTTTAACCTTTTATTATCACATTTTATTCTTGACTGATTAGTAGAAAGCGTATCATTTAAAATCCCTCCTCTTAAGCTTAGATCATCTGCAGTTAAACCACCTTTACATTTTATAAAACCTTTATCTATAGCCAAGTTAATTTTACCATTAATATTTCCCTTGGAAATAATATTTGAATCATTTCCTAAGATCCCCTGCAAGAAGCCAAGTCTAATTTTATCAACTCTTGCTTTAGCTTGAAACTCTAATCCATCCCAATGGCCCTTACCAGAAAGATAGAGGCTTCCCTGCTTTTTAGAATGTAAGTTTACAGCACCATAAATCTTTTTCTTAGCAAGGTTGAGACCAAGATTGCCTCTAGCAAATAATATCTTTTCTCCAGGATTAAATACAATTTTGGTTGAGCCTTTTAGATTAAATCTTAGATGTAAGTTATTTGACTTAGAATTATCAGCCGAGGGTAAGACCCAAAAAGAACCTTGATTATTTTTGGTTAGTATAATTTCAGTTCCCTTTGGATTAAATATTGCAACAGGTTGCCAATTAAATAAACTTGCAAAAGGCGCAAATTTAACGGTTAAAGTTGAAATATTGACTGATGAAGAATCTTTTTCACCTGGAAGGAACTTCGTTCGTCCCAACGCAACGCCCCATGGTCTAAGCCCTCTATAGGCTCCTATTTTCAAAGGATGGCCTAAGGAGTTAGATAATGTTTTTTCTATTTGAGGTGAAAAACGGCTTATAGTTCTGCCTACCAAGAGATCAGCCCCACTCCAAATCAAAACACCACCTAACGCCACAAAGGTTCCAGCAAATCCCCAGCGCTTTAATCTTTTAGAACTGCTCTCATCTCCCATGAAACATCATTCTCAAACTTGGGGAGCCAACAAACTATAAAGAATCAATTAAGGAGAAACCAGCCTATGTCTATGAGTGAAGTTATCCAAGATGTAACAAAATGGCTAGCCTGGGGAGGTTCAGGACTTGGCATCTTAACAATTCTGGCTTATCTATTAAATTGGGGAATTAAATTCCGGCTCACTGGCACAACAATTTTCACACTTTTATTATCTGCTAGTTGCTGGGCCTTCGATCAAAGTTATACACCTCCGTTTAATGTAGAAGGGTACAAATATGCTCCCATTGTTTATGACAATGGCTTTGATTTGGTTGTTGCTCAAGCCTCAAACGATTTTCCTAAAGAAGCTATCAAGCCAACATTGCTACAAATAGCTGGTAATTTGAAAGGGGGAGGAAGAAATGGTGCCCAGGTAAAGGTCAGACTAAGAAAGATAGAATCAGTTGGAGATGGGATAAGTAGACCAATTGTTCTTGGTGAAATAATAAATGATTTAAAAGAATCAAAGATAATAGAATTGCCAAATAGGAATTATTCTCCAAGCGAAGATTTTTCGATAGCGGCTGATTCTGAAGAAAAAAGCTTATTAGAGACATATGAATAAAAAATTATTATTAAAAAATCTTCCTAAAAGCTTTTATCAAGAAGAAAAAATACTCTTATCAAATGATATTAAAACATGGAATTCTTTATTATCTATTAGCGATGAAGAAATTAATATTCTAATTAGTGGAAGTCTGGGTAGTGTTCGTAATCTAAAAAGACTAAAATGCATAGCATATTTTATATGTTCGTTAGATATTGAACTTAACGAAGCAGCCTTGCTAATGCACTCAGGATTGATTTCTAACAAGGCACTTTCTCGACTTACTCCTCATGAGCTAGTTCAAAAGACTGGTCGTTTTGAACGAATTTTAAGAACAGAACGAATTCCATTAATAGATCTAAGCAAAGCTCACTTTTTAATCGAGAAAGCAAAAAAAACATTATTTAATTCACCCAAGAACAATAAGGTAATAGAATAAAAATAATTAAATATAAACTAAGTAAACTTGAGAAAATGAACAGTTTACTAATCACTTTAATATTTTCATCATTTGCCATTAATCATGATGCAATGGCTCAATCAAGACTTCTTGAGGGTGTAAAAAGAAATCCTGATGAAGCAAAGTCCATTTGCAGAAGTTTTAGTGACCTAAATAAAAAAAACATCTCGGCTGGTTCATCACAATCTATTCAGAAAATCTCAATTCAGAAGAATATAAGCGAAGTTGATGCTGAGATCCTTTCGATGTATGTAAGAGGTCTTTATTGCCCTGAAACTTTTTAAAGCAACAAATGAATTCAATAAAATACAGGGACGAAGAATTACAACTTAGAGACGGAACATTACTCAAATCTCGAATCTGGTTACCGCCAGGGGAGGGGCCATGGCCTGTATTGCTCATGCGTCAACCTTATGGGAGAGAAATTGCTTCTACAGTTACATATGCTCATCCCTCCTGGTGGGCTAGTAATGGCTATTTAGTCGTAGTACAGGATGTTCGAGGTCAAGGTGGATCTGAAGGTGAATTCAAAGGGTTTAGCCAAGAAGCCGCAGATACCAGTCAAACACATAACTGGGTTCGATCCTTACCTGAATGCAATGGCCTACTAGGTACATACGGTTTTTCTTATCAAGGCTTAACACAGCTCATTGCAGAGGAAGGAACTTCTCCACCTGATTGCATTATACCTGCAATGACAGGGCTTTCAGAACAGGAACATTGGAGTTGTGAAGGAGGAGCCTTTTGGTGGCACTTAGGAATTGGATGGGGTTTGCAACTAGCAGCTCAAAAGGCCCAAAGAGAAAAGAATTGGGCAGCCTGGCATGAAATCCGTGAGAGTCTTGAATCAAAAAAATATTTATCTAACGGTCATGAATTACTTAAAAAGAATGACCCACATGGGATGGCTTATAAATGGCTAAAGTTTTCTTCTAGCAAAAATCTTCAATGGAAAAATTATGCGCCATTAGATAGCTGGTTAAGAAAACCATTGCTACTAATTGGGGGATGGTGGGATCCTCATTTGAGAGGGATTTTAGATATTTTTGAAAAATCTACTAAAGCAGGAGGCAGCCCAAAATTACTCATTGGTCCTGCCACTCATCTTCAATGGTGGGAGGGTGCACAACTCACCCAGTTAAATTTTTTCGATTCTCATTTAAAAGAAAAAAACAAAGAAATCTTTTTCCCTACAATCAACCTTTGGAATCTTACGAAAAATAGTTGGGAGCTTTCAACTAAAAATAAAACTCCTACATGGAATCTTCGTAGTGAAGGTTTGGCTGCGATAAGTCATTGCGAGGGTAGCTTAGTCCCTAATTTTGATTTAGAAGCAAATTGTGAGGTGAATTTAGTACACGACCCATGGAGACCTGTACCAGCAATCGGAGGACATCTCAGTAATACGCCTGGGGAAGCTAACAGATTCAATATTGATACTCGTTCTGATGTCGCAGTATTTACGACACCTCCAATGTCAGAAGAGATAAGGATAGAAGGTATTCCAACTCTTAATTTAGAAACAAAATGTGACAGGGAAGGCTTTGATCTGTTCGTTGCATTATCAATAATTCCTAGTGAAATCAAAAACACTGCAACTCAACTTTCAACTGGTGTTATCAGAATTACCAATTCTGACAAAAACAGACAAGCCTCCAGAGAGATACGATTACAACCAATTCTTGCCACATTTAAAGAAGGAGATCGTTTGAGAATTTCAATATCAGGATCTGGATGGCCAGCTATTGGAATAAATCCTGGACAGAGTCAATATTTATGCGAAGCACCCAGTCCTCACTGCCTAGTGACTACAATCACACTCTTACTATTAAATTCAAAACTTAAATTTGAATCACTTATTTCCTCTTAGGGGTTCAATATTTACTGCCATAGGATTAAGCTAACTAGCTATTTAAGCCATAAGTCATGCCCGTCTCTATTATTCTAGATTCCTTGAAAGTTGACGGACAAAGACTTTCTGAATGCAGACATGAAAGTCCTTTTTCTATTCTTGGTCCTCAACCGTTTAAAGATAAATGGATAATTCGCATATGGATGCCTGAAGCAAGTGCAGTTGAATTAATAACTAAAGCAAAGAATATTCAGCTACAAAATCCCAACCATGAATGGATTTTTGAAGGAGTTGTAGAAAAAGATCCTGGCACTGATTATCAAATAAAAGTTAAAAGAGGAGGAATTGAACATGTTCAACATGATCCCTGGAGCTTCCGAAAAGAGTGGATGGGTGAAATTGATAGACATCTTTTCGCAGAGGGAAATCACCATCATATTTGGCGAAAGATGGGTGCCCACATTACTGCGATAGATAAAAAAGAAGGCGTTATGTTTTGCTTGTGGGCGCCTCATGCAAAAAGTGTCTCTGTTATTGGTGATCTCAATTCATGGGATGGCAGACATCACCCTATGCAAAAACGTCTAGGTGGAATATGGGAATTATTTATACCTGGTCTTAAAGATGGTGATTTATACAAATATGAAATTAGAACTGAGGAAGGACATTGCTATGAGAAAGCTGATCCATATGGTTTTCAACATGAAGTAAGGCCAGCAAAAAGCTCAGTCATATCAAAGATCGATTCCTTTCAATGGAATGATCAATCTTGGATATCCAATCGGGACAATAGAAATCCTTTAGAGCAACCGATATCCGTTTATGAGATGCATTTAGGCAGTTGGATGCATGCTTCCTCAGACGAACCATTTATCAACTCAGACGGAGAACATCGCTCCCCTGTTCCCGCAGCAGACATGAAGCCTGGCTCAAGATTGCTTACATACAAAGAACTTGCAAACAAGCTCATTCCTTATGTCAAAGAGAGAGGTTTCACTCACATAGAGCTTATGCCAGTTTCTGAGCACCCTTTTGATGGCTCATGGGGTTATCAAGTCACTGGTTGGTATGCACCTACAAGTAGATATGGATCACCAGACGAATTTCGTGCCTTCGTTGATGCATGCCATAAAGAGGGGATAGGAATTATTCTCGATTGGGTCCCTGGGCACTTTCCTAAAGATCAACATGGACTTGCTTATTTTGATGGCAGCCATCTATACGAACATTCAGATCCCAGAATTGGAGAGCACAAAGAATGGGGAACATTAATTTTCAATTACAGTCGAAATGAAGTTCGCAATTTTCTAGTTGCAAATCTAATTTTCTGGTTTGATCAATTTCACATAGATGGCATACGTGTTGATGCAGTTGCATCAATGCTTTACAAAGACTACCTTCGTCCGGAGGGTGAATGGATACCTAACGAAGATGGAGGAAATGAAAATTTTGAAGCAGTTAGATTTCTACAACAGGCTAATCACGTCCTTTTTCAACATTTTCCGGGCGCACTTTCTATTGCCGAAGAATCAACTACATGGGCTGGTGTAACTAAACCAACGGATATGAATGGACTTGGTTTCAATCTGAAATGGAACATGGGTTGGATGCACGATATGCTCGATTATTTTGAAATTGACCCATGGTTTAGACAATTCAATCAAAACAATATCACTTTCTCAATTTGTTATAACTTTACCGAAAATTTCATGCTTGCTTTAAGCCACGATGAAGTTGTTCATGGGAAAAGTCATCTTCTGCATAAAATGCCTGGTGATGACTGGCAGAAGTACGCAAACACACGAGCATTACTTGCGTACATGTGGACACATCCTGGTAAAAAAACAATATTTATGGGAATGGAATTCGGACAGCGTCAAGAATGGAATGTTTGGGATGATTTACAATGGGATCTTCTAAATTATGAACCACATAAGGGAATACTGAAATTAGTAGATGATTTGAATACTTTATATAAAAAAGAACCTGCTTTATGGAGAGATGATTTTGACGAATATGGGTTCCAGTGGATTGATTGCGACGATAAAAAAAATTCAGTAATTAGTTTTATGAGAAGAGAAAAAACTGATGGAGAATGGTTAGTAATAGTTGCAAACTTTACCCCTCAAAACCACTCTAATTACAGAATAGGTGTACCTATTGATGGGTTCTATGAAGAAATTTTCAATACAGATTCGAATAAATATGGAGGTTCAAACTTAGGAAATATGGGAGGTAAAGCAACAGATTCTTACAACATACATGGGTATGAGAATTCAATAGATCTTTGCCTTCCTCCTCTAAGCGTTCTAGTTCTCAAGCATAAATCCAAAGAGAATTAAGCCTCCTCGAATAGAAATGTTTCAACCTTACCTCAAAATCTAATTTCAACTGTAGTCCGGATGTAAAAATTCAAAAGGTATGACGAACTTTTGCAGAGAACTTATTTCATGATTTTCAAGTTACTGCTTCATGTAAATTTTTGGCTTAAAAGGACAAAATAATGAACGAAACTACTCCTCTACTACTTCGTGCGGCTCGCGGAGAAACTGTTGAAAGGCCCCCAGTTTGGATGATGAGACAAGCGGGGAGATACATGAAGGTTTATCGCGATCTGCGCGACAACCATCCAAGTTTTAGGGAAAGATCTGAAAACCCCGATCTTTCTTATGAAATTTCCATGCAACCTTTTAAAGCTTTTCAACCTGATGGAGTAATACTTTTTTCAGATATCTTGACTCCTCTTCCTGGTATGGGAATTGACTTTGACATCGTTGAGAGCAAAGGCCCCTTGATAAATGACCCAATAAGAACCCTCAAACAGATTAAGAACCTAAAGCCACTTCAACCAAATAAAAGTATGTCTTTTGTTGGCGAAGTCCTTGGAAGACTCAGGGAAAGTGTTGGCAAAAAAGCTGCCGTTTTAGGTTTTGTGGGCGCTCCTTGGACCCTTGCTGCATATGTTGTAGAGGGGAAAAGCAGCAAAAATTATGCAATCATAAAAGCAATGGCATTCCAAGAGCCAGAGCTACTGCATCAACTTTTAAATCACTTTGCAGAATCAATTGCAAACTATTTGTCTTACCAAATTGAATCTGGGGCTCAAGTAGTTCAAATGTTTGATTCATGGGCAGGACAATTAAGTCCACAAGATTATGACGAATTCGCTGCACCTTATCAAAAAAAAGTAGTCAATTTAGTAAAAGAGAAACATCCAGATACTCCAATGATTTTATACATCTCGGGCAGTGCAGGAGTTCTCGAAAGAATGGGACAAACTGGTGTAGATATAGTCTCTCTAGATTGGACAGTTGACATGCTAGATGGATTAAAAAGGCTACCTCAACATGTGGGAGTTCAAGGTAATGTTGATCCAGGACTCTTATTTGGCACTCCTGATGCGATCAGATCAAGAATTGTTGATGTAGTAAAAAAAGCAAAAGGCAGAAAACATATTCTTAACCTTGGTCATGGAATACTTCCTGGAACGCCAGAAGAAAATGCAAGAGTATTTTTTGAGGCTGGCAAGAATGTCAATGAACTTATAAAAGTTTCATCTTGAAAAAGGAAATAATTCTGATAACTGGAGCAAGTGGTTGTGTTGGGCAATACTTAGCAAATTGGCTAATCGAAAACTCCAGCTCAGAATTATTTTTATGGGTTAGAGATCCTAAAAAAATAACCTCAATAAACTTAGAGAATACAAGGATTAAAGTTTTAGTAGGAGATTTGAGACAAACAAATAAGTTCAAAAACGAAATTTCACAAGTAAACAGAGTTATTCACACAGCAACTGCTTGGGGTGATCCAAAAAGAGCGAAAGAAGTAAATATTGATGCAGTAAAAAATCTGCTCAATTTATTAAATCCTTCAAATATTAAACAAATTATTTATTTCTCAACCGCAAGTGTCCTTGACAGAAACTTAAATTTATTACCCGAATCTTTTAGCTATGGAACAGAATACATACAAACAAAAGCACAATGTCTTCAAGAGCTTGAGTCTCATATATTATCAAAAAAGATCATAGCTGTTTTCCCAACTCTCGTATTTGGGGGACGTTTAGACGGTAAAAGTAAATTTCCAACTAGCTATCTTACGGAAGGGCTCAAAGATGCATTGAAATGGATCTGGCTGGCAAGATGGATAAAACTATTCTCAAGGTTTCATTTTATTCACGCAGCAGATATTGCTTTTATCTGTGGACATCTAGCTACCTCTGATTTCGAGCATACACAACCTGTTAATGGCACTAAAATAAGAAAATTCGTTTTAGGACAGCCCCACACAAGTATTAATGAAGTAATTCAGACGCTTATAAGATGGAAAGGAATGAAAAAAGTCCCTCAAATACCTCTTTGGAATTGGCTCATTGAACTTCTTATCATATTACTCCCAATTCAAATTACAAACTGGGATAGATTTAGTCTTAGACAAAAACACTTTATACATGACCCAGTAACCTCTCCTGAAACCTTTGGAGGTATAAGCTATGCCAAAACGCTAAGTCAAGTTTTACATAATTCTGGTTTGACTAAACACTAAAAGGGCAAACAGAAGCTAAAGTAGTAAAATTACAAAAGAAAAGAATTAATTTCATGATTCGTTCTATTTCAACAGCTTTATTCGCTTTCTTTGCTTTCCTAGTAATTGGAGTATCCAATGTGAATGCTTCAACTGTTGAAGTTAAGCTTGGTACCGATGCAGGCATGCTTGCTTTCGAGCCAAGCACAGTAAACATAAGTGCTGGTGACACAGTAAAGTTTGTCAACAACAAATTAGCTCCTCATAATGCTGTTTTTGATGGGAATGATGATCTAAGTCATCCAGATTTAGCGTTTGCACCGGGTGAGTCTTGGGAGAGAACTTTTAGCACAGCTGGAACATACGACTTTTACTGTGAGCCTCATAGAGGCGCAGGAATGGTTGGGAAAATAGTTGTAAACTAAATCTCCAAAAAAAATTTTTATAGATGGGGGTGGAGCTCCCATCTTTTTTTTGAAATAAATTATTTATTGGGAAACCTTGCAATTTTAGGCGTCAAAGAATTTATGCTCCACAACGAAAAAGTATTAATAAATGGTGAGGTTAAAAATTTTTAATTAAAAAGAAGCTACTACTCAACATTATTAATATGGTTTAAATTAGATAAAATGAATTTATCATGAGGCTAGTGTAATTTTTTTAAAATTATCACAGCAATCTCAGTAGTATTCCCAAAAAAAAGAATATGGTCGGTTTTCTTATATTTTAATAATAAAAAATCAGAATAATATAAATTTTACAATGAATTTGAATGATGAATATTAATTCTGATAATTTCACCAACAGCGCTTGGCAAGCAATCATTGATGCCAAAGACATAGCATTAAATAAAAAACATCAGACTTTGGAGACAGAGCACCTTTTTTTTTCTCTTCTCAATAAAAATGAAATTGCCATAAAAGTAATAGAAAGATCGGGCGGTTCAATAAAAAATCTGCTGAAAGAATTAGAAAATTTCATAAAGAACCAACCAAAAATGCAAAAGGCCCAAGAATCAATTTTCTTTGGCAAAAATTTATCTTTTTCAATTTCAAGAGCAGAAAATATCAAACAATCCTTCAAGGATGATTTTATTTCAAGTGAACATTTAGTGATTTCCCTATTTGATGATGAGAGAATCTGTCATAGGTTATTTGAGCAAAATCAAATTAATAAGAACAGCCTTCTAGAGGCTATACATGCAATCAGAGGTGACAAAAAAGTGACCAAAAAAAATGCTGAAAATAGCTATGAAGCTCTTCAGAAGTATGGACAAGACCTTACTTCTGCCGCCAGAGAAGGGAAATTAGATCCTGTAATTGGAAGAGATGAGGAAATCCGAAGAACGATTCAAATACTTAGCCGTAGAACAAAAAATAATCCAGTGTTAATTGGTGAAGCTGGCGTAGGGAAAACAGCAATTATTGAAGGATTAGCACAAAGGATTATCAACGGAGATGTACCAACAGCACTTGAGAATCGTCAACTAATTTCTCTTGATATGGGGGCTTTAATAGCAGGTGCAAAATTTCGGGGCGAATTTGAAGAGAGACTAAAGTCAGTTCTTAAAAATGTCACAGATTCAGAAGGAAGAATAATTTTGTTCATCGATGAAATACATACTGTAGTGGGAGCAGGAGCCAGTGGCGGGTCAATGGATGCTAGTAATCTGCTAAAACCAATGCTTGCGAGAGGTGAATTGAGATGTATTGGAGCAACAACCATCAACGAACACAGAGAAAATTTTGAGAAAGACCCTGCTCTGGAAAGAAGATTTCAGCAAATACTTGTAAAACAACCCTCAGTTCAGGATACAATTTCGATCCTGCGTGGACTAAAAGAAAGGTATGAAGTCCATCATGGTGTTCGAATCTCTGATAACGCGCTAATAGCTGCGGCGATATTGAGTGATAGATACATACCAGAAAGGTTTTTACCCGATAAAGCTATAGACCTAATAGATGAATCAGCTTCTCGTTTAAAGATGGAAATAACATCAAAACCAGAAGAAATTGATGAGATTGATAGAAAAATCATCCAACTTGAAATGGAGAAATTATCTTTGGAAGGTGAATCGGATACTTCAAGTAAGGATAGACTGGAATTAATTACAACAGAGTTAGCTTCTTTAACAAAAAGTCAAATCCAAGTAAATAAAAAATGGGAGCAAGAAAAAGAGTCAATAGAGGAAATTTCAACACTAAAAGAAGAAATTGAAAAAATACAACTAGAAATTGAAAAAGCGAAAAGGAATTATGACCTCAACAGAGCTGCTGAACTTGAATACGGCACTCTTGTAAATTATCAAAATAATTTGCAAGCTAAAGAACTTAATTTAAAAAACTCCTCACAAAATGCCGAGAAATCACTTTTGAGAGAAGAGGTCATAGCCGATGATGTAGCTGAAATAATTGCAAAGTGGACATCCATCCCAGTCAAAAGACTTGCTCAAACTGAAATTGAAAAGTTGCTTAACCTTGAATCTGAGCTTCATAAAAAAGTGATTGGTCAACACAAAGCCGTTCAATCGATATCTTCTGCAATACAAAGATCAAGGACAGGCCTTAGTGATCCAAACAAACCAATCGCAAGTTTCTTATTTTTAGGACCGACAGGCGTTGGTAAAACAGAATTATCGAAGGCTTTGGCTTCTCAACTTTTTGATAGTGAAAATGCGCTGATTAGAATAGACATGTCTGAATACATGGAAAAGCACTCTATAAGTCGCTTAATAGGTGCTCCCCCTGGTTACGTTGGTTACGAAGCAGGTGGGCAATTAACAGAAGCAATCAGGCGTAAACCTTATTGCGTTTTGCTCTTTGATGAAATTGAAAAAGCACATAAAGATGTTTTCAATGTATTACTACAAATCCTTGACGAAGGCCGGGTAACTGACGGGCAGGGTAGAACAACAAACTTCAAAAATTGCATTATTATACTTACTAGCAATATTGGAAGCGAGTTAATCACTGATAACGATATAATTAACAATCTGACGTCAACTGTAGATGAACTAATCAGTCAAGAACTAAAATCAAATTTCAGGCCTGAGTTTCTAAATAGACTTGATGAAATAATTAGTTTTGAACCACTTAAAAAAGAAACCCTACTGAAAGTAGTCGATTTGCAGTTAAACCGATTACGAGAAAGATTAAAATCGAAAGGAATCGAGCTTGAAATTCATAATGATGTTCTGTCGTTAATAACTGAAATTGGCTATAATCCAAGTTATGGAGCGAGACCTTTAAAAAGAGTCATTCAAAAAGAATTGGAAAGTCAAATAGCGAAATATATTCTTAAAGGCAAATACAAAGAAGGAAGCACCATAAAAATAGAAAGGAAAGAATCGAAATTAATTTTCAATTAAAAAATCAAAACATGAGGAAGCTAATTTCATATCAACTAAAAGTTATAGATTATTATACTTTAAACCACTCAGGGAAGAATGTATAACTAGCAGAATTAATTTCATTTTCGTGTGCTATCACTTTCCAACAACAAGATCTACCTTTCTCTCTTGAAAATAATAAATCATTAGCCCATCCCCAAATCAATTCAGCAGTTGATTCCATACCAACATTATTCATGACTCTTAGATCAAGTACTTCTTCAGCGTGAAGCTTTCTCCATGTTTCAAGAAAAGGATCATCAAAATTTACAAGAAAAGTATGATCAAAATACTCACTTAACTTATCTTCCAAAGGCCTCAGACTTGAAAAGTCTACAACGAAGCCATTTTCATCAAGTTCATTTGAAGCAAAATGAAAGGTAAAACTGCGACTATATCCATGAACATAACGACAGTGTCCTTTATGTTTCCATTGACGGTGAGAACATGGGTAATTTTTAAATTGCTTAGAGCAATTAAATGGAATATCTTTAATCGTCATAAAAAGATGAATAAAAAACCAATAGAGGATTAAATTTGAATAATTAGAATCGTAAAGCCAAATTGGCTAACTTTAAAATGCTTTTAATAGATAATCTACGTTTTGATCAAAACGGCTTGATCCCAGCCATAGCCCAGGATTGGGTTGATGGCTCAATATTAATGATGGCATGGATGAACAGAGAATCCATTATAAAAACATTAGAATCTGGTGAGGTTCACTACTGGAGTCGTTCAAGAAAAGAACTTTGGCACAAGGGGAAAACGAGCGGTCATTTTCAAAAATTGAAAGGAATCAGAACTGATTGCGATTCAGATACAATACTTCTATCCATTGAGCAAATTGGTTCAATCGCATGCCATACAGGTCAAAGAAGTTGTTTCTTTAAGGATTTAAAAACAAATGAAGACGCTCTACCCCCTCCATCTGATGCTTGTAGTGAATTGTTCAAAGTAATAAATAATCGAAAAAACAATCCTGAAGAAGGAAGTTATACAAATAGTCTTTTGAAGGAAGGCGACAATAAAATCCTAAAAAAGATAGGCGAAGAAACAGCGGAATTCATAATGGCTTGTAAAGATAAAAATCCGATTTCAGTTGCCAACGAAGCTGCCGATCTGCTTTTCCATCTGCAAGTTTCTTTAGCTCATCAAAATGTTTCATGGCAAGACGTTCTCAAAGTTTTAGTTAGGAGAAGAAATGCTCCAAGAAGAAATCAATAGCTAATAAACCAACTCTTTTATTTTTAATACACTTCTTAGACTCTCTTTGTTAGAAAGACAAGTGATTAAATTCATAGAAAGTCTTGAAAGAGAAAAAAAATCAACTGATTTTTCTTAAATCCTTGGTGATATATCGATTCCCATAAATCAAAGGGAACGAAAAACTATAATTATTAGAGACTAAAAAAGCTTTAAAAAGTCTCATTGATCAAAAAATACTTTAAAAATATCAATCATATCAAAGGTTTTGAGATATTCCTATTGAAAAACAATGGAAATATCTTCTCAGTTAATTGACCTAGTAAAGATCTCAAGAACAGATAAAGGATAAATAATAAATTCCGAACACTTTATTACGCCTATTGAAAGTAAACAATTTGTCTCTAGGTTAGTAATACAAGGAGGAATAAATCGTGAGTTCTTTAAGCGACTTTCTTGGAGAAATAGGAAGACACGAATTGCTCACACCCGAGCAAGAACTCACGATGGGAAGAGAAGTGCAAGCCATGGTTGCACTAAATGAACGCTGCCAACAATCTGGTGGTAATGGGCCAGAGTGCGAATATTCAAGCGCAGAGAAGAAAACACTTAAAGCAGGTGAGCGAGCAAAGAATCAAATGATCACAGCAAATTTGAGACTTGTTGTAAATTTAGCCAAGCGCTACCAAGGAAAAGGGCTTGACCTTCTTGATCTAATTCAAGAGGGTACTTTAGGGTTAACAAGAGCTGTTGAGAAATATGATCCCAAAAGAGGGCATCGATTTTCAACCTACGCTTACTGGTGGATTAGACAAGGATTAAATAGAGCTCTTTCAACACAAAGTAGAACAATAAGAATCCCCGTAAACATCAATGAAAAACTAACTAAACTTCGTGCTGCCAAGTCCCGACTTATGCAAGAACTTGGGGTTCATCCATCAACCAACCAAATAGCAATACAAATGAAACTCCCTTTAGAGGAGGTAGAAGAATTGCTTGAATGCGAGTTGAGAAGTATCACTGTAAGTTTGCAAGGTGCAGTCAAATCAAAAGCAGATCCTTCAGAGCTTGTCGATATTCTTCCAAGTGAGGAAGTAGCTCCAATGGAACTAGCTGAATTAGCTGAAAGAAGTGCATCAGCTTGGTCCTTATTGGATAAATCAAATCTCACACCAAAAGAACGAACTATCTTAAGTCTTAGATTTGGTCTAGATGGATCAAATGAATGGAGGACACTAGCGGAGGTAGCTAGACAAATGAATTGCAGCAGGGAATATTGCAGACAAGTTGTTCAACGCGCATTAAGGAAATTGAGAAAGACAGGTATTCAAAGTGGGCTTTTAGAGACAAGTGTTTAATTGTGGTTAGTTCAAGGAACTCAAATAAAGAAGTTTTCGAAGCAGAAGTACTTGAAAGTTCTGTTATTAACGAAGGGATACTCAAAAAAATCTTATTAAGAGCAGGCAGAGTAATTGCCCAGCCTGCTTTAGAGGGATTTGAACTCCTCATGGATAATTCAACTCCTCCCCAGGTGAGAATATCCATTATGGGAGCACTTACTTATTTAATTGTTCCTGTTGATTTAATTCCAGACTTTATTCCTGCCTCAGGTTTTAGCGATGATCTGGTGGCCCTTACAGCTGTAATTAGTCTTTGGCAACATCACATTACTCCAGAAATAAAATACAGAGCAAAATCTAAGCTGGATAAATGGTTTCCCCTATGAACAAAGCGCGCTGGTCAAAAGATATTGAGGAAGATCTAATACTTCTCATAAAAGATTGGTTGAGGCAAACAGGGAGAACACAATCAGAACTTTGCCAAAGTCTCAATTTACCTTCAGCAAGAATGCCTACTTTAATTGAATCTTTGAAAAAAGATTTTAGCTCTGGTGGTATTCCAAAAATCGCATGTAGACTATGTGAGGTTGAAGAGTTATGGAGAAACAATGAAGGAGGGCACACAAAGATGAGCCTTGAATCAACTTCTACTGAACAACTTGATCTTCTTGACGAAATTTGTGAGGACCTTTCTAAAATTAATTTCGATAAATAAGTTTTATAAGACCATGAAAAAAAAATTAAGAGGTTACTTTTTTATCAGTTTATGTTGGACATTTTTTTATTTAAGTTTACCGAGAGAGCTAAATGCTTTTGAGGCAAATTTAGGGGAAAATCTTTTCAAGCAAAACTGTGCTGGATGTCACATCAATGGAGGGAACATAATCAGAAGATCAAAGAATTTGAAGATTTCATCATTAAAGCGTAATGGAATTGACAATCCAGAAGCAATAGCGAAGATAGCAAAACAAGGAATCGGAATAATGAGTGGTTATGAAGACAATCTAGGAGCAGATGGCGATCAAATAGTAGCTAATTGGGTCTGGGAACAAGCTCAAAAAGCTTGGGTCCATGAATAAATTTCAAAATCAGTCCATATTCCCTCTTTCCAGTAAACGTCATCTTTAATAAGAGTTCTTATATGATCAATGTCCTCAGATTTAAATATCCCGAAAACATATCTATTACATTTTGTAGGTCCTAATGTAATTAAGGTACCTTCTTCCTTAAGAGATGAAAGTCTGTGAAGATGCTCTTGCCTAAAAGGTGTTCTCTTTATCAAAGCATCTTCACAGTAAGACCCCCAAAGGACAAATTGATCCATAATTTTAAGTAAAATAAAAAAACATTTCTTAAGATAAAACATAGAAAAGAATTCAATATTCCGCTTGATCTGTTGATATTTAAAAAGATATTAGTTGGTTGCGGCTCTTAGTTCTTTACAAAAGGACCCAGCTTCTTCGACTTTCATTCCGATAGGGGCATTAGCAATTCTTTTAACTAAAGCACTGCCAACAATTGCGCCATCAGCACCCCATTCTCGAACTTGTTGAATATGTTTGACCTCCGAGATTCCAAAACCCACAGCAATTGGACTATGTGAAGAGTGTTTTAATTGTTTAACAAGAGTCCCAACATTTTCCTCTAGTGAAGACCTTTCTCCGGTTACTCCAGTAACACTAACAAGATAAGTAAATCCATTAGAAGTCGCAGCAATTTTTTTCATACGATCCTGGGGTGTTGTAGGCGCAACAAGTAACACCAAATCAATTTCTTTAGATTCAGCTATCTTTGAGAGTTTTTCCGCTTCCTCTAAAGGAAGATCAGGTACGACCAGTCCTGAAACACCTACTTTCGAAGCTTGTAAGCAAAATTCTTCCAAACCTTTATTAATAAGCGGATTGGAGTAAGTAAATAAAATTATTGGAATTGTCAATTGATCTCTCAATTCAGATAACATATTGAAAACTCTGTCAGGAGAGGTTCCTGCAGAGAGAGCTCGTGAAGCTGCTAATTGAATAATCGGTCCATCTGCCAAAGGATCACTGTATGGAATTCCTAGCTCAATCATGTCAGCGCCATTTTCTTGAAGTTTTAACAAAATCTTTGATGTTGTTTCCAAATCAGGATCTCCTGCCATAAGGAAAGGCATTAGTGCTATTCTCTTTTCCATTTTTATTTTGGAAAAAGACCTACTAATATTTGTACTTTTCAATGTTCTAAACCTTGGGTATATATCTTTTTTATCATTTTTGTCTCCCTAAGAGTAAAAAATTATTGAGACTTCGTAATTAAAACTTAAGTTTGTTCAAAACTTTCTTCTTCAACGGTTTTTAATAATTCATTTTTTTCTTCATCTGTCATAGCCTCAAATTTTTCTCTAATTCTTTCATCAGTCAATTTTTCATAAGCTTGTCTATATCGTTTACGTTGTTCCATAAAAGTCATATTCCCAGAGAAAACCCTGAAGAGATAAGAACCTGTCCATGCAAAAATAATTAAAATTAATATTGACTGTGTCGCAATACCAGCTGATATTGATTCAAATCCAAACAGTTGAAATACTTCATATCCCAATCCTCCGAACAAAAATACAACCAACCCTATTTGAAAAACCTGTGCTCTTGTCAAAGTTCAAGACTCCTCTTTCCCATTCATTCTTAAATTAAGAAACGGTGCAAATAAAACCATTCCAGGAAAGAAAAGAAAAACAAGACCATATATAAAAAGGCGTTCAAACTTTCCCATAACATTCCAACGATTATTCATCCAATAAAAAAGGAATAAAGGAACTACCAACAAATACATCCCGCCCAATATTGCATAAGCAGATAATGTAATCATCGGACTAATAGTTCCTGCCAATCCAAAAGGGCTTAAACACACAATCAAAAGACAAAACGTCATGGGAGTGGGGGGACTTGAACCCCCACGGCCAAAAAGCGGCCAACAGATTTTAAGTCTGGTGCGTCTACCAATTCCGCCACACTCCCTAGTGATAGCAAGGGTTGTTACAATGCCAGAATTCAACTCTAAGGCATTTACATATTAGCGTAAACGTATGTGCTTAAATCAGTACTCTTAAGTACATCTAGAGTTAAATAACCATGAAAAAAATCATTCACCAATCTAGCTAAGCATCTCGTACAACCCAGCCAAGAGTTTCTCCTGAATGAAATGGTTTTACAAAATCATTAGGATCACCATCTAATCCAACATCAACAAGTTGTGGTACGGAAATATCTTCTTTAACCAAAGTTATCCTCTCTGTATTTAAAGGTAATCCATAAAAAGTAGCTCCATTAATACTTGAAAAAGCTTCAAACCTTTCCAGAGCATTTTCTTCTTCAAATACTTTCAAATAGCTTTCCAAAGCGAAAGGAGCATTAAAGATTCCTGCACATCCACATGAACTTTCCTTAAACTTACGGGTATGAGGTGCTGAATCAGTTCCAAGGAAAAAGCAGGATTTACCACTAGTCGCCGCTTCCCTAAGGGCAATACGATGTATTTCACGCTTAGCTGTAGGCAAGCAATAAAAATCACTCCTTAACCCACCATTGAACATTGCATTTCGATTGATATGTAAATGATGAGGTGTGATTGTAGCTGCTATATCGAATTGACTGCTTTCTACAAAGTCAATTGCATTGATTGTCGTGATGTGCTCTAAAACAACTTTAAGTGATGAAAATCTTCTTAATAATGGTTCAAGGTGACGCTCAATAAAAACAGCTTCTCTATCAAACACATCAACATTGACATCGGTCACTTCTCCATGAATCAATAGTGGCATGCCAATTCTTTCCATCGTCTCAAATAGATTGTCGATTTTTCTTATATCTGTAACCCCGTACGAAGAATTAGTGGTTACATTCGCTGGATAGAGCTTTGCACCATGGAAGACACCTTCTCCAAAGCCTCTTTCTAAAACCTCTGGAGGCATATCATCCGTGAGGTATGCTGTCATCAATGGAGTAAAAGAGACACCTTCAGGGATAGACTGTATAATTCTTTTTTTATATCCTTTTGCTTGGTCTAAAGTAGTTATTGGCGGATCAAGGTTAGGCATGACTATAGCACGGCAAAATACATTTGCTGTGTGCCTTAAAACACCTTTCAAAATCTTTCCATCTCTCAAATGCAGATGCCAATCATCCGGCTTTAATAATGAGATTTGATTTACAGAAGCAATCACAGGATTAAAGCTTTTTAATGTATATCTTATGCAACCTTGATCTATAAGTCTTCAAGTATCAAAAAAGAGCTAAGATATTATGATAATACCAAATAGAAATATTATAAATTAATTCACTAATTTAGTTTCTCAATAAATCACTCAACTATGCCGTCAATGTTATTGTCATTTTTTGAGCTTATTACTGGAATACTTTTACTTTTTAGCGGTGGGGAGTTATTTATTCAAGGGTCTGTAGCTTTAGCTTTAATCCTTGGGATCCCTCAACTAGTTATTGGTTTAACAATAGTATCTCTCGGGACAAGTGCACCTGAACTATTTGTTAGTGTCAACTCCTCCCTTACTGGATCAGATAGTCTTGCTTTGAGCAACATTGTTGGCAGCAATATTTTCAATGTGATGGTGGTTCTTGGAGGAAGTGCACTAATACGACCTTTAAGAGTTGGAAGTCGTCTTGTAAGGAGAGACATTCCTCTTCTTTTAGGAATATCAACTGCAGTCTGGGGAATGGCCGCTTCTGAGCTAATAACTTGGCAATTTGGCGTAGCTTTAATAGTCGCACTAATAATAAATACCACTTGGGAAATTCGCACAGCAAGAGAGGAACCGCAAAGAACCCAAGAAGCAGAACCAGAAATCAATATAGAAAAAGACTCAACAAGTTTATTAAATGCATGCGTGAAATTAATAGGTGGTATTTTCTTGCTTACTATTGGATCACGACTGCTAATAGAAGGCGCATCAACAATTGCAGAACTGCTAGGTGTTAGTGAAGCAATAATTGGGTTAACGATTGTATCTCTGGGCACCTCTTTACCAGAGTTAATCACGTCATTAGTTGCGGCTTTTCGTGCTCAAACTGATCTAGCAATAGGCAACGTAATTGGAAGTTGTTTATTAAATCAACTACTAGTTTTAGGTAGCTGTTCTGTATTATCTGGTGAAAGTGGTTTAGTTGTTGAGAAGATACTAATAACCAAAGATATTCCTATTATGGTAATCACGACACTTGCTTGCATGCCAATTTTTTGGACAAAAGGGATTATAAGTAGAGGTGAAGGCGGGGTTCTATTAGGATTATATATGCTTTATATTGCAGATAAAATAATACCACTAACTCTTCCAACTTTACATTCATCATTCAAAGAGTTAGTTTTTATAGCTATATCATTTTCATTGATAACAATTATATATAAGACAATTACTTACTGGTTAAAAATAAGAAACAATACTAATGAATAACACCTTTTCACGAATCATCTCATTGTAACAAATTCCTCTGCTATTGTAGGGTGCAATGCCATTGTATTATCAAAATCAGACTTTTTGGCTCCTAGCATTAGTGATATTGATGCCATCTGAATAATCTCAGATGCATTATCTCCAATCATATGACATCCCAAAACTCTATTATTGTTTTTGTTAACTATTAGCTTTAAAATACATTTAGAGCCAGTCTTTGTTAATGATTTAGATAAGGGCCTAAATATTGATCTATATACTTTAATATTATCTTTCCCAACCGATTGGATAGCCTTCTCTTCAGTTATACCCACAGAAGCTATTTCAGGCTGACTAAATACAGCATATGGAACAAAATCATAGTTAACTTTACGATCTGATTTTCCATAATTTCTATCTGCAAACTTTCTACCCTCATCAATTGCGACAGGTGTCAAGTTAATCCTGTCAGTTACATCTCCAATAGCAAAGATATTAGAAATATTTGTTTTGTTTTCACTATCAACTTTAATTTTATTTTCAAAAATTTCAATGCCCACTTTCTCTAATTCCAACCCCTCTAAAAATGGCTCTCTACCAGTAGCGAAAAGTAATCCATTCGATTCAAGCTCTTTACCTGTATGTGTTTTTATAATTAAAGAACCAGGGGTTCCTTTTATTGAAGAAAGATTCTCTCCGAAAATTATGTTAATGCCTTTATTCATCATAGCCTCGGTTAATGATGAAGAAAGCTCAAGGTCAAACCCTCTTAAAATTCGTTCACCTCTTACTAGTTGAGTAACTTCAACACCTAATCCCTGTAATATGCATGCAAATTCGCAAGCAATATAACCTGCACCAACAATTGTAATTTTATTTGGAAAACTTTTGAGAATAAACATATCATCACTTGTCCAACCTAAAGATGCCCCTTCGATACTTGGTCTTTTAGGTCTGCCTCCCACTGCAAGAAGAATTCTTTCACCATAGAGTTCATTTAATGTCTCTCCATTTTTTCGATTTTTTATGGCAATACAATTTGAATTTTTAAACTCACCCCAACCTTTAAAAAGCTGAACATTTGCCTTACTTAGAAAAGCCTCATGCAATTCATTCAGCCTTTGCACTTCCTGTCGAACATTAGCCAATAATCGCTCAGACTTTATCTGTAAATTATCGAAATCAAAACCATAAGATGGTGCAGACAACAAACTCTCTGAGAGAGAGGAGCCGCATACTAATAATTTTTTTGGGACACAACCTCTTATTACACATGTTCCTCCAACAAGATCACCCTCGATGATCGCCACAGATGCTCCATAGCTAGCAGCTTTCTTTGCAGCAGCAAGTCCACCGGATCCTGCACCTATGACAATTAAATCAAAAGACCTTTTCAATTTTGCAACCTAGTATTATTTCCCTATTCTCGTTGAAATAAATGAATCCAACCAGAAATGCAATGAGTTGGGAAGAATTAGCAACATATGCGGCTGATCCAATTGATCAAATCAACGGGTCAAATAACCCATATTCCTCACTTCGTCTTTTTAATAAAATTGAGTCCGAGGCAATTGTTACTCTTTATAGAGACAATCATGCATGGTGTCCTTATTGCCAAAAAGTTTGGATTTGGTTAGAGCTCAAGAAAATTCCTTACCGAGTAAAAAAAATCACAATGCGTTGCTATGGAGACAAAGAAAAATGGTATCTAAAAAAAGTACCGTCAGGTATGCTTCCTGCAATAGAAATTAAAAATCATGTAATAACAGAAAGCGATGAGATTCTATTTGTGTTAGAGCAAATATATGGTCCTCTAGGACAATCACTTAATGCGAAGGAAGTCTTAGGTCATAGGAGACTTGAAAGAGAATTATTCTCATCATGGTGTAATTGGTTATGTCGTAACTCTCTTTTCCAAGGCCAAGAAGAACAAAAGAAAGAGAGTTTCAAACTTGTTGCGAAAAAATTTGAAGAAGAACTACAGAAAGACCCTTTCGGATGGCTTACACCAATCTCAAAAGATGATGGGAACAAGCCTGGATCAGCAGATGTTATTTTTATTCCATATGTTGAGAGAATGAATGCCTCATTGGCTTACTACAAAGGATATTCATTAAGAGAAGAGCACCCTCTCATAAATACATGGCTTAGCAATCTTGAAAACCTTGACGAATATAGAGGAACTCAAGGAGATTTTCATACTCATGCCCATGATTTACCTCCACAAATGGGAGGTTGCTTTACTTATTCAAATGAAGCCCAGAAATTATTTGCCCAAGAAATTGATAAAGGTTCTGGATTAGGAAAATTGGAACAAGTAGATTTAAAAGTTGATCAAAAATCAAAAAATCATTATGAGGCATTGGCTCTTGGAAGAGTTATCAAACATAAAGAGAGAATCATTGCTGTTAGCCCAATGAAAAATAAATTGTTTGATCAGCCATTGAGAGCAGCCTTAACTTCAATGATTTCAAAAAAAGATTGTACACCAGAAAAATATAGTGCCTCTGCGTTGCGCTACCTCCGAGATAGAATCTCAGTCCCAAGAGATATGCCTTTATTATCAGGGAGATTGCTTAGGCAAGCCCTTGAACGCACTGCAAGCATTGATGGTGGTGACCTAGGTCCTAAAATACCTACTAAGAATAGGCTTGATCAAAATCCAAGACTATTCGATTAAAATTAAATTTTTTCTATCCATGCCAATTTATCAACGACGTTTTCGTGAATCGATTTGAAGTAGATCCTTAACTTTTTGAACCTGGCTAGCCAATTGTGGCTCACTTGAAAGTTTCTTTTCCACTTGTTCAATGGCATACATAACTGTTGTATGATCTTTTCCCCCAAAAGATTCTCCAATACGAGGAAGACTTAAGTCTGTACCATGGCGCATTAAATACATGCCAACCTGTCTTGCTTGACTAACAGGTCTACGTCTACTGGGGCTACGCATTTCCTCTTCAGTAACTCCAAATACCTCAGCTACTTTTTCCAAGACTTGCTTAGGTTTAACTTCAACTCCTTGTCCAGTAGGATCAAGCATAGGTGCTACCGATTCGACTGTCATTGGCAGCCCAGTTATAGAGGCAAAGGCCACAGCTCGAGTAAACGCCCCTTCCAATTCTCTAATATTCGAAGTGAATCTTCCAGCTATGAACTGAATCAAATCTCTTGGTAAACGCATTCTTTCATGTTCAGCTTTTTTTTGTAATATTGCCATTCTCGTCTCTAAATCTGGCGCTTGAATATCAGCGATTAGTCCCATTGAGAATCTTGAAATCAATCTTTCTTGTAAACGAGGTATTTGACTTGGTGGCCTGT
Organism: Prochlorococcus sp. MIT2308; assembly: GCF_059772345.1. Taxonomy (NCBI): domain Bacteria; kingdom Bacillati; phylum Cyanobacteriota; class Cyanophyceae; order Synechococcales; family Prochlorococcaceae; genus Prochlorococcus; species Prochlorococcus sp. MIT2308. The sequence goes on along the minus strand of NZ_CM186283.1, from coordinate 784 downwards.
CACTTGTAAGAACAATTTGCCTCCCTGCCTCATGCAAAGCATTAAAAGTATGAAAAAACTCTTCCTGTGTATATTCTTTTCCCTCTATGAATTGTATATCGTCAACCAATATCAAATCAGCTTCTCTATACCTATTTCTAAAAGCTTGCATTCCATCTTTTCTGATAGCAACAATTAAATCATTGGTAAAAGTCTCAGTGGAAACATATGCAATCTTTGCTTGTGGGTCGATTTCCAATCTGTAATGGCCAATAGATTGCATGAGATGAGTTTTACCTAGACCAACACCTCCACAAATAAATAATGGGTTGAACTCTCTACCTGGGGCTTCAGCTACTGCCATTGCAGCGGCATGAGCCATCCGACTATTAGGACCTACAACGAATCTATTGAACACATACCGAAGATTCAAACCAGGTAAAAATTTTTTTGTTGGGGCTTGCTTCGATCTAGCTTCTAAATTATCTCTAGAGGGAATTGCATTATTTTCTAAATCAGAAAAAGTATTTTTCTTATCGCTTTTATTTGACGAAAATTCTTCTTTAACCTTGATGTAAACCTTTACTTCATGACCATGTATCTCTGTTGCAATCTCTTCGATTTTTTGAGAATAATTTTTTCTTAACCAATCACTTGAGAAGCTATTTGGAGCAAGTAAAGTCAGACGCCCATCTTTGAAGTCAAGGAATTCAGCTGGGCGTATCCATGTTTCGTATGAAGGTTTACTTAAATTCTTTTGCAGTAATTGCTGCACTTTCGTCCATAGCTCATTGCGAGTGGGCAC